>SVIW01000001.1:0-225492 GCA_015069295.1 Clostridiales bacterium
AAAACGCTCGAAAAAAATCTGGCGTTAATTAACGCCAGACCGAAAAAGATATTAAATTTCCAAAAACCACAAGATTTATTTGAACTTTTTCTTAAAAAGTGTTGCACTTAGTTTGACAAATCACCCTTATCAGGTGGGACTTGAGGGTGGAGAAATTCGCGGGAGCGAATTGTTTCTGTATAATAAAAAAGAACGGGAATTTTCCCGTTCTTTTTTATCAATACCAAATCTTCTTTTCCGTTAAAGAGTTTCCGTCGTATACGTAGGTTTTCGCCTCGTATTTGCCGAAATTCAAAACGAACTGCTTGCCCTGCAGGGTAACCGTCGCCGTTTGATTTTCCGCGCCGTTATTGACGAAGCGCAGGGTATATTCGTTCTTTTCTTTATAGAACGACACGAGCGAAACGGCTTTGTTGTCTACCGTCAAAACTTCACCGCCCTTTTCGCCGCTGCCGTGCGGGAAATGATTGATGGTATACGGAACAGAAACGAACTCTTGCGCAAGGTTTTCCAATTCGCTCGTCTTATCGTAAGAGATGCGGAAACGGAAATTACGTTTCCCTTGCTCAATATACGGAATAAAAATATTGCGTTTGATAAGCGGTTTCTTTCCAATCGGGTGCGCGCAATAGGCAGCCCCTCTCAGCAAAGTCGCATACAACGCGTCGCCGTCGTGCGAGAACCCGAACGTGCAATCGTTATACAGCGCAAACGCGTTGTTTCCGTCTTGAATGCCCGCAAAACGCTGCATAGATTTTTCTTTTCCGTCTTTTTCGTATTCGTCCACGCCAAAAGGTACTTGCCCAATGAACTCGCCTTGCAGCGTCGTGGGGATTTTTACCTTTAAGGCTTTTTCTTTTTCATTCCAGAATGCGTTGATGATGACGTCTACGTTGGGGGAATGTTTAAAGATTCGATAAGATACGCGCACGTAACTGCCGCCCGCCTCGAAGAAGCTTTCGACTTCGGTTAATACGTCGCCGTCCTCTACGATTTTGACGTTTTCCATACCGCGGAAAACCCCTTTATCGCATTTGGAAAGGGTGAACGGAACGGGATTTTCTCCGATACGTTCTAATTCCCAACCCCAAGGGTCGGCGTTATCGTCGTACAGAACGGGCTCGAACGCGCCGCCCGAAAGCATTTCCTTTCCGTCTACGATATAGCTTTCCAAAAGCCCCGTCTTACGGCTGATACGGACGGTTTTATATTCGTCCTTAAGGAGGATATCTCCATCGGGCTGTACGATTTCAGGCTGCTTGGGAGTAATTTCCACCGTTAAGTCCAAACGGGTAACGTCAAAAGCGGGCAATACGCAGCTTACCGCAATGCGTTTACGGCGGTCGTAGTTGATATTAGACAATTCCTTAATGCACTGCGAAGGCATCACCTTTCCGTCTTGCTTTACGGTAACCGTATATTGAATATCGTCTGTATCGATGGATGTGGGCATAAGATATTCCATCTCTACAACCGCTTTTCTATCGTAAGGCTGCTGATTGAAAACGAAGAACGGGAACTCCCCTTCGCCCGCCTTTTTTTCGTTGCCGACGAGGGCGAAAAAGGCTTTGTTAAATTCTTTTTGTAACAATTCCAAAGCGTAATCGCCTTTTCTAAGCGAGCTCTTTTCTCCGTCCGAGGCGCAAGTACCCGAACCGACGTCGTGGAACTGGATACAAGCCAGCGCTTTTTCCGCTTCGGTAAACGCCGCTTGGTTTTTAACGTACAAGCCGCGCAATTCCGCAAGCGAGCACAGCTTTTCGGTGGCGAAGAGTTTATATTCGAGCTCAATATGCTTTTGCTTGATACTGCTCATCGAGGTATACGCGCCGACCAAACAAGGGTGCAACGATTTTTCCCAACGCGCAGTAGGGTTGATATCGGCAAAATAGGCTTCGGGGTTGCTGTGAACGATTTCCAGCGTGCCCTTTTGCTCTTCGATATACGCGGTGATTTCCTGCAAATCCTTTCTGGACGGATTGCCGCCGTGGTTACCTACCCCCCAAAGCGCAACGCCGATTTCGTCGTTTTCATAGTTTTTCGATTTGCGTTGAATATCGGCAAGCGAAGTACCGAACCCGCTGCAATAAATGGTTACGTCTTCCACACGGGAAGCCTTAACTTCGCTGCCGTCTTTGCCGACCCAAATAAATTCTTTGTTGGGCAGTTCCAGCATTTCGGGCATCGGACGGCAGAACATATAGCTGTCGTATCCGCATTTTTTCAAAATTTGTACAAGCCCTACCGTATGACCGAAGGAGTCGAAATTGATAGCCGTAGTAGGTCTTGCGTTGAATTTTTCCGCAAAGTATTCTCTGCCCAATTTTATCTGACGAACAAAAGCTTCGCCGGAGGGAATATTGCAATCGGGTTGAAGATACCATCCCCCCATAATCTTCCAGTTTCCTTGCGAAACCTGGTTAGAAATTTCTTGAAATAATTGCGGATCGTGTTCTTCGATAAATTCGTACAAAATCGCTTCGTTATGGCAGAAAACGTAGTCGAATTCTTTGCAAAATTCGGCTGCTTGCCAAAAGGTGGAGACGGAGATCGCCTCTCCTTCTTCCCAATCCCACATCCAAACGGGGTCGATATGAGAATTGCAGATTAAATGTAATTTCTTCATAGCTAAAATCCTTAGAAATCAATCTTAATTTAAATTATAACATAATTGATACTTTCTGTCAATCATTCGAAAAGAAAAAACTGGTACAAGTGGTGACTCCGCTTAAAAAATTACCCCGTTTTCACGGGGTAAAGGTTAAGTTTACGCAAGAATTTCCGCAATAATTTTTTTCATTGTCTCAAAGCTTTCTTCCATTTCCGAGGCAAGGCGGATTTGAGTGCGGCAACGCACGAGATTGTGTCCTTCGTATTTCGTGGCGAAATACGTGTCCCCCGAAAGATAATCGGCAAGGAAACGCATACCGCATTCAATCGTCATAAGATAAGCGCCGTAAGGCAATAGCTCGGCTTCTTTTTCGGTGATGCTGTCTTTTACCGCTCCGCAATAGCCCTCTGCGTATGCGCGGAATAGCTCGATATCAAAATGTACCTTGGAAAGGTCTTTTTCGTCCTCGGCAGCCGTCGAAGCCCCGAAACGAATCGAATCGCCAAAGTCGAACAGCATCGAACCGGGCATAATCGTATCCAAATCGATAACGGCGCGCGCTTTTCCCGTTTCTGCGTCCATAAGGATATTGTTTAATTTGGTGTCGTTGTGCGTAACCCGTAAAGGCAGCGACCCGTCTTGAAGCCCCGCCATTGCGATACCGTAGGTATCTTCGTGGGACAAAATGAACTCGATTTCCTCTTTGCAGTCTTTCGCGCGGTCGAATTTGTCCTCTAAAAGCGCCGCTTTAAAATCGGCAAAGCGTTTGGGTGTATCGTGGAAGCGTTTGATGGTCTCCGTCAGTTTCGAAGCGTCGAAGGTCGCAAGATGGTTTTGGAATTCTCCAAACGCCCGTCCGGAGTTTTTAAAGATTTCTTTGTCGCTGACGGCTTGATAAGTTACGGTATTTTCGATAAAATCGTAAACGCGATAGCAAGCTTCCCCTTTTAAAAAGGATTCGCCCTTTTTGGTTTTTACGACGTTCAGCGTTTCGATGCCGCGCGAAGCAAGATGTTCGGTTACTCCGCAAATATTTTTCATAAGCGAGTCGGGGTCGTTGAATACGCGCGTATTCATTTTTTGCATAATATAACGTTTTTTCGTCGTCGTTACGAGCAAAGTCAAATTGATATGCCCTTCGCCGTAAGGACGGATATCCGTTGTTTCGCCCTCTAAGGCAAACAAATCGGCAATCTCTTTATATTCGTTTAAGTAATCGAGCATAATAGCCCTCCTATTGTTCTTATGCAATCATTATACTACTCCTACGATAAAAAACAATAGAAAATATTTCCTTGTTTTGTGGTATTCTTTCGTAAGATTTTTTATTGAAATATAGCAAAAGTATAAAGAAACGTTTTACAAAGACGGTTGGGTTTGTTATAATAAAGATATGACGGAACAATTGAAAAAATTTTATATGCACAAAATCTCCAATCTTTTGAACGTGCAAAAGATAGTTACCATTCATTATCAGGCGTTAGAGAAAAACTACGTTTTCCCCGAAGAAAAACACGATTTTTGGGAAATCAATTACGCCGACAAGGAAAACGTATTCGTTGGGATAGACGGGAAAAAAGTCGAATTAAAACAGGGAGAAATTATATTTATCAAACCCAATCAACCGCATTTTGTCGAAAGCGGCGATAAAGAGCCGAATTTGTTTATTATTTCCTTTTCCTGCCGCTCCGAATCGATGAACTTTTTTGCCGACAAAAAATTTGCCGTACCTGAAAAGTATAGGTATTTACTGCAAAATATTATGTCGGAAGCGGAAAACACCTTTGATTTGCCCGACTTTGACCCCCATCTTAGCGGTTTGAAATTATTGGAAAATCCAAACCTTGGCGGCGAGCAAATTATAAAAAACTCTTTGGAAGCTTTTTTGATTTATCTTTTGCGGCACGCGCAAAAGCGCCCTTCCTCGCAAGAGTTTTTCGTTTCGAAAATCGCCGACTCGTCCGAACTTGAAGACGAAATCGTACGAATTTTAAGTTCGAAGATATACGGGAAATTTAGTTTGGCGGATCTTAGCAACGAATTGCATTACGGGACGACAAGACTTTGTACTTTTTTCAAGAAAAAAACGGGGAAAAGTATCTATCAAACCTATTTGAAATTAAAAATCGACGAGGCAAAAAAACTGATACGGAAAAACAAATCGTTTGCGGAAATTACCGAGCTTTTGTGTTTTGATTCTCTTTCCACCTTTACTTTCGTGTTTAGGAAGTATTTGGGTATGACCCCCAGCGAATACAGAAACAGTATAAAATAACGAAGAAACGAACCGATTTGGTTCGTTTCTTTCTGTTTATTCGGATATCGTATTTTGGTTTATCGTTAATACGCGGTTGGAAATTGCCAAAGCCGCGGGGCGGTGCGTTACGATAAGGCAAGTTTTGTCTTGTAATTTTTTAATATTTTTCAAAAGATGGGTTTCCGTCTCGCTATCCAGCGCGCTGGTCGCTTCGTCAAGCAGTAAAATAGGACGGTTAGACAAAATTGCCCTTGCCACCGCAAGGCGTTGTAGCTGCCCTTCCGACAGTCCGCCTCCTCGTTCCGTAAGCCGTGTATTAAGACCGTTTGGAAGGTCGAAAACAAAGTCGGCGCAAGCGATTTGCAGGGCGGATTTTATTTTTTCGTCGTCAATCGTTTCTCCGTTTTCGGCAAAGAATGTAAGGTTTTCGTAAATCGTACCCAAGAAGAGGAAATTGCCTTGGGGGACGTAGGCGAATAAGTTTCTGTGTTTTGCCTGCAACGCTACGCTTTCTTTTTCGTTTTCCAGTAAAATTTCGCCGTCGGTAGGAGTATACAAGCCGAGCAGGAGCTTAAATAAAGTGCTCTTCCCCGTGCCCGAAGCGCCTGTAAGAGAAAGGATTTCGCCTTTGTTTATCGTTAGAGTAGTTTTTGAAAGAACCTCTTCCTCTTCGTAGGCAAAACAAAGATTTTTAAGAGAAATACGCTCAAAATTAAAGGGTTTAGGCGTATCCGTAAGATTTTCCGTGGGAATATCCTCGATTTCCGCCAACCGTTCGCCGCTGGCAATACGGGCGTAATAGGCGGGAATGACGGCGGAAAATCCCGAAAGCGGTTGCTGGAATTGCATCAACAACAAAATAACGGACAGCATTGCGCCGTAATCGGCGGCAACGGGGTTGTTTAAAATGGAAACGGCGCACCATACCACGGCAAGAATCAAACCCGAATTGCTAAGCAAGGCAAAGACGGCGTTGATGCCCGAACGCAAAAAGTTTCTATCCATACGCGCTTTGTAATACTCTTTTGCTAATTCTGCCGATTTTTCCGTGCTTTGTTTTTCCGCACCGTAAGCCTTGACGGTCATTGAAGCGGAAATCCCCTCTTGCATAAACGCTCTGTGGATATCGTCAGCCGCCAAGAACGCCTTTTGGCGTTTTTTGATTTGACGACGGAAGAGCGCTGCCAATACGCCGAACGCGCCGCCGCATACGACGTAGACCGCCGTAAACAACGGATTGATGGTCAACAGCAATACGATCGCGCCGATACATTGGATGAGCATAGAAGTCAGTACGGGCAACAGCCCTACCGTGTACGCCGCAATCTCTTGAACGTCCGAGGTTAAACGGTTGAGCAGTTCACCGCTGTGATAACGAGTAATCGTTGCGTAATCAGAGCGGAGAATTTTATTAAAAATCTTAACGCGGAGATTGGTTACGATTTTCGAGCGTAATTTTTCCGTATAGAAACCGTCGAGCGTTTTAAAGAGGATTTTCAGTAAAATCAAAGACAGCAACACGGCGGAAAATACCCAAAGCGTATTTGCTTTTCCGTCGGTTGCGCTGTTGATAACGTATTTTACAAGATAGGCAAACGCAAGAGAAAATACCGTCGAAAGGGAGAGAAACAAGGTCAACAGCAAAATGGCGCCTCGATACGGGCGCATTTCTTTTTTCAACCAAAGTTTTCCGTTTTTCATCGTTGCCGAGCCTTTCATCAGTCGTTACTTCCTCTTAAAAAGATATAAAAATTTTTTGACTGCGTTTTTGCATTTGCCTTTTATCCGCACGAAAAAGCGGCGAGGTTTGTACCATTTTAAACGTCTTTTAACGTAGCGGAGGTATTTTTTGTCCGTGCAGGTAACGTGCTTCCCTTTGCGGAAAAACTCGGTTAAAACGCCGATTACGCTATCCTCAGGGACGTTTTCGTCTGCATAGCAGTTATCTCCGCGGATAATATAACCCCTTTCCGTTTGCTTTAATACGCGGTGCAAAATATAAGCGTCCTCGCGTTTATAAAGCGCGACGTCTAAGGGCTGTAAACGCTCCGTTTTGGGACGGATAATAATGGTGTCCCGACGGTTTTTCAGCATAGGCAACATACTGACCCCGACGGTTGGACCCGCATAATATCCCTTTTCTGCAAGTACGTCCTCTATTTTTAGTCTTTCGTTCTGTTCCATATACTTATTCTGCAAAACGGTTTGCAAGCAAAACGTCAAAGAAACGCTGTACGTCTGCGGTTGCGCGCTTAAGTTCTACGTCGTATTCGTTGCACAGTGCCGCCGCGCCCTCTTCAAGAGTATGTTCTTCCGAGAAAAAACGCCATAAAAACGCGCCCGTTTCGTTTAAGTTTATCATACCGTGGAATTGTTTGCTCATTTCCCCGACGGGAACGACGACGTGTTCGCCGCCAACAACGCGGAGAACGAAACCTTTTTTGATTTTCATATTAGATTACCTTCTTTAATTTTCAGGATAAGGATTGCCCGTCAGAGCTTCGTAAGAGGTTTTGACCGCCTCTTTCGAGATATTGCAACGAAGAAGATAAGCGGGCGTGGAAGAAATAAGCTTATCGGCAAGCTCTAACGTTTTTTCCACCGCGTTTTCTTCTTGCGGCAGCAAAATCTGCATAAACAAGCGAGAAGAAACTTCTGTAGGAGATAATTTTTTGATGGAATTTTCTTTGGCTTGTTCTAAAAAACAAAGTCCGCGCAAAGGCGCGCTCGTATTACAGCCCCAACGTTCTTTCCCCTGCCAAGGCGTGCCGTGGACGATAAAGCCCTCTTTTTCGTATTGTAAAATCGGTTTATCGCCGTTGACGACGCGCGCTGCGGGAAACGCGTTTAACCAAAGTTTGGTATGGGTCGATTTTCCCGTGCCGCTTCTGCCTAAAAATGCGTAACCGTTTCCGTCCAGTTCGAGTACGGAACAATGCAAAAGCATACGGTCAAACTCGGGAAGCTGACGACAAAGACTGCGGTATAGACAGATGTTTTCAATATACCCGTCCGAGAACTGCGGCGAAGCGTTTTTTTCTTCGTCAAATTCTTCTTTCGTAACGGCAGCGGTTACGTTTGCAGGAGAAAACTGGTCTGCCGCAAGATACTCGCGGCAAAACTTCGTCGTGTATTCGTATTCGTTTTGTAAAAGAACACGCAGTCCTGCAATTTCGTAAATCATATCCGTTGTGCTTAATAATTCCCCGTCCAACCATCGCCGCCGATAATTGAAGAATCTTTTTTATTCGTATCCTCCGCCCCCTCGTCTTTACAAGCGGTAAAACCGATACAAAGCGCAAGAGAAAGCACGCAAAGAGTCAAAGCTAAAAATCTTTTCATAATCACCTCGTTACGCCTTGACGGGTTGGGCGTATTCGACGCCGAACGTTTCCGCCGTTACGCTTTTCATTTTCTTTTCTTCGTAGGGACGGTCGTACCAATCGGTTTTCGTGTTTGCGATTTCGTCTACCGTTTCCATACCCTCGATGACTTTGCCAAACGCCGCGTATTGCCCGTCGAGATAATCCGCGTCGTCGTGCATTACGAAAAATTGCGAGCCCGCAGAGTCAGGGTGCTGTGCACGCGCCATCGAAAGTACGCCGCGGACGTGCGCGATATCGTTTTGCTTAAATCCGTTAGAGGAAAATTCCCCTTTAATATGATATCCGGGTCCGCCCGTACCCTTTCCTTCGGGATCGCCGCCTTGGATCATAAATCCTGCGATAACGCGGTGGAAGATGACGCCGTTATAAAATCCCTTGTTTACCAAGGATAAAAAGTTATTGACGGTGTTAGGGGCTTTTTCGGGATAGAGTTCCGCTTTAAAGGTTTTACCGTCTTCCATTTCAAAAGTTACGATAGGGTTCATAGTTCTCTCTCCTTTTAAATTTTCCGTTATCCCGCAAATAGAGCAGGTTAAAAATAACGGGGTTGTCGATTAGTCCTCGAATTTTTCCACTTTTACGTTGGCTTCGTTGAAAAGCTGTAAGGAAAATTCGTCGGGATAGCCGTGCTTATATACGACTCGCGTAATACCTGCGTTGATGATGATTTTCGCGCAGATCACGCAGGGCTGATGGGTACAATACAAAGTGCTGCCGCTGATATTGATGCCGTGTCTTGCCGCTTGGATAACGGCGTTTTGTTCGGCGTGAACGGCAAAGCAGAGCTCTTGACGGGTACCGCTGGGGATATTGAGTTTTCTACGCAAGCATTCCCCTTTTTCTTCGCAGCTTTTTACGCCCGCGGGTGCTCCGTTATAGCCCGTTGCCATCACTCGTTTGTCCTTGACGATTACCGCGCCGACGTGGCGGTTTTGTTGATAACAGCTAGACCAGCCCGCTACCGTTTCCGTCAATTCCATAAAA
Source organism: Clostridiales bacterium (assembly GCA_015069295.1). Classification (GTDB taxonomy): domain Bacteria; phylum Bacillota; class Clostridia; order Christensenellales; family Borkfalkiaceae; genus Scatosoma. Next base: position 9,239 of record SVIW01000001.1, read on the forward strand.
CGTTTGTCCCATTTGTCCATCGACATAAAAACAATTCTCCTTATAACACACTATTCTATCGTAATTATATCATCTTTTTATGGAAAATGCAATCTTTTATAGAAGATTTTACAAATATGTTTTTCCATAAATTTTTTGGAAGATTTTTCAATTTTTTTGTTTGAGATAGTGATAAAAGCGTTTATAATATATTCGTATAAAAAATATCGCCCGTATTTGGGCAAAATTTGGAGGATAGTATGAATATTAAACCTTTGTTTGACAAGGTAGTTGTCGAAAGCGTAACCGTAGAAGAGAAGACGAAAAGCGGTTTTTATCTCCCCTCTTCCGCACAGGAAAAACCCCAGACCTGTCAGGTTGTTGCCGTAGGTCCCGGCGGGATTATTGACGGGAAAGAAATCGTTATGCAGGTGAAGGTTGGCGATAAAGTGCTTTGCTCGAATTATGCAGGTTCGAATTTTAAAGTAGACGGGAAAGAATTTACGATTTTGAAACAAAGCGACATTCTTGCCGTTGTGGAAGACTGATAAAAATATAGGAGAAGAAAGAAAATGGCGAAACAGATTAAATACGGAGAAGACGCAAGAAAAGCATTGGAAGCAGGTGTCAACGTTTTGGCAGACACCGTGAAAATTACCCTTGGACCTAAGGGCAGAAACGTTGTCTTGGATAAAAAATTCGGCGCTCCCCTCATCACGAACGACGGCGTTACGATTGCAAAAGAAATCGAACTCAACGACCCGTTTGAAAATATGGGCGCGCAACTCGTAAAGGAAGTATCCACCAAAACGAACGACGTTGCGGGCGACGGTACGACGACGGCTGTCGTTTTGGCTCAGGCGATCGTGCGCGAGGGCTTGAAAAACCTTGCGGCTGGCGCGAACCCTATTATTTTGAAAGAAGGTATTAAAAAGGCGGTTGACGTAACGGTTGAGCATTTGAAAGGGATTTCCAAATCGGTGGAAAGCAACAAGGCAATCGAACAGACCGCTTCGATTTCCGCAGGTAATCCCGAGGTCGGCGCTTTGATTGCTAAGGCGATGGAAATCGTCGGCAAAGACGGCGTTATCACCGTAGAAGAAGGCAAATCGATGAACACCGAGCTCTCTACCGTAGAAGGTATGCAGTTCGATAGAGGGTATGCTTCGGCGTATATGGTAACGAATACCGATAAAATGGAAGCGGTTTTGGAAAATCCGTATATCCTCATCACCGACAAGAAAATCTCCTCTTTGCAGGAAATTTTGCCCGTTATCGAACCCCTTGCACAGCAAGGCGCAAAGCTGCTTATCATTGCCGAAGACGTAGAAGGCGACGCTTTGGCGGCGTTGATCGTCAACAAATTAAAAGGCGTATTTAATTCGGTTGCGGTAAAAGCTCCCGGGTTTGGCGACAGAAGAAAGGAAATGCTTCGCGATATCGCGGTTTTGACGGGCGGCGAAGTCATCTCTTCCGATTTGGGCTTGGATTTCAAGGACGTTACCCCCAATATGCTGGGTAGAGCTTCTTCCGTAAAGGTAGATAAGGAAAATACGACGATTGTTGGCGGGGCTGGCGAAGTAGAGGCAATCAAAGCGCGTATCGCTTCGATTAAATCGCAAATCGCAGAAACCAAATCCGACTACGATAGAGAAAAATTGCAAGAACGTCTTGCTAAACTTGCGGGCGGCGTTGCGGTTATCAGCGTAGGTGCAGCAACCGAAGTAGAAATGAAAGAAAAGAAGTTGCGTATCGACGACGCTTTGGCGGCTACGCGCGCGGCGGTAGAAGAAGGGTACGTGCCCGGCGGCGGCAGCGCCCTCCTCTCTGCAGTTCCTGCCGTTAAGAAATTGGTTGCGGCGTTGAACGGCGACGAAAAGACGGGCGCAAGCATCGTTTTGAAGGCGTTGGAAGAACCCATCAGACAGATTGCGAAAAACGCAGGCTTGGACGGCTCGGTTATCGTGGATAAAGTGCTTTCTTCGAAAAAAGCGAACTTCGGGTTCGATGCTTTGAATAATAAATATTGCGATATGGTAGAAAGCGGTATTATCGACCCGACGAAAGTTACCCGTTCGGTATTGCAAAATGCGGCGTCCGTCGCCTCCACTTTGCTGACGACGGAAAGCATCGTAACCGATATTCCTACCCCTCCCGCGCCTATGGCGCCTGCCGGCGGGGATATGGGTGGTATGTACTAATTCGCTGCACCTCCAAATAAAAAAAGTAGGACTGATTTCAGTCCTACTTTTTTTATCCCATATTTTCCAAAATGAGTTTATCGGCAACCAGCGCAATAAATTCGCTATTGGTCGGTTTTTCGTTCCCTAAATAAATTCTCGCTCCAAAAATAGCGTTGATGGCGTCGATTCTGCCCCGATTCCACGCAACCTCAATAGCGTGGCGGATTGCCCGTTCGACTTTGCTTGCCGTGGTTTGGAATTTTTTAGCGATGGACGGATACAGCTCTTTCGTAACGCTATTGATGACGTACGGGCGTTCAATGGTCATTTTAATCCCTTCGCGAAGATAGCCGTAGCCCTTGATGTGCGGCGGAATACCGATGGAAATAAAGATTTCGCTGATTTTCTCTTCTACGGTTACGGGCGCACGTTTTGCAACGGACGGCTCTTTAACGGCGGATTGGGTTTTTACCAATTCGCGAATACGCTCTAACGCCGTTTGTAAACTGAACGGCTTTACCAAATAATAGACGGCGCCTTCGCCCATCGCGCGTTCGATAAGAGTATCGGACGCAACCCCCGTTGCGACGATTTTTGCCTCCGCCCACGTCTTTTTCACCGTGCGAATAATACCGCAGCCATCCGTACCTTTTAAGAACATTCCAACGATAACAAGGTCGGGTTTTAATTTTAAAATTTCCTTTATCCCTTCGTCCCCGTCGTCCCCAGCGTACAACACGTGAAAGTCTTTGCTTTCGTCAAACGCCTCTTTCAATTGCGTAAGTACGGCACTGTTTGATTCCAATAAAATAACCGAGTTTGTTTTCATAAAAACACTTCCTTTAAAAAAATTTTTTCTTCTTCGATTGAAGGAGTGCTCCTATTATACTACATATTTTTACCTTTGTAAATAATATTGAACAATAAATTCGAATATTTATTGAAGAAAATTTAATTATTTTTCAATATTTAGTCGAAAAATGTTGAAAATGGGAAAAAATAAAAGACAACGCCCGTTTTTTGGGGTTGTCTTTCGTTCTTTTTCTACAAATTAAACGTGTTTTTCCTCTACGTATTCGTCGTAGGTTACTTGTCTGTCGTAGGTTTTGCCGCCGTTGATTTCAATAATACGGTTTGCAACCGTGTTCATCAATTCTTGGTCGTGCGAGGTCAACAGCATACAGCCGCGATAGTTGCTAAGCCCGTTATTTAAAGCGGTAATCGATTCGAGGTCGAGGTGGTTGGTCGGTTCGTCGAAGATGAGGAAGTTGCTGCCCTCTAACATCATTTTTGCGAGCATACAACGAACTTTTTCGCCGCCCGAGAGGACTTTTGCCTGTTTTAAAGCCTCTTCGCCCGAAAAGAGCATTCTGCCGAGCCAGCCGCGGAGATATTCCTCGTAATGGTCGGAAGAATATTGCGACAGCCATTCGACGAGGTTAAAATCGCAGTTTTGGAAATATTCGTTATTATTTTGCGGAAAATAGGAAACGGAGATAGTCTTTCCCCATTTTACCGTCCCAGCGTCGGGTTGTTCTTTGCCCATCAAAATATCGTACAGCATCGTAAGCGTGGTGCTCTTGTCCGAAACGATACCGATTTTTTCCCCTCTCTGCACGGTAAAGGAAAGGTCGTTGAAGTACCCTTCTTTCGTCAAGCCCTCTACCATCAAAATATCGTTGCCGATTTCTTTTTCAAATTTGAAATCGATGTACGGATATTTACGCAAAGACGGTTTAAAGTCGTTGATCGTAAGTTTTTCAAGCTCTTTCTTTCTCGAAGTTGCCTGACGGGATTTGGAAGCGTTTGCCGCAAATCGAGCGATGAATTCTTGCAATTCTTTTGCGCGCTGCTCGGCTTTTTTGTTTTGTTCCTTTTGCTGACGAGCCAAAAGCTGGCTGGTTTGATACCAAAAATCGTAGTTGCCGACGTACATATTGATTTTACCAAAGTCAACGTCGCAGATATTGGTACATACTTTATTGAGGAAGTGGCGGTTATGGGAAACGATAATAATGGTATTTTCAAAATCCATCAAATAGTTTTCCAGCCATCTTACCGTCTTAATATCCAAGTTGTTCGTAGGCTCGTCCAAAAGCAAGACGTCGGGGTCGCCGAACAATGCCTGCGCAAGCAGGACGCGGACCTTTTGCTTTGCATCCAAATCTGCCATTAAAGAATAATGCAAATCTTCGTGGATATCCAAAGCGTTTAACAGCTGCGCTGCTTGAAATTCGGCGTCGTAGCCGTTCATTTCCGCAAATTCGCTTTCCAAATCGGCGGCGCGGATACCGTCTTCTTCGGAAAAGTTGGGATTAGCGTATAACGCGTCTTTTTCGTCCATAACCTCGACAAGGCGTTTATACCCAAGCATAACCGTACGCAAAACGGTTTCGTTATCGTACATATTTTGGTTTTGCTGCAAAACGGACATACGCTCGTTTTTATCCATAGAAACGTAGCCTTTTTGCGGTTCGATTTCACCCGAAAGCACCTTTAAAAAGGTGGATTTTCCCGCGCCGTTTGCGCCGATGATGCCGTAGCAGTTTCCTTTCGTGAATTTCAAATTTACGTCTTCGAACAGTTTTTTGCTGCCGTATTGCAGGGAAACTCCGGTAACTTGTAACATTTTACACCTCAAATTGTTTTTTATTTGTAAATTATACCATATAAAATAATTTTAAGCAATCGTTTGCAAGGACATTTTGTAAAACGCATAAAAGAAACCCTCCCACATTCGGGAGGGCTTTAAAAGGCTTATTTTACAAGCTTTTCAATTTCCGAAGCAACGTCGCCGACCGTAACGAGGTTTTCGACTTCTTCATCGGGAATCACTACGCCGAATTCGTCTTCGAGCTGGCTTAACAGTTCGACAACGTCCAAAGAGTCTGCACCGAGATCTTCTACGATCTTCGAATCTGCCGTAACCTTTTCTACGGGCAAGTTAAGAGCTTCTGCAAGCAATGCTTGAACTTTTTCTAACATAAAAATCTCCTCCGTGATTTTATTTTCAAGATTTAAGTAGTTTTATTTTAACCGTTTTTACAAAAAATGTCAAGTATTTTTATTACATTTATTTTTGTTTCTTTTTCATCGTCAAGCCGATGCGGTTCTTTTTCACGTCTACGTCTTTTACCCAAACTTGTACGACCTGCCCAACCTTTAAAACTTCGGACGGATGGCGGATATATTTTTCCGTGATTTCCGAAATATGCACGAGCCCGTCTTGATGTACGCCGATATCGATAAACGCGCCGAAATCTACAACGTTACGCACGGTACCCGTCAATTCCATACCCACTTTCAAATCTTCAATGCCCATAATGTCTTTCCGCAAAATCGGCGCAGGCAAGCCCTCACGGATATCTCTGCCCGGTTTCATAAGTTCGGTAACGATATCGGAAAGGGTTGCGCGGTCGAGTTCGGTTTCTTTCGCCGCCTTTTCTTCGCCGTAGGCTTTGATTCTTTGGCGTAAATCGGCGATTCTACGCGCTCTTACATCCTCTTTCGTGTACGAGAACAACGCAAGTAATTTTTCCGCTTTTGCGTACGATTCGGGGTGTACGGCTGTATTATCTAAGATGTTTTCCCCGCCGTCGATACGAAGGAACCCCGCGCATTGCGTATACGCTTTTTCTCCCAATTTCGGAACTTTTAATAATTGTTTTCTCGATTTGAACTTTCCGTGTTCTTCACGATAGGATACGATATTTTTCGCTACGGACGCGTTCAAGCCCGCCACGAATTTTAACAAAGAAACGCTGGCGGTATTGAGGTCTACCCCTACGCTGTTTACACAGTCTTCCAATACCCCCGAAAGCGCGCTGTCCAAGCGTTTTTCGTTCATATCGTGTTGATACTGTCCAACCCCGATGGATTTGGGGTCGATTTTAATCAGCTCTGCAAGCGGGTCTTGCAAGCGGCGTGCAATCGAAACGGCGCTTCTTGCCGTAACGTCATATTCGGGGAACTCTTCCGCGCCCAAAGCGCTTGCCGAATATACGGACGCGCCCGCTTCGTTGACGATGACGTATGCTACCTCTCTGCCCGTTTCCGCTTTGATTTCTTTGATAAGGTCGGCAATAAAAATCTCGCTTTCCTTGCTTGCCGTGCCGTTACCGCAGGAGATAACCTCGACGGCGTGTTTTTCGATTAGTTTTTTCAATACGACTTTGGCTTCGGCGGTTTTATTTTGCGGGGGCGTGGGGAAAACGACCGTTTTATCCAGCACCTTGCCCGTACCGTCTACTACGCAAATTTTACAGCCCGTACGGAACGCAGGGTCCCAACCCATCGTAATTTTGTCCTTGACGGGCGGCTGCATAAGCAAAGGCTTTAAATTGAGCTCGAACATTTTAATCGCTTGTTCGCTGGCTTCGTCAAAGAGCTGCGCGCGGACTTCCCGTTCTACGGACGGGGCAATCAGACGGTCGTACCCGTCTTCCGCGGCTGCTTTTACGATTGCCGAACATTCTCCCCCGTCGCTACGCAAAAAGCCTGCGCCTGCGATACGCTTTGCAAAATCGCCGTCTACGACGATAGAAACCTTTAAAAATTCTTCCTTTTCCCCTCTGTTTAAAGCGAGGACTCGATGGCTTTTGACTTCGCTGACGGGCTCTTTATAATCGGCGTACATACCGTAGGTTTTCGCCTCGTCTTCCGACTCTTTGTTTTTGGCGTAACAAGAGGTGATTTCACCGTGGTTAAAGAAGAAATTACGCAGTTTCTTTCTCGTTGCCGCGTCGTCGGAGATAATTTCCGCGATAATATCCTGCGCGCCCGCAATCGCCTCTTCTACCGTTTTTACTTCGTCGGAGAGATATTTTTCCGCTTCCGTTTTTAAAACGACCGTCTTGTCTTGCGACAAAATCGTATCGGCAAAGGGTTGCAAGCCTTTGGCAATCGCCACGGACGCGCGCGTTTTCCGTTTTTGTTTATAAGGACGGTAAATATCCTCCACCTCGGTAAGCGTCGTCGCTTTTTCCAAGGCGAGAGTGATTTCTTCCGTCATTTTTCCCTGCTCGGTAATGGCGTTTTTAACTTCTTCTTTCCGCTTTTCAAGGTTGCGGAGATAGTTTAATCTGTCGTTTAATTCTCTAAGTACCTGATCGTCGCAAGCCCCCGTCATTTCCTTACGGTAACGGGCAATAAAGGGAATGGTGTTCCCCTCGTCGATAAGCTCGACGATGTTTTTTACGTGAGTGGGGTGCAGAGAAAATTCTTGGGTAATAGTTTGTAAAATGTCCATAGTTTTCCTTTCGTTGGTTTTTATTTTTTTAAGGGAGTGCCCTTTTTATTTTTCGTTATTTGGTTGGGAAATAGTTTTTAAAGGGTTTAAATACTTCGGCAAGTTCTTCTCTCCAAACGGCTTCGTCGTATCGCGGGTTTGCGGGGCTGGTGGACGGCATCTTTACGTACGGCAGGGCTAACCCTGCGTATTTTTGTAAAAACAGTTGATAGGAAAGGCTGCCGTTTAGCAAAATTTTTTCTATCTTCGCTTTATCGAGGATTTCGTTTAAATCGGCAAGGGCTGCCCCTTTTACGGAAGCGTCGGAAGACCCTTGGATTTCGCAAGACACGACCATATCCCAAAGTGCAACTTGGCGGCGAAGAAGGAAGTCTTTTTTTGCCGCCGTCGTATCGGGGATATTCTCGCCGAAAAAACCGCAAAGCATCTTCCAAAAACGGTTTTGCTTGTGTCCGTAATAAAACGCTGTTTCTCGGCTTTTTACCGACGGAAAACTGCCTAAAATCAGCACTCTGCTGTTGCTATCATAGACGGGCGGAAGCCCCGTTTTTCTTTCCTCGTCCATACTTAAAAGCAAAGGGGCTTATCCGTATTGCCGACCAGCGCAATCGCCTTTTTGTCCTCGTCGAACATTTGGGCAAGCACCTCTTTCGCCCTGTCGTAGGTCATAGCGTTGATACGGGCAAGCTTGTCCTCAAAGTCGAAAATCTTATTAAAATACAGCATATATTTACCGTACAAGAGCATTTGCGAATTGCTGCTTTCGTTGCTGAAAAACATACCCGCTTTCATTTGCTCGCGGCTGCGCATAAACTCGTCGTTGGTAATGCCGTTTTCCTTTAAGTCCTTGATAACTTCGCCGATTGCCTCGTACGCTTCTTCCAATTTGCTGGGATTAACGCCCGCGTAAATGTTTTGCGTTGCGATTTCGGGGAAAGGCGATAAATAGGAATAGACGGAGTAGGCAAGCCCGCGTTTTTCCCGTACTTCTTGGAAGAGTCTTGCGCTCATCGAACCGCCTAAAATGGCGTTGATTGCGCTGACGACATCCTCTCTTTCGTCTCCGCGCGGGAAAGAGGGATAGGCAATGGCAAGATGCATCTGTTCGATAGGCTTGCGCTTTACAAGAGTTTGGTGGCAAGTAAGGATTTTGGGTTTTCTTTCCTCGTATTCCCCCTTTTCCAAGGCGGAAAACCACGTTTCCACCAAAGCTTGCGCCGTTGTAGGGTCTACCCCGCCCGCAAAGGAAATAACGATATTTTCGGGGCAATAACGGGCTTTTTTATAGCGTAAAATATCCGAGAGGGAAAAACTTTTTACGTTTTCCGTCGTGCCCAAAATATTTCTGCCGTAATTTTCTTTGCCGTAGAACGCACGAGAAAGGAGATCGAGGCACAAATCTTCGGGAGTGTCCTCGTTCATAGAAATTTCTTCGCAAACGACCCCTTTTTCCCGTTCCATTTCCTCTTCGGGGAAGGTGGAGTTTAAGAAAAGGTCGGCAAGCAAAGCAAAACAATCCGACGTATGGTCGGTCGTGCATTTCGAATAATAACAGGTAAGGTCTTTTCCCGTAAAGGCGTTTACCTGCGCGCCCAAACGGTCGAACGCGTCGGAAATTTCAAAGGCGTTGCGCGTTTTCGTGCCTTTAAACTGCATATGCTCGATAAAATGCGAGATACCGTCCTCCTCGTCCGTTTCCGCGCTTGCGCCCGTTCCGACGAGAATTCCCATCGTTACGGACATCAATCCGGGTATTTGTTTTACAACGAGCCGCAGCCCGTTTTCATAACGTTTTTCGTATACCATCTATACTTTCTCCTGTAAATTCTCGGAAACGGTAACCGTTTTCAAGGAATTGTTTTCATAATAATTTAAAATAAGTTCCAACGCGTCGGCGGTTTCCGCCATAGGGTGCATCAAAATAAAATCCCCTTTTTTTACGTTTTTCGTCGCACGGGTATAAATTATTTTTGCGTTTTTATCCCGCCAATCGATAGTGTCTTTTGACCAAAGCACCGTTTTCATACCAAGCGTCTTGCAGGCGGTTAGCATAGTATCGCCGTACGAGCCTGAGGGCGGCGCGAAAAGGGTTACTTTTTCTCCAATCGCCAGTTCAATAAAACGGTTGCAGTTGGAGATTTCCTTTTCGTTTTCCGCAACCGACAGTTTTTTATGGTCTTTATGAAAATAGCCGTGGTTGCCGATTTCGTGTCCCTTTTCGTGGATAGCTTTTAAACAAGCGACGTTATCGTCCGCCCACGAGCCGCCGATAAAAAAGGTGGCTTTCGCTTCGTGTGCTTGTAAAATTTCTAAAATACGGTACACCTCGTCCGTGCCCCAATACACGTTGAACATCAACGAAACTCCCACTGCGTTTTCGCCGGCGGAGCGGTAAATCTGCTGGTCTTCCCCTTTTGTGGAAATCTCTTTGGAGAGCGGGGAAAGACAAAGCGCCCCGATAGAAACGACGAGGGTGCAAAGCGCAAGATTGGTGGCAATTTTCAGCTTTAAAGATAGGGAAGATTTTTTTCGTTTCTTGTCAAACAAAACCGTTACCTCGAAAAAAGATTAGTTTATCCTATTTTTCTTTTTACAAGGTTATGCGTTTTTATTTGATTTTTACAATCGTAACCCCCGTTTCCCCCTCGCCGTATTTGCCAAGACGGTAATTTTCCACGTTTTTTAAGCCGCGTAAAAACTCGTGAATCCCCGCGCGGAGTTTCCCCGTCCCCATACCGTGTACGATACGCACTTCTTCCAAATTGGCGATAACCGCCGCGTCGATAAACGCCTCGACCTCGGGCAGGGCTTCGTGTACCGTGTACCCGATTACGTTGATTTCCAAGGTAGGCGCAGGTTTTGCGGACAAAGTTTTTTGGACGCGGACGTTAGAAGCATTTCCGTTTTTGTTTCGTTTTTTCTCGTCCTTTTTATTTTGCGCATTCGAAGGAGAAATCATAAAAGAAAGGTCGGAGAATTTACTTCGGATACGAATATTCCCGCAAAGGATTTCCGCTTCGTTCTTTGCTAAACGAAGGCTTTGTACCACTCCTTCCTGCCCGATGTTGCCAACGTACACCCTATCCCCGATTTTGAGTTTATCCGCTTGTACGGGAGTATATTGCGGGCGATAATTTTCTTCCGCTTCGCTTTCATAGGCTTTGTCTGCCAAGCGGTTTTTCAAGGTACGAGCTTTGATTAAATCGGACTCAGAAAGATTTTCTTTGGCGAAAATCTCCTCGATTTCGTGTAAAATTTCTTCTGCCGCCGCCGTACGGTCGTTAATGATGCGTCGGGATTCCGCTTTTGCGGAAACGTATAATTTTTCTTTTTCTTTTTTTAATCGTTCCCGCTCTTTTTCTACTTCGTCCAATTTGGCTTGCCATTCGGCTTTTAGACGGTTACTCGTCTTTAACGTTTCCTCGGCAAGAATTCGGCTTTCTTCCGCGCTGCGGACGATGTTTTCAAACTTTTGCACGTCCTCGGAAAGGGAAGAAAGCGCGTCTTGTAAAATGCTTTCCTTTAAGCCAAATCTTCGCGATATTGCCAAGGCGTTGCTCGACCCCGGCACTCCGATTTTCATTACGTACAAGGGCTGCAAGGTGTTCGAATCGAATTCCATACACGCGTTTTCAATCCCTTTTTGCGCAAAAGCAAATTCTTTTAACGCGGTATAATGGGTCGTAACCACGCCTGCGCAGCCGCTTTTAAGCAAATGCGCGACGATGGCTTTTGCCAAGGCTTGCCCCTCGTCCGGATCCGTTCCGCCGCCCAGCTCGTCGATAAGCACCAAAGAACGGGTGTTTGCGTTGTTGACGATATGAATGACGTTGGTGATATGGGAAGAAAAGGTCGAGAGACTTTCTTCAATGCTTTGCGAATCGCCCACGTCGCAGTAAATCTCTTCGAAAATCGATAACTTTGCCCGTTTTGCGGGGATAAAAAGCCCGCACATCGCCATTAAGCAAAAGAGTCCGACCATCTTCAAAGTAACCGTTTTACCGCCCGTATTCGGACCGCTAATCAATAAAAACCGATACTCGTCCCCCAAAGCCAAGCTGACGGGCACGACTTTTTTCCGATCGATAAGCGGGTGTCTGCCCTCTTCGATAGATAAAATCCCTTTATCGTTGATTTCAGGCATAACGCAGGTTTGTTTATAGCCGTATTCGGCGCGGGCAAAGATAACGTCGAGCTCTTCCAACGTTTCGATGTCCTTTTTTAACTCTTCGCCCATAAACCCGACTCGCCGAGAAAGTTCGCCTAAAATTCTTTCTACCTCTTCTTTTTCGTCCAGCACGAGAGAACGGAGCTCGTTATTCATCTCCAAAACCTCTTCCGGTTCAATGAAGAAGGTTGCGCCGCTTGCCGAACGGTCGTGGATAAAGCCTTTTACGTTGCGCTTATATTCGGCGCGCACGGGCAAAACGTAGCGGTTATCCCGCATCGTGATAATGCCGTCTTGTAAATATTTGCCTTCCGCGCCCGTCAAATACTCGGAAAGGCGGGTGCGGATACGTTCGTTTAAAAGACGGATTTCACGGCGAAGAGAATACAGTTTATCGCTGGCGTAATCGCTCACTTCCGTATCGTTTAAAATTTTCGTGCGGATATCCTCTTCTAAACGTTCGTCGAAATACAAACGGTTGGCAATTTCCTTTAAAAGAGTAATTTCTTCGTCTGAAATTCCCGAAATACTCTTATACGCAATACGGGTAGAACGAAGCAACCCTTCGGTTTTTAACAGTTCGCTAGGAGATAACGCCGAGCCTTTTTTCGCCCGTTCCAGCTCGTCGAAAAAGGGCTGGAAATACTCGATTTTTGAAACGCCGTGGGTAAAGAGCAGCTTTAACCCCTCTTTCGTGCAGCGTAAACGATACCCTACCTCGTCAAGCGTTGCGGCGGGCTCGGTTCTTTCCAATTTTTCTTTGCCCCCGTCCGTAACCGCGTAGACGGCGGCAAGGGAAAGAATTTTATTCAGTTCGGTTTTTTCAATGGCTTTCCGATTCATAGTTATCCTATAACACTCCCCGTTTAGAATGCCCTGAGGTGTGATTTTCATATAGCGTTTTTTGTTTTTCTTCTAAGTCGTTTGCCATAGCGGCTTGCGCTGCGTTGGATTGCAGGGAAAGGTCGAGCAGCCGCCCCGCTCCGTCAATGCCCGTGCCGATAAGATCGGCGCAATTATAGACTTCGAAACGGCAGCGTCCGTCGGCGGATTGATACCTGCGCACGGGGAAACGGCGCTCGTTTTCATCCGTCAGCCCGTAGATTTTGCGCTTATCGCAGCGGGCGCAGTCTTTTTCAAACGGACAATAGCAAAGATCCATTATTTTTAGATTGCCTGAGGAAAGAACGAAGGCTTTTTCTCCGACGAGGAACTTCCCTTCGCCATAAGTACATTCCTTAGAAAGGGTGTAATAAGAAAGCGCGGGTATCTTTAACAGTTCGCCGACGGAAAGTCTGTTAAAAAGATTAAAACCCGTCCCGGCGAACACTTTTACGCATTGTTCTTGCGCAAAAGCAATTCCGCCGTAGTTTTCCGCGTATATTCCGTCGAGAGTTCCAAGCTTTATGTTTGCCGATATACTTTCGAGGTCTTTTTGCGTGGCAAACGCGGGGAAATAAAGATATTTTTCAAAATTTCCGTTTACGAAAGCTTCGGGGAGAGGCAGAGAAAAATCGCTTGGTTTATAAATGGCGATATCTGTCTTTACCCCTGAAAAGTCCTCGGCGATTACGGCGAGTTTTTCGTTTTTACCCTGCGGCTTTTGCAAGGATATCGGCGAGTACGAATACTGCGTATTGTCGCCTTTGATAAGACGCTCGCAAAGAGTTTTATAAAAGTTGCGGCGCAGGGCGTTTAATTCCGATTTTGGCAGGAAAATATTCCCCTCTAAAAGGATTTGCTCAAAAGAAATATCCGCGGGCAAGCCGTCCGTTTTTAAAAAGCAGGTTTTCAATTCCTCTTCCGTCAACGGTCGGGTTTGCGCCGTTTGTAAAGGGGTTTCGCCTTGCATTGAAAAACTGCCGCAAGAAAGCGCGGGCAATTCCCCTTCGCGGAAAGAAAGCGACAAGGAAAGAGAGCCTTTTTTTTGCGCCTGCAACAGACTGGAATTTACCCTTGTATCCGTCGTAATAAAGACGCCGTCCCCGTTGCGTAAACGGGTTTTGGAGTCGATGATAAAACCTTTTTTGTCTTTTTTCACAAAGTACGCGCCGCCAACCTCTTGCCCGTCGCGTAAAATTTTAAAAGCGTCGCCCTGAGAAGGCGAGAAAGCCCCCGCTACGTAATAACTGCCGTTTTGCACCTTGACCACGCCGACCTTTTCGCCGATATGCCCTTGTACTGCCGTGGATAAAAAACGCTTGTCCTGTCCAAAAGCAAGCCCGCGCGTGTAGTTTCCGCGGTTATACGTGCGTTTCAAATCGGATAACGCTTTTTCTCTGCCCGCTTGCTTATCTAAGATACTGCGATAATATTTTACGGCGGCGGCAACGTATTCGGCGCGGCGCATTCTCCCCTCGATTTTAAAGGAAACCACGCCCGCTTGAACGAGTTTTTCTATATCCTCCCCGACGGATAAATCGGAAAGAGAAATGGCGTAATTTTTTTTCGTGTTGCCGTTTCGGTCTAAAATATAGCGTTTTCTGCAAGGCTGTTTACATCTTCCGCGGTTGCCGCTGTTCCCGCCCGCAAAGGAGGAAAAATAGCATTGTCCCGAAAAACAAGTGCAGAGTGCCCCTTGTACGAAGACTTCCGTTTCGATATAAGCGGCAATTCGTTCTATTTCCGCAAGCGGTGTTTCGCGGGCGAGTATAACCCGAGAAAATCCGCATTCTTTGGCGAATCTTGCGCCGTAGAGATTGCATACTCCCGCTTGCGTGCTTAAATGTAAAACGACGTCGGGGTATTTTTCGTGGATAACTTTGCCTAAAAACGGGTCCTGCAAAATAATAGCGTCCGCCCCTTCGTTCCAAACGAAGAGTAGGTTTTTGAAAAAATCGTCTAGTTCCTCGTCTTTCACGACGGTATTCATCGCAACGTAGACCTTTACGCCGCAAAGACGGGCTTTTTGTAAAACCGCGCGAAAACCCGCCTCGTCAAAGTTTTCTGCGCCTTGACGGGCGGAAAAGGCGGATAAGCCCAAATAGATAGCGTTTGCTCCGTTGTCGATGGCGGCAAACGCGCACTCCGCGTTGCCAGCCGGCGCTAAAATTTCCAACATTTTATCTTCCTATATTATCTTCCTATACTGCGGGTAATCAATTCTTCCGAAGCGTCGTAACCCATACTCTTCAAACGGAAGTTACGGGCGGCAACTTCGATGATAATGGCAAGATTTCGTCCGGGACTGACGGGAATGGTCAGTTTGGGAATTTTGATGCCGAAATAACTCGTGGACGACATTTCGTCGCCGATGCGGTCGTATTCTTTGCCCTGCTGCCAATTTTCCAGCTGAATAATAAGCTGTATCTTTTTCTCGTCCAAAACCGAGCCTGAGCCGTACATACTTTTGACGTTGATAATCCCGATCCCGCGAAGTTCCATAAAATAGCGGATAATATCGGGCGCGGTGCCGTATAACTCGTTGGCAATTTCTTTGATTATAACGTTGTCGTCGGCAATCAAACGGTGTCCGCGTTTAATCAGCTCCATTGCCGTTTCGCTTTTTCCTACGCCGCTTTTGCCCGTCAGTAAAATTCCTACGCCGAAAACCTCCATCAATACGCCGTGTTCGGTCATCGACGGCGCTAAAAGACGGTTGAGATAGATGTATAAATCGCTCATTAAGTCGGTGGTAACGCGCGGAGAACGGAAAAGCGGGCAAGAATAGCTTTTCGCCGTTTCGACAAGTTCGGGTAAAGCGGGCAAATCGCGGCTTAAAATCAGGCAAGGCAATTCCCCGTGCGAAAATAAAGAACAGAGTTTTTCTTTGCGCTCCGTCGAAGGGAAGGTGCGCAAATACTCGTATTCGGCAAGTCCGATGACGATGATGCGGTGCGGGTCGAAATAGTTGAAAAACCCGCCTGCAAGCTGTAATCCCGGGCGTTCGACGCTCATACTCGATAAGGTAACAACCCCTCTGCCCGTGTAGATAATTTCTAAATTGAGGTCGGATGCAAATTTATCCAACATAACGCTTTGAGTTACTTGCGCGCTCATTTTTCTTCCTCCCCGTATGCGTATTTTTCAATAATTTTCGCGACGGCGTCCTCTTCGTTGGTGTAGTTTGCCACGGTGGCAACACTGCGCAACGCGTCGTCTGCGTTTTTTACGGCAATCCCAAGTCCTGCCTTTTTTATCATCGGCAAATCGTTGTACTGATCCCCAATGGCAATCGTCTTTTCCAAAGGAATTTGAAAACGGTTTGCTAAAAATTCTACCGCCGTACCCTTGGAATAGGACGCGCTGCCCACTTCGATTAAAAATTTACTGCTGCGGGTAACCGTGCAATTTTCAAAGTTTTCCTTTTCAAGCTCTAAGCGAAACCGTTCGTTGTCCTTTTCTTCCACCATTGCGAGGACTTTATACGGACAAAGCCCGCTTTCCTTTACAAACTGAGAAATCGGCTTATCTGCCACCACGATACCCTTCGTTTTGACAATGCTTTCGTAAAGCTTTAACGCTTCGTCGTCCATATTCGAATAATAGTCCCAAAGGTCGTATACGTGGATATGCAACCCCAAGCTTTCCATTTTCTTACATACCGTTACGGCGACGTCGTTTGGCATACGCCCGTGTAACAGCACTTCGTTCGTATCGATTTCCACGATGGCGGTACCTTGTCCGCAGCAAACGAGCCCAGAAAGCCCCAATTCGTGGATACGCGGTAAAATCCCCGCAGGCATTCTGCCCGTGGAGACGGCGAATTTTCCGCCGTCGTTTATATAACGGCGTATCGTCTTTTTCGTGTATTCGCTAATCGTACCGTCCTCTTTAACCAGCGTACCGTCGAAATCGGAGACGATTAACGGATAGTTTATCTTTTGCATCTATACTTGTTCCTTAAAATACGAATAGATTTTTTTGGCAAGTTCTTCGCCAATGCCCTCGACAAGACAAAGTTCTTTTTCGCTAGCCGACATAATTTTGTCAATCGTACCGAATTTGTCCAATAGCGCCAACCGTTTTTTCTTGCCAATCCCCTCAATCTCTTCCAAAACGGAAGCCAAATTACGTTTTGAATGTAGGTTTCTAAAATAGGTAACGGCAAAACGGTGGGCTTCGTCGCGGAGCCGTTGCAATACTTTCAACGCGTAATCGCGCGGATTTAAACGAATAGGCTCGTGGGAATACAAAGTAAAAATTTCCTCTTCCCGTTCTGCTAATGCAATCAGTTCTATGTCTTTAATGCCAAACTCGTCAAAGACCTCTTTTACGGAAGAAAGTTGTCCTTTCCCGCCGTCGATAACGATAAGCTGCGGGCGGGGAAAGCGTTCTTCTTCGTCCGTGCCAAGTTTTGCCAAACGCCTCTTCATCATCTCTTGATGGGAAGCGTAATCGTCCGCGCCCTCGACCGTTTTGATTTTAAAGCGGCGGTAACTGTTTCTATCCGATTCTCCGTCGATAAAGACCACCATCGACCCAACCTTGTCTACCCCGCTGATATTGGAAATATCATAACATTCCATACGCTTTGGATAGTTCTTTAACCCAAGCAATTCTTGCAATCGAAGACAAGCGTTTTTCGTCATCTCGTTTTTGTGTTTGATTTTATCAATCGATTTGGAAAGGTATTCGCCCGCGTTTTTTTCCGCCATGTCAAGCAGCTGCTTTTTAACCCCTTGCTTGGCGAGTACGACGTTGACTTTTTTATCGAATTTTTCTTTAAAATACCGCTCAATGAGTTCCTTTTCGCAAAACTCCTGCACGATGAGCTCGTCGGGAAGTTCGTGGTTGTTGTAATATTGGATAATAAACCCCGTCAGCGCGTCCGCCTCGCAAAAGGACCCGTCCTCTAAGGCAAACGAGGTGCTGCCCTGCATTATCCCCTTTCTCGTTACCGATACGTTGACCGACGAATAGATAAAGTTCGTTTTTAAGGCGATAATATCGGCGTTTAAATCGCGGTTTAACGCTGTGATTCGTTTTAATTTGAGTTTAGAAAGCATCGCCAGCTTTTCCCGATATTCCATCGCCAACTCAAATTCCTCGTTTTCCGCAAAAAAGCGCATCTTTTGTTGCAAAATCTCTTCGGCTTCTTCGTAATTGCCGTCCAAAAAAGACAGAGTTGCTTTTATCCGCTTTGCGTAGTCTTCTTTGCTGCACAAATGCGCACACGGGGCTTGGCAGCGCTTTAAATGATAGGCAAGGCAGGGCTTTTTGGGCTTTGCTCCGATTGCCGTCGTGCAGGTGCGCACGTTATAAACCGAGCCGATGATATCCAATAGCTCGCCGCAGCGCACACCGCCCATAAAAGGACCGAAATATTTCCCGTCCTTTTTGATTTTTCGCGTAACGGAAACGCGAGGGAACTCCTCTTTCGTGTGTACCTTGATATAGGGATAGGTTTTATCGTCTTTTAAGAGGATATTATATTTGGGCTTGTATTTTTTAATCAGGTTGTTTTCCAGAGCCAACGCGTCGATTTCACTCGCCGTAATGATATAATAAAAATCGGCGATATGTTCAACCATTGCCGCTACTTTTTCCGATTTTTGGGAAGAATGAAAGTATTGGCGCACGCGATTTTTTAAGACGCGCGCCTTGCCGACGTAGATAACAATCCCGTCTTTATCAAGCATAATATAAACGCCGGGAGAGTCGGGTAAAAGATTTAGTTTTTCTTTCAGTTCGCCCATATACCTTATTATATACCAAATTGCAAAATTTTGCAAGGAAATAAAGGAAAAAATACGCCTTTAACAACCCAAAAACTCGATTCCTTTTAAGATTACGTCGTTTATTGATTCGTGGGTGAGGCTGTAAAAAACGATTTTGCCCTGACGGCAGCTTTTTACGATGCCTGCGCTCTTTAAAAAGCGCAACTGATGGGAAACCGTCGTTTGGTTGATATCCAAAATCCGAGAAAGATCGGTAACGCAAAGTTCGCTAATCGCAAGCGCGGAAAGAATTTTTACCCGCGTATAATCGGCGAAAACAGAAAAAAAGCACACAACGCCGTCGAGAATATCCCCTTGCGGAACGTAATCCTCGATCAGACTTTGCGTGCGTTTATCGAGTAACAACATTTGAGACATACTTACCTCCAATATATGCTTTATTGGATATATGATAACGTATATTCTGTCCCGTATACTGTACTCTCTCGTCGTTTTTTTATCGATTTTGTCGTTTTTAAGAGAGCTTTTTCACCTCGTAGCCCGCTTCAACGATAGCATTGATTAGTACTTCGTCCTCGACGTTTTCCGCGTGGAAAACAGCCGTTTTCTTCTTTAAATTGACATCCACTTCGCTTACGCCGTCAATTCCTTCCAACGCCTTTTTTACGTGCGCAACGCAACGGGGGCACATCATTCCTTCAATTTTCATCGTTTTTTGCATACTCGTCTCCTTTTTAAGTGGTTTCTTCGTTTTTTCAAATCGGGTTAATCGCAGAGCGTTCGTTACGACGAACAACGAGCTTACGCACATCGCCGCCGCACCCATCCACGGCTGTAAGGAAACTCCGAAAACCGCAAACGCGCCTGCGGCTACGGGGATTGCCATACAGTTGTAGAAAAACGCCCAAAACAGGTTTTGTTTGATATTGCGGACGGTCTTTCGGCTTAATTCTATACTCTTATCAACGAGGCGCAAATCCCCGCGGGATAATATGACGTCCGCGGCGTCCATCGCAACGTCCGTACCGTTGCCCATCGCAATTCCAAGATCGGCGGCTTTTAACGCGGGGCTGTCGTTGATTCCGTCGCCTACCATCGCAACGATACCGCCCACCGTTTGTACGCGTTTTACAGCCTCCGCTTTGTCTTTGGGTAAGGCTTCGGAAAAATATTCTTCCAAGCCGACTTCGCTTGCGATCGCTTTTGCGACGTTTTCGTTGTCCCCCGTTAGCATCGCCAAACGAAGTCCGCGTTTTTTCAGCGCGTCTATCCCCGCTTTGCTTTCCGTTTTCAAAGTATCCGCTACGGCAAACACCGCAAGCAAACTCTCTTCGTCTGCTAAAAATACCGCCGTTTTACCCTGTGCGGCGTAGTCTTTTTCCAAGGAATAAAGCTTTTTATCGGGAAGATGGGCAAGTAACCGCCGATTGCCCAAATAATAGCGCTTGCCCGCATAGTCGCATTTTGCGCCCTTTCCCGTTTCGTAGGCGTAATTTTCCACTTCAAAATCCAAGACTCCGATTTTTTCTTCGGCGTAGGCGTAAACACATTCCGCAATGGGATGGTTGGAGTGTTTTTCAATCGCTGCAGAAAGCTGTAAAAGATAGCTTTCCTCCCCGTTAAACGCCGTAAAATCGGTCGTTTTTGGCGCGCCTACCGTCAGAGTTGCCGTCTTGTCGAGTAGCACGCAATTGACGTCTTTTGCCTTTTGCAGCGCCTCTGCGTCTTTATATAAAATTCCAAGAGCCATTCCCCGTCCCGTCGCCGCCATAACCGCTACGGGCGTTGCCAAACCAAGCGAGCAAGGACAGGAAATCACCAATACGCAAATCGCGTAGTTTGCCGCTGTGGATATATCGCGCGTCGTCAACAGCCAAATCACGAAAGTAGCCAAAGAAATCAAGCCGACGACGGGCACGAAAATTGCCGCGATTTTATCGGCTATTTTTTGCAAGGGCGCTTTGCTTGCTCCCGCCTCTTTTACCATTTTGACGATTTGGGAAAGTGTTGTCTCGCCGCCTACTTTTTTTGCTTCGATTTTGATATAACCGCTCTTGACGATGTCCGCCCCCGTAACAGTGCCGCCTTTTTCTACTTCAATCGGCATACTTTCGCCCGTGATTGCCGCGCGGTCGACAAAAGCGTGCCCCTCTATAACCGTTCCGTCAACGGGGATATATTCGCCTTGTTTTACAATAACGGTATCGCCGACGGCAAGATTGGAAAAAGCAATCTTTTCTTCAATCCCTTCCCGTTCTACCGTTACGGTATTAGGCATCAGCTTTATCAGTTTTTCAATTTCGTCCCCCGTTTTTCGTTTGGATCTTTCTTCCAGCCATTTCCCAAGCGTTACAAGAGTCAAAATCATCGCCGCCGATTCGTAAAACAAATGCACGCCTTTATCCGCTTTGTTGAAATAAATAAACACGCTGAATACAAGGCTGTATAAAAAAGAAACGCCCGAACCGAGTGCTACTAAAGTATCCATATTGGGTACACGCTTAAAAAGTGCCGTAAACCCGCTCGTAAAGAATTTAAAGTTAATAATGATTACGATCAGGGTCAAGGCGACTTGCAAAGCAATCGAAATTTCTGCGCGGGGTTGCGGCAATCCTATCATACCGCCCATTGAAAAATAAAGTAATGGAATTAAAAAGATTAAGGATATTAAAAACCGATTTTTTAATTTTTCAGGCTGCGGCTTTTTCTCCGCAAACAGATTTTCGTCAAAAAGGGACGCGCCGTACCCCAAATGAAGGACGGCGTCGATGATTTCCTTTGCGGAAAGAAGACTTTCGTCATAATCGACGAGCATCGTTTCCCCCATCAGGGATACGGTTACGCTATTTACCCCGTTTAAACGGGAAACTGTCCGTTCGATCCCCGCAGAGCAAGCGGCGCAAGACATACCCGTTATCGAAAATTTTTCTTGCATAGCTATTTTCTCCTTATGAAAAGTATAGCAATTTTCCGTGTTTTTGTCAAGCAAACGAGAGATTTTTACTTGGTTTTAACAGAAAGAGAAAAACGCAAAAAGACGGGTGCTGAAAGCCACCCGTCTGATGATGCTGCATTAGACGAAATTAGTCGTTCTTTTCTGCTTTGGGCGCAACTACTTCTACGCCGTTATAATAACCGCAATGCTTGCATACTCTGTGCGCTTCTGCGTATTCGTGGCAATGAGGGCATTCTACAAGCGTAGCTGCCGTTGCCTTATAGTTTGCAAATCTCTTGTTCGTTCTGCTCTTCGATTGTTTATTCTTGGGTACTGCCATTTTAACACCTCTTCTATATTCTTTTGATTTTAGGGTCGAGTTTATCCGTTATACGAAATACCTTCGCAAGCATCCCCGCAGGAAAGCGAGAAAGGCATACTTGCCATCAACGCGTCTTCCGCTGCTTGGGTTAAATCTACCTTTCCGTTTGCGTATCCGTAATCTTCGTAATCCTTACGGTTTTCAAAGTACGCTTCCAAATCGCCCTCAACACTTTCGGATGCGCTTTTTAAGCATCTTGAACATTGCCCGATAAGCTTGTACAAGATTTTCCCGCGAATTTCAAGCGAATCGTCTGCAAACAGTTCGTAGTCGAATACGAGTTTTACAGGACCGTCGAAGGTAACGAACGGAATGGGTATGAAAGTTTCAGGGGCGGAATATTCGATTTCCATATGCCCGCGATACTTTTTTTCTGCGTTTAATTTTCTTATATCGATAATCATCATAAAACCGACTTTACAAGTATAGTATATTTGAAATACTTTGTCAACTTTTTTTCGCGTAATTTTTTCGAAATTTTATAATAATTCTACGGTTTCTCTCGCGATAACCAATTCTTCGTTGGTTGGAATAATCAAAACTTTCACCTTGGAGTTCTTTCCCGTGATATCGCGGATAGAGCCGTTGTTCTTCTCCAAATTCTTTTCTTTGTCAATTTCCAAACCAAGATACTGCATATTTTCGCAAATCGCTTCGCGTACGCAAGGGGTATTTTCCCCTACGCCTGCGGTAAATACGATACAGTCGACGCCGTTCATCGCCGCCGCATACGCGCCGACGTATTTTTTACAAGCGTACGAGAACATATCGAGCGCTAGCGCCGCGCGCTTGTTGCCGTTATCGCGCGCCGCCGTTAAATCCCTAAAATCGCTGGATACGCCCGAAATCCCGGCAACCCCGCACTTTTTGTTAAGGTAAACGAGCGCCTCGCTTAGATTCATTCCCTCTTTTTTTGCGAGATATTCCGCCGCGGCAGGGTCGATATCGCCGCTACGCGTACCCATCGGAACGCCTGCAAGCGGGGTAAAGCCCATCGAAGTATCAATACTCTTGCCTTTGTCCACCGCCGTAATCGACGAGCCGTTGCCCAAATGACAGGTGATAACCTTTATTTCTTCTGGCGATTTATTAAGATATTTCGCCGCTTCTTGCGAAACGAATTTGTGGCTAGTGCCGTGGAAGCCGTAACGGCGAATGGCGTATTTTTCGTAGTCTTCGTAAGCGATTGGATACATATACGCGTAATCGGGCATCGTAAAATGGAAACTGGTATCGAACACGAACGCCATAGGCGTTTTAGGCATCGCCGCGCGGCAAGCCTTTACCCCGATAATCGCCGCAGGGTTATGTAACGGCGCAAGGTCGCACAGCTCTTCCATTTTCGCAATGCTTTCGTCCGTTACGAGAGTGGGCTTTTTAAAGACTTCGCCAGAAGCTACGGCGCGGTGTCCTACCGCGTCGATATCCTGCATCGAGGAAATAACCCCCGCTTCTTTGTCGGTGAGTGCAGTTAACACCAAGGAAACGGCTACGGTATGGTCGGGCATAGCCTTTTCCACTACCCATTCTTTGCCGTTTGCTTTGTGGATAAGTTTCGAGCCTTCGATGCCGATACGTTCGCAGGTGCCTTTCGCCAATACCCCTTCCGTTTCCATATCGATAAGCTGATATTTTAAGGAAGAACTACCCGAATTGATAACGAGAACTTTCATAATTTCCCTCTATTAAAGCTGCGTTTGCAACGCCGTGATTGCAACCGCCGCAACGATATCTTCCGATTTACAGCCTCTGGACAAGTCGTTTAAGGGTTTAGCAAAGCCCTGACAAATAGGCCCTACCGCCATAAACCCGCCAAGGCGTTCAGCGATTTTATACCCGATGTTGCCCGCCTGCAAGTCGGGGAAAATAAATACGTTTGCTTGTCCCGCTACGTCCGATTCGGGCGCTTTGAGTGCCGCAACCGAAGGAACGATTGCCGCGTCAAACTGCAATTCGCCGTCCAATTTCAAATCAGGCGCTTTTTCTTTTGCGATTTTTACCGCTTCCGCAACCATAGAAACGTTGTCGTGTTTTGCGCTGCCCTTCGTCGAGAAAGAGAGCATTGCCACTTTCGGGTCGATACCCGTGATGGCTTTTGCGGAGTTTGCCGTCGCAATAGCGCATTCAGCCAAACCTTCGCTGGTATAGGTAGGATTTAAACCGCAATCGGCGAAAAATACCATACCGTCGGGACAGTATTGATTGCCCTGCGGAGGACAAATCATCAAATTAAAGCTGGAAACGGAGGAAACTCCTTTCGCCGTTTTGATAATTTGCAAACCGGGACGGAGGGTGTTTGCCGTCGAATGGCAAGCCCCCGAAACCAAACCGTCTACGTCCCCCATTTTCAGCATCATAGCCCCAAAATAGGTGCCGTCCGTCAATAATTTCGCCGCCTGTTCTTCCGTCATACCCTTGGACGCGCGCAATTCGCAAAGCTTTGCGTTGTATGCGGGCAACTTTTCTGAAGTCAACGGATCAATAATCGTAACTCCCGTAAGATCAACGTCGGGATTTGCTGCCTTAATTTCCGCTTCGTTACCCAAAAGTACGATTTTAGCAACCCCTTCTTTGGTAGCGTCAGCCGCCGCTTTTACGACTCTTTTGTCCTCGCCTTCGCAAAGAACGATCGTCTTTTGCAGGGCTTTTGCTTTCGATTTGATTTCTTCAAGAATATTTCTCATGGTTTAGCTCCTTGAAACGCTTTATTTATTTTTTATTTTCGTGTATAATAACGGTTAGAAAGGTTTGTTTGCTTCTCGTAACCGTCCTTTTTATTATAGCACAACTTTTTCTTATTGTAAAGGAATTAAAAGAAATTATATGAAAATTTGCGCGATTATTTGTGAATACAACCCTTTTCATAACGGACATCTTTTTCAACTGCAAGAGGCGAAACGCCTTTCGGGCGCAGACGCTTTGCTGTGCCTTATGAGCGGGAATTTCGTCCAACGCGGAGAAGCGGCAATTTTAGAAAAGAAACTTCGCGCAAAACACGCTTTGCAGGCGGGCGCGGATATCGTTTTAGAACTCCCCACCCCTTTTGCGACTTCGAACGCAGAGATTTTTGCCAAAGGCGCTGTGCATATCCTTTCTTCTATCCCCGCCGTAACGCACCTTGCGTTCGGCTGTGAAACCGCCAATAAAACGGCGATAAAGCTGGTGGCAAAGTCTTTAAACAGCGAGCCCAAAGAAGTGTCCGAAAGAATCAAACAAGCCGTTGCGCAGGGAAAAAGCTATGCCAAAGCAAGATCGGACGCGTGGGCGGGATTTATTGACCTTGAGCTGCTCTGCTCGCCGAACAATATCCTTGCCTTAGAGTATACCCGCGCTTTGTATGAAAAAGATTCTTCGATAGATATTCTGCCGATTAAGCGGATTGGCGGCGGGTATAACGACAAAAATCTGCAAGGCGAATACTCGTCAGCAACGGCGATTCGGGAAGGGATAAAAAGCGGCGCGGACTTTGAAAAAAGTTTGCCTGATTTCGTGAAAAAAGATGTACCGAAAAGTTTAGAAAATAGACTGGAAGTTTTAGAAAAGTACGCCATTCTTTCAAAAAGCACGGAAGAAATCAAAAAAGTATGCGATTGCACCGAGGGCTTGGAAAACGCCTTTAAAAAAGCGGCGACGCTTTCCAAAAGTTTTGCCGAAAGTCTGACTTCCGCGAGATATACCTCGTCGAGAATTCGCCGTATTGCTTTGCAAAACCTTTTAAAAATTGAGGAAAATTTAATTCGGGAAAGTCTTCAATCCCCTCTTTATCTCCGCGTTTTGGGTGTAAAGAAAGAGCGTAGCGAGGTTTTGGCGGCGCTTTCGCAATCTTCTTTCCCTTTGCTTGTACGGGCGCACGACGAAGACGGGTTGACGGGCGCGGCGAAAAAATGCTATGAGGCGGATATTTTCGCGGAGAAAATTTACGCAATCGTATACGAAAAAAATAACGCAAATAAATTTATATAAAACGGGGTCGGCGTTTGCCGACCCCGTTTTATATATCGTGTTTTTAATCAATAAGTTTAGACGGTTCTTTATAACGATAAAAAAACAAGGTCGGCAAACGCCAACCTTATTTTTTGGAGCTACTGGCCGGACTTGCGCCTTTAGCGGCGCGCCCCGGTGGACAATTATCAATTGTCCAGTTTGCCTTCAAGCAACAATTTTCTATGCTTTCGTAAGGCAAACCGTTTTGCTCCCGCAAAACGCCTCCCACCCTCAAGTCCAGCCAGACCGCAGAAAAATCAAAAAAAATATAGCCAACTCAATGGTTGGCTATATTTTTTTGGAGCTACTGGCCGGACTTGAACCGGCGACCTTTTGTCTACCCCAAAAATGCTTTCATTTTTGGGGACCCCGTCTTTTTAATCAGCAGGTCTAGACGGTTCAAAAAGGCAACAAAAAAAATACAGCCAACCTGATGGTTGACTGTATTTTTTGGAGCTACTGGCCGGACTTGAACCGGCGACCTGCTGATTACGAATCAGCTGCTCTACCGACTGAGCCACAGTAGCATTCGCTCTCCTCACGACAGCTTTATCATTATACTGAATAAAAATAAAAAAAGCAAGCGTTTTTCGCGTACTTTTTTAAAAATTTTGTCCTTTTTGATAAAATTTATCCCTTATAAGGAAAACTCTTCCGCAAGGGTTAGATATTTTTCACTCAATCCGCATAAATAATAGCGCAAATCCTTTACGTATAACGTTTTATTTGTCAACGCAGACAAGGCTTTTCCCGCGTCAAAACATACTTTGGAAAAGGACGGATATATATTTTGATAGCGTTTTTGCATATACCCAAATTGCCGCTCGACGGGCGCAAGTACCCGTTTACAACTCTCCTGCGTCATTCCCTCTTCTAAACGGCGAATCGTTTGCGATAACAAAGAAATATAACCGTATAAAGTACGCAAAGCCGATTGATACATATCCGCGTTCCGCTTTTCTTTTCTGCCTTTAAAATGGAGATATTGCACTCCCTTATAAAGCAACGAAGTGGATTTTCCGTCCTTTTTTAAGGCGGTTTGTACGGCTATACCGTCCTCTTCGTTGAGATATACGGACAAAACGGAGTAATCCTTTCCCTCGTGCGTCAATACGTACCCTGCCCCGCCCGAAAGCTGTATCAAATGGGTGCTTGCTTCCGTATACCCCTCGTCGCTTACCAGATAATAAAAACCGACCGAAAAACTTACTTTTTTCACGTTTGAAAACAGGACGGCTGTAATAAAAACGCCCGCAAAAAACAAAGAAACGACCCCTAACGCAAAAAATTTAAACAGTTTGCGCGAAAAAAACTCCACCTTCATACCTTATCGTATGCGGCGGAGTTTTTTATTTAGTCCAAATATAAAACACATTCCCCTTTTTTTAAGGTTTTTTGCACGTCGATAACTCTTTGGTTGGACGAACCGCGGAATTTCAAACGAATATCCTTTAATTCTTCGACGTACGGCCCGTCAACAAGCACGTCGAACGCGGAAATTAAAGACTTTGTAAAGGGAGTATTTTTATGCGTTTCTTTTAAAACGCCCGTGCTTTCGTCCAAAACGAAACCCGTATAACACCAAATCGTTTTATTGGGGTACAGTTCTTTTACTTTTTTTATAAAAGGCAACAACGCCGCTTGATTTTGCGGCTCTAACGGTTCGCCGCCAAGCAGCGACAGCCCCGCGATATAGCCCGAGCCCAGCTCGTCTAAGATTTTTTTCTGCACGGTTTCGTCAAAAACTTCGCCGTACGCAAAATCCCAAGCGATTTGATTGAAACAGTTTTTACAACGGTGGGTACAACCGGAGACGAACAGGGAAATGCGTACCCCCTCTCCGTTGGCGATATCCGTCCATTTTATCGTAGCGTAATTCATCGATTATAAATGCAAAACTCTGTCTTTAATTTCTTGCGTTCTGCCCTGATTCCAATACTGCGTACCGATATACCCGCAGGTACGTCTGGCAACGTTCATCTTTGCTTGATCACGGTTTTTGCAATGAGGACATTCCCAAATCAGCTTGCCCGCTTCGTCCGTTTGAATTTGGATTTCGCCGTCGTACCCGCAGACTTGGCAATAGTCGCTCTTGGTGTTCAATTCGGCGTACATAATGTTCTCGTAGATGAACTTCATTACGGAAAGCACCGCAGGGATATTATCCTGCATATTGGGAACTTCTACGTACGAAATAGCGCCGCCGGGCGAAAGCTGCTGGAATTCGCTTTCAAATTTCAATTTCGTGAACGCGTCGATTTCCTCGGTTACGTGTACGTGATAGCTGTTGGTAATATAGCTCTTGTCTGTAACGCCGGGAATGATCCCAAAGCGTTTTTGCAGGCATTTCGAGAACTTATAGGTCGTGCTTTCAAGCGGCGTTCCGTACAAGGAGAAGTCGATATTTTCCTTGGCTTTCCATTCTTTACACTTGTCGTTCATACGTTTCATAACCGCAAGAGCAAAGGGTTTTGCCTCCTCGTCGGTGTGCGATTTGCCCGTCATATGCTTTACACATTCGTACAAGCCTGCATAGCCGAGCGAAATGGTCGAATAGCCGCCGAACAAAAGCTTGTCGATGGTTTCGCCCTTTTCCAAACGAGCCAGCGCGCCGTATTGCCACAAAATCGGAGCTGCATCGGAAAGAGTCCCCAAGAGACGGTTATGTCTTTGCATCAACGCGCGATAGCAAAGTTCTAATCTTTCGTCGAAGATTTCCCAGAATTTCGCTTTGTCGCGACCCGAAGAAAGCGCTACGTCCACGAGGTTGATGGTTACGACGCCTTGGTTAAATCTGCCGTAATATTTGGGTTTCCCGTTTTCGTCCACGTAGGGAGTCAAGAAACTTCTGCAGCCCATACAGGTATAACAATGCCCTTCGCCGTTTTTATCCACTTTGAATTCGAGCATTTTCTTTTCGGAAATATAGTCGGGAACCATACGCTTTGCCGTACATCTCGCCGCCAATTCGGTCAAGTACCAGTAGGGTTGTTCCTCGGAAATATTGTCGGGTTCTAAAACGTAGATAAGTTTGGGGAAAGCGGGCGTAATCCATACGCCGGATTCGTTTTTAACCCCTTTAATACGCTGTTTCAAGGTTTCTTCAATGATAAGCGCGAGGTCGGCTTTTTCTTGTTCGTTACGCGCTTCGTTCAAATACATAAATACGGTAACGAACGGCGCTTGTCCATTGGTCGTTAAAAGGGTTACGACCTGATATTGAATGGTCTGAATCCCCCTTCTGATTTCGTCGAGAAGGCGTTTTTCCGCCACTTTATTGATATGCGCTTCGTCGGTAACGCCAATTTCTGCCAATTCTTCCGCTACTTCGACACGAATCTTTTTACGGCTGATATCTACGAACGGAGCAAGGTGGGTCAAAGAAATACTCTGCCCGCCGTATTGGTTAGAAGCAACCTGCGCGATGATTTGCGTAGCGATATTGCAAGCCGTCGAAAAGCTGTGCGGTTTTTCAATAAGCGTACCCGAAATAACCGTGCCGTTTTGCAGCATATCTTCCAAATTGACAAGGTCGCAATTGTGCATATGTTGCGCAAAATAGTCTGCGTCGTGGAAATGGATAAGCCCTTGATCGTGCGCCGCAACGATATCTTCGGGCAACAAAATACGACGGGTAAGGTCTTTGGATACCTCCCCTGCCATATAGTCGCGCTGTACGCTGTTGACCGTCGGGTTTTTATTGGAATTTTCTTGCTTTACCTCTTCGTTGTTACACTCAATCAACGTCAAAATCTGCGCGTCCGTCGTATTTACCTTTCTAACGAGCGCACGGGTATAACGGTAGGTAATATATTTGCGGGCAAGCGCAAAGCAAAGCGTTGCCATCAAACGGTTTTCCACCATATCTTGGATTTCTTCGACGTGCGGAGCTCTGCCTAAGTTTGCGCATTCTTCCGTAACCACGTCAACGATCGCTTGTAACGCGCCCTCTGAAATGCGGTCGCGTTCGCCTACTTCGCGGTTTGCTTTCCGAAGCGCGTCTGCAATTTTTTCCTTGTCAAACACCACTTCTTGTCCACTTCTTTTGATGATTTTCATGTCTTTCATTCTTCCGTACACCCCCGTCTTTATTAGCGTTTCTTTTATCTTTTTCGTATCTTCCTGACAATATCTTGTGCCGTTTTATCCTTTTTCAACACAATATCTTGTATACGTTTTTTAAATCGTGCCTTATTATTATACCATATATTGTGTTAAAGTCAAGTCTATAGACACAAAATATGGTATAGAAAAAACTTATAACCCACAAATAAAACAAACGAAAAAAACCCGCCAATTTAGCGGGTTTTTCATTTTTTTTAAAATTAGGGATATAGGAAAATAAAATAGTTTGTTTTTACAAGTTTTTTAGCGGTCTTTAATACGCGAACAAAACTCTTTATAGGAAGCCGATTCGTCTAATTTTTTTCGTAAAGCAGCTTCTTCGTAAACGGGTAAAATTTTATCCCGAAGAAATTTTTCTTTTCCACCGTTTTCGTTGCCTTCGCGTTGGATTGCGAACGGGTCTAACGCAGGGTAGCAGTGTTTAAACGCCATAGTATCGGAAAGCGCTATTTTTAAATTGGACAGTGCGCTAAGTTCGCTCGCCAAATAATCGTCCGCAGGATTGCCCGTCGAGGTGGATATATCGGCAAGGATTGTCAACGAGCCGCCCCTCTCCATTCGTCTTCCCGTACCGAAATATTTTTTAATGAAGTGCACGGTTTTACTCTCTAAACCGCAAGAAAGAAGTTTACCGCCCGAGGAGTCTTCCGTTTCGTTATAGGCACGCGCAAGCGCGTTTAACGAATCGACTACGAGCAAAACGTCTTTTCCGCACTCAGCATAGCGTTTCGCGCGCTCTAAAAGAAAGTTTGCCGCAAAGACCTGACGATCGGATTCGTCTTCGTAGGTCGTGTATACCAATCTGTCTTTGGGCAAGGCTTTACGGAAAGCGTTTACCGTTTCGGGGGATTGATCTACCAAAAGCACGAAGACTTTTACGTATTCGTTTAAAGAATGTGCCGCCAAAGCCAATTCTTGCAACAATTTCGTTTTACCGCTTTTCGGCGCGCCCGTAATCAAAGCGCGTTGTCCTTTGTAAACGGGAGCAATCCAATCGAAGAATTTGTGTTCGGTTTTGGAAAATTTCCCCTCTTCGTAAAAGGAAATCGGTTCGTTGGGATAGGTTACCGCACCCTCGTCGAAATGAATACGCCGCAAGTCCTCCAACCGAATCCCGTTGATTTTTATCATTCTTACCGCGATAAGAATCCCTTTCCGCCTGCGAACGTAACAGGAAACGACGTCGCCTTGCCGCAAATCGTATTGTCGTATAAATTCTATAGAAATAATAACTTTTTCGTCCGAATCGATACAATCTAACGGCAGCAAAAGCGGTACGGAGTTAATCGTTGCTAACTGTCCTACGCGCTCTTCAATAGCTCCGTCAAAACCATTCTCCGCGTAAGAATCGGAAAAATACCACCCTTTGTTTCTTTCACGGAGCTTTTTAATTTCGTTCGCCAAATCGTACGCGGGCATATCCGCTTTTGGATATTCGTTTTCTTCCCCCAAAGCCGTCGTGGTTTCCCCTAAATAAGAAGCGCATAAACACTCCATTCCTTTCACGATATCAGGGTTGAGTTTATTATTTTTTACAGGTTTTCCCCGTTTACTCTTCTCCGCCGCAGGGATTTCCCCCGTCGAAACGGCTAAAATACGTTCGATTAACTCGGGTTTGTTAGTTTCTTTCGTTGGACTTTTTACGCCGATTTCACGGGCGTAAACACGCAAATCGTTGAGGGAATATTTGACAAGAAAGTTTCTTCCCTCGTTTTTAAACGCATCGATATTTTTTTCGCTCATCTCTTGTTTATCCTTTCCATATAGATTATTTTAGGACTTGTGGAGAAATCTTCTTTCGTAAACTCGAACACGCCGCCTCTAATTTTCAAAATCTCTTCTTTTTCAAACAGCGAAAGGAAGAGCTGTGCGGTATTGATATCGAGCGTCCCGTCCAACGGTTTATAATGCATTGGAATAACGAACTTTGGAGAAAGTTTTTCTACGTATGCTTTCGCACCGAGCGCGTCTATCGTGTACGTTCCGCCAACGGGAATTAGCAACACGTCCACTTTGCCGATTTTTGCCGCTAATTCGTCCGAGCAAGGCTCGCCAACGTCGCCCATATGGCAAATCCGCATTCCGTCCGCCTCGAAAGTAAAGACTATATTTTTACCGCGAATCGCGCCTTGACGGGGGTCGTGATAACACTCAACGCCCGTTACCGACAAATCGTTTACCTCGTAATTTCCCGCAAAAAGGAAGTGTATCGGGGCGGAGACCGCCGCTACGTTACAATGGTCGAAATGCCCGTGGCTGACGGAAAGAACGTCCGCCGTCAAAGTTTTCGGCAGCTCGTACCCTACCCCTTTATACGGGTCGGTAAGAATGGTCGTACCCGATTTCGTTGTAATTTTGAAACAAGAATGTCCAAAGTATTGTATTTTCATACCGTCCTCCTTAGCGTTGCGTTTTAGCTTCCTTGCGCGCAAGAATACGCAGTTTCATTTTTTGCCGCTCGACGCCGATCAACAAATCGTAATGCAATACGGCAAGAAAGGAATCTTTGCTCTGCGAATAGGCGACTTTGTGCGTATCCACCTCTATCTCTCCCTCGCTGCCGCCGATCCCAAGCCTTCCTTTCGTTCTCTCTCCGCGCCGTAATTCTAAAAAAAGACTGTAATCGCCAAAGCGTTTTATACGAGCAGTTTCGCCTTGCATACAAAGCTCGACAACCGAACCGTCTTGGCAATACCGCACGCAACTTTCTTTTACGGATAAAACGAGTTCGCCTTCCGTGCTAAATTCCGTTTCCTGCCCGTCCACGGAAGTAATAATCGTCAGCCGACATTTTTTCACGGCAATCTCTTCCTTTTTTCTTCTTTCAATAGTAGTATAACAAATATTGAACAAAAAGTAAACGTTTCCTTGTCGTTTTTTGTGGAATATTGTAAAAAAATACGGAATATTTTTATTTTTTCGTATATTTGATGCGTTGACGAATGAGTTTTCCTTCCTTTAAAGCCGCTTTTAATTGCGTTTCGTCCTCTTCTTTGATGGCGTCGCGATAGACGATTAAGCGATTGATAAAACCCTCTAATTCGCTTAAAATATAGTCTTTATTATTCAAATATAACTGCGACCACATTTCCTCGTCTACGCCCGCAATACGGGTCATATCTTGAAAACTGCCGCCCGTAAAGCCCTTGCAATCGTTTACCTGCGGGCTTTTTACGTAGGCGTTGGAAACGATATGCGCTAACTGCGAGGTTACGGCTATTTTTTTATCGTGTTCGTCTGCGCTACATTCTACGATACGCCCAAAGCGCATAGCTTTTGCAAAGTCTTTTATTTCGTCCACCGCGCTTTTTTCGGTGTGGTTCGATAGGGTAATTACCAGGTTTGCTCCGTTAAAAAGATCGGGCGAAGCCGACGAGAGTCCCGACGTTTCTTTACCCGCCATAGGATGCAAGCCAACGTAGCGGTAGGCGCGTGGTTTTCTATAAACGACGCGTTCGATTTCCGATTTTACGCCGCAAATATCCGAAACGAGCGCGCCTTCTTTAAAAACGCCGCTATCCAAAATAGCGCAGGTTGCCTTCGGGGGAACAGCGATAAATACCGTATCGTAACGGGAAAAGTCTTTCGCGGCGTTTTGAATATACCCCTTTTCTTTCGCCAACGACAATACGTTTTCGTTCAAATCGGCGCCGTCTACGCAATACCCCGCTTTCGTCAGCGCGGCGCAGATAGACCCGCCGATAATTCCCAAACCGATAACCAACGTCTTTTTCATCTGAGTTTCTCTCCAAATACTTGTTTAACCGTATTGTAACACATTCTTTTAAAAATTTCAACCCTTCCATAAAAAAATACATTAAAAAAAGAAAGGATTTTTTAATCCTTCCTTTCAAGTTTTTGCGTGCAACGCTTCGTATTTTTCTTTTGTGGCGATTCCCCCGCGAATATGCCGTTCGCTTAAATTGAGATCAAGCACCTGACGAACCCGTTCGTACAAGTCCTCGTCAATATACGGCAAGCGTTCGGACACGTCTTTATGTACCGTCGATTTACTGATACCAAAATGCGCAGAACACGCACGGACGGTACAACCCGTTTCCATAATGTATTCTGCGCACTTTAATACTCTTTCTTCAATATAATTCCACAAAACCCCGACCCTCCGTAACAGATTACGAAATATATTTATGTCGGTTTTTTGCAGATTATAACTCTTTTTATCCGTTAATCTTCCGCTTTCTTATAAAACATTGGCAGGACGAGTTTTACCGAATCTTCCGCATAACGCGCCACTTTCTTTGCCCGCGCGCTTTGTACGCTGATAAAGACGTCTTCGCTAGAAAGCTCGGATACGTTGCCGTTCTTTTCCACAACGGCAAGCATATACGGTACGGTAACGTAGCACGCGCAAAGCACGCTCGCCCCGTCGCGCAGCCCGACGATAATCGAGCCCTTTCTGTATCGTTTGGACGGTTCGATTTGCGAGGAAATAACCCGCTTAAACTTCCCTTCGTCCGTTGCGATAATAATTTCGCCCTCGCCGTTGATTTGGCTCATCAAAATCACTTCGTCGTCCTCACGGAGCATAATGCCGCGTACGCCGCCTGCAATCCTGCCTTGGGTGGGGATATCCTCTTTCGTGGCGTTCAGGCAAATACCGCCCTTGGTTACCATCACGATCGTGTCTTCCTCGTCCGTTTCTTCTTCTACGGCGATAAGCTCGTCGTTTTCGGAAAGCTTAATGGCGGGGAAACTGTCTTTACGCTGCTCGTATTCTGCCCATTCCGTCTTCTTAATCATACCTTTTTTGGTGAAGAACATCAAATTGCCGTAAGGCATATGTTCGCCAACCTCGAAAAGTGCAACTACGTTTTCGCCCTCTTCCGCGTCTTTGGAAAGTTCCTTTAACGTAGCGCCCGCGTCGGAAAGTTTGCATTCCAGCTCGGGGTCGGAGATGTCGAGCTTATGACAATTCCCGTAATTGGTAAAGGCAAAAATCTTCTTATCCGTTACCGTTTTTAATAATTTCAACGCAAGGTTTTGCGGTTTGAATTTCCCCTCGATGGGTTTTTCCAAGCCGTCAACCTGTTTTCCCGTCAACACCTTAAACGCGTGGTCTGCGGTGTAGGCAAGTACGCATTTTACGCCCGGTTTCTTCTCCGAAGAGGTGGCAAGCATTCCGTCCGCTTCCTCTCTCGTGTACACGAGTTTGGATTTTCTCGGCGAGGGATAGGCGTTTTTGATTTCGGTGATTTCTTCTTTAACCACCTGCAATTGCAGTTCGCCGCTCTTGGAAATCGCTTTCAATTTTTTGATAAGCTGTTTTAATTCTTTCAGTTCTTTTTCCAGTTTATTGATTTCCAGTTTCGTCAAGCGGGCAAGACGGAGATCCAAAATCGCCTGCGCTTGCACGTCGCTGATTTCAAAACGCTTCATCAAATTGTTTTTCGCGTCCGCAGTGCTTTCCGATTGCTTGATAATCGCAATGACCTCGTCGATATTTTGGACGGCGATAATCATACCTTCCAAAATATGGCAACGCTGCTCCGCTTGTTCCAAATCGAACAGCGTTCTGCGCTTGATAACCTGCTGTTGGTATTTTACGTAATGACGGATAATCTCCATCAACCCAAGCTGTTGGGGTTTGCCGTCGGCAATGACGACCATATTGATACCGAAAGTAACTTCCAAGTCGGTATATTTATAAAGACATTTTAAAATAGCGTCTACGTCCGCGTCCTTTTTCACGCGAATGACGGCGCGCATACCCGTTCGGTCCGATTCGTCCGCTACGAAATCCAGTCCCGCCAGCTCTTCTTTTTTCTCTTCCCGCAAGTCTACGACTTTGCGCAAAAGCTGGGCTTTGTTGACCTGATACGGAAGCTCGGTAATAATTAAGTTCGTCTTGCCGTTGTCCGTCTTTTCCGCCGTAATTTTCGCGCGAAGAGTGATTTTGCCGCGCCCCGTTTTATAAGCTTGAATCAATTCGTTGGCGATGATAATCCCGCCCGTAGGGAAATCGGGCGACGGGATATATTCCATCATCTCTTCCAAGGAAATCGCAGGGTTGTCAATGTACGCCACAACGCCGTTGATTACTTCTTCTAAGTTGTGGGTAGGGATATTCGTCGCAAGCCCGACGGCAATCCCCGAAGCGCCGTTGACGAGCAGGTTAGGGAAGCGCCCGGGCAGAACGTCCGGTTCTTTCAAGCTGTCGTCGAAGTTTAAAGAAAAGCTGACCGTTTCTTTATCGATATCTCGCAAGAGCTCTAAGGCAAGCGGTTCCATTCTCGCTTCGGTATAACGCATCGCCGCCGCAGGGTCGCCGTCCACGCTGCCGAAGTTCCCGTGCCCGTTGACGAGGGTTTTTCCCATATTGAAGCCCTGCGCCATTCGCACCATAGCGTCGTAAACGGAGCTGTCGCCGTGGGGGTGATATTTACCCATACAGTCCCCGACGATACGCGCGCTCTTTTTATGCGGTTTATCGGGCGTTAAGCCCATTTCTTTCATCGTGTATAAAATACGTCTTTGTACGGGTTTTAAACCGTCCTCAACACGCGGCAGTGCACGGTCGAGAATAACGAATTCTGCATAAGGCAGCATAGACGAGTGCAATACTTTGTCTAAAGGCTCGATATAGAGCTGCCCGGTAGGTTCGATGATTTCCGGTTCTTTTTTACTTCTCGCCATTGCCCGCCTCCTGTCTGTCTTTCTTTTCTATCTTGTCGATAAAGCTATCCCGTTTGTTAAAGTTTGCGTATTTCGCCAAAAATTCCTTTCTGCCGTCTACCTTATCCCCCATCAGGGTCGTAATCATACGCTCCGCTTTCGCCGCGTCCTCAATGGTAACTTGGGTAAGATTTCTCGTAGCAGGGTTCATCGTCGTTTCCCAAAGCTGTTCCGCGCTCATTTCGCCAAGCCCTTTATAACGCTGTAATTGATAGCCCTTCCCGATTTTTTCAATCTTTTCGTTGAGTTCGTTGTCGTCGTATGCGTATTCGACCTTGTCCCCTTTGTAGACCTTGTACAAGGGCGGCATACCGATATAGACGTGCCCTGCGTTGACGAGCGGGCGCATATAGCGGAAGAAGAAAGTCAGCAAAATACAACGGATATGCAAACCGTCTTGGTCGGCATCGGAGAGAATAATGACTTTGTGGTAATTGATTTTATCTTCCTTAAAATCGGGGTCGATCCCTGCGCCGATTGCGCTGATAATCGTACGGATTTCCTCGTTTTCCAAAATTTGGCTGAGCTTCTTTTTCTCAACGTTGAGGGGTTTGCCGCGAAGGGGTAAAATCGATTGATACTGTCTTACGCGCGCTTGTTTCGCCGTACCGCCTGCCGAGTCCCCCTCTACGATAAACATTTCGTTGAGTTCGGGTTTTCTGCCCGAGCAAGCCGCCAATTTACCGATAAGGGTCAAGCCGTCGATGCTGTTTTTCGCGCGGGCGTTGTCCTTTGCCTGCTTTGCCGCCATACGCGATTTTGCCGCGCCCTGCGCTTTTTTAAGAATTTCTTCCATCGTCTTTTTATAGCCGCGGACGTTTTGGAAGACGCCAAAACCCTCGATAACCGTCGCTTCTACGGCAGGACGAGCCTCGGTGTTGCCAAGCTTCGTTTTCGTCTGTCCCTCAAATTGCACCTCTGCCATTTTAATGGACAAAACGACCGTCAAGCCTTCGCAGAAATCGTCGCCTTGGAAATTGGAATCCTTTTCTTTTAAAATCCCGTTGCTACGCGCGTATTCGTTTAATACTCTCGTCAAGCCCGATTTAAAGCCGATTTCGTGATACCCGCCCTCGGGGGTAGGGATATTGTTGACGAACGAGAAAATACGCTGCGAATAATCAGAGGTGTGCTGGATAGAAAATTCTACCTGAATGTTGTTTTTTACCGCTTTATAATAAATAGGCTGCGAATAGAGGTTTTTCTTCCCCTCGTTGATATTTTTAACAAAGTCGGAAATACCACCGTCGAATTTAAAGACAACGCGATAGGGCTCGCTTTCGAGCGCCATTTCATCGAGCTCGCCGAAAAGGGACTGTTGACCGAAAGAAAAAGGCTCTTCTTGTTCGGTTTCTGGTTGCGCCGTTTCTTCCCCCTCTTCCGCTTCGTCCGTTTCGTCCTCTGCGCCAAAAAGCATCTTCGAACGCTTTGCGTCCGCCATCGTGATACGTTCGTCGATTAAGGTGATTTCCACGCCGCGGTTTAAAAACGCCAATTCTTTCAAGCGTTCTTCTACCGTTTCTAAATCGTAGTTGATTTCAGAAAAGACCGTTGCGTCCGGCTTAAAGCGCACCGTCGTACCCTTACGGTTGGTTGAAATACCCGTGTCTTCCAAAGGCCCGTCGGGAAGCCCGGAGTCTACCTTTTTCTTACGGGGATTGTACTTTGAGTGGAAACTCATTTTATAAATGCGTTTATTTTTACAAACTTCTACGGTGAGCCATTCGGAAAGCGCGTTCGTTACCGAAGCGCCGACGCCGTGCAAACCGCCCGAATATTCGTAATTGCCCTGTCCAAATTTACCGCCTGCGTGCAACTTCGTGAAAACAAGCTGAACACCCGAAACTTTTTCTTTCGGGTGTATATCGGTGGGAATCCCTCTACCGTTGTCCTCTACCGAAGCGCTGCCGTCCTCGTGTAAGGTAACCTTAATTTTATCCGCGTGTCCGTTTGCCGCCTCGTCGATGGCGTTGTCCACGATTTCCCAAAGAATGTGGTGCAAGCCCTTGACGCCGGTCGACCCGATATACATACCGGGGCGCATACGCACCGCGTCAAGCCCTTCTAAAACTTCAAGGTTTTTCGCGCTGTATTCGTCCGTTTTTTTCATTTCGTTTTTCTTTACTGCCATTTTTTCCTCAACTGTTAGTATTTGTAGATATTCTTTTTCCTTTCTCTAAAAATATGCCACAATATGCCATTTTAGGGCTATTATAACACTTTCCGCTTAATTTTTCAAACGTTTTAAGCAATTTCTTTACAGCTTTTTCTATTCTTTTTAAAATTTTACGGCTGTTCGCTTCGTTTTTCAATTACCGCCAAATCGTTCAAAGCGCGAGTATAGGCGATATATTTTTCGCTGTCCGTCAAGCCCTCGTCCACGACGACGACGGAAGAAAATTCCAAACCCTTGCTTTCGTAAACGGTCATAATATTGATTTTTAAGCGGGAAAGTTTTCCCTTTTCCGACAAATCGTTGTAGGATTTTTTTAAATACTCCGCTTTCTTTTCCGCCGCGCAAATTATCGCCTTTAATCCCGATTTGTTTTTGAAAAAACCGCTGATTGCGCGCGGGGTTATCGAAAGCACGGGCGGTCCGTCATAGCCAATCGACTGCATATCCAGCCCCAATTTTTCCGCTACGTACCCAACGATTTGGGTCGTATTGCGATAATTTTGGTTTAACCCGTATACAGAAAATCCTGAAAATTCTTTTTCCCAATCGGAAATCCCCCGCCACGGAGTAACGTTTTGCGCGATATCCCCAAAGACGTTAAAAGCGGCTTTTTTATTGATTTTGCGAAGCAATTCGTATTCGCAAGCCGAAATATCCTGCCCTTCGTCCACGAATACGTACGAATAAGCGGGCGAAAGCCGCTGACAAAGCCCTGCGCAAATCACGCACAGCGCATACGCGTCCGAGCGGT
Organism: Clostridiales bacterium; assembly: GCA_015069295.1. Taxonomy (GTDB): domain Bacteria; phylum Bacillota; class Clostridia; order Christensenellales; family Borkfalkiaceae; genus Scatosoma. The sequence goes on from SVIW01000001.1 coordinate 48,483, forward strand.
ACATCTTTTTTGAGGTCATACCGTATTTCGTCTTATATTTTTTTACCGTTTCCCGATAAAAATACCTGACGATATCCACGAAATCTTCTCCCCCGCCAATGGCGGAAAAGCATTTTTCCCCTTTCAAATAGGTATAAAATTCGAAAAACGCCGTGTTCGATTCGCCGATCGTCCTGACCTTTTCGCGTATCTTTTCGATTTCTTTGCAAAGCTCTTTCCGTCTTTCGATACGGTCGGCGTATAAATATACTTCCACGCCCCCTATCTTTTGTTTAAACCGCATCAAATCGCGGATTTCTTTTTCTATCTCTTGATCCAGCGAAAGCAAGGTTTCCTCTGCTTCCGTTATAATTTTTTCCGTAAAGCGAACGACGTACGAAGCGCTCTTGTAAAAGGATAACAGTTGACGGTAAAAATATTCGGGAGAACGGGCGCGTTCGCTTTTTAGCGTGCCGTCCATAAAATCGTCGATATCCAAAATACAATTCATCAAGCCGCGGAACGGCTTTGTATAGTACAGTCCGCCCTCTTTGCGTTCTTTGATTTCGCCGAGCACCGCGCGGCGCACTCGCATAGACGCGTTTTTTATCCCCTCATAGGCGTGGATTTGCTTTTTACATTCCTTTACGATATCAAAAATAAAGTCTTGACATTCTTCGCCTGTGAAAAGTCCGTATAGATTATCAAAAACCTTGTTCTGCTTTTTCTGGACGTCCAAAGTAAATTGCGGGGAATATACGTAGGACAAATAATCTTTATCTTCCGTTTGCGATAAATCGATTTTGTCTTGTAAATAAATTTTTTCGCTCTTTAATACCAGCAAAAAATATTCGTAGATAGTGGTCGTCTGCACGCGTTCGAGTTCAAGGACTTCGGCAAGCTCGTTGATAAAGGTATTGAACGTATTGCTGGGCGTAATAATCAGCACGTCGCGAGGCTTCATACCGTCGTTATTATACAGTAAATAACTCAAACGGTGTAGCATAACCATTGTTTTACCGCTGCCCGCACAGCCTTGTAAAACGAAGTTTTCTCTTTCGGGGCAGGTTATAATTTCGTACTGCTTTTCCTGTATCGTTTCGATAATGTCTTTGATTGCCGCGTCCTGCTTTCGATTGCGGATAATGTCTTGCAAAAAGGGATCTAATACGTTTTCTTCGTCCCTATGCGCAATTTCTTCCGCCGTCAAATAATCGCGCAAGGAAAGGTATTCGTTTTTAAAATCCTCGACCTTGCCGCTTTTCGTGCGGATCGCCCGCCGCAAAACCGTCTTATATTCGTACTCGCCAAAGGTAAAGGACGAACAGCTTTTTTGATAATACCGTCTTGCCACGGGAGTACGCCAATCGAGGATTTCCAAACGGATATCCCCTTTTTTACCGATATAATAACTGTTGTAGCCCTCTTGATTGTCAATCAAATCCATTCGGGCAAAATACGGCTCTTCAAAGAAAGGTCTAAACGCCTGTATTTTTTCGTTTTCAAGTTCTATATCCGCGAGGATATTTTTTATTTTTCGGTAATTTTCCGCGCTATCGCCTTCCCTTTCAAGAGATTTTATCTCTTCTTTAGCGGCTTTAATCGCTTTTTTGCGCGGACGGATACGGGCGATATGCAGCATTTGCATTACCGCCTCGATATGCTCGTCTTCATAACGCTTTTGTTCCTCCTCGTCTAAAAGAGAGAGAAACCAAGCGTGATCCCCCGCTTTTTTCGTGTCCAAAAGCGCAAGCAATTTTTCGTAAGAAAATTTTGTTGACGTACCTTTCTTTTCCATACTATTCTTTATCATACCATATCCAAACGAAAAATGGAAGAGTTTGACCGAAAGTTTTTTAAAAATTTTTTCGCCTTTTTTCGCAAAAAAACAGCCGCCCGATATCCGGACGGCATACTTTTTATGATTACATTTTTTCGGGAATCCCGATACCCAAAAGCGCAAACGCGTTTTTCAAAGCCTGCAAGGTTGCGTTCGTCAGCGCCAAACGGAAATTTTTCGTCTTTTCGTCTTCTGCGGCGAGAATTTTGCGGTTAAAGTAGAATTTGTTAAACTTTTGCGCCACGTCCACGGCAAAACGAGCGATACAGGAAGGCTCGTATTTTTCCGCCGCGGTTTCCACCGTTTCAGGGAAGGTTGCAATCGCTTTGACAAGCTCGATTTCCTCTGCGGTCAATTCGGGGATTTCATAGTTCGTTACAATCCCTCCCTTTTGCAAAACGGAATTTGCTCTCGCGCAGGTATACTGTACGTACACGCTCGTTTCCCCGTCGAAATTAAGCACTTTGTCGTAAGAGAATACGATATCTTTGATTTTGTTATTATAAAGAGCCCCGAAAATTACCGCGCCGACGCCCACTTTTTGCGCTACGTCCGTCTTGTTTTCAAGCTCGGGGTTTTTCTCGTCGATAATCGTATACGCCTTTTCGATACACTTATTGATGACGTCCTCTAAAAATACGACGTTGCCCTTTCTCGTGGACATCGTACCCTCTTCCAAAGAAACCATACCGTAAGCTACGTGCACGAGGTCCTTCGCCCAATCCTTGCCCATCAACTCTAATACTTTAAAGAACTGTTTAAAGTGTAAGTTTTGCTGATAAGCAACGACGTAAAGGCATTTATCGAAATCGTACGTATTTTTACGGTATTGCGCAGCCGCCATATCGCGGGTTGCGTACAAAGAAGTACCGTCCGATTTTAAAATGATGCAAGGCGCCATACCGTATTCTTCCAAATCGACGACCTGCGCCCCGCGGCTTTCAATCAGCAGCCCTTTTTCCTTCAATTCGTCTACGATAGGCTGCATTTTATCCGAATAAAAACTTTCGCCTGCGTACGAATCGAAACGAATATCTAACATATCGTAGATTTTTTGCACGTCCTTTAAGGTCAATTCTTTAAACCAATGGAAGAGCTGCAAACATTCCTCGTCGCCCAATTCAATTTTCTTAAAATACGCGCGCGCTTCGTCGTCGTATTCGGGATGCACTTCCGCTTCTTGGTGGAATTTTACGTACAATTCGTTTAAAGCGCGGATACCGCCCTCTTCGATAGTCTTTTTATCCCCCCAACGCTTGTAGGCGGAAATCAATTTCCCAAACTGCGTGCCGTAGTCGCCAAGATGGTTAATCCCTACCGCTTTATAGCCAAGGAAATTAAAAATACGGTACAACGCGCCGCCAAGCACCGTCGTAGACAAATGCCCGATATGGAAGGGTTTTGCAATGTTAATCGACGAATAATCCAAACATACCGTCTTGCCCTTTCCGATATCCGAAGCGCCGAACCCCTCTTTTTCCGCAAGGATTTTATCAAGCGTAGCGCGTACGAATCCGTCCTTTTTAATTTTAAAATTCAAATACCCGTTGACGGCGGAAACCTCGCTGATTACTTCGTCAGACATAGGTATTATGTTAGACATAATACTGTTTTTTAACTCTTCCGCGATAAGAACGGGGCTTTTGCGCAATACTTTTGCGAATTTGAAGCAAGGCAAGGCATAATCCCCCATTTCGGTATTGGGAGGAAGCGCAATCAGTTCGCAGAGTTCGTCCTTGCTTACGCCCTCGATATCAATCTTATCCGCAATATACTTTTTATAATCCATAACACACCTTCACGTTATCGTTTATCCTATTTACTATAGCATATTTTTTTAATTTGAGCAAGTATTTTTTCAAATTGGGCGCGTTTAATTTGCCAAATTTTAAATTTTATATTATAATATAGCAGAAAAACGATTATAAAGGAAGAAATCTTATGAAACTTGGCGTTGTTGGTCTTCCCAACGTTGGCAAATCCACTCTTTTTAACGCAATCACGCACGCGGGCGCAGAATGTGCGAATTATCCTTTCTGCACCATCGAGCCCAACGTAGGCGTCGTTGCCGTTCCCGACGAGCGTTTAGACAAGCTTGCGGCGCTGTATAACAGCAAAAAGGTAACCCCTGCCGTTATCGAGTTCGTAGACATTGCAGGGCTCGTAAAAGGCGCGTCCAAAGGCGAAGGCTTGGGAAATAAGTTCCTTTCGCATATTAGAGAAGTAGACGCTATCGTACACGTAGTACGTTGTTTCGAGGATTCGAACATTACCCACGTAGACGATAAAATCGACCCCCTTTCCGATATTGAAACGATTAACCTCGAATTGATTATGTCGGATATGGAAGCCGTACAAAACCGTATGAACAAGGTCAAAGTACAAGCGCGCGGCGGCGCGGATAAAAAGGCTGCGGAAGAATACGCCTTTTTAGAAAGACTGTATGCCCATCTTGAAAACGAAAAGCCCGCAAGAAACTTCGCGCTTGCCGACGGGGAAGAAGAATTTTTGAAAAACTGTTTCCTTTTGACGGTAAAGCCCGTTATTTATGCAGCGAACATCAAAGAAGACGATATGGGCAAAGACGAGGATTCCCTCCCCTTCGTCGTTAAAGTAAAAGAGTTCGCGGCAAGCGAAGGCGCGGAAGTTTTGGTAATTTGCGCGAAAACGGAAGAAGAGCTTTCTCAAATGGACGCCGAAGATAAAGCGATGTTTATGGAAGAGTTCGGCTTGGGCGAAAGCGGACTTGACCGCTTGATTAAAAAGTCCTACGCATTATTAGGCTTGATTTCCTATCTTACGGCAGGCGAAAAGGAAACGCGCGCTTGGACGATTGTCAAAGGCACGAAAGCGCCGCAGGCAGCCGGTAAAATTCATACCGATTTTGAAAAGGGCTTTATCCGCGCGGACGTCGTAAATTGGGAAATCCTCGTAACCCTTGGCTCTATCCCCGCAGCAAAAGCGGAAGGAAAGGTGCGTAGCGAAGGAAAAGAATACGTTATGCAGGACGGCGACGTCGTAGAATATTATTTCAACGTTTCGAAAAGCAACAAATAAGTTTTGTATCGAATAAAGAAATCCCGCGAAAATTCGCGGGATTTCTTTATATCGAATTTTTTTGTAAATAGTCTTCTAAAATTTCAACGGCAAGCCCTACCATCTCCGCGCAGGAACGCTTTTGATAATATTCCTTCGTTCTTACCTCCGCTTCGCCTCCCACTTCCACGGGGACTTGCATTTTCGCAAGCAATTCCCCGCAAATCAAGCTACCGCACTTTTCTTTAAACTTTGCGCAAAGCTCTTGCGTGATTGCGTAGACTTTCTTTTTATTTTCGGGATTGTTTTCCGCAGAAGAAAAGACCGCGCCGACGACGAATGCCATACCGCTGACTGCGCCGCAGGTAAGGCGCAAGCGCCCCAGTCCGCCTCCAAAAGGCAAGGTTATTTTGATAATAGTCTCTCTATCCAGTCCGATAATATCCTCAAACGCCAACGCCACGGCTTGCGAACAAGCGTAGCCTTGTTTAAAATATTCTTTTGCCTTTTCTATCCTTGACATTTTCCTTTCTCCTTGCTATAATATTGTTATTATATGGCAATAATAACGAGGCTTTTCCTTATTATACCATAAACCAAACAAAATTAACAAGCACTTTACGGTACTCTACCGTATACATAGGAGAAAATAATATGATTGGTGTCGTTATCGCTATGCAAAGCGAGGCGGAAATCCTCCTCGACGAAATGCAAATTATGCGTTCTTTAACGGTTAGCGGAAAGAAAATCCACGTGGGAAAAGCCTACGGAAAAGACGTTGCCGTTTGCGTTTGCGGCGTTGGAAAGGTAAACGCCGCCCTCGGCGCACAAATTCTAATTAGTAAATTCGACGCGGAAAAACTGCTCAATTTCGGCGTTGCCGGCGGTTTAAACCAAGGCACGAAGCTTTGCGAAGTTTATCAAATCAACGCGGCGGTGCAATTCGATTTTGACCTTACCCAGTTAAACGGTACGAAAATCGGCACGCTGGACGAATACAAAGAAAATTATCTGTATTTAAACGTCTTAAATTTGCCCTTGGAAAAGAAAAAACTGGGCACGTCCGACCGTTTTAACGATTCCCCCGCCGATTACGAGTTATTGACGAAGGAATTATCCGCCGATATCCGCGATATGGAAGGCGCAGCTATCGTACAAGCGGCTTATGCGGCTCAGTTGCCCGTCTTTTCCGTAAAAGCGATTTCCGACGTAGCGGGAAGCGGCAGCACGACCGAACAGTTTTTAATCAATAAGGACAAAGCGCTTTGCAATTTAAAAGGGTTTTTACCCCGCATTTTCGAAGGCTTGTAAGAATACACAAAGGAGAACACTATGGTTGACCTTGGCGATTGGAACGAACGGCTCGCCCCGTTGTTCGCCGACGAACGATATCAAAAAATACGGAAATTCTTAATTGAAGAATACCGTAATTACGTCGTTTATCCGAATATGTACGATTTGTATAACTGTTTTCGTTATACCCCCTTTGAAAACGTAAAAGTCGTACTTTTAGGACAAGACCCCTACCATAACGAAGGACAGGCGCACGGGCTTTGTTTTTCCGTACAAGACGGGATTCCCAACCCGCCCTCTTTGGAAAATATTTTTAAAGAATTACAATCAGATCTTGGCGTACAAAAACCGAAAAACGGAAATTTGACAAAGTGGGCGAAGGAAGGCGTTTTGCTGTTAAACACTTCCCTTTCCGTGCGGGAGCATCAGGCAAACTCCCATTCAAAATGCGGTTGGGCGTGGTTTACGGACAGCGTTATCAAACTCATTTCCGCACAGAAAGAACACGTCGTTTTCATTCTTTGGGGCGGCAACGCGCGTAGTAAAAAACCGCTGATTGATACGGAAAAACATTGTATCTTAGAATGTGCGCACCCCTCGCCTTTATCGGCGTACAACGGATTTTTCGGTTGCAAGCATTTCTCGAAAACGAACGAGTATTTATCAAAGCACGGCGTAACCCCCATCGACTGGGATTTGACGAAATAAACGAAAGGAAGGCATTAGCCTTCCTTTTTCTCTTCTTCCGCTTCCCCGTCAAAGGAAAGTTTGCGTTTACACCAACTTCTTTTCCCGCAGTGCGGACATTTCAAACGTCTCGTATAATTCATATGCAGCGACATTATATACGCCGTTTTCGTAGGAATAAAGCGTTTTTTACATTGCTTACATTCGAAAACTGCCCGCCGCATTTCCAACGCGCCCGCAATAAAAATTCCGCCAAACAAGAAAACGAGCGCAACAACCTTTAAGACAATGTTTGCCCAAAGCGGCAACGCGGCGTATTCGGACAGCACAATCAATAGACAGTTGGGCACAATCGCCAACACAGCCACCAAAATAGAAATAATCAGCCTAAATTTACTTTCCTCTCTTTCCCGAATAAGAGACATAATATTTTCCTCCGCCTTTTTTTGATATGCAGAGCCGAAAAGACGTTCTCCCGCCAACAGTTCGTTTACCGTAATCTCCAAAACCTCGCAAAGCGGCGACATTAAAGCTACTTCAGGCAAACCGTTGCCACATTCCCATTTGGACACGGTTTTGTCGCTAATAAGCAGCTTTTGAGCAAGCTCGCGCTGGGTAAGCCCCTTTTCTTTGCGAATTTGAGCAATAAACTTTCCTGTTTTTCGTTGATCCATCTTTCACCTCGCACAATTATAGTATCACAAAAAGGCGACGAATTGCACCCACGAGGGGTAGAATTTCAAGAAATCCTATCTACTTTACGTAGGAATCACAATAATTTTGCCAAAATGCGTTTTAAGGCGTATTTACAATGCTCGTAGGTCAAGCCGCCTTGGAAATAGGCGGTGTACGGCTCTTTGACGGGCGCGTCGGCGGAAAGCTCGATGCTTGCTCCCTCAACGAAACAACCTGCCGCCATAATCACTTTGTTATCGTACCCCGGCATATCCCACGGTTCTAAGGTAACGAAACTGTCCACGGGCGAGGCTTCCTGTACCGATTGGATAAAATCGCAAAGCTGTTTTGCCGTATTGAAACGGATTGCGCGGGTAATATCCGCAGGCGTTTTGTCGAGCTTTGGAAAGTTTTCATAGCCAAGCGTTTCCATACACTTTCCGATAAGAAGGCTGCCTTTAATCGCCTGATTGACCGTGTGCGGCGCCATAAACAAGCCCTGATAGAAAAGCCGCCAACCGTAGGCGTACGAACCGACTTCGTTGCCAATCGAGGGAGCCGTCAAACGTCTGCCGATAAGGTCGACGTATTTTTCTTTGCCTACGATATACCCGCCCGTCGGCGCTAAACCGCCGCCGGGATTTTTAATCAGCGAGCCCACCGCCACGTCCGCCCCGACGTCGCAGGGCTCTTGTTTTTCTACGAACTCGCCGTAACAGTTATCGACGAAAATACACCCGTTGAAACCAAGACTGCGGACAAAATCGCAAATCTCCCCGATTTCGGCAACCGTGAACGCGTCGCGGAGTTCGTAACCGCGGGAGCGTTGGATATAAATCATCTTTAAAGAGTCGCCCAAACGGCGCACGTCTTTTTCAATTTGCGCCTTGTTAAACTTTCCGTTTTCGTCCAAATCAACGCAATCGAAGGAAATCCCGAAGTCCTTTAAAGAGCCGTTCCCTTCGCCGTAAATAACTCCGCGAATGGTATCGTACGGCATACCCGAAACGGATAAAACCGAATCCCCCGTCCGCAAAACCCCGAACAACGCCACGGTCAAAGCGTGCGTACCGCTAAGGAGCGCAGGCGAAACGATACCCATCTCTGCGCCCAGCGACTGCGCAAAGACGTCGCCGAGAACAAATCTGCCCTCGTCGCCGTAGCCGTAACCCGTACTGGGATTAAAATGCCGAATGGCAATCGAATGTTTATTAAACGCTTTTAATACTTTTTCTTGATTATATTCGCTGATTTCGTCCACCAAAGCGAATTGCTTTGAAAGCGCTTCTTCGCTTTGTTTTATACATTCTTCTACCGTCATAGTATTTATTTCCTTTTCCATTGATTATAAAAGGCTTGCCACCGTATCCGCCGTAGCGTTTTGGGGAGAAAGTACCGTATGATTTTGCATACGTTTGAAAAAGGTCTCCTGCCGTTTTGCATAATTGCGGGTGTTCTTTTTCACGAGCTCTTTCATTTCCTCTTCCGTTGCGCCTATCTTAATCCCCTCGGCAATCTCTTTATAGCCGATTCCTTGCATACATTGCATACTTTCGTCCACGCCGCCGTTTAACAGAGCTTTTACTTCGTCCACCAAGCCTTGCGCGAACATTTCGTCCACGCGCAAATTGATGCGAGTATACAGCTCCTCACGGGGATACCCGATCGAAACCGCCGTAAAATCGAACCGGGGAGTCAGCGTATCCGCTTGCAAGGATTTCGCCTTGCCCGTTACTTCGTAAATCTCCAACGCGCGTATTACCCGTTTTACGTCGTTAAAATGCAGTTTTTCCGCGCTAATCGGGTCTTTTTCGCGCAGTAGCGCGTGTACGTATTCTTTGCCCTTTTCCTCGGCTAACGCCTCGTATTTCGCCCGAATTTCCTCGTTTGCGCCCACGTTTCCAAACTGGCTTTTGTATAACAAAGCATTGATGTAAAATCCCGTGCCACCGCAAATAATGGGAGTTTTCCCTTCTGCAAGCAAACGCTCTACGATGGGCAGGGCAGCCGCCTCGTATTCGCTGACGGAAAACCCTTTCGTCGGCTCAACGACGTCAATCATATAATGCGGAATACCGCCGCGCTCTTCTTGGCTCGGTTTTGCCGTGCCGATATCCAAACCGCGGTAAACGAGCATCGAATCAGCGGAGATGATTTCCCCGTTAAAACGCCGCGCGCACGCCAAGGACAAAGCGGTTTTTCCCGAAGCGGTCGCCCCGCAAATTACCAGTACCTTTGCCATCAAACGATCCTCTTAAACATTTTTTCCAGTTCGACGCGGGAAAGCTTGACAACCACGGGTCTGCCGTGCGGGCATTTCATACCCATATCCCCGTCCATCATTTCAAACAAGGCGTCAATTTCTTGGCGGGTCAAGTCCATACCCCCCTTTACCGCTGCTTTGCAGGCGGAAAGCGCCAATTTATCCTTTAAAAGTTCTTCCAGTTTTATCGAACGGAAGCTGCTGACTTGTCCTAAAATATCGTTGAAAAATACGTATAAATCCAAGCCCAGCAAATCCGTCGGGACAGCCGAAACCCTAAAATGCTTTTCCTCAGGCTCGTCGATATCAAAACCCATTGCGCGGATTTCGTCGTACTGTTCGCGGATAAACTCGCTTTCAAAGGCGTTCAGTTCAATCGTATACGGCACGAGCATCGGCTGTTTTACGATTTTTCTGTTTTCCATTTTTTCTTTCAAGCGGTTATATACCAAGCGTTCGTGCGCGGCGTGCTGGTCGATGACAAAAACCTCGTCTTCACGCTCGTACAAAAGATAGGTGTTAAAGAGTTTCCCCGCGTAACGACAGGTACGGATATCGATACGGTTTTGTTTTTTCTTTTTGTCGATTTCTTCTAAAAACCGCTTGTTTTCCGCAAAGACGTCCTCTTGCTTTGTTTCCTGTGCTTTGGGCGCTTCCACCCCAAAGGAAGTCTTTTTAAAGAACAAATCGGGGAACTGCTCGTGTAATTTTTCCGCGCCGCGTTTCTCTTGCGTTTCCTTTTTCAATTCAGAAACGGGGAAATACCCTTTCACCACCTCTTTAAACGGTACATCGCCGTCTTTTTTACGCGCGGCAAACGCAGGCGAGGTTTGTTCTAATTCTTTCAATGCCTGTTCGTAGGTAAAGGTCGCAAACCCGAACTTCTTTTCCTCTTGCGGGAAAATCTCCTCTTGTTTTTTCGTTTCTTTCTTTTTTTCAACAGGTTTTTCAACAGGTTTTTCAACAGGTTTTTGGGTGGGTTCTTCGGCGGGTTTTTCTTCCTGCACGAGATAGTCAAGCGCTTTGGTATGCCCGTCTAAAATGGCGGAAATAACCGAATAAACGCACCCGTATACGATTTGATTGTTGGCAAAACGCACGTCTGCTTTATTGGGATGCACGTTGACGTCCACAGCCTCCCCTGGCAAATCGATATGCAATACGTAAAAAGGATATTGCCGTTTCATCAAATAACTCGAATACGCGTTGGTGATCGCCGCCGAAAGGGTCGTGTTGACGATATATCTGCCGTTTAAAAACAGGCTTTGATAGCTTTTGTTCGGCTTTGAAAAATTCTGATTGCCAATATATCCGCGAATACGAATCCCGTGCTTTTCTGCGTCGATTTTAAAGCATTGTCGAAGCGCCGCCGCGCCGTATACGCAAACGAACGCCTCTTCGTCCCCGCCCCCGAAGGATTGTAATACCCTCTTTCCGTTGACGTAATAGGAAAAAGCAATATCCGCACGGTTGAGAATAAATCTTGAAACGAAATTGGTAATTTCCGCTTCTTCCCCCTTTTCCGATTTTAAAAATTTCAAACGGACGGGCGCATTAAAAAACAAGGCTTCTACCCGTACGTCCGTGCCTTTTTCTCCCGCCGCTTCGGTAATTAAACCAAGTTTCCCGCCGTCGGAAGTCAGCGAATAGCATTTTGCGTTTTCACACCTCGAAATAATCGTCATTTTAGAAACGGAAGCAATCGAGGCAACCGCTTCCCCACGAAAACCGAGGGTTAAAACGTTTTCTAAATCCTCCGCCTTTTTAATTTTACTAGTTGCGTGCGGCGCAAAAGCAGATTGTAAATCTTCCCGTTCGATACCCGAGCCGTTATCCACGACACGAATAAGCTGCGTACCGCCGTTTTCGACGTAAATTTCAATCTCCGTCGCGCCTGCGTCGATGGCGTTTTCTACCAACTCTTTTACGACGGAATAGGGTCTTTCGATAACTTCCCCCGCCGCAATACGGTTGTACACTTGCGCAGGCAATATATTGATTTTTGCCATCTTACTTCTCCTCTTGCAACTGTTCTTTCAAATCGCTGAGCAACATCAACGCTTGCATAGGCGACAAAGTGTTTAAATCTGTTTGAGACAAAATACGCTCTACTTCCGTCAAACGGCGCTCTTCCTTCTCCTCTTCCACGGGAATTTCCATTTGAATTTTTCCCCGCGCAATATCGTTTTTCTCTAATGCGCGCAAAATATTTTTCGCACGATAAGTAACTTCTTTGGGTACGCCGGCGAGCGCCGCAACCTCGATACCAAAGCTACGGTTTGCCCCGCCGCGGGCAATCTTACGCAAGAACACTACCGCGCCGTCGAATTCTTTTACCGTAATTTTATAATTCTTAACTCCGTCCAACTTGTTTTCCAATTCCGTCAATTCGTGATAATGAGTGGAGAATAAAGTCTTCGCACGGATTTTTTCAGACAAGAATTCGATAACCGACCACGCAATCGATAAACCGTCGTACGTACTCGTCCCGCGCCCGACCTCGTCTAAAACGAGCAAGCTGTCTTTCGTCGCGTGCAAGAGAATCGCCGCAACTTCCGTCATTTCTACCATAAAGGTACTTTGGTCGAAAATCAAATTATCGCTTGCGCCCACGCGAGTAAAAATGCGATCCACAAGCGGGATTTCCGCCTGCTTTGCAGGGACGAACGAGCCGATATGCGCCATCAAGGTAATGAGCGCTACTTGCCGCATATAGGTACTCTTCCCCGCCATATTCGGCCCCGTAATCACGGCGCAACGGTTTTCCTCGTTGTCCAAAAGAGTATCGTTGGGAACGAAACGCTCCTTTGAGATTGCCTCGACGACGGGGTGTCTACCCTCGCGAATGGAAAGCGGCTCGCCGCTTGCCTGCATTTTCGGGCGGACGTAGCGACGTTCTTTCGCCACCGTTGCAAAGGATACGAGCACGTCGAGAAAAGCAAGCGAATCGGCAATCGTTTTTAAAACCTCGATCTTTGAGAGCAAGACTTCCATCAGTTGCGCGTATAATCTCGCTTCTAATTCGAGCGCCTTTTCCCCGCTCGTCAATATTTTTTCTTCTAAAACTTTTAATTCTTCCGTGATATACCGTTCGCCCGTCGTCAACGTTTGGCGGCGAATGTAGTCTTCGGGTACTTGGTCTTTAAAGGAATTGCTAACTTCGATATAATAGCCGAACACGCGGTTATATCCGACTTTTAAGTTTTTAATTTCCGTGCGTTCTCTTTCCCTCGCCTCGATTTCTTTCGTCAAGCTTACGCCATGATCTTTTAAAGAACGCAGCTCGTCCAATTCCGCGTGGAAGCCCTCGCGGATATACCCGCCGTCTTTCATAAGTGCGGGCGGTTCGGGCTTGATTGCCGCCGTCAACAAATCGGCGAGCTCTTTTACGTTAGGAAGCCCGTCGACGATATCCAAAACCGCTTTCGAGGAAAGCCCCGTCAGCTGGAATTTTATCGACGGCAACAACGTCAACGAACGGGCAAGCGCCACACAGTCTTTGGGCATACAGTTTCCGTTGGCAATTTTCCCCGAGAGTCTATAAACGTCTTTAATTTCTTTTAACGTTTCGCTTATCCCAACGCGCACGACGGAAGCGTTTAAAAACTCCTCTACGCCGTTTTGTCGGTATTCGATTTCTTCTACTTCCTTTAAGGGCGAAAGCAAATAGCTTTGCAATAACCGAGCGCCCATGCCCGTTTTCGTCTTATCCAAAACCCAAAGCAGCGAGCCGTACGTTTTATTTTCCGCGTTGTTTTTCAAAAGCTCTAAATTGCGGACGGTATTGCTGTCCAAAACCATAAATTTGTCGCGGTTGATAAGCTTTATGTTCGTGATATTCGAAAGCGCGTGCTTTTGCGTTTCGCGAAGATACTCGATTAAAGCCCCTGCCGCGGCTATTGCTTTTTCCTTACCCGCAATTCCGTACGGCGCAAGCGACGCGCCGCCAAGCTGCTCAATAAGGGTCTTTTCTGCGCGTTTGACGTTAAACGCCCAGGGCACGTAGCAAGAAAACGCCGGCAACATTCCGTGTTTGATTTCCCGCAAGCCTTTGCAATCCAACAACATCTCTTCGTTGCAAATCACCTCGGCAACGGAGAGTTTTACCATTTGTCCAACGACGTCTTCCAGCGCGGTTACGCCCGTAAATTCTTCCACGAAAAATTCGCCCGTGGTGATATCCGCCCAAGCAGCCGCAATCCCGTCGCCGCCTTTAAAAAGACAGGCAATATAGTTGTTTTTCCGCTCTTCGAGCATTTCGTCTTCGATAAGCGTACCCGCCGAAACGACGCGCACGACGTCTCTTTTTACCAGCTCGCGCCCCGCCGCTTTCGGATCGGAAATCTGTTCGCAAATAGCGACTTTCTCCCCCAAAGCAACGAGTTTTGCGATATACGTATCCGCCGCGTGGTAGGGAATCCCGCACATCGGCGCGCGCTTTTCTAAGCCACAATCTCTGCCGGTTAAGGTAAGGTCGAGCAGGTTAGAAACTTTTACCGCGTCCTCGAAAAACATCTCGTAAAAATCGCCGAGACGGTAGAAAAGCACGCAGTCTTTGTATTTTTCTTTCATTTCGCAATAATGCGTCATCATTGTGGAAAGTCCCATTATATACCTGCCTTATCAGTCTTCTATTCTTTCTATTTCTCCAAAAAGCGAAATGCCGTTTGCCTTATTGATTTTCAGCGTAACGAACTTGCCTATAAGATTTTTCTCGCTCTTGAAATACCCCATTCTGCCAAATTCGTCCCGTCCTAAATACAAACCTTTTTTCTCGTCGTAGTCTTCGCACAAAATCTCCACCGATTTCCCAAGATATTTTTCCGATTTTTTGCGAGTGAGCGAGTTGACGAGTTCCACAAGCCGCATTATGCGGTCTTTTTGGATATCTTCGGGAATTTGCCCGTCCATTTCCGCCGCTTTCGTACCCTGCCGTTTGGAATACACGAACGTAAACGCCGAAGCGTAATCGACCGTTTTTACAAGGTCTTCCGTTTGCAGATAATCCTCCTCCGTCTCTCCGGGGAATCCGACGATGATATCCGTCGTTACTTCCGCCTCCGGCAAACGGGATTTTAACATAGCAATCTCGTCAAGATATTTTTCCCGCGTATAACGACGGTTCATCGCCTGTAAAATCGCGTTCGAGCCCGATTGTACGGGCAGATGCACCAATCGGCAAATCTTACGGTGCTTTTCCATTACCTTTACGACGTCCTCGGTAAAATCCTTGGGGTGGCTGGTCATAAACCGAACTCGGAATTTCCCTTCGATGCTTGCCACTTCGTCCAAAAGCTGCGCAAACGAGGTTTTTACTTTCCCATCCGTGCCGTACGAATTGACGTTTTGCCCCAAAAGCGTGATTTCTTTATACCCTGCCGCCACCAATTTTTTTACTTCGTTTAGAATATGTTCGGGTTTTCTCGAGCGCTCGCGCCCGCGCACGTAAGGAACGATGCAATACGAGCAGAAATTATTACAGCCGTACATAATGTTCACCCAAGCGTTGGGATAGCTCGTGCGATAGGCGTCGTCAAACTCGACGATTTCCCCTTCTTTTTCACGGATTTCAATCACCTTTTTCTTTTGTGCTTTTTTCCGCGCAATCAAATTGCCAAGCTCTTCTAAATTTAAAGTACCGAACATAATATCGATAAACGGGAATTTCTTTTTCAAAATATCCGTTTTTCCTTTTTCTTGGGTCATACAACCGCCGACGGCAATAAGCAAATTAGGCTTTTGTTTCTTTAATTTTTTCAACGCGCCGATGTTGCCGAAAGCGTGATTTTCCGCGTTTTCTCGGATGCAGCAGGTATTAAATAAAATAATATCTGCGTCCTCTTTTTTTGCGGTTTCTTCATAGCCCATTTGGTGCAGAATCCCCGCCATTTTTTCCGATTCGTGTACGTTCATCTGACAACCGTATGTAACGATATGGTATTTTTCCGCCATTTTCCTTCTCTTTTCGTTTTTATTTTCTCTATTATACTCTTTTTTTTGTTTTTTATCAAGTCTTTGACGGCTTTCCCTGCGATTTAAGCGGGATTTTCTGATAAAAAAATCCAAATAGCGAATACTGTATCCAATGAAGATAGTTCGAAAAATTTTATGGATTGTATTACTGCTGATATTCACCGTAGTTTGCCTTGCCCTTTGTTATTACGCCGTGGTAACAAAGGACGTTAGTTTGGACGCAAATAAATTGCTTTTAAACGAAAAGACGGTTACCCTTTACGACGGGAGCGGGACTCGGATAAAAAATCTTTCCTCTAACGCGTTAAAGCAAACCGTAAAAATAAATAGTTTGCCAAAGCACGTAAAACAGGCGTTTTTGGATATTGAAGACAAACGTTTTTATTCGCATCACGGCTTTGATTATAAACGAATCTGCGGCGCTGCCTTACAAAATGTAAAAAGCCTTTCCTTTAAAGAAGGAGCTTCTACCATCTCGCAGCAACTTATCAAAAACACCCATTTGACGCAGGAAAAAACCTTAAAAAGAAAGCTGAAAGAATGGAAATTAACCAAACAATTAGAGCGCAAGTATTCGAAGGAAGAAATCTTGGAAAAGTACCTAAATACTATCTATTTTGGACACGGCTGTTTTGGATTGACTGCGGCGGCGGAGTTTTATTTTGACAAGCTCCCCACCGAATTATCCGTTGCGGAAAGCGCCATTTTGGCTGGTTTAGTCAAAGCCCCCAATTATTATTCCCCTTTTAAACACCCTGACAAATGCGAAAAGCGCAAAGCGGTGGTTTTAAACGCGATGAAAAACAACGGTAGTATCAGCGAAGAAGTAAAAAAACAGGCGCTCAACGCGCCCCTGCCCACCCCGAATTCCGCCCAACGGAAAAGTTCGTATCTTCAAGCCGTTTTCGACGAGCTTTCTTTTCTTTCCGAAAACAAGCGTTTTACCGTGCGAGGCTCGATAGAAATTGGGACGTATCTTGACCAAGAATTGCAAGAAAATATAGAAAATTTGGCAACTTCTCATACGGACAGCGACAAAATTTTCTTGGTTACGGAGGTGGAAAAACACGGCATTAAAGCCTATTATTCCTCGGCTGGAACCTTTCGAAGGCTCCCCGGCTCGCTGATCAAACCCCTGCTTGTCTACGCTCCCGCTATTGAGGAAAATCTTTTATCACCCGCCACTCCTATATTGGACGAAAAAGTCCGATACGGAAGCTACGCCCCGGAAAATTACGACAACCGATACCACGGCTACGTCAGCGCACGCGAATGTATGGAAAAAAGCTACAATATCCCCGCTGTGAAAATTTTGGATTCGTTGGGCACGAAAAAGGCTTGTTCGTATATGAAAAAGCTTGGATTGCCCGTCGAAAAAGACGACGAATCGTTAGCGCTTGCCCTCGGCGGTATGAAAAACGGATATACTTTACGCGATCTTGCCTGCGCTTATACGACCTTTGCAAACGGCGGCGTATACGAGTACTGCGGATTTATCGATTACGTGAAAATCAACGGCGAAACCGTCTATAAAAAAGCCTCTAACCCCGCGCGGGTTTTTTCCCAAGATACCGCTTATTTAACGACGGATATGCTGAGGAGCACGGCAAAAAACGGAACGGCGAAAAAGCTTCGCTCGTTGCCCTTTTCTATTGCGGCAAAAACGGGGACGGTGGGCACGCAAAAGGGAAATACGGACGCCTACGCCCTTTCTTATACCAGCAAAGACTGCGTTGCCGTTTGGCTGGGAAACGCAGATAATCGCTATATCGAGTATACGGGCGGCGGGCTGCCTTGTAATTATCTTTTAAAAATTAACGAAAAATTATATCAAAACTATCAAGAAAAAAGCCTTACGATCCCCGACTTTTCAAAGCCGCAAGGTATAAGCGTCGTCGAGCTGGATAAAACTGCCTATTATGACACGCATACTATTATCCGTGCCGACGAATTATCCCCCGCCTCTTACCGTTTCTCCGAACTGTTTAAAACAAGCGCAATCCCTTTAAACAAAAGCGATTCCTTTTCTAATCCCCATATCGTAGAACCCACCTTAGAAGTGAAGAACGGACAGGTTTTTATCCGTTTACACGAGCGTTCACCTCGTTATTATCAATACAAAATTTTGCGTACTGATTATGCGACGCATACTACCTTAACCTTATACGAGGGCGAATATTTTACCACGTATATAGACAAATCGCCGCCTTTAAAATCCACGTGCGTATACACGGTAATTCCCTCGTATAACCGCCGTAAGGGAACTGCCGTAAAGTTGCCCGCAGTTTCCTTTTTAAGCGGTGAAAACCCGCCCGCTCAAAAGGATAAGATTTTAGAAAACGATTGGTGGAAAAACTGAAAAAAGTCTGCCGTTTGGCAGACTTTTTCTTTATTCGATAACGATTTTTTCAACCGATTCAAACGCCTCGGCGATCAACCCCTCTACGTCCAATTTTCTCTCTTCGAACAAGATATCCATTAATTTCGGTCTGGTTGCGGGGAAATCGGGTAAGAACACCGTACAACAGTCCTCAAAAGGCAAAATCGAGGTTTCATACGCCCCCATCTTGACCGAACGGTCGATGATTTCGTTTTTATCAAACCCAATCAGCGGGCGAAGAACAGGCAACGCTTCTACCACCGAGTTGGAAGAGGTTACCCCCTCAATCGTTTGGCTGGCTACTTGCCCCAAGCTTTCCCCCGTGATGATACATTGTGCGCCAAGGCGTTGTGCGTGGCGCTCTGCAATACGATACATAAAGCGACGAAGCAGGGTAATCATCAGCTCTGGCTTACATTTTTCGTGGATTGCCTCTTGGATATGGGTTACTTTGACGGTATACAAGGTCGTCCCGCAGGTGTATTTTGCAAGGATTTTCGCAAGATCGACCACTTTTTCTTTGGCTTGCATATTGGTATATGGATAGCTATGGAAATGCAAGCAATCCACGACCATACCGCGCTTTGCCATCATATGTCCTGCAACGGGGCTGTCAATCCCGCCCGAAAGCAACAAAAGCCCCTTTCCTGCCGTACCGACGGGCATACCGTTCGCTCCCTCGATAAACGCACCGAACACTAGCGCGCGACCGTTTTCACGGATATCCACGCGAATGGTGAAGGAAGGCTTGTGCACGTCTACGCGCAGCTTTCCTTTGGTATAATCGAGAATCATTCCACCTAACTCTTTACTAATTTCCACCGAAGTTAAGGGGTATTTTTTATCCCCGCGATGGGATTCGACTTTAAAGGTGCCCGTTTCTTGCAAAAGAAGTTTTGCAACCTCGAAAATGGCAGGCAAATCGGAAGAGGTTTCATACGCCAAACTGAGAGTATGTACCCCAAACACCTTTTTTAAATTTTCAAGAATATCGTCGCTGTCAAACTCGTCGAAATCCTCGACCAAATATCTGCCGCTTTGCTTTATCAAACGACAAGAATAGCCTTTTAACGCGCGGTTTAAATTGGATTCAAAGGCGCGTTCGAAAAAGCCTCTGTTTTTTCCTTTTAAAAAGATTTCCGCATAACGGATAATAATGACTTTTTTCATATTTTTCCTTTATTTCATTCTGTTTTTTAAATCGTTTGCCACTTCGTTTAAGATACCAACCGCGCTTTCGATTTCTTCTTCCGTCGTTTCAGGCGAAAAACTGATGCGCAGTACACCGTCCGCCGTCTTTTCATCATAGCCGCAGGCAAGAATCACCCGACTGTAACGGGTCTTTGCATTGGAAGAGCAAGCCGAGCCCGTGCCGATAATTAAGCCTTTGTCGTTTGCCATATGCAACAAAATCTCCCCGCGCAAACCCACGGCGGCAACGCTGAGGATATACGGCGACGTGTTTTCGTCGGAAATACGCAAGAAAATATCTTTATCCAAGCCCGCCCACACTTTTTCACGGTATCCACGCAGCCTTTCATAATCGGCTTTTAACGAGGCGAATTTTTTCTCTACGGCGTAGAAGAATTGCATAATACCAAAGGTATTTTCCGTACCGCTGCGCCGTCCGCCTTCCTGTCCTCCACCGAAAAGATAAGGCGGCAAAGTCAAGGATTTGCGTTTTATCAAACCGCCAACCCCTTTCAACCCGCCGATTTTGTGCGCGCTGACCGAATACAAATCGATTTCTTTCGCTAATTTATAGGGCAGCTTTCCGTAGGCTTGAACGCCGTCCACGTGCACAATCGTCCGCGGATTTTTCCGCTTGACCTCTTTGGCGATTTGATTGACGTCGTTGATTGCCCCCGTTTCGTTGTTGACGTGCATTACGGACAGCAAACAGGTTTTATCGTCGACCAAAGCGAGCAATTTTTGTACGTCCACCCGCCCGTCTTTTTGTAAGGGTGCATAGCGGGGCTCGGCAATCCCTCTGTTTTTAAGCTCTGCAAACGGAGCAAGCACCGCCGAATGTTCCCCCGCCGTCGTTACCGCGTTCCCGCGCCGAGCAAAGGAAAAAATCGCCTGATTATTCGACTCCGTGCCGCAAGAGGTAAAAATAAATTCGAAAGCGGTTTCGTCCGCTACCTTGGAAAGCAAAACGGAGCGCGCTTTTTTAAGCTCGCTCTGTAATGCAAATCCTTCCTTGTACAATCCGGACGGATTATAAAATTTTTGCGTTACGTATTCTTTCGCTTGCAAAAACGCCCCTTCGTCGGGTTTCGTTGTTGCGGCATTATCCAAATAAATCATACGCGCTGAGTCTGTTGCGCCTGTTGCGCTTGCAACGTTTGCCGTTTCTTTTCTTGCATTACGTAATCGCGGTCAAGCGCGCTACGTTTTACAAACTTCAAAATGTTCATCAAAAGGTTTTCCGTGCATTCCAGCACAAACAGTTTCTTGCCGTTATACTGCGCCAAAATATACATAAAAAACTTTCCGTCTGCCGCCTCGTAGTTCGAGGTGCAAATAACGCTTTTCGTTACGGGGTCGGATTTCAAACGTTCGTAGGACGGGCTATCCACGTCCCCGAACTGGATAATATCCGCGCAATCGAATCTTGCCACCGCTTTTCTCTTTTTGGTATTGTATACGCGGGCGATACGAAGCTCTCCCGACACGAAAGCGTAGTCGTAGCTAACGTTGACGGTCGATTTCCATTTCCAAAACGCAAACCAAAAACCCAAAAACATCAATGCGGGCATTCCAAAAGAAATCATATACCCAATATTCGGTATTACCATCACAAACAAGAACGCCATAAAGCAGGTCAAAAACAAGAACAAACCTGATAAAACGGAGAGAATGGTATATTTTGTCTTACTTTTCTCCGCTTTATGATACGCGGCGCTTTCTTCATAAAAAACTTCCATTGTATACTCCTATTGGATTGAAGGTTAAATTTCCAGCGTGCCTTCGTAAACGGTTTTCACGTTGCCCATCAATTCGACGTCGCCGTCCGAATGATAGTTTACCGTCAAATCGCCGCCGCGAAGTTTAACCGTTACGTTGGTATCCTTTTCGCAATACCCTGCAAGCACCGCCGCAACGACCGCCGCGCAAGCGCCCGTACCGCAAGCCCACGTTTCGCCGCTGCCGCGTTCCCATACGCGCATTTTAATCGTTACTTTGTTGACCACGCGGATAAATTCGGTGTTAATACCTTCGGGGAAATATTCGCAATTTTCAAAATCGGGACCGATTGCCGATACGTTGATAGCGTCTACCTTATCGCTGAATACGATACAATGAGGATTTCCGACGTTGACGAGGGTAATTTTATATTCCAAGCCCCCGATATTGACCGTCTTGCCGACGATTTGTTCTTCGTCTTCCCAAACGCAAGGAATTTTCTTGCCCGCCAACTCGGCTTTACCGAGGTTTACGCTGGCAGAATTTACTTTGCCGCTGAACGAATAGACTTTTACGTCGCAAACCGTACCCGTCGACGTTTCAATCTTCATATCGTTTTTGCGTACGATATTCTTTTCGTAGAGATATTTCCCGATGCAACGGATTGCGTTGCCGCCCGTAGGCGCTTCCTTACCGTCGCAGTTGAAGATACGGATTTTCGCGTCCGCTACGGCAGAATTTTCAATGAGTACGATGCCGTCGCCGCCGATTCCGTAATGGGGCTGCACGTAATTGACTGCAATCGATTCGGGACAGGTGATTTTTCCGTCGCGGTTATCGAACACGATATAATCGTTGCCGCAAGACTGCATTTTGGTAAAGTTCAACTTTAATTTTTCGCTACGCAAAGCGTTGATATCAACGAGCTCGGTATTGTTTTCACTGAAACGGCTGGCAATAATATCCGCAAGCGCGTTTGCCGTATCGAGCGCCGTAAGCACCGTAATCCCCAACAAAATCGCGTGGTGATGCAAACGAATGAAGTCGTTAATCGATTCCATATCCGTTTTACCGGTGTATACGACGTAATCGATTTTGCCTTCGTCCATCAGTTTGATAACCGAATCGGTCGCCGAAAGTCTGTCTACTACTTGACAGTCGATACCCAGATCGTTGATGACCTTTGCCGTACCCTTCGTTGCGTACATGGTACAGCCCAAATCGCCAAATTTCTTCGCAATCCCCAAAACGTCCAGCTTGTCTTGATCGTTTACCGTCATATACACGCCAACGGGACGTCTTTCGGAGGGATGACACATTTTAAAGCCCGCGGAAACCAGACCTTTGAACATTGCCTCTTCCATCGTCTTGCCGATACCAAGGACTTCGCCCGTCGATTTCATTTGCGGGCCAAGCTGCGAGTTGACGTCGTTCAGCTTTTCAAAGCTGAACACGGGAACTTTTACCGCAACGTACGGCGAGGAAGGATACAAGCCCGTACCAAAGCCGAGTTTCTTTAATTTCGCCCCTGCAATAATCTTCGTCGCAAGCTCTACCATCGGCACGCCCGTAACTTTGGAGATATACGGTACGGTACGGGAAGCACGAGGGTTTACCTCGATAACGTAAAGCTGTCCGCGATAGATGAGGTATTGAATATTGATAAGACCTTTCGTTTTAAGTTCAAGCGCAAGCTGGGTCGAAACTTCGATAATTCTTTCCAGCATCGTGTCTTCAAGGTTATACGGGGGATATACTGCAATCGAGTCGCCCGAGTGGATACCCGTACGTTCGATATGCTGCATAATACCGGGGATAAGCACGTCTTTGCCGTCGGAAATTGCGTCGACTTCCAATTCCGTACCCATCAAGTATTTGTCGCAAAGCACGGGGTTTTCAATCCCTTGCGCCAAAATGACGTCCATATATCTGCAAACGTCTTCGCTCGTAAAGGCAATCGTCATATTTTGACCGCCGATAACGTAGGAAGGACGGAGAAGTACGGGATATTCGAGCTTTTCTGCCGCCGCAAGCGCTTCCTCTTTCGTCATAACGGTAATTGCTTTCGGACGGGGAATAGAATATTTTTCAAGCAACGCTTCAAAGCGTTCTCTGTCTTCCGCTCTGTCTACGCTGTCTGCGGAAGTACCGAGGATACGGATTCCGTGCGTATCGAAATAGGAGCAAAGATTGATTGCCGTTTGACCGCCGAACGTAATGATAACGCCGTAAGGCTTTTCTACGTCCAAAACGTGTTGCACGTCTTCGGGGGTCAACGGTTCGAAATACAGTCTATCCGCCGTATCAAAGTCGGTGGAAACCGTTTCGGGGTTATTGTTGATAATAACCACTTCATAGCCAAGCTCTTTTAACGTCCAAACGCAGTGTACGGAAGAATAGTCGAATTCGATACCCTGCCCGATACGGATAGGTCCCGAACCGATAACGACGATACGTTTTTTCTCGCTCTTGTCCACGAACGGTTTTGCCTCGTCGTGTTCGTGCGGGTCGAAGGTCGAATAGAAATACGGCGTTTTTGCGGGGAATTCCGCCGCGCAGGTATCTACCATTTTGTACGCCACTTTCTTTCTGTAAGGGATTTTCTGACCGCTGAACGACGCGATATCCTTGTCAAGATAGCCGAGGCGTTTCCCCTCTTCGTACAATTCTCTCGTCAGTTTTTCGCTACTAAGTCTTTCTTCGTAAGCGATCAAGTTCATAAACTTATTCAAGAACCAACGGTCGATTTTCGTGATATTGAACACTTCGTCCACAGAAACGCCTTTTTTAAGCGCAGCATAGACCACGAAAATTCTTTCGTCCGTCATTTCAGGGAGTTTTGCAAGCAATTCTTCTTTCGTCGAATGCAAGAACTTTTTATAATTAAAGGTACTACAAGAAATTTCCGCGCCGCGCACCGCTTTCATCATTGCCATTTCGAACGAAGTACCAATGGACATTACTTCGCCCGTCGCTTTCATTCTCGTACCCAATTCGCGTTTTGCATACAAGAATTTGTCAAACGGCCACTTGGGCATTTTAACGACGAGGTAGTCAATCGTAGGCTCAAAGCAAGCGTAGGTGTTGCCCGTTACGTCGTTTACGATTTCGTCCAAGGTATAACCGAGCGCAATTTTCGAGGTAACTTTTGCAATCGGGAAACCCGTCGCCTTAGAGGCAAGCGCCGAAGAGCGGCTAACGCGAGGGTTTACCTCGATAACCGAATATTCGAAAGAGTCGGGATTTAACGCAAACTGTACGTTACAGCCGCCCTCGATACCCAGTTCGGTAATAATCGCAAGCGCAGCCAAACGCAGCATATTATATTCTTTCGAAGAAAGGGTTACTGCAGGCGCAACGACGATGGAGTCGCCCGTATGGATACCGACGGGGTCGACGTTTTCCATCGAACAAACCGTAAGCACGTTGCCTGCGCTGTCGCGGAGTACTTCGAATTCGATTTCTTTCCAGCCCGCGATATATTTTTCGATAAGAACCTGCGTAATCGGCGACAACATCAAACCGTTGTGCGAAATCAAACGCAATTCCTCTTCGTTGTACGCAACGCCACCGCCCGCACCGCCAAGGGTGTATGCAGGACGGATTATGACGGGATAACCGAGTTTGTTTGCAATCGCCACGCATTCTTCTACCGTATAAGCGATATCGGAAGGCACGCAAGGCTGATTGATTTTTTCCATCGTTTCTTTAAAGAGCTCTCTGTCTTCCGAACGGTCGATAGCGTCCAAGCGCGTACCAATCAATTTTACGCCGTGTTTTGCTAAGAAACCCGATTTTGCAAGCTTGCAACCCATCGTAAGACCCGTTTGTCCGCCAAGCGAAGCCAACAAGCTGTCCGGTTTTTCTTTGATAATAATTCTCTTTAACGATTCTTCCGTCAAAGGTTCGAGATAAATTTCATCGGCAAGCGCCTTGTCCGTCATAATCGTTGCGGGGTTGGAGTTACAAAGAACGACGTTAATCCCCTCGCTTTTCATAACGCGGCAAGCCTGCGCGCCCGCATAGTCGAATTCTGCGGCTTGTCCGATAACGATAGGACCGGAGCCGATAACCAGTACTTTCTTTATATCACTTCTCTTAGGCATTTTCTTTCTCCTTTTTCATCATAGCAAAGAATCTCTTGTACAACGGATTTTCTACGTTGCCCGCACTGCAAGATTCGGGCGTAAATTGGGTCGTAAACGCGTTTAATTCGTCATAATCAATCCCCTCGCAGGAATTGTCGTTTACGTTTACGAATTTAATTTTCCCGACTTTAACGGACGAAGAATCCACTTCGTAACCGTGGTTTTGCGTGGAGATATATACTTTTCCGCAGGTCAAGCATTTTACGGGCTGGTTGCCGCCGCGATGACCGTATTTTTGTTTACTCGTCTTTGCGCCGAGCGCAAGCGCCACAAGCTGATGCCCAAGCCCCGTTGCGTATACGGGTTTTTTGCCGAGCAACAGTTTTACCTGTTCGATAATCGCCGTATTTTCAGTAGGGTCGCCGGGGCCGTCGCCAAGCACTACGCCGTCAACGTTTTCCGCAAGAATTTCTGCCGCCGTTGCGGTTGCGGGCATACTGATTACTTTACAGCCTCTTTCCACAAGATTGTTTACCGTGCTGTTTTTTGAACCGAAGTTCCAAAGCGCCACGGTATATTCCGCGTCCGCGTTTCCGTATACCGCTTTTTCTACGGGCGCAACCGTAGCGACGGCGTTTTCGATTTTAAAGCTGCCGATTGCCGCGATTTCCTCTTCCGTTAAGGGTTTTTTGCTAACGCGCGCGTTCATTACCCCGTTTTCACGCAAGATTTTGGTAAGCTGTCGAGTATCCACGCCGCAAATCCCTATTACGTTTTGCTCTTTTAAATAACTCTCCAAATCCCCGTCCAAGCGGAAATTGGAAGGAGTATCGCAAATTTCACGCACGATATAAGCGGAAACCCACGCTTTTTTGCTTTCCACGTCCGTACGCATCATACCGTAGTTTCCAATCAAAGGGAAGGTTTGCACCACGATTTGTCCGTAATTGGAAGGGTCGGTCAAAGTTTCAATATACCCTACCATACCCGTCGAAAAGACGAGCTCGCCGGTAATTTCACCCTCCGCGCCAAAAGCGTAGCCTTGGAACACGTCCCCGTTTTGCAACGTCAAATACATCTTTCTTTTCTTCATACAAGTATTCCTTTTATATTGTAAATTTTTTTCTTCGATTATAAAAAATAAGACTGATTTAAAAAAATCAGTCCTCTTTGTTTTCACTATTAGAAATACTCGTCGCCATAAAAACGGAAACACGAATCCCGTCGTACAAACGATTGTCCGACTCTTGAGAGATTCCCTGCAGTTTCGAGTTTTTACTATGCAACGTAGAAATCATAAAACACACCTTTCTATTTCTTGCTATTATAGCACTCTCAATCCCCTTTGTCAACTTTTCAAGAGGGCTTTTCTAAAAGAAAAGAAAAAAAATATGTTTTTCTTAGCGAGAAACGCACCCGATTGCCACCGCGTTAAAGTTGCCTGTATTGAGGACAATGCAAAGCTCGATTTCCTCGGCGGCGCAAATCCGCGTTGCGTATTCTTTCGAAAAGGGAAAAACCTTTCCGTCTTCCATTAAAACCAGTTCGTTTTTCCCTGCGCGCAAGGAAACGCACAGCTCGTTTATTTCCACTTCTTCACAAAGCTCCGTTACTATACAAAGCGCAGAATCAAGCGGCGATTGATTGGTTTTTATCCTTTTTCTTATCCCTGTATTCCCCGCCAATTTCTTGGCAATTTTACGGGCAATCTGCTTGGATTTTACCTTTTGCACGTTGCATAAAAACGGCTTGCTTGTTTCCGTTTTCGCAATCTCCTTGCAAATAGAAAACAAAACCAGTCTTAGTGCGTGAGAAAATTTCTCATAATCGGAATCGAGCGCGTTGATACGGCAATTTCCCGCGCTGCCGCTTGCCAAAATACAAACGGTGTCGTTGGGAGAGGCTACGCCGTCAATATCCAGCATATTTAAAGTTTCTCTTACTTCCGTTTCCAACGCTTTTTGCAGCATAGCGGGCGCAATACATACGTCCGTGGTTAAAAACGCCAGCGTAGTCGCCATATTCGGACAAGCCTGCATAGAGCCTTTAAACACCGCGCCGATTTTACAAACGAAATCCCCAATTTCAAATGAAAAGGCAACCTGTTTTGGACTTTCGTTTTCCGAAGCGATTGCTTCTGCAACGCCAAACCCGTACACTTCCCCTTCCCCCAAGGCTTTTTTCATTTCTTGCAAACCCTTTTCAAAGGGTTCTTTTTTGAGCGACTCTCCGATTTTCCCCGTCGACGCGATAACAACCTCGTCCCTCGATACGCCGCAATATTTGTCCATCAGCGTGCAAACGTCCTCGCAAAACCGAACTCCGTCCTTTTGGAATACGTTGGCGATTCCCCCGTTGACGAGAATTGCCTGCGCATACCCGTCCTTTACGTGCTTTTTCGTTACGGCAATCGGTGCGCCCGTGCATTTCGACGTTGAATACACGCAAGCGCAAGGACACCGCCTCTGCGCTAAAATCACCGCCAAATCCTTGCTTTTTTCGGGACAAATACCGCAAGAAACCGCGCCCGCTTGAAACCCCGCAGGCGCGCAAATTCCACCCTCAATGGGCTGTATTTCTCGATTGACCCCGTTTTTTCTCATACTCCCTCTTTTTCCTCAAACGAGATTTGCGCTTGGGAAACCACCTCGCCCGCCTCGTTAAAGCCCTGCACGATATGGTCGCCGTTACCGCAATCCTTTTTATAAAAACGCAAGGTTTCGTTTTCCTTGCATTGTTTTATATAAGCAATCGTAAAACGGGTAAGCTTTTTCGACGCCAGCTCCGCCACGGAAAAGCAGTTTAACGAATAATCGGCGTAATGAGTATTATTGACGTGTAAATTATGGTCGTATTCGGAATTTGCAATTTTAATGGAAAAACCTAAAACCCCTTCTTCCGTCTTAAAAAACGGCACTTTCCAGCGCACGTTATCCAAAACCTTTTCCGTATTATACGTCGAATAATCTTGATTGTCTATCGCCTTCGAGTGTACTAACTTTTCCTGTTTTTGATCAAACAAAAACCAACGCGAGCTCGCCTCCACCGAAAGGTCGCCGTTCTCGTCGAAAATTTTATATTCTCGCCCGAAAATTACGTGCGAGGGCGGCGTGGGCCACGTCGTTACACAAATCGCCTTTTGAAACCCGACTGGTTTATGGAAAACGCAGGAAATCCCCGATATCATAAAAGCATAGCCCTTTTCACGAATATAATCGTAACCAAAGCCCAATTCGTCTGCGCTACTGCAAGCCACTTCCTCCAAATATCCTAAAACGGAAGACACTCTAAGCTCGTCTTTAAAATCCACTTCGCCCGATCGGGTAATAAAATTTTTAACGTGTTCGTATTTCATATCTTTTAGTATATACGCTTTTGATAAAAAAGTCAATATACAAGAGAAAAAAATTGGAAAAATCCAGAAAAAAAGGCGGACAAACGGCTACTTTTTTACACATAAGATATTGACATATGGATATATATGTGATATAATACTATATAGAAGAATACTCGCGCAATGCGTTTATCTTAAAGGGATTTAAGCAATTTTTAACCTTTATTATATCAGACATACAACTACTATGTCTGACAATACTACACAGGAGGAAGCTATGAGCGACAACACGAACGTTTTGGACATTGACGAAAGCCTTACCGGCGGCGAAGAACAAAACCAAGGGATTAGCGCCGACCTTATCCGTGGGCATATCAATACCATCATTTTACGGTGTTTATACGACGGGGACAAATACGGATACGATATTATCAACGAGATTGAAAAGAAAAGCGGCGGACTGTATTCGTTAAAACAGCCCACTCTTTACAGCGCTTTAAAAAGGCTGGAAGCGCTTCGGTACGTTACCTCGTACTACGGGGATTATTCGAACGGCGGCAGAAGAAAATACTTTTCCTTAACCGACCTTGGCAGAGAGGTTACAGAGCAAAATCTTTCCGATTGGGAATATTCGAGAACGATTATCGACAGTCTTATTTCGGACGGTAACGCACATTACGATTTTTCCTTTATTACGGAAAAACAAAACGAGCTGACCGAATTAAAACGCTCGCTTGCCGCGCGGGAACAGGCGCTTAGCGAAGAAAAAACCGCCCTTTCCAATCTTAGAAACGAACTGCAAAGAGAACGTTCGTTGCTTTCGGCGCAAAGCTCTTCCCTCTCGTCGCAAAAATCCGACTTTAACGAGCTTAAAGAAAAGGTCGAGGCGCAAACGCGCGAATTGGACGAAAAACATCTTGCTTTACAAGAAAAACAAGGCGAAATTGATGCAAAAGAATTAGAACTGCAGGCAAAAGAGCAAGAAATCGGCAACGCAAAAGCCGCTTTGGAAGCAAGCGCGGCGGAAATCGCCGAGTTAAAAACCCGTTTGGAAGAACAGCAAAAAGCGTTTTCGACTCAAGAAAAAGAATTGAACGATAGCAAACAATGGGCAGCCGAGCAAACGAACGCTTTGGAAAGCGCGGCGCAAGAGGTTTCGCAACTGCAAAGCCTTTGTGAGCAGCTTAACGCGCAAATGGAAGAATTGCAAGGAAAGGCGGAGAACAGCGAGTTATTAGACGCCACGAAAGCCGAGCTGGAAGAAAAGAAAGCGATTATCCTTTCCTTGAACAGCGCTTTATCGGCACAAGAAAACACGATTGCCCTCTTAAAGGCAGAAAACGAGGCAAAAGCCACCGAATATTATAATAAAAATTTAGAAATTCGCGCACAGCAGGCACAGATGGACTCGCAAAAGGAAAAGTTGGAAAGCGAAAAGCGTGCCCTTGAAGAAAAAGCTGCCGAATTGGAAAACGCAAAGCTTGCCTTACAAGAGCAGACCGTCGCCCTTTCCGAGCAGGAACGTACGGAGCTTGAAACCCTTCGCGCCACACTGGAAAACGAACGAGCAGACTTGCAAAACAAACTGCAAATTTTAGAAGTAGAACGGGATACCCTTCGCGCCGATAACGCGGCTTTGGAAGAAAGCAGATCCGTTTTAGACGCCGAACGAGGCGAATTGAACGATCTTCGCGCAACCTTGCAAAGCGAACGCGAACAGCTCGATAAAAAGATTTACGAACTCACCCAACAGGAATACGCATTAGAAGAAAAGCAACGCGCTTTGTCCGATTCGCAAACGACGGCAGACGCTTTGGGGGAAGAAACCAAACGTCAATTGACCGATTTGCAGACTCGCGAAAGTGAATTGATGAAGAACAACCAAAAATTGCAAGACGAAATTTCCGTTTTGCAACAGCAGCAAAAGGATTTGGCGAACCGTCAAACGATTTATAATCAGCAGCAGCTCGAATTTATCACTCGTAAAAACGCGCTTGCGGCACAACAGTTTGACTTTGCGGATAAACTTACTTCTTATAATATGCAGGTCAAGCTTTTCAATGAAAATCTTGAGAAATTGGAAGCAGACCGCACCGCCCTGCAAGGCGAAAAAGAACGCTATGAAGAACAATCGCGCGAATTTGAGAAATTGAAAGCAGACTTCGCCACAGAAAAGGAATCGTTTGAAAAGGAAAAAGAAACCGCCGAAAAAGAACGTATCGAAGCGCAGAAACGCGCAGCCGAGGACGCTTCGGGCTTGCAATCGCGCATCAACGATTTGCAGGAAAGAGAACGTTTCTTAGCGCAGCGCGAAAGCGAGGTAAACGAACGGGTACGCGAGTTGTACAATCATCAGTATACCGCGCAAAACAGCCACCATTACGGCGGTTACGGTTTTGCTCAGCCCACGTCCCCTACCCCGCAAAGACAAGAAATAAACAGCGATTCGCTGTCCGAGCGCGCACAACGGGAAGGTATCCGTCTGAATGCAACGGGCAATATCCGCGGCAATGCAGATAGAGTCCCCCGCACTTCGTACGACGTCGTTACTACCCCCGCAAAGGAAAATACAAACGGCACGTATAACGTTGGACTTACGCTTTTCAAATCGGCATTTATTTTAATGTGTATTATGGCGTTTGAAAGTCTTTTCGTTTTCTTTATCAAAGATTACCTCGGGGTATCCGTTGTTTATCCCGTCGTTGCGTTCACGATTGGGTTTGCTCTTTTCGTAACCTGCGCTATTTTGTACGCTTGCGGGTATAAACCGAACGCTCGGCGTAAAAAACACCCCTCCTACGTTTGGACGGCGGCGGTCTTCTTCGTTATTGCCGTTATCCTCGTAACGATGGTTGCCGTGTATTCGCGGGCGGAAATTTCTATCCTTTCGCAACTGCTGGCGTACGTGGGGATCCCTATCCTCTACCTTGTCAATATCCTTCTTTTCGCGGCTTTGTATTATACATTCTCGAACCGCACGAACAGTAAATAATAAGCACCGCAGCCCCGTTTCAAGAAAGAAACGGGGCTGTTTAAAAAAAGTTGTATTTTTCCGTGTTTACTATAAAAAACGGTTGACTAACTTCGTTTTATTTGTTATAATAGCAAACGTAAATTGAACGGAGGCGTAGCTTTGATGGTTAGAGCGAACATTAGGTCGGAGTTCGTGCGTAGCCCTGCGAAGCCTTGATGCGAAGCATCAAAACGCTCTCGCGTCCACCACAATTTGATATGGAGGCGTAGCTCAGTTGGTTAGAGCGAACATTAGGTCGGAGTTCGCGCGAGCCCTGCGAAGCCTTGATGCGAAGCATCAAAACGCTCTCGCGTCCACCACACAAATTAAATAACTTGGAGGCGTAGCTCAGTTGGTTAGAGCGCTACCTTGACATGGTAGAGGTCGGAGGTTCGAGCCCTCTCGCGTCCACCACAACAGCACCCTTTGGGGTGCTTTTTGTTGCGGTGGACGCGAGAGACCGAAGAAACTCCGTATTATCGGAGGGTCGCGCGAACGCCGTCCGCAAACGCAAGCTCCATCTTTCCTCTCAGCTTCTCGGCGGCGTGAAGCTTTGGCGTAGCCAAAACCCTAGTCCACCACAACAGCACCCTTTGGGGTGCTTTTTTGTTGCGGTGGACGCGAGAGACCGAAGAAACTCCGTATTATCGGAGGGTCGCGCGAACGCCGTCCGCAAACGCAAGCTTCGTCTTTCCTCTCAGCTTCTCGGCGGCGTGAAGCTTTGGCGTAGCCAAAACCCTAGTCCACCACAACAGCACCCTTTGGGGTGCTTTTTTGTTGCAGTTTTTTATAAAAAATTAGGCGCACCACTTTTTGCGATACGCCTAAATCTTTTATTTCGTTAAATTTTACGCTTTCATTGCTTCTTCGATAGCAACTGCGCAAGCAACCGTCATACCAACCATAGGGTTGTTACCAGCGCCGATAAGCCCCATCATTTCTACGTGCGCGGGAACGGAAGAGCTACCTGCGAACTGCGCGTCGGAGTGCATACGCCCCATCGTATCGGTCATACCGTAGGATGCGGGACCTGCCGCCATATTGTCGGGGTGCAAGGTTCTGCCCGTACCGCCACCGGAAGCAACGGAGAAGTATTCTACGCCGTTTTCGTTGCACCATTTTTTGTAGGTACCTGCAACGGGGTGCTGGAATCTCGTGGGGTTGGTGGAGTTACCGGTGATGGAAACGCCAACGTGTTCAAGTTTCATAATAGCAACGCCTTCGGGTACGGAATCCGCGCCGTAGCATTTTACGTTTGCGCGAGGACCGTCGGAGAATGCTTTTTCATAAACGACTTCAACCGTTTCAGCCGCATAATCGAACTTCGTTTCAACAAACGTGAAACCGTTGATACGGGAAATGATATACGCAGCGTCCTTGCCAAGACCGTTCAAAATAACGCGCAAGGGTTGCTTTCTTACTTTGTTAGCATTCAGCGCGATGGAAATTGCGCCCTCAGCCGCTGCGAAGGATTCGTGCCCTGCAAGGAAGCAGAAGCATTCCGTTTCATCGGAAAGGAGCTTTGCGCCGAGGTTGCCGTGGCCAAGACCTACAAGACGGTTTTGCGCAACGGAGCCGGGGATACAGAACGCCTGCAAACCGATACCGATAGCAGCCGCTGCATCGGAAGCTTTCGTGCAACCTTTCTTGATAGCGATTGCCGAACCTACGGTGTACGCCCAAACTGCGTTTTCAAAGCAAATCGGCTGACCTGCGCGAACGATTTTGTCGCAGTCTACGCCCTTTGCCAAACAGATATCTCTACATTCTTCCACGGAAGAAATGCCGTATTCTTTCAAAACTTCATTGATTTTATCAATTCTTCTTTCGTAACCTTCAAATAAAGCCATTTTTTCTTCCTCCTTGATTATTCCTTACGAGGGTCGATGAACTTCACCGCGCCCTGTTCCGCAGAGAATCTGCCATAGTGCCCCATCGCTTTTGCATACGCTTCGTTGGGTTCCATACCTTTTTTAATGAAGTCGGTCATTTTGCCGAGGGATACGAATTCGTAACCGATAACTTCGTTGTTCGCGTCAAGCGCAAGGCGGGTAACGTAGCCTTCTGCCATTTCGAGGTATCTAACCCCTTTTTGAAGGGTCGAATACATCGTACCAACCTGCGAACGGTGTCCTTTACCAAGGTCTTCAAGCCCTGCCCCGATAACAAGCCCGTCGTCGGAGAATGCAGACTGTGATCTCCCGTATACGATTTGCAAGAACAATTCTCTCATTGCGGTATTGATAGCGTCGCAAACGAGGTCGGTGTTCAACGCTTCCAAAGGCGTTTTACCGGGAAGGATTTCCGCTGCCATTGCCGCGGAGTGGGTCATACCCGAACAACCGATGGTTTCTACCAATGCTTCTTGAATGATACCCTGTTTAATGTTTAAGCTGAGCTTACAAGCACCTTGCTGAGGCGCACACCAACCGATACCGTGGGTGAAACCGCTGATATCTTTAATTTCTTTCGCATGAACCCATTTGCCTTCTTCGGGGATAGGCGCGTTTTCATGACGAGCAACGCCTGCGCCTTTTGCAACGCAGTACATCTCTTGAACTTCTGACGAAATTGTCATTATGAATTCCTCCAAAATATTTTTTGCATATTGTAAATTTGGTAAAAAGGCAACGGAAAAATACCGCAAATTCCCTTATACCAAATATTAGTATATCATATCTTTTTAAAAATTTCAACCCCTCGAACGGATTTTTTTACGATTTTTACAAAAAAACGAAGCGTTTTTACCGCTCCGTTTTTTTACGCCGTCATTATACGATTGCCAAAAGATCCTTTAAGGATTTTATCGGGTAATCCGTCTTTTCGTATTCGGCAGCCTCTCCGATGCCAACCGCCG
Source organism: Clostridiales bacterium (assembly GCA_015069295.1). Lineage (GTDB taxonomy): Bacteria > Bacillota > Clostridia > Christensenellales > Borkfalkiaceae > Scatosoma. The sequence continues at coordinate 82,811 of SVIW01000001.1, forward strand.
TAAAACCGCCCGCTTTTGCCGCGTCAATACCCGCCTTTGCATCCTCAACGACCAAACATTCTTCGGGTTTTAACCCTAAAAATTCCGCCGCTTTTAAGAATACTTCGGGATCGGGCTTGGATTTCGTGATATTCGTCCCGTCGGAAACGGCGTCAAATAACTCGGTAATCCCCAGTCTTCCCAAAATCGTCTTGGCGTTTTTGCTGGAAGACCCAATCGAAAGCTTGACCCCAAAGGAACGCAACGCCTTCAACGAATTGACAACCGTTTCGTCCACGTCCTTTTCGCTCATAGAAGACAGAGATTTTACGTAATTTTCGTTTTTCTCCGCCGCAAACGCGTTCTTTTCTTCCTGCGAATAGGCAATATTAGAACGTTCGAGTATGATATCCAAACTTTCCATACGCGAAACGCCGCGCAAACGGTTGTTGATTTCTTTATCAAAATAAATTCCCAATCTGTCCGCGAGCAGTTTCCAAGCCTGATAATGCAATTCGTCTGTAAAACAGATAACGCCGTCCAAATCAAATATTGCGCCTTTAAATTTCATAATCACCTCAACCCTTTATCTCAAATTCATTGGTAATTTTTACTTTGTTACCGCCACAAAGCAAGTTGACCGCTTTGCCGCTGACGCGCTTGATCGTTACCACACCCTTTTCCATCGTCAGACAAAGCTTCGTGCCCTGATACAAAATATGCGCCGTTACTTTATCAAAGAAAGGCATTACGTTGGGATTGATAGAAAGACCGTTTTCGGAAACCTCCACCCCGAACAAGCCGTAAACGACCGCCAAATACCCGCCTGCAAGACAGCCGCTGTGTACGCCCTGCCAACCTACGCCGTGAATATCGTCCACGTCGATTTTTAAAGTATCCATAAAATTCTTATAGAAGGAAAGCATACGTCCGTTATGTGCGCACGCAATCGCGTGTACGGGGAAGGTCAGCGAAGAACTGCTTTCGCACATCTGTTCGTAATAGTCCCAATTTTGCGCGTAATGCGTTTTATCCACGCCCACGTTCACCATCGTATACAACAACGCGACGTCGGGCTGTTTGATAATCTGGCTCTTATGATATAAGCCGCTCTTTTTCATCTGGAACTGCTTTAACGTCCCCTTGCCCTGTTCTTCTAAGCCTCTCGACAAGGAGAAATAGCCGTCGAATTGAGGAATCATACCGTTTTCCAAAACGGGACGGTACAATCTTTCCGCAATATCGGCAAACGCAGCCTTTTCCTCTGCTGAAATTTCGTAAGAGAATTCTTCTACCAACGCAAGGAAACGACGGAAAATATACGCTACGCAATAGTTGGTATACGCGTCGTTGTCCACGTAAGGATGGTGCTCGTCCGTGCCCGTTACTTGCAAAATTTCATATCTGCCGTTACGCTCTACCACCCGACAGCGCCAGTATTTCAGGCACTCGTGAATCATTTCCAAACCGTAGTTTTTCACAAACTCTTTATCGCCCGTATGGTTGTAATAATTGATAACACCGTAAGGAATATCCGAATTGATATGTACCTGCATAAACGGATGGCGTACGTACTGCCATACCCGTTCATCCCCCGTAACGGAAGAACAGAACGCGTACATAGCGCCGTCCATACCGTTTTTCTCCGCATTCTTTTTCGATTGTTTAAGCATCGTATAACGATACATCAAAAGATTTTTCGCCGTCTTGGGCGCCGTCAAAATAAAGTACGGCAACTGATGGATTTCCGAATCCCACCATACGAACTGGTTATACCGCTCGCCGGTAAGCCCTTTTGCGGAAATGCCGTGCACGTGGTCGTGCATAGGCGCGGAAATCGCCGTGTGATAGCTTGCAAAACGCAAATATCCGTCCGCCTCGACGTCTCCCTCGATTTTGACGTCCATATTCGAAAAATAGCCCTTGTACGCCTTTACAGAGGCACTGCGCTGCTCCGTATAGGAAACGGAAAGCGCGTTTGCCGATTCCTTGACCCAATCTGCGACGTTTTTACCGCTTTCAATATCTCTTTCCGTACCGATAAAGGTGATTTTTTCAAAAGTATATTCTTTCGCGGAATCCAACGCGATTTCCACTCCGACGGAGCCGTTGTCGGAATATTCGCCGACCACCTTGCCCGCAAAAGCGTGTTTAATCGCATACGCAGCTTTGAAGCAATACTTGTTAACCGCGTGGAATGCGTAATGCAAGTCTGCGCCGTCTACGGTATAAGCGTCGGTAGCGGTAATAAATTGCCCGCCCGTCTTTACCGCCGTATCAATCCCCGAGCGCACGCAAACGGGTAAGGAGTGGTTAAGGGGTTTAATCGTAACCTTTTGACAATAAACGTTTTGATTGGCAAAAGACGCGAAACGCTTGAAAATAAACCGAGTCTTATTCCCCTCGTCGTCCGACCAAACGACGGTGCGTACGTATTCGGCGTTTTCCGTATCCAAATACCGATTCCACGACAAAATTTTTCCCTCCCAAGGATAGAAGGTCTTGCCGCCCACGGAAATACGAATTTGTAAAAAATCGGGCATATTCACGCAAGAGTCTTGCTTTTCGAAGGTCTTTAACCCCTCTTCGTTAAGGTAGTATTTTTTCATATATTCGTTATCGGCGAAGGGTTCGCAAACCTCTACGATTTCATCGATATACCCACGCACGAACGCGCCTTGAATCCGCTGCGACGCAAATTCTTCAAAGCTGCCGCGAACGCCCATATATCCGTTGCCCGTCGTAAATAACGTGGCAAGTAACGGTTCGTCCGCAATATCGTACACGCTTTCGCTTAAAAATTTCTTTTCGTTTAATCCGTACATAGTTTAGTCCTCGTCTTTCTTTTTCTTTGCCAAAGCAACCGCGCCCGCCAACGCCGTAACCGCGCAGACGCTCGCCGCTGCCACGCTGCTGCCGCAACCGCCCTCTTCTTCACTCTCGCTTGGCTGCGTTACGGGTTTACTCGATTCGTATTGACCGCAAACGCTTTCCCCGCCGTGAATCGCTACGATATCCATCGAACCCGTCGTACGGGAATTCCAAGGGCAAAGGGAAACGTAACAGTTTTTCGTATCCGTAAGATTGGGTATATTCTCTAAATTTCCCTTAGGAATAACGATCGTTTCCTCGCCGTTTACAGAATGAACGTCAAGCGTAAGATCGCCGTTTTCCACAATCGTAAAGCGAATATCGAAAGGCGTTGCGCCCAATTTATTATATTGTAAAATTTTACTGGTAGCAATCGCCGTCTTATCGTTTACCGTAACCTCCCCGGTTTCAAAATCGACGGCAATCAGCAACGCTTCGCCGTTCGTCCATTTGTCCTTTTCCTTATTAGAAAGGAGCACGGCGTACTTTTTATTTTCCGAAGTCATCGAAAGGTTGGCAAACGAAATATGTAATCCGTCAAGGTCGTAGGTTTGCTTGAAGCCGTGCGAAACGTTTTTCGTCGTGGATATCCATTGAAAAGTAACGCCCGTATAGTCGCTTTCTTCAACCCCGCCTCTCGAAGCGGTGGAAAGCGTGAAAGTATCCTCTACCTTCGGCTCGTATTTTTCCGCGTCCTTCGTTAGATAATACTTCCCGTAATATTCCGCTTCCAAGCCCACGAAGGTTTCGTATTCTTGCATATAGCCGACGGTCTTATAGGACATCGCGTTAATTTCCGCGCGAATCGCTACGATTTCTTCCCCGTCGCTTTTGGCAACCGCGTCTTTTTCTGCCAAAGCCGAAATTCTTGCGTCCACAGCCGCAGCCGTTGCCATATCCTCTTCTTTCGTATCCCGCATTACGACTTCAAGCGGGTCGCTTACTCCGCCGAAGCAATCGAGCGCAACGACTTTGACCGTATACGGATAGGCAAGCGAAACGCCGCTCATCGTTACTTTTTGTTCCTCGGGAAGGGTGTCAAGATTGGGATTTGCAAACCAAGGCGACAAGGTCTTTACCGTCTTTAAAACGCTACCTGCCCCGTTGATTAGCGAGGTTTCATACGCAAGCACCATATCGTCGTCGCTTGCTTTCGGAATGAGAATTTCGAGCGCGTTTGCGCCGGTTTCTTTTACCGTCAAGCTTGCGCCGCTTTCAAAGACGGGCGCGGAATTATTTTGCGTTCTAACCCGCGTGGAATATCTCGTCAAATGCGAGTCGTTTTCTTTCGGCGAATCCAAATACCAACAATCTTTAATCTGCATTGCACGCTTAAAATCGATGCGGGTAACGCGCACGTTGCCGTTTTTATCCACGTCTACGAGCATACCTTGCGAATAGGATCTAGGGTCTCCGATTGCCGCGTTACCAAGCTCGGTATACTCTGCGCCGCCGTCTAAAACGATATCCGAAGTACTGCCGCCGTTTATCTGTGTATAAGTCGATTGGTTAATCGATCTATCGTCGTTAATCGCGCAGTGCGTATGCCCCGTAAACAGCAAAACTTGGGGATAATTTTTCAAGATATCGTCAAGCTCTTGCGAAGAGCCCCATTCGCCGTAATTATCCGTATCCATACTGCCGTACACGGTATTTTTTGCCGGCGAATGGCAGGAAACGAAGACGTACGAATTCGGGTCTTCTGCCACGATCGAATCCAACGTGTTTTTCAACCAAGTCTTCGTTTGCGCCGACATATTGTTGATGTTGGGCATAAAGGTTTGAATTTGCACGGAAAGGAAATGATAGTCGCCCACTTTTACGTGTCTGTTCCCCGTCGTGATAATCTCCTTATCCACGTCGAACGTATACATTTCGCTGCCGTACGCGTTTACAAACTGCGAAGTGGTCATACACCCCGACCAATAGGTATCGTGGTTGCCGTTCGTAGTAATAATCGGCGTCTTGGTGGGGTCGAAATGTTGATTTATGACCGATTTAAAGGTTTCCACTTCCGCCGCAGTACCGTTTTGCGTTTGGTCGCCGTGGAAATATACGGCGTCAATCGGTCTTTGGGAAAAGCTCTTCAATACCGTAAAGGCATTAGAAAGCACCTGATCGTTGCTGCCGTACCCGATATGCGGGTCGGACAAGCTTGCAAACGTCAATTCGATATTCTTTTCATCAAAAGCATACGAAGCCGCTTTCGTTTCTATCGGCGCTTCGTCTATTTTTGACGCTATCCCTACGATTCCCATCGCCATCAAACCTCCCAAAGCGCAAGCCGCGATTTTTTTTGCAAATTTCTTACTCATAAAACCCCCGTTCTTTTTATTTATAGTAAACCCCAACGGCGTCTATTTTTGCGCCGATATTATAGGTACCCGTTACCTCAAAACCGAAATTCATACCGCCGACGTAAATATCGTTCCATTCCGTTTCGCCAAGATACCCTCTATCTTTTGCCGTGTTAAAAGCAAGCTGCGCGCATTCCAAAATATTGAAATCGATTTTCCGTCTTTCGTTTAATACGGGCGCTTTTCCTTCGGGATGATAATAGCTGCCCGCGGGATTGAAGATAAACGCGTGAGTTGCGTCGTCTTTCCCTGCGTCTTCCGCCGCGTATTGATTTACCACTTTGCCGGAATTACGATTATCCCAAAGCTGCAAACCAAACCATACGTACTGCCCGTAGCCCTCGCTGTTTGTATTGCGGTTTTGCAAGGTAACGTACCACACGAGCTGTGCGCAATGTCTGCTGGCAACCGCCGTAGAGCCCATACAATCGTCAAATTTCGTTATGGTATAATCGATACTCATAACCAGTTCGTCCAGCTCCGGCACGTGAATAAGGTTGTCGCCAAAGTCCTGCGAAAGCAAAGTATGCGGCCACCCCTCGCCATCTTGGCGAGGCGCGTCGTACTCGACCTCTGCGTTCAATTCCATATACACCGTCCCCAGGGAAGAATCCACCGTCAAAATTTTGCCGGGAACGTAATTTCCGTTGACTTTTTCCCCTTTGGATTCGTAAGTAAAAGTATTGCCGCCATTCGTATACGAACGTTTATTGTAATCCATAATATCGTATTTAGACGCCCACTGCGCAAACTGCCACGAGGGCGTACCAGACGAAGTCGGGAATACCAAATTCCCCGAAACCGCCCCGCTTGCGTCTACGCAGGAAATCCCTTTTTTATAATAGGGATCGGCAAACAACGCCGAGTACCCGTTTTTTAAATACGTTTCGTGATTGATGTTACCCGTAATGATAGGCTCAGGGTCGGGCGTAGGCTCAGGATCGGGAGTAGGCGTAGGATCAGGGCCGGGATTAGGATTAGGATTAGGAGTAGGAGTAGGCGTAGGTGTAATCGGGGTAGAAGACGAACCGTTATCTATCAAATCCGAAGAAGAATCGTCCGCCGTAAAATCGCACGCCGAAAAGGAAAACGCCGTAAACAACGCCAACATCCAAGTTAAAATCTTCTTATTTTTCATCTTTTTTCTTTCCTTTCTTAATTAGTAAAGCACCGCTTGCAAGCGCCGCCCCAAACACGCCAAACGGAAGGACGGAGCCGCACCCCTCTTCCGTTTCGGCAGGTTTTTCCTGCTCTTTTTGTTCGGAATATTTTGCTTGCGGTATTTCTTTTTCATACGCCGCCGCGTCAACGCCGTGGACGATTTTTATCGGCTTGGCGTATACGTCGTAGGTCGTTTCCGTCATTTTGCTCTTCCACGTATAGGAAACCAAACAAATACCGTACCCCGTCTTATGGACGGAAAGCGTATTATTTTCATACGTACCGAGCGAATCCAACGGTTTTACCGCCGAGGCGAGCTTGGGCGCAAACCGCGCCGAAACCGCTACGTTTTGCGTTGCAAACTCGTTTTTGCTGATATTGACGCGCATACGTTTTTGTACCGTGCCCGACAGAGAAATCTCCGCCGATTTATCCAGCTCGTAAACGTCTTCCACGTCTTTCAGCGTCAAGGTATGCACCTGCTCTTTTAAAAAGCTTGCTGAATCGGTTGTCAACGAGGTATTGATAAACATATACTCGTTAAAGGTGCTTTCCGTTTTATACGTCCACGAATAGGTGGGAATACCGCGCACAGCCGCCTGCGTCAAAACGTCGGGGCTGTCCAAATAGGTATACCCCGGCCCGTAAATCGCGTTGTTTCTATACGCGTAATTGCAGGCGCTTTGAATGGTCTTAAAAGAATTGGTATTATAAATACGAACGTGCGGCATCAACGCCTTAAAATCGGACAAACGCTTTTCAAACGAGCTGATGACGATAACTTTATCCTCTACCCCGTACGCTTCTATCATTTCCGCCAACAAAGGCACGACCGCCGTATCGTCTGTTTTCAACTCAACGAGCAGTTTCATACCCTCCCTTACGGAAATGAAATCGAAGAAATCTTCCAAAACGGGAATTTCATACATACCGCCCAACTTGTACTGACGGATTTCGTCCAACGTCATTTGCGAGACCGTTTGCGTGCCCGAATAATTAGTGGTACGGTTCAAAGTTGAATCGTGCATAATCAAAAGGCGGTTGTCTTTCGTCCGCATCAAATCCAGCTCGACGTAATCTTCCCCGAAATAGTACGCCGCTTTCGCGCCCTCAATCGAGTTTTCAGGATAGGTATTTTCCCCGCGGTGTCCCGCTGCATACGCTTTGCGCAGCATCGTCGGCGAAGTAAAGCTTTCCATAATCTCTATCGGCATCGAAAAGTTGTTGATGAGCATACCCGTTACGCCGTTATACAAAGCGGTATAGATATCGTATTCGGTCGCTTTTACCGTCGCCCAGCAAGAAACGCCGTGCAAACGGATTTCCTCTACCTGCGATTTTTCGATTTGTCCGTCGATAATCGCAATCATCGCTTCGTTATTACAGAGAGTTTCTTTTATCTGCGCCGCCGTATTTTCATCAAAACGTACGTCTTTAAAAATAATACCGCCTTGGCAATTCGGGCGCAACGCTTTAAAACTCTTTACGATAGCGGGCGTAGAAGAAAACGCCATAAAATCAAGAAGATTTTGGGTATTTACGTAATTGTACACCGCGTTCATCGCCGCCCCGTCTTCCATTACGAACGCGGGAATAATTTTATGGTTACAAGCGCGTACGACTTCGTCTAAGGAGGCAATCGCGTTACCGCTTGCGTCTACGGCGTTCCCTTCTCCGTCAACGTAAATGACCGCAACCGAGGGAGTTTTTTCCGTATTCAACGCCGCCACGTCCGTTTTAGAACGAATCGTAAAAGCAATCGAAGGCGGCAACGCAATCCCCGTTTCGGGGATATACGTTTCTGCGTATTGGGTGTAATCGTAGTCTTCTTCCGCCTTTACTTTCACGTTGGCAGAATTTGCAAATATTCCGCCGAAAAAGCCCAAGGAAAGAAAGATAGGTAAAAATCTTCTCAATCTCATAAATCTAACACTGTCCTTTTTATTTTTCAATCAATGCCGTCAAAAGGTGCATTGCGTAAACTCTCGTCATAAAGTCGTTGGGGTGGTTGACGTTATTGCTGGAAATTTCGGTAAAGTGCTTACCCGCGTCCAAAATATCCTGATGCAACAGCCCGACGTCTACTACCGCAACTCCCTCGTATTGATTTGCAACGCGGCTGAGATAAGACGAAAATTCCGTCTGATTTTTCGCCTGATTCAACGCTTTGGGATTCGCCAACATCGTCCCGACGAGGATAATATCACACTCGGGATTTCTTGCGCGAATCGTAGCAATCATCGACATAATATTATTGCAGTATTCGTTGATTGATACGCCGAGCGTTGCGTCGTTCATACCAAACCCGATAATTGCAAGGTCGGGCGAATAGTTTGCGAGTTCCTCGCTAAAAATCTGCGAAAGCCCCGGAAGCGCAACTTGTACGCCGTTTACCCAACCCAAGCCGCCGTTGACGCCCTGCGAAGAGGTAAAACCGCCCACCGATTTGTTGGTAAGCTTAACCGTTGCTCCGTAATATCTGGAAAGATTTTCGCAAATCAACGAAGGGAAACTGGGCAGATAGGGTCTAATATTCAAATGCCCCGAACTGTTTGCTCCCGTAGAAATCGAATCGCCGTATACGAACACGTTTACTTCTTCCTTAGCCTTTAACTTTGCAACCGTCTTAGAAAGCGTTTCGCCGTGGTAGATAGGCACAGCGCCCGTCCAAACGTTTTCCGCGTGCTTATAGGTAACGGAAAGCTGCATTTGCACGATTTGATAACTTTCGGTGAACGGCAAATACAAACCTGCGTCCGTTGAAGGGATCGTCGTGGACTGCGGAATCGAAGGGAACTGTCCTTCGCCCGTCAACGCTTTATCCGTTACGTACGGCATACTGCCGATAAATTCGTATTTTTCCGTAATCATATTTTCTCGAATATCGCCCTTTGCGATAATATAGCCGTCTTCCACGGTAAAATCTACGTTTTCAGCAAAGGTAACGACGTCGTCGTTGTCAATGTGATAATACTGTTTTACCGAAAGAATTTCTTCCGGCGCAAACAACAATTTTGCTTTCGGCAACGAAATTACGTTGCCCGCCGCGTCCGTTTCCGCGACCATCAATACGGTTTCGTCGTACATCGTGTCCGTTTCCCAAAAATTTTCCACGAGCGTATCTACCGTGCCCAATTTCGAAGTATCCACAATCTCCCCTCCAGTGCTCGTGCTCGTATCCGTATCGGGCGTTTCGGTGTTTTCCCCGCAAGCGGTCGCCGCGCAAAACATCGTCATACAAGCCAAAAACAAACCTATTTTTTTTCTTAACATCCTTCTCTCCTTGACTTTTGGAAAAACCCGACCTACAAGAATGATTTTTCGTCGAAACGTGTTGTCATTGCTTGCAGATCGGGTCTCCTCATCAGTTGTTATTTATCCATCGATAAATGATTTTGTTACATAGTTACCAATTACGGCTTAGTTTTCCTTCTTCTTCAAAACAACCGCCGCTGCGCCGAGGATAGCAATCGCCGCGCTTACGCCGCCGATAACGCTACCGCAACCACCCTCTTCTTCTTTGGGTTGTTCGGGCTTGGGTTGAGGCTGAGGTTGAGGTTCAGGTTCAACGTAGCCAAGGTCTTTGCCGTTTACGGATACGAGAGTCATCTTGTTAGGATTGCTCTTATCGTCAGCAAACGAACCCATCGAGAAATAGCAATCGTTGGAAACTTCATAACCGTACTGCGTCAACTGTGCTTCCGTCAAAACGATTTCCGCTTCGTTTACCTTAATTACGTATGCGTAGTAGGTGTTATCCGCAACGAAATCGTAATATTCAGCATACTGAACGCTGATGGTAATCGTAGCGCCGTCCATCGGGGTAGCAATACTCTTGTTGCCAAGACTTACGTCATTGTTGTTGAAGATTTGTACGTTCGATTCGGTGGGGAACAACCAAATAATAATGGAAATACCGTCGCTGGTCGATTTGTACGAATCGGGAGCCATAAGGAAGTTAAAGCAAAGGTTGTTTGCAGAATCGCCGGGGTTATAGTAAGCCATTTCCGTCAATTCGACAACGACTTCCGCGCCCGTAACGAGATTGAGTTTTTGATTCCAGTTCAATCTCGAAGGGAATGCGGGGGTCTGTTCGAAATACAAACCGTTTTCTGCCCATTCAACTTCTGCGATATCCGTCGTGGTTACGTTAAACCATACGTTTTCCTTAATCGTTGCGCTAAGCGCTTCGTGTGCAGCCGTAATGTCTGCGTTTTCTTCATAGAGATAGTTCAAACGAATAAGGTAGAATCTGTCTCTAACTGCCTTAAACGCGCTGTATTCCGTAAATTCGTTTTCCAAAGCGTCGCTAACTGCGTTGATTTCTGCCGTTACGTATGCTTCGCAAGCCGCTTTCAACGCTGCGTAAGCCGCCGTGTAACGGGTGTAAACTTCGCCGTCTTCTTCGGTAATAGCAACCTTATTATGCAAATCCGTCCAAGCGTTCTTTGCGTCGTCAAGGTTAAATTTAATGGTCAAGTCTTCTTCCAAAGCCGCTTCGACAACGGAAAGCAATTCGTCCTTCACTTCTACGGAGAAACGAGCTTCCATATCCGCAACAACTTGATCCGCCGCTGCGATTCTGCCGTTAAGCGCTTCAACGTCAGCCGCTTCCAACGTGTTAAGAAGGGTTTCCGTTGCGCTGCCTACGTATGCAAGCTTATATTCTTTTACGGTGTTGATATCATCGATAATCGTTTCTGCCGTTGCGTCAAGCGCATTTGCCATCGCTTCATAGCTGATAATCCACGATTTAACGGTGATAAAGTCAACGCCGTATGCAAGGTCTTCGGACAACCCTACGAAATATTCTTGGTTTTCTGCCGTCAACATATTGAAGAATTCTTCATACGCTGCGTTTGCCTGATCCACGGAAGCTTTGAAATCGTTAACGCTCATCTTGTTGATGGTGCTTTCGTCTTCAAATGCTGCAAGTTTGCCAAACGCTACGTCGTAAACAGCCTGCACTTCGGCTTTTACCAAATCTTGCGCGCCAGCCATAACTTCGTCAACTTTCGCAACTTCTGCGGTCAACAAGGATTGGTCGTTACCACGGCAAGCGGGGATTGCTGCGACTGCAGCCGCTTTCGCTTCGAGCGCCGCACTGAAAGAACCCGTACCAGCTACTGCTGCGTCTGCAGCCGCGCCGTATGCGGAGATTGCCTCAACAGCCGCTGCATAAGCGCCTGCTTTATAAGCCTGCGTATTCGCGTCGTCAATCTTAAATTGTACGCTGGGAATATGCGCGTCGGACGAGAATCCCCAAGCGCTGATGTAAACTTCGCCGTTTTCATCCGCAACGCTTTCCACCCAGTTATCAGCAAAATACATTACTTGTTCTTGCGGTTGTTGCGCGTGCTTTTCACCGGCAATAATCGTTGCCGTAAGTTTATACACGTCATTATCCGTATCGGCAAGGTCTACAAATTCAAAGTGGAATCTTACACCGTATTCGTCGCTCAGATTCCATACCATCGAAGAATAGAACGTCGATTCAGGATTTACCGCAGGGTTATAAACGTCTTCGGCTGTCTTATAGCAAAGCAATCCAGCTTCTGCGAAATCGTGGTTTTTCGCAATGCTCAGACGGGTCTGCGTCGAAGCATAACCGATTGAAGGTCTAAAGTGTGCGGTGAAAGACTGTGCCGCGTCTAATGCCCAACCGGTAGGGACGGAAACGAAACTGAACCCAAAACATTGTTTATCCGTATCGTTACAAGCCTCATCGGTATACATTTCAACGGTAAGACCGTCTACTTTTACTTTGTGCGAATACCCTGCACGCGTACCCCAACCGTTTAAATTCGCAACCTTGGAATAACCGGTCGTTGCGTTGTATTCAAGCGTAGTAGCGCCTGCACCAACAATCCAATCTTTTTCTTCGTAAACAACGTCGGGAACTTCGGGCTCGGGATCGGGTTCAGGTTCAGGTTCAGGCGTTACTACGTCGCCGCCGGGAACGCTGCCCTCTTCTTCCGATTCGGTAATCTTAACCAAAAGCGTGTACGCCTTACTGTTCATACCCCAAGTGGAAATAACGACTTCACCGTTTTCGTCCATTACGCTGGTGAAATGTTCAGTGGGTACGTATACGGTGGTTTCTCTTTGTTGCGTTTGGAAAACGGTACCGTAGGTCATCGTATAATCAACCTGATATACGTCTTCTTCTTCCAAATAGTTGATAACGTATTTTGCCCCGATAGCCTGCCCGTCGCTTACGTAAACGCTGGAAGATGCGAACGCACCTGCAACAGCACCTCCAACCGTCGAGCTACCGATTGCAGCATTCGAGTCATGGCTCTTTGCTACCGTAACTCTCGTTTGCCCATCGTAGATGTTGGGCGCAATGCCTATGTCAAGCGCGTCATTTTGCGGCGAAAAGTCCGTAGGGGAACTGGGGCTTACTAAGCCAATACCAAATAAGCCGCCGTTTTCGTACGTATCGGTGTAAAGCTCGATGGTAAGACCGTCTACCTTTACGGGATCCTTAAGGTAGGCTCTTGCACCATAAGCCGTTTCCGTCGTACCGCTGATGACGTGAGCGCCGTTTGCTTCGTCCCACTGCATCGTGAGAACACCAGAAGCCAAAGCCCAATCGGAGCTGTCAACGGGTTCCGCAGATGCCATCATCGTAACGCCTGTTGCTACGGACGCACACATCGTAACGCCCAACATAGCTGTTAAAAGTTTCTTCATCTCATTTCTCCTTATAAGATTTTTTTATTTTTTCCCGCTATCTTTGCGGGCATAAAACCGAAATTGGTTATTTTGCGTCGTATTCTTCGTACATATTCAAATACGAAATCGTAACGCTTGTATCGTAGTTACCGGGCAATTCCCAACCGATGTTGGTGCTGCCAATTGTCAAATGGTCCACGGTTGCCCCAAGCAATGCACCCTGTTGACGGGCAATCTTCAACGCTTGTTTCAAGAAGGGCAAAATATCAAATTTAATATAAACTTCTTTACCGACCACCGAGGAAGGCAACGAAGTAACCGTGCTGGTATTTACTTGCGCCACCGCGTCTAACGAGGGCATATAGATAAACAAGCCCGTCGAATCCTCTTTGCCGCCGTCGTACGCCGACATACCGCTGGGCGTACCGCCGATAGCGCGGGTATCAAACATCGAGAACCCAAACCACATTGCGTTGCCGTAGCTTACGCTTTCAGGATTGTTATCCCCCAGGGTAATAAACCATTGGAACTGCGCCGCGTGCAAATTGGGGTCCATCGGATAAAGATTTCTATCTACGAGCGAGGTACACTCGTTTACGCAATATTTAATTTCCATATACAAACGGTCGCAATCTGCCGAGATGGCGTGATTGATACCCTGTTCGATAAGGATATGCGGCCAGTTTTCGGTCGAGTCTAATCTGTCGCGGATATTGCCGTCCTCGTCCAAAGGATATTCGACGCTGCCTTTAATTCCCATCGTAATCGCGCCCGTTTTTGCCGCGTCGATTTTTAAGAATTTTGCTCCGTCGTCATAGGTTAAAACGCTGCCCTCGCGGGTAAGCGTGCCTTTTTCAACCATATCCGTTGTACAGCCCCATTGCGCCATACGCCATACGTTGTCCCCTTCCGCTTTATTTCCCGCATAATCGAGGTTGCCCGCCAATACCCCGTTGGAAGAATTGGAGTGGAATAAGGTTACGTCAAAACCACGGGAAAAGTTGAGGTCGGAAAGGAGCTCTAAACGCGTGGACGTCGAAACCTTCGGACGTTCTAAAAGCTGACCGTCGCCGGGATTATCCCAAGTGGGAAGGACTTGTATTGAGGAATTGTTGTCTTTGGAGTCGTCCAAGGGGCTTTCCGCGTCGCCGCAGCCCATTGACATACACATTCCTGCGGCAATGACAGCCGCTGTCATTTTCTTTGCCAATTTCTTTAATCCTGCCTTTTTCATTTTTCTTTACCGTTAGCCCCCTTACTTCGTTTTCAGGGACATATTGCTAATTTTTACGCCCACTTTTGATACGTTGGAAACTTCCCAACCGATATTAAAACCGTTTACTGCCATATTTTCCCACGAAGAGTTTTTCAATGCGCCTTTTTCTTTCGCAATATTGAAAGCGTTCTGCATATACTCTTTTAAATTGAGTCTGATATGATAGGTCGTGCCGACCTCTACTTTGCCGCCCGACTCTCCAAAGAGCTGCTGACCCGTCGGCGCGAAAATGAACTTGCCCGTAGCGTCGGCTTTGCCGCCGTCGAACATCTGCGTTCCGGGGAAAATTTCGTAACGGTTGTCAAAGAGCGTAACGTTAAACCAGAAATATTCTTTTTCCATCGCGCTGCTGGCTTTGTCGTGCACGCTGAAAATCCATTGGAACTGCGCCGCGCCGATAGAATTGTCGTAAATCTCGCATTCCGTCAACGTGAAGTCAAGCTCCATAATCAATTCGTCCACTTCGTCAAGATATACGACGCCCGCCGTTTGGGAAAGAATCATATGTATCCAGTCTTCCCCTTCTCTTCGGGGCTGCAACGCGCCCGTGCTTTGGTCGATATATTCTTTCGACGAATCGATATTGAGGTTGACTTCTCCAACGCTGGGATTGACGGACATATATTTGCTACCCGATTGATTGGTCAAGGTATAATAATCGCCGTCCGTGCCCGAAATCCCTTTCGGGTCCTCGAAAATATTGCCGGGGAAAAGGTCGTTCACCGACGAGTCGTACCCGTTTCTGGTCGTAGACAAATCGCCGTATTGACCAAGATTCCAGTAGGGTTCGTCTACCGTCGGCGTGCCGTAACGCCAAGGCGTGTACGCCACCTGTTGGGATTGGAGCGAGGAAATATCAATCCCCTCCGCAAAGTTTTTATCAAATAATAACTCGCTGTATTCTTTGGGAGTTTCGACGGGGGTAGAAGAAGTATCCGAGCTTGATTTATCCTCTTCTCCACCGCAAGCCGCCAATCCGAATGCGAGCAAAGCCGCCATACTTAACGATAAAAGTCTGTTCATCTTGTTCTCCGTATTCTTTTACATTTTAATCGCGCCGTTGGTAAGACCTTTGATAAACTGCTTTGAGGTAAACGCAAAGGCGATAATCAAAGGCAAGCTAGCGATACAATAGCCTGCGTATACGACGTTGTCGGGAATTTTGTTGGTTGCGTCGTTAAACACGACGAACACGCCCACGCTAATCGTATACAATTCTTCGTTTCCGTACAAAATCAATCTCGCCCAAATAACGTCGTTCCAAGCGCCGAGCAAGGTCGAAAGCCCAATGGTAAACAAGATGGGCATACACAAGGGTAACGCCAAGGTCGTATATCTTCTGATATGGCTTGCGCCGTCGAGCTCTGCCGCCTCAAACAAGCTGTCGGGTACGCCCGAAAAGAAAGTCTTGATAAGGAAGATATTGACGGGCATCCCCCCTGCGATGGCGGGAAGCACGATACCTGCATACGACTGTTTTAGATTCAGCGTTCTGTACACGAGCGCGTATTGCGGCGCTAAGGTCAAAATACTGGGAATCATCATAAAGGCAAGGAACACGGTAAACAAAGCTTCTTTGCCTTTGAAGTGGAAACGGGTAAACCCGTAAGCTGCCAGCGAAGCAAACAACAATACGCCGAAGATTTCCAAAACGGCGATTGCTACCGTATTAAAGATATAGCCTTGCACGTAGTCCCAAGCGTATTCGTAAGAGCCAAAATACAGAGGCGCTTCCATAGAGCCGGGGAAGGAAAGCGGGTTTTGGTTGATATGCTTATCCAATTTCAAGCTGTTGATAATAAGGATATAAAAAGGTATCAATACCATTACCAGCAAGAGAATTAAAACCAAATGATGTAAAATTTTCGTAATCGTTTTCTTGATATTCATTGGCTTAATCCTCCGACTTTAAGAGGGTGTTGTTGACGATGGTAATAATTAAGATAATTACGAACATCATTACGCCCATCGCGCAGGCATAGCCGTACGCGCCGATACGGGAGGACCCGTAAATCAAACGGTAAATATAATACCCCGGAACAATCGTACCCGTCTGCATACCGTTGACTGCCACTTCGCCCGGCCCGCCAAAGGTAATCGCGTACTGCATCGAATAGTTTTGCAACCCACCGATAATACCCATTACGAGGAAATATTTTAACTGTCCTTTGATAAGCGGCAAATCGATTACGAAAATACGTCTAAACGTACCTACGCCGTCTAATTTGGAAGCGTCGATAACCGATTCGTCAATGCCGTTCAGCCCCGCTAAATAAATAAGGAACGAAGTTCCCCCCATCCAAGGGAATCCGTAAAGGAAAATGGAAAGGAATACGATAAAGGTGCTTTGGCTTGCGAACCATTCTTGCGATTCGATACCAAACCAACCGAGGATAACGTTCATAAACCCGTTGGATTGTCCCGACAAAATAAGCTTTTGCCAAAGGAGCATCGTAATAATACCGGGAATCATCGCGGGTAATACGAATAAGAAACGGTAAAACGCCGTCAATTTCGAACGCATATTATACAAAAGTTCCGCCAAAACCAAGGACGCCATATTACCAAGCAGCATACCTACTACGGTAAGAATGACGACGTTTAAGAGCGAACGCCAAAATATTACGTCGGCGAACAGTTCGGAATAGTTGGAAAACCAAATAAATTCGCGCACGTTCCCCCCGTCCCAATTCGTCATCGAATTGATAAAGGCAAGCAACGTCGGGTATAGACAGAACACGCAAAGCAACAGAAAAGCGGGTAAAATCCAAATAACGCCGAAATACTGTTTCGTACTCTTTTTCTTCCAAAAAGAGGTTTTATGTACCGCCGCGGAAACGGAGAAGTGCGAATCGTAAAAATTTTCGCAGTCTTCTCTCTCTTCCGTCGCCAAAATCTCCTCGTCCATTCCTTTCGTTTCATAGGACGAAAATTTATCCATATAAATTTCTCCTTAACCGTTAAGCCACAGGCCAGCTCGGTTTATCCCATTTGTTTTGCGTATAAAGGTTGTTCGCCGCAGAAGTAAAGGACGATTCGAGGTTCCTTAATTCGCTTGCGACGTCCGCGCCGTTCAACGCCTTCGTTCTGAAAAGATATACTGCGTCGTAATAGTCTTTATTCATCGAGCTGCCCGCCGTTGCAGCGCCCCAAGCAACCGTAGTTTCGTTAGCGCAGTCCGTTGCGTAAACCTCCGCAAGAGTCCGGAAATGTTCGTAGCTGGTGTTGCCCGAAAGAGGAATTGCAAACCCTCTCTTGTTGACCATCATATCGTTGTTTTCATAGCAGCTGAGATACATCAAGACGTCGATACAAGCGTTTACGCACTTGTCGTTGTTGTTCTTGTCGTCTTTCGCCATTGCGGAGTTGGAGATTGCCCAACCGGTGCAATATCCCGACAAACCTCTTCTTACGTTGCCCGCAATTTCATAGGTCGTATAGTAAGGGCTTGCCGCCTCGCCCGCAGGCTGCGTTTCCAATACGGGATACGGCATTACGCCGACTTCGAAATCGCCGTCTACTTGGTCAATCAGTTCGCGAATGTCGCCGCCCGTAACCTCGAGCATACCTACGTTCCCTGCAACGAACTGTTGGCTGTTATAATAGCTGCTCCACTTCGTCGGATAATATTTACACATCTGCTTGATAAGACGGTACAATTCGACGTACACGTCCGAATTGGGGTTGTACAAACGGTTGTCGTTCGCATCTTTCAACATATACCCTCTTACGAATTCTTCCGCGTCTACCATACCGTCTTTCTTAATGACGTCCAGTTTCGTCATCGAAGAGGAAAGCAACGTCGATTCGAGGAAGGAATCGTACCAAGGATACATCATAAAGTAAGGAGTGATATACGTATCGTCCTGATTAGGGTCTCCGCGCCCTACCGAAACGGCGTAAGCGTTGAGCTTATCCTGCGCTTCCATAAATTCTTTATAAGTATCGGGCGTTTCGGTAATCCCCGCCGCATTAAAGAGGGTCTTGTTGTACAGCAAACCGATGGGGTTCTTTTCCATCGTTACCGTGTACATATGTCCGTTCGGCGCAAAGAAGCCCGCGTAGTCTTCCGCGCTGTACAAATCCTTCCAAGCTACGCTGCCCGCTTCCCCTTCTTTACTGTACTTGTTGGGAGTTTCCATTACGGAAGACAAATCGTAGAAGAAACCTTTGTCCATATCTTCTGCAATCGTCGTAGGCAGATAATAGATAATTTCCGGCGCGTTTTTGTTTTGCAGCATCGGCAGCATCGTTTCACGGTCGTTATTGATAGACGAATCCGCTACTTCGAAATAATATGCATAGCTATCGGCGTTTGCCTTATTCCATTCCTCTACCAATCTTTCCAATTCGTTATAAGGATAAGGGTTGGAATATTTATCGTAAATCAGGTTCTTCGTCGAATTGTACGACGCGTTTTGCCCGCCTGCGTCAATGGTCAGCTTGGTATAACCTTTGCCAGCCCAATCGTATTTTTGAACCTCTTCTACGTTTTTGCTGTCGTCCTTGCCGTCGTCCGCGACGTTACAACCCGCGAACGCTCCGCAAAGCAACATCATCGACGCCGCTACTGCAATTACCTTTTGAAATTTTTTCATTATAATTCCTCCTTCATTTTTTACAAAATCTATTAAAGTTTTTGTTTGCTGTCATACAGCAAACAACCCCTAGGGGTAAATTTTAATCTTTTTCCTTGGTTTTGCGTGTTTTTTCTATTTGTATGTTATTTGAAATTATAAATACATTCTAAACACACGAAAAAACGAGGGTTTTCCCCTTTTTTGTTAATTTTTAAGCTTGGGGATTGCCCGATATGTATTATTAAATGTTATATTTTTTGCGTTTTAATACAAACAAATTATAACATAGTTTGCGTTTTTGTCAATAGCTTTTTTAAAAAAACTCAAAAAAAAATTGTGTAACGAATAAATTTACTTGACTATGTTCTCGAAATGTATTATAATTTTGGAAAAATATAACATTTGGGCTTTAAAAATGTCAGAACAACGTTTTTTATATCAAAAGATTATGAAATATTTAGCGGGCTTAATCGTGGAAAACCTGCAAAACCCACAATACAAATTACCCGCCGAATTAGAGTTAACGAAAACGCAAAACGTCTCCCGTATGACCGTACGGAAGGCGTTTAAAGAATTTGAAGAATTGGGGTTAATTCACCGCGTGCGGGGCAACGGGACTTTTATCAGCGAAAACGCAACGAAAGAATTGTTGATCCCCTTTTTACAGGATCCCGACAAATCGTACAAACGAAAAATAGCCACTATTTTTCCGTTGTTTGACGAAAGTCGTCATATCGTGAAAATCTTTTCCTCGATATTGAAATCGGCGCCCGATATGCGTTTGTTTATTTCCTCGTCGAATATGTCCATCGAACGGGAACAAGAACTGATAAACGATTATTTAAAAATGGACGTGGACGGTATCATCGTCTATCCCGTAGATAACAATATCTACAACAAAACCCTTTTGCAGCTGTCTATGACCGATTTCCCTTTGGTTTTGGTCGATCGGCATTTGCCCGGTTTGACGATTGCCAACGTTTCCTCCGACCACCACGGTATGGGGAAAAACGCCGCTTCTTTCCTTTTAAAGAACGGACACAGCCACATTCTCTTTTTTAACGCAAACGAGAAAACGAATTCCGCGTTGACCTCTCGCCAAGAAGGCTATCACGAGGCGTTAAACGAGGTAAAAAATTATCATCGCTATTTGTTTACTTTTTGCGGCGACCTCGACCCGACCTCACAATCGTTTATCGAAAGTTTTTACTCTTATTTACAAGAGCACCCGCAAATCACCGCCATTATCACGGCTGACTATTCGAGCAGTATCCATTTAAAACAAATCTTTAAACAATTCAACCCACCCGCGGAAAAAGAATACGACGTCGTATTTTTGGACACCAAATACACCGATAGGCTTACCCCAGGCATCAACGCAACGTATATGCCGCAAAACGCCGCAAAAATCGGCAAAAAAGCCATCGATCTTTTCCGTAAAGCCTTCGAAGGTTTTTCCATTAAAAACGAAAACGTACGCATTCCCGTTCCGTTAAATTTTGAGAACTAATAAAACTCCCCTCCCCGAAAAAATCGGAGAGGGGTATTTTTTGTTTAGTCCAGAAAATCCTCCGGGTATAATTTTAATCGCAGTTTTTCTATCGCGTGTTTTTCTATGCGGGATATATACGAACGGGAAATCTTTAAAACGTTGGCAACCTCGCGCTGCGGCAAAGGAATCCCGCCTTTCAAGGCATACCGAAGGCAGATAATCGTATACTCTCTGTCCGTTAATACCGCCTTTATCTGTTCTAACAGTTTTTCCCGCTGTACCGTCCGTTCGACTTCTTCAAAAACACAGTCCTCTTTTTCAAAGAGTAAATCCATCAAAGTCAATTCGTTACCGTCCTTATCCGTCCCCACGGGCTCGGATAAAGACATCGTATTTTTGTGTTTCTTGTTTGCGCGGATTAGCATTAAAATTTCGTTTTCGATACACCGCGCCGTATACGTCGCAAGCGCCGTGCCGTGCCCCGGCTTATACGTGCCGATGGCTTTAATCAGTCCCATACTCCCCACCGAAATCAAATCGTCCGTTTCCGCTGCTCCCGAATATTTTTTGACGATATGCGCCACCAAACGCATATTGTGCTTTATTAAAATCTCCTTCGCTTCCTTATCCCCCTTCGCTACAAGCGACAAATAATACCCTTCCTTCTCCTTTGACAAAGGTTTTGGAAAGGTATTTTTGTTGCCAATCGCCCCCGTAAAAAATACGATGCGCCCCATCAACGTCCAAAGAAAATCTAAAAACATACCTTTTCACCTCGCCTTGCTATCCTATGTTTTGGACGGTTTGTACTATGCAAAAAAAGTTTTTCTTTTTCTTTGGTTGTATGCGTCGCATAGGTATTATGCCTGACATACCCCTTTATTTTAAAGGGATTCTGCTTTGTACTATGTTACTCATAATACCTATGTCTGACATAAGCGCCCGTTTTTGCGCAAGAAAAAGAAGAGGTAAGCGTGCTTGCCCCTTCCTGCCCCGTTTTGCACGGATTTTAATTAAAATAAGGATTTGAGTTTGTCTGTAAGCCGAGTTCTGTCGTGTACGGTCATTTATCTAGGCTTGTCGTCGCCGACAAGCTCGAGCGATGTTCACGGTATTCCGTCGGACGGACAGCCCTATTGACGGATACCCAATCTTGCAGCGGGTGGGGTTTACATGGCATACCTTGTTACCAAGGTATCGGTGAGCTCTTACCTCGCCTTTCCATCCTTACCGCATTGCGCGGCGGTTTATTTCTGTTGCACTGTCCTTAAAGTCGCCTTTACCTGACGTTATCAGGCACCCTGTCCTATGCTGCTCGGACTTTCCTCATGGTTCTTTCGAACCCCGCGACCGTATAACAAACTCAAATCTTTTATTATTATAGCACATTTATTTAAAAAAATCATTTGTTTTTCTTGCCTTTTTGAATAAAAAAGTGTAAAATATAGAAGAAAATAATAATGGGTGAGAATTGGCTCATTTTTAGATTTTTACCTTAGGAGTTTTTATGAAAAAAACAAAAATCATTTGTACTATCGGTCCTGCAAGCTCGAATAAGACGACCTTTTCGAAGATGGCTGACGCAGGTATGGATATCGTTCGTCTCAACTTTTCCCACGGCACGCACGAGGATTTTGCCAATAAAATCGCTATGATTAAAGAAGTCCGCGCAGAAAAGCAGCTTCCCCTGCCGATTATGCTTGACACGAAAGGTCCTGAATTTCGAATTAAGACCTTTGAAACGGGCAAAATTACTTTGGAAGAAAACGATAACTTTACCTTTACGACGGAAGACGTCGTAGGCGACAATACCCGCGTATCCGTTTCGTACGAAGGCATATGCGAGGATTTAGTCCCTGGAGATAAAATTCTGTTGAACAACGGCTTAATCGTTTTTCGCGTAACGGAAGTAAAAACCCCCAACGTTCACTGCAAAGTAGAAGTCGGGGGCGAGCTTTCCAATAGAAAATCGATGTTTTTCCCCGATAAAGAACTGCACCTTGACTTTTTATCCGAGCAAGACAAAGCCGATTTGTTATTTGGTATTGAACAAGACGTTGATTTCGTAGCGCTTTCTTTCGTTTCCAAACCCCAAGACGTTTTGGACGCAAAGGAATTCCTTGCGGCAAACGGCGGCAGCCATATCGACGTTATCGCAAAAATCGAAAACCGCGCAGGCGTAAACAATTTGCTGGAAATTATGAACGTCTCCGACGGGATTATGGTTGCCAGAGGCGACCTTGGCGTAGAAATCCCCTACGTAGAATTGCCCAACGTACAAAAGCATATCATTACGCAGTGCCGTATTCACGGAAAACGGGTTATCACCGCAACGGAAATGCTCGAATCGATGATTCATAACCCTCGGCCTACCCGTGCAGAAATTTCCGACGTTGCTAACGCCGTTTACGACGGTACCTCCGCCGTTATGCTTTCTGGGGAAACGGCAGCGGGCTCTTACCCCGTGCAATCGGTAAACGCAATGGCAAAAATCGTTGAACACGCGGAAGAACACATCGAATATATCCATACCATAGACGATTTTGAAATTGAAACGGCTGCGGAAGCCCTTTCCCACTCGGCGGCAACCCTTGCAAAAGACCTGAACGCCAGCGCAATCGTCGTCTGCACGCGTACGGGCGGTACGGCAAGAAAGGTGTCCCGTTTCCGTCCAAACATCAATATTATCGGTATCACGACGGATATCCACGCGTATCGTCAGCTTGCCCTTAGCTGGGGCGTTTGGCCGGCGTTGACGGAAGAATATACGTCCATCGATATTCTCTTCTATTTTGCCAAACAAATCGCAAAAAAGAGCGGTTTGGTAAAGAAGGGCGATACCATCGTTATCACGGGCGGCACCCCTAACGGCAAGAGCGGGAACTCGAACCTTATTAACGTAGAAACAATTTAACCGAAAACGCAATGTAAAGCCCCGCGCAGTACGCGCGGGGCTTGCTTTATATTCTTTTTAAATCGTTAGGCACTATCATTTTTATTTTTCTTGGAACGACTTCTATGCAAATCTTCCCGTTTTGCCCTTTTTCGCCGTCAAAATTCCAAATGATATCGTCGTCGACCTCGATATCAAAACGCGAGCCATTCAAGCGTATAACCCGTTTACAGCGCGTTTTATAGCCGAATAGGAACAATCTTGCAACGCCGACAAGCGCGCCCACCTTACGAAAGAAATTCGGGCTTTCCGTTTGCTTTACAATAGCAACCTCGATTTTACCGTCTTGCAGGTTCGCAAGTTTTTTATTAAAACCAAACCCTGCAACGTAGCGGCTGTTGATAAAGGAAGAGAGTACCGCGTGCGTTTCTATTTGCTGCTCCCCGTTTTCGCAACGGATTTTAAAGACTTGAAAGCGCAAATTCTTCCTTGCGCCGTGCCACCAATACGCAAGCCTGCCTACGTAATTTTTTTGCTTTTGCGAGGTTTTATAGGTCGCGCTGGTAAACGCGCCCGCAGCCACTACGTACATCGCGTATACGTCGTTTACCCGCATACAATCCAACGGCTCCGTTTTGCCCGTTTGGATAATTTTTAAGGCTTTTTTGATGTTTTTGGGGATTTTTAAGGTGTGTGCGATATCGTTTACCGTACCGCTGGGAATATACCCAAGCTCGGGCAAATTCTCCTTATCAGCCAACCCTTGTATTACTTCGTTAAACGAGCCGTCTCCGCCCGCAAAAATAATAGCGTCGTACGTATTGAGCGCAGCCTTTGCCGTAGCCGTCATATCGCCCGCGCCCGTCGTTTCGTGTACGTCGACGATTTCGTATTTCTTTTTTAATTCCTCGACGATAAAGGACAGTTTTTTGGCTATTTTTCCTTTGCCGCTGACAGGATTATAGATAAAGATGCAGCGCATAACGCTCTCCGAATTTTTCTTTTGTTTTACCGCCTTATTTTACCATATTGTATAAAAATTGTCAAGCCCACGACAATTATCTACTTTAAAAACCCGAAAAATAGTTGACTTTAGTTTTCGCTTGGGGTATACTGTTTATAGAATTTATAGTCCTGCGAGAAATCGAGGTGGACAGAGGCACGATGGTGCGATAAATTCTGTTTAGGATTCCCTTTGTGGAATCCTTTTTTAATTTTTGTCCAAAAAACTATTGACTTTTTCAAAAAAATAGCATATACTAATATTGGTCTTGAACCAGAGGACGTTTTCTCGAGAGCGTCCCAACCCGTGTCAACCGAAAGGGGGCACGGTTTTTTATTGCTTGAAATGGTTATCCCACTTCTTCAAGAGCGAGCACACCTCTTTTTATTTTTTTTCGAAAAAACTATTGACTTTTTCAAAAAAATAGCATATACTAATATTGGTCTTGAACCAGAGGCGAATTCTCGAGGTCGTCTCAACCCGCGCCCTGCTTAACAGCCGACGCGGTTTTTTATTGCTTGAAATGACTAAAAACTGTTGACAAATGCAAAAAGATACTATATACTATTATTACAGTTGCGAAACTGTAATAAATAAGCTTGTCAGCGTTGGCGGGTCGTAACCGTATGGCTTGCTTATTTTTTTGCGCTTAAGCAGTATGCTTTGTAAGTCGGTTACCGCGGAACGGGGACCCCCCGTTCCATTTTTATTTTCTTTTTAAGTTTCGATAATGCAAGGGTTCAAATCCCTTTCATAAAGACAATGAAATAAGGATAGGCAAAAATGCCTATCCTTATTTCGTGGCGCAGAGAAATATTTTGTCGTTTCACGACAAAGCAGCGTCGCTACACCGCCCTCGCCATCTATTTTTCCTTTCGTTTTTACGCTCCTTGGCTTCGCCAAATAGCAAGCTGAGCGCGTGAACCCTTGATAATTCAAGTTTTCCGCAAGACCTTTCTCTGCGCGCAAAAAAAGCACCCGTAAGGGGTGCTTTTTTTGTGGCGCAGAGAAAGGGATTTGAACCCTTGTATACATTCCTGCATAACACGATTTCGAATCGTGCGCGTTCGACCGCTCCGCCATCTCTGCAAACAGCTTATTTATTATATACTATCGTCAAAAAAAAATCAACTGTTTTTATGCCGTTTTTTTAATTTCCCCGCTGTGTTTTTACACAACGGGGAAACATTTCCTTACAACAACGTTATCAGTAATTGCGACGCCAAAACGATTAAGACAAGCGCAATCGGATAGGTCGACGCATAAGCCGCCGCTACGTCGTCCGTCTTTGCCGTCGAAATCAGCGTACCAAGCGCAGGCGTACTCGTCATACCACCCGTGATTGAACCAAGGTTGTTCAGCAAAGGCAATTTCAGTAAATATTTACCAAGGAAATAACCCCCAATCATCGGTACAATCGTCATCAACGCACCGCCAAGGAAGCCCCACGCAACGATAGCGCCGCCGTGTTCTCTTACCTGCGCAACCAACGCAACGCCGCCGTCAACGCCAGCGCCCAACAAGAACAAGGCAAGCCCGAATTCTCTCAATACCTTTAAGGTGCTTTCTCTTACTTCCAAAGAAAGCTTGCCGATATGCCCAAAATGTCCAAAGACTAAGCACATAATCAGCACGCCGCCCGTCGTAGCCAACGAGAAGGTTGCTCCGCTATACCCGCTGCCCGTCAAAGGAATCGTAAGCGACCCCAAAATTAAGCCTGCGACAACCGCAAGAGCAAACGGCAAAAACCCAAAGTCTTCACACTTGAAAAATTTCGAATAATCTCTCTTTTCTTCCTGTGCGCCCGCGCGTAAGAAATCTCTTTCCTTTGCCATATCCGCTTTCGTGAATTTGGGCATAAGCTGTACGAACAATACGACGCCGACAACCCCAAAAGGATACGCAATTGCGTGCCCAAGCGTAATCAAGGATTCTAATTTCGTTTGATTTGCCGCGCCCGCTACCGAGTCCAACGCAGCCGAGTAACCGGGCGTCGAGGTCAATGAACCCGAAAGCACGCCCGACCAATATTCGGGACCGTACGAGGTAATTAAGGTAAAAATAACCGCAACCAACGTACCCAAAAGAATGATAACGATACCCAAAACGATATACGTTTTAAAGTTTTTCGCTAAATTTTTAAAGAAATTAGGACCCGCAATAAACCCTACGCTGCCTACGAAAAGGATTAAGCCGATGTTTTGCACCGTGCCGTTTAAATTTTTAACGACGGCGGAATCTTCCGTTAAATGAAAACCGGAAAAGATATTTGCCTCTTCGGGCACTAACGTACAAAGGAAGCCTACCAAAATAGCAACGAGGAATACCCCTGCCGTACCAAGCGATACGCCCTTAATATTGATTGCGCCCAACAAATACCCCAAACCGATAACGACAAAGGCAATCGTAAACATTACGAAGGTCGTCGTTTGCGTGTTAAAAATATTTTCCAGACCGTTTTTCCCGTCTTTTGGATTAAAGACGGCGCTCAACGCACACCAAACCGCAAGACCTGCCACAACGACGAGAGCAAGCGTTATCCAAAGCCATTTTAAGCTTTTCTTTTTCTTGGGTTCGGTATGGAGAACTTCTTGATTTTGATTTTCCATTTCTCTTCTCCTATCTATGCGGACGAAAACGCACAAAGCGTACCTTCGTGCGTTTTGTCCAGGTTTATTTCATCTTTTCCCTTTAATGTTTAATTTGCCTTTCTTCTATAATCGGGAAGAAGTTTGGGCGAGCAAACGTCCGAAGAAATACCCGCTTCCTCAAGTTCTTTCTCGAATTCGTCTACGTGCGAAAGGGTCAATTCTTTAAGTTCTACACTCTTCCACTTTTCGCCCGCTTGCTGCCCTGCGTTTCTGCCGAATACGATAATATCAAGCAAGGAGTTACCCATCAATCTGTTCGTACCGTGGATACCGCCGACCGCTTCGCCTGCTACGTACAAGTTTTCAATGCACGTCATACCGTTTGCCCCGATATCGATACCGCCGTTTTGATAGTGGAGCGTCGGATAGATAAGAATGGGTTCTTTACGGATATCGATACCGTATTTCCCGAACATACGAAGCATTGCGGGAATACGCTTTTCAATCGTGCCTTCGCCGTTTAAGATATCGATAAGCGGAGTATCCAGCCATACACCCTCGCCGTCCGTCGTCTTGATACCCTTGCCGCGTTCTTTACATTCGCGAATAATCGAAGAAGCCGTAACGTCGCGGGTTTCCAACGAATACACGAACGCTTCGCCGTCTTTATTGACGAGCTGCGCGCCAAGCGAACGCACTTTCTCCGTAACCAACGCGCCGTAAATCTGCGTAGGCTCTGCCGCGCCCGTGGGGTGATATTGCAAGGTTTCGGGGTACAAAAGCTTTGCGCCCGCTCTGTATGCAAGCACCAAACCGTCCGCCGTCGCGCCGTAATGGTTGGACGTGGGGAAGCCTTGATAGTGCAATCTGCCTGCGCCGCCCGTTGCGATAACGACCGTTTTCGCTCTTGCAATCAAAATTTCCTTCGTTTCCATATTCAAAAGCACGGCGCCGGCAACTTTGCCGTCGGTGTCTTTGATAAGTTCGATTGCCGCCGTAAAGTCAACGACCGTAATTCCGCGGTTAAATACTTCGTCGCGAAGAGTACGCATAATTTCCGAACCGGAATAGTCGCGGCAAGCGTGCATACGCTTTCTCGACGTACCGCCGCCGTGGGTGGTAACCATCGTGCCGTCTTCCTCTTTATCGAACATTACGCCGAGATTATTCAGCCACAAAATCGCTTCGGGAGCTTCGTTTACGAGCTTATACAAAAGTTCGGGCTTATTCTTAAAGTGCCCGCCGCCGAGCGCGTCCAAATAATGGGTCGCCGGGCTGTCGTTGGGTTTGTCAGCCGCCTGAATACCGCCCTCTGCCATTGCCGTATTCGCGTCGCCGAGACGGAGTTTGGTGGCAATCATAACTTTTGCGCCGCGTTGGTGCGCTTCGATTGCCGCAGACGAACCTGCGCCACCGCCGCCGATGACCAAAACGTCTACGTCGTAGTCGATTTTGTTAAGGTCAATCTTCATATCCTTGATACGGGAATGACCCTGCAAAAGGTCTGCCAGCTCGTGTAAAACCTTACCGCCTTTATTTTTCCCGACTTTCAATTCTTCATACGCCGAAGTGATATAATCGGGGTGGAATTGCGCCAAAACCGCGTCTTTTTGTTCCGCGGTCATACGTTCGTGCAGCTTTTCGATACGGGAAGCACGGGTTGCTTCTACTTTTTTCATAGATTCTAATTGTTCTTCCGAATAATGATACATACCCTACCTCCTTATTTCTCGATTTCTCTATGGTTATAGAGATTTTTCTGCTCTTCAAGCGGCGTGTTCATAATCGCTTCCAAAGCCGCCTTGCAATCCCCTGCGTCGATTTCCGCAACGCGGTTGATAAGGTGTTCGGTCTTCGGCGCAATATATTTACCCGTAAGACGGCGAGCCAAAACCGCAACCTGTGGATGGGAAATTCCTGCAGGGCAACGGGAGGAACATACGCCGCACATTACGCAGTCAAAGCTTTCTTCTGCGCACTTTTCATATTCGCCGCGCTGCGCGTACGCTATGTACTGCATAACGTTGAGTTCTTGCGTACAGCTCTTGGTACAAGCGTTGCAACCGATACACGAATAGATTTCGGGATAAAGCTGCATCATAATCTGCTGCGTAGGTTTGATTTCGTTGATGTCGTACACCTTCTTCACAAGCGGGAAGAAAGGCAACGTTGCGACGTACATACCCTCTTCCACCTGCTGTTGACAAGCAAGACAGCTTTTTAATTCTTGCTGACCGTGGATACGGTAAATGGTCGCGCAAGCGCCACAGAAACCGTTTCTGCAACCGCAACCGCGAACAAGTTGGTATCCGGCATACTCCATCGCTTTCATAATCGTTAAGCTTTCCGGTACTTGATAGCGTTTCCCGAAAAGATATACGTTTACCATATTTTCCATTTGTTTTTTCTCCTTAATACTCGTCAGGCAACTCGTCAAGTTCCGTCATACGGAATACGGGCCCGTCTTTGCACACGAATTTGTCGCCTACGTTACATCTGCCGCATTTCCCTACGCCGCATTTCATACGAAGCTCCAACGTGGTGTAAACGCGGGATTTATCAAAGCCAAGCTCCAAAAGTCCTGCAAGCGTAAATTTAATCATAATGGGAGGGCCGCAAAGCACCGCCGTCATATTAGGGTTAAGTCCCAATTCTTTTACGTACGCGGGCACGAAACCAACGTGCCCGTCCCAACCTTCCTGCGGACGGTCGATGGTAAGGTACACTTCCGTATTCGGTTCGTTTACCCATTCCGTTTGAATTTCTTCGATGTCTACGAGGTCGTCTTTACTTCTCGCGCCGTATACAATAACGACTTTGCCGTAATTGTTACGGTAATGACGTACGTAGTTGATAACGCTGCGCAAAGGCGCAAGACCGATACCGCCTGCAATAAAGAGCAAATCCTTGCCCTTGAAATCTTCCTCTACGGGGAAGTTTTTACCGTAAGGGCCACGCACGGTAATCTGTTGACCTACTTCCATCGCGTGCAAAACTTCGGTTACACAACCGCATTTTTTAATGGAGAATTCCATATAGTCTTGATTGGTAGGCGAAGAAGTGATGGAGAACATACATTCTCCCACGCCGGGTACGGAAACCATTGCGCACTGCCCGGGCATATGCTGGAAAAGCTTCTTTCCGTCTGTTCCGACAACGCGGAAGGTCTTTACGTCGGGAGTATCTTTACGAATATCCGTAATTACACCGATTTTCGGGATGAGAGTTTCTTCAATCATTTGCTTTACCTCCCAAAGTTTTGATAACCTTGACAATGTTCAAATTCTGCGGGCATTTGTTTACGCATCTGCCGCAACCTACGCAGGAATACAAACCGTCGTTTTGCGAAGGATAGTACACAAGCTTGTGCATAAATCTCTGACGGAAACGCTGCATTTGGGTCGTACGGCTGTTGCCGTGCGCCATCAACGTGAAGTCGGAATACATACACGAATCCCAACAACGGAAACGGATTACGCCCTCGTTGGTCTTGAAATCGCGAATATCGAAACACTGACAGGTCGGGCACACGAAGGTACAAGTACCGCAGCCAAGGCAAGCTTCGCTCATACTTTCCCAAGCCGGATCGTTGAACAAATCGTTGAGATTTTCGGGCTTGAAACGGGAAAGATCAAGCGCTGCGAAAGGAAGTTTCGCCAAAATCGCTTTGGTTTTTTCCTGTTGCGCCGCTACCTCTGCTTCGCCGCCATTTTCAAAGAGTGCCGACAAAGCCGCCGTCAACGCTTCGCCCTTTTCGGTGTTTGCCTGCCAATACAAATAGTTTTCGTCCAACCAAGTGGTTACGTCGCCGCAAGGCGCGGTCGCGTCAATCCCGAACGCGCCGCAAAAACAGCTTTCTTCGGGCTTGGAGCAAGCGAGGGTTACGATCGTAGCCGCCTCTCTTCTCGCCTTGTAATAAGTATCTACTGGCTCGGCAAGGAAAACCTTATCCAAAACCTCAATCGCTTTATAATCGCAAGCTTTTACCCCGAACAAGACGAAGGTCTTTCCTTCTTCCACGAAGTCTTTGCGAACGTCGATAACCTCGATATTCTTACCTTCCGTCTTGAACTTCATCATATTTTCGCTTTGCGGGAAAAATGCGTTCTTGGGGGATTTTACCGTTTTTAAGGTTTCCAAAGAAACTTCTTTGCCTTCTTCCCAAACCGCATAGTTTACTTCGCCCGCATTTTTAATCGGGAGCATCAAACCTTGCGTTTTGGCAATTTCCGCATACAAATCGTTTAATTTACTTTTTGCAATCTTTAACATTATTTCGCCTCCCCGCTAAAAACGTCTTTGGGTTCTGCGTCGCCCTCGGTATACGAGGTGAGCGGCGTTTTCCCTTCGGAGGTTTCCCCTGCCTGATATTCGCCGTAGAGCGAATCGATATCCTTGATAAACTTTCTGTTGAGAAGGTGCAGAGGAATGTTTTGAGGACAAACTCTCGAACATTCGCCACAATCAGTACATCTACCCGCTACGTGGAACGCGCGAATGATATGGAAGAGCTGTTCTTCAAACTCGTCGTCGTTTGCTTTTGCCGAAATCCCCGAAGCGGGGTTATCGAATACGCATTTCACGCACGAACAAGCGGGACATACGTTACGGCAAGCGTTGCAACGGATACATTTGGAGAGCTGTTCGCGCCAGAACGCGAATCTTTCGTCCGCCGTCATCGCTTCCAATTTCGCTACTTCTGCAAAGCGGTCCACGTCGCGTACAGGTACTTCGTGAAGAATAATCTCCTCGTCCTTTACCTGATGCGTCTTGGTGCAGGTTGCACACTTAGTCAATACGACTTCGGGCTTGGAAAGGGTTTCCTTGCCGTAAGCGGTGGTAACGATAACGTCCTTTCCGTCCACTTCTACGCTTTCAATCATCGAAAGCCCTTTCGCCTTGATTCCTTCTATATTCAATTTTCCAAGACATTCTACGGCGATTACGTAAATATTCTCTCTCTTGATACGGTGTTCTTTTACGAGCTGGTTAAAGCTGTACGTATCGCAAGGTTTTAAAAATACCGCCGTTTTGCCCTCTTTCTTGCTAGCCGCAATCAAATACTTGGAAAGGTTTGCGCCGCAGAACCAGTTGTACACGAACCCGTTTTCAAGTTCTTCTACGCTTTCAAAGGTCGCGGGAGAAGGGTCGAAGAAAAATTCGCCTTTCTTCCAGCCGATTACACGCGCCACTTCGCCGTTTTCCAGCAAGGCTTTTGCGCGTTCAAGCATTTTCAATTCGACGTCTTTCATCTTATTCGCCCTCCTTTACACGAAGGTCGGTAAGGCGTTTGTTTTCGCCAAGCGCCGCAACCGTTTTTACAAAATCGTTCATAACCGCGGAGAAACGCGCGCCTTCTGCAGCGGAAACCCATTCTACACGGGTACGTTCCTTTTCAATACCCATATAGTTGAGGAAGCTGTACAAAAGCGCCATTCTTCTTCTCGTATAATAGTTACCCGTTACGTAATGGCAATCGCCGGGGTGGCAACCGCAAAGGATTACGCCGTCCGCACCCTGTTGAAACGCTTTTAATACAAACGTAGGGTTTACGCGGCAGGAACAAGGTACACGGATAATTTTTACGTTTTCGGGATAGGTCAAACGGCTGGAACCTGCAAGGTCCGCGCCTGCATACGAACACCAGTTGCAGCAAAACGCCACGATGTTCGGTTTAAATTCTTTCTTTTCCGTACTTACTTCTTGCATATTGCTTCTACCTCCGACATAATCTGCTTGGAGCTGAACCCCTTCAAATCCATTGCGCCCGAAGGACAGGTTACCGTACAAGCGCCGCAACCCTGACATACCGCGGGGTTCACGGAAGCTACGCGACGGATTTCCGTCTTTCCGCCGCCGAGACGGAATTCTTTATCCACGTACGTGATCGCGCCGTATGCGCAAACGTTTGCACATTGACTGCAACCGTTACACATCATTTCATCGGGCGAAGCAACGCAAGGATTGGTCTTCAATTTGTCTTTTACGAGAAGCCCGATTACTTTTGCAGCACAAGCCGACGCCTGCGATACCGTTTCAGGAATATCCTTAGGGCCTTGGCATACCCCCGCAAGGTATACGCCCGCCGTAGGACTTTCTACCGGACGAAGCTTCGCGTGCGATTCGGTGAGGAAGTTGTTGGTATCGATACTCGTCGTAAGCAAGGTAGCGATTTTTCTAACCGAAGGTTCGGGTTCGATTGCCGCAGCCAAAACGACGAGGTCGGATTCGATGGTGATTTGTTCGTTATCGATAAGATTCGAGCCTTGTACCATCAGTTTGCCGTTTTCATTATATACTTTGCCAACCATACCCTTGATATAGTCTACGCCGTACTGTTCTACCGCGCGACGGTAGAATTCGTCGTAGTTCTTACCGGGGGTACGAACGTCGATATAGAATACGTGTACTTCGGTATCGGGATATTTTTCACGGATAAGCATTGCGTGTTTTGCCGTATACATACAGCAAATCTTCGAGCAATAGGGTTTTCCGCAACCGCTGGTATCACGCGAGCCTACGCATTGGATAAAGGTAATAACCTTCGGATGCTCGCCGTCGGAAGGACGGAGCAACACGCCGTTCGTAGGACCAGCCGCGTTCATCAATCTTTCCAATTCGAGCGAAGTAATAACGTCTTTATTATCGTTATAACCGTATTCGTTAAACGCGTCCAAATTGATGGGCTTAAACCCGGTTGCTACAACGATTGCGCCGTATTGACGTTCGATAAAGCTGTCTTTCTGTTCGTAATCGATAGCACCGACGCCGCAGAATTTTTGACAGATACCGCATTTGCCCGTCTTCATTTTGATACATTGCGAAGGGTCGATCACCGCTACGTTGGGAATCGCCTGCGCGAACGGAATATAGATTGCGGGACGGGTATTAAGTCCCATATTGAACTCGTTTAAGCCCTTCTTTGAGGGGCATTTTTCCATACAAATCTTACAGCCGGTACATTTCGTCTCGTCTACGTATCTTGCTTTTCTGCGGATTTTTACGCTAAAATTACCGACAAAGCCCTTTACCTCTTCGATTTCCGAATAGGAAAGAATGTCGATCTTTTCGTGCTGTGCACAATCTACCATCTTCGGAGTCAAAATACAAGCCGAACAGTCCAGCGTGGGGAACGTCTTATCAATCTGCGCCATTCTGCCGCCGATCGTTGCGTTCTTTTCGACGATATCAACTTCAAAACCCGCTTCCGCGATATCCAAAGCCGCTTGAATACCCGCAATACCGCCGCCGATAACCAGCGCGCGTTTTACAACGGGGCTTTCCCCTGCCGTCAAGGGCGCGTTCAATTTTACTTTTGCAATTGCCGTACGGACGAGCACAACCGCTTTTTCGGTTGCGTCTTCCATATCTTTATGTATCCACGAGCAATGTTCGCGAATATTGGCAATTTCAACCATATAAGGGTTCAACCCTGCCTCTTCCGCAGCCTTGCGGAAAGTAGCTTCGTGCATTCTCGGTGAGCAAGCACCGACAACGACGCCCGTGAGGTTATGCTCTTTAATCGCCTGCTTGATAAGCTGCTGACCGTTTTCCGAGCACATATACTGATAGTTTGCGGAAAATACGACGCCGGGCTCGCTTTTGATTACCTCGGCAACCTTTTCCACGTCTACCGTTGCCGCGATATTACTGCCGCACCAACAAATAAAAACACCTATTCTTTGCATAGTTTATACTCTCTTTTTTTAGATTTTCTTTTTTACCGAACGGATAATTCGGGGAGTTACTTGTTATACTTTCTGTACGCGCTGACGAGAAGCTGTTGAGGAATTAACTCGTCCACGATAGGAGGAATATCCTCCGCCTTGATTCCGTTTGCGCCTTGCATACGCACAACCGTTTCGCGGACCGCTTCCACCACCGCTGCGGGCGCAACGCCGCGAGGGCAGCGCTCTACGCAAGCCATACAGGAAAGACAGTTCCAAATTGCCTTACATTCCAACAATTCGTCGATTTTGCCCTTGCCGAGCATTGAAACGAACTGATGGGGTTTGATATCCATATCCTTAAACGCAGGACATCTCCCCGAACATTTGCCGCACTTCATACATTTCTTTACGTCCGTGCCGCTTAATCTATTGATATTTTCAATGCGTTCCTGTTTCGTCATTCTTTCACCCCCAACGCCTCTGCGAGAAGTTCGGTGAAGTATTTCACGGGCAAAATTTCGCCGCCGTTGACCTGTAAATTATAAAGGCAAAGCGGGCACGCGGTAATTACTTCTTCCGCCCCTTTTTCTTTCGCACTGGTAAGTACTTTACGGCTCTTTTCCTTGGGAAGTTCGCCGTTTTTCAAGGATACGTACGCCCCGCAACATTCGTTACGGAAAGGATATACGACGGGCGTCCCGCCAATGGCGCGAATGAAATCTTCAATAATCGTGGGATTTTCGGGATTATCGAACGCCATCGCCGCACTGGGACGGAGCAACAAGCATCCGTAATACGCGCCGATTTTGCGGTTTAAAGGTTTTACTACCGCTTTCTTGATCGCGTCGAAGCCGACCACGTTTTTCAAAAGTTCAAGATAATGAAGAACTTCCGTTTCCCCTTTATAGGGCTCGTCTAATTTCAAATAATTGTTTGCCCGCATACAGATATCGCCGTCCGCCTTCATATCTGCGTTGGTACGCTTGATGACGTTGTGGCAAGCCGAGCAAAGAGTCAACAACTTTCCGCCGTGGTGCTTTGCATAGTCGAGCGCACGCACCGCTGAAAGCTTGGTTGCAATTTCGTCTGTAGCGGTTTTATATACGCCGCCGCAGCACTGCCAATTTTCAACCTCTTCCATTTCTACGCCGAGAACCTTTGCGCAAAGACGGGCGGTATCGTCCAATTCCTTTGCTTTCGTTCTAAGCGTACAACCGGGATAATAACTGATTTTCATAACCGTTCTGCTTCCTTCGTTATTGGATTATTTCTGCGGGTACGCCATTTCTTCGGGACGGAATACTTCGTCGAATTTTTCCGCCGTCAAGAAACCGAGCGCAACACAAGCCTCTTTCAAGGAAATGTTTTCTTTATACGCTTTCTTTGCCGTTTTCGCCGCGTTTTCATACCCGATATAAGGATTGAGCGCCGTAACCAACATCAGCGAGTTATAAAGATTGTGGTGCATTTTTTCTTTGTTTGCTTTGATACCCGTTACGCAGTTTGCTTCAAACGAAGTAATGCCGTCTGCCAACAAGCGTACCGACTGCAAGAAATTGTAGATGATAACGGGCATAAATACGTTGAGTTCGAAATTCCCTTGCGAAGCGCCTACCCCTACTGCAACGTCGTTTGCCATAACCTGTACGGCAACCATCGTCATCGATTCGCACTGCGTAGGATTTACTTTACCGGGCATAATCGAAGAACCGGGTTCGTTTTCAGGGATGAAGATTTCCCCAAGACCGTCGCGAGGCCCGCTTGCCAGCCAACGTACGTCGTTGGCAATCTTCATCAAATTGCAAGCCAACGCTTTCAGCGCGCCGTGCGCAAACACGAGCTCGTCTTTCGCCGTCAACGCGTGGTATTTGTTTTCCGCCGTAATAAAGGTCTTGCCCGTCAATGCGCTAACCTGCGCCGCAACTTCTTCCGCAAAGCCTTTGGGTGCGTTCAAGCCCGTACCGACTGCCGTACCGCCAAGCGCAAGCTCCTTCAAGCCTGGAAGCGCCAACGTCAGCTGCGCTTTCGCTTTTTCCACCATATTCGTCCAGCCGCTAATTTCTTGCGAGAAGGCGATGGGAACTGCGTCCTGCAAATGCGTTCTGCCGCTTTTTACGATGCCTTCGTTTTCCGCTTCCAAACGCTTTAAGGTTGCAATCAATTTATCCATTGCGGGGAAGAGCTTGTCTTCAATCGCAACGACTGCCGCGATGTGCATCGCCGTAGGGAAGGTATCGTTAGAGCTTTGGCTCTTATTGATATCGTCGTTAGGGTGCAGCAATTTTTTACCCGCAATTTCATTACCGCGGTTTGCGATAACTTCGTTTGCGTTCATATTCGATTGCGTACCGCTGCCCGTCTGCCAAACGACAAGCGGGAAGTGTCCGTTCAATGCACCCGAAATCACTTCGTCGCAAGCCGCGCAAATCGCGTCTTTTTTCTCTTCGGGAAGTTTCCCAAGTTTACAGTTTGCAAGCGCCGCCGCTTTTTTCAAAATACCGAACGCGTGCGTAATTTCACGGGGCATAACCTCCGTACCGATGCGGAAGTTTTGATAGCTTCTCTGCGTTTGCGCCGCCCAATATCTGTCGGCGGGGACTTGCATTTCCCCCATAGTGTCTTTTTCAATACGATATTCCATTTCTCTTTCTCCAACCGTTAGATTTCGATTTGCGCGATAACGCCCTTCAAGACTTCCGCGCTATGACGCATTTTTTCCATTTCGTCGTCGGAAAGCTTGGGAGTAAGGGTCGTAACGACGCCGTTGTTACCGATTGCGCAAAGAGTAGAAAGCGCGACGTCGGAAATTCCGTATTCCCCGTCCAAAACGGTGGATACGGGCAAAATCGTGTACGCGCTGGAATAGATACTCTTGATAATCTGCGTTACGCACGCCGCGATACCGTAGAAGGTTGCGCCCTTGCCTGCGATAATTTGACCGCCCGATTTTTTAACGTATTCTTCCACTTCCTCGTGCGTATACGGGGTAACCTTCAAGATAGACTTGTCCGTCAAAGTTCCTTCGTATTCTTTCAGGGGAATTCCCGAAATATCCGCCGTCGACCAAGCGACGAAAGACGAATCGCCGTGTTCGCCAAGCACGTACGCGTGCACTTGCTTTTGGTTTACCGAATACAATTCGGAAAGGCGGGTTCTAAGACGAATGCTGTCCAAGGTCGTGCCCGTACCCAAAACGCGGTTCTTGGGAACGCCCGTAATTTTACAGAATACGTAGGTAAGAACGTCTACGGGATTTGCCACGAACAAATACAACGCGTTCGGGGCGTGCTTTACGATTTGCGGCGCAATGGACTTCAAAATATTGACGTTGGTCTGCGTCAAATCGATACGGGACTGACCGGGTTTTCTGCCCACGCCGCTCGTTACGACGACGATGTCCGAATCCGCTGCGTCTTCATAGGTACCGAAATAAATTTTTGCAGGCGAAAGATAGGGCGTTGCCTGTAAAATATCCATTGCCTCCCCTTTTGCCTTCGCTTCGTTTACGTCGATCAATACGATCTCCGCAACCGTACCGGTTGCTACCAACGTGTACGCAACGGTAGCACCTACCGAACCTGCACCGATAATAGTAACTTTGTTTTTCATTTCCAAATCTCCGTAGTTTATTTTTTTCTGTTTTATCGCGCAATATTGCACATTAATACTACTTTATTATACCACACTTTTTCCCGAATAACAAACGCTTGACGCATTTCTGTTCCAATTTTTAATCGCTAAATCGATAAATTTTTATCTTTTCTATTGCAATTTTCTTTTTTCTATGAAAAAAGCGCCCTTATGGGCGCAAATTTTAACGCTAAAAGTTCAGTTTTCCTCCTCGGTAAAAGCGTTAAACAAGATAACGCCGCCGAGCAGAATAACCAGAAAACCCGTCGTTATAAAAATAAATTTTTTAGAAACGAGAGCGTGAAAAAGCAATACGATTCCGATAACGATACAAAGAGCAGGCAAAGCGTATTCTAGTAGGAGATATCCCCCTTTTTTGCAGCCCGAACCGTTTTTTACTTTGTCGTATAAAAACAATATCCCCGCAATCAAAGACATAGCCGCAAGGACGTATAAAACCGCCTCTACGACAGCCCATCCGCAAATGATAAGCAGCAGACCGCTGACAATTTTAACAATCGCAGGGGGCGTCGTTCTCCTGAAAAAATCCACCACGCCGAGCACGATAAAGCAAACCCCGACAATCGTCATCAAAATACTGATAAACTTGTTTTGCAACACCATCAGCAAAATGCCGAATACCATCGTAAGAACCGCCGTGATGATCTTTTCCGATTGTTTCATTAAGTCTCCCCTGCACGCAAACTCCTTATGCGTGGCGATGAATAACCGCTACACGGACAAAGCTTTTCTTTAATCTGCTTGCCGCTTGGGCGCAGGGATAAGGTTCGTCTTTGTCGCAATGTATGCAGAATTCGTATGTACCGCATCTGTCGCAACCCGCGAGAATGCTGTCGTACCATTTGATTTTGTCAAACTTGTCTTGCTGTGCTTTAAAATCCATAGTATACCTCTACTTTATGTTGAAAACATACTTTATTTGCAAATTTTCTTTTTTTATTATATCCAATTATTAAGTTTTTTTCAATAGTTTTTTCGACATTTTTCCCTTTTTTTTGCATTTTTTTACAAATTCTTTCTTTTCGATTGAAAAACCGCGACGATTGCCGCGGTAATTTTTGGCGTTATCTTCAGTTACGCGCCTTTGCAACCCGCGGTTGCAAAGCGCTTTTAACCGTTTGTCTTACGCTTCTTTCCATTCTCTCTTCCTTGCTGTTTCGGTGCCTTTTCCGACGTCCGTCATACCCTGAAAAAACACGGTTTTCTCCATCGTTTTTTCTTCCGTGAAGCGAATATGGTTTCCTCAAAAGTTCTTATATTTTAATTATATGCAAAAAAACGAAAAATGAGTACCAGTTTTTTTTCTTTTTTCTTTAAAAACTGCTGACGTGCAGATTTGTAAAAATCTCCATATATTTTTCCTTCAAAAAGGAAAGCTGCCCTGCGTTGATAACGCGTGCCGTGCCTGCGGCAACCCCCGCGCGAAGAATATCCTGCATCGGCGCGCCTTGCTCTAACTTGATTGCGGCGGCGGCAACCATACTGTCGCCCGCCCCCACCGTAGAGTTTACGGCTACGTTCAAGCTCTTACAATAATAATTGCGCATACCGTCCGTAATCACGGCGCCCTTTTTACCCAGCGAGAGCAAGACCATTTTTGCGCCGCGATCCAAAAGCTCGTAACACGCGGAAAGCATCTCCTCTTTATCGGCAATCCGTCTGCCTAAGGTATTTTCCAATTCCTCTAAATTCGGTTTTACGAGGTCAACCCCCGTTTCCAACGCCGAAAACATACGTTTTCCGGACGCGTCCACGATTTTCTTTGCCCGCGAATCGACGGCTGACGCCAGTTTTCCATAATACGAATCGTCCACTCCGCGAGGCAAACCGCCGGAAAGCACGGTAACGCCGCTTCGCGAAGAAAGCATACGGACAAGACCTAAAACTTCTTCCTCTTTCTCCTTTCCGATCTCTTCCCCTACGTCGTTTACCTCGGTCAGCATAGAGCGATTGTCGATAAATTTATAATTTTCCCTTGCCCTGCCCTTATTCCAAGCAAAAGTAAACGGTACGCCCTCTTTGTCCAAGGCATTTTCGAACATATACCCGTTTTCGTTATACATCAAACCCGTCGTATACGCGTCGCCACCCAGCCGAGTAACCCCGATCGCCACGTTTAACGCCTTGCCCGTAAAGGTAAGCGTCTTGCTTTTTACAATATTCGTTTTTCCAACGTTTAACGAATCCAACTCGATGGTTACGTCCGTGCAAGGACTCATACAAACCGTCAATACCATTTTCCACCCCAACGGAAGATTTCCGCACATATTCTACTATACTATATATTTCAACGCAATTTATAATACCAAAACAAAAAAAATAAAATTAAATTTCATTCCCATAAAAAAGACCGCTGATTGCGGTCTTTTAAATCCATTACATCGAAATCATTTGCAACGTTTCGTAAAGCTCGTAATTAAACGTCTTTTTCATCGAAACGGCTTCGATAATATCCATATCGATAATTTTATTATCACGGATACCGACAACGCGGTTACCGATACCGTCGTTAAGCAAACGCACCGCCTTGTTACCGAACTGCGCCGCTAACATTCTGTCCATCATCGAGGGCGAGCCGCCGCGCTGTACGTGCCCGATACAGGTGGGACGAACGGAATGCAGCGTAAACGATTGCAACTGTCTTGCAAATTCTTCCGCCGTCATAACCCCTTCGGCGATAACGATAATATTCGAATGTTTACCGTTTGCACGCGAACGGTTGATACGGGAAACGATTTCGTCCATATTGAACGCAATTTCAGGAACGACGATGATTTCCGCACCCGATGCAATACCGCTGTACAAAGCAATATCCCCGCAATGTCTACCCATAACCTCTACAACCGAAACGCGTTCGTGCGAAGTCATCGTATCGCGCAGCTTGTTGATAATATCCAAGCAAGTATTTACCGCCGTATCAAAACCGAGCGTATAATCGGTATATTCGAGGTCGTTATCAATCGTACCGGGAATCCCGATGGTAGGCACGCCGTACTGTTCACTGAGCACCTTTGCGCCGCGGAAAGAACCGTCGCCGCCGATGACGACCAGCCCTTCAATACCGTGTTTTTCCAAAGTATCTACCGCGCGCTTCTGCCCTTCAACGGTCAGCATTTCCATACATCTTGCCGTTCTTAATTTGGTACCGCCGCACTGTACGATATTGGAAACGCTACGCATCTCCATCGGCGTTACGTTATCTTCAATCAAACCTGCATAGCCGCGTTCGATTCCGTATACTTCCATACCGAAATAAATCCCCGAACGAACGACCGCGCGAATTGCCGCATTCATACCGGGTGCGTCGCCGCCACTCGTCAACAAACCGATTCTTTTCATTTTTTACCTCTAACGTTAATAATTATTCTCTCTTTTCCCTCTAGCGAAATTCTTCTCGCCGCTCTTACAAATATATTATAGCAAATCTTTTAAAAAAAACAAATACTTTTCGGCACAATTTTTAATTTTTAGACAAGTTTTATACAATTTTCGGGAAGAAAACTAAAAAGCTCCGCCATCAACGCTTTGCTTGGCTCGACTT
Source organism: Clostridiales bacterium (assembly GCA_015069295.1). Taxonomy (GTDB): domain Bacteria; phylum Bacillota; class Clostridia; order Christensenellales; family Borkfalkiaceae; genus Scatosoma. The sequence goes on from SVIW01000001.1 coordinate 124,554, forward strand.
TCTGCGAACAAAGCATCTTTTTCCCGTCCCGTACAAAACAAACCTCCGTGTCCCCCGCGTAGAAAATAAGGGTATTTAAAAGCTCTTCCTCGTCCGCCTCGTCCATACCGCTGACGTTGAGCCACAAGCGTTTGGGCTTTTCTTTTTTTACGGGCGTTTCTAAAACGGGAGTTTCCTTTGCTTTCGAAGTATTTTCTTCAATCGAAAACTCTGTCATTTTATCGACGATGATAACGGGGGCTTTGTCCTCTTCAATACTCAATTTCCCCGATACGGAAACCACTCTGTCGCTTTCAAGGAAATCGCGAATACGCTCGTAAATCTTAGGGAAACAAACGCATTCGATCCCGCCGAACATATCCTCCACCGTTACGAACGCCATTAACGACCCGCTGCGGGTTTTCAATTTCTTAAACGCAGAAATCATCCCCCCCATCGTTACCTGTTGTCCGTCCTCAATTTCGGTATACGTCTTTTCGCCGTCCTCGCCCTCGCTATACGCGTTTAACATCGAACAGTTGAAGGTTTTATCCTTGAAATAGGGCAAGAATTTTTCAAAGGGATGCCCGCTGATATATACGCCGAGTACGGATTTTTCCTTAGACAGCCTTTCCATCGTTTCGTATTCGGGAATATTGGGATAACGCACCTCGATAGCCTGTTCTTGAATAAGGCTGCCGAATATCGATATCTGATTGCCCGATTTTTGCTTTTCCAACGCGCCGACGCGGGAAAGGACTTCTTCATAGACCGCCGCCACCTGCGCGCGGTTATACCCGAAGCAATCGAACGCGCCCGCGTAGATAAGACTTTCTACGATACGCTTGTTGACGTATTTACAGCAACGGGTTGCAAAATCGGCAAAGTCCTTGAACAAGCCGTGTTCGCTACGTTCTTTAATAACGGCGGCAATCGCTTCTTGACCGACCCCGCGGAGCGCGCCGAGCCCGATTCGAAGCCCGTCGCCCTCTACCCAGAAAATATCCTTGGATTTGTTGATATCGGGAGGCAGAACGGCGATATTTTTTTCTTTCATATACAGAATGTATTTTGAAATTTCCTCAATCTTATCGATTCGGTCGTTTAAAATACCCGCCAAAAATTCTTTGGGATAGAAATGTTTCAAATACGCCGTACGGTAGGCTACTACCGCATACGCCGCCGCGTGCGATTTGTTAAACGCGTAGGACGCGAAGCTTTCCATATCCCCGAAAATTTTTGCCGCAACCTCGGCGGGTATCCCTTTTGAAGCGCAGCCGGAAATCCCCTCTTCGGGCGCGCCGTAAATAAATTTGTCCTTATGCGCCATCAACTCGGCTTTTTTCTTTTTCGCCATAGCACGGCGCACGAGGTCGGCTTGTCCAAGCGAATACCCAGCAAGCTGTTGGAATATCTGCATAACCTGTTCTTGATATACGATAACGCCGTACGAATTTTTCAAAATCGGTTCCAAGAACGGAGTATCGTAAACGATTTTTTCAGGGTTATGCTTGTTTTCGATATATTTGGGAATAAAGTCCATAGGACCGGGACGATACAAAGAAATACCTGCAATCAAGTCTTCCAAACAGCTAGGCTGCAAGTCTTTCATAAACTTTTTCATACCGCCTTGTTCCAACTGGAACACCGCGTCCGTATCCCCGGACGAGATAAGCTGATAAGCCTCGGGCACGTCCAGCCCGATTTCGTTGAAATCGATATCGATGCCCTTCCCCTCTTTGATATATTCGAGCGTGTTTTGGATATCGGTAAGGGTCGTCAATGCCAAAAAGTCCATTTTCAACATTCCCACCGCTTCGACTTCTTTCATATCGAACTGGGTAACGATATCCTCGCCGTTTCTTGCCAAAGGCACGTTGTCGGCAAGCACTTTATTACAGATAACGACGCCCGCTGCGTGTTCGGAGGTATTTTTGGGCATACCCTCCAATTTTAAGCCCATATCGATGACTTGGCGAAGTTCGGTATTCGTTTCGTAAACCTCGACAAATTCGGGGTTTTTCTTCTTTTTTTGTTCGGCAAGTTTCTTTTCAATATCCCCCCGCTTTTCTTCCGACAAAGTAGGGTCTTCCAACTGCTTTTCCAGCTTCGGGATTTTTCTGCCGAGCAGCTCGCCAATCGTGGATTTCCCGTCCATCAGTTTTGCAACTTTGTCTGTTTCCGAATAGGGAATCCCCATAACCCGCCCGACGTCTTTGATGACGGCGCGGGAAGCGAGCGTACCGAAAGTAACGATTTGCGCCACGTTTTCGGGATGGTATTTTTCACGGACGTATTCGATGGTTTCCGCTCTTCTTTTGGTGCAAAAGTCCACGTCGAAGTCGGGCATAGAAACTCGGTCAGGGTTTAAGAAACGCTCGAAAATCAAATCGTAACGCAAGGGGTCTACGTCGGTAATCCCAATCGAATACGCAACGATACTGCCAACCCCCGAACCGCGCCCGGGACCTACGGGAATCCCGTTAAGACGGGACCAGTTGATATAGTCCCACACGATTAAGAAATAGTCGGCAAAGCCCATTTTGATAATAATGCCCAGCTCGTAATTTGCGCGTTCTTTAATCTCCTCGGTAATTTCCGCATAGCGTTTGGGCAAGCCCTCCCACGTCAATCTCGTCAAATAATCGGGCGAGGTCGAGCCGTCGTCGGGCTTGTACAAGGGAATCAGTGAAGTATCGCGGATTGGGTCCCCCTTGGGGGTAATATCGAAAACGGGTTCTTCGATTTTATCCGCAATCACGCGGGTATTAGTAATCGCCTCGGGAACGTAATGGAAAAGCTCCATCATCTCGTCGCCCGATTTCATATAAAACTCGTGCTCTTCAAAGCGCATTTTCGGATTGGCAAGGGTGGAGCGGGTTTGAATACAAAGCAAAATTTCGTGCGCTTCCCAGTCCTCTTTTTCGATATAATGCACGTCGTTGGTCGCTACGAGCTGGATATCGAGCTCCCTTGCAATCTGGATAAGCAAGGGCATAATTTGTTTTTGTTCGGCAATCCCGTGGTCCTGTAATTCGATATAAAAATCCTCGCCGAAGATCTCTTTCATCTCCGACGCCCATTTTTTCGCGCCTTCGTAATCGCCTCGAAGCAGAAGCTGCGGCAATCTGCCCGCCAAACAAGCGGAAAGGCAGATAACCCCCTCGTGATGCTGCTTGATAAGGTCGTAACTGATACGGGGCTTCCCGCCGTAATATCCGTCGATATAGGAAAGCGAATCGAGTTTTACGATATTTTTATAGCCCGTCTTATTTTTCGCAAGCAAAACGATATGCTCGTTCTTTCCGGGGCGTTTTTCCAAGTGGTCGTCCACGGCGTACAACTCGCAACCGATGATATATTTAATTCCCTTTTTTACACATTCTTCCGCAAAATACAAGGACGCGTACATATTGCCGTGATCGGTAATAGCGCAGGCGTTGATGTTGTTTTTTACGAGGTGGTCGATTAAATCGTCCACCTTTGCCGCGCCGTCGAGCAAACTGTATTCGGTGTGTAAATGTAAGTGTACAAAATCCGTCATAATCTCTTCCGTTCTTCTTTTATTCTTCGTTATCTTTTATCTTGCTGGAAAGCTCGATAATCCGCCGCATACGGTGGTTTAGACAGCTTTTACTAACCCCAAAATCGTCGGCAAGTTCTTGCAAGGATTTCGAAGGGTTTTTTAGTCTTGCTTTCGCCAACTGACGAAGGTCTTCGCTAAGCGTTAAAAACACTTCGCTTTCCGATAATTTTTGGATAGCAACCACCTGTTTTACAGAGGCAATCGCCGTTTTATCCGCATTGCCCGACATACAGTTTTGCGCGCGGTTGTTGCGGTTTGCTTCGTCTCTTTTTTCCACTAGCCCCGAAAATTTTTTCAAGGCGTTTTTTGCCCCGATTACCGAAAGGAAATCGGAAATTTGTTCTTTGCTTTTGATATACACGACGCTGTCTTCTTTACGCGCCGTCAAACGGGCAATCAACTCGAACTCGGCAAGCAGCATACAAAAATCTTTTGCCGTCTTAAGCGAGGAAAAAACAAATTCGAGATGGTATCCCGTCGAAGCGTTTTCCGAAGGGACGATACAACTGCCACCCCCTAAAAACGCGCCGAGAATATAGGCGATTTTTCTTCCTTCCGTAGAAACGAGAGTCGCGGAAATCCCCTCTTTAAATCCCCCCGTCTTTTTCAAAATCCGCGATTTCGTCAGCACCTCTTCCGCTCTTTGCGGCGCGCATTGTAACAGCAGCTTGTCCCGCCCACTCATTCGATCCCAAGTCGCGCGGGTAATGGCAAGTTCCGCCCCGAACGCTTCTGAAAAGAGAGCCATAAAAAACTCCGCCACGTTTTCCCGTTCGCTGACGAGGAAGAAAGTCGGTTTTCCGTCCTTTTCCCCTAACGTTCCGCTGGTGCGGATAAACGCCGAAGCCCCCGCCTGCTTTTCGGCAAGCGCGTCTTTACCCCGTCCGATACCGCGGGAAATAATTTCTTTTTTGATATCCGAAGTAAAGCTCATACGACCTCTTTTTACATACGTTTTTTAAATTCCGCAAAACGGAAATTCGGCAGTCTTCCGTCGATATTGTCAATTCTGCAAAGCGGAAAATCAATCCGCTTTAACTGCTCTTCCACGAGTTTTATCTCTCCGACCCGATTTGCAGAATGCGCGTCGGAGCCTATCAAAAACCGCACCGAAGTCTTTTGCGCAATTTCACAAAGCTCCTCGTCCGTAAGGTGGGTCTTTTTGGAGTTAAGTTCTAAATACGTACCGTAATCGGCGGCGCATTTTGCCACTTCTATCGCATTAGCGGGAGAAAGATAATTCAGGTGAGTTATCGCATCGACCGGGTTATTTTTTATCGTGTTTATATACGCCTTGGTGTTGCGGGCTATCAGCTTTTCAGAGGGCTTTTTCCCAAGCTTGTCCGTGAAAAAATTCGCCAAAAAGTAACGGAAATAATCGGCAAATTTATCATAGCGCACAAAGACGTGTTTCCCGCAAAAATAGATATCGAAATTTTCGTAGTCTTTTTCCGTCAAATCCGCCTTCCCGTCCACGCCGCGGATATTCGCCTCAATTCCGACAAGCACGTCAATACCGTGTTTTTCCGCCGCTGCTTTACACTCCGCTTTATACGCGGCGATTTGTTTTCTGCGAATCCCAAAGGCAAGGTGAGAAAAGCCGTGGTCGCTAATCCCCAGCTGTTTCAAACCCAATTCTTTGGCGCGCGCCGCGTTTTCCTCCACCGTGTTTTTTCCGTGGGAATAGGGCGTATGCGTATGATAATCTCCCGTTAAAATCAATGGCGTTCTCCTCTAGTCTAAATAGCGTATTTCTTCTTCCAAACGAACGTTATATTGCGCAAGGACGGCGTTTTTTATCATAGCAATCAAAGCCTTTACGTCTTTTGCCGTCGCTTTTTTCTCGTTGATAATGAAATTGGCGTGTTCGACGGAAATGCAAGCCCCGCCGACCCGCAAGCCTTTTAACCCGCTTTTTTCAATCAATTCCCCCGCCGATATCCCGTCGGGATTTTTAAAGACGCAGCCCATACTTTTTCCTTTCGGAAGTTTTGCGCGACGGAAGGAAAAATAGTTTTCTCTTTCCATAATTTTCTCTTCCGTTTCCGCTTTTAAACGCAGAGTCGCGCCGATAATCACCCCGCCCTCGTCCATAAAAACGCTCCGTTTATACGCGTATTTACAATCGCGAGCGGAAAGCAATTCCGTTTTTCCCTTTCTGTAAACGAGTACGTTTTCCACGATACCGTCTATATATACTCCGCCCGCGCCCGCGTTCATAAACAGCGCGCCGCCGATACTGCAAGGAATTCCGTATAAAAACTCCGCGCCGCTTTTGCCGTTTTGTCGGCACATAGAAAGCAATTTCCCCGCCGTCGCCCCCGCGTACACGAAAGCGTTTCCTTTCAGAGAAATACCGCTGAGATTCTTCATACGGACAATCGCCTTTTCCGTCCCCTCATCCGCAGGTAAAACGTTGGTTGCGTTTCCCAAAACGTAATATTCAATCCCGTCTTTTTCCAGTTTTTGCAACAGCGCGCAAAGCTCGGCTACGCTCTGCGGACAAAAGGCAATTTTCGCCTTCCCGCCGATTTGCACGGAGCTATGTTTCGACAAATCGAAATCCCTTTCAAAGGCAAATCTTGCATACCCGTCGAACAAGTTTTTTTCAGGCAAGAATACTTCCTCCTTATTATAACATATTTTTCAGATTTTTGAAAGTGTTTCTTCTATCTTTCGAAAATTTTATAAAAAGTTTTTCGTTTGGTTATACATATGCCTTTCCCCCCTTTGATAGAACGAAAAAGAGCCCGAACGTAACGTCCGAGCCCTTTAATAAGAGGAAATAGTGTGGGTAAATTAAGCTTGATAAACGATCTTGCCGCCGCGAACGGTCATAAGCACGTCGTAGGCGCTGTTAATGACGGTAAAATCGGCACGTTTGCCGACGTTGATACTGCCAACCTCGTCGTCTATCTTTAAGTTTTTAGCGGGGTTTATCGTCGCAAAATCGACTGCTTTAGTGAAAGGAACCCCTACCTTTTCCACCGTGTTTTGAAGCGCGCGGTTCATACGCAAAACGCTGCCTGCCAGCGTACCGTCCGCAAGACGGGCTTCGCCGTTTTTAACGTATACCGTTTGCCCGCCGAGCTCGCTAACGCCGTCGGGAATCCCCTTTGCGCGCATAGCGTCGGTGATAAGGGTTACCTTATCGTCGGGTTTATTTTTAATCAACAGCTGCATCGCAGGAACGGATACGTGAATGGTATCCGCAATCAGTTCGCAATTTAATTCGTCCAGCATCATCGCGCTACCCACCGTACCGATTTCGCGGTGGTGAAGCGCCGTCTGCGCGTTGTAGGTATGCGTAACGTTCGAAGCTCCCGCAGCAACCGCTTTGACGATATCGGGATATTTTGCACCCGTATGTCCAATGGAAGCAACGATACCTTGGCTTGCCAAATGACGGATAAATTCGTCCGCACCCTCAATTTCGGGTGCAAGCGTTACGATACGAATCGCATTGCCGCTGGCTTGATTGTACTTGTCAAACGCCTCGATATCCGGTTGTTTGACGTATTCGAGAGGCTGCGCGCCCTTGTGCGCCGCCGCAATAAACGGACCTTCAAGGTGAATACCTACTACCCGCGCGCCCTCTTCCGAGTTTGCCTCCTGATAGGCTTTTACCGCTTGCATTGCTTTGGTGATATTTTCAGGGCTTTGGGTCATCGTGGTAACGAGGAAGGAAGTCGTACCTTCCGCCGCAACCGTTTTTGCAATAATCGAGATATCCTCTACCGTACCGTCCATACCGTCGCTGCCGCCTGCGCCGTGGATATGCTGATCGACAAATCCGGGCAAAACGATAGCGCCCTCAGGCAAAACAATCTCTTCCGCACCGTCCACCTTACAACGGGAAATCTTTTCGATTTTTTCGTCAAAGCAAACCGTGCATTTTTTTAATCCCTCGCCGCCTACGTAGACGGTCGCGTTTTTAAAACATTTCATTTTTTCTTCTCCAAGGCTTATCTGTTTGCAGGCAAGGACGCCGCTGCGATACTCTGTCCTACGCGACGATTCGTTTCATCGGGCAAGCCGATGTCCAGCCCTGCAAATTGCGGGTATTCTTCCGCAAGCACTTCTTTACAGGTCGCAAGGATAATATCCCCGCCTTTGCCGCCCATAACTCTGCCGAGCAAAAGCATATGCTTGATGTCGTAGAATTTTGCATAGAAAGGAATGGTATGCGCAAGATATACGCCGATATCTTCGTAAATCTGGTGCGCCAACTCGTCGTCCTTTTCCATAAGCGCCTGAATTTCTTTCAGCTTTTGCGCAGGGGTAAGCCCGTCTGCAAAGGTATGTCCGCCCGCTTCGGCAAGCTTGATAACTGCGTCCTGCGAGAAATATTTACAGCCTACGCCAAAATCGCCGCTCCATTCGTCCTGCATAGCGCCCTCGTTAAAATCTACGGGAGCAAACGCAAGCTCGGAAAGCCAGCCGTTGATACCGCCCTGCGTGTTGATATAGCCAACCGCTTCGCTCGTACCCATCGCGATCCCCAAAACTCCGTTGTCGTTGAGGTCGATTGCGCCCGCCAATGCGGTTACGTCGCCGTCGTTTGCAACCTCTAAGGGAATATTTTCGCCCATTTCTTTGGCTACGTTTATGTACATATTTTTTACGTAATCGCCGTATTTCTTTTTATCCACCTTGATAAACAACGAAGCGACCATAATCTTGTTGTCTACGTAAACGCCCGCGGACGATACGCCGATCGCGTCTACGCGGGGCATTTTCGAAGCCGCCGTCTTCATCGCCGTTAAAATTTCGTTGTAATGGTAGGTAGGGTCTTCCGTCGTCTTGGGATTCCAAACGACCTCTTCGCTGTACACGACTTCCCCGTCGATTACCGCGCTGACCTTTCTATCCGAACCGCCCGCGTCAAAGCCGATGCGGCAGCCTTCTAAATACCCGCCAACGCGCACCGAAGCGTTCTTTTGCGTAGGAATTTCGTTTTCTTCCAGCCAAACGACTTCGAAAGGCTTTTCGTAAACCCCGCTCATAAATTCAACGTCAAACGCGCGAAGCCCTTCCATCGTATACGCGTTTTTCAAATATTCGTACACCGATTTGCTGCCCGCCACGTAAATTTTATAACCGCCGACTACCCATAAAATCGTCTTTGCAATACGTTCCGCTACGCGGAAATTCCAAGCATCGTTTACGCCGTCCATAAACGCGTCGTAGGAATATACGTAGTTATAACCGCCGCTGCGTTCGGCAACGATCGTTACCTTCACACTCTTTCCGCTTTCCTTTACCGCCGCGTCAAAATCGTTTAACGCCTTAATCATAGGATAAAAATTCTTATCCAATACGGGTGTTCTCATAAAACAAATATCTCCTCTTATTTATAGTTTCTTTGGTTATTATACAACTTTTTCCCTTAAAATCAATAGAAAATCTTTCGTTGTTTTGTGGAATTCTTTCACTATGCTATTAAGTGAAATTTTCTGTAAATTTTGACATAGAAAAAGGCGAGGAAAACCCCGCCTTTAATTTAATTTTTCGCTTTGGACGTAGCGCCCCATTCTACGGATAAATCGTGTGGATTCCAATTAGTATCCCATCCCTCAGGCTGCGTTTCCGCCTCACAATAGATTATAGCATTAGAATTACATTGACTAAACGCACTGGCTTGGATTTCCGTTACCCCTATGGGGATAAAAATTTCCGCTATCCTTTCACATCCAGCAAACGCAACCTCGTTAATTCTCGTTACATTTTTTCCAATTTTTATACTTGTAATATATGCACAGCTGTCATTATTTTTCCCAAAAGCTTCCCTCCCGATTTCCGTAACGGGTAAACCCTTATAGGTATCGGGAATGATTACGTCGGGTTCCTCATAAAGCCCCAAGCCGACAACGCGGTATTCTTGCTTGCCCGAAATCCGCATAAAATGCAAACCGCCCGCCGCCTCGGAAACGACGGTATCGTTATTCCCTTGTTCGGTTTGTATATCCTGCGTTGTAGTATTCTCTTGTTCGGTATTCCCACAGGAAGCAAGCGCAAACATACTTGTCAATACACACGCAAGCGCCAAAATTCTTTTGTACATTTTTCTCATTTCTTTTCCCCTTTTAGTTTTTCGCTTTTTCCAAAAGCTCGGAAACGGAAGTTTTCAATTCTTCCAATTTTGCGTTTGCCGTCGCTTCGTCTTTCGCTTTCAACGAATAGTAGACTTTGAGTTTCGGTTCGGTACCGCTGGGACGAACGCAGACGAACGAGCCGCCGTCGAGTTCGTAATACACGCAGTTGCACTTGGGAATGTCCATTTCCTCTACCGCGCCCGTAGCTACGACGGTGCGTTTCGCCGCGCTGTAATCGCGGATAGCGTTGACCTTAATCCCCGCAAATTCCTCTACTTTAATCGTCTTCAAGCCGTCTACGACCGCGTTCATTTCCTTCATCGCGTTCAAGCCCGAATACTGGATCGAAACATTCTTATCGAGGACAAAACCGTATTTTGCGTAGATTTGCTGCAATCTTTCGAATACCGATTTGCCGACGTACGCGTAATAGCAGACCATTTCCGCGCAGAGCATAGAAGCCACGACGGCGTCCTTATCCCTTGCGTGCGTACCGCGAAGATAGCCGCAGGATTCTTCGAAACCGAAGATATAGGTATGTTTGCCGTCCTTTTCCCACTGTTTAATCTTTTCGCCGATAAACTTAAAGCCGACGGGCGTTTCGTACAAGGTTACTCCGTAATCGTCGCAAAGCGCCTTTGCCATACCCGTGGTAACGAAAGATTTTACAACCGCCGCGTTGCTGGGCATTACGTTGTCTTCGGAAAGTCTGGTCAAGATATAATCGAGCAGCAAAATCCCGACTTGGTTTCCCGAAAGGGCAACGAATTCCCCTTCCTCGTTTTTCAAGGCTACGCCAAGGCGGTCGGAATCGGGGTCGGTACCAAAGACGACGTCCGCGTCGATTTTATTGGCAAGCGCAATCCCCATCGAAAGAGTTTCCTTGAATTCGGGGTTAGGCACTTTTACCGTGGAAAACTCGGTATCTTTTTGAGTCTGTTCTTCCACTACCGTTGCGTTGATACCCAACTTTTTCAAAATCGCCATAACGGGCACGTAACCGCTGCCGTGTACGGGGGTGTAGACGAGTTTCAAATTCGCGCCGCATTTTTCCACCGCTTCTTTGGAAAGGGTGAGTTTGGATAATTCTTCGATATAATCCTCGTCGAGCTTTGCAGGCACGGGAAGAATCAACGGACTGTCCTTATCCGCCGTTACGGACAAATATTCCGTTTGGTTGATATACGAAACGACCTTTGCGGTGTCTTCGGGGGACATCTGCGCGCCGTCTTCTCCGTAGACTTTATAGCCGTTATATTCTTTGGGGTTGTGGCTGGCGGTAATCATAACGCCGGCGATCGTCTTTAAATAACGTACTGCATACGAAAGCATCGGTACGGGGTGCACGTCGTCGAAAAGGTAAGCTTTAACGCCGTTTTTCGCCAATACTCCCGCCGTTGCTTTGGCAAATTCTTCCGATCTTCTTCTCGTGTCGTAAGAAATGACGACGCCGCGTTCCATCGCCTCTTTACCAAGACTCTTTATCCATTCGGCAAGCCCTTGCGTTGCACGCATAACCGTATGTACGTTCATCATATTGATCCCGCAACCGATTACGCCGCGCATACCCGCGGTTCCGAATTCCATTTCGCCGCCGAAACGGTATTCGATTTCCTTTTCATCGTCGGCAATCGCCAACAATTCGCGTTTGCCGTTTTCGCATACCATAGGGCTTTCCAGCCATTTTTGGTAGTTTGCACGATAGTCCATAACAATATCCCTCCGATTTTTTTCTTTTTCTTCTTCTTTCGTTTCTTTATTATCAGCTTCCGTTTCTTTTTCCTGTTCGATTACCTGCTTGAAAAACTCTTCTCCCTCCGAGGTATCTTTCGCCGAAGCGATCTGGTCGTAGGTGATGAAATATTTCTTGCCTTTTACGGTATAGTAATTGACGTACTGTACGCAAATGAGGAAGAAATAGGATGCAGGCACGGTGATTAAAAGCGCGCTGCCGAACGTACACAACGCCGCCAAAACGTTGACGAAAATAATCGTATACACGCTAACGACGTAGGTCGAAAAGATCTTCGTCTTTTGCGTGCGCTCCTCCTTGCTTAAACGGCGGATTGCTTTTTTAAGCGGCATATTGTCCGTCGTCATCGCGGGCATCCAGTGAGAAGTAACCGTCATTTTTAAAGATTGGCTAAGCACGATAAGGGTTACCGACAAAAATAACGCCGTTAAAATTTGCAGGTTCGCCAACAACAAATACACGAAGAACAACGTGATAAGGTCGTAAACGAATACTATCGGCACGTAAACGAGCGCGTAACGGCTGGCTTTGCCAAGGTTGCTAATCGACGAGGTAGAAAAAGAACTGTCCGCGTACATCGCCATTTTATCGTTCAGCATACTACCCGACGCAAAGTGGCACAAGGTTTCCGCAAAACGACGGGCAAGATATACAAGCGCCATACCCACGATCATCAAAACGATTTCCGTCGTCATCGTGGAAAGCAAATTCGCTACTCCTTCCAGCGAAGCGCCTGCCCCTAAAATTGCCTCTTTGGCTTCGCCAAGCCGCGTTTGTTCGAGGGATACGAGTTCTTTTAAAAACCATTTTACGTCGTACCACAACGCCCCGACTTCCGCGCTGTCCAAGAAAGCGTTGAGCTGAGGCCACACGAACGCCGCCGTCAAAGCAATTGCCACCAAGCTTATAATCAATTTATATAGCAACAGCTTATAGACCTGTTTGAAATTTTCCATAAGCAAATGTATACTGTTACGAAAGCGCATACGAATACTCCTTTTTATCTTTGATAATATTTTACGAGGTCAGCGCGTTCTAATTGCGCTCTATCAAAGTATACGACCTGCATACGCACGACGAATATCATAATTAAAAATACGAATACGAGGGTCGTAAAGATATAGAAGACCAATAAATTACTGAAAAACGCGCACACACAAAGCGCCGCTTCCGCCGCCATATAGAAAAACAGCTGCGAAAACAAGAGCCGCCATTTTACCCGCGAGGATAATTGATAGGAATACTGCAACGCTTCAAACGCGCGGAATCCCGTAATTTGCATACAGGGAAGCCACAGATAAATGCAGCCGATCACGTACATCAAAAGCGCGTGCATCGCAAGGAATATAACTCCCGCCCCGCCGTAGGCGATCACAGCGTTACCAAACTGCGACGTTAAAAACAACAGCGCCGAAAGCAACATTGCCCACACTTCGTAAATAACGAAGAGCAGCACCGCAAATCCGCAGGTAGACAGCAGGTTGTCGTTGAGTTTTGCCCACATACCGTTAAAGGTGCGTTTTCCGATACGGAAATGTTTTTCGATAAGCGCCATCATCAAGGAAACGCAAGGCACGATGACGATAATCCCCGCTATCCCGAAAATAATCCCTACCCAGCGACCAAAGCTGAGAATGGAAATCGCGCGGAATAAGGTAAAGAATTGCCAATCGCCGATATTGCCTTTAAAAAACGCCGTTACCGATTGGATAATCGCTTCCTCGTCCGTGGACATAGAGAAAAAGAGCGCGGGCAAAATCGCAAGCGGAAATAAATACAATAAATTTTTCAGCACGTATTTCGCCGAATGAAGGGTATATTTCATAAAACCTCTCTTTTTGTGCTTAAAAATGCACAAAACTACCTTTGCACAGTCTTACAGTATAAATTATACCACCGCAAATAAGTTTTGTCAAGGAGGAAAAAGAAAAATCTCTCCAAGGATTGAAGAGATTTTCTTGTTATTAAAGATTTCGCAAAGTTTCCATTACGTAGTCGCCGAACTGCTGACAAGTCGCGCCCGTATCCCTGCCCGTGATGACGTATTTTTTTTCTTCAAACGAGCAAATATCCAAAGCGCGTTCTAATTTATCGGCTCTGTCTTGCAAGCCGATATGCGAAAGCAACATCACGCAAGCGCGAAGCATTGAGCAAGGGTCGGCATACTGCCCTCTGCCCTCGGTAATCATACGGGGCGCGCTGCCGTGAATCGCCTCGAACATCGCGTACTTTTTACCGATATTCGCGCAGCCCGCCGTTCCGACGCCGCCTTGGAATTCCGCCGCCTCGTCGGAAATAATATCACCGTAAAGATTGGGCAGCAACAACACTTTGAAATCGCGACGGCGTTTTTTATCCACGAGCTTTGCCGTCATAATATCCGCGTACCATTCGTCCGTAATAATATCGGGGTACAAATCGCCGACCTTGTGGCAATCTTCCAAGAAATTGCCGTCCGTCGTCTTGATAACGTTGGCTTTGGTTACGAGCGAAACTCTGTTCAGTCCGTTTTTGTGCGCGTAATCGTAAGCAAGACGAGCGATACGGTCGGAGCCTTGTTTGGTCGTAATGGTAAAATCCACCGCAAGGTCTTCGGTAACGTTAAACCCGGACGAGCCGACTGCGTACCCGCCCTCGGTATTTTCACGGAAAATCGTCCAATTTATTCCCTCTTCAGGGACTTTTACGGGACGGATATTCGCGAACAAATCGAGCGCTTTTCGCATCGCAACGTTCGCCGATTCGATATTCGGCATTCCGCTGCCCTTTTGCGGAGTGGTCGTCGGGCCTTTTAAAATAATATGACAGGATTTTAATTCCGCCATAACGTCGTCGGGGATTGCCTTCCCCTTGGCAATTCGATTTTCAATCGTCAAGCCCTCGATGTCCTTAAATTCCACTTTTCCCGCTTTCACTAAATCGGCAAGGATAAATTCCAACACTCTTCTTGCCTGCGCGGAAATAATCGGGCCGATACCGTCGCCGCCGCAAACCCCGATTTTGATACAGTCAAGCGCCTGATAATCCACGAAATCCCCTTGCGCTTTCATATTCTCTACGCGAACGAGCTGCTCTTCCATTAGCTTACGGAATTTTTCACAAGCCTCGTCTAATTGCTGTTTATATTCTTCGTTTTGCATTTTTCTCACCTCTCCAACTTGGTATAATTCAATCTGCCGCCCGCCAACAAAATCGCTCTTTGTCTATCGGACAACGACAGCTTTAAGATTGCCGCTTTCCCCGTCGTCTTATTGACGAGAACGGCTTCGTCCTTCCCCGCAACCGCCGCCGCAAAGCCCTCGATGGCAATTTGGTCGCCTTCGTTAAACAGTTCGTAATCGTCGGGATTTTGCAAGGTCATCGGCACGATCCCGAAATTGATAAGATTCGCCACGTGAATACGAGCAAAGCTCTTTGCTACGACCGCTTTTATCCCCAAATACAGGGGCACGAGCGCCGCGTGCTCACGCGAGGAGCCTTGACCGTAGTTTGCCCCGCCGAGAATTACGCCGCCCCCCTTTGCTTTTGCACGTTCAGGGAAGTCCTTATCGCATACGGTAAAGCAGAATTCCGACAGCTTGGGCACGTTCGAGCGATAGGGCAATACTTTCGTACCTGCCGGCATAATATGGTCGGTCGTGATATCGTCGCCCACCTTCAAAATCAACTCGCAGCAAAGGTCTTTATCGGGCGCTTTTCCTACGGGAATGGGCTTGATGTTCGGTCCGCGTTCCACGGTAACCTCGTCCATTTTCTCTGCATCAATCGGCATTTCGATTAAATTGTCGTTGATTTTAAATACCGACGGCATTTCAATGGACGGCGCTTTCCCAAGCGTCGTCGGGTCGGTAAATACGCCGCTAATCGCCGAAGCCGCCGCCGTTTCGGGGGAAACGAGATAGACCTGCGCGTCCGCCGTCCCGCTGCGTGCCAAGAAATTACGGTTAAAGGTCCGCAAGCTGACCCCCGCGGACTGCGGAGAAAATCCCATACCGATACAAGGCCCGCAAGCGCACTCTAAAATTCTTGCCCCCGCGTTGATGAGGTCGGCAAGCGCGCCGCATTCGGCAAGCATCGTATACACCTGCTTTGAACCAGGCGAAATGGACAAGCTTACGTTAGGGTGTACAGTCTTGCCTTTGAGCATCGCCGCCACCGTCAACATATCCTGCATAGACGAGTTCGTGCAAGACCCGATACATACCTGATTGATTTTCATACACGAAAGCTCGGACACCGATTTTACGTTGTCGGGGCTATGCGGGCAAGCCGCCAAGGGCTGTAATTTGCTTAAATCTACCGTATATTCCGCGTCGTAAACCGCGTCTTCGTCGGGAGAAAGCTCGATATAATCTTCCTCTCTGCCCTCCGCTTTTAAAAACGCCCTCGTTACTTCGTCGGACGGGAAGAGCGAGCTGGTCGCGCCAAGCTCCGCGCCCATATTGGTAATGGTCGCACGCTGGGGCACGGACAGAGTTTTTACACCTTCGCCCGCGTATTCGATCACCGCGCCGACGCCTCCTTTCACGCCAAGAATACGCAAAACTTCTAAAATAACGTCCTTTGCGCCCACGTAATCGGAGAGCTTACCGACGAGGTTTATTTTGATGTTTTTCGGCATCGTTATGTAATAGGTCCCGCCGCCCATTGCCACGGCGACGTCCAAACCGCCCGCGCCCATACCGAGCATCCCGATACCGCCCGCCGTGGGGGTATGGGAATCGGAGCCGATTAGGGTTTTCCCGGGCTTGGAAAAGCGTTCGAGGTGTACTTGATGACAAATCCCGTTGCCGGGACGGGAAAAACGAATACCGTGCTTTTTGGTTACCGTTTGAATATAGCGGTGGTCGTCCGCATTTTCAAAGCCCGCCTGCAAGGTGTTGTGATCGATATACGCAACGGAAAGCTCCGTCTTTACTCGATCAATGCCCATCGCCTCAAACTGCAAATACGCCATCGTACCCGTTGCGTCCTGCGTAAGGGTTTGGTCAATTCTTAAACCGATTTCCTTGCCCGTTATCATTTCCCCGCAAACGAGATGCTCTTTGATTATCTTTTGCGCTATCGTATAGCCCATATTCTCTCTCCTTTCCCGAACTTATAAATCGCACGAATTGACGGCGCAACGCCCGTCTTTGCTGTAGGTATAGAAAAGTTTTTCCATTTCCTCTTCGCCCATAACCGTCGTTCTGCCGTCGGCATACAATCCGTCGATCGCTTCTTTCATCGTTTTTACAATCCAATCCTGCTTACCCACCTGTTTGTTTTCGGGTAATTTGAAATGCTTGTTAATCCAATACGCAATCCCCGCTAATCCCGAAGTATTGGAAATAGAAACTTCCGCAGGACGGTTCAGAATTTTTTCCGTATCGAAGATATTGTAAATTTCCGCGTCCTTCATCATACCGTCCGCGTGGATTCCCGCACGAGTAAGATTAAACGCGCTGCCCACGAACGGCGTCATCGGGGGAATCGTATACCCCAATTCCTTTTCGAAATATTCTGCGATATCCGTAATCGCCGTCGTATCCATTCCGTCGAGCGTACCGCGCAAGGACGCGTACTGCATAACCATCGCTTCCAAAGGCACGTTGCCCGTTCTTTCGCCGATACCCAAAAGCGAACAGTTGACGGCGCTTGCCCCGAACAGCCAAGCGCTGACGGCGTTGGCTACGCCCATATAAAAGTCGTTATGACCGTGCCATTCGAGCATCTCCGAAGTAACGTCCGAATAATGATGCAACCCGTAAACGAGTCCGGGTACGCTGCGAGGAGGCGCTGCGCCCGTGAACGGCACGCCGTAGCCCATCGTATCGCACATACGGATTTTGACGGGAATTTTCGCTTCGCGGGAAAGCTCGACAAGTGCATTGACAAACGGAACGACGAAGCCGTACAAATCCGCACGGGTCAAGTCTTCCAAATGGCAACGGGGAGAAATACCCGCCTCAAACGCCTGCCTTACGACGCCAAGATAATGGTCGTACGCTTGTTTTCTCGTCATATTCAGCTTTTTAAAAATATGATAATCGGAACAGCTGACGAGAATCCCCGTTTCCTTGATACCGATATCCCGCACCATCGTAAAGTCTTCTTTCTTCGCGCGAATCCAAGTCGTAATTTCGGGGAATTTATACCCAAGCGCCATACATTTTTCAAGCGCCTCTCTGTCCTTTTTCGTGTAAACGAAAAATTCGCTTTGACGGATAATCCCTTTCGGACCGCCAAGTCGGGCGATCAGCTTGTAAATATCCACGATTTGTTCTGCCGTATAGGGCGCGCGGGACTGTTGCCCGTCGCGGAACGTCGTGTCGGTAATCCAAATTTCTTTGGGCATATTCATCGGCACGCGGCGATGGTTAAACGAAGTTTTCGGTACTTCGTCGTAGGGATAAATATCTCTAAACAAATTGGCATTTGCAACGTCTTGCAGGTCGTATTTGTACTGATCCTGCTCTAATAAATTACTCATGGGATTGAATTCGATCATATTCTTTCTCCTCCACTTTATTTTTTTCGATTAAACATTATACTATAATTTATTATATCGATTATATACAATTTCAAGGGCAAATGTCAAGGGTTTGACGAAAAAATTTTTTTATTTTATAAAAAATCCCGCCAAATAAAAAACACCCCGTTTTCGGAGTGTATTTTTCAAAAAGCGTCTTTGGATATTTTTCCCCACCGTCTTGCGATAAAGGCAAGCCGCCAAGAAAGGGGCAGCCAACGAGTCGCGGCAAAAAGGAGTTTATTCCAAAACCCTATCACCGTTTTCCTCTTGTTTTTCGCCACGGCTTTTAACGCCGCTTCGGCTACCTTTTCAGGAGATTTTGCCGCAAGCTTCCCCCACGCGCCCTGCTCTTCAATTTGTTTTTTAATGTCTTCGCGAGTGGGAATTGCACCCGGCAAAATCGCCGTTACCTTTACGCCTTTTCCTTTCATCTCCTGCCGCAAAGCCATAGAAAAAGAGGTAAGCGCGTTCTTCGTTGCGCTGTATATCGCAAAATAGGGCATCGGGTATATTCCCGAAACGCTGGACACGTTGACGATTTGCAGGTTTTCCGCCCGACGTTCTATGGCAAAACGGCACATCGATACCGCCGCCTCAAAATTCACCCGACATTGAAAGACAAGTTTTTCTTGCGTATAGTCTACAAACCCCTTTTGTACGTCTACCCCCGCTACGTTTGCAAGCAGGGAAATCGTATACCCGTCCTTGGTAATTGTTTCTCTCAACGCGTACCTGTCCCCTTCGTTTGACAAATCCGCAGGATAGACTACCGTTTTAAGGTCAGGGAATTTTTCTTTCAGTTCCAACTCTAACGCCGACAGTTTTTCTTGACTCCTGCCCGTTAAAAGCAAGGAATACCCACGCCTTGCCAACGCGAAAACGAACGCCTTTCCCAAGCCGCCCGTCGCACCCGTTACGAGCGCATAGCCCGTTTGTTTTTCTTTCTCTTTTTTCATCGTTTATCCCCAAAGCGTATCGGGATTTAACCCGAATACCTGCACGACTTCCATATATTCCGAATTGTAAATATCCTCGGGCGTTACGATACCGCCGCCGTTCGAATCGATGTCGATATTAAATTTTTTATAAGCGTACCAAACGACGTGCGAACAATGGGTTTTCGTGATATTCTCCTCAAATTTCGGGGAAAATACGCCGGGATAGAGATTGTATTCCAACCCCCGCAAATTGTCAAACGCATACGAGGCAACCTCTTTTTTTATCTTTTCGTCAATCTTTGGACGCAACAAAATAAAATTCGGCCGCACCTCGAAAGTATTGACGTAATTGACCATACTCTTCAACCCCGGCTCCATCGCTTCCAAAATCAACCGCGACTGCCCGTTCACCACCAAAGCGGAATGCCCAAACCGCCACCAAGAAACGCGCATCGAATTGGATACGAGAATATCCCCGTCCCGCAAATCCGCCACGACTGAATAATCTTTATAGCTTTGGATATCCATCATTTCCGAATAGCAAAAGGGACCAAAATTCTCCACGACCAAATCACGGCGGCGGAAAAAGCTTTCTTGGATATCCAACATTTTACCCGCAAAGTACGATTGCGCGCGCATACTGTCCACGCCCAATTTCGTAACCCCCGTCTGTCTATACAAGATATCGTAATCTTCTTTCGTTAATGTTTCCTTTTCGAGTATCGGGGAAATATCCACCATTTTGTAATCGGGAGTCCAATACCTCAGCGTCTTTTCGGTATACATAACCCCGACGCCCGCCATACCGACAAAAAAATACGCAAGAAAAACAAGCGCAAGAAAAACAGCCAAAAGAATCTTTTTTTTCTTGCCCTTTTTGACCGTTATCTCCCCGCCTGCACAGGACTTTATCCGTTTTTCTCGGTTATTTTTCCGCATAGTTTCTACGTCCGAAAATGGTAGACCCAAGGCGCACCAAATTGCTACCCTCTTCCACGCAAAGTTTATAATCGCCGCTCATACCCATAGAAAGGTATTCTACAAAAGAAGATTGCTCTTTTGCCCATTCGAACAAACAACGCATTTTTCTTGCCAAAGCGCGAAGCAAGTCTTCGTCTTCCAATTCGGGCAGCATCGCCATAAACCCTCTTACCCGCAAGCCTTCCGTTTGCGACAGCCGTAAAAAAGTTTCTTTTGCATTCTCGTAAGAATACCCGCCCTTACTGCTTTCCTCGCCTACGTTGATTTGAATGAGAATATCCGAAACCAACCCCTTCCCTTTCGACATTTCTGCGAGTTTCTCCGCTAATTCGTCGCGGTCGCAGGAGTGAAACAAATCGATTTTTCCTAAAAGATATTTAATCTTGTTCGTCTGCAAATGCCCAATGAAATGCTTAGGGCAAGGCAATAAATTTTCGACTTTGTCCCGAAATTCTTGGGGTTTGTTTTCCGCAACGGCGTCCACGCCCGCTTGAATAGCAAGATTGATATCCTCCGCCGTCTGCATTTTCGTTGCCGCGCACAGCAAAACCTTTTCCCCGTACTTGTTTCCCGCGGATAATTCGGCTTTTATCTTCTCGACCCGTTTTTTGATTTGCTTGTCTTCCATAGCGTTCTTCCCCAGTTTTCTCTCCTTTTTATTATACGACTTTTCCTTTTCTTTGTCAAACCGTCGAAGAATGAAACAAAAATAAATTTTTCTCAACTTTTTTTCGTTTTCCTCTTGATTTTTTCCAAAAATAGGTTTATAATTAGTTCAATAGATTAAATCGATAGGAGTTATCAATTTTTTCAATGAATACAGAAGAACTTAAAACATTTATATTTTTATCGAAAGTAAAAAACTTCACCTTGGCGGCAGAGCAGCTTTTCATTGCGCAATCCACCGTTACCAACCGTATCAGCGAGCTGGAAAAAGAAGTCGGTAAACGCTTGTTTACCCGCGGTTCAAAAACGGTAAAACTCACCGAAGCGGGCGAAATTTTCTTGCGCTATGCCGAACGTATTTTAGAGCTGCAAAACACCTCGATTGAGGAAATGAACGCCCTTTCCAGCCACAGCCGCAAATTCTCTATCGGTGCAATCAACGCTTGTTACGAGGTATACGTCAAGCCACTCGTAGACGAATGTTTAAAAAACAACGCCGTTACCTCGATAAAGGTAATGCTGGGACACTCGCTGGACCTTATCCAAAACCTGCAAGACAATATGCTGGATATGGTCTTTTCCGCAATCCCGTTAAAGCGCATCGGCTTTAACTGCGACGTTTTCGATACCGATCGGGTAGCCTTGGTCTGCAAGAAAGGCACCAACGAATATCAGGACGGCATCTCCAAAGCCCAGCTTTCGAAAATCCCCTACCTTATGTGCGATTTCACGTTGAGTGAAACGGGGCTGTTTATCCGCTCCCTCTTCCCGAAAAACCATATTTTCCGTTTGGACGTGGACAATTCCTCCAAGCTTCTTCCCTATCTGGAAAACGGGCTCGGGTATTCCTTCTTGCCTTACAAACTGGTAAAGGACAAAATTGAGGACGGAACGTTAGAAGAAGTTGCTTTAAAAGATTTTACCGCTCCCAACGTAACGACCTATCTCATTTACAGACAAGGTTACGACGTCAGCCGTTTCCTCGAAAATAAATTCGACGAAGAAGTTTAAACCTAACGGAAAAACCGAGCCAACCACAGCTCGGTTTTTTTTATAATTCAATTTCTAATCCGTCGTAAGCAACTTTTAAAGGAGCAACGAGGCTTTCCGTTTCGCTATGCGGTTTATGCAAAGAGGGCGCAAGATGGGAAAGATAAATTTTCGTCTTCTCACCCACGACATTCAACGTCTTTAACGAGGCGATTAAAAGGCGCACCATAGGAATACTGTTATGCTCGCCAACGCGGTAATCTCCCTCGTAATCGCCGCAGGTGGCGTCTAAAACGAGCATATCCAAATCGGCGTTTTGTAAATACTTGCAATTTTCGTTGACAATCCACGCCCCGTCCAGCGCGTAAAAAATTTTCTTCCCCGAAAGCTCAAAGAGTAGATGCTGCGGGAAAGTCGATTGCTGGTGATTGGCAAACAAGCCTACGACCTGCAAGCTTTCGTCCACCTTACACGGGGAAAGCTTGGGCATATATTGCACGGAAACGTTTTCTATTTTCGGTACGACTGCGCCTTTTGACACCCATAGCCGAAGCGGCGTTTTTTTCATCGAGGCGATTGCCTTTACGTTTTCCGCTTGAAAATGATCCGAATGAAAATGGGTGATAAAAACATCCGTAATTTGCGCAGGGTCTTTTTGAGCAATCCGAAGCGAATCAAGCACGTGCAATCCGCAGTCAATCAAATACCTGCCCTCTATCAACGCGCAAGAAGCGCGGCGCGCGTCCTTGTCAAAACGGTCTTTACATTCGGTAAGCAATTTTTGGGAAAAGTCGCACGCGCTCGTCCCTAAAAAGAAAAATTTCATAACGCCCCCTTTTTCTCGTATGCGTTTATTATACCACAAAACGGTAAAAAAGCAAGCGCAAACGGGAAAAAGATTTTATTTTTTTTAATTGCACATACTTTGTGTATGATGACGAAGCGAGAAGAATTTTTTAATTGGATAGTCTATCAAATTTATCCGCGCAGCTTTTACGACACAAACGGCGACGGAATCGGCGATTTAAACGGTATCAAAGAAAAAATCCCCCATTTGAAAAGCTTGGGAATAAACGCCGTGTGGCTTTGCCCGTGTTATAAAAGCCCCAACAACGACAACGGCTACGACGTGTCCGATTATCGGGATATTATGGAAGATTTCGGGACTTTTTCTGATTGGAAACGCCTGCAAAAAGCCCTAAAAAAGGACGGAATCAAGCTGATTATGGATTTGGTTTTTAACCATACCTCTTCCCAACACAAATGGTTTCAAGAGGCAAAAACCTCCCAATCTAGCCCCTATCACGAATACTATATTTGGCGAAAAAACCCGCCTAACGATTGGAAATCGGTCTTTGGCGGCAGCGCTTGGGCGTACAACGAAAGCACGGACGAATATTATCTGCACTCCTTTGACGAAACGCAACCCGATTTAAACTGGGAGAACCCAAAAGTCCGACAAGAAGCCGCAAAAATCGTCGATTTTTGGGTAAAGTTGGGCGTAGACGGGTTCCGTTGCGACGTGCTGGATTTTATTTCAAAGGACTTTAAAAAAGACAAAATGTTCCAAGGTCCGCGCTTACACGAATATATCCGTGAGCTGTTTGACCGCGACGGAGTACGGGATATTTTTACCGTAGGCGAATGTCAAGCCGACAAGAAAAACACGCTGCTGCTTTGCGGGAAAAATAGAGGCGAACTGAAAACCGCGTTTCAATTCGATCATATCAATTTAGGCAGAATAGACAAATACCTGCCCCGCCCCTTTTCCTTTGACGAGATAAAATCCGTGCTTGTGAAATGGCAAAAGTTTTCGCAAAAACACGACCTTATTTATCCCCTCTTTACCGACAATCACGACCAGCCCTATTATATCTCTCGGCTGGGTAACGACAAAGCCCACCGTTACGCCTGCGCCACCGCGTATGCGACGACGTTTTATCTTCTTCGCGGCGTGCCCTTTCTTTATCAAGGGCAGGAATACGGCGCGGCAAACCCTTATTATACGAAGATTGAGGATTTTCGCGACGTGGAGACAAAGCGCTATTACGCCGAACAAAAAAAGAGCAAACCGCGCCACCAACTGATGCAGGAAATCAATTATGCCAGCCGCGACAACTCTCGCCGCCCCTTTGCGTGGACGAAGGACGAACGGACGAACTTCGGATTTTCTGCCGCTACGCCTTGGATTCCTTGCAACAGCCGCGCCAAGGAAATCAATTTGGAAAAAGATTTAGAAAGCGAGCGTTCGGTTTTTCGGTATTTCCAAACTCTTCTTGCCTTTCGAAAAGGTTCGCTTGCGATACGGCAGGGAAGCTTTCAAGACCGAACGAAAAGACGGCGCGGGTGCTTTTTATACGAGCGGAAATGGAAACGAGAGCGGCTTTTAATCGTTTGCAATTTTGACAAAAAACAAAAAATAAAATTGCCTAAAAACCGCAAATTTCTTTTCGGAAATTATCCCGAAGCAAAGGAAGAATTTCTCCCCTTTCAAGCCGCCGTGTACGAGCTGTAAGCAAAAAAGCGCAGGATAAAATCCCGCGCTTTTCCGTTTTGGTGTGTGAGTCGCAAATAATCCAGATTGATTAAATACTTTTATATATTCTAATATCCACCCTTAACAATTCCATAATTTTCAACTCATCTAATGCATCCTGCATCGCATTATGTGTTTCAAAATACTTTTTATAATTACAAAACATGCGCATAATTGATTCCACCCCATATCCAGTTTTTAATCGTCCAGTTTTACAACACTCTGCATCTAAAGGAATCGCGCAATTATATTGCTTGTATGCGGCAACACTCATTATATCATACCATTTAAATTTATTTAGTTCTGGCAAATGAGCACAATCAAATTTAGCATTATAGGCAAAAATGGACGAAATACTATACTTCTGTAAAAACAAAAGAATATCTTCCACAGCTTTTTTTCTTTTGCATATAATCGTATCCCTATCGTTTAATTTTAATGCACATGCATACATACCACCCGATTTATAGGTAGGTTTTATTACATAATACTTTCTATCAACCGCCTGAAATGATATCTCTTCCGCAACGACAATTCCTATTGATATTACTTCATTATCCCAACTTGTTTCAGTGTCTATAACTGCAAAGTAGCCCATGAAAATTTCTCCTTTGGTTTATAATATTTCTTTAAGGAATTTTTTGTTATTGCGCGCGCAACCGCATCTAAAAAGGCATTTCTGTTTGGTATCATTATTTGATACTGCGAACCATCCTTCACATTCCATAAAACACCCTTTTTTATTCCTAATGCTATCATATAGCAAGCACATTGTAAATAATGCTCATGCATCAACTCTGACACAAATTTTAATTCGTATACCACATTATTTTTTAAAACATCAGCAATTCCTAAAGCCGAAAATTTAATCTTCCCTTTCTCTTTATCAGAAAAATCTATTGTACAACTTTTTTGCACTTGCTCGCTTCTTTTAAACTTGCTACTTAACCGTTTAATAATCTCCAGCTTTTCCATCTCAGAAATAAACGGACTTTCTACCTGTGTTTTATATCGATCTTGTGCAGTTTCTATTGCTGTAAGGATTAATACTTTTTCTTCAACATCTACATTGTGCAGTTCTTCAGGGCATAAATATTGTTTTCCTCTGTTTAATTTTAATGACAATTCAATTTCCTTATCTATATCATAGTCATCAAAATATATTGCCTCTTGATATATTCCAATACAAGGCGACAGATCGATTAATCCATCCTTGTTTTTTATTTTTATTATAGTTTCTTGTCTGTTTTTGGTTATTTTTTTTACTTTTAGCAAAGAATAACATTCTTCAATATTCTCTTTATATTTGAAATCGAACATAGAAGAAATTGGCACATTTTTAAACCTACTATTAGAAGCCACTTCTGTTGACAATGTCTTTTCCGAAAGAAATTCTCTCGCACCCTGCACGAAAATAATGCGTTTTTTTCCTCTACTTGCTGCTACGCAAAAAATATTACGCAAGATTTGATACGATTGTGTTGGCGCCGAAATTCTAGTTCTCCAATAGTCCTCTGTAAAATTAAAAATCACGCAGATAGGACGTTCTAATCCCTTACTACTATCATATGTAGTGAATATTGCGCTTCTTTTATTAGGCTCAACATTTCCATCTCGCTCTGTTATGCTCGCATATACCGTCTGCTTATTGAAGTTTTCAGGAAAATCATTTTCAAGCTTATTTAACAATTCAGACAACTCACCCTTTCTTTCCCCTAAACACAAAATATCACTTGGCTTTTGTTGCGATAAAAAAGGTAAAACCTCTCCTATTCCCATTTTTTCGACAACGCAGTCATTGTTTACCCCTTTAATTTCTTTCCCCCAAATTCTACCTAACATATTAGCCAATTCAGTAGAAAGCCTAAAGCATTTTGTGAAATCTAACTTCTTATAATTACTTAAAAATGAACCAATAAAATCCCCCACATCTAATGTGGTTTTGTCGTATATTTTTTGGCACATATCCCCAACAGCAAGAACTTGCATTTTTGGATTAACGGACTTAATATACCAAAGCAAATCCGCCAACTCTCCGTCTATATCTTGATATTCATCTATAATTAAAACATCATAACTATCTATTTTTGGTTTTCTTCTATTAAAAGTCTGTATTAAATCAGAAACCCCCGCTTTTTCCCCTTTTAAAAGCAACGAACGATAGGCAAAGCCATGATAATTCGTTACCGTTACATTTTTATTTTTAATTTTACTTTTTGCATCTACCTTCAACAACTTGTTATAAGTCAAATATAAAATCTTTAAATCTGGATCAAGCTCATTGCAAAGGCATTGAATGGCTGTTGTTTTACCACTACCAATACAAGCATCCACCAAAATATTACAACCTGTTTTTGCAAGTCTTATAAATTCCTTTTGCTCAGAGGACAACTCAATTTTCATATCTTAACCTTACCATTGATATCCGATTTTATGTAAATTGTAACACAAAACAAGTTTCAAAGCAAGTATTTACAATGAAAAACTATAAAGGAAACAATTAAAACCTCACCGTGAAAGGGTGGTTCTCGGACAAAGCAAGGTAAACTTTGTCCTCGGTCACGCTCAATGCTACCTATCGCATTTCGCTTAACTTGGTAAACCAAAGAAAATGCAGGCATTTTCCGCCCCTATCTTAAAAAGCATTATCAATGCTTTTCTTAACGGGCAGCTCGGCTTAACCGCTTGAAATTCAATCGTTTTGCGTACGCCACCCACCGCGCCCGTAAGGGCGCGCCCGTACGCGGGCACAGCAAAAAGCACAGAAACTTTGACCCGTACGGGGGCTTTCGCTTCGCTCAAAGAAAACGCAAGCGTTTTCCGAACCCGATGGGTTCGTGTCTATCCGTACGGTGTCACACACAGCAAAAAAGACAGGAATAAATCCTGTCTTTTTTGCTGGTGACCCGTACGGGACTCGAACCCATGTTACCACCGTGAAAGGGTGGTGTCTTAACCGCTTGACCAACGGGCCATGTGCGCTTTTCGCGCTTATATAAAACGATTTCTCGTGTGTTGTCTTGGTAGCGGCGATGAGATTCGAACTTATGACCTTCCGGGTATGAACCGGACGCTCTAACCAACTAAGCTACGCCGCCATCTGGTTGCGGGGGCAAGATTCGAACTTGCGACCTCCGGGTTATGAGCCCGGCGAGCTACCTAGCTGCTCCACCCCGCGATATTGGTGCTTTCAGCAACGAAAAACGTTTCATCACTCAAAACAGCTTTATAATAATACTAAAAACAAATGCTTTTGTCAACTGTTTTTCATTGATATTTTATAAAAAATTATATTTTTACAAAAAAGTTTTTTTGCATAAAAAACGGAGGCGCTTGCCCCCGTTTCCTTCTTTCAGCTTTGCGGCGCTTCCGTTTCTTTCTTCGGTTGCACGGACGCCACGACGCTTTCTTCTTTCAGCGACGCAATATACGCGGCATATTCTTCCTCCGTCAATTTTTGCACTTTGCCTTTTTTCGGTTTAGAAGATTTCGGCATACGGATTCCTCCCTTTTCAAATCTGTAAAAAGTATGCCCTTTTTTACCGTTTTCTATTCTTAAAACAACAAGTAGAAAATATTATTTTTTCCGTCGTTGACCACTCTCGTTACGATACGACGCACTTTCTTTCTAAGCTCGGCAGGTATTGCGTCGCTCTTAAAAGAAAGTTCGTCCATAATCAGCGCGCGCAACGATTTACCAAAAATATTCGTTTCCCAAACCTTTTCTTGCGAGTCTTCGTATACCCGCAAGGTATCTTCCACAAAATCCTCGCCCTGCTGGCGCGTACCGATAATCGGACTTACCTCGCCCGTAACGTCCACTTTGACGATATGATAGCCCGTTGCTTTCGCCTTAAACTCTACCCCATAGGACGAGCCGCGTTTGACAAGCTGCGGTTTTTCCAAGGCATAGTCCGTTTCATCGGGCGTTACGATGCCATAGCCGTATTCTTGCGCGTCTTTCAAGGCGTCTTTTACCTTATCGTACGCCTTCTTTACCCCCGCAACCGATTGCAGATATTGCATCAACGCGAGGTCGTCGCCAATCTCTTCCCCGCAGGTTTCCCCCATCACGCGGTAAAACAACGATTCTTTCACACCGATACTGATTTCCGCGCTGCCCTTGCCAAGGTCCATACGAATCTCCTGCGGCGAAAGGAACTCCGAATCGCTATCGAACAAGTCTTCGAGCAAGAAACAATCGCGCATTTTTTCTAAAGACGAAGCCGCCGCACGCACCGCGCCAAGCGCCGTCCCCACGGCAGAATTGCTTTCGGGGAAAGATTGCAGCCATTTGGGTAGCTGCACATCGATACGCAAAACAGGAAATTCGAACAACGCTTTTTGTAAGACGGTTATAATCTCCTCTTCCCCCATCTCCTCGACGTTCAACGCGACCACGGGTACCTCGTATTCTTTTTCCAACTCCGTTTTTAATCCCTCGCTTTTGAGCGGGTCTTTGCAGTTTAAAAGCACAACGAACGGCTTTCCAATGGCTTTTAATTCGCGCACCGTACGGGCTTCCGCCGCCACGTACCCCGCGCGGGGAATATCCGTTACACTGCCGTCCGTCGTAACCAAAACCCCGATGGTGGAGTGTTCTTTTATTACCTTTTCCGTACCCAACGCCGCCGCCTCTTCAAAGGGCATCGCCTCTTCCTGCCAAGGCGTTTTTACCAATCTCGGCGCTCCGTCCTCTTCAAAACCGTTCGCGCCGTCCACGGCAAAGCCCACGCAATCGACAAGTCTTACCGAAGCGTGCGCGCCCTTTGCGACCTCTATTTTCGCCGCTTTTGCCGGAACGAATTTCGGCTCGGTCGTCATCACCGTTTTACCCGCCGCCGACTGCGGCAATTCGTCCACCATAACCACTCGGTCGGTTTCTTTCGCCGACGGAATGACCATTTTTTCCATAAACCGTTTGATAAAGGTAGATTTTCCCGTGCGCACAGGCCCTACAACGCCTATATAGACGTCCCCGCCCGTACGTTTTGCAATGTCCTCGTATACGTTGTAATTTTCCATCAACGACCTCCCATCTGTTGTGCGAGATTAAAAAATCTCCGCAGGCAAACCTTACGGTTTACTATATGCGGAGAAAGGTCGCTATATGTATTCTTTTTTCTTTTTTAGCTTTGCAAGCCCTCGTCCTCGTTTGCGCGCAAGCCCGCCGCCTCGACGGCAAGATAATCTTTATCCGCCGAAAAATCGCGCGGTTCGTTATATTCGCCGCCCAACGCCTCGATGGCGTATTTTAATTCTTGAAACTCCACGAACCCGATGCTTCTGTCCTCGATTTTCTTCAAAAGCGGCTTTAAAGCTCGCTCGTCGCCGTATGCAGCCAAATACCCCGCCGTACGCGAAGTATCCTCTGCATTTAAAAACGCCGAAAGCAAGATATCGTACACCTTTTCCTCGCGTGCTTTTACGCGCGAGAGTATCTCTAACATATATTCTTTCGCCAAGCCCTTTTCATACAACGCGATCGCTTGCGGCAGCACCTCGTCGGCGTGGGTACGCAAAAGATCGGCTACGTCGCTGCGAATTTCCTCGTCAAAGCGCAAGGTTTCCAAAATAGAAAAATAGGTCGCAAAAGCACGGGAATCCTCCCCAATCAAATTGATAGCGTACGAAGCCGTTTCCGTATCGTCCGTTTCCAAAAGCGGCAAAAGCGCAGCCGAATCCTTACGATTTTCTAATTCTGCGCACAAAAACTCGGGTACGGGTACGGCTTGTTCCAAATGCCCCTTTAAAGTCGAAACCAACTCTTCCGTGGACATATTGGCATAGTATTCTTTGGGCGTACAACCGATCTTTGCAATGCGGGTATCCCCGAATTTTTTATACAGCTTTGGAATAATATCTTCCCATTCTTTTTCGTTGTGCTTGTTCTTGTTTTCCGACATATATTGCGTAAGCTTCTCGTCGAAAAGCCCGTCAAAGTCTATCAATTTCATCCTTTTCTTCTCCTTCTTTTTTCGCTACGTCCTTTGCGTGCTTCTCGTAAACAAACGTGGAGAGCAACACCTGCACTTTGGGCAAATTCGCATCGAACGCCGAGGCAATGCGAGCGATATCGTTACCGAGTTCTTTCAATCCCGCCGCCAAGAAAATAGCGCAAGCACAATCGTCCGTATTCTCCACGAGATCCAAACTGCCGTTCTTTTCTAACGCCGCATACAAACACTCTGCCGCCTCGGCGAGTTTTTCCGCGTGTCTGTCGCTGATCGCTACGAATTTCGAGGCTACTTTTGCGTACGATTCGATAAAACGTTTCCTGCGTTTTCTGCCGATTTTTATACGGTACAGCGGCACTTTTCTGTATATCCCGCACAATACCAGTCCCACGTCCATATCTTCGTTGCGCTCTAACAGCAAACGCAAGGTTTCCACCTTTAAAACGTCCGCTATTTCAAAATCGAGCAACACTTCTTGGATAAACTCGTCAGCGTGAACGTGTTCGGCGGTAACAAGGGCAAGATATTGCAAATCGTGATCGCCGCCGTCCATTTCGTCAAAGCACCAATGGAAATACCCGTCGTGCAGGGCAAGCAATCCAAAAATCTGCGCCTCGTCTTTCGGGCAGGATTTTATCTTTAACAAAGCCTCGCAGCGACTTTCCCGCTCCGCCTGCGGCAGGTGGTAAAAATAGGTAAATTCAGGCGGTTGCACTTCTTCTAAGTCCGCTTGTCTACCGTTATATTCACGCAAGGCACGCAAATAATATTTGGCGACTTCGGCGTCAGGGTAGACCGTACAAAGTTTATCCAAAGCCTGTTCCGCCTCGAAAATCCGTCCGCATTTATAGGCAGCAACCCCTTTAAAATACAACATTCTGCCGTCGTAGGGCATTTTATTATCCAACTGCACGAACCGTTGATAGGCTTCTTCGTGCAAATCGTTTTCGCAACAAACTGTGGCGACCTTGTATAAATCGTCCGAGTCCACGTACTCTTTTTTCGAAAGCTCCAACGCAATCTGTCGGCTTTCTTCCTTTCTGCCCTGTTCGAGATACACCGCGGCAAGCGTCGCTTTTGCCCGTACCGATTCGGAGTCTTCCGAGAGTAAATCCAGACAAACCTTTTCCGCCTCGGAAGTTTCCCCCGCCAATAAATGGGCTACCGCCTGCATTTCTTTCGCGCCCGCGTACTCTTTCGAGCCTTTTTCCACCTTGGAAAACTCAAAAATCGCCCGTCGGCAATCCCCCATTTTCAAAGCTTTTGAGCCAATATTTACTTCTTTGGAATAATCGGCAAGACGGGGCGGGTATACGAACCGGAATTTATCCCGTTTGGAATGGGAAAACGCCTCGGCGATATCCAGTTTCGTTTCTTCGGGCAAGCTGTCGTCCGCGTCGATAAGTTTGTTGTAATAGTACGCCGAAGCGCTTTCGTTGCCAAGAGCAAGGAAATTGGCGGCAAGCCCCTCGTAAATATCGGGCAAGTCCCCCTCTTCCGCTACGTCGAGATAGCGAAACCAAGCGTTGAGCGCCGAACCTTGTAAGCCCATCGCCTCGTAGATATCCGAAATACGGGCAAACACGTCGGGATCGCCGCCGAATTCGTTTAATTCGCGATAGGCAAGGCGTAACGCCGAAACGTAGTTCCCCTCGTTATAATATTTATCCGCAAGATTGGCAATACGCTTGCGACTGAAATCTATTTTCTTTACGCTTCCGTTTTTCATAGTTCTCCAATATCCCCAGCTTTAAGAATGAGGGAAAAGTTTATCTGCGTCCTCTTCGTTAAACTCGTAATCGGTATTACAATAATGACAATGAATACGCGCCGCGCCCTCGTCTTTTATAATTTCACGAAGCTGTTCTTCGCCCAAAGACACCAACACGCGCAAAAGATAGCGACGGGAGCAGTTGCATTTGTATACCGCCGTCCGCGACTCAAAAACCTCCTTGGAAACGTCGAAACGCCGACGCGCCGTTTCTTCTGCGCCAAGCGTTTTGAGTTCTTCCAACACGGAAAATAGATTGAAGCTTTCCACTTTTTCCAAAGTTTTTTCGTCTGCAAAAGGCAACGGCTGCAAGACCGCAACGCCCGCAAATACGCAATCGCCGTTTTCGTCCAAATCCACGTGCGTTTTGATATAGGTAGGCAACTGTTCACTGATACGGTAATATTCCTCAAACGCCTCGTCTACCCCACCCGTTTTCGGCAAGGCGCAAGCCCCGACGAAAGGACGGTTATACCCGTCGTCTCTAATAATCGTGAGCGATCCGTTTTCACCAAGACAATCCCGTTCCTTTCCGACGATATCCGTGTTATGGATATAGCCGCGAAGGCGTAACGCGCGGTTGCCCGACACGGCGATTTCGCCACCGAGTCCGTCGCCTTGCAGGGAAAGGGAAATTTCTCCCGCTTCGTTTTTCAAACAAGCGCTCATAAAGGTCATTGCCGAAAGCGCTTTTCCAAACACGAAAGCGGCGGAAGGAGAAAGTTTATGTAACTTTATACCCTCGCGGACGATTTCCGTGGTGTCGGCAAGCGTGAGGGAAACTTGCCCGTCAAACACGAGCGTGCGTAAAAGATTTTTCATACTTTTCCCTCCTTTTTTACTAAGAAACAAACCCGATCGCTCGCAAGCAAATCCTCGCCAAGATGACCTTCCTTTTCCAATATCGTAAACCCAGCCGAAGATAACGCGGAAAGAATTTCCTCTTCCGTATAGCGGTATTGACGGTGGGTTTCGTCCAAACGCTCGAACAAACCGTCCTTTCGACGAACGAAAAGGCTGACCTCCATCGTTACGCCGTCCTCTTCTTCCTTATTGAAACTGAAATAAGTAACGTCGTCCCGATCGTCCACGCTGACAGTATTTGCAATTTTGTTTTTAAATTTTCTTTCCGAACTGATATCAAACAAAAACACGCCGTCTTTTTCTAAAAGCGCATAGACTTTTTTAAACGCCGACAAGAGACGGGCTTTGGGGATATAGTTGATACAATCGTTAATCGCCGTAACGAACCCGTATTTTTTCGGGGAACGGAAACGGGTAATATCGCCCAATAAATATTCGCTGCGAAGCCCGCTTTTTAACGCCTGTTCTTGGGCAAAATCGAGCATTTCGGGGGAGATATCCAATCCCGTCATTTGATAACCCGCGCGCTGAAAAGCGCGGGTGAACCAACCGCCGCCGCAGCCCACGTCCAATCCCGTTCGAAAGGAAAAGGGACGCAGCTTCGCAATTAAATACTGCGACCAATTTTCATAGTCGCAGTCGTCGTTTAAATATTCGAACCATTTGGCAAGATGTGCATACGCAGTTTTTCTTTCCATAGTTACACCTGTTTAAAAATTCAGCAAGCTGAGCTTGCAGGCAGTCTTATCTATCCTTCCGAAAACGTGCCGTTTTATCCAATCCTTTCTATCGTTCCGAAAGTTTTAATGCAACAAACTATTTGGCAGGTTGCGTTTTTCAACGAAACTACCATTCGGTTACACGAGCAAGCTGAGCTTGCAGGCAGTCTTTTCTATCCTTCCGTCATTCTGCGAATTCGGAATGCGGAATTGCGGTAGGATTAAAAACGGAGATACACTCCATTCGCTTCGCTCAGTCGGTATGATATTCGGTTACATCGAAGAGTTTAACGACCGAGTAGCTCCACGAAACTGTGGAGAAGGGTTGCAGATTTGGGTAAAACACGGAAGCTTCGCCGATGCGACTTTACTGCGCGTAAACGAGCGAGGCGAATACCGTTTTTACCCGAAGGTGCGCCCTTATACACCGTTTCTTCGCCGAAATGCGACGTATATAACACGTTTCTTATTGATTGAGAATTTTTGGCGGCTTCAACTTCTTCCCGCGCTTTTTACCCTTCTTCGCGTCCTCTTCTTGCAAAGCGCGTTCGCGTTCGTCGAACTGTTTGTTATATTCGACGTAACGAAGGTCGTTCTTGTGTTCTTCTGCATATGCCTCGGTATCCTCGGCGATATTCTTCTTCGATTCGCGAAGCTTTTGCAAGTCCTCACGGGTAAACGCCTGCGGCAACTCGTAGACCTGCAACGAGTCGTCGATAGGTTTTATCGGGCGGGCAACCAAACGGGATCTGCCGTGCGAAAGAATAATCCGCTGATATTCAAGTGCAGACGCGCTTTCTTCGCCCGTAAGCGTGGAAGAGCCGTCTTTGTTGAAAATACCTCTGCCCACTTTTGCGCCCTTGATTTTCGGGTTGACGAATTTATCGAATACCCACTGTGCAAAGTCAAGCCATACGAGCAACGCGTAGGAAATCGCGATAAGCAACAACAAAATAACTGCGATAAGGATAAACAGCGTTCCACCAAGCAAGAAGAACACGAAAGGCAACGCCGCCAAAAGCCCGAAGAAAATCGTCTGCGGGAAAGTACCGATCGACATCAAAAACGAATTGCGGAGCAAGGTAAAAATACCCATTTTATAGTTGACGCCAAGGGCAATCATCCACAAGGTCATCATAATCCCAAGGGTCATAAACACGTAGCTAGAACCCTCGGAAATGTACAGCCAAACCTTTTGTCCCTTGCTAATATCGGGAGTATGCAAACTTACTTCCGCGATATTAATCATCGTGGTCGTAAAGGTCATCACGAGGCAGAAGAAAATAGCCGTCTGCAACGCGTTTTTATAATTGAGTTTCACGCCGCGCCAAAAATCGTTGGCAACGAAAACGCCCTCCGTCCAAACGATATTACGGATAACGTACATACCGCCCGCAAGCCCGATACAAGCGATTACGGAAGACAAGCAAATACCAACCCAGAGCGTCAAATCCATCCAAAGGTTCATTGCTTGTTCCTGTCCTTGCAAATCCGCATAGAACGGATAGCCTAAATTGTTGGGAATAATCGTCCCGTTATAATCGGAAAGCGACGTCATAAGGACGATGACGGCAAGGAGCGGAATAAAGAAAAGTATCGTCAAAAGATTGACCTTTGCAAGCTTACCAAGGTTTCCTTTAAAGATATCGAAAAAGAGCTGCCAACGGTTGGTCGGCAAGGTGCTTCTTGCATATTCTTCACTTCTTTCTTTGCCTTCGAGAAGACGGGCAATCAGCCCTTTCTTTTGTTGTGCCATATATATACTCCCAAACTTATTCGCTGTGTGTTTATTGCGCGTGCTATACGCATATATACCCGTTTTTCCGTCGTTTGAAACAGAAAAAGGGAAACGAGTAAAATTTTACAAATTACCGCTTTTACTATTTTACTACAAATTTGTGATTATTTCAAGAAATTTAAAGAAAAAAATGAAATTATTTTAAAGAAAATTTATTCCTTTTTAAAAAGAGTAAAAAACTTAGTCATTTCCTTTGACATTTTCCTTTTTGTGTGCTAAAATAAAAACCGTTAAATAGAGGAGCGGAAGAACATCAGTACCGCCTGCCTTACGAGCGAGGACGCGCTTATTGGCGAGCAGGACGGAAAAGGGTATCGCCGCCGAAGCGCAAATTCTCGTCCCCTTTGCGCTGGGCATACGGGAGAATACCCGTATGACTGTCACCGTACGTGAAGTGCTATTTAGTGTTTTCCTCGTTTTTCGGAATTCTATTAGACTGCTTTACGACGGGTGTCCCCGTCTTTTATTTTTACAAAACCGAAACATTTTAAAGGAGTGAGTATTATGAAAAATTTTAAAGTCGGCGTTATCGGCGCAACGGGTATGGTTGGACAGCGTTTTATGTTGCTTTTGGAAAATCATCCTTGGTTTGAGGTTGTCGTTTTGGCGGCGTCCTCCCGTTCGGCGGGAAAGACCTACCGCGAGGCCGTTGGCGAAAAGTGGGCGTTTGACGTGGCTATGCCCGAAAAATACGCTTCGATGACGGTACTGGACGCGGAAGCGGATATCGACGAAATCGCAAGCAAAGTCGATTTCGTTTTCTGCGCCGTCAATATGGACAAAGCGAAAATCCGCGTTTTGGAAGAAACGTACGCAAAAAAAGAAATTCCCGTCGTTTCCAACAACTCGGCGCACCGCTTTACCAAGGACGTTCCTATGGTTATCCCCGAAATCAACGCGGAGCATTTGGAAGTTATCCCCGCGCAGAAAAAGCGTTTGGGAACAGCCCGCGGGTTTATTGCGGTAAAATCCAACTGCTCGCTGCAATCCTACGTTCCCCTCTTGCATCCCTTGAAGGCGTACGGGATTAAAGAAGCGGCAGTTTGCACCTATCAGGCAATTTCTGGCGCGGGTAAGACCTTTAAAACGATGCCCGAGATTTTGGACAACGTAATTCCTTACATCGGCGGAGAAGAGGAAAAGAGCGAAAAAGAACCCCTCAAAATTTGGGGTCGGGTGGAAAACGGAGAAATCGTTTCGGCAAGCGAGCCCGTGATTACGGCGCAATGTTTGCGAGTTCCCGTTTCCGACGGACATACGGCTGCCGTTTTCGTGTCCTTTGAAAACAAGCCCGCAAAAGAAGATATTTTGCGCGCTTGGGCAGAATTTAAGGGAGAAGCGCAAATCCTTAAACTCCCCTCTGCGCCCGAGCAGTTCTTGCAGTATTTTGAAGAAGATAACCGTCCGCAAGCAAAATTGGACAGAATGGCAGGCAACGGTATGAGCGTTACGGTCGGCAGATTGCGTGAAGATACCGTGTTCGATTATAAATTCGTCGGGCTTTCCCACAACACCCTGCGCGGTGCGGCAGGCGGCGCGGTATTGCTTGCTGAACTCTTGGCTGCGAAAGGATATTTCGATTAAACAAACACAAAACCAGACAAAGGGAGAATACAGTATATCATGAAAGGTTTTTTCAAGGGAAGCGCAACGGCGCTGATTACTCCGTTTACCGAAACGGAAGTCAACTTTGAAGTTTTGGGCGAACTGATTGAAAATCAAATTGCAGGCGGTACGGACGCCATTGTCTTTTTAGGCACGACGGGCGAGCCCTCCACTATGAGTTTTGCCGAAGAACACGTCTTAATGGACTACGCCGTAAAGAAAGTAAACGGCAGGGCAAAAGTTATCTTCGGTTGCGGCAGCAACAACACCGCCGACGCGATTATGACCGCGCAGAAAGCAGAAAGCTACGGCGCGGACGGGTTGCTTGCGGTTACCCCCTATTATAACAAGTGCACGCAAAACGGCTTGGTTGCTTATTATAAGGCGATTTGCGAGTCGGTGTCCATCCCCGTTATCGCCTACAACGTTCCCGGACGTACGGGCGTGGAAATCCAACCCGCTACGATGGCAAAAATCGCGGAAATCCCCAATATCGCAGGGATTAAAGACGCGGGCGGGAATATGAGCAAAACGATGGAAACCTTCCGTTTAGTTCGCGAAAAGTGCGACGTATATTCGGGCGAAGACGCATTGAATTTGCCTATTTTGCTTTGCGGCGGCGCGGGGGTTATTTCCGTGCTTTCGAATATCGTTCCTGCCGACGTAAAACGGCTTTGCTCGCTTGCGCACGCAGGCAAAATCGACGAAGCGGTTGCTCTGAACGACAAACTCTTGCCCTTGGCAAACGCTTGTTTCGTCGAGGTAAACCCTATTCCCGTAAAAGCGGCGATGAATCTTTTGGGATATAACGCGGGCACTCCCCGCGCGCCCTTGACGGAAATTGAACCGCAAAACAAAGAAAAGTTGGCGGCGGCTATGCAGGCGTTTGGATTGGAGGTTAAAGCATGAGCGTAAAAATTCTGCTTTGCGGCGCTTGCGGGAAAATGGGCGGGAACGTCCTTTCGTTATTGGCGGGAGATAACGAGGCGGTTGCCGTTTGCGGCGTCGATTTATATCCCCGTGAAATCGGAATCCCCGTATACAAATCCTTTGCGGACGTAAAAGAAGAAATCGACGTCATTATCGATTTCTCCTCCCCCGTCGGGCTTGTCGAACGGTTAGACTACGCAAAAACGCGGGGCGCAGGCATCGTCCTTGCGTCCACGGGCTTTACCGCGGAAGATTTAGAAACGATAAACGCCTACGCAAAAGACGTGCCTATCTTTAAAACTGCAAACCTTTCTTTGGGCGTCAACCTTATGCAAGCCCTTTGCAAAGCGGCGGCAGAAGTTTTGGGGGACGGGTTTGACGTGGAAATTATCGAACGCCACCACAATCTCAAAAAAGACGCGCCTAGCGGCACGGCGTTGATGCTTGCCGACACTCTCAACGAAGCCTTCGGCAATCAAAAGCGTTACGTAAACGGAAGAAGCGGTATCGTCGGCGCGAGAGAAAAAACGGAGATCGGTATCCACGCGGTACGCGGCGGCACAATCGTAGGCGAACACGAGGTTATGTTTGCAGGCGAAGACGAGATCATTACCATCTCTCACAGCGCAAGATCCAAACGGGTTTTTGCGACGGGCGCTATCCGTGCGGCAAAGTTCTTGGCAAAAAAAGAGGCGGGCATGTACGAGATGAAACATCTTTTAGCCGAAGAAAACAAGTAAGAATAAGAGAATATGTTTTATATACGAAAAGTCCCCGAACCGAGCAATCGGTTCGGGGACTTTTCTTGTTTTCCGTTTTAAAGAACGGCAATCGCTTTTTCCAAGCGGGCAAGCGTTCTTTCCTCGCCCAAAATTTGCATAATCGTCCAAAGGTCAGGGGTATTGGCAAGCCCCGTCGTTGCGATACGGAGCATTTCCGCGACGTCCGAAACGTTACCGGGATACGCCGTAGGGTCAGCCTTGTACGCCTTCATATCCGTTGCAAACCCTGCGTTTGCCGCCACTTCTTTTACTTTGTCAAACCAAGCCGAGCAATCGTCGGCATAGTCGTATTTCCCTTTGAAATCGCACAAAATCTTCTTCACGGTTTCATTTTCGAAGCGGTACGCGTATTCGGGCGCAAACGTCGAATCGAAGAAATAGGAAATAAACTCGACTGCCTGTTTTGCCGTCGTAAAGTCTTTTCTGCGCTTCTTCCCGCCGATACCCATACAAAGAGTCAACACTTTGTACATATACTCTTTATCCGCAAAATAGCCCTTTTGCTGGTCGTTGCCAAACTCGTTCGCCCAATCGGAAAGGAAATGGTACATTTCTTCCACGGAAAGCTTTGCCAGCTCGTTCTTGCTGATGTCGTTGAGTTTATCCAAATCGAACAAGGTACCGCTTTTGCCCATTTTGCCGATGGTAAATTTAAATTCGTCCAAACTCTTTTCAGGGTTTTTCATATACCATTCTTCGAAGTTGGAGTTCAAAAGCGTGAGCATATACACCTTGACCGCGCGGGAATAATAGCCCTCTTGGCGGTAAAACTCCAAAGAAAGTTCGGGGTCCTTTCTCTTGGAAAGCTTGCGGCGGGTTTCGCCGTCGATTTTTTGCAACGAGCAGTTATGCCCGTATTTGGGACGGTTAAAACCGAGCACGTTAAAAAGCTCGATATGGATCGGCAAGGACGCCAACCATTCTTCCCCGCGAATAACGAGGGTGGTACGCATAAAATGGTCGTCGATCGCGTGCGCGAAATGGTAGGTGGGAATACCGTCCGATTTTAAGATAACGACGTCCTGATCGTTTTCGGTAACGGTGATATCCCCTTTGATTTCGTCGCGGAAGGTAATTTTATTTTCTGCATTGCCTTGCGAACGAAGACGGATTACGTAAGGTTTCTTCGCCGCAAGGTTTGCGTAAATTTCCTCTTCCGTCAAGTTGCGGCAAGCGGCGTATTCGCCGTAATAGCCCGTAATTTTTTTCTCTTCCGTCTGTTTTTCCCGAAGCGCCGTCAAGCTTTCTTCCGTACAAAAGCAAGGATACGCAAGCCCGCGGCGGATTAAATCTTTCGCATACGCGTGGTACAATTCCGCGCGTTCGCGTTGATAATAGGGCGCGTACGCGTTTTCCGCCCCTTCGATTTCCGCGCCTTCGTCAAAGCGAATATCAAAATAGCGAAGCGCGTTTTTCACCGCGTCTACCGCGCCGTCCACTTTGCGCTTTAAATCGGTATCCTCAATCCGCAAATACATCAAGCCGCCGCTTTGGTGCGCGATACGCTCGTTAGCAATCGCCACGAACAAATTTCCCAAATGGATAAAGCCCGTGGGGCTGGGCGCAAGACGGGTTACCTGTGCGCCCTGCGGAAGATTGCGGGGCGGGTAAAGTTCTTCATAATATTCCAACGGTTTTACGTTCTCATCGGGAACAAGCACGTCCGCAAGTTTATTCCAATCCATAATACATACCTTCTTTTTTATTTTCTCGTTTATTTTAACATTTGACAACGAAGTTGTCAACCGTTTGTCTTATAAAAAATCTACGTTACGGTAATCGGTTTCGTACAAGCCGTTTTCGATGCCGTGCACGATATCCACGACGGCTTGGCAAAGCGGCGTTTCCACACCCACGGTTTTACCCGCTTTCACAACCGCGCCGTCAATAAAATCGATTTCGCATTTTCGCCCGTTTTCTATATCTTTCCGCATACCCGAAACCAATTTTTTATGCTTTTTCATCGCAAAAGGCAATACCGTGTACGCAATGAAACGCTTTAAAGGGCTTTTTCCTGAAAAGATTTTAGAAAAATCGCGCCCGCCTATCGGCGGCAATTTTATTTGCAAAGCCTCTGCCACCGCAATACATTCCCGCAAAACCCCCAAGGCAATTTTCCTGCTTTTTCTGCGTTTTGCGATTTCGCCAAACGTCAAACCCGTTACCACGGAAAGCCCCGAAAACGCCGCGTTTATCGCAAGCTTTGCCCAACGTGCGCCGAGCAAATTGTCCGTCGTTTGGACAAAATTTTCGTTTCCAATCGCTTCGCCTGCGTAAGATAGAATTTCCGCAAGTAACGCCGTTTTTTGTCCGTCGCTAAAATACCCGCCAACCTCTACGCGCATAGCCGATAATTTTGAGGTCAAAGCAACTTTTCCCTCGCCCAAAAAGGTCGCCCCGAAAGAAGCCACCCCGCCGTAGGTTCGCTCTTTTCCTACGATGGCGGCAACGCTTTCTTCAGGGAATCCGTTTTGCGTGGTGCAAACGATACCGTCTTCCTTTAAATAGGGCAGCAATTCCGTCAAAATCTCGGCGTTATTACGCTGTTTCGTCATCAAAAAGATAACGTCGTATTCGGTTTGCATTTCCGCAGGCAACAAAGCGCGTACGGGCACGCAAAATTCCTTTCCGTCCCCCTCGCAAACGATTTGCGCTCCCTTTTTGCGTAAGCCTTGCACGTGCGCTTGATTACGGGTAATCAAATCAACCTCGAAAAGCCCGCCTTTCGTTAGCAATCCGCCGAGTACCGTGCCCATTGCCCCCGCGCCGTAAACGGCTATTTTTGCGTCCGTTGCCCTCATACGTTAAGCGCCTTGATCACAGCGATAACCGAATCGGCAATCGAACCGTTGGGCATTTCGACAATAACGTCCGCGTATTTTTCATACAGAGGCGTACGTTCCTCGTATAAATCTTTTAAGGTAAAACCCTCTTTTAAAGCAACCCC
The DNA here is from genome assembly GCA_015069295.1 of Clostridiales bacterium. GTDB lineage: Bacteria > Bacillota > Clostridia > Christensenellales > Borkfalkiaceae > Scatosoma. Next base: position 165,965 of record SVIW01000001.1, read on the forward strand.
GCGTTTTTTCAAATCGCCAAGTCGGTTTTTAATAACCTCGAAAGGATGTTTTAAATAGACGACCGTGCCCATTTCTTTTAATTTTTGCATCGCAAAATCGCGGTAGATAACGCTGCCTCCCGTCGCAATCACGCAACGATCTGCACAAAGCTCCGAATTGACCTTTGCTTCGATATCCAAAAACGCCTCTCTTCCCACCTCTTCGATGATTTCGTTAAGTCTCTTGCCCTCGCGCGCAACGATAACGCTGTCGCTGTCGATATAGCCGTACCCGAGTGTTTCGGAAATTTCCGTACCGATCGTCGTTTTCCCGCAACCGGGCATACCGATTAAAATAATGTTCTTCTTTTTCATATCATTCTCCAAAAACTCTACGCAATCCCGCCAAAATATCCGCGTCGGCAGGCGCCCATTCCTCTTCCTTTAAATCCGCGGGCGCAATCCAAGCGTAACTTTCGTGTTCTTTCAAAAGAAAATCCGAACGCATTTCACACTCGTACAAAGAAAGCGTAATGATAAAATCGGGATATTCGAAGGTATGACAAGCATACAAACCGCCCACCGCAATCTCCATATTGAGTTCTTCTTTCAATTCTCGCTTTACAGCGTCCGCCCCGATTTCCCCGTCCTCGATTTTCCCGCCGGGGAATTCGTATTTATGCGCAATGTAAGGATAGGGAGCGTCGCCGCGTTTTGCGGCAAAAATCTTTCCGTCTTTAAAGAGCAACGCCGCCGCAACCTGTATATGCTTTTTTTGACTCATCTCGTACCTGCCTACGCCAAATTATTCTAATCGTGTCGGGTATCATCCTCGTAAACCTCGCAAAAACGCGCCGCAAACGAAGTAGGCTCTCCACCCGCATACAAGTGCCCCGTGTCCCCAAAAGAACAGCAACGGAACACCGCTTTTCCCTTACGTCTTTCTTCCGTATATAAAGTCGTAACCGACGAAGTAAGCGGACCGAAATGATGGGTTAACAGGATAGGAGAAATATTGCAAAGATGGGAAAGCAAAACTCCCTCCAGTCCGCCGTGGCAGAAAAATGCGATTGTATCGTGATTGCCCTGCTCCGTTTGATAATATCTTCCGTTTCGAACGTAGCCGTGATTTTTTAAAACTTCGTCCAAGCCGTCCGTTACCTCTTTATACCGCTTATCCAAACCTGCGGTAACGTAGAAATCCTGTTCTTTCCACTTCTCGTGGTCGTACATAGCGTCGATCTTCGTCCAAAATTCGGGCAACAAATCCCAAAAGATATGCTTTTCCTCCCCCGTAGGCAAAAAATGCCTTACGCCGAATTCTTGCAGCCAATCTTTGACGACGATTTGGTCCTCTTTCCCGTGTGCTTTGGCAACGTAATCGCAGGTATGTCTTGCCCGACCTAAGGGCGAGCAATAAAAATAATCGATTTTTTCTTTGCCGTAACGCTCGGCAAGGAGTTTTGCCTCACGGTGCCCTTTTTCCGTCAGGGTATCCTTTTCATAATCGGGGTCGCCGTGGCGAATAATCAAAATTCGCATTATCTTTCCTCCTCTAAAAATGGCATCAAAACGGAGTTTTGTACGTACAAATATTCGTCCTTAATACGCAAAACATCTCCGTTTAATTCGAGATATTTCACCGTTTTCTTTAAAGCGTTGGGGAAATCCTCGGCAAGCGAGCTACCAAACGCCGCTTTGTATTCTTTCATATTTAGCCCGTAGGAAGTGCGCAACGCAAGCATCACAAACTCGAATTTCGCGTCGTTTTCTTCCACCGCTTCGCTCGTTACCGCAGGATAAAATCCCGAAATGACGCATTTCATATATTCGTCCAAATCGAAGGTATTGGTAAACCGTCTACCGCACATAAACGAGCTGGCGGAAACGCCCACTCCGATATATTCGCCCCGTTTCCAATAGTTAAGGTTGTGCTTGCTTTCATATCCGGGAATCGCAAAATTGGAAATTTCATAGCGTTTAAAGCCTTTTTCTTCCAAAAGCTTTCTGCCAAATTCGTACAGCTCGGCAACCTCGTCGCTATCGGGCAGCTCGCCGTTTAAATAATCGGTATAAATCGGCGTGCCGTCTTCCACCGTCAACGCGTACATAGATACGTGCTTTGACCCGCAAGCCGCGGCAAGTTCGATGGTTTTCGCTACGTCCTCTTTCGTCTGATTTTTTAAACCGAGCATTACGTCGGTGCTGAAATTTTGCCCTTTTAACAGATTGGTCGCATACACGTAATCGCGAACGTTGTGGATACGCCCAAGGTCGGCAAGCTGTTCGTCGATTGCCGTTTGCAACCCGATAGAAAAGCGGTTGATTCCCGCCTTTAAATAGGTTTCCACTTTCGCTTCGCCAATCGTACCGGGATTAAGCTCTAAGGTAACTTCCGCCCCTTCTTTTAACTTAAAACAGTTGCGGATTTGATTCATCGCGCCGAGAATGAGCTTGGGGGGAATATACGAGGGCGTACCGCCCCCGAAATACACGGTGTCAAATTCGTAGTCTTTGAGCTCTTCCCCGCGCATTTTCAGCTCTTTATACAAACACGCCATATACGATTCGGCGTACGTGATTTTGTCGGGATAGGACACGAAATCGCAATAGGAGCATTTGTGCCTGCAAAAAGGAATATGTACGTAAATACCTGCCATTATTACTTCCTTTTCGGCGTTTTGCCGAGTTAAAAATTTGTTTATGCGCGGCAATAAAACTTGCTGCCGCGCGCGAAAATTAGTCTTTGTTCGTCTTTAAGATTTCCATAAAGACTTCGCTGGGAACGTCTACGCTGCCCACTTTACGCATACGCTTTTTCCCTTCTTTCTGCTTTTCGAGGAGCTTGCGTTTTCTCGTAATGTCCCCGCCGTAGCATTTGGCAAGGACGTCTTTTCTGACCGCTTTTACCGTTTCGCGGGCGATAATTTTCCCGCCGACCGCCGCCTGTACGGGAATCTCGAACAACTGACGGGGAATGGCTTCTTTCAAGTTTTCGCAAAGCGTTCTGCCACGTTCGTAAGCGCGCCCCTCGAAAACGATAGTGGAAAGCGCGTCGCAAATTTCCCCGTTTAATAAAATATCGAGTTTTACAAGCTTTGCTTTTTCATAGCCCGCCAATTCGTAGTCGAAACTGGCATAACCGCGGGTACGCGATTTCAAGCCGTCGAAGAAGTCGTAAACGATTTCGTTTAACGGCAAAGTGTATTCTAATTTCACCCGTCGTTCGTCCACGTAGGTCATATTTTTAAACACGCCCCGCTTTTCTTTACACAAATCCATAATAGAACCCATAAAATCGGGTGGCGTATAAATTTCCGCTTTGACAATCGGTTCTTCCATATACTCAATATCCGAAGGGTCGGGCAAATGCGAGGGATTGTCCACGTAAAATTCTTCGCCGTTGGTCTTATGCACCAAATAGCTTACCGAGGGCGCGGTGGTGATGATATCCAAATTAAACTCTCTCTCGATACGTTCTTGAATAATTTCCATATGCAAAAGCCCCAAGAACCCGCAACGGAACCCAAACCCGAGCGCCACCGAATTGTCCGGTTCGAAGATAAGCGACGCGTCGTTTAACTGCAATTTTAAAATCGCTTCTTTTAAATCGTTAAACTTGCTACCGTCCAAGGGATAAATACCGCAAAAGACGACGGGCTGCACCTTTTTATAACCGGGCAAAGGCGCGGGCGCAGGACGGTTTACCAAAGTAACCGTATCGCCGACCGCAACGTCCTGAATGGATTTTATCGAAGCCGCAATATAGCCGACTTCGCCCGCTTTTAAACAGTCCTTGGGGAATAACCCCGGCGCAAAAGCCCCTACCTCGGTAACGTCGTAGGTTGCGGGGGAGAGGAAGGTTTTTATCCGATCCCCTACCCGCACTTCGCCGTCCATAATACGCACGAAGAGGATTACCCCTTTATAGTTATCGTAATAGCTGTCGAAGATCAAAGCCTTTAACGGCTCGTCCGTGTCGCCGTCGGGAGCAGGGAAATATTCGGTTATCGCTTCCAACAAATCCTCGATGTTCGTGCCCTCTTTCGCCGAAACGCAAGGGATATTGTCTGCGGGCAAGCCGATAACGTCCTCAATTTCCTTTTTCACCTCGTCTACTCGCGCGCTAGGCAAGTCAATTTTGTTGATAACGGGCAGAATCTCCAAATCGTTTTCCATCGCAAGATAGACGTTGGCAAGCGTTTGCGCCTCTACCCCTTGCGTAGCGTCCACAACGAGAATTGCCCCCTCGCAAGCCGCCAACGAACGGCTGACTTCGTAGGTAAAGTCCACGTGTCCCGGCGTATCAATGAGGTTATATTCGTATTCCTGCCCGTTTCTTGCCGTATAGTACATACGGACGGGCGTAAGCTTGATTGTAATGCCGCGTTCGCGCTCGATATCCATACTGTCCAGGAGTTGTTCTTCCATATCCCGCTTGGAAACCTGCCCCGTTTTTTCGATAAGGCGGTCGGCAAGCGTACTTTTCCCGTGGTCGATGTGCGCGATAATGCAAAAATTTCTTAAATTACGATTGGGTTTTGCCATAAAATAGTCCTACTTTTAACTTCTAAAATTTAATTTCCCTCGCGAAAATCGCTAAGGAAGGAGTGCAGCGCGTAAGAAACGGGTTTGTCTTTGGGTAACAACATTCCAATCGAACGGGCGGGTAATACGGGGTCGGTCTTTACTTCGAAAAGCGTACCGTTTTCCAACTCTGCCATCGCGTATTCGCGGGGGATAACGCCGATCCCCATACCGCTGGCAACCAGACGTTTCATTAAATCCCAACTGCCTACCTCGATGGACGAATGGATATCCACCCCTATCGTACGAGTAAACGCCTCAAACGAACGATGGGATACGGTGTTCTTGTCCATTAAGACAAAGGGGTATTTTTTCAGCTTTGAAAAAGATACTTCTTCCTCGCCCAATTTTTTATATTTTTCCCCGACGATGAAAATATCGTTAAGGCGCATAAAATTGCCCTCTAATTCCAATTCTTCATCCACCTCGACGGGCAAATTGACAAACGCCACGTCGCAACGGTTTGCTTTCAATTTTTCAATGGTATCTGGAGTAAAATCTGCCATCAATTCGATTTTTACCGCAGGAAAACGCTCGTGAAACCGCACGATTTTGTCCGCAAGGAAATATTCGAAAATCGTATCGCTTGCGCCGATACGAATCGTGCCCGTCGCCTTTATCTTCATCTGCGCGATACGGTTTTGCGCCTCGTTTAAAAGGGATAACGCACGCTCCACCTCCGCAAAAATCAGTTTACCGCCCTGTTGGGAAAGCTCCATACCGCGGTGGGTACGGTTGAACAAGGTAACCCCTAATTGGTTTTCCAGTTGCTTTACCGACTGGGAAACTGCAGGCTGGGAAATATACAGTTCTTCTGCAGCACGGGTCAAGCTGCCGCATTTTGCAACCGTATAAAATACCCTGTATAAGTCTAAATTTACCATACTCTCGTATCTGCCCCTGTCTTTTAACATAAAAGCCCCCTTATTTTCCAACGCAGAATTTTGCAAAAATCTCCTCGATAATCGCTTCCGTCGCCGTCTCGCCCGTAATTTCCCCCAAAGCGTCCCACGCTTCTTTTACGTCAATACCTACCAAATCGAGCGGCGCAACCGCGCAAGCGGCAATCGCTTTTTGCAAACTTTCTTCCGCGCGTTTCAATGCGCCGTAATGGCGTTCTTCGATAAGAAACGCCGCGTCCTCGCCACGGTCGCCAAAGCCCTTTTCGTATAAAAGGGATTTTAATTTTTCAATCCCTTCCCCCGTAACGGCGGAAGTATATACGTCGGCTTTTTCGTCCGTTTTCGATTGTAAATCGACCTTGTTAAATACCTTGATATGCGGTTTTTGTTCGATAAGTTCCAGCACGCGATAATCCTCCTCGTCCCAGTCTTTATCAAACACGAATACCGCTACGTCGGAAGATTTAACGATACTTTCCGCGCGTTCGATACCGATATTTTCGATGGCGTCCTCGCTTTCTCTAACCCCCGCCGTATCGTAGAGATTAAACTTTCTGCCCTCGATTTCCAAACTGCCTTCCACCGCGTCGCGCGTCGTACCGGCAATTCCTGAAACGATCGCTTTATCATAGCCCAAAATCTTATTCAAAAGCGAGCTTTTTCCCGTATTCGGTTTGCCGCAGATTGCCACGGTAACCCCCGACTTGATTTTCTTGCCCACGGCATAGCTTGCTAAAAGCGTGGAAAGCTCGTCTTTTAAAAGGTTTAAATCGCGCGACAATTCGACAACGTGCTGTTCCTCGATATCCTCTTCGGGATAATCGACGGAAACGTCAATGCCCGCAAGTAAGGTCTTTAAACGGGCTTGCAAGTCCTTGACCTTAGCCGTCAGCTTTTCACTGTACAGTAAATAGCCCGCCTTTACCTCCGCGTCCGATTCGCCGTTAATCATATCCGCAACCCCCTCGGCAGACGCCAAGGAAAGTTTCCCGTTTAAAAAGGCGCGTTTGGTAAATTCCCCTCTGCCCGCAGGCTTTGCCCCCAAACGGAAGGTTTGCCGCAAAATTCCGCGCGCAACGTTTTCCCCGCCGTGGCATTGAAATTCAACGACGTCCTCGCCCGTATAGCTGGCGGGCGCTTTAAAATACACGCAAAGCCCGTAATCGAAAAAACTGCCGCCGTCGATTTGCCCGGGGTACATACGATAGGGCTCGAAGTCCTCTACCTTGACCCTGCCTACGGGTTTAAACATCTGTTTTACAATCGACAACGGACTTTTTCCGCTGATGCGAATAATGGCAACGCCGCCCTTTCCCGCAGGCGTGGCAATCGCCGCAATATTTTCTTCCATCATAGCTTTATCTCCAATCTTATCCGCTCAAAAAACGGCGCTCGTATTATAATTGAAATTTATATCCTATCCTATTATATCACAGCCCAACTTTGATGTAAACCGTTTCACGGTTATTGCGCATAAAAAAAGACGGAAAATATAACTTTTTCTTATCTTCCGCCTTGTTTTTATTCTACTTTTTTATTCAGTTAAAAAATCCGTCGTCCTCTCCGTCGTTCTTGGGAGTATCCGAATCGAACTCGCCCCCGAACGGGTCGTCGTCCTTTGCCGCTTTTCCGCCGAACTCCGCAAACGGTTCTTGCGGGGGCTGCGGAGGCTGATAGGGATTTTGTTGATTGTACGGATTGTTATAGGGATTGCCGTACGGATTATTGTTCGGGTTGTTATAGGGATTGCCGTACGGATTATTATAGCGCGAATTATAATATTCTTGCTGACGGCGGGCGTATTCTTCCCGTCTTGCACGCATATACGCCTCGTAATCGATAGGCTGTCTGCCCGAAAGCACGAGAATGGTAACGAACCGCACTTCGGGGACAAACAGGGAAATAAGCGAAAGCAGCAAATAGCTCTTGGGCGTGTATTTTCTGAACAAACCCATAATAAGCACTAACAAGAGAACCTTATAAACAAGTTCGATAACCATCAGGAAATACGAAACGTATTGAAGATATCTTTCAATCGTATTATCGAAACCGACAAGTCCTGAAAACTCAGATTTTATATACTCAACCCCACCTTGTATATACGTTTTTTCCACCAAATATTCGCTGCGGAACATATACAAATACGATTCCGCGGCAATGATAGAAAAAACGACCAGCGTCGATATAATCTGCGCAATCATCGCATATAAGCCCGCCCGTTTCATCTTATGACCGAAAAGGCTGCATTCCCCCGCTAATTTGCCCATATACATTACGTTGGCAAACGGCATAAAGGCAAGCCATTTGTGGCGCAAATTTTGTCTTTTTGCCATACGGAAAAGCCCTACGCCCTGCACGATAAACAAGGTCAGCCAAATCCCGACCGCAGCGATAATCGCCGTCAAATACAGATTGGTATAATTGGCGAAAAAGGAGGCTTTGTTAAAAGCAAAATTTGGTAAAATCGTTGTAAAGGTATCAAATAAACTGTATATTTCCATAAATTACTCCGTTTTATTGTCTTCGTAGTTCACTTGCAGCAAGGTCAAGCCCTTGGCGGGCATCGTTTTTCCAAGCAAATTTCTCTCGCCCGTTTGAAAAGCAAGGAAAAGACTTTCTTCCGTTCTTTTCCCCAAGGCGAGGTCTATAAGCTCCCCCGTCATCGTACGGACCATATTGTATAAAAATCCGTTGCCCGTAACGAAAATTTTGACATCCCGACAGTCGAAGCTTTCCCCTTCTTCCACGCGCACGCTATACACCGTCCGCACCGTCGTTTTGACCGACGAGCCAGACGCGCAGAAGGCTTTGAAATCGTGTTCGCCTTCGAAAAGCTTCGCTTTTTTTTGCAAAATTTCCAACGGTGGCAGAGCGTCCACCCGCACGGCGTAGCGTTCTTTCAAGGGCATTTCCCTAGGGGATACGTACAACGAATAGCAATAGGTTTTCCGCTTTGCGCTGCGGTTTGAATCAAAATCCTTTTCGGCGCTCCACCCTTCTAAAATACGGATATCGGACGGCAAAAACCGATTGAGACAGTCAGGCATTTTTTCGGGCGGTACGGTAAATCCGTCGCCGTCAAAATGGCAAACCTGCCCCGCGGCGTGCACTCCGGCATCCGTTCTTCCGCTTGCGGTAACCCGCACTCTTTTCCCAAGAGCCGATTGAATCGCGTTTTCCAATTCTTCCTGCACGGAAACCGCGTTCTTTTGGCATTGCCAGCCCGCAAAGCGAGTGCCATCGTATGCAATTTTTAAAACGTAACGCATAGAATTTCCGTCCTTTTTAAATACTTGCTAAATGATTGCCGCCGTAAAAATCTTCAATAAAATAACGCCCGCAAGCAAGGAAAGCCCGATAAACGCCGCGATAAGATCCCGCCAAGAAAAGGTCAATTTTTTGTATTTCGTTCGCACCTTACTACCCGAATAGCAACGCGCGTCCATCGCGTCGCCGAGTTCATCCGCACGGCGGAACGCACTGATTAAAAGCGGGATTAAAATGGGGATAATCGCTTTAATACGCTTGATTAAACCGCCCGTTTCAAAGTCTGCGCCACGCGCCTTTTGCGCGTTCATAATTCTGCCCGTTTCGTCGGTAAGAATGGGGATAAAGCGCAAGGCAATCGACATAATCAACGCCAATTCGTGGACGGGGAAACGGATAAGTTTTAAGGGCGAAAGCAAGCTTTCGATTCCGTCTGCCAACGACACGGGGGTCGTCGTCAACGTCAAAATGGACGAACCGAGTACAAGCAAGAATAACCGCGCCGCAAGAAAGATCGTATAATACAACGCTTCTTTGGTGATAACGGTAAACTCCCACCCAAAAAGCGGTTTGTATAACGGTGTGCCGTCCCGATAGAAAAAGAGGTTGAGTATCGCCATAAAAATCAGGATAAACAACACTGCTTTTACCGAGCGCAGAAGACTTTTAAACGGAACGCGGGAAAACGCCGCAATCAATACGAATACGCCTGCGCACGCACCCAAGGCGTAAAAATTCTTCGACATAAACACCGCAACGATATACACGATTAGAAAGAGGATTTTTAACCGAGGGTCTAAACGGTGCACGAAGGATTTTGCGGGATAATACTGTCCGAAAGAAACGTCACGCATTGTTCCCACCCCCTTCCGTATTCCACGTTAAAGGCATACCTGCCCCCTTCGTTTTTACGTCAGCAGCATAGGAAAGCGCCGCGCGAACGAATCCGTCCACGGTATAATCGTTGTCCAAAAGGACATTCCTTGTCTTTAATTTTTCGGTAAGCCGAGCGCAGAAGGGTACGTCTAACCCCAACGCGCTTAAAGAGTCTACTTTTTCAAACAACGCTTTGGGGGTATCTACCGCCACGATTTTTCCTTCCGAGAAAATCGCCGCGCGGTTGCAGTTTTCTGCAATTTCGTCCATATCGTGCGAAACGATAACCACCGTTTTGCACCAATCTGCGTGGATTTTATGGAGCAAAGACATAATTTCCGCTTTGCCAAGCGGGTCTAACCCGGCTGCGGGTTCGTCCAAAACGAGAATTTCGGGTTTCGTTACGATAACTCCCGCAATCGCCACACGGCGGCGCTGTCCGCCCGAAAGCTCGAACGGGGAGCGTTTTTTTATCTCTTCATAATCAAGCCCGACCGTCTCGACGGCTTCTTTTACCGCCGCTTTAAGTTCTTCGTCCGCAACGTCCTTTTTAAAATTTTTCAACCCGAACGCAACGTCTTCAAAAACCGATTCGGCGAACAGCTGATGTTCGGGGTATTGGAAAACCATACCGACTTTGCTACGCAAAGCACGGAAATCCGTCTTTTTATCCGTCAAATCGAACCCGTTGACCTTTAAAATTGTCTTGGGCAAAATCGGCGCGCCCTTTTTGGGCTTCTTCTCTTTGTACTTTTTCTCCGCCGTCGGCACTTTCAAGAGGGCGTTTAAATGCTGCACGAAGGTGGATTTACCGCTACCCGTATGCCCGATAATGCCGAAAAAGTCCCCCGCTTCGATTTGTAAATCGACGCCGTTTAAGGCAAACGTCGCAAAGGGAGATTTTGCATTGTAGACGTAGGAAAGATTTTCACAAACGATTTTCCCAATTTCCCCGTCCTTTTCTTGAAGGACTGCAATCGGTTCGTTTTCCTTTTCCGTTTGGGAAATCTCAAAACGGCTTTTTAACGCCGCGCAAAGATTGTCGGCGATACTCTCTTCATCCACGCCGTCCGCGACGGGTAAGCCGCCTGCCGCCAAACCGCGACACACCTTAACGGGTCTTGGCAACGCCAACGAATAACTCTCTAAGCCCTGTTCGTTTGTTAAAATTTCTTCGGGTTTGCCCTGCAACACAATTTTGCCTTTGTGCATAACCACCGCTCGGTCGGCAAGCAACGCTTCTTCGGGAAAGTGCGTAATCAGCAAAACGGTAATTTTTTCCTCTCGGTTAAGGCGTAACACGACGTCCATAACCTCTTTCCTGCCGCGGGGGTCTAACATTGCCGTCGCTTCGTCCAAAATCATCACGCGAGGTTTCAACGCCAATACGCCCGCAATGGCAATACGCTGTTTTTGCCCGCCCGACAGTCTTGCGGGAGTGGCGTGGCGAAATTCCGTCATTCCAACCGCGTTCAACGCAAACTCGATACGTTCGCCGATTTCCTTTCTCGGCACACCGATATTTTCAGGACCAAACGCAATATCGTCCTCGACGATAGAGGCAACCGTCTGGTTGTCGGGGTTTTGAAAAACAATACCGACTTGTTTGCGAATGTCAAACAGCTTTTTCGAGTCTTGCGTATCTTCGCCAAATACCGTAATTTTTCCGTCGTTAGGGGTCAACAGCCCGTTGCACAAACGCGCAAGGGTAGATTTTCCGCTGCCGTTGTGCCCCAATACGGCGACAAATTCCCCTTCTTCCAAAGTGAAATCGACTCCGTCGAGCGCATAAGAACCCTCGTCGAAAAGGCCGTCTTGCTTTTCGGTCTCCTCGTCGTTTTCGTATGAAAAATATACTTTCTCGAATTTAATCGCTTCCATAATCCCGTTCGTATACCTTCTTTTCTCTTAAAAAGTTCTTTATAAAGTGCTTGTGCAGCGACACGCTCTGTTTATTATAACAAATATTTTCGTCAAATACAATGAAAATGGGGTGAAATTCTGTTTTTTAAGCGAAAAAATTTCCTTCTTTTTGATTTATATAAATCAAATATAAGCATCTTTTTGCCTCACAAACAGAAAAAAGGACGGTTTTTTTCCGTCCTTAAACAACAATAAACGCGTACCTGCCCCACTCATTTTATGTTTTGCATTTGGTATTTCCCGTTTTTATACAGCGTTGCCATCGTATGTCCGTCTACGTCGGTACGATAATAATTTATTCCCACCGAAGTCAATTTCGACAACAACGTAGGCGCGGGGTGTCCGTATTCGTTCCCCTTACCGCAAGAAATTATCGCCGTTTGCACGTGCAGATACTTTAAAAATTCTTCTGAAGTAGCGTCTGCGCTGCCGTGGTGAGAGACCTTAATAATTTCCGTACTGTCCAAGCAAACCCCACGCGCCTGCCAATAACCCTTTTCATCGTCCTTCCTCAGGCGTTCTTCGACGGAAGCGGGCGCGTCGCCCGTAAAAAGAACGCTACTGCCTTGATAATCCAGCCAAACGATACCGCAATATAAATTTTCATCTTCTTGACTAAGCTCGTTTTTCAACCCGGTTATATATTCTACGTCCTCTTCGTAAGGGTATAAAAAGCACAAGGTATAGGGATAGCGTGCGTCTTGAGAAGTGATATTGGAAATCTTCCGCGAGGTATATTGCCAACGGCAATCCGTATCGCTTAAAGCTGCGTAAAATTCGGCGTATTCAGTATTCGCTTCAGGCAACGATGGGGGCAGGTATGCGACGAACACGTCAAAATACTCCAATACCTTATCCAATCCGCCGCAATGGTCCTTATCGGCGTGCGTTACGAGAAGATAATCGATTTGTTCGATATCCAGCGCGTTTAAATAGCGGAGTAAAGATTTTGTTGCTTCTTCGCTACCGTCTCCGCCGTCGATAAGAAAATTCCTGCCGTCGGGCAATTCGATAAGGGTTGCGTCGCCTTGCCCTACGTCGATGAAATGCACACGGAGCTCCCCTGCTTTTCTTTCGGGCACGTCGGGCTTATCCACGTAATATTTCCAACTGTCGGGCGGAACGAACGCCGCAAAAATACACAATCCTGCAATACATAACAAAAGGATACCGAGCACAACCCGTTTGACGATTTTTAACCGTTTCTCAACCTTGAGTTTTTCTGCTCTGTATCCCATTGTTTCTTTCGTACCTTATTTTCTTTTTTCAGCGTATCGGTTTTGCCTGCGCTTTTTCAATCGATTTATACACTTCTTCCAAAGCCGAGCCGTCGTAATCTTCAATCCGTCCCGCGTCCGCAAGATTGGAGATATTGGGGTCTAACGGCATACGCGCAACGGCGGGAATTGCGTATTCTGCAGCGATCGCCTTGGCTTTGCTCGCCCCGAAAACCTCGATTTTTTTACCGCAATCGGGGCAGGAAAGATAGCTCATATTTTCCACTAACCCCAAAACGGGAACGTGCATAATATTTGCCATATTCACCGCTTTTTCCACGACCATTTTTACCAAATCCTGCGGCGTGGTAACGATAACGATACCCGAAATGGGAATGCTTTGGAATACCGTCAGCGGCACGTCGCCCGTTCCCGGCGGCATATCGATAAACAGCAAATCGACGTCCTTCCAAATTACGTCCGTCCAAAACTGCATAACCGTACCCGAAATGACCATTCCGCGCCAAATCACGGGAGAAGTTTCCTCGTCAAGCAATAAATTCATAGACACCATTTGCATTCCCGAGGGCGACAATACGGTATTGATACCCTTTTCATCCCCCGTAATACGGTCTTTTACCCCGAACATATGCGGGATAGAAGGCCCCGTAATATCCGCGTCCATAATCCCTACCGAAAGCCCTTGCTTTTGCGCAAACGAAGCAAGTAACGAAGTCGTCAACGATTTTCCAACCCCGCCTTTTCCGCTGACAACGCCGATGATTTTTTTCACCGAAGATTTCTCGTGCGGTTTTTTTAATAAACTTTCCGTTTTTCTCGAAGCGCACTCGGACGAGCAGCTCGAGCAATCGTGTGAACATCCCATATAAGTTACCATCCTTTTCCAATATTATACAACTTTTTTTATAACAATGTCAACCGTTGGATTCTTTAAAAAACCTCAAAAAGACGATTCTGTCCACTTTTTGACAAAAACTCCCTTCCATAATCGCCAAACCTCGCAAAAAAGCAAGTAAAAACGGTTGCAATCCATATAAAAATGATGTATAATAAATAAGCTGCGCGTAGGCGGGGAGTTAGCGGCACCCTATATCTGCAATCCGCTATAGCAGAGCCGAATGCCTTTCTCGACGGAGTTTATGGGAGGTTTGCGCGCCGTAAGGAATGTTGATAGCAAGGTCTTATGCAACGTAATGCCGTGAACCGTGTCAGGACAGGAATGTAGCAGCTCTAAGCGGATGTTTGCGTGTGCCATAAGGTAGCTTTGCAGGAGTCACCTGCGGCGTTTCCGCTTCGGTAAATTTCGGCAAAAAAGGATCGCGCAGTTTTTTTTCGCCGTTTTTTATTTAAAAAACGGAAGCGCTATCGGAAAACCTAGTTTTTCGGTAGCGCTTCTTTATCTTCACGACAAAAAAATTTCTTTTCCCGTCGATAGAAACAGTATCGGCGGTTTTTTAATTTTTATACAGCTTTTTTTAATTTTTTTAAGTTTCCTCTTTTTTTCCGCGAATATCCAGACCGTTTAGTTTTTCGTCTTCCATTACTACCCCGCGCTGCACGGTCGAATAACCGTATTTTTCGCGCAATTTCGCCACCGCTTCTTCCGCACGCTCTCGTTTTTGATACCCCGATTTCTCGCCCTCTAAAAGCGAATCAATAGTCAACTGTTCGACGTGATAATCAAATCCCGAAAGCGTAATCCCTAACAATCGTACTTTCTTATCCGTTGGATATTGACGGCAAAACAATTCGAACGCAGCCTTGGCGATATCTCCGCAAAGCGCCGTAGCAGGTATTTTCGTTTGCCACGAATAAAATTTTAATTCGGGATCGCGCACGACGATATGCACCGTATTTGCGCGCCCGACGTCCGCCGCACGCAAACGCGCGGCTACGCTTTCCGCAAGGGCGTAAAACCAACGTTTTACATCCTCCTTAGAGGAGATGTCTTTCGATAACGTCGTCGAATTCCCTATCGATTTTACATCCTCTTTTTTCTTCTCCGATTTTACGGGTTCAACGTCTTCGCCACGCGCGTAAACGCGTAACTGCCTGCCTCGTTTTCCAAATCTTTCCGATATCCAAGACTCGTTAGAATTCGCCAAATCGCCTATCGTTTTTATCCCTAATTTTTGAAAACTTTCCGCCGTCGCCTTTCCCACGAACAGCAAATCGGTTACGGGCAAGCCCCATATTTTTTCTTTAAAGTCTTCCCTGGAAATTTCAGTAACGGCGTCCGGTTTTTTCATTTCGGAAGCAAGCTTTGCAAAAACCTTATTAAAGCTGACGCCTATCGATACGGTTAATCCTAACTCCGCCTTTACGTCCGCGCGAATTTTTTCGGCAATTTCCCGACCGCTGCCGAAAAGAAAGGTACTTTCCGTCATATCCATCGCACATTCGTCAATGCTACATTCTTCAATACAATCGGTATACCGACCGTAAATTGCCACGACTTTCTCCGAATAGCGTTTATAATCGTGATAATGCGACCCGACCATCTGTACGTCAGGACATTTTTTTAGTGCCGAATATACCGTCTCCGCCGTTTTAATCCCGTATCTCTTCGCCTCCTCGTTTTTCGCCAAAACGATACCGTGCCGCTCTTTCGGATCACCGCAAACAATCAGCGGTTTTCCTGCCAAAGACGGGTTTTTCGCTATTTCCACCGAGGCAAAAAAGTTGTTGAGGTCAGAATATAAAATTACCCGTTCCCGCTTTTCCATCTTTACCTCCTTTTTTATTTCAATGCGTACCTGCCCCTATCCTTTCAAAAACGTACTGACGGAATGAGCGGCAATATTCCCTTCTCCCACCGCCTTGGCGTATTGGTAAGGTCTGCCCGTACAATCGCCTGCGGCAAATAAACCTTTGATATTCGTAGACATATCCCGCTCCACGAGAACGTGTCCCTCTGCCGTTTTTAAGCCCCCGACAAGCGCGGCGGGAGAAACGCTTTCCCGCAACATAAAAACGCCGTCCACGGACAATTCTTGCTCCTCTGCCCCAGCAGGCGCAGAGAATACAAGCTTTTCCACCCGCATTTTTCCGTCGATTTTCTT
The DNA here is from genome assembly GCA_015069295.1 of Clostridiales bacterium. GTDB lineage: Bacteria > Bacillota > Clostridia > Christensenellales > Borkfalkiaceae > Scatosoma. The sequence goes on from SVIW01000001.1 coordinate 181,799, forward strand.
GGGCATTTTGAGTATCTTTTCAATATTTTCCCGTTCAATTTCCACCCCTTTATAGAGGGGGATAAGATAGACCTTTTTTGCAAAATCGGCAAGATAGCCAATTTCGTGTTCAAGCCTTTTAGAAGTACAAACGACGGCGATGGTTTTTCCCTTATATAAAAACCCGTCGCAGGTGGCGCAATAACTAACCCCGCGCCCTAAAAAAGAGTCTTCGCCCTCGATTTGTTTTACCGCCTCAACCCCGCACGCAAGGATTACCGTCTTCGATTCATAGCTGTTTCCCGCCTGCGTTAAAATAGTAAAGCGGTCTTTCAACGCGTACACGCCTGCCACCTTTTCTTCCGTAATGGCGATATCTGCTTCTTTTAACTGCGCCGTTAACGCCTCGACGAAGCTTTTTCCCGAAACGTTTGAAAGTCCCGGATAATTGCGAATAAGCTCTGCTTTTGCAATTTTTTCGCTTAACGTACTTACGCCAAATAAAAGAAACGTCTTTCCGTTTGCCTGCAAGGTCAACGCCGCAGAAATCCCTGCCGTACCGCTGCCGATGATAATACAATCTAACATACCCGTTCTCCTAAGTAAAAACAGTATACCACCTTTTCTTGAAAAAATCAACGTTTAAAGCGCAATTAGCAAAAAAACGACCCGTTGGCCTACCATACGGTTTAAAGCCCAACGGGTCGCAAAAATATTAAGAATTTAACGCTGCGTATACAATTACAGGAATCTTCAAAGTCGCCTGACCGTCTTCGTAGTTCGCCGTTATCGTAACCGTCGCGTTGCCTTCGCCAAGCGCAACGACCTTGCCGTTTTCCACCTTAGCAACGCCCTCGTTTTCCACGCTATACGTTACTTCAGCGCCCTCCACGACCTCGTCGCCAAGTTTTACCTCTGCCCGTAACTCGAACGTATCGCCGACGTACAGACTAAGTTCTTCGTGCGCAACCGCAATCGAGAGCATAGGCGTCGTTTCTTCCGCAGAAACGGTAATAAGGCATCTTGCAACGGAGTCCCCAAACGAGGCGTAGCAAATCGTTTCCCCTTCTGCAAGCGCCGTAACAACCCCTTTATCGGATACCTGCGCAATCTCTTTATCACGGATTGACCAGAACACGAATACGTTGTTTTTAGAGGCAACTACTTCCAGTTGTACCGATTCGCCAACAGCCATAAAGACTTCATTTTCAACAAACTCAACGGTTATCTCCTGTTTGGGCGAACTCGATTGGCTTATCTCATTTTGCGATTCTTCCTCTTCTCCGCAAGCAGCAAAACAAAACAAGCCTATCAGCACCGTCAAGATACAATATAATATCTTCTTCATACAATCCTCCTATCAGTTGAGAAGGCCTTCAAACCCAGACCCTTCCTTTACCTCGGAAAGCTTAAACAGGTTTACGTAGTATTTAAACTCTTCCTTCAACGCTGCGTAATCCTCTTCGGACTGGTACCCAGAAAGGAGCGTCAAGTTGATATAAATAATCGACAACTCTTCCTTTTTGATTCTGTTTTTCAACTTCAAATACAAATCGGGATCGCTTTCTTTATACTTCTCGATGCTTGCAAACGCCTTGTCAAAACACTCTTCCATCGTCTCAACAACGTACGGCGTCCACAATTCGCTATTTTGTACCCCAGCGTAAATACCGCCGTCCATAGGGTCAACCACGTTTCGATAGTACGTATATCTATCACGGATAATTTTATAATACTCGTACAGATATTCCGCAGCGTCTTTATAATAGTTCTTCATAAACTTACGCACGAGATCCTCATAGGAAAGGTTTATATCCCACATCAACGAAGATTGTACGTAAGCACGCATACTCTGGAAACAAGGGGTATAGGTATCCGCGCCCTGCGTCGTCATACAAGCAACCCCCATCTCCTTACAAGTCTCGTACATTCCCTTCAAAGTACCGAAGTTGTCGAAATTAACGAGATACGCGGTAAAGTTGGTATCGTAGAGGTACATAATAAGCTGACCGTCTGCAATCGCTTTCCAGTCGCTAAGATTCTTGTAGTATTCCGCGTTCGCCTTGCTGTCGAATTGATACGCATAATTATAATAAATCGGCGTGTAGTAAATATACAAATCCTTGTTGGGTATTACCTTATCGCTGAAAGGAACGACTTTACCGTTTACCGTTTTTACGGGCGCTTCTTCTACGCCGTAATACGCGTAAACGATGTATTTAACCTCTCTTCCCGGTTCGTTTTCCGCCAACCAAGCCGACGTCTTTTTAATGACGTTGTTCATAAACGCAATCTGCAAACCCGAAGGCTTTCCGGCAAATTCTTTCTTTGCCGATTCACATTTCTCGCAGGAACAAGTGCTTAAATTATCCTCTTGCCCGAACATAAAATATTCGGCGTCGGGATATTGCTGGAAGAGTTCGATAAACTTCTCTGCCGCAACCGTTTCAAGCACTTCACCGCCCGACCAGCAAAGCTGCAAATCCTTCGTGCCGTAGTTGCTAAACCAATCCGGATGATGCTGTTGATAAGTAATCCCCTTACCACAGCCCGCAAGCCCGCAGGTACAAGCAGCGTTCGGGTTGATATATAACGAAGCCTGACCGTGTCCGTACCGAATGAAACCAAAGCTTTCGCTGGGGTATACCATACGGTAACGCATTGCGGTAATACTGTCGTCGCGAAGCTCTGCCTTTCGAATCATACGCATTTCGAAAGAAGGATTTACGGTAACGTCTTTGTAGTCATACAAAGGAATTTCCGTCCGCTTCTCAATGAGGATTTCGTCTTCTGCAAAGAATTCGTATCCAACCGTATCGTAAAGGAAGTCGTAAACCCCGTAAAGCACGCCGCTGCTGCTCGTGAAATCAGGACAGGAAATATAAATATTATTTTCTACCGTCGTGATGTAGTAGCCCGATTCTACGATGTTGCTTTCCGAAAGGGTAACGCCTACCTTTTTATCCCAAAGCGAAGTATGTCCTAAGGAAATGACTCTGTCTTCTTTCTTTAACTCGTTTTCCGTCAAGATAGGAAGCGCGTGTCCCGTAGAAACCCCGAGATTTTGCGCCAATTCGTTTGCCGCAAAGTTCTCGTAATAGTTCGCGTCGTCGCGAATCAAAATGCTGTATTCGCTGATGCTGTTCGCATAAAGGTATTCGCCTTGCACAACCGAGAGCACTTCGGAAGAATTTCCCGTCGTTTCTCCTTGCTCCGTCGTATCCGAGCAAGCCGCGCACGCAAATAATAAAGCGGAACACGCTATTGACGTAACTACTTGAAATATTTTACTTTTCTTCATACGTATCCCTCCTTATTTTACCATAAACTCAATTTCGTGTACCGTGTAGTTGTAATACTCGTCGTACGCCAATACTCTCAACACGTATTTGCCCTTAGATTCTACCTTGAAGGTATTGCTATCCACCTTAAAGCTATCGTTGTACAGCTCGTTGTCCTTGTTAAGCATAGAAGTAACCTTGCCGTTTTCAATATATTGCAACAAGCGCATTTCGTTGTTCGGCAAAATCAGCATAACTTGAACGTAACATTTATCGTTATCCTTTGCGCTGCAAGTAGGAATTGCAACGTTGCTGCCCAACGTATATTCTTTCTTCAAGGTATTCTTAATGGTAAGCGAAGGCGCAGTTTCGTCTCTTACGATCATCGTGTTAGGATCGCTTACGCTGTTGCCCGCAGTGTCTTCTGCGTAATAGGTTACCAAATATTTTCCCGCTTCGTTCATAACGATATCCAACGGTTTCGAGGCAGGACCTTTTGCCAACAGTTTTCCGTCGGAGGTTTCGACCGTAACGGTAAATTCTACGATTTGTCCAAGCACGTCGTTTGCGTACGCCGTGGGAATGTTTGCCTTTTTCCCAAGCTTTTGATAGATAACGAATTCTCCGTCTAACGTAATGACGGGATTCGTATCATCTTCCGCAAACTCTTTACTCGATCTTTCGTGTCCCATCGATTGATTGCAAAGTCTTCTAAGATTAATCTTAGACTCGCTGTACACGCCTTCAAAGGACAAACCGAAATACAACGCGTCGGAGAACCCTTCAAAAGGCTCGCCGTTGTCGTAGGCAACAATCGTCGCAACCGCTTCGCCGCTTGCGTCAATTATCCTCGACCCGTCGTTGGAGAGCTTGAAATTCAAGTCGCCACCGCTGGTCGTGTACTCGACTTTTTCTTTTTGACCGTTCGGTTGGATAAACCAGGAATTGTCGCCTTTATCATAATAGAAGTGCAACGAAACGGACAAATTTTGATCCTTTGCGTCCACGAGCGTAATGGTCATCTTCGAGAAATTCAGCCATTCGCCTTCATAGGAGAGACCCGCGATAAATTCGTTCGAATACAATTCTTTTACAAATTCCACCTTACCGTCGTTGGCAAACGAAAACTGCAAATATTTCTTTTCGTAGAGAATTTCTACGCCGTTTTCGATATAGAAATACTCGTCCTTATCTCTGCCGTCGCCGGTATCCACGACGGGAATGACCGTAGACCATTCGTTGCTTCCCGTTTCGCCGTCGACAACGTATTTAATTTCCGCCTCCGTCTCCTCGCCGCTTAAAGTAAAGCTGCCGTCTACCAACTCGCCGTTTACGTAAACGTTGCAAGGCAGGCTAACGATTTTACCGTCTACCGTTTCGATGACGAACGCCTGCGGTAATTCGTAGGTGAACCCTTTAAACAGGATTTTTTCGAACGTAGGATATTCCACGAAGACGGGCCCGTCCGTTTCCATAGAAGAAACGGTAATAACGCCGTACTGTACGGAATCCAAATAATCGGTTACTTTGTAAACGACTTTATATTCGCCAAGCTCGGTAAGCAACAACGAATCTTTTACGTCCAAAACTTCTTTGCTGGGACTGTACACGGTACGCTCAACCGCCAATTTCCCGCTTCCGCCAAACAACGAAACTTGCGAAGCTTGGGGGATATATACCGTCTGATATGCCTGCGCGGAAATTTCAGGTTCGTCAAGGGAGATGAAAATTTCCGGCACGTGGTCCATAACGGAAATTTCCTTCGTTACTTGGGTTTTATTGCCCGACAAGTCTTCGGCGGTGTATACGACTTCGTAATTGCCCATATACTTCACGAAAAAGCTTTCGCCGTCGCAATCTACGTTGATTTTCTTGCCGTCTTCCGCCAAATAGTATACGGAAACGTCCGTTTTCAGCTGCTTATCAAGGTTATCCTTTGCCGTAAAGGGAATAATCGGGAAACTTTGATTGAGAACAGCTACGGGCTGCGCCGCAGTTTCATCGTAATCCAAAACAATCGAAGGCGCAACTTCGTCTGCGATATCCTTAGAAAAATCGTAATCGCCGTACGATTTAATCAACAATTTACCCGTCGATTTGGAAAAGTTGCTTGCGGTAACTTGTACGGTTACTTCTTCGGAAGTAAATCCGCCCCAAGGATTCCCCTTATAATTTGCCACGTCGTCAAGGTCGTTGACCATTATTTTTTCCGCGTCAAGATTGGATTTCGGTCCGCAATAGATACGTCTTTCCGCGTTATCAATCGCAATAGAAACCGAAAATTCGGAAACGGTAATATCTTTACGGCTTTCCCCTACGTGTCCAAGCCCGCGGAAGCTGTGCTCTATCTGCGCGCCGTAGTTTACGGTGTGGAAGGTCGAACCTTCATACCCGCCGATTTGTTGACCGTTTGCGCCCACGCGGATATAAGAAACCTGCCCGTCGCCGTCGAGAGTGTTCGACGAATTGATAACGATTTCCACGTAATTGTCGGGATTGTCTGCGTCCGTAATTTTTACCGTAAGGCGTTCAAAATCCGTTTCCTTGAACACACTGGGTATAACGATCATATCGATAACATTATAATCTTTGGTCAAGTTTTCCGTTTTGATGTTCGCAGTAAAGGTAACGGATTGCCCTGCTTGGAAATTAACAATTCCGCCGTAAATCTCGTTTTTAATTTCGTACGGGCTGTCTACTTCGTATTTACCATAGCTTACCGTCGCGCCGTTTGTCGAGACGATAATGTCCTTGGGTTTACGAAGCGCCAAATAGCTTTGCGTTTCTTCCACTCTTTCGCCGCTTACCGTAGCAAAGTAAGTAACTTCATACCAACCTGCTTGTTCTGCCGCAAAGCTTTTGCCAGTGTAAACGCCGCCGCTTGGATACGTAACCGTAAATCCTTCGGCTTTTACCGATGCGCCGCCCACGGAAAGCGTATGCTCTTCCGCAACGACGACGTCTCCTACGTAAATTTCTTCATATGCCGTTTCCGCGGCAAACGCGTTTATGTTTTCGTTCGTTTCCCCCATAAATAAGAAGGCAAAACAACTAAGCACAAGCGCGATTATTGCACAGAAACAGATTTTCATTTTTCTTTCAATTTTCATTTACCCTTTGATGCCTCCAACTGATAAATTAACGTTGAGCTTTCTGTTGAAAATTCCATAAAATACGACGATCGGCAACGCCATCAAACAAATACCTGCCAAACGAACGGGTATATGGTTAATTTCATCCGGGTCAGTCAATACGGAGAATTTGTACATACCCAAAGCCGCTACGGGATAAGAAGGAAGATATACCATAGGGATTTGGAAATCGTTCCAATAGAAGATAAACGCCAAAACGAATACCGTCGTAATCGTCCCCATCGCCAAGGGGAAGATAATTTTAACCATAACGCCAAAGGAGCTTGCCCCGTCGATTTTCGCCGCCTCGGTATAATCCTTTGGAATCATTTTAAACTGCGCGTAGAATATCAAGAAATAGGTATTCAAGAAGGACGCACGCATAATCCAAATTCCGGGGAAAGTATCGAAGATCCCCAAGCTATCTGCTACGGCAATTTCACTGGGCATTGCGCCGACGATGGGCAACGCTAAGGAAATAAGCACGAACGAATAGATAATATTAGATAATCTAAATTTAAACCGTGCCGTCGCATAGCCCATAACGCAGGACGAAAGAGTAACCGTCAAAGCGCAACCGCCCGAATAGAGAAACGAGTTAACAAATTGCGCGAAAATATTATAGCTTTTCTGCAGCCCTTCCCCGTCCCCCTCAAGAACGAAGTTCTGGAAGGCGATGACGTAGTTTTCAAAGGTAATCCCCATCTTCGGGAACCAAATCGTGTTCGATTTTGCTAAACCGCCCTCAAAAAACGCTGCGCCGTATTTATATTCCCCTGCGTCTTTTACCGTCGTCATCAACACCCAGAAAAGGGAAACGACCATAGAAAGCATATACAAGGCAAGGAGTACCGCAATCGCAATCGCAAATACGTTAACTTTCTTTTTCTTTACTTTCTTATCCATTATTCATCCCCCTTTCCTTCCAACAAACGGCGTACGCCCAAGGTCAACGGGAAGGCAATCAACGTACAAACGATACCCAACGCGCTTGCATACGTATATTGGTCCGGTCCACCGTGGAGGTCGCTTTCGACGAGAATAAACAAATAATACCCGATGGTATAATCTGCTACTTCTGCCCCGTCGCCTATAAACGCATAAATGTTTGCTTGGTTCGTAAATATCGTTGCAACGCTCGCAATCAAGAAGGTAGAAATGGTAGGCAAAATCATCGGCAATACGATGGAGAAGAACTCGCGTATCGTCGATACGCCGTCCACCTTCCCCGCCTCAATAATTTCAGGGGGAATCTGCGACATAGCCCCCGTATTGATGAGAAGCTGCGTACCAAAGCAAATCCAAACGTTATAGAAAATAACGGTCGGTAAAAACGAATTTTGCAACAGTGTGAACTCGGGTGCCGAACCCGTCAGCGCCTCCGTATACCCCGGTATCGCTTCGTTTACGAAAAACTTGAATACCAAAACGAGCAGGATAGAGGGCAAAACCGAGGGCAAGAACAAGAAAAATTTGAAGGTTTTACTGAGAATCCAGCCCTTGTAAATATAATAGGAAAATACGAGTGCAAGGAAAGTTCCCAATACCGCGGTAAATATCCAAACCACCAACGAATTTTTCAAGGCAACCCAAATCGTGGGCATATTAGCCCAAATTTCCGAGAAATTCGCCCACGGGTTGGAGTCAAACACGTAATCGCCATAGCCGTCGTAGGATTGGAACGCCATCATTATACTGTTAAAGTTTACGTAAAAGTAAAAGATAAGTACTTGAATGATGGGCAAGGCAATCAAGGCGAGATAAAAGATAAACTCGCCTTTGCTGCCCCTATGTTTCTTTCTGTTAAGCGTTTTCATAAAAACGTGCCTCTTCTATGATTATTTTAACGTAGACCACTGATCTTTTTGATAGGTATACAAGCCGTTGAAGAATTGCGCCGACGTTGCCGTCTTATTTTGGAAAGCAGTGAAAGGATTGTTCATTACCCTTCCGTCAACCTTCGCCGTGGAGAACCATATACCTTCCGTGAAGTTGGAAGGATTTTTAAGAACCAAAGATTCGGACGAATAAGGATAGATTACCTTCGCCTGCGCTCTCATATCAATCAACGTCTTACCAAAGTGGGTTGCGTTCGCTCTATCTTCTTTGCTTACTTCATAGTTCAAGGATCTGGGAATAGAGGTCGAAGCGCTAAATTTAGACATTTCCGAATCGGTATGCAAGAAGCGCATAAATTCTTTTGCAAGTTCCATATTTTCACAAGACTTATTGATAAATCCGAACGAGCTGTTTGCGGAGAACATCGTTTGACGACCCGCTTCCTGACCGGGCGCTTTGGGCATAGGCAAAAGACCAAAGCGTCTGCTGCCCTTCGCTTCGCCCTTGAACTCTTCCATATCGTTAAATACCTTTTCCGCTTCGTTTTCCCACCATACGCCTTCCGCTAACATTGCGTAACGCAAGGAACTATATTTACTGGAAACAAATTTTTCTTGCGCCACGAGATAATCGAAGGTGTTATAGGTGCCGCCGGTATATTTCGGCTCACCAAACAACTGTTCTTGCAGCCAAAGCGCGTAATATTTACCCGCTTGTTTTTGCAATTCGTACGCGTTGCTCGGCTGGATATCCTTATATTCGAATTCAAGGCTGCCGTCCGAATTAATCGATTTAACGAGTTTTACGTCGTCGCCCGTGAGGGTATAGTTTACCTTAAACGCGTCGTAGCCTTCATAATCTACCGCCGCCGAACGGAAGGCTTTGGTAACGTAATCAACGTACTGCCCCGAATAGCAGAAAGGCGCGTACCCGGATTTCCCTGCAATATATTCGCAAAGGTCAATAAGCTGCTGATAGGTTGCGGGAAGACCGTCGTCGTAGGTATTAGGAAGCCCGTCGGGACCGTCGGATTTTTTCTCTTCAAAAGTCTTTCTATCGGCTTCCGTTGCGTTCTTCTTTAACTTTAAGGGATTGCCATTATCGTCAACGTAGAAACCTTGTTCTTCAAACAAATCTACGTCGTAGATAAAGCCGTAGAATCCGTCGTAGAAAGGAATCATATAATAGTTCCCGTCTTTCGCCGTAAGATAGTCTTGGAAGGAAGCGTCCAGCTTGCTTTCAATCGTAACGGGAGTACCGTCCGAATTGACTTCGCCGTAATCTTCCAAAGAAGCCTTTACGACGTCCGTAATATTCGCTACTTTGTCTTGGTTGATGAAGGTATAATATTCGACGCTTTCGGTGAAATACACATCCTTATCCAACGATTTTTCCCCAATGGTCGAGCCTGCGTATTTATCGCTGGCGGAAACCATAATGTTAACGCCCGTTCTGCCCTCTTGGAAGTGGGTAGAATTCTTATGCATCTCGGTAAAGCGCGCTGCCGCTTCTTTCAACCACGCCTCGCCAACGCCGCCGTCGTAAGTAGCAACGGTAAGGTTTGCCTTCGTGGGGTCGTACCCTTCTTCCTCTACGACCGTACCGCAGCCGCTAAATACGCCGCAAGTCGACGCGCCAATTACGAGCGTTGCCGCCAATGCCGTTATCTTTTTAAATTTCATCTTCTTTCTCCTTCACTTTTTTTCTTTTTTATCATCACCAGCGCGGCAAATACCAAAACGCCGAATAATGCGCCATATCCACCGATTGTACCAGAGCAGCCCTCTTCCTCTGCCGTCTCGTCGATTATCGTCGTCGAGCCTTGGTTTTTATTCGGTTTGTTCGAACCGTTGGAAGAGCCGTTTTGGTTATTCTTTTCTTCCTCTTCCCATTCTCCCTTGGTTTTCAAATCGTTGATACGCGAAGCGTAAAGTGCTTGCAACGCGTCCACTTCGTCGTAGGAGGTTGCCGCCTTAATTGCGATTTTGCCTTCTTGGATTAACATTTCGCGCTGCGTGCTTTCCTCTTCCCGATAAATCTCGTCCGCGCACACCTCGTCAAGGCTTGCCGCCGCATTCTCTTGATAGTCGACAAAACCCGCTTTTTCTTCTGCCGTAAGCACGTTGCTTGCCGCAAGCTTAATAGCAACGAGGGCGTCGTCTACTTCGCTGACGGTGCTTGTTTCTTGGATAATTCTGCTCCCCTCGGTTTGGATAAAGAGCAATTTATCCCACTCCGCCTCTTCATAATCTACCGAAGAGAACCCTGCAAAAAACAGGTCAAGCTCCGCTTGGGCTTCCGTTTTTTTCGTAGCAAGCTGCGCATACCCCTCTTTGGTCATTATCTTAGCGAGATTTTTATTAAATTCGTCCATTACGTCGTCTATGGCAAGCTGCGTAACACTCTGACGAATTTGCGTTTTTACCGTAGCAATCAGCGCGCTAATTTGCGCCTGCTCGGTCTCGTAATACAAATCCAAATCAATCGCGTTGAGAGCATCCGTTGCCGCCGCACGGCTTTCCGCTACGGTATACGGCATTTCTACAAACTCCGTACCGTTGTAGTAGAACGCTTTATCCGTCGTCGTTTTATACATAACGGGCGTACCTTCAAGCCCCCCTGCTACGTACGCTTCGCTGGGGAAGGTCGTACCTGCGGGAATATGAATAACAAACCCGAACTCTAACACGTCTAAGGTAGAACGATGCGCTACCGTACCCTCGAACATAATGGGACCGACCTCAAATCCGTTCCAGTATATATACTGCTGAACAAACTCAACGCCTTGATCGTTCATTTGTCCGAAATTCTTCCAATACGTAACGTCCTCCGACAAATAAGTGCTTATATCCCCTTCCCAGAATTCGCATCCCCAAGGAATACAATCGCCGTAGTCGCTTTCCTCTAATCGGAAACCTAAAAATACTACGTTTTTGGGGTTGGTATGTTGGACAAACACAATCTTCTCTACGTCCGTTTCTTTATACGTAACGGTTTCCGTCTCTTCTGCCAACGCACTATTACGTTTCATAGAAGAGGATATAGGGAAGACCGAAACTATAAGTACCGCCGTTACAATCAACGCTATAACGGCAAGCCATTTGGTTTTAACCGCCTTTAATAATCTCATACTCGCCTCTATTTCTTATCCACATTTTGCCGTTTGCGTTCCGTAGCGGAACGGGCGCTTTGCCCGTTCCGCCGCGGAATACCTACATCAATCTTCTTTTTTCTTACGAAGTACCATTGCAACCGCTGCAACCATTACGCTGCCCGCTGCAAGACCTGCGCCGATAGCGCCCGAACAACCGGAAGATTCTTCCTCGTCTTTCGAAGATTCTTGTTTTTTAATCTTTTCAACGCTATTAACGTTTGCCTTATACTGCGATACTGCCGCGTTGATCTCTGCTTCCGTCGTAGCAACGTCGATGGCTGCTAACGCTTCTTCTACGTACCCGTAAAGTTTTGCTGCCGCCTCGTCCGTGTACTGCGTGAAATCAAGTCCCATATAGTTCGTGCGTACTTCTTCTTTTGCGTTTTCTTTCATCGCCGCAAAATCCGCCGCGATTGCGTCATCCGAAAGCAATACCTTATCCATTTCAACTTTTGCCGCCGCAACGATAGCCTTGATTTGGTCTTCGTTGCCAAGGTTATTATCGATATCCGCTTTTGCGTTCGAAATGATTTCTTGAATCTGCGTCCATTCTTTTTCTCTATAATCGCTTTCGTTCTTATAGCCGTCGAGCTCTGTTTTCGCCGTCTCTGCAAACGCTTCGTCTGCGTCTACCTGCGCCGCCGTCTTCACTGCGTCCATTTCTGCTTTCGCTTTGGCAACGACCTCGTTGATTTGCTCTTCATAACCAATCAGCTCGTCGATTTGGACTTTTGCGTTTACAATAATTTCTTGAATCATCACCCATTCCGCTTCTTTATAATCGCTTTCGCTCTTATACGCTTCAAGGTCTGCTTTCGCCGTCTCCGCAAACTGTTCGTCTGCGTCTCTTTCCGCCGTCGTCTTTACTTCGTCGATTGCCGATTTTGCATTAGCAACCGCTTCGTTGATTGCCGTAATTGACTCGCTTGCCTCGATTTCCTCGATTGCCGCGTTTACCAACGCTTGTACCTGCGCCCAATCTTCTGCACGATAATCACTTTCGCTCTTATACGCAGCGATTTCCGCTTTTGCATCTTCTTGTTTTTGATCGAAGATTGCGTCGGATTCTTCTTTCGTTACAACTTCGTCCAAAGCCGTCTTTGCCGCTTCAAACGCCGCGTTTACAGCGTCTTCCGTGGTTGCTGCGTCAATATTCGCCTTACCTTCTTCTACGATTTTGTTCAAAGCCGCAACTTCCGCTTCGTAATAGTCCGCGTCTACGAAAGTCGTTCTGTATTCGTCCAAAGCAGCCTTCTTCTCCGCTTTAATGATATCCATTTCATTTTCCCAAGCGCTACCGTTAAAGATGAAGGTGCTTTCCGTGATTACGTATTTAGTTTTCGCTGCTACGCTGTAAAGCGTACCGCCAATCGTAAATACGTCTCCCTCTTTCGCCTTTAAGCCCAAGCCGATATAAATCGTGTTGTTCGGGGATTTGATGTCTTCGCTGGGCAGGTTATTATCGTTAATCTTCAAACCGTAACCGCTGCCTGCGAGGAAATAGAATCTATCGTCCCAATTGTTTACAGCCAACTCTCCGCCGTCTGCTCTTCTCAAATAGAGCACGTTTGCCGCACAACCATTCGCCAAGATAAGCGAGCCGATTTCATAGGTAGTGTATTCTACGTACTTCTCCCACTTGCTACCCGACCAAACGAATTTCGTTTCGTTGATTACGTATTGGATGTTTTGGTTTGCGCAGTAGAAAGTACCAGCAATCGTAATCACGTCGTTTGCATTCAACGCATCAAACGAGAAATACAAGCCGTCGCCCGTACTCTGCATTTCGTATAAAGCAGCGTCCTCTCCGTTTATTTTCAAACCGCCTTCTTTTACCGTGAAGGGATTATTCCAAGCCTGGAAAGGCAATGCTTCGCCGTCCGCTCTTTGCAAATACAAAACGTTGTTCATCCCGCTTGCACCGCCTACGCTGGTATTTACGTGGAACTCCAACGTACCGATTTCGTGCGTAACAACTTCGGTTGCCCCGCCTTCTCTGTAGGGCACCCAAGCCGAGCCGTTCCATTGCAACTGAGAATTTTCAAAGACGATTTTCTTCGCCGTGGTATCGTTGTAATACGCGCCGTCGATCGTTAAGATATCGCCTTCGTTAGCCTCTACACCCAAAGCAATAAAGAAGGAGCCGGGTTGCTTGATATCCGTCGTGGAAAGCTGCGTATCGTTCAGTTTCAAACCGTCGCCGCTGCCAACCTCGAAGGTGTATACGTTGTCCCAATCCCCTGCGCCAAACGAGCTGCCGTCCGCAGGAATTACGTAAACAGTCGTTGCGTTGCTGGACGCTTCCGCCAAAATTTCGTCTACGTTATAGACCGTATATTCTACGGGATCAGGATCGGGTTCGGGATCAGGTTCGGGATCAGGTTCGGGGTCAGTTACGCCATACGTTACCCAAGCCGTGCCGTTCCATTGCAACTGAGAATTTTCAAAGACGGTTTTCTTCGCCGTGGTATCGTTGTAATACGCGCCGTCAATCGTCAAGATATCCCCTTCGTTAGCCGTTGCGCCCAAAGCAATAAAGAAGGAGCCGGGCTGCTTGATATCCGTCGTAGAAAGCTGCGTATCGTTCAGTTTCAAACCGTCGCCGCTGCCAACTTCAAAGGTATATACGTTGTCCCAATCCCCTGCGCCAAACGAGCTGCCGTCCGCAGGAATTACGTAAACAGTCGTTGCGTTGCTGGATGCTTCCGCTAAAATCGCGCTGACGTTGTAGACCGTATAATTTACTTCTACTTTTTCTTTATAGGGCTCCCATTTGCTGCCCGTCCAAGTAAATTTACTTTCCTCGATAACGTATTTTACATTCTGGCTTTCGCAATAGAATGTACCGCCAATGGAAACCACGTCGCCCGCGGAGAGCGCCTCGAATCCCCAATAGAATCCGTCGCCCGTACTCTTAATTCCGCTCGGCGTTTTCTGCGTACCGTTTACTCTAAAGCCGTCGCCGCTTTCATATACGAAGGCGTAATCCCAACTTAAAATAGGCAATGCCTCGCCGTCCGCTCTTTGCAAGTATAACGTATCGTTAAGCCCACTTGCGCCGCCTACGGTACTATTTACATGTAAAGACAACGCGCCGATATTGTGCGTGGTCGCTTGCGTTTCAGGCGCTTCTACGTACGTTTCCCAAGCAGAACCGTTGTAACGCAAACCACAGTTTTCGAAAACATATTCTGCGCCAGACGACTCATGGCGGAACGTACCGTCCAAGACTACGATATCGCCTTCAACCGACGGTACTTTTAAATCGATATAAAAATCATTGGGTTGCTTGACGTCGTACCAATCAAGTTTTGTTCCATTTAACGTCAAACCCGTACCCGAACCTTCCACAAAGGTTAAGGCGTCCCAATTGTTGACAATCTTACTCATGCCGTCTTGGTACGCATTGATAACCGTATCCGTTGACTCCAACGCGGTAAGACTGGTTATCGTAGCCGTTTGCGAAGCCTCTGCCGACACCGCGTAAGGCGCGGTAACCGCGTCATCGATTGCCGCCATGCCAACGCCAAAGCAAGCCACGCCGCAGCTTGCAGCCAGTAAGCACGCTAATAATTTTGCTTTTTGTTTTTTCATCATTTACCTCCTTGCATTGCAATTGTAAATTTTTATCATTATAGCTAAACGAAAGGTTTAACTTTAATTTTTGTTTTATGCGCCCATTAGGCTTTGAGTTTTAAAGTAACAATCTTCTTGGGTAAGACTTCGCATTCCGTTACGCTCTGTCCTTCCGCCGTTTCCGCAAGATTCGTTTGCACAAACCCCTTTTGGGAATGGATATGCGCTACGGTTTGCAACGGGTTGTACATTCTCACGATCAATTCGTCCGTCTTTTCGGCTTTCTTTACCGAGGAGAGCAACAACGTGCCGTCGATTTCAAAATCAACCCCGACAAGCCCGTCCATCCCTTCGTGTCTTGCCTCTTGACGGGCAAACGCTTTAGGATAGCTGAAATCGTAACCGTCGGACAAAACGGACGCAAAATCTTCACCGAAAGGAATCAACGCGTATTCGTATTCGTATTCCCCTTGCATTTGTGCCGCGGGCGTCGGGAAATAGAACCAATCCCCCATCTCGCCGACCGCACGAAGCAAGGTGATACCCACGGTATTTTTGCCGTCTCTGTAGACTTCGTATTCGTACAATCCCTTGGTAGCAACGATCAAGCCCTCGCCCTCGTCTTTACCGACCGCGCAAAGGGTGTTCATACGTTGACTGTTATCGGGATTTTTCCAGCTTTCTGCGGGCTGAATATTGCGCTTGATTAAATCGAACTGCCCTTCCGCATAGACGTGCTTTGCGCTGGGGTTGCTTTCAAACGTCGCGCGCAAGCGGGTGTTTTTCAAACGGTTGTCCACCTTCGTTTTGAAAGCGATTTCCTTTTTGTCTGCGTAGACCGTGATATACGAAGTCAGCTTTAAGCCTTCCGCGTTTACGCAAACCTCGTAAACTGCTTTAAACGCGCTGTTTTCAAGCAATTTGACGTTCGCGTTTTCGCCGAGAATCTTCTTTTCGCCGTTGGGGATAAAATCGTACTCGTTCCCAACGTCGGAGATAATCTCAAAACGGTTTTGGTGGTTATAGACCGCTCCGTTTTGTTTGTTGAAGAGGGTAAACGTTCCGTCCTTGTTGAAATCCAAACGAATATACTCGTTTTCACAATAGCTTTCCGTTGCCGTCAAAGCGCTTGCAAACCCCTCTTCGCAGTTTTGTACGTAGTAAGTCGTTGCCGATAAGCCGCCCTCGAACGTAGCAATAAATTCTGCCTGCAATTCGTACGTTTCGTATACGATGCGGAACCGATCGTCGGGAAGTTTAAATTTCTTCACCTTTTTCGGCGCGGAGAAGCGTGCGTTGACACGATTCCCCTTTTCGTCAAAGAGCGCGGGTTTTTTCGGCAGGTCGCTTTCCTCGTACTCAAGGGTTACGCTGACCAATCCGCTCGTTTTCTTGACGTCCGTATTGAACACAACGATACAAGCGCCCTCTTGTTTTTGCGTGTTCAACTTTGCCGCCAAATCCCGCTTAACGTCCTCGCTAAGCAACGCCGCCGTATCATACGCTTCCGAAAGACGGAGTTTTACTTTGTCGTTGACTTCGTCGCAAGAACACGAACAAATGCTGTCGTGCGGGAAGCTCTTTAAGAGTTTTTTATTCGCATATTCTAACACGCCGCTATCGTAACGCAAGCCGTTTTGCAACGCCATAACGCTTAACGGCTCTGCCACCGTTTGCAACATATGCTCGGCACTGTGGCTTGCCTTTTTGATATCCGTGCGCGCGCTTGCCGTGTTGATAAGCGTACCGTAGCCCGTACCGTTTTGACCTGCGATTTCGCCGCTATATACGTAAAAATCGTCCTTGTAGGGCAAAATCTTTTCTACGTATTGTACCAAGGTCGTATGGCTGACTTTAAAATCACAAACGGCGTTTGCCTTTTCAATTACCTCACCGATATTCGTTTGCGGGGGTTGATGGTCGCAACCGTTAAAACCCAAAAGATAAGGAGTTTTCGAGCACTCGGTAAGTCCTGCGTGTACCGTTTCCAAACGAGCTTTTAACTCCGTTTCGTCAGAAGGCAATTCCATACAGTTGTGGTACCATTGTACGAACTGAACGCCGACGACTTCGCTGCCGTCTGCCCCCTGCCACGTGATTTCGGAAAATCGCTTAGGTGTTTCCAAGACTTTATTATCCGCAGCCGTAATCGTGATACCTCTACCGAAAAAGGCGTTGTCGATATCAAAGCCGCGCAAAATTTGCGGTATTTGCGAAATGTTACCAAACGCGTCGGGGAAATACCCAATCATCGCGGGTTTGCCGTATTTTTCGCAAACCTTGATCCCGTAAAGGGCGTTTCGAACGTTAGATTCGCCGTTGATTAAGTATTCGTCTTGCAGGATGTAAAAAGGTCCGATTTCCCATCTACCGTCGGCAATAAATTTGCGCACCTTTTCTTCCATCTCCGGACGAACGGCAAGATAGTCCTCTATCACCACGATTTGTCCGTCTAAATGGAAATAACGGAATCGCTCGTCTTTTTCCATCGCGTCGATTAACGTATCGAAAAATTTAACAAGCCTGTAATTATGCTTTGCGTGGCTTAAATACCACTCTCTGTCCCAATGGGTATGAGATAAAACACACAGTTCTTTCTTCATTCTTTTTATCTCGCCTTTTTGTTTTTTTATTTTTTACTAATTTTAAAGCGCACAAGCATCGTTTATACGCTATCTCGCACGCGCGCGTACGATATACATACTATAAATATTGTTTATATGGTTTAAATTTCTTCTCATTTTTTTAGGTAAATTGCTTGACTTTCCCGCTTTTTTATCATAAAATTTGAAATAGGAGGAGAAAAGCAAATGAACCACTTGTTGTTTCCGTTGAATAATTATTTTTCACCGAACGGTTATAACGCCGTCAAAAGCCATTACGAGCCCGAAATTTATCCAACGCATTTCCACGATTGTATGGAAATTACTTTACTTTCGGAAGGAACGGGCTGGCAAAACATCAACGGCACCGAATATTATATGCCCACCTATACCCTAACCGTTATGTCCCATCAAGATATCCATAGGTATTACGATTTATCAGAAAACCATCTATTTTGCAATCTGATGTTTTTACCGAAGCTATTGTCCGATGAAACGTTGAAAAAAATAGAAGATTTACACAGCGATAAAATCTGTACGGTGCCCGAAAGCGTTGGAAAATCCATCGCCGCCATTACGGAAGCGCTGATTTGTTCGCAAGATTCTAACCACGAATATCCGTCAAACTTTGCCTCTTCGCTTTTTGAAATTCTCGTAAATATCTTTTTACAGCATTTCGTCCAGTCCACCGCTTCGGCGGCAAAGCTGAAAGGCAGTATTTTGCAAGAGTCTTTAATTTACATCAACGCCAACTTTATGACGGCGCTTTCTTTGAACGAAATTGCAAACCACGTAAAATGCAGTTCTGCCTATTTAAGCGAGTTGTTCCATAAAAAGATGGGACTGACGGTAAAGCAGTATATTACGAATATGCGTATCAAGCACGCCAAAAAGCTGTTGATATCCTCCGAACAACCCATTATGTCCATTTGCTTCGATTGCGGATTTTCTTCTCTTGCAAGCTTTAATAGAAACTTCTTTTCTATCGAGAAAATCTCCCCCTCGGCGTACAGGAAAATGTATATAAAAAGTCTGCCGCCGCGAACAAAAGGCTAAGGCGTTTAGAATATAACCTCTTACCGCCTTTTAGCGAAGCTCCCTTGAAAAAGGGGGCTTTTTTAATGTCTGCCGCGGTTTCGAGATACGCTCCACTTCGCTTTCGCTACGCTCGGTATGACGAATGCAGCGCTTTGCGCCGGCTCCCTTAAAAAAGGGAGCCTTTGCAGTAAAAAGGAGGTTATTAGGAGTTCGGTTTAAAGATATCGTCTACCGCGTCGTCCTTTGCGTTTTCCGAAAGCGTAACGATATCCGCGCTCTCAAAAAGATGTAATACGATTTTCATTTCTTCATAGAATTTTTTCATGATTACACCTCCTCTATTACATTGCGGACGGCAAGATGATAACGCCGTCGCCTGTCTTCAAGCTGATTTTCAGCTCGCCGTTAGAAACGTCTACTTCACTATAGATGCCGTTGTGGTAGATTACGACTTTCGTAACACCCGTTTTAAACGTCAAGGTAACCGTCTGCGCAGCGTTATTATTATTCGCTTTCAACGTGTTATAGTTCGCCAGCACGTACCCTTCGTTGCCGTTCATATCTTCCATAACGCCCAACAAGTAATTCAATCTGTTTTGGTTCGTTGCAACGGAAGAAAGATGTTTCGTATTGCTTGCGGAAAGCTTGTAAGTACCAAGCTCGCCTTGCACGGTATTATAAGCGTCGTAGTCGGCATTTTTGCCCGAGAAGTTATTACCTTTATCCGACTTACCGATAATAACGCCCTTCCAATCGAATGCTTTGTAGACTTTTTCGATGGCAGCAAGCTCGTTATTTACGGTTGCAAAAGGTTCGTAATTTTCGTTGCTGTCCGTAGGATTGGATTGATTATCCCCTCTCTTATCCGAATAGGACCACCAAGAAATCGAATCGATACCAAACGCCATCGCCGCGTACGCCTGCATACGCATTTCCGCTTCGGTCGGCATTCTGTTCTTATCCGAATTTTCGTTTTCTACCCAGCCCGAGGACTGCAACGCAACGTGCGAGGTCGCGTTTGCAGAAAGCGAATAGTATTTCAACATTGCCAAATCGAAAAGGAAGGTATCGGTAAGCGTATAATCGGCGTTGACGGGATAGGTATCCAAAGACAGCCATTTTTCGCCGTCAATATTGCTTAAAACATCATCGCAGTACGCCTGCAAGTACGTCTTATACGTGGTTTTATTCAAGGTAGAACTGCTACCCCAAAAACTATTACTATTCTCTTGGAAAATACTTGCATACGAAGGGAAGAGGTTTACCATAAAGGTAACGTCCGTACCTGCGTACAGAGTATTGAACTGTTCTGCATACGCTGCAATCTTCTCAAAATTCTCACTCGTCGGTTCGTCAGCCATAAGGAACCCGATAAAGCCTTCGCAATCGGAGAAATCGGGGATTTCGTTTACGCCAAAGGCAGGGTTGTCAACGTCAACGTCCGCAAACGCAATCGTCTTTATGCCGTGCTTCCAGAAGAATTTGATAATTTGACGGGTTGCTTCGATATTCGCAGCCGAATTAAGCTCGATGTGATACATACCGTCAAGGTATACCGCCTTGATACCTGCATTTACCATCTTCTCTGCAATCTCGTCATTATTAGCGTTATCGTATCCGTTTGCGGAATCCAACTCAGGATGATACCAAGCGATTACGTCCAACGTGTTTTGCAAATAGCTATCGTAATCCATCAAATCAATTCCGTTGCCTGCATAAGCGTCTACGATTTCTTGGCTTGCGGTAGGAAGGGTATTATATCTCAGCTCGCCTTCGCCCGCCGCGCTCGTGTCCGCCTTAAAGGCTTGCGCTACCTTGCGGATAGAACGTACGTTGTCTTCCGTATTGAACGGCGTGTAAACGGTAATGGTTTTTTCGCCAATGGTAAGAGTCATATACCCACGACCCGCAAACGCTCTTTCATAGTTTGCACTATACAGCTTTTGCATTGCGCCGCGGTATTGTACGTAGTTGCCGTTCTCTACTTGCTTGGTGCTAGGGATTTTAAGAATGGTTTCGTCTACCACGTACTCGTCAAGATTGGGTTCTTGACGGAATTCTTCCAAATAATCGTAAGGCAGAATCAAAGTACCGTATTCTACAACGGTAATGCCTTTTTCCTTAAGATAGGTAAGATCCGAAGCCAAAATATTCGTCGTGAAACGGATACCCGAATAGTCTGCCGAGGTGGAAATACGAATCGAAGCGCCTTCTTCCATTTCGAAGGAAATTTCCACGGCGGTAAGCGCAAGGCTTTCCGTTGCCTCGATTTCGTCCCCTGCATAGTAATAAGTATTGTTGCTGTCCACCCAAACGACAAAGGTCTTATACGATCTGCCCGAAAGAATTTCGTAGTTATAATTCTTGTTTGCATACTCGGTAATCGTACCCTCGCTCGTCATATACGTAACGATTACGTGATCAGGGTCGGTCAGGGTCAAAGGAGCGCTCGCCCAACCGCCGTCTGCAGACAAGCTCACGCTAGGGTTGGTATACGTACCAAATTCGGCACCCGTTTCTCCATTGGTTGACGTTTTCGGCTTCGTATCGGAAAGCACCAACATTCCATCTACTTTTGCGTAAATCCAAATATTTTCGCCATCCTTCAAGTCAATCGCGCCAAGCTCGATTACGTAATAGGTACCATTGCTCAAAACATAGGAGTCGTTTGTTTCCTTATACTGATAGACGGCAAAAATCTGCTTCCATGCAATCTTAAATTGAATACCATCCCACGCCGAACCACGAAGACGGATATCCAAACCACCCGCATCGAGATTCGAGCCTTGAATACCAAAACGGAATTTTACCGAACCCGTCGTGTTTACTGCGCTCGGGGTATAGGTGCTGCCGGCTCTATCCCAAGCCGCCGCAATCGTTTCGCTATGACCCAAACTAAGATCCAACATCGTGACTACGTCGTAGAATTCTAAATCTTCGTCTTCATAGCCTTCTAAGTAAGGCATCCAAACGCTGCCGTTCCATACGAATTTGCTTTCGCTAATGACGTATTTTACGTTCAACGATTCGCAAAGTCCTGTTCCGTTGCTAACAAAAGTACCGCTGATGGATACCATGTCGCCAACGCTTACGCCCGCAAAGCCCAAGAACAAGCCTACGTTCGTACTCTTCATTTCACTCAGCGTATAAGGGTTGCCGTTTTTCCGCAAACCGTCGCCGCTTTCATACACGAAAATCGTATTCCAATCCGCATCAGGATAAGGCAAAGCCGCGCCGCTTTCTTGATTTAAGTAAAGCTGTCCGCTTTGTGCATTAGAATTTTTACTGTTCGTATGCAACGTCATTACGCCCAAGTTATGAATTTCATATTCTACAGGCGGTACGTATACGTACGTTTCCCAAGCCGAGCCGTTCCATACGAACTGGCTTTCTTCAATAACGAATTCCACCAAAAGATTGTCGTTGTAAAGAGTACCCGCAACCGTAATAATACCACCGCTGGGAATCTCCGTACCCAAAGCGATATAGAGCGCGCCGGGGTTTTTAATGTCGCCCAACGCAAGCGCTTCGCCGTTATAGGTTACGCCGCCCGTTCTGAAAGTAAACTTCGTACCCCAAGTGCCGTCCGTAACAGGCAAATTTTCCCCTTCGCTTGTTAATAAGTAAATCGCATTCGCAGTAGCATTTGCATTCTGGCTGTCAATAGCAACCTGCATCACGCCCAAGTTATGAATTTCATATTCTACGGGCGGTACGTATACGTATTCTACCCAAGCCGAACCGTTCCATTGCAACTGGCAGTTGTCAAAGACAAATTTAACTGCCTTTTCTTCGTTGTAGAACTCGCCGTTCAACGTAAGGATATCGCCTTCTGCCGCAGTCTTGCCAAGAGGAACATACAAATCGCCGGGCTGTTTGATGACTGCCGTAATATTTTCATTATTCAACTTCAACGCGCCTGCCGCATACGTATATACGGTATCCCAATCGCCTGCGCCAAACGAATCACCTTCAAGCACATACAAATTCAATTCGCTTGCCGTCGTGCCGTTTGCTATACCAAGCTTCGTTACCGTGTAGGTCGTGTACTCAATCGGCGGTACGTATACTACCCAACCGCTACCCGTCCATTGGAAGGAGCTTTCTTCAATAACGTATTGAATATTTTGTTTTTCGCAATAGAAAGTACCTGCAACCGTAAGAATATCGTTTGCTGTCAACGCGCCAAACGAGAAAAACAAACCGTCGCCCGTACTCTGCATTTCGTTTAACGAAACCGCTTCTCCGTTGACCGTCAAACCGCCGCTTACAACCGTAAAAGGATTTTCCCATCCTTCAAAAGGCAACGCTTCGCCGTCTGCTCTTTGCAGGTACAAAACCGCGTTGTTTCCGCTTGCGCCGCCTACGCTGCTGTTTACGTGCAATTCCAAGCTACCGATTTCGTGAACGGTAGGTTCTACGATAAGTTTCCAGCCGCTGCCCGTCCATTGGAAGTTGCTTTCTTCAATGACGTAATCTATATTTTGATTTGCGCAATAGAAAGTACCGCTAATCGTAAGAATATCGTTTGCCGCCAACGCTTCAAACGAGAAATACAAACCGTCGCCCGTACTCTGCATTTCGTTTAACGAAACCGCTTCTCCGTTGACCGTCAAACCGCCGCTTACAACCGTAAAAGGATTTTCCCATCCTTCAAAAGGCAACGCTTCGCCGTCTGCTCTTTGCAAGTACAAAACCGCGTTGTTTCCGCTTGCACCGCCTACGCTGCTGTTCGTATGCAATACCAAGCTGCCGATTTCGTGAACGGTAGGGTTGGTGTAAAGAGCCCAAGTGCTGCCGTTATATCTTAACTGACAGTTGTCAAAGACGAACTTTTTGTCCGTCGTTTCATTATAGAATTCGCCGTTAATCGTCAATACGTCGCCTGCTACCGCCTCTTTGCCAAGAGGAATATACAAATCGCCGGGCTGTTTAACGGTTGCCTCAACGTTTTCACCGTTCAGTTTCAACGCGCCTGCCGCATACGTATATACGTTATCCCAGTCGCCTGCACCAAACGAATCACCCTCCAAAGCATACAAATACAGTACGCTTGCCGTGGTGCCGTTTGCCGTACCTACTTTCGTTACGGTGTATACAGTCGTAGTCTTAGGTACGTACTCTACCCAAGCAGAGCCGTCAAATTCCAACTTACAATTATCAAAGACGATTTTCTTTTCCGTGGTTTCGTTATAATACGCACCGTCGATTTTCAAGACGTCGCCCGCAACCGCCGTTTCGCCCAAAGCAATAAAGAACGAACCGGGAAGCTTGATATCCGTCGTGGAAAGCTGCGTATCGTTCAACCACAAACCGTCGCCGCTGCCCACTTCAAAGGTATATACGTTGTCCCAATCCCCGCCGCCGAACGAGTCGCCGTCGCCGTCTTTGGGCGTAAGATAAACGGTGGAAGCGTTACTGGAATTTTCCGCTCTGATTGCGCTTACGTTATAAACCTTATAGTTGACGTACGTTTCCCAAGACGTGCCGTTAAATTGCAAATAGCAATCGTCGAAAACGATTTTCTTATCGGTCGTTACGTTATAATACGCACCGTCGATTTTCAAAACGTCGCCCGCAGCCGCCGTTTCGCCCAAAGCAATAAAGAACGCGCCGGGCTGCTTGATATCCGTCGTGGTAAGCTGCGTATCGTTCAACCACAAACCGTCGCCGCTGCCCACTGCAAAGGTATATACGTTATTCCAATCACCTGCGCCGAACGAGTTGCCGTTGCCGTCTTTTGGCGTAAGATAAACGGTGGAAGCGTTGCTATCACTTTCCGCTTTGATTGCGCTTACGTTATAAACCGTGTTTACGTAAGGAATCCAAGCCGTACCGCTCCATTCGAACTTGCTTTCTTCAACGACGTATCTTACTCTAAGGTTTTCATTGTAGAAAGTACCGCCGATAACGAGGACGTCCCCTTTCGCCGTCGCGCCTTCTCCCAAACCAACGTACATATTGTTCGGGATTTTAATATCGTCCATCGAGATTTGCTTACCGTTCAAGGTTACGCCAACACCGCTACCTGCGGTAAACGTCAATTTTTCCGACCAAGTACCGTCGGTAATTTCAAAAAACCCACCGCCTGCTCTGTCAAGGTATACAGCCGTTGCCGAGCTGCCGTTGCCAATCGCAACTTTACCGATTTCACCGGTCGTATACGTCAACGCAGACCAACCAGAGCCATTCCATTGGAAAGAGCTTGCGTCGACGACGTATTTTACGTTTTGCGATGCGCAATAGAAAGTACCCGCAATCGTGATAATATCGTTTTCATTTAAAGCGTCGAATTCCCAATAGAACCCGTCGCCCGTACTCTTAATGCCGCCGGGCGTTTTCGAAACGCCGTTCACCGTAAAGCTGCCTTTTGCAACCGTGAAAGCGTAATCCCAACTTAAAACAGGCAACGCCTCGCCGTCCGCTCTTTGCAGGTACAAGACGTTGTTAAGCCCGCTTGCGCCGCCTACGTTACTGTTTCCGTGCAGCATCAAGGCGCCGATATTATGTACCGTCATAGGAGCTGTGAAAGCAATCCATTCGCTGCCGTTATAGAAAAATCCGCAGTTTTCAAAAACGAATTCCGCGTCTGCCGTAGTGTTATTGAACGTACCGTCTAATACCAATTCGTCGCCAGCGGTCGCCGTTTTACCAATTAAGTTGATAAAGAAATCGCCGGGCTGTTTAAGCTCGTACTCTGTAAGCGGCTCGCCGTTCCACAAAATGCCGTCGCCCGTGCCTTCCACAAACGTAAAGCCGTAATCCCAGCTGCTTACAGTAGGCTTTTCTATGCCTTCTCCGGGATACGCGTAAATTTGCGACGTGCTCGAGCTGCCCAACGGAACGAGCTTTTCGTACGTCCACGTGCTCGTCGCAGCTTGCGCCGTGATGCTTTCCGCTGCGGGTACGCTGACCGCAACGCCCACGCCCACGCATACAGCACAGCAAGCAGTTGCAAGCAACGACGCTAACCATTTCCATTTGCCTATTTTCATTTTTACCTCCTTGTGGCTTTAAAAAAGCCGTCTTGAGATTTTTAATTTTTTCGGGTTTTGATAGCTATTGACAAAGTTTTGAAAAAACCGATTTTTTTCTTCGACAGACATCTATTAGAGTTTTTGTTTGGCGGCAACGCCAAACAGCCCCTAGGGGCTAAAAATTCGCTTGTGTCAAATTTTGTACCTGATTTTGTCAAAAATTATAGCTATTGTACAGATATTATAGCACATAGAATCTTATATTTCCACTCATTATTTTTTTACTTCTCCTCATTTTTTTGGGAAAAAAGCATTTTTTATCCTTTTTTTGCCACAAATACATACAAAAATTGGAAATTTAAAAAACTCACCTTAAAAAATTCTTACTATATAATAAATAAAAGAATAATAAATGACATAAAAAAACGGCAAATAAGCCCCTTTTTTTATTAAAAACACCCAAAAAAACGCAAATTTTCTTTCAGGTGATACATCAAATTTTCCGATTTTTGCTATTTTAGCCATTCCCTTTCCTTATGGTTACGTTTTTAAATTCCGTGCCCGCCGCGTTTTCCTTTATGACGAACTTTATCCCGAATAAAAACACGCCCAAACTTTTTTCGTTGGGGCGTGTTTATCCTCTTTCCTACGGGGTGTATAGGGCTTATATACGGCTGAGCTTGTTTTTGATAAACTTCGTCGCCGCCGTAATATCCGCAGCGGGGTCTTCGCCACATTCCCTTTCAATCGTCAAAAATCCGTCGTAGCCGATTTCTTTTAAGGCTTTTAAATAGTTATCCCAATCCACGTCCCCTTCGCCGATCGGCAGTTCCGCAAAGCCCTTGCAGGCGTTCAGCGCGTCTACGCCGCCAACGGCAAACGCGTGGTATACGTCCGTCGGGTTTTGATTTTTATCCAGCATCTTTCCGTCTTTGACGTGGGTATGGACGATATAGTCTTTCAGCAAATACACCGCTTCCACCGCATCCTGACCCGTTACCATCGTAAAGTTTGCAGGATCGAGATTGACCCCCACGCCGCCTTTCGTATCTTGCACGAACGCCAACAAAGTCTTGGCTTTTTCAGGGCCCGTTTCTATGGCAAGCGTTACGCCTTTTTCTTTTGCGTACAACCCGCACTCTGTCAATGCAGCAAGCATAACCCCGTACCTGGGGTGCGTCTTTTCATCGGGAATCACCCCGATATGGGTCGTAACGACCTTTGTTTTAAACTCCACGGCAAGATCGATAATCTGTTTTGTTTTTTTAATACGTTCCGCATTGTCCTCTTCCCGTTCGAAACCGTACCCGCCCATATCCCCGCAGAGCGCGGAAACGACTAAGCCGTTTTCTTGCAACGCCTTTTGATAGCGAGCTTTTTCTTCTTGGGATAACGCAGGAGAAAATTCACCCGTCGTCGCGTAAATTTGCACGCCGTCAAGTCCCAAAGCCGCCGCTTGTCTTATCCCTTCTTCGTGTGTTGTTTTGAAACAATCCGTAATCACTCCCAGCTTCATCTCATACCTGCCTTGCCCATTTCGTAAATTTTCATAATCAAACGATGCGTCTTTAACGCCTCTTCTCCGCTGATTTCCAGCGGCTCTTTCCCTAAAACCGCATTATAAAATTGTCGTATTTGCCGAACGTGCTGAAAGCCCCAATAGTCCTTTCCGCCCTCGTATTCGAGCAGATTTTCCTCTTGATGCGCTTCTTCACGACTGCCGTCGTCGTAGGTGATATACGCGTCGTCATACCCAAGCACGACCTTTCCCTTTTCACAGTACAAACGGATTTCAATCGGCTCGTCGCAGGCGTAGTTATTCATACAGTAAAACCCGTACTTTACGCCGTTTTTATAGGTTATCAACCCTTCGGCGCTGTCTTCCACTTTGACGATTTTATGCCCGCGGTTTGCCATCGAACACGACACGCTCTCCACTTCGTCGTTTACAAGCCAATGCACGAGGTCGATGGAATGAATCGCCTGATCAATGACTACGCCGCCGCCCTCTTTATCCCACATCCCCTTCCAGTCGCTTTCCGCATAATAGGAATCAGGGCGAGTCCACGTGAGCGTGGAGCGCGCGGACAAAATCTTACCAAGCTTCCCGCTATCGAGCGCTCTTTTGACAAGCAACGCCGAATTGTTATAACGGCATTGAAAAATCACCCCGAACAGCACGCCCTGTTTTTTGGCTTCTTTTACTGCGTTTTCCGCGCTTATAAGATCCACGTCCATCGGTTTTTCCGTCAGAACGTGGACTCCTTTTTGAAAGGCGTAACAAGCCGCCTTACTGTGCAAATAATGAGGCAAACAGATATGCACCGCGTCCAAAGGCTCTTTTTCCAGCATTTCCTCGTAGGAATAGTACGCCTTCGCACCGTATTTTTTCGCCGTTTCGTCCGCTCGGTCTTTTTGGATATCGCAGCAAGCGACAAGCTCCGTTTCTGGCAAGGATACAATCGACGTGGCGTGCATAACGGAAACCCGTCCGCAGCCGATAACGCCGACGCGTAATTTTTTTACAGGTTTATCCATACGCCCGCCTCGGATTTTGCTTTTATAACAGCCTCGCGAATCTTCATAACCTCCAAGGTTTCACAGCCGCAAAACGAGGTTTCTCCCGTTTCGAAGAAACGAATAATATCCGCAATCAAATTATCGAAAAAGGCGGAGTTGATAGGCAAATACGCCGATTTCCCCTCCTCGTTTGCCACGGTGATTGCAAAGGGCATACAGGGCGCAAACATCATCGTAGCGTATCTATCGTCGAAATACGCCACTTCCGCCCATTCTTGATCGGCGTGCTTCGTATACCGCACCTTTTCCGCGCCCACGCCAAGACATTTTACCGCCATCTCGATTTGGTGAATGATATATTCGTCCAAATTCGACCCGCCCCCTACCGTGGAAACGGATTTTGCCGTACCCATGTACGCGTTGAGCTCGTCCGCATAACGGAGCGCAGAGCTCGTGAAAAACTTTACGCCCTCTTTTTGGGCAAGCTCGTAAATCGACTTTGCCGTTTTATAATCAGGCGCAAACGTTTTGTCGATATACGGACTTTTCCCGCACGCAAATACCTTTTTCGCATACTCGAAATGTTTTTCGGGATTAGACGGAGACAGCACGATTACGCAATCGCACTTTGCGCAAAGCTCTTCAACGGAAGCGCAGCGCTGCACACCGTATTGCTGACACCATTCGTCCGTAGTCAACCCGCCGTTAGGGCTGTCGATTTCCGCCCAAGCGTAT
Source organism: Clostridiales bacterium (assembly GCA_015069295.1). Classification (GTDB taxonomy): domain Bacteria; phylum Bacillota; class Clostridia; order Christensenellales; family Borkfalkiaceae; genus Scatosoma. The sequence continues at coordinate 210,632 of SVIW01000001.1, forward strand.
TTGACCTGATAATCCGCTCCGTTTTTCTCGTTATACGCCTTGATCATCGCAGGATATTCGTTTGCGTGCCATTCGTGCAAAAAATAATCGATAAACCCAATCGTTTTCATTAAAATTTAATCTCCTCTTTCTTTTTTGCCGACGCATACAGCGCGTCCAAAAGCTTCATACTTTCCAAAATGTTCTCGATATTATTCTTGTCCTTTACCCCCGTTTCAATCGATTGGATAAACGCGTTATCCTCGCAAAGATACATATTGGGAATGTCGTATTCGGGATTTACCGTTTCCAAGGTCTGTCCGTCGTAGAACTCAAATTTGCCGCCGTAGGTCAATCTTGCGCCGCCCTTGTCCCCCATAAAGTCGATGAAAAGCTCGTATTTATTGATATTCTGCGCCCAGGCGCCGTTGAAGGAAATGCTCGCCTTGTCCGTACGAATGTGCCCCGTGATAAAATCCTCCACGTCGTTTGTCCCGTTTTCGATATCCGACGTATCTTCCGCCCACATACCGTGGTATTTATACGACTTCATATCCTTTGCCATTTCGTTATACGCATCGCAAGTAACGCTCTTGATTTTCGCCCCGCCAAGCACGTACAAAATCAAGTCTAAGAAATGAATCCCCCAATCGATGAGTACGCCGCCGCCCGATTGCGTTTTCGTCGTGAACGGACCGCCAAGCCCGGGAATATTTCTAAAATCGCGGAAAGAACAGTACACGTGATAGATATTGCCGAATTTTCCCGCATCCGCCCATTCGCGGAGCATTTCTACGGATTTTTGATAGCGGTTGCATACGCCGATATCCAAAATTTTACCCTGCTCTTTCGCCTTCTTCGCCATCTCCACGGACATCGCGTAATTGACGGTGATCGGTTTTTCGCAAAGCACGTGCTTTCCCGCGTTCAACGCGTCCATGGTTATGGTATAGTGCGCATAATTAGGGGTCAAAACGAATACGGCGTCTACCTCTGCGTCCGCCAAAGCCACCTTATAATCGGTGATTACGTTTTCAATTTTGGGATATTTTGCCTTCTTCTCCTCCGCCTTTTCAATCAAAAGATCGCATGCGTATTTAATCCGCACGTTTTCCATCTGCGAGAGCGCGGGAAAATGCGCCATATCGGAAATTCTGCCGCATCCAATTACTGCTACCGTCGTCATAATTTTTTTCTCCTTATATAAAAGATTGTACTCACATTATAAAGTAACCGACGGTATTTGTAAATGGTTTTATATTGCCTAAAATTTGTCATTTTTTTGTTTATGCCCAAAAAAATAAAATTTTTAAGCAAAATTTTTGCCTTTTATTGACAAACGGGATTTTTTTTGTTATGCTATTAACGTAAGGAGTTTTGATATGACAAACGGAAAAACAAGATACCATTTAGACAAGCATTACGTGTCCAATCCCCTGCGTTTTGGCGACGTACAGCTTCTACAAATCGGACGAAGATATTGCGAGCCTACGGAGATTATTTCCCCGCACCCGCATTTGGACTGGTTTGAACTGACCATCGTAACGGGCGGGCAGGGCGTTGTCGTAACGGGTGGCGAATCCACCCGCGTTTTTGCGGGGGATATTTACCTTTCCTTCCCCTGCGACGTCCACGAAATCCGCGCAGGCGCCGACTCGAAACTGGAATACGACTTTTTCTCCTTTTCCTGCGACGACGTATCCTTAAAAGAAGACTTGAAACAAATTACGCGGATGCACCGAGGCGGCGAAAGCCGAATCTTTCAAGACGAAAATATTTCCTATCTCGTTAAAATTGCCATCTCCGAACTGTCGCAAAAGGGACAACCCTACGCAGAAAGCGTACTCAGCGACGTTTTCCGTTTGATCGTCGTATACCTTATACGCGATTTTAAAAACGCGAAACAGCCCCCCTCTAACGTTTCGGAAGCAGACGTGTTATGCTTCCAAGTAATGAATTATATCGACACACACATATATTCTTTACAAAGGTTGGAAAGAGTTGCTTTGAAGTTTAATTACAATTATAGCTATCTTTCCAAGCTGTTTAAAAAGACCACGGGAAAAACGCTGTTAGAGTATTATCAACACCGTAAAATGGAAATCGCAAAAGCGCTTATCCTCGAAAAAAAGAAAACGATCGGCACAATTGCTGAACTGCTTGGATACAATTTATATTCTTTCAGCAAAGCCTTTAAAGCCTATTACGGCGTTTCCCCGAAGAGTCTGCAAAAGCAGGAAAGCTCTATCCAGCCCGCACTTTAAAGAGTATTTTTGTAAAATATACCCCACCCAGGTACGCGTTGAGTTTTACAATGCCGCACCTGGTGCCATCCTTTTTCGTTACATATAAACAACGGGCGGGAAAAACCCCGCCCGTTGTTAATATGTAGAAATAAAACCTTTTATTCTTAGTCAAAGGATAGAATGTCCCAATAATCGACTTTGTTTTTACCTTCTATCTTGTGCGTTAATTCGGTAGTCCTCTCGTTTAAAACAAGCTTTGCCGAATCCACGATTGCCCCGCTGACCGTAAATTCCGTTTTACCGGGACACATAGGATAGAAGCCCAAAACCGCAAAAATATACCAACACGCCATCGTCCCGTTATCTTCGTCCCCGGGATAGCCGTTGTCCTCATAAGAGAATACTTCATCCACCATCCGTTTTACGATAGCGTACGATCTTTCCTTTTCCCCAAATTCGGCATACAAGAAAGGAATATGGAAGGATGGTTGATTGGAAATTGCGCATTGACCAAAATCGACCGCCGCCATCTCCGTCATTTCGTGGATCTCCAAAGGATAGCCAACCGCCTTATAATAAGGAGGCGTAGCAAACAGCTCGTCGATTTTCTTTAAAAACTCCTCCTTCCCGCCGTACAAAGCCGCCAAGCCCTCATAGTCCTGCGGAACGGCAAAAGAATTCTGCCAAGCGCTTCCTTCCGTATAATCCCGCCCCCAAGCAAAACAGTCAAAATCTTCCCTAAACTTCCCAAACGAATCTTTTGCGCGCATAAACCCGCTTTCTTTATCGAAAAGGTTTGCATAATTTTTACTGCGCTTCGCGTACTCTTCCGCAACGGCAAGCTCGTTACACTTTTCCGCCAAAGCGGAAATACAAAAGTCGCCGTAGGCACAATCTAACGTTTCGTTTACGCTTTCATTGCATTTATCGTAAGGCACGTACCCCAAACACTCGTATTCGTTCACAAATTTTCTTCCAACGCGCCAGTCCTTAGATACCCAACGGGAATTTTTCACCGTTGCTTCATACGCCCTGCGCGCATTTTCTTCCGTCAATAAGTTTTTCACGCTGGCGTCCGCAAATACGGCTTCGATTAAATTTCCCGGCATATAATTTACTTCCGAAGGAGTCAGCCAACGAGGCAAAACCCCCGTATCGTCGTAAATATTTAAATACCCTTCTACTATCTCGTTGATAAATTCGGGGCGAACGATCGAATAGAAAGGATATACCGTTCTGTACGTATCCCAAAAGCCGTTGTTCGTATAGGAAACGCCTTCTTTAATTTCGCCCGTTTGCGGAACGACGTGATACGCCTTTCCGTCCTTTGCGATTTCGTAAAATTTATTGGGATATACAAACGCGCGATACAAACAAGAATAGAAAGTACGCTTAATTTTCTCGTTCGCTTCGATTTGCAATCTAGATAACAAGCCTTCCCAAAGGTTTTCCGCTTCTTGTTCTACTTCTTCAAAGCTCTTTCCAAAAAGCTCTCTTTCCAAATTCCACTTCGCTTGTTCGACGCTGATAAAGGAGCTGGCAACGCGGACGGTATAGTTTTTCTTCGCCAAATATACCCCGACTGCGTTGGCTTTATCCCCAACCTGCTCGGTTGCAATATCCACAATATCGCAGTCAAAATGCAAAACGAAATACATCTTAAAATCGTCCTTAAACGGCGCTTCCGTATAGGCGCAGGTATACCCCAAAGCCATTCTGCTTTCTTTGTCTACCTCAATTTTTGTATCAAAATTAAAGGGAATAATCGCAAACAGCGGTCTACCTTCTGCCAAAGAGGCATCAATAGACATAATCGCGCCCGTATCCGTAGGAGAAAGTTTAAAATTCGTTTTGTATCGGAGCAAATAATATTCCATTACGTGCGGCTTTAATACCGCTTTTTCAGGATGAAACCCCGACCATCTAAGGGCAGGGTCAATAACCAGTTTATCCATTTCAGGCAAGAAACAAAGGCACGAAAAATCGCCCGCCCAAGGGCTGGGTTGATGCGTCAAACGTACCCCCTCAAAACTTCTGTCGCTGGGATGATAATACCAAGGACCTCGGGACGTATCCGTCTGCGGCGCAAACATATTTAAAGCGTTTGGCAAGCAGACAAGCGGCAAGGTGTTTCCTTGTGAAAAACGTCTAACCGAATGACTCCCTTGTTTTATATTTACCATATCCACAAATTTCATCTTACATATTCTCCTATTCAACGTACTCCAATAAGATTTTGGTTTAGAAGCCGCGCCGAAAAGCACGGCTCCTAAACCCGTTTTTTTACGGTCTTTCCACTTCAGGCAATTCAATACCGCCGTGTTCTTGGTCTACGATAATCTCATCTTCCCAAGTAGGACCTTGCGACTGCGAAGAACTATGGCTAGGCGTTTCTTCTTCCTCACCGCAAGCAGCGAACGCAAAACAGCCCATACAAACCATCAACAAAGATAAAATAGCAATCCATAATTTCTTTTTCATCGTTTATACTCCTTCGGCATAAGCCTTCAACGCAAGCGAACAATTATATAAAGCCTTTACGTAATTTACTTCCGCTTCGTCTGTAGTGCCCTGTTTCTCGTAAACGTAAGACTTCACGCTGTATATAAGAGTTTGCACGACCTTTTCCTGTACGCAGAGGGTAACCTTAAACCGATCATCACAACCGGTCAAGTAGATTTCCTTGGTCGTTGCTTCGTATATACCGCTGCCTTCTTCCACCTCGAAGAACGAAACCTCGTTTCCGTTAATCTTTACGCTGAGGTTGTCAATCGATGCCGCCGTGAAACGAACCGTCAAACGGTTGACGTCCGTATACGCAAGCTTCACCATCGTGATTTCCGTTTGCGAATTTGAAGGCTCCGATTTTTTATAATCCGTCTCTACCAAATCGTTATAAACGGTTCCGACCAAGCCCTCAATCGTTGCAATCCCGTCCGTTTTGCCTACGTAAGCTTCCGCAGCCTGCCCGTACGCAACGATATCCGCAACCAACGTCTTCAATTCGTCGGAAATTTCCTTCTTCGACAACGCGTTCAAGTACGCCTCTACCGAATAGGTCATAAAATCGATTTCCGTATCGCCGACAAGCACGCTTACCGTAAAGACCGTTGCCAAATCGTGCGCCGCAATCCCTGCAAAGGTATACACGTATTTGCCCGCAGTTTCGTCCACGAGTTCCCCTTCTACGTCTACAACTCTTTCTTGCATTGCAAAACGAACGATAGGAATGTTTTCGTCTACAACTTCAACGTAGATATTCATCGCAAAGCTTGTACCAATAGAAAGGCTTTGGCTGATAATACGCGTATCGGGAATTAAATCGATTTCAATTTCCGTAAACGTATAATTTTTCGCCTCCAAGCTTTCCGGCAACGTTTCCGACCATTCGTACGCGTATTCTTCGTTGCTTTCCGTCAATACGACTTCCGCGAGCTTGCTTTCCGCGTTTTCAACCGTGAAAATAATCGTTTCCGTTTCGCCGTTTGCTCTTTCAATCGTAATCGTATATTCCACAGGCGTATACACAGCAACCGCCGTCTTATCCTCGCCGTATGCGTATACGCTATCCGCGTTTACCTTTACCCCGTCGATCGTCCATACGCCCGTATAGCCTACTCTTTCAGGCACAGCGGGAAGCGATCCAAGTTTTCCGCCTGCCGCTACCGAAATCGGATCTATAGAGGTTTCGCCTTCAAAAGACAGACCGTATTTTTGTACGGATTTGTTAATCGTACATTTCACCTTGCCGTCTTCCTGCGTTTCACGAACGAATTCAAAGGCAACGTCGCCCGAAAGCACCAACACTTCGTCGTCGGCGTTGATTAAAACAAAGCCTTTCTTGAGCGTAACCGTGTACGAATCGCCCGCAAACTCTTTCAAAATCTTAATCCAAAGCCCGCCGCTGTTCGTCGCTTCTACCGCTATGGGCGAATATACGCCGCCTGCGCTAAACGGGAACGTCTGACCGGTATACGTAGTTTCGTCGTTATCGTTTTTAGTTACGATCGAACGAGCCGATACGCCGTTGATATAGATATATTTCATAATATCGCAGCCGTGATTCAAAACGGAAAGGGTTGCGCCGTTATTATTCCAATACTTACGCAAATCTTCTCTCGCTTTTAAATACTCTCCGTCTACGAGCACGCCAAGTGCCGTATGGTCGTCTACCTCAACCGCCCAATCTCTGTCCTCAATCGTAACTCTGCTCGTAATATCCACCGTTTCAATCGGCGTATAAACCGCCACCGCCGTCTTATCTTCCTCGTAGGAATATACCGTGTCTGCGGTGATTACTTCGCCATCAATCGTCCACGCGCCAGTATGCAACGCCTTTGTCGGCAATGCGGGAAGATTCGAAAGAGGCATACCCTCTTCTATCGTAATCGCTTCAAATTCGCCTTCCGCGCATTCGAAAGAAAGAGTATGGGTCGGCAATTTTACTCTGTATTCCGCAACCGCCGTCTTATTTTCGCCGTAGTCGTATACCGTATCCGCCGTGATCACCACGCCGTCGATCTTCCATTCACCGATAAAGCCTTCTCTCTCCTCTAATACGGGCAACTGACCGATCGCCTCGCCGTCAAATACCGTCTTGCTGTCGAAACCCTCGAATGCAAGCGTATACGTGGTCAAACGCCAGGTTTTTTCTTCCGTATATTTAAAATGGATATCCTCGGTAATTACCGAAACGCCGCCCTCTGCGTTCAAAATTGCAAAGCCCGCTTTCAGCGTAATCACGTAGCTCGTATTAGAGAATGCGTGCAATACCGTTACGTAAATACCGTCCGCCGTCGTTTCTACGAATACGGGACGGCACTGGTCGCTGTTTCCAAGCCAACCGCCTGCCGAGCCTAAAGGATAGGTATTGTTTTCTCTGTTATCGTCCGAAAGCGCACGGATTTCTTCGCCGTTGATATAAATGTATTCCATAATATCCACGCCGTTATTCGCCGTAATCAAGCTCGAACCGTAGATATTCCACCAAGCGTTCGTGGTCAACGCCGACGAAGGCGCAAGTTCAATCTTAAACTGCGATTGCGTTTCCTTATACGAACCGCCTTTAATTTCCACCGTGTCCGTTACGTCGTTGATTACGAGTTGTTTTTGATAAACGGGAGCCGCCGTCTTGTTTGCGCCGTAGTTATATACGGTTGCCGCCGAAATCGCTACGCCGTCAATCGCCCAACCGATAGCCACGAAACCGTCCTTATCGGGTACTGCGGGCAATTCACCAATCGCCGTACCGCCGATTACGATCTTCGTATCGTCAAGCCCCTCGAAAGACAAGGTATATTCTTGAATTCTCGTTGCGCCGCCTGCATTGACAAGAAAGTCGACGTCTTCGCTAATCGTCAAAACGTTTCCGTTAACATCCAAAATCGCAAAGCCCGCTTTCAAGGTAACCGTATATTCTTCACCAGAGAACGCGTGCAATACCGTTAACCAAATACCGTCTCCGTTCGTTTCCACAAACACAGGACGGCACTGATCGCTGTTTGCAAGCCAACCGCTTGCCGAGCCTAAAGGATAGGTATTGTTTTCTCTGTTATCATCCGAAAGGGCACGGAGTTCTTCGCCGTTGATATAAATGTATTCCATAATATCCACGCCGTTATTTGCTGCAATCAAGTTTGCGCCCTTGATATTCCACCATGCATCAGAAGCCAACGCCGCTGCGGGTTTCAAATCGATTTTAATCAACGATTGCGCTGCGGAATGAGACGCTCCCTTGATGCTAACCGTTTCCGTTACGTCCGTCTTTACGATTTCTTTTTGATAAACGGGAGTCGCCGTCTTGTTTACGCCATAGTTATATACGGTTGCCTCCGAAATCGCTACGCCGTCAATCGCCCAACCGATAGCCACGAAACCGTCCTTTTCGGGTACTGCGGGCAATTCACCAATCGCCGCACCGCCGATTACGGTCTTCGTATCAGTAAGACCTTCGAAAGACAAGGTATATTCTTGAATTCTCGTTGCGCCGCCTGCATTGACAAGAAAGTCGACGTCTTCGCTAATCGTCAAAACGTTTCCGTTAACATCCAAAATCGCAAAGCCCGCTTTCAAGGTAACCGTATATTCTTCACCAGAGAACGCGTGCAATACCGTTACCCAAATACCATCCCCGTTCGTTTCTACGAACGCAGGACGACACTGATCGCTATTTCCAAGCCAACCCGTTGCATCGCCTACGGGATAGGTATTGTTCGTTCTGTTATCGTCCGAAAGCGTACGAATATTTTGTCCGTTCACGTAGATATAGTTCATAATATCCACGCCGTTGTTTGCTGCTATTAAACTCGAACCGTTGATATTCCACCAAGCGTTGCTCGTCAACGCCGCTGCGGGTTTCAAATCGATTTTAATCAACGATTGCGCCGCGGAATGATTCGCTCCGATAATTTCTACCGCGTCGGTTACGTCCGTGCCTTCCACCACTTTCGAAATTGCTTTGTCCTTATATTTGAAGGTAACGTCTTCAGAAACCGTAACCGTGTTTCCGTCTGCGGTCAAAAGCTGGAATCCTTCTTTAATTACGATTTCAAATTCGCCTGCATTCGAATACGCCATACAAATTCGAATCAACAAACCGCTGCTATCCGACGTTTCTACAAGAGCGGGCGCGCGCTTGCCGCCTTGCCCAAGCTCCCAATGCGTACCAGCGTACACGTTGTTACTTGCGTTTGCCGCGGAAAGTTCTTTAACCGACGACCCGTTGATGTAAATATATTCCATAATATCTACGCCGCCGTTGTTCGTAGGATTGGCTTTGGATGCGCTGGCAACCCAACACTGTCCCGTACTAAGCACGCTGTTTGCCAATAAAACTTCGTTTCCCACGTACCCGACAAGACAAATATCGTCTTTGCCGGTATAGCCGCTCGAATAATCGGCGCCCGCCGTCATATTCGAATACCCCTCTTTAAATTGAAGGTCAATCGTTTCCGTTACGTCCGTCGTTTCCGCTTTGGCAATCTTTTCTTTGCTAAATGCAGGCAAAGAAAGCCAAACGCCGAATACGCAGCATACGATCGTGAGAACCAGCAAAAGCTTTATCCATAAAGATTTGCTTTTTTGTTGCATAAATTTCCCTCCTTTATCTTTTTATCCTACCGTTTTTAACGGTATCATTCCTTCTGTTAACCGAACATTTCAGGGAAGTCCGGCATCGGCTCCACGTTATCGTCATTAGAGGTCCTGATGATATCGTCATTGCTAAAGAGAACAATTTTAATCTCTATATTTTCATAGTTTCTTTTCATAATTTTCTCCTTTCGGGTCAATCCACGCCCCGCAAAAGGGAAAGTTTTATTCTCCCTTTTGCAGGCGTTTTTACATCCCTTATTTGACCTCCACAACCGTTGCTCCCATATCCACGGTTACGTAAACCTTACCGTTTTCCGTAACGGGATTGGAAACTTTTACGCCGTTGACGTAAACGCTTTGTCCTGCCGTATAATCAAGCACGATTTGCAACGTCAAGCCCGCCGTGTCCCCTCTTACCGAAGAAATTTGAATGCCATTCTTATACGCAATCAAATCGTATTCGACAAAGTTAAACGCAAGATTTTCCATTCCCCAATAGGTAAGATCCGTAGGAAGTGTAGGCGCGATTTGCAGCGTCTTTCCATCGATAGAATCGATACCGAAGAATCCGTACGCAACGGAAGAGAGCGGCAAGTAGGATTCGAGGAATTCGGCGTCAAGACCAAGACCGCCCGACGTACCGGCGCCCTGCAGCGTAATTCCTTTCTCCGCGTAATAATAACGATAGAATTCGTTGGGATTTGCACCTTCCGTCGCCATATAGCAATCGTAAACCTCTTTATACCACGCTTGGATTTTCTGCAATCTTTCGTAAGCGTTGTCCGCTCCTAAATACTCGATACGAGCCATCAAGTCGTAGAACGAAGTATACATCGTCGCGCCGCCGTACTGTACGTTGTCGCCGAAATCCCATTCGTTGTCGTTGGCATCCCATTGACCGTTCAGCATTTCTTTGTCCGCAACCGTATTCGATCTAGGAGCAAAGACGAACTCGTACAACTCCTCTTCCGAATTCAACCAGTTCATAATCGCCGTAGCCTGATCGTCCGTAGCGATACCGTAATAGATTGCTTCCAAATTCCAAGCCACGTAGCCGTAATCGTACAAGTTACCGTTTGCGCCGTAGCCTGCCGCAAATCTGCCCGTGGTTGCGTTCCAGAAACCGCCCGCCGTTCCGCTCGATACGTTTGCACGCATCGCGCCCAAAACGTCGCTCGCAACCGTATTGAGCGAATCTGCCGTATAGGTATATTCGCTGGTGCCGTACGTTTGCGAACGGGTCGCCGTCTTCACGGTTGCCCCCGCTTTGGCTACGCTGATACCGTTTGCCTCCAAAATGCCTTCGAGGTACGCCATATCCGCTACGGCTTTATAGAAGTACATATTCGACTGGAAGTCGTATTCGGGCATAAATGTAACGTCCCAATACCCGTTAGAAATGCTGCCCGAAGTCTTCAGATATGCCGCCGAAGCCGACTTATCGCCGTCGTGTCCAACGAGATAGGATTGCTTATTGAGCTTGCGGCTCGTATCGTACATCTGCATCAAGAAATTCATCGCCTTTCTTGCACGAGTGATATTATCCGCCAAGAATTCCAAATCGCCCGTGTAATCGTAATCCTGACGGAGGGACGAAATCAAAATCGAGTTGTTGTTGGATTGTCTCGTATCCGCAAGCAAACGTACGGAGTTCAAACCAACGTTGCCCGAAATCGTCGTGCCCGATTTCAACGCAATTTCAATCTTGATTTGGTATACGTACGTGGAAGAACTTTCGCCCCAAGCCGTTTCCGCATACATAGGAAGGAAAAGCAAATGGTTGTACGCGCCCGTGGTATTTCCGATATCGTAGGAAAGGAACGCCTTGTCCTTGACGGACACCTTCTTATCCTCCGAGAAAGATTTCGAAGCGCTGGTCGTATACCAAACGTAAATATCCTCTACGTTCGTCGCATCGTCGATACGGATATCGATCTGCATAAGCGGCGCGCGTCCGGTATGCACTCTCTTCCTATTGATAGCAGTACCCAAGCTATAGAAATTGCTCGGCGAGCTAAACGTAATATTGGCCGACTGTCCGCTTACGTTTGCCGTAAGCAAGTTATCCGAGCTGGCCGCGCTGACGTTACTCGTCCAGTTTTCGCTTCCGCCGTTAAATTCCCAAGCCGCCGTTCTCGTCGTATAGGCGTGCGGGATCGGCCAGCCCATTCTGTGGATAGTATCGTCGTACTCCGCGTCGTTGGGAAGCACGTTGTCGTTGCTCGTCCAAACGTAGCCGTAATCGTCTACGGGAACGCTAGATAAGAACTCTCTCAAGCCCGCGATTCTATCTTCCGCATAGCCGTCGTCGCTGTTGTACCAATAGTACGCCATCGACATCCATTCGTGCGAGAAGAATTCTTCCGAATTTACCCCCGCCGTCGTCGAGTTGACCTTCATATTGTAACCGTTTTCATCCGTATAACCCGAATGGCGCTTGAAGAAATCGTTCAGGAAGAAATCAAGGTCGATATCCGAGCTGTTGAAATACAGCGTTTCGTCCTCTACCTTGCCCACGAGCTCGTCTGCCGCGCCGACGGTGAATTGATATCCGCCGTCCACCGCGGTCAAGCCGCTGAATTTATAGACGAAGTTCCCGATTGCCACGTGCGCGCCATTACCGATCGCCAAACGCGAACCGTTAATCAACAACGATTTTACGTCGCCGTCAATGGTTACGGTAAAGGTTTCGCCGTCTGCGGAAATGCTGACAACCTCATAATTGCCTTTTACGCCTGTCGTTGCGCTGAAATTATGTTCTTCATCCCAAGTAATTTCCGCAACCTTATTGACGTAGTTTTGAATCAACGCATTGGTCGAATAATCATCATACGCAGCCGCTGCAACTTCGTAAATACTTCTTGCGTTGTTTTCTTCGCTGTACGGCGTGTAGATATACCCTGCGCCACTAGTATAGTTAATCTTCAAATACCCTCTTGCCGAGAAACTACGCGAGAACTGCGTTTCGGAAATATTGACGAACGCCGCCGCGTACGTCCATACGCTTTCCGCCTCGTCTTGTACTTTCCAAATATCCGTCTTTTTCTCTACGTATTGCCCCTTTGAGAAGCTGCTATGTACGAACTCTGCACCGAAATAGAGATAATCGGTAGGCACGACGAAGGTACCTGCTTCCAAAATCAAACCTTCTTCTACGCCGAGTTTATACGCGTCTTTGTCAATATCGGTAAGGAAACGGAGCCCGCTACTATCCACCGACAAACGAACTGCCGCGCCGTTTTGCATTTCAAAGCCAATCCAAACCGCGTACAAAGTCGTTGCCGCCGTCGGTTCGTATTTATATCCTGCGGGATAGAGGTTAGAAAGGTTTTCCAAATCCGTCGTCCAGCCCACGAATACCTGCGAAAGCCCGTCTTCAACGATAACGCTATCAAGCGCAGGCAAGGTAATACGCGCGGTGCTCTTTTCAAGGTAGGTTTCATTGCCGTTCATAAGGGTTACGCTTTCCCCGCCGAGTTCGTCCAACTCCGCGTCGGTAAGCACGCCCTTCTTCACTTCGCCGTTAATAAATTTATAGTTCACGTCTTTTTCAACGGATACCGTTGCGCCCTCTGCGTTAATCAAGGAGAACCCAGCTTTAAACGAAATGTCAAAATACTCTTTCGAATAGCCCGTGTAAATTCTGATAAACACACCCGAATCCCCGGTTGATTCTACGAATACGGGAGCGCAAGACCCGCCGTTTGCAAGCCAACCCGCGTCGCCCGTATACGACGTCGCGCCGCTGCTGTTCTTCGTTACCGCCGAGCGCACCGATTCGCCGTTGATATAGATATATTCCAAAATATCCACGCCGCCGTTCGCCGCTTGATAATCCGCATAACCAAAGTTCCATACGCCGGACACGCTTGTTGCGCTCTTGAGATATTTTCCGCTCTCTTCTTGGATAACGAACACGATTTCGGTCGTCGCGCCCGCAAATTCGGGGTGGTAATCTACGTTAATCGTCTTCGTAATATCCTTTGCGTAAGCGGCAACCGCCGTCTTGTCTGCCTCGAAATTGTAAATGGTGTTAGACGAAATTCTTACTCCGTCAATCGTCCAATACCCTACGTAGCCCGCATTGGCAGGAACTTCGGGCAAATCGCCGATTACCATACCGCTAAACACGGTCAAGGTATCGTCCAAACCTTCAAAGGAAAGGGTGTATTCTTCCGCGTAGAGAATCGTCGCCGTCTTGTTTGCGCCGTAGTTATACACGGTGCTTTCGTCGATTTTTACGCCGTCAATTGCCCAACCGAGCACGATTTCCCCTTCCACTTCGGGAAGCACTGGAAGTGCACCAATTGCCTCGCCGTTCGTTACGGTTTTCGACTCCGCGCCCTCAAACGTAAGGGTGTATTGTTGTACTTTCGTTATCGTACCGTCTGCATATTTAAACGATACGTCGTCCGTTGTCGTGATAATATTCCCGTCGTTTAACAAAAGCTTGAAACCGCTCTTTACCGTGATAATAAAGCCGTCTTCGGGAATCCAGTCATTCAAGATCTTTATAGTCGTAAACGAACCCGTCGTCTCTATCGCAATCGGCGCAAACACGCTACCAATCGACAAGGGCTCCGTCGTACCTACGTATGACGTTACACCTTGCTGATTCTTGGTTACGATACTTCTTGCCGATTCCCCGTTAAAATACAGGTACTCCATAATATCTACGCCGTTCGTTACAGCATAGTTTGCGCCGTTGTCATTCCAGCAGCCTTTTATCGAAGGATCTGCCACAACGTATTCATAGAGCCAAGCAGTTTTCGATTCGTTATAAATTCGAATCGAAAGCGTTGTACAATCCGTCGGACTTCCACTCATCCAATCGTCTTGGGTAAACCAAATCGTGTCCGTAACGTCTATCGCATCTACAACCTTTTCATAAACGGCTACCGCCGTCTTATTTGCACCGTAGTTGTACACGGTTTCCGCCGTAATCGCTACGCCGTCGATTTCCCAACCGATGGCAGTATAGCCGTCTTTTTCGGGTACTGCGGGCAATTCGCCGATTGCCATATCCGCCGTTACCACTTTCGAACCAGCCCCCTCAAAAGTAAGCGTATAAAGCTGTACTCCCGACACTGTTCCTGCATTATACATAAAGTTTACGTCTTCGGTAACCGTAGACATCGCACCACTTTCGTTCAAGATAGCAAATCCCGCTTTCAACGTGATTGTGTATTTCGTACCCGAAAACGCGTGTAATACCGTTACGTAAATCCCGTCTGCCGTCGATTCTACGAATACGGGACGGCACTGATCGCTGTTTCCAAGCCAACCCGAACCCGCACCCAAAGGATACGTGTTGTTCGTTCTGTTATCGTCCGAAAGCGTACGGATGTTTTCGCCGTTGATATAAATATAGTTCATTATATCCACGCCGTTGTTCGCTGCTATTAAACTCGAACCGTTGATATTCCACCAAGCGTTGCTCGTCAACGTACTTGCAGGATTTAACGCAATCTTAAACTGCGATTGATTTTCTCCGTACGAGCTGTTAACAATCGAAACTGTATCCGTTACGTCCGTTTGCTTTGC
>SVIW01000001.1:225502-401248 GCA_015069295.1 Clostridiales bacterium
TGATATTCCACCAAGCGTTGCTCGTCAACGTACTTGCAGGATTTAACGCAATCTTAAACTGCGATTGATTTTCTCCGTACGAGCTGTTAACAATCGAAACTGTATCCGTTACGTCCGTTTGCTTTGCTATCGAGCCTGCGTTATACGCAAAGTTTACGTCTTCGCTAATCGTAGACATCGTACCGCTTTCGTTCAGCATAGCAAATCCCGCTTTCAACGTGATTGTGTATTTCGTACCCGAAAACGCGTGTAATACCGTTACGTAGATACCGCCCGAAGTCGATTCTACGAATACGGGACGGCACTGATCGCTGTTTCCAAGCCAACCCGAACCCGCACCCAAAGGATACGTGTTGTTCGTTCTGTTATCGTCCGAAAGCGTACGGATGTTTTCGCCGTTGATATAAATATAGTTCATTATATCCACGCCGTTGTTCGCTGCTATTAAACTCGAACCGTTGATATTCCACCAAGCGTTGCTCGTCAACGTACTTGCAGGATTTAACGCAATCTTAAACTGCGATTGATTTTCTCCGTACGAGCTGTTAACAATCGAAACTGTATCCGTTACGTCCGTTTGCTTTGCAAAAGCACCATTCGCAAACTTAAACGTAACATCGTCGGATACGGTCGCCGTATTCCCATCCGAATTTACCAAACTGAAACCTTTTTTAATAACGAGATTAAACGTAGTCGTCGAATAGTCCGTATCAATACGTACCACGATACCATTTCCACTCGTCGTTTCCACGAAAACAGGCGCACAGGAACCGCCGTTTGCCAGCCAACCGCTTGCCCCAGCGTGATTGGTCGTCCCGTTCGAATTCTTCGTCACTGCCGTTCTTGCAGATTCGCCGTTGACGTAGATATACTCCATAATATCTACACCGCCGTTTGCAGCTTGATAATTGCTGTAACTAAAATTCCATACGCCTGTTACATTCGTACCGGAATTAATTTTTACCAATATACAAGCTTCATCAGAGCCCGACCAGGACGATTCGTATGAAGCGTCAATCGTGTCCGTTACGTCTACCGTATCTGCCTTTGCGACCGTAGTTCCCTTGTCCGCTGGCAGGGAAAACCATACGCCGAAAATGCAGCATACCAGCGTTACGAGCAGCAAAAGCTTTATCCATAAAGATTTGCTTTTTTGATACATATTTTCTTCCTCCTTTTCAATCTTTTTTTAACGATTTTAAAACGTCAACGCTGGGGGCAGGTATGCGACCAAGCGGGTCGGGCCCCACGTTCAATAGATAATTGATACCCTTTGCATTGAGTTCGTTTTTGATTTTTAAAACGGTTTCGGCGCTCTTCCAGTTTTGGTCGTACGCCTTATACCCCCAAGTATCGTTGAGAGTCGCGGGGACTTCGTACAACATTCCGTTGCCCTCCGCGTCCGTTTCGTTGTCGTTTGACGAGCCGTAATCCCCCATTCCGTTCCCAATCCTCGAATTGATTAAACAATTCGGTTGATACTTCTTGACGAGGTTATAAAGCTCTATCGATTGCTCTTTCGTAATATCCTGCGGCGTATCGAACCAAATCAGGTCGATATCCCCGTAGTTCGTCAAAAGCTCGGTTACCTGCGGAATCGTCTTTTTCCTAAAACAAATTTCAAAGTCCTTTTTCGTGTCGGGGAAATCCCAGAAATTCGTCCAAGGCTTGCCTTGGCTCGTTTCTTCCGTTTCGCTGTACCCGCCGCCGTGCTCTTCGTGCCAGTCGAGCTCTTGCGAATAATAAATTCCGAACTTCAAGCCCTTTTTACGGCACGCCACCGACAGTTCTTTGATGATATCCCGCTTAAAGGGAGTGTGCATTACGTTATAATCGTCCACCTTCGAATCGAACAGGGCAAACCCCTCGTGGTGTTTGGTTGTTACGACGATATATTGCATACCAGCCGATACGGCAAGATCGCACCATTCGTCCGCGTCGAAGAAGACGGGGTTAAACGCCTGCATTAGCTTTTCGTATTCTTTAATGGGAATTTGGAAACAAGATTGCGCCCATTCGGCAATCATATCCATGCGTTTGCCTTTCCACTCTCCTGCGAGCAAGGAATACAAACCGAAATGAATCATCATACCGAACTTTGCGTCTTTAAACCATTGTTTGTTGTCCATATATCCTCCTTAGCCCTTCACACCGACGGAAGAAATACCTTCCATAATCGATTTTTGGAAGAACGCAAACATAATCAAACAAGGAAGCATAACGATTACACCAACTGCGGCTTGGGTATTTGCCTTCGTTGTTTCCGCGGTGCTGGCGTTCATATATTTGAAATAGAGTGCCAAGGAAAGCGTCCATTTATCTTCCGCACCGGACTTGGTACCAACGTAGGTCAAAGGACCTTGGAAATCGTTCCACGTACCGATAAAGGTCGTTACCGCAAGATAGATCAAAATGGGCTTAATCATCGGCAAAACGACCCGCAGATATACTTGAAAGCTGTTTGCGCCGTCCAACTTCGCCGCTTCGCAATAGGAATTGGGAATCCCGCGCATGAACTGACGGACGAGGAAAATGTTCATCGTACCGCCGCCCATCCACAAAGGCACCCACAAGGGGAACAGCGTACCGTCCCAGCTGATTTGTCTATAAATAATCGTAAGCGGAATAGACAATACCGTCCCTGGAAGAAGCACAACCGCCATAACCATCGCAAAAACCGCGTCTCTACCGAAGAAATTGAGTTTCGTCAACGCATACGCCGTCAAGGACGAGGCAAAGCACACGCCGATAATCGTCATCCCCGAAACGAATAACGTATTGAGGATATACTGCAAATAATCTGCCGATTGGAAAAATTCTAAATACGTAGCAAGGTTAAGCCCCGTAGGCCACAAGGCTCTATACGTAATATCGTCGTCCGGCATTATCGAAGTAATCAATAACACGTATACGGGGAAAAGGAAAATACAAGATACGAGCACCAAGAAAAAGTATTTGGTGCAAACAAAGGCGATTTTACGCGCTTTTTCATTAGAACGCTTGGTTTCTTCCATCGCTTACACCTCCTCTCCGTAATACACCCACTTTTTACTCGTTTTAAAGAGTATCAATGTCATAAGCGCGATGATGACGAACAATATCCAGGAAAGCGCGCAGGCTTTGCTCATACCGTTTTCGATTGTACCGAACGCAAGGTCGTATATGTAAACGACGATAAAACGCAAATTAGACGTTTGGAACCTATCGTACAAAGGTTTTACGTTGGTAAACGCCTGAATACCGCCGATCATACTGGTTACGATAACGTAGAACATCATCGCCGTGGACATCGGGATCGTAATTTTGAAGGTTTTTTGGAAATAATTCGCCCCGTCGAGGTCTGCTGATTCGTACATTTCCGCAGGGATGTTTTGCATCTGCGAAAGCCACATAATCGCCGTACCGCCCCAACTGAATACGTTGACGAACAATAGCGTTATTAAAACGGAGTCTTCCGCCTCGTACCAAGTGTACGCCGGCAAGCCAACCGCTTCTAATATAGTATTGAGATACCCGCCGTCCGTTCTGGTCATATTCGCCCACAGCATCGTACCTGCAACGGCAGGAATCAGATTGGGCAAGTAATACAGAATACGGAAAGACTTAATCCCTTTCGTCTTTTGATTGAGGAAAAGCGCCACGATATACGAGCCGAGAATCTGCAACGCCAAGCTGACGATGGTAAACGCAAACGTAATACCGATAGACGTCAAAAAGTTGTCCAAACCGTATGCGGAACCCGATTTGAAGAAGTAGGAAAAGTTGTCAAAACTAAACCCACCTTCTTTCGCCGAACCGCGAAGTTCGGGATTGTAATAACCGCGGAAAGAATAGATAAGCGACGTTACCATAGGGATAATCGTAAAGCAAACGATACCTATCAGCACGGGGACTACGTAGAGCCAGCACGGCACGTTTTTCTTTAAAAACCGCGCCGCCTTGCCCTTTTCTTTTCCTTCCGGCAATGAAGCAATTTCTTTGTTCATTGTTTTTTTCTCCTTTTGTTAGGATTAGGGTAAGATTTTTATTACGTATTAACGAAGATTGCCTTTCGGGTTTGCCGCGTTATAATTGTCGTTCGTTTCTTTGATTAACTCCGTAAGCGAACCTTTAGAATACGTTTTCATTTTGAATTTACGGAAGAACGTGGCAACCGTATCTCTAAACTTGATTCTGTAATTGCTCTTATAAATATTGTACCAATTTTGTACCAAGTCGTCCCCAGTAGCCCAAGCGTCGTGGTCCATACCTGCAAACGTAGAAATACTTCTCCAAGCGGGCGTACCGCCGTCCTTGGTCTCGGTATACAAGGATTTTAAGATAGGAATATTGTTACCCGTTGCGCCCGCAATTTCCTGTCCTTCTTCGGTGATAACGAACTTGAGGAAATCCCAGCACAAATCGTCGTAGGTCTTCTTCACACCTTTTACCTCAATCGTCTTGCCGTGATAGATGCTGTTGATTGCATACCCAGAGCAACCCGCTGCGATGGCGTCCGTGGGAATCTGAATTGCCTGCAAGGGAGCTTTGTTATATTTGTTACAATACTCCTTGTGAATAACGCTGAGATTCTTCTCCGCTGCGATAAGGGCAGGTCTGGATACTACCTTCATCAGCGTATCGCCGTCTTTAAAGTTGGTGTCTGCCTCCCCTGCATAATAGAGATTGTTTTGCGCGTACAAATATCCGTGCAATTCTTCCAATGCGTCCTTATGCGCCGAAAGATTTAACGTACCGTCGCTGGCGATAATATTGTCAACGCCCATTGCGTTGAGAATCGTTACGTAAGAAGGTTCCCAATCGAGCTTCAAGTCGAGCACGGTCTTGTTTTGCCATTGCGCCTTTACCTTTTGCCCTTTCGTACCCAAAGACTCCGCATAGGAAACAACGTATTGAATTCTATCCGCAATCGTCTTGGAGAAGGTGAAAAGGTCGGTCAATTCGTCCCAATCTTTGTCTTCAACGATGTCGTTTAATCTTACGGTCGTGGAAACGTAATCGGTAGGCATTGCAGACGCTCCCGTCTTGGACTTATAATAGGTTTCGTATTGCGTATCCAGCATTTCAAGCAACGCCGTGTTGCACAAAATCGTAGGCTTGTTATAATCTCTGGGCGCAAAATAGATACCGTACTGCGAATGTTCGTAATATTCTTCCAACCCGTCGGAAGTATCCAAATCGTCGCTTCTAAACTCCCCTTTATAATTTTTGGTGGGCTTGAATTTACCGTTGATTGCCGCCGTATCGAGCATAGACTCGTAATAGAGGCTGTAATCGGTTTCCGCAGAGCGTTCATAGAAAGGACGAAGATCGGTGAAGTATTGTTCCCATCTTGCGTGGTACGAATCGGACGTCCAAATGATATTGGGAGAGTTTGCCTCGTCCTGCGATACGCCGTTCATAAAGACTTCGAAATCCTGACCAGTAAAGGTTTCCAATTCGATCTGGACGTCGGGATTTTTCTTTTCGTACGCAGCGATCAATTTTTCAAGGACCACCTGTTCGCCTTCATCCGATTGACAAGCGATCGTAATTTTGTATTCGTCCATTACGACGTTATCGGGAATTTCCCCGCTGCCGCAACCCGAAAACGCAAAAATTGAAGCCGCCGTCAATGCACCCATCATTACATAGCTAAATTTTCTCATTTTATTTCTCCTTATTCTATATTTTTTATTTTACTTCTACGGTAACCGAGCTAAGCGGTACGCTTACCGTAACTTTGCCGTTTTTAAGAACGTAGTTCGAGGTCTGTCTTCCGTTGACGTAAACCTTAGGACTGTTCCCGTTTGCTTTCAACGTAACCTGTACTTCAATACCCGTTGCGTTCCCTCTAACCGAGTCGATGCGGACGGAATTTTCAAAAATCGTCAAATCGTATTTTACCTTGTTATAGGAAAGGTTTTCCATCCCCCAATAACTTAACTGACTGGGCAAGGAAGGCTCGATCTTCAAGGTGTTGCCGTTTGCCGTATCGATACCGAAGAACCCGTAAGGAATTGCGGAAACCATCAGGAACGATTCGAGGAATTCCCCGTCGATACCCATGACCCCGTTCGGGCCTATATCCCTTTCGTTCGTACCCATAATACCGTTTTGCAACGCGTAATAATCGCCTTTTCCGTCCCCGTTTGCATCCCACTGTTCGTTTTCATAATAATCCCAGTAGAAACGGTTGGGGTTTTTGTTGTAATTTTTACTGGATACGTAGTAATCGTAGATGTCCATATACCAGTCTTTAATGTTCATCAGACGGCTAAACGCGTCGTCTGCGCCGTAGGTTTCCATACGCGCCATCAAATCGAAGAAGCTGGTATACATAATTGCGCCGCCGTTTTGTACCTGCGTTTTCCCATATACACAGTCGGAGTTTTGATAGGAACCGTTAAAAATGGAAAGGTCGTTTTGATTTTTAGCACTATACGTATTTACGCGAGGCGCAAATTCGAAGAAATAAATATCCTTGCCCTGCGAACCGTATTGATCGGCTGCAACCGTACGTTTCCCACTGATCCAATCCATAATCGATTTCGCCTGCGCGTCGGTTGCTACGCCGTAATAGATAGCTTCCATATTCCAAACGGTATGTCCAAAGTCGCACCATTTTTCATCCACGTCGCTATACCCACTTACAAAACGCCCGTTCGTCGGATCCCAGAACCCCGTCTTATCCGCGTTGTTGATAGGTTGACGGAGCGCCGCCAAGACGTCGTTTGCGATTTGTTTTAAAGAGGACGCCGTATAGATATAATCCCGCGTACCCTTATTAAAGTTTCTATCCGCCGTTTTTATCGTCGCCTCGTTCTTATCCACGCTGACACCGTTGCGAAGGAGAATATCTTCCAAATACGCCAAATCGACGAGCGCTTTATAGAAATATACGTTAGTATGGAAATCAAACTTCGTCATAAACGAAATATCCCAATAGCCGTTTGCTAAGGTCATCGCAACCCGTTCGTATTTATCGAAAGAACTCTTATCCGAATCATGTCCAACGAGATAGGATTGATCGTTTAAATGTCTTTCCTCGTCGTACATTTCCATATAGAAATTCATCGCCTTACGCGCTTTGGTGATATTTTGTTTTACGTACTCGATATCCCCCGTATAATCGTAATCCTGACGAAGGGAGGAAATGAAAATCGAGTTATTATTAACGTGTCGCGTATCGAAGGTCGAACGCACGTAGCTAAGTCCGAAATTACCGTCTAACGTCTTGCCTTCTTTTGCCTTAATTTCTACGCGAATCTGGTTGATCCAGCTGTTGAGTTCTTTGTCCGAATTCCACGTTTCTTCCGCATACATAGGAAGGAAAATAATATGTTCGTAGGAAGGCGTATAATCGTAAGAAATAAACGCTTTTTCGTTCACGGAAACGCTATACCATACGTTGGGGTCTTCCGTCGTATACGATACGATAACGTCTTCGATATTGTCGTTATCTTTGGTATACATTCGCAAATCAATTTCTAAAAGCGGACTGTAATACGCCAGCGTATAATCGTTGATTGGGGAAGTGAATTCGATGCTGCTTACCCCTTCCACGTCCGTTTGATACAAACCGTTCGTCAATTCGGCATCGTTAGAATAATACGTACCGTCTTTACTATATCGGCTCGTCCACTCTCTTTCCGTGGAAAGCCCGTTGAAATCCCAGCTTGTACTCAAATCCACGTTAAACGAAGTGGGGAAGGGCCAACCCATACGATGCTCGCCCGAATTGGTGTGGGATAACGGGTCGCGTACCGTATCCGTTTCCTGCCAGACGTATCCGTAATCATCCACGGGGATATTGCTTAAAATCTTTCTAATCCCCGCAATACGGTCCGTCTCGTAAGCGTCGTAGCTATTGAACCAATAGTAGGACATCGAATTCCATTCCTGCCAGAAAAACTGCTTGGCGGTGACGCCTGCGGTAACACTGTTTACCTTTTGATCTAAGCCGTTTTCAACGTATCCAGAGTGTCTTTTAAAATAATCGTTTAAGAAAGTGTCCAATTCTTTGTTCGAGCTTTTAAACTGCAACAATTCATCGCTCGTCTTCGAATACTTATATTCGGACGCCGTGGGGGATTCCGTGTTTTCCGTATCCCCACAAGCGGTTGCAAAGACAACCGTAGACGACAAAGCCATACAAAGCATAAACTTCATTTTTTTCGTAAGTCTCATACTTCTTCCTCCTTCTTTCTCGCAAGCAACGCGGTAAGCCCTATCAAAGTAACCGCCCCCATTGCACCAATGCCAAGATAGGACGAACACCCCTCTTCCTTTTCTTCCGTAGGGGTTTTTACGATATCTTCTTTTACCGTAAAGCTAAAGGTTTTATCGCCGTCATACGTAATCGTATACGTCTTTTTGCCGTCTTTTTCTTTGCAGTCAATCTTATAGCCTTGCGCGCCTACTACGGCGACACTTGCCTTAGATACAGCCGTCTGTACGACGATTTCCTGACCGTCTTTTACTTCGCAGCCGTCAAAGTAAACGTGCAACGCATTGCCAAGAATTTGTTCGTAGAATACGCCGCCTTTCATTTCAAAGGTTTGCGTTTTTTCCACTCTTCTGCCCGTCATAAACTTCAACCCCGAAAGGACCTCTATCGTGATCCCTTCGCCTTCCATTGCAAAATCGTAAAGACGGTTATAGGTTCCTTTGGACGCCGATTCGATACAAATATCCAACCTGTTCATCTCTAAGGCTCTACCGTAATGCACCTGAATATTCGTAAGCGCTCTTGCGTCAAGCGCGTGCCACTCACCGACCGTAAAGCCGTTAAGGCGAATATTGTCAAGCAGCGAAGATTTATAACCGCCTGCAATAAAGATTTCCGCGCTGCCTTCATCGTAATGGATTATGTCTTTTACGTCCTCGTCTGCTCTCCAATCCTCTCTTTCACAAGCGTGGTTATACCCCGAAGCCGTTATGGGGGTATTAAAGTAGACGACAAACTCCAAATTCCCCGTTTCTTCTACGTAATTAAACAAGACTCTTTCGACTTCAACACTCTTATATTCTTTTATAAGCTCGCTATCCAACAAATTTTCCCCTGTGTATAAATGGCAGGTATAGGATTTTTCTAAAATCTCGCCGTTCGGGAAAGCCAAGCCTTCCAAAACGCTCATATTGTTGCCGGTAAAATTGTATTGAGGATTTTTAATCTGCGCCGCACCCGTATACGATTTAGGAATCGAAACGTTGATTTGATAAATCCCTCTCGAGGGGTACCACTGCGCAACCACGTCTTTGTTTTCCGCAAGAAGTTTGGACAAGGGATAGCCGTTTATCTCTACCTTCGAGGTATCCAATTCCGCATTTTCAATAGGACCGAATTTATTAAAACGGAAGGTGAGGTCGTACACGTCGCCGTTTTCCACGACCATAAAGGAATCCTCGCTGACCAAATCCCCGCCCTCTTCGTATTCGAGGTTAAAGGAAACGAAGAAGAACGTATCTCTGATAATTTCCCCGTTTGGGTCGTATAAAATTTCGCCGTCCCTATACTGGGGCTGACAATCGTCTACAAACTTAAATACGATGGCATCGACGAGGTTGTCATCGCCCACGTACAACGCCGTGTTTAATTGAAGATAGGTAAATTTCCCCCCGCCGACGGTAAACGCTTCTAAAGCAGAGCCCAACGACTCTTCCGTAATCGAATCGGCGTTATACGTCAAAACGTCGATTTGATGATTGATATACACCCGCAAGTTCAAACGGTTAAATTCGTCGGGGTTGATGGGATTGACAAAGTTTAACACCATCAAATTACCCGCTTCGGTATTCGAAACGGAAACGAGCGCCGTATTGCCTTCTAATTTCTCGCCCTGTATTTCGTGTTCCGCAAAGAAATTCGTATGCGAGTTCAAAGAAACCGCCGTATGCCCTTTATACGAAGTTTGCAAGAAACGATTGAAATAATCTTTACTGCCGTTATATTCAACGCCCTCTTCATAGCCGCCGAAATATTCCCGCCAAGCGCCGCTACGCTTTTCAAACTTCGCGTCCTCTTGGATTTCGATACAGGAAAATTCTCCCGTGCCCAAATACGAATATTCGATTGTGGGCAACTGGCATCCCGCCTTAATTTCAATCACTTCAATCGAAGATAAAACGTTGGGGTCAAAATCCAAGGAAATCGTATTGACGCGCTGTCTTTTGTTTGCAATTACCTTATAATCATGCGTTTTTGAAAACTCGGCAAGCGTTTCCCCGTCTACGTAAATATAGTCTTCGAGATTATATTCGCTAAGATTTTGATCAAGGGGAATATTGCACAAATTATTCGCGGAAAAATCAACGTTCGTGCGATCGGTAACCTCTTCGGCATTCAACCAATTCTTATTTTTGTTCCAATCTTCCGTCGTCATATACGGATTACCGCTTAAACACATAACGAAAGAATTGCCGTTATCCAAGCCCTCGTTGTTGATTTCCGTAACGGTTGCGCTGTGTTCAGCCGTAGCCTCTACGTCCGCAGAAACGTTCGCCGATTGCAAACAAACCGCCGACATCGCACAAATCCCCGCCGAAATTCCCAATATCCACTTAAGCACCGATTTCAACTGTTTCTCCTCCTTATTTTTTTTCTTTTAATTTCTATACTCTTTTATTTCGATAAGCTTTCCGCCCTCCAATCTCGACTGCTCTGCGGCCAACGCCATATAATGGCTTTCAATCGAACCCTCGATTGACGATCTCGCGTTTAACTTATCCGTAAAATAAATACTATACAAATAGTCGAACATGCGCCAATCGCTGCCGCCGTGTCCGCCTGCGCCTTGTCCACCCAAGTCGTCCACCAGTTCGCTAATCTTCCAAACCTTCGGCGCTTCCATAAAGCGACGAAGAATTATCTTGTCTTCGATTTCGTACAATTCCAATTCCCCTTCCGTGCCAAAGAAGCGGAAATCACGACCGCCGCGCGCGGTGAACCCTTCCATTTTCAAGGTTGCCGTTACGCCGTTTTCAAATTGCATAATCGTCGTTTGATTATCCACGACGTTGTTATCGCAGGCAAATACGCATTTTCCGTAGTTCGTTTCGCGAAGAGATTTTTCTAACGCCTCTTCCGTAATCGGCAAAGTATCCGTAATCAAATTGTACGGGAAGGTATCTACTTTTCCGCCCCCGAGCCAGCCGTCGATATAAATTCTGTACGCGCTGTATTTGCAATCCATCTTGTACTTGCAATCGAGGCATCTGTCCGCCGCCCCTTCGGGTTTATTTTCCGCCTTGAAATAGGAAAGCGCACCCATGGACGAAACGGAGCGGCAACGGCTGTCAATAAAATACTGTATCAAATCAAGGTCATGACAGCATTTTTGCATAATCATCGGCGTCGTTTGTTCACGATTGCGCCAATTTCCGCGCACGAAGGAATGCGCTTGATGCCAAAAGCATACGTTTTCCGTCTGATCCATTGAAATCAAACGCCCAATTGCACCGCTATCTAACAGGGATTTTAATTTACTGATCATAACGTTATAACGAAGCACGTGGCAAACGAGCACCATTCTACCCGTTTCTTTCGCTTTTTTCGCAAGCATTCTCAATTCGTTTACGTCGTCGGAAATAGGCTTTTCCAACACAAGGTCATACCCCAAATCCAACGCTTTCATTGCTTGGCGAACGTGCATACGATCCATCGTCGCAATCAACAATACGTCGCTGCGCTTTTTCTCGAAAAACACTTCTTCGTCCATAAAACGATTCTCCTCGGCTACCGAAAAAATCTTTCCGTATTTCTCCAAACGAACTTCGCTGACGTCGCAAAGGCTGACGATTTCAAATTTGTCTTTCGAGTCGGATATGTATCGTCCATACGCTTCCGCGCCACGCGCCCCTACCCCGATTATTGAAATAGTAATTATCTTCTTTTCCATACTTATCTCCTGCGTTATAATTCTATCTTCACCACCGAGAAAGGGTCGAGCGTTATCGTTTTCTCCCCGCACTCGATTGTTTTAGGTTCTTTGTTGTAATTGACAAAAATCTGCATCTTCCTGCCGTCTAATTCGTACGCGGCAGTCAAAACTTCTTCCGCCGTATACGACCGAGCGTACAAATCGTTGCGATAGGTTATCTCGCCTGTCGTATACCTAGTCGTCTTTACTCGATTCCCAAAGCACATTATATCGCGATTTTCCATATAAAAATCACGCAGATTCTTCAAGAACGTTAGTACGTCCTCTTCCACGGGCAAGTCCCCCAAATCTCTTTGACCCCAATAGGATTGAATGTATCCTTTGGGATTTAACACCAAGGTTGGCATATCCCCTGCCGCAAACGAATACGCTACTCGATACAAATAACTAGCGGCAGGCAAAAGGTTGCAAACTTGATTGCCCATAAAGTTGTGCACGAATTCGTGATAGAGGTACGAGTATAAGGGTACCGCTTTGCCGATAAAGTGCGTCAATTCAAAACGGTTGTCCGAGAAGAGCAGGTTTTGAATAAACGGCTCGCTTGCAGCAGATTCACAACCCAACAAGGTCTTTTCGGCTTTAGCGTTCCAGTCGTCCAACAGAGCTTTCATTTCCGTCGTCATCCAATCCCCAACGCAAGGCGGATGATTATGTTCGTTCGAATAACAGAACAACTGGCTGCCGCCGTGGTTTTGGTCTAAGATTTGCACGTAATCGAGTTTTTTATCGAATAACGGCTGATACGCTTCGTCCAAAATCTCTCTGCCCTTGTCCGAAGCAACGCAAATATCGTAGCCGCTTCTCTGTCCCTCGCATACCGTGCTGCGGAGAACTTTCCCGTCTCGCCCTGCGCAAAACGCTCTGAAAATTTCTTTGTCTTTGAGTATTTCCTTGCAATCGTACGAAGGTAAAACGTTGCTTTGTTCCGTAAACGAAAATCCCGAACAGTACACCCCAAGCAAATGCCCCTTTTCTTTTAAGGCGTGGAAAAGCTTGTCAAATTCCTCTTCGCCTCCAAAGGGAGGAAAAACGTAGGGAGGAGCCCAAGGCGCCGTACCTTCCCAGTGCATTAAAAGCACCATAATTCTCGCGCCCGTCGCCTTAGAAAATTTATCGACGTAGGGCAAAATATTGATATAGGGAAACAGCTCGTTCTCCGTCATTTCGTCCATATCGTGATACCCTCTTACGGGGTAGGTCAAAATGATAGGAAAATCGGTATACCAGTCAGGCAATTTATCGTTATTCTTTACTTTTTTCAGCCCTTTGGGTAAGTGCTCGTAAAACCAGTTTTTATAAATCTCCGCGCCGTCCTGCCAATCGCCCTCAAAAAAGCGGTAAACCATATCGAAGTCGGTCGAAAAATCTTCGCCGTAGCTTTTGCCCGAATACAAACGGATTTCCGTTTGTATATTTTTCGCCTCGTCAATGGCGTAATAATCGATTTCCTTAGGTCCGCGCAATTCGTCGTGCGCCCCGATATACAATCCGCCGTTTCCGCAAAGATACGCCATAAATTGCGAACAGAGCATACCAGGGAACAGTCCACAGCAAGTAACCGTGGGATATTTCGGTTCTAAATGTTTCAAATGCGAAGTCGAACGTAAATCGTCGTTTTCTACAAGCGCACCCTCGTTATACGGGAAAAGCATACGCCCAATACCGCCGTTTTTGATAAACGGCTTCAAAATTAACGGCAAAGGCTCGATATGTTCAACGATTTTATCCGTAGCGTTTTTCACGGAAAAACGGACATTGATTCCGTTTTTTTCTTCAAAAACAAACACGGTCACCGCAACGTCTTCTAAAAAACCCGAATAGGTAGCGGTCGTCCCCTTTGCTCCCTCGTTTACCTGCACCTTGCGCGCATCACGCGAAAACAAATCGATGGTTTTCCCCGTTTTATCCGTCAAACGCAAAGAAAAAATATCGGTGGGTTTTGCCCCAATTTCCCTTCCGTCAAACACGACGGAAGAAATCAAACCTTTTTGGAAATCAAAACCAATTCCTTGTCTATTCTTTTCCAAAGCCATAACGTCACTCCTTGTCATCGCAAAATCAAATACTATCCTTTGTTAGTTGCGGGCAACTAACAAAGGGGCTAGCCCCTTTCCATTTTTGAAACAGCATACACCCTGCCATTTTTTATTGATTACACTACAAATTTTACTATATTTGTTTTTCTCAGTCAACACTTGCGCAGAAAAACTGGTTTAACTGGTACAAATATAGTTGGTAAATTTGGAAAATTTTTATATTAAATTTCTATTACACATTATATATAAACGAATATAAAAAGAAAAACGTAAAGGGTGAAAACTGGTACAACTGGTTCAATTATCACGATAAAAAGAATTGACAAACGTACGCACATCCACTATAATACTAATAAACAAAGGAGGAAGGTTATGAGTGCAGCAAGCCCACAAAAGCAAATCACGAATTTTTTAATGGAAATCATAAAACAAGCTTCTTTTGAAGCAAATTATAAGATGCCCAGCGAACGAATGTTAGCGACCAAGTTTGCGACCAGTCGGCGTTCTATCCGTTTGGCGTATCAAAAACTAATCGACCAAGGATTGCTTGTCAATATCCACGGCAAGGGGTATTTTACCACCGAAAAAACCAAAACCTCTATCGCGACGGATTTGCGTTCCAAAAAGAAAATTTATTTTATCGTACCCGCCATTCGTACCAGCTTTGCGCAAGACATACTCTACGGCATCACCGATTTTTGCGACGAGCATATGCTGGACGTTTCGATAAAATTATCCAAAAGCAACCCAGCAAAAGAGGCACAGTACATTCACTCGGCGTTTTCCTCGGACGTTAAGGGCGTTATCCTTTTCCCAACGGACAACGAACTCGTTAACCACGAATTGTTGCAGTTGTCTGCAAAACGTTACCCCATCGCCATTATCGACAGATACTTTAAAAACATCAACTCCTCTTTCGTTTCCACGGACAACTATAACGCTATGATTGAAGCGGTAAAATTTTTACACGCCAAAAAGTACAAACGTCTCCTTTATTTAACCTCCCCCTCGTCGCTTGCAACGTCGGTAGAAGAACGTTTGAACGGATACCTGGCTGGCATCTCCAAGTATTTCGGTCAAAAAGACAAGCAAAGCGTTTTAACCTCGAAAATGTTTAGTTCGCAAGAAATTTACAACGACGTAACCGCCTATTTGAAGGCAAATCCCGAAACGGAAGTTATCATTACCAACGGTTCGCGAACGATTACCGACGCCGTTATTTCGGCTGCGAACGCCCTAAATCTTTCCATTCCCAAAGACATAAAATTGATGCTTTTTGATAACGATTTTTCCTCTACGGAAGCCAAACTTATCCGTCCCTACGTTATCCAGCAAGACGCTTATCAAATCGGGTATCGCTCGGCGGCAACTTTGTATAATCAGCTCTACGGCGATTTACACACGGAAATCATTCGACTGCCTGTCAAAATCTTAGATTTTACCGAAGAAATACCACAAAAAATTCGCCAATAAATTTCTTTGAAAAGAAAAAAAAAGAAAAAGACGCATACACGTCCGCGTCTTTTTCTTTTTTTATATTGATTTATTGCGATTCTTTTAATATCGTAAATTTTGTCATTTTTTACAAAATCTACGTTTCCAACATTATCGCACAGATACTCTCGATTTCCGTTTGCGTTACCCCAATTGTCAACATATAATTTTCCGTCTTTTCTGCCAAGGTTTCCCCTTCGTACGTCTTTAATTTTGCCAAAAACTGTCTAAACGCCGCACCGTAACCCTCCTCGCCTTCTTCCAAATGACTGCGAATCCCCCATTTTGAAAAGCTGGTAAACTCGAAATCTTGTATCAGCAATTCTTCGGGTACGCCAAGTAGCGCGTTGACGAGGAAGATAACCGTACCCGTACGGTCAGCCCCCGCCGTGCAATGCACGTACATAGGATAATTTTCTTCGTTTGCCATCATCGAAAAGACTTCTTTATAATTTTCCGTCAAGCTAAACGCGCCCATATACCCCGTTATCATCACATATTTCAACTCCGCTCCCGGAATGGGACTTTCTTTCTTATACCCAGACTCTTCGCCGTAACCGCGGATATCCAAATCCGTTTTGATTCCAAACGGCTCCAATTCTTTCTTCGTTGCCTCTCTAAGATAACCGGGTATTTCGCTGCCACGCAGCATCAATCCCTGCCTTGTCTTTTTCCCGCTCTCCGTTACGTAGCCGCCCACGTCGCGAGTGTTATAGATATCCTCAAATTGCAAGGTACGGGGTCCGATCGCTGTCGTCTTAAAACTTTCTTCTTTCGTTATACTCCCGCCGTTTTCCGTCGTAACGGTAACCGACCAATCGTATTTCGTATCCTTGTACAAATTAAATAGTTCATACTCTCGGATTCGTTCCCCCAACACCACTTCCGTCTTTTCCTCTTTGCTACAACCGCTTTCGCCATAGCAAAGAATAAACCCCGTCGCATCCGAAGCGTTGTATTCCCAGGACAAAACGATTCCTTGCGCTTGATTCTCCGTTTCGAAATAATAGTCTGCAACGTCCGTACCGTACGGCTGCAATAACCACTCTTTTATGCGGTCTTGATAAGGATATACTTCGCCGCGCCCCTCGATAATCGTAAGTGTGCCTTGGGGATGCGTCGTAGTGTTTTCGGTGCCGTTTCCCGCCTCGTTTTCACTCTCACCACACGCAGCAAAAGCGCCGCAAGAAAACGCAAAACAAAGCAAAACGCAAACCAGTTTCTTCATCGTAGCCTCCAAGTCTTTTTTTTGATTATATATTGGATTGCTCTTTTTGTCAAGACAAAACCATTTAAAACTGGTGCAACTGGTTTGTTTAGCGACCCTACTTCCGCGCTTTCGAGCGACCCGCCTATACACCAAAAAAAGAGATGCCCAAACGGACGTCTCTTTTTTTGGCGCAGAAGGCAATATTATTCGCTTTGCTCATAGCGTCGTCGCTCGTCTTCCTTAAAAAAACAAACCACCGACCTTCTCGCTCCTCGCGCGAACCCGCGGCAATTCGCGTTTTCGAGCGGCCCGCCTACACGCAAAAAGAGACGCCCAAACGGACGTCTCTTTTTTTGGCGCAGAAGGCGGGATTCGAACCCGCGCTACGGTTTTCCCATACTACTCCCTTAGCAGGGGAGCCCCTTGAGCCTCTTGGGTACTTCTGCACGGCTCTGTTGTCAAAAGCTATACTACTATACCATATTTTTTAAGGCTTGTCAAAGATTTTTGCGTGAAAAAACAAAAAAATTAGAGAGATTTTTTACTTTCAAAAATTTTTAAGAGTAAAAACTTTTTAGACGGAATATATCGACAAATACTTGCATTTCTTTATAGAATGGTTTATAATAAAACCGTTATTAAAAATTATTGCGAGGTTTTTTCTTATGAAAGTTATCATCACCGAAAATTACGATGAAATGAGCAAAAAAGCAGCCGAAATTATGATTGAACTCGTTAAAAACAACCCTAACGCGATTTTGGGTTTGGCTACGGGTTCTAGCCCTATCGGTATGTATCAATATATGGCGAAAGATTGCCAAAACGGCGGCGCTTCGTATAAAAACGTTTCTACCGTAAACTTGGACGAATACGTCGGTTTGACGGCGGACCACGACCAAAGCTATGCGTACTTTATGCGCACCAACCTTTTCGACCATATCGATATCGACCAAAAGAACACCAACCTGCCCTGCGGCAGCGCGCCCGATGCACAAAAGGAGTGCGACCGTTATAACGCGCTTTTGGAAACGATGAAACAGGACGTACAGGTTTTGGGGCTCGGCTCGAACGGACACATCGGGTTTAACGAACCCAACACCCCCTTCGATTCGCTTACCCACCTTGTTGACCTTACCGAAAACACCATCAAAGACAACTCCCGTTTGTTTGCTTCGATTGACGAAGTTCCCCGTCAGGCGTTGTCGATGGGTATCAAGAACATTATGCAGGCGAAATCGATTTTAATGGTCGTATCGGGCAAGAACAAAGCCGAAGCCGTACGCGGTATGGTAAAAGGCGAAATCACTCCCGCTCTGCCCGCTTCCGTCCTGCAACTTCACCCGTTCGTAACGATTATCTGCGATAAGGACGCGGCAAGCCTGTTATAATCTCCCCTCGTTTTTCTTGAAAAATCTATCCGCGGCAGTCTTGTCCGCG
This sequence comes from Clostridiales bacterium, assembly GCA_015069295.1. Taxonomy (GTDB): domain Bacteria; phylum Bacillota; class Clostridia; order Christensenellales; family Borkfalkiaceae; genus Scatosoma. The sequence continues at coordinate 243,601 of SVIW01000001.1, forward strand.
GATTTTTTTGTGTTTTTTAGATGAAAACGTGCGCAAATGAAAAATTATAATTCGTTTTATAAATAAAACGGTTGCTTTTTTATCGTTTTTATGATACAATGGCTATGCGTAAACTGTGGTATTATGCGTTTTTATAAAAACAAGAAAAATTTAAGGAAGGATAAATTATCCTAAGGAGGCTATTATGAAAGTATTTAAGAAACTTGCGGGGCTTTGCCTTGCGCTGACCCTTTGCAGCGGTATTTGTGCGTTTGCGGCTTGTGGTGAAAGCGATCCCGCAGACGATTCGACCCCTCACTCGTCCACGCCCGCAACCAAAGAAGGCTACAAGTTCAAAATCGTTGACAAGGACGGCAACCCCGTACAAGGTTATAAAGTACAGCTTTGTATCAATACCTGCACTTTCAGCGACGCAACGGACGCAAACGGCGAAGTAACCTACGGCGGCGACGAAGGCGAAGGCGCATACGAAATTCACGTATTCACCGCGCACCCCAACGACGGCGGCGTTAGCGTAAACTTTGACGGTCCCACGACCACCCCCACCGCATATAGCGACAACGTTATCGTGTTGACTTTGGCAGAATAATTTAAGAAAAAAACCATATTTGAGGTAATACTTTATGAAACTTTTTAAAAAGCTTGCTCTTTTAACCGCGTCGGCGTTGCTGTGCGTTGGTTTGGGCGTTGCGGCGGCGGCTTGCGGCGAGGATCCCCAGCCGGAGCCCACTCCGTCTCCTTCCACCGTTATTCCCCCGGAACCTACCGATTATAGCTATTGCGTACGCGTAGCAAACGCGGGCGGATTCGGTTTTAAGGGCGTTACGGTAAAGCTGATGGACGGCGAAGAAGTCGTTGCGCAGGACACGACTCCCAAATCGGGCAGAGTATATTTTACCGATATTGCAGCCGACGAATACGAAGTCGTTTTGGAAAATCTTCCCAACGGCTATATCCCCGCGCGCAGCTATAAGACGATTGCGCTTGAAGGCACGCAGGTAGAAGCGGAAATTACTCCCATTGGCGTTTTAGACGGCGAAGCTCCTGCAAACACTCGTTACGAGCTCGGCAGCGTTATGTACGATTTCACCGTACGCACCTCGGATAATACCGAATATACCCTTTCGGATATCCTTGGCGAAAAAGAATTGCTGGTTATCAACTTCTGGGCGACGTGGTGCGGGCCTTGTAAACAAGAATTCCCCGCGTTAAACAACGCTATCATCGAATACGGCGAAGACGTCGAATGTCTTGCCATCTCCACCACCGACGACAACGCTTCCGTTGCCGCTTACAAAAACAGCTCGGGGCTTTTGCTGAATATGGCGAAAGCGGGCGAAGGCAACCTTGCCACGCTCTTTGGCGCAGGCGGCAGCATTCCGCAGACGATTATGATTGACCGCTACGGCGTCGTCGTATTCAACCACGTCGGCTCGATGACCTCGAAAAGCGACTGGACGGTGCGCTTTGATAAATTCCTCGGCGACGACTATCAGCCCTACGTATGGGAAAAAGCAAAAGAATTACCCGGCCCCGGCGATGGTGAGAACCCCAATCCCGGCAACGAGCTTGTAAAACCCAACGTGGCGACCCCCTCTGCTTCCGCATTGAAATCGGCGTTTGACGAAGCGGGCGATTTTAGCTTCCGTTGGCAGGAAAAGGGCGTAGAAGAAGGCGACGAGGACTACGACGAATACAACTGGCCTTGGCTAATTAAAGAAGACGCGGACGGGAAGTACATCCAAGCTTCCAACCAAAAAATCAACAATTCTTGGGCGCTCTTCTTTGCCGACTTTAACGCGGCGGAAGGCGACGTGATTGCTTTCGAGTATATGATTGGCGCAGAACAGCAAGTAACGGGCGGCGATTTCTTCTGCTTATTGCTTGACGGCGTGAAGGTAAAGCAAATTTCGGGGTACCACCTCGACGGTTGGACGACCTGCTACGCATACGTCTTTAAGGATTACGAAGCAGGCGAACACACCTTGACCTTTGCCTTCCAAAAAGACGGTTCGGACGCGAGCCACGACGATATCGTATGTCTTAGAAACCTGCGCGTTTTGGATATCGACGATATTCCCGCAAGCGCAGGCACAGACGCGCACGTCTACAGAGACGCTGCAAACGTTTTAAATACCGAAGAAAACGCGACGGCGCAATTTAAAGAATATGCAGACGTCGTGTATAACGAAAAAGACGGTTATTATCACGTAGGAACGGAAGACGGTCCCCTCTTGCTTGTAAACGTTTGGTATGCCTCGAAATGGTGCTCGGCAACTAGTCTTTGGATGTTGGCATACAACGGGTATTGCGTTGCCAACGGCTTTAACCTCTCCGAAGCGGTAGAACAAATTGCTTGGGCGGCAAACCAGCCCACAGGCAGACTTTGGGGTTATGCAACCGTTACGCAAGAAATTAAAGAAATCTTGCAAATGATTACGATGAACGTAACCGAATACCAAAACTGGAACGGTCCTTCCCACGATAAAGAATGGTTAGAACTTTGTTGCTATTACGAGAACTACGCAGACGAAGCCTTTGAGGACCCGATGCGCGGTATTACCTTCGAGGGTGCAATTAAAATGCACGAAGGCAACAATACCGTCGAAGTACTTTTCGAAATGAAACCTCGTGGATTTAAATACAAGTTCACCCCGACGGAAAGCGCAGTATATCACGTCTATTCGACGGGTACCCTTGACACGATGTGCTGGTTGGCAAACGAAAACCAAGAATTGATTGGCGAATTTGCCTATAAAACCTTCAACAGCACACAAATCATCGACGGTGTAGAATATCCCGACCTGAACTTTGAATTCTATTGGTATATGGAAGCAAACACGACCTATTATTTGCTTTGTACCACCTACGACGATAAAGCGGCAGTATACAACGTAACCATTGAAAACAAAGGCGAAACCGTGCAACAGTTTACTCCGATGGCAACCAGCTATTCGCAAAATATGTCCTCGGGCACCTTATTCGTTAAAGACGCAATGGACTATATGTACAGCGAAGAAGACGGCTATTATCACGTAAAGAACGCAGACGGCAGTATGGGTAGCGTTATCTATCTCGCAACCCACTACACCACCTATCTCGACAGCAATTATTCGTTGACGTATATCCTCGAATCGATGCGCGTTGACGACGAATCCGCCGAATATTATCCTTGGGACAGACCGGTAGAAGAACGTATTTTCTACGTCAACGGCACCGACTATACCGATTTGATTGACACCTACGTATATATGGCAGGGCAGGTCAGCGGCGAATTGTACGGCTTTACTCCCTTGACCCAAGAATTGTTCAAAGCAATCGATAACGTCGTTCGTTATTCCGCACACTACGACGGCATTGCAAACTCGTGGCAAATGATGTGCTTCTATTATAAAGACTTCTCGTACAGAGCATAAACGGAGAAACGACTATGTTACGCTTGAAAAAGAATTTAACAGTTTTTCTCTCCTCTATCTTACTTCTCTCCGCATTGCCCCTTTCGGCTTGCGGCGAGGAGGAAGAGCACGTCCACAACTGGGGAGCTTGGGAAACGGTAACGGAAGCAACTTGCGTTACGAGCGGCGAAAAAAAGCGGGTTTGTAAAGACGATCCCTCGCACGTGGAGACGGCTACGATTCCCGTAGACGCAACCGCACACGAATGGATGGACGGCGACGTCATCAAGCAAGGCTCTTGCACCGAACTTGGACAGCAAGCCTTCGTTTGTATGCTTGACCCCACCCATACCACCGTGAAAGAACTCTATATTCACGATTGGGAAGATTGGGAGCTGGTATCGGCTGCTACTTGCACCGAAAAAGGCGAAAAACACCGCGATTGTAAACAATGCGACGCGGAAGAAACGGCTAAGTTTTCGGCGATTGGGCACGACTACACCAACGGCGTTTGCAAGACTTGCAATAAAACCGCCGTACTGCCCGCAGAAAAGAAAGACCCCGCTTTTTTGAACCCTGAAACAGCAACGAGCATCAAGGGCAAAGGCGAACCTTTCGACCGTTATCAAATGAAAGAAGGGTACTTTGAAGTAGAAATCGGCAACAGCGGTTACGTCTTTATGTCCTTCTCCGTCTCGTCTGCAGGTCAATACGCCCTTTATACTTTGAATACACCGAACGTTTCGTTAAAACAGCACGACGCTAGCGCGCACTATATCCCTACGGACGAAGAGGGAAATTATCTCGGAAACGAAGCCACGAAGCTGGACAACGGAAATCTTCTGTCCACCGTCTCGTGCACCAGAAAATATTATAATAACGAATGGAGAGCCACTTTCTCTTTTACGGGCGAAGTAGGCACTCGTATCCGTTTCCGTTTCGCGCGTATTGCAGACCCCGCTTGGGAGCCCTCTAACGTATACCAAAAAGTGTACGCGAAAGAGCTGAAAGAAAAAGCGACGGTACCCCAGGGTACAATCCTCAAGGACGTAGATTTTAGCACCAGCTATTTCTATGACGAGTCGGTTGGCTATTACCGTATGGGCACGAAAGAAATGCCCGGTGAAATTATCTATGCGGCAATCACGGCGCAAGCCCCCCGCCTTTTCGAAGGCTGTACGTTTGCTACGTTTGCCGAAGTTAGTAATTCTTACGCGTTACATTGCGGTAAGACGGTCGAAGGCAATTTCCTCTTAAAGGATTATTCGTGGTTTATCTCCAACTACGGCGGCGTGGGTACGTTTGAAGGCGACAACGTATTCGTTCCCGAAAATCCCGACCCCAACGCAGTATGTTATGAAAACTACGTAAACAAAGACGGCTTACACCCCGTAACGCAGGAGTTGTACGAGTTCTTGGTCAATTATACCAAACTCAACCGTCCCGTCAGTATGCTTGAGGCCTCTGCTACTTCGTTGGAAAATGCTTGGCTTTCGGCTTGTTTCTATTACAGCTCTGCGGTTCCTGGTACGGAAGACAACCCCTACCTCATCACGGAAGAAACCACGTCGATTACGACGAAACTTCACAGCTACGTATACTATTGCTTAACCGCGCCTACGGACGGCGACGTAACCTACGTCTTGACCTCGACCAGCGATAACGCTTCCGTCGGGATCGGCACGGACGTATTTAAAGGCAAAGAATTGACGACGATTACCGTAAAAGCAGGACAAACGGTTGTCTTGCGCGTCGGTACGGCAAACGGCAATAAGGAAACGTTCGATTTGATTTGTAAAATCTCATAATCAAAAACAAACAAAAAAAATTCCCAAAGCGTTATGCTTCGGGAATTTTTTTATACACATTTTTTAATATTTTAACAACGGAACGATAATATTTTCCAGCTCTTCGTAGGACATTTTGCCTTCCCTGCTTTCAATAATTTTACCCTCTCTATCCAAAATCACAGTTGCGGGCAAATCTCCGCTGGTAAAGCCCAGTTTCTTGTACAAATCGTTTGTTTCCGTATCGTAATATCCAAACAGGATATCGAAATTCTTCCAATCCTTGCTTTCTTCGTTGGTGTTAATCCATTCACGCAATCCTTCGTATCCAAGCGATCTCTCGCCGTTTAACGCAATGATCGTTACGTCCTCGGCATAATCCTTTTGGAACTCGTCAAAGTGCGGCAATTCGGCCTTACAAGGCCCACACCACGTCGCCCAGAAATTAATAACCACAAACTTTCCGCGCTCCGCCTCCAACGCAAACTCCTCGTCCGTCGCCTCGTGCGAGCCCTTCGATTCGTTATCGTACAAACGAACGGAAAACGTCGGGCAAACGTCGCCGATTTTTACCCCCGACACCAACGCCTTGTCGATAAAGTTATAATACACAAGCACGCCGAGCATCACTACCGCTGCCACGGCGATGATAATAATTCTTTTCACCTTACTCATCGCGCACCTCCTCTTGCGGAGCTGCTACATCCGTTTTTACCTCTACGGGTAATGCAGGCTCTTCTTTCGCAGGCTGTACGGGTTTTAACATTGCGGTCAAGGGCTTTAATTCTTCCCCTGCCGTCGGCGCCTGCGTTTCGTTGCCGCGCACAAAAAGTTTCGAACCCTTCCAAGAAATCGCCTTGGCGGGACAAACGGAGATACACGCGCCGCAATGGATACATTCGTGATCGCCGACCTTTTTAATATCCATTTTGCAAGCGCTGATACACAAACCGCAATCGGTACATTTGTTTTTATCGAGTTTCACCCCAAGCAACGCAATGCGGCAGAAGAAACCGTAGAACGCGCCGAGCGGGCAGAAGAAACGACAGAAGAAACGGAACACGAAAATCCCCGCTACGATGAAGAGCACCAATAAGGTAAATTTCCACGTAAACAAGGGACCGAGCATTCCCAATCTACCCCGCGTTTCCTCGTTAAACAGCGAGATTACGCCGCCTTCTAACGTACCCGCCGGACAGATATATTCGCAAAATCCGGGTACGGCGTACATCAACGGCAACACTACGACCAATACGATTAAGATTATGTATTTCAAATAGGACAGCACGTAGGTCGCTCTGCTTTTACGGAGCTTCGGGGTTTTGATTTTGTAAAGGAGTTCTTGCCCAAGCCCAATCGGACATAAAAACCCGCAAATCGTGCGCCCAAGCAGCAAGCCAAACAAGACGATCGTACCGAATATATAGGCAAGCATACTCGTATTCGAAGCGTACAAAGCGTTTTGCAACGCGCCCAAAGGACAGGACGCCGCCGCGCCGGGACAGGAATAGCAGTTCAGCCCCGGAACGCAGACGTTTTTCACAGGGCCTTTATAAATTTGACCGTTGAAAAAGCCCTTGATATTGGCGTTATAGAGCAGCGCCGCATATAACTGAATAATACGGCGTTTGGAAGGCTTGTGATTGACAAACCATCTTTTAATTTTTCCAAAAAATTTCTTCATAAAAATCCTTTTGATTTACCTATTCGTAGAAACGGGTTAGATACGAGCAGCAACGTTCCGTTGCATCGAGTCTTTTCTATCACTCCACCGACCTGCGATGTTACCTATCGGTTACACGAAACTGTGGAGAAGGGTTGCAGGCAACGTTCCGTTGCATCCAGTCTTGTCTATCCTTCCGTCGTCCTGCGATGTTACCGAGTAGTTACACGAAACGGGTTAGATACGAGCAGCAACGTTCCGTTGCATCGAGTCTTATCTATCTCTCCACCGCCCTGCGGTGTTACCACTCAGCCCCACGAAACTGTGGAGAAGGGTTGCAGGCAACGTTCCGTTGCATCCAGTCTTGTCTATCGTTCCGTCGTCCTACGATGTTACCGAGTAGTTACACGAAACGGGTTAGATACGAGCAAGACAAGAAGAAGTGAGTACCCCGACAGGAGTTTACTGGGCATACGTAACCACTCGGTTACACGAAACTGTGGAGAAGGGTTGCAGATTAGAACAAAACACGCGGTTCTGCCCGATAGGCGCATACGCCTGTATGTAACTGAGGGCAGGTTCCGTTTTTGTTTTAAGATGCGTCCTTATACGCAGTTTCTTCGCCGAAATGCGACGTATATAAGCCGTTTCTTACCCCAAGCCGATGCACTGCGTGCATATCTTCTCCGCCTTCTCCCAAAGATTTAACATACCGCCGTTGCTTGCGCCTATCACGATCAACACCACGGCTCCGACGAACACCAAAGCGCGCGCCGTCCAAAGCGCGGTGGGCGTAATGCGGGAAAGTTTTTTTCTTCTCTCTTCTCTGCGGGCTTGTCTTACTCGCGTCTCGCTTACCTTTTGGCAAACGCTTTCATAATGCGCCTGCTCTTTCTCTTGCCGTTTTAAACAAGCCTCGATACAGGGCTGTAACTTATCCAAACGCCCTTTTTGCGCACAAGCCGCCACCGTTTCCGCCACGGCTTTTACCGTCGCGTCTTTTTGCAAATCCTCTTCCGTCTTCCCAAGGCGTTTCGCCTCTTTCTGCACCCTTGCGTTTTCCGCAATATGCGCTTTCAATACCGCAGCCTGTCTGCTCTTTCGATACGCCGTACATTCCAACGCGGCGATTGCCAGCAAGATACAGGAGAAAACCCAAGGCAAAATCTTCACCAAACGTTCCGCCGTGCCGTTATGCTGGGAGAAAAACTCCGATTCGAATACAGACGAATACGAGGTTTTGGATAAATAAAAACGACATACGACGATCGTAAAGACGAACGCCAAAGAAAAGAGCACCCATAAAACGATAGAAATCGCTTTGGCTTTGTTAATGTCAGCCACGCATCTGCCATCGTCTTTCAAGCGAGCACGCAAACGTTTTACAACCAAAGTATCGTCTTTATATTGGAGCGGCTTTTCTTTTTCTTTTGGGAAAATAAACGAAAATAAAATATTCCCTGCCAAAGCAATCACCCAAGCCCAAACGAAGGGCGCGATTTCCTTAAAATGCGTAGAAATATTTTCAAGGGTATACGGTTTGTTTATCGGCGAACGGTAAATCGACCAAACCTGCATTATAAATAACGCGCCGACAAGCAGCGTCAAAATCCCAAATAACACGCCGTAGCATTTATGAAAGGTTGCCCTCTTCTTTCCACAGCCCATAGCTGCCTCCTTTTTCTTTTGGGCGAAAGAGTCTATTCGCCCATTTAAACTTTCACAGTATAACATTATATAGAACTACGGCGGTTTTGTCAAGTAAAACGCGCTTTTTTATAAAAAGGAAAAAAACGGTTTTATGAAAAACAGATAAAAATAGACAAACCACCCCGTTTTTTCTTGTCATTTTCTTTAATATATAGTATAATTATTTTGTATGGTTTAAAAGGGAGTCTGTGCCTTTTCTCCATACCCACATCTCGAAAATCTATAATTATACGGAGTTATTATGAGAAAATACTTAATTGCATTTTTGCTCTCCCTCTCCTGTGCGTGCGCAATGGCGGCAACGGCGTGCGGTGAATCCGACCCGACAGACAGCTCTACGAGCACTCCCAGCACGACCCCTTCTCCTATTTATAAGGGTACGCGCACGGTAGAATTTGAAGAAGGCGAAGGTTTCCGTTACGTTACCGACGTTGTCAGCGGTTCGCAAGTCGAAGCGGGTACGAACGTAGAATTCACCATCGACCTTGGCGCGTTCTATTCGGAAAGCAACCCCACGGTCTACGTCAACGACAAAGCCGTAGCGCACGACGGCAACGGCAACTATTCGATCCCCGTCGAAGATAAAGACCTTGTCATTAAGGTCGACAACATACGCAAAGACGTAGCCAACCTTTACGGGACGGGTACGATGGACGACCCTTTCCTGATTTATAAGGCGGCAGACCTCGTGTATATGGCAGATCAAATCAACGCAGGGAAACAGTCCTACGTGCAAGGCGCTTACGTTTTGATGAACGATATCGACTGCAAAGGCGAAGAATTAAAAGTAATCGGCGATCTTTCGACGGATAGCTCCTATTTTAGCGGTTGTTTCTCCTGCTATATCGACGAAAACAGCCAAAGACAGAGATTTACTATCTCCAATTTCAAAATCAATTCGCAAAACGCAAACTACGTTGGGCTTTTCGGCGCAGTCCAAACCGACTTGACGGTACAAAGCAGCGGTTTGTTCTACGGTATCCGTCTTGATAACTTCGTTATCGAAGCGGGTATCAGCCAAAATCAAGGCGATTCGGATATGCTTTGCGTAGGCTCGCTCGTTGGTTACGGCGCAGGCGCAAACCTCATCCTTTGCGAGGCGACGAACGGCACGATCAATATGAGCGGTAATTCGGGCAACTTCTCTTTTGCCGGCGGTTTGATGGGATATCAGCAGGCGTATTATTATGAAGAATACGACCAGTATTTCTCCTCGGAAATTGCCCACTCGAAGGCGGACGTCGATATCGTAGTACAATCGGGCGTAACGATGTACGCGGGCGGTATTTCGGGGTATCTTACCACTAACTATCCCCTCGTATCCACCCCCTCTATCCACAACTCGATTTCCACGGGTGAAATCGCGGGCGCGCTTCGCGGCGGCGGTATCGCAGGCGGGCTTGGGCAGTACGCGGTTGTTTCCAACTGCTACGCTGCGGGGGATATCTATGCAGAATGCTCCACCTCGCAATTTGCTTCTGCGGACGAGTATTATATCGCGGCGGCAGGCGGGCTTGTCGGTTGGGCAGAAAACGATTCGATTGTCCACGACAGCGCATTCTTCGGCACGACGGCGGCTTACGCGGCAAAAGGCGATGACTATGCGTATGCAAATCCTTTCGTAGGAACGGGTTACGACGCGCAATACGTTTCCCCTACCTCGCAAAAATATCTCGTTATCGACTGTTTGGAAAACGTATCCCTTGACAATGTAAACGCTTTTACACAGCAACTCGGTTGGGGGGATTACGATTGGGTTTTCGAAGCCAACAAACTTCCTGAAATTAACGACGAAGACCTTGCAACGCAGGTTTCTAAATCGATGACGATTTGTTACGTTGCCCCCGCTTTGACCGGCAGCGATAAATCGGTGAAGGTAAAAGGCGCAAGCAGCTTAAGACGCACCTATTTCGACACCTCTATCGAATCGTCGAATATGTACACCTCGTTCGGCTCTTTCTTGGCAGGCAATGGCAATGGTTTACAGTCCTATTATCAGGCAGATAACGGTTTCGTTTCCTTCGGGTATTTCTTCGACGAAGCTTGCACGCAGCGCGTTCCCTATTCGTATTTCCCTGAAAAAGACGTTACGCTCTACGTCGGGTTCTCCGATTTAACCCCCGTCGTTGGCACGTACTACGTTGAAAACAGCTCGGAAAAAGGCTATATCCAGCTGAGAAACGACGGTATCGCAAGATACACCGACGGCGCATCTGAACAAGAAGCGTACTATTCCTACGACGGTCAAAATATTTTCATCGACGGCGCACGTTTGGTTAGATTCTTCAACGGCGCGATCGTAGAAAGCGACGATACCTCGAAATATTACGACGCAAACTTCGATTTGTACCGTTATCAGTATTATAACTTCGCAGGCAGCGTAGAAGACGGCACGCTTTCCTTGTACGACGGCATCTACTTCACTAAGGACGCTCCCCTTACGGCAAACGTAAGTGGCAGCCCCGCCCTTTCCAACGATTACCACGGCACGTGGGTTATGACGGCAAACCTTGACAGCGAATTGACCGTACAAAATAACGGCGTTCGTTTGAACGGCAAATCCGCCGATATCGTTTGGGAAGAAAGCGGTTTCTCCTTCGTTATCGACGGCGAAAACTATTATGCAAGCTTTAATTCCGACGGTTTCTTAGAACTCGTTTACAACGCTACGACCTATACCTATTATCGCGAAGGCAGCCACGTCGGCACTTGGACGAACGATGTGTTCAGCCTTGCTTTGGAAGGCATTAACAAAGACGGCAAGGGCTTGGCAACCTTGACCTATGCAGACGGTATGGTATACGATTTGGTATACGAATCGACCCCCGTTCGCGGTTACCTTGCTCTCTACTTCCCCCACGCTACCTATTGGAAAGACGCGTTGTTTGGCTACTTTACCTTTAACGCTTACAGCCACGTGCTTTCGACGGTTCTCACCGACGCAAGCTCCGCAACCGGTTATACGCCGTATAGCTTATCCACCCTCGACGATCTTCACGGCGAATGGATCACCAACGCTACGGGCTTGGCAGGCGCACAGCTTTCCTTCAACGGTAAAGGTCTTTACGACGGTCAAGGCTTCGTAACCATCGTTATCGGCAATAACGAAACGAAAGTCAGCTATTCGCTGAACAGCCAGCAAGTCGGCTCGTTTACCTACAACGGCAACGAATACGCAGTTTCCTACGATTATATCGAAGGCGTCGTGGTCGTCAATACCACCGAAACGTTACTTCGTAAAGACAGTCTTGCTAGTGAAATCTTCGTAGACGAAAACGGCAACGAATACGTCTTCGACGGCAAATCCCCTCTCGGCAAAGCGAATTTCTCCGTCAACGGCGAACCCTCGGCGTATACCTACGGCGCAGACGGCGATAATTATCTGCTTTACGATAATGCAAACGAAGTCGGCAGTCTAGTAAGAAGCGGCAACCGTTACGTCCTCACCTTAAACGGCGAGTCCTCGAATTTGTATATCCAAAACGAATTTATGGGCGAATGGGCAATGAGCGGTTTGTTTACCACCTTCTTCATCGGTCCTACCGATCTTAACGGCGTTATCCAAGGCAATTTTATGGGCAGACCCATCCAGTTGACGGAATACGATTATCGCATCCTCACCTTCACTTATACTGAAATCAACAACCAACCCCACACCTATTACGTATACGTTCTCGACGATGAAAACGCTATCGGTGGCAAATCGCTCGTCTTGACCGAATCGGCTTCCCTCGTTGGCGGCGAACAAACCGTATGCACCAAGAAACACGAACTTTCCGGCACTTTCAAGCAAGCAACGGGCAGTATGACCCTTACCTTTGACGGCGTAAAATCCGTCTATGCGTACGGCGTTGCACAGCAATCCTTTATGGGTATGAATACGCTGTACAATTACGTAATTAAGGAAACGGGCGTTATTATGTGGTCGCAAGAAGTGCTTTCGGGCAAGATTTACTATTACAGCGTCAAGCTGACCAATCTTACCGAAACTCCGAACGCAGCAAGCAATCCCAACGCTTGGATTCGTGAAGACGGCGCGGTGGTTATCCGTGAAGAAGCAGACAGCCTCTTCCTTACCGAAATCAAAGACGAACAAGGCAACGAGTACCTCTTCGCTGCCAAAGGCGAATTGCATCAAGACGGCGAATTGAAGTACACCTACGATTCGGAAAGCATTTCCTACAACAACAGCAACGGTACGATTGAAATCGTCCTTACCGACGTAGAAACCAACGTTTCTTATCGCTGCACGATTAGCCAATCCGATTACACCATCACCTTTGGCGAAGTCGTTTCCTAACAATCGTTTTAAACGGTTTTAAACCACGTAAAAACACCCGACAAATACTTGTCGGGTGTTTTTACGTACACTTTATTCTCGCTTGTTTTTAGGCGGTTTTTAGGACTTTAATTCGCATTCTCCCACCTTTAAATTGATGATTTCTTTCCCCTTTCTTTTTGCGTATTCGTAGGCGACCTCCGTGCCGCTTTTGGGCTGATAATAGGTCAAATTTCTCCGCGAATACTTCCTTTCTTTCGGCTTGTAATTTTCGTCGTAGTAAAATACGCAATACTCGCTTGCCTTTATCATTTCTTGGTTCCGCTCTACGTACGCCGCCCTTCCTGCCTTTTCTACCCCTTCGGGCAGATACGTGTCCTCGTAAGATTTGAGAAGATACTTCGTATACTGCTCGCCAAGCTCCGTATAGTACGTTCGCACGTAAACCCGCCTTATCTGCGGATATTCTTCCCGCAGTTTCGTAACCACCTCGTGGCATAAATCGTCGAACAGGCTCTTGCTCCCAAACAGAAATCGACTTACGCCCTTTTCCGTGATCAGCCGTCGCACCACGTCTTTCAAGCGTTCTCTTAGTTCAGGCGTTCCTTCAACGTTTCTGTGCCCGATAAAACAGCAAGTCTTCATCTCCGCATTACCCTCTAAAATAAAAAAGTGCGCCAACCGAAGTCAACGCACTAAAAACGCAAACTCCGATTTGTCGGCACACAAAACTAAAAGACAAAAATAGGCGAACCCATACTTTGTAGTAGTGGAATTTGCATTTTTAACAAATTTCTCTACAAAAGTATGAGAATAAAAAGGGTAGACTATGCCCTTTGCCTATCTTCTTATCTTTTCGTCATTTAATTGTGTGCCATTTATAGTATAGCACAAATTTTTGATATTATCAATCAGTTTCACGCAAATAAAAGGAAAAATTTAAAACGGGCTATTTGCCGCGGTTGTCCTACCGAGCGGCAAGCTGAACGGTTTAACGAGGTTGTTTTCGTAGGGGAGGATAGCATCCTCCCGCCGTTACCCCAAGGCAACGAAATAAACGGGAGGCTAATAGCCTCCCCTACGGGTTGGAAATTGAGAATTGAAAGTTCGAAATGGGGTTGGTGTACAATAAAAAACGCCCCGTTTGTCAAATCAAACAAGCGGGGCGGGCTGTTTTTAGACAAAAAGAAAGCTAGCGTGCAGGATTTTTGCACACTTGCTTTCTTTTTTAGCACTTAAAATTTAGTCGGTAACGGTTTCCGTTGCAACGCCGCCTACGTTATCCTTGTTAACGTTTACGTACGCTTCGACAACCGTCTGACGGCTGAGGTCTTTTACCATCTTTTCGCCAACGCGGATACGGAACATATTGTTGCAAACGGGGCAGATAAACGCATAGTTACCTGCGGTTACGTTCAACGACGCGCTGCATTGGGGACAATTTACAACGTAGTTTTTTACTTCACTCATAATAGTACTCCTACTTTAATTTTTTTTGTTTTTATTATTTATAGCGTTGGAACTCAGTCTTCTTTCTTCTTTCTGAGAAGAAACGCCATAGATACCATAAGAATGGTGGGTGCAATCACCGAAACAACCGAACCGCAACCGCCCTCTTTCTCTTCCGAAGAGCTGCCGCCTTTGTCGGGGTCGGGGTTCACTGGTTCAGGGTCTTTATTTTCCTCTTTCGCCGCTACCTGTACGTCTACCGTCAACGTCAAATCGCCGTATTCGAGCTGTACGTATCTGTTGTAGACCGTCAGTTCGACGTCGTATCTGGGAAGGAGATCCAAGTCAGACGCGTCGATTTCTTCCGTCGAATAATCGTCGTACGTAACGATTGCGCGCAAGCCCGTCTTATCGAAGCGTTCGCCTGCCGTATACGCAGTTTTATGCGTGGACGAGGGCGCAACTTCGATTTCTTTTGCTACGCTTTCAATGCCAAAATGCACTTTTACTTCACGCAATGCGCCTTCAACTTCGGCAAGCTTTTCTACGTGTTCTTCGGTGATATAGGTCTTCTGGTCCGCATTTTTCATTACGTTGTTATAATGCAAACGCGCCGTCTTTACCGTTTCGGAGAATTCGCGCAAGGTTTCTTGATTCATACCCGATCCCGCCTGCGTCCACGAAAGAATCGTTTCGCCATCGTACATCGCTTCAATCAAGTTGATACATTCGCGCGTGTCGTCTTCCATCGCAATACCCGTTTGAAGTTTCGTTCCGAAATACAAACGGTAGATATAACTGTCGTATCCCTTACCGTTGGAAGGATAATTGATTTTCAGCGTACTGGTTTCCTTTACGTAGTCGGTAAAGTTGAATAAATACGTCTCGAAGTTCGCGTAATAATAGCCTCTATAATAAGGTCTTGACGTGTTGGATTTGATTTGGTCGGAAATTTCTTGACGGTATACCGATTCTAAGGTAGGCGCGTCAATCGATTCGAAGGTGTATTCGGTAACGCCGCTCGCAAAGAACGCCGAATCGCCAATCAATTTTACGCTGTAGGGCAATACGACTTTGTTCAACGCTTTTGCGTTCAATCCGTAGAACGCATAGGCAAGAACGGACGTCGTTCCGTCTTTTATCTTATACGTACGCGCGCCGAGTTCGCCTTCGCCAACCAAAGCGCTGGGATATGCCGTCAGTTCGTACAAGCCCGCCGCTTTATCGATATAGCGGTAAAGAACGTTGTTTTCCACGAAGAAGTTCGCGTTGTTTTCCGCTACGGTAATGCTTACCAAGCTGCCCGCCGAACCGAATACGCCGTAACCGATTTCTTTCACCGTCTCAGGCAAAGCAATCGAGCTCATAGCGCCGTTCAAGAACGCGTAATTGCCAATCTGTTCTACGACGGGCATCGATACGGAAGTATACAAGCCTTCCCCTCTATCTCCCGTGCGTTCCACCTGCGTACCGAACGCCATCGTACCGATTTCTTTCGCAGAATCGAGGTCAAGCGCGGTCAACGCGGTGTTATAGAAAGACATATCGCCAAAGATTTGGACGTTTTCGAGGTTGATTTCACTCAAATTACGGCAGCCGTAGAATGCGTACGCGCCGATTTCCTTAACGCTTTCCGGTAATACGACGGACGTAATATTGTTGCAATCGGAGAAAGTACCCTCGCCGATGGTTTCGATTGCCGTACCCGTAAAGGTAACCTTTGCCACCGCCGAACGGTAGAAGGTATACGTACCAATCGTCGCAGCGTTTTCCCCGAAGGTTACTTCGTTTAACACGCCCGTGTTATAGAAGACGTTCCAGCCCATCGTTTTTACGGAAGGCAATACCGCCGAGGTCAACGCCGAACAGTTCTCGAATACCGAGTTGCCGAGCGTCGTAACCGTTTCGGAAAGAACGAGCGTAACCAAGGATCTGCAATTTGCAAACGCGTTGTTGCCAATCGTAACTACGCCGTCGCCCGTAAACGATTTAATCGGGGTGTTCGTAAACGCGTAATCGCCGATTTCCAGCACGCTGCTAGGCAACTTCGCCTCCGTCAACGCAGAGTTTCTAAACGCGCCCTCTGCAATAGAACCAAGTCCGTTGCCAAAGACGATTTCCGTCAACGCCGAACCGCTAAACGCGTACTTTCCTATCGTATGCACGCCGTCGTGTAATACGACCTTTTTCACCGACGTATTATTGGCGAACGCGTATGCAAAAATTTCGTTTACGCTGTCGGGCAACGTAAAGTTTTCCGCTACCGTAGCGTTTGCGTAAAGGAGTTTCTTGCCGTCCGCGGTATAGATAACGCCGTTTTCTTCTTTATAGTTCTGCGAACCGCTTGCTACCGTAACGGTCAAACCGCTAAACGGAGCACCGTTTAATTGCAAGTCGTCAAAATCGATACCGTCGTCAAGAACGATTTGCGTAATCGAAGTGCCCGCAAACACGTTGCTGCCCAAAACTTCCAAGCCCTTCAAGGTGCTGAAATCAATAGCGGAAAGCTGCGTGTTGGCAAACGCTCTGTCGCCGATGAAACGAACGGTTTCTCCGCCGAAATCCACAGTAAAGCCGTCTGCCGAGCGGCCGCAGTTTTCAAACGCGCTTGCACCGATGTCAAAGCGCAAGCCTTCTACGCCGTTCGAATCGAGCACGACGCCCGAAAGGTTCGTACAGTTTCTAAACGCACCCGTACCGATCTTCGGGGTATGCAGGGTGATAACGCCGCTAAGCGAAGTGCAGCCTGCAAACATATAATCGCCGATCGCCGTAAATCTGCCCGTCTTTACCGAAGTGATGTTGTTACAGCCCTCGAAGACGTATTGTCCGCTCATATGCAAGCCGGAAAGGTCAACCTCACCCGTCAATGCGGTATTGGCAAACGCTCTGTGGTGCATCGTACCGATTTTCTTCATATCGACGACCTGCGTCAACGAAGTACAGTTTGCGAAGGCTTCTTGGGCGATCGTAACCGTCTTAACGTTGGAGAAGTCTACCTTTTCCAAAGCGGTACAGCCCTTAAAGGCGTATTCGTAAATCATCTTCAAATCGGAGAAGTCGATGTTGTAGTTTTCCCCGTGCTCGCCAACGCGGTGTTCCACCGAAGTAAAGTATACTTCTCTAAGTGCCGTTGCGTCGAGGAAGGCGTTTTCGTTGATGTCGATAACCGAAGAAGGAATGATGATAATTTCTACGTTGTCGTTTTCTTTAAACGCTTCCGTACCGATATACCAAATATTCATATCCGTCGGGATACGCAATACTTTTTCTTTCGTTCCGTCGCCGTCCACGTCGATTTCTTCGTTCCAACCGATACCGTTGTATTTGGTCAAGGTATAGTTGCTGACGGTAAATTCGTTGAGAACTTTCAGTGTAACGCTGGTGTAGACTCTCGTTTCTTTCCAAACGCCGTTTACGTATTCTTCCACCGTTGCGGAAATGACCGCCGAGCCCTTCTTCAAGGTATGCACTACGCCGTTTTCGTCGACGGTCGCCACCGCCTCGTTGTTGGATTTCCAAGCGATACGGAGGTTTTCCATCGGATGGAACCAAGGCTCTTTTTCTACCGTAAGCGGAATTTCTTTGCCCGCGTATACCTCTACCGTACCTTTTGCTTTTTCAAGCGCCATCAGGTAGTTTTCGATAATCCCGAAGGAAATCGAGGTAGGCAATTCGGACAGATACGTTTCTTTATCGGTTACGGTAACGTTGATGGTCTTCGTAACCCCCTTATGGTTGGTTACGGTGATACGTTCGCTACCCGCCTTCAACCCGACGATTTCGCCGTTTTTAACCTGCGCGCAATCGGGGTTGCCGACTACTTTCCACGTAAAGTTCGATTCGTCTGCGCTGCCCGTATAGTTTGCGCCGAAATCAAGTTCAACCTTGTGCGTCTGATAGATATCCAAAGTGATGTTATCGCCGTTTGCGATGCTGAAATCATCGGGCATAACGCCGACGTTTGCCATATGGATATCCAGCTCGTACAAGCAGCTGTTTACGGCGTAGTCGTCGATTTGCAAATACAGCTTATCGCCGTATTTTTCATAGATGTCCGTAATTTCGATAGAAACGGTCGTCGTACCGTTTTTGTTTGCGTTACGTACGGGAGCGGGATAATCGGTTGCAAGCTGCAAGGTTATCTCGTTGTTCTTGTCGTACGTAGGATAGCAAAGCAAGACTGCCTGTGCGTAGTGGTTATCGAAAACGTCTACGTCGAGGTAGATACGCTGTTTCCACTTGTCGCCGTCTTTATACGAATAATAACGCACGCGCGCGTCTTCCAAAACGGGAGCTTCGTAATCGACCGTGAAGGTAAATTCGAAGGAGTCCTCTTCTCTCGCTTCCGCCCCGTCCTCGTCTTCGGGCTTTTCTTGGAAGAAATCAAATTCTAAGCGGTACAAACCGTTGGCAACCAAACCTTCCAATTCGGGGAAGAGTTCCAATTCGACGTTCGCAGGTACCGCTGCGCCGCCGCCTGCGTACGCTTTCCCGACGCGATAGATTTTATCTTCCATAATCAACTCGCCCGTGGCAACGTTGTAGAGCTTGTATTTAACGAGTTTTGCGTTACGCAAAAGCCCTGCGTACAACGCTTTGATCGAGGTCGAACTGAGATAGTTTTCGTCGTTCCCTTCGCCGTAATATTCGTTATAGCGGGAAACGGAGCACTTGTCTTCGTCTACGTACATCGGATCCGCATCCTCGGGAAGAAGATATACGTAACCGCCCATAGGCAAAATGTATTTTTCGTTGTAATAGGAGTTATAAGGAAGAGTTTCCCAAACGCTTGCTTTTAATTTCTGGTCGTCTTCCACCGACGCGTCCTGCGCGCTTTCCGCAACTTCAAACGCCGATACGTCCAGCATAGGCGCTTGGTTCCAATCGCCGAAGAAGGCAAGGAAAGGAATGTTCAAGTCGCACTGTACGTCGTCGGAAGAGAGAAGGGACAAGAAACCTTCTACGTACATACCGTTTTCAAAACGGTCTTTGATATAATTGATTTCCGATTGATGCAAGCTCAAGGTTACGGAAATTTCCAAGGACTCGCCTTGTTTTACCGTAATTTCGTCGCCGTCTTCATACGTCTTCCCGTCAATCGTCCATACCGCCGTCGCCTTGTCGAGCATATGCGCCTGTTCGGCTACGGTAATTTTATCTTTGGACGTCGATTCGGTCATTGCCGCGTGTTTTAACGTAAAGGTCAAATCCTCGCGGTCGCTGAAGTTCTTGACGAAGAAACGCATATTGTATACGCCCATTTCGTCGGGATCGTCGCCAAGTTCTAACTTCGGACGATAATCGCAGTCGGCGTTGTCCGTATACAGATACGCCTGCGTACCTTTGATAACGTTGCCGTCTCCGTCCTTTTTCGCAATGACGTTTTCCAATTTCGCAACGCCTGCGCCCTGCTTTCTTGGCGAGTACAAATATCCGTCTTGGTCGTATACAAGACCTGCCGTGCTCATCGTAAGCTGCATTACGCGACGGTTTAATTCGATGCCGTTGGTGATGCCGAGGTCGTTTTTCACGTAGTTTCTAACGAGCGCGATAAAGCCTGCCATATTCGGCGTTGCCATCGACGTACCGCTCTGTTCGCCGTAACCGCCGGGAACGGCAGAGGTAATTTCGCCACCGTGCGCCGTGATTTCGGGTTTAATTTTTAAATCGTGCGTAGGACCCCAAGAGGAGAATTCACTCATAAAAGGACCTGCCGTATAAGACGAGCTTAACGTAATCGTACCGAGTTTATCTCTGCCTGCGCCCTCTACCATCGCAAGACCTGCGTTATTGTTGATGGAGATTGCAGGGATCGGATCGTCGATTTCACCGAGGTTCATACGAATCGTACCCGATACGTTGTTGTAGATGATGATACCGATTGCACCCATCTTCATCGCAACCTCTACCTTGTCTTGGAAGGTAGATTCGCCACGGGATACGAGCGCGATACGGTTCAAGCTGTTGCCGTTGGAATCCTTGAAAAGTTTTTCCACGTTATAGTAGTCCGAACCCAAGCCTTTCCCGCCGACTACGACGTATTCGAATTCCGTTTGTCCGTTATATTTCGCCGCCAAATCCGCAACGAAGTCGTAGGGGTTGCCGTCGATGTCGCGGGACTGTTCGAAAAATACCGTCTTTTCTTCCGTCGCGCCTGCGTTGGCAACAAGGTAAGGCGCCTGCTGCCCGTTGATACTTGCAACGGACAACGCCGCCGCAAAGGTCGAAGGCGAGCCTACCGTACTCGAATCGGGGTTAGAGGCAAGGTTGGTACCGTAGACGCCACCGTATCCGGCACTGTAATCGTTACTTGCCGCACAGATAAGACTGATACCCGAAGCTTGGATACGCTGATATACTTCGTTCAGCATTTCCCCTTCGTCGTCCCCGTCGTTGGTGGTCGTGAACCCGCAAGAAGTACCCAGCGACATATTGATAACGTCAACGCCGAGTTTTACACAGTCGTCGAGCGCCGCAATAATATCTTCCGCCACCGCACCTCCAAGGTCAGGATCGTCCAAATCGTCGGTGAACACCTTACAAATCATCAACTGCGCGTCGGGCGCTACGCCGATAAATTCTTCCGATTGCGGAATACCGTCTTTGTCGGTGTAACCGCTGGGGTCGTAACCGCCGATAATACCCGCTACGTGCGTACCGTGGTTGGAGTACGAGGGGTATACGTCGGGATCGTCGTCCGCATAGTCGTATGCAAACGGCACTTTCGCGCTGAGATATACGTCCGCAGAGGACAGCTCGCCCGAGCGAACTTCCGCCGAAAGGTCAAAATCGGGATTGTTCAATACGTCTTTTACGTATTGCTCGTTCCAAGCCACCTTCGCGTCCTTGTTTTTAAAGCTTTGGAATGCGTTGTGGGTATAATCAAGCCCGGTATCGAGAACGGCTACGACCGTACCTTCGCCGTACATAGAAGCGTATTCGGACGAGTCGTAAATACCCGTTGCATATACGTCCGTTTCGTTGTAGATAACCCCGCCGTTACTAGTTGCCGTAGCGGTTTCGGGTTCGGAATAAGAAGTCGTAATAAACACGCCGTCTACCCCGTCCATCTTCTTAATGGTAGAAACGTACTTGGTATCGATTTCAATCGCTATACCGTTTAATACGGTGTCGTATCTGCCCTCTACCTTATAGGAAATCCCGTTCTTTGCCAACTGACGAAGGAAGGCAGCCTGCTCGGCTTGGATAGCCGCCTGCGCGCGGTTGCCGTCCCAAGTAGACAAATACTCTTTCACCGCCTCGCCCTTTGCGCGTTCTGCAACGGGTTTGCCGTCCAAGGTAACGATAACCGTACGCGTTTCGTATACGGGTTTACTTACTTCCTTAACGCTGGAATTGAAATTTTCCTGCATAATTTTTGACGTATCGTATTTCCCCGTAACGTTCTTAAAGGAAACATCCGAATCCGTCGTCGCCGTTTGCGTCGTTTTCGCAGCCGCAGCCGAAACCTCCGCGCCCGTGCGCAAGGTATGCTCAACTACGAGCGTCGACGCCATCATAAGCGACAAAATCCCGCAAGTAATCCTCTTCACTGATTTCTTCATATAGCCTCCTAAGCCTTGTAGGCTTTTCACTTCTGTTGTAGGGTAAATTTTATAAAATCCACACAATAACCCTATTTTTCCATTCTGTTATATTTTATAACAAAATTGATTTTTTGTCAAGAAATTTTCCCTCTTTCCGCACATCCTATAGAAAAAAAGTGTGAAATTTTTATAAATGAATATTTTGCCCGCCCTTTGGGGATTTCTTACTGGTCATTGCGAGGCGTTAGCCGTGGCAATCTCTGCCCGCCCTTTTGGGATTTCCTCGTCGCTTTTGCTCCTCGCAATGACGGGAGAACGTCGCGGTTTTACTCTATGAAAACAGTCCTTGCAGAAAAATCTGCAAGGACTGCTAACTTTATTCACTTGTTTTTACGAAACCGTCCAGGTCCAAACTGCCCCGTGTCCGTCCGCCGTACAGGTCGCCGTCAAAGTATTCGTCGTTACGTAATAGTAGTAATATCCGTCGTCTTTTCTCATATACAATCTCGTACCCGCTTCAATCACCAAAACGTCGTCTTTTGCATAACTCCATTCAGACAATTCTACAATCTTGTTACCGTTACCGTGATAACGCCATACACCGGTATACGCCGAGCCGTTGACCGTTACCGTTCCTTCGGAAAGCATAACATTCGTTGCCCCGTTAAACAATTCTTCGTTTAAATGTATACGAATCGTATGCGTTGTGGCAACCCCTTCATTATAGTCAGAATGGCTGACAACGTTTTTGATCTTGTTCCAGTCCAGATCGCCCGCTTTGGTCGGATTTACAATCCAAGCCGAACCCGTCCAAACCCCAACGACGTCCTCGGTAAATTCGAGCGCGTACGCAAGGTTCGCGTGGTTAAATACCGTACCCGCCTTGATAACAAACTCGTCGCCTACCGAAAGATTTGCCGTATCGAAACGGATTTCAAGTTTATCGTGGTTGTCCCCGAAATAGTTGTAAGGCTTATCAGCCCAAACACCAATCAACTCTCCACCGATTGTTACCGTAACTTTACCGTTGATAGTCATTCCATAGTTGTTAACTCCCAAAAGTTCAGCAATTTTACTATCTTGGCTCTCATTCAACTTGATTCGCACACCCGAAGGGTCTCCCTCGTTCGAAATACTAATAATCGACTCTGCCGTCAATTTAATCGACTGTTTCGTGGTAACTGCAACCGTCATATTCGCGTTTACGTTTACCGTATACGTGCCATCGTAGTTGTTCACCGCATTGGTAACGCCTACGATTGCATAGCCGTCGTTTGCAGTAATCGCTACGGTATACACGCCTTCGTCTACCGTAATTGTCGCACCGCTCGTAACGCTTACACCGCCAATCGACGCCGTTGCGTCGCCAAGCGAATAGGTAACCGACCAAACGTTAATCGTCTTAATCGTTACCGTTACGTTTTCGGTAACCGTCAAAGTATACGTACCGTCGCCGTTTGCAACTGCGCCTTCCACGGATACGAGTCTACAACCATTTTCAAGTGCAACCGAGAAGGTATATTCGCCGCCGTTCTCCACGTAAACGGTCGAACCGTTTGCAACCGCGCCGTTTTCGACCGTAACGCCGTTAGGAACATTGAAGGTAACCGCGCATACCGAAGCAGTGGAAACGGTCGTAATTTCAATTACGGTATCGCCCGTAAGAGTAATGGTATAGGCGTGGTTTGCATTCGTCGCCAGCTCGTCGCCGTTGACGGTAATCTTCGAAATCGCGTAACCGTCGTCGGGCGTAAGCGTGAAGGAATACCCGCCCTGCAACGCAGTCGTCGCACCGTTCGCCGTTACGTGGTTTCCGTTAAAGGTTACCGCTACGCGCAAATCGCCTACAACCCACGCACCGTTTACGTAGGTATAAACGAGCTCTTCCGTAATCGTCTTATAACCGATACTGGTATTCGATTCAGGAAGCCCGTAAATAATCTTCGTTCCTGCGGGAATACGCAATACGTCGCCGTTTGCAGAGCCCGCAAATCCCGTTCCGCGCAAGCCAAAGATTGAAGTATACTCGCCGTTTGTGTCCACCCCGGAATTATAGTGTTCAGAGTTTCCGCCGTACCAGAACCCCGTTTCCAGCCGCAAAACGCTACCGTTGGCTTTTTCAAGAACTACGTCCCCGTAAACCCCCGTTACTTTATAATGCGTTTCCATAATATTGCCGGGCACGAACATACGGATTTCATTGTCCCCATCATTTCTAACCGCGCTAAAATTCGCCGACGTCAAATCGCCCAAGTCGTTGTTTGCGACAAACCAATTATTGCTCATATATACCGCGCAAATGGCCTCAGGGAATACGATTCTTCCTTGCGTCGTCCACCATTCGGAACCCGCAGGAATATACAAGTAATCGCCTGCACTTTCGCCAAATTCGCCGCCGAGAATACCGAGCAGGTTGTTCGCACTACCGTACGTAAACGCCGTTTCCGCCGCCATCGTAACCCCGTTGATAATAGGCAAGCCTTTATCTTCGTTAATAACCGCCCATCCGTAATGCGAACCGATTATACCACCGCCGATTCTGATACGAAGTTCTTTTACACCCGACTCGTTGTTGTAGTTTTGTACAAGTATAACGTCTTCAGGCAAAATCTCCATTACGTTTTCCAACGCCCACAGCGTTTGCGTCTGATCTTTTCCAAGGAATACAAACTTGATTTCTTCTTCAAACTCGTGGCAAACGTTGCCCATCCAAATACGCGTACCTTTCTTAATGACAAGCGTATCTTCAAAAGGCGTTGTACCGTAACGCAATCCCTCGCCGCGAAGTTCGAGAATCTTATGGGTAGATCCGTGATAATGCATACCCGTCCAAAGCTGTCCGTTCAAGTAGATACCCGTGCCGGCTTTCGTTTCTACGATAAGACCCCCAGTAAGCTCGTTAAAGAGCGAAACGTCCAAATTAAGACGGATATACTCGACTCCATCTTCCAAATAATTGTAGACTCTGGTGAAATTCGACCCGGAAATCGTTTCCGGCTCTGCCGTACCATCGCTGTTCATAACCCAATGAACACCGTTATAGTACATATTCAAATCTTCCGTCAGCGTGTAATAGTATTGCCCCATCCAGAAACGGGTACCGCCGCTGATAAAGATCTTATCGCCCGCCTCTTTACCCGAAACGTTTTCCAATGCAAGAATCTGATATGCGCCGTCGTTCGTATCCTGCCCGAAATAATAACGGAAATATTTCAGTTCTTGTTCCGTTCCGTCCGCCGCCGTATAGATTGCCTTACCGTATACGCCGTTTTCGTCGGGCATAAGTTCCATTACGCAGTCTACGAGATGTTTACCGACCAATTCGGGCATCCAAGTTTCCCGAACACCGTCTTCGTTCGCGTCGTACAAGCCCCATTGCGTAGTCGTATTGATACGGATTTCACCTTCTCCCGTACTCGTTACGAAATTCGTTCCTTGCGAACCAAATTCGTTCAAGGAAATCGTACCTGCGGAACGCCCAGAAACCCAACGAACGGATTCCCCGTCGGGCAGGTACGCGTACATTCTGTCTACGAAGATATAATACCCGCCGTTTTGTACGAGTTTGGTACCAGCCGCAGCAAACAACTCTTCACCCGTGTGGTGGCCGTAAGCGTTCAATTCGAGAATCGTATGCTCCCCATCGTTCCAATAGTAATACCCGTTTTCAACCTGTTCCACACCCGTTTTACCGCAGCGAATAAATACGGGATAAGGCATATCGGCAGGCAAATTGCCCTCGCCTTGTTCAAAATGGAAATCACCGTTGATTAAAAGGTTCTTACGGAAGGTAACGCGAATCGTTTGATGGTCGGTCTTATCTCCGTCACCGTTTCTATCTTCTTGATAGTTTTCAACCGATTTGATATCCGAGTTATACAAGTAGCCAAGGAAGACTTCGTAAGATTCCGCCGCCTCCGTCTTGCTGTATTCGAAGGTATAATCTTTTGCAAGTTTATACATCACGCCGTCGTAATAGAACATAGAGGTACTTTCTATCGTTAACGTATCGCCGGAGTTAAAAGAGCTGTCGTCCACCACAAAAACAAGGCGGGTATAATAAGTCTGTTCGTTTACGACGTACACTTTGTTGATACCGCTGTACGTACCTTCGCCAACATACGTCACGTCGATCGCTTTACCGTCCAGCACCGCGCCGTCTGCGAATTTCCCGATCGGCAGCGTTGCGTAAATTTTAATACCGCCCGACGTGCATTCCGCGCCCGTGAGGGTGAACGTGTTTGCCGTCGTAGACGTAAGCGTGATATTCTGCGAGGTCGCGTACGTCATTTCCTGCGTAACGTCGATTTCTTCGCTGGAATCTTCGTTATACCACGTGTTAAAATCGCCCGTGGGTGCTTTTTTAGGCGCATCGCCCCACCAAACTTCTTCCGTCGTTGTCGCACCAGCTACGTCGTAGGTAACGTTGTAGATGGGTATGTATTCTTTAATTTTGCCTAAGGCGTCCTTATTTCTCTCCTCGTTGCCCCAAGAAAACGCTCCGCTTTCCGTATCCTTATACGCGAGCTTTGCAACGCTCGCCATACTTCTTTCAGATACTTCCGTGGACGCAAGCAACGTTTCCTTTCCGTTCTCGTCAACCGAGCAGATAATACCGCGGAAGGAAAGCGAAGTCGTATAATGATTTTGCGGCAAACCGTATACGTAAGCAACCGATTCGGCGTTGCCCGCTTTATCTTGGAACCAATACTCCGTCGTATCCAATTTCATAACGCTAGGCGTTTCCTTGGTCAAGTCCGCGCCCGAAAGTTTGGACGTGGGAATGACGAGAGTATACGTTTTAATCCCTTCTGCCATTTTGAACGAACCGTTTCTTTCGTTTCTCACGGAAGAATCGGGAATCAACGCGTCTCCGTTCAAAACGCTGTCCATCGGCATTTCGACGTGGAAACGAATCCCCTTTCTCGTCGTGTCATTATAATTGCCCTCGTCGTCCAATTCGTAAATTCGCACGGAAGACCCGTCCGTCTTATATCCAGCCAAAGTCGTTTCCGCCGACGCGTCTATCGACGATACGGAAGAGAAAAGCACGCCGCAAAAAACAGCCGCCAAGCCCGCTATGCAGGTGGAAAGAAAAATTCTTATTTTTTTATATCTTTTCATCTTCATACCTCCTTACTGTCCCCAGTCCCCGGGCCATTCGTCGCCAACGTCCGTGCTTGCCGTAAGTACGTCCTTTTCCGCAAAAACGAGCACGCGGAGAAGAGGCGCTTCGTATACGGACGAGCTCTTTTTCTCCAACATTTCTTCTGTCTTACTCATAGCCTTACTCCTTTTTTGACTATAACCTATCCATAAAAAATTTTTCACAATTAAATCTTTTGTTTGGCGGCAACGCCAAACAGCCCCTAGGGGCTTTCTTCTCGCGCTCGAAAGGATTTGAAAATACCTTAATCCTTATCGCAAGACCTTATAAAAACGCTACAATATATTATACTGCCAGTATTCCAGCTTTATTATAGCACCTTAAATATATATTAGCAAGCTTTTTTGTCAAGTTTTCGTTAATTTTTAAATAAAAAAACGAATTATGTGAATCGAAAAAAGAAATAACACGAGAAGCCGCAGCTTTTCGTGTTATTTTCGCCTAATATTTTTGTTTTAATTATTTTAATTAATTTACACCCAAATAGCTTACTGCATTACGATAACAAACGTCCTTAATGACTTCACCGACAAGCTTTTCGTTTGCGGTCATTTCGCCGCGCTCCATCATTCCACCCAAATAATTGCAAAGAATACGACGGAAATAGTGATGGCGAGGATAGGAAAGCAGAGAACGGCTGTCCGTCAGCATTCCCACGAACGCGCCGATATGCCCCGTTGCGGTAAGGTCCTCCAAATGCTTTTCCATTCCCACTTTGTTATCCAAAAACCACCAAGCGGGTCCGTATTGGATTTTCCCTCTTGCCTCGTCGCTTTGGAAACAGCCGATTAAGGTCATAATTTCCGCGTTCATTTTCGGATTGAGGTTAAACACAATCGTTTTGGGAAGCGCACCTTCCGTTTGCAAACGATCGAAAAGGCGGGAAAGATTTTTGATGCTGTTGTCTTCCGCGATGCTGTCATACCCCGTATCCAAACCGAGTTTTTCTAACATCACCGCGTTATTGTTGCGCATCGCGCCGATATGCAGCTCGGTTGCAATCGAATACTTTGCGTACAGCTTAAAGAGGAAATAGGTAAGATAGCCTTTGAAAACTTCGCTTTCCGCTTCCGTTACGTTTTCGCCCGCTCTACGCTTTGCAAACACCCTCGCCGCCTCCGCCTTTTCCGCTACGGGGTAAACGCATTGCAAAGCGACGTCCGCCGCCGTCGTGCCGACTTTGATAAATTCTTGCAAACGTTCTTCTATTTTACTCTCCAAAACGTCCAAATCCGCCACGTCACCAAGCTTTGCAATAAAGTCGTTATATTGCGCCGCTTCGACGTTCATAATTTTGTCCGCGCGGAACGCAGGGATTACTTTAAATTTATATCCCTTTTTTGCAATCGCGGGGAACGTGGAAAGGTCGTCAAAGATTTCGTTCGTCGTGAAAAGGTGGGTAACGAAAGAGCTTTCAATCAGTTTTTGCGGGGTGATGTTGTTGAGTTTGATATACTCGTTACACCAATCCCAAATAAGTTCTGCGTTTCCCTCGTTGATTTCCAGTTCACAGTTGAAAAATTCTTTCAATTCCACCTGCGACCAATGGTACAAGGGATTGCCGAACGCCGTACCCAGTACGCGGCAATAGGTTAAAAACTTTTCCTTGTTGCTCGCACTGCCCGTGATGTATTCTTCGTTCACGCCGTAGTTGCGCATCAAACGCCATTTGTAATGATCGCCTGCAAGCCAAATTTGAAACACGTCGTCAAAGGGCTTGTTTTCCAAAATCTGCTTTTCGGGCAAATGACAGTGATAATCGAATATCGGCATATCCTTTGCATAGGAAAAATACAGTTTTTCCGCCGTTTTGTTCGTCAGTAAAAAGTTGTCTTTAATATAACTCATAAGGTAACCCCCGTTTTATAAAATGCGATTTCTCGCACGTCTTCGCTTTTGCATTTATATTCGCCGTCCACCGTCTTTTTCAATAGCTCGAACAGCCCCTCTTCGTCCATTCCGTAGGCGTTAAAATCAATCCAATTATTTTTGAACGCGGAAATTTTGTCGTTCGAGGCGATTTTCATCGTCGGCACGAAAGTAGAAAACGGAGTCCCTCTGCCCGTGGTAAACAGTACGATTTGACACCCGCTTGCCGCCAACGCCGTTGCGGCGATAAGGTCGTTACCCGGCGCGTTCAACGCGGACACGCCCCCCACCTTTACCTGTTCGCCGTACGCAAGCACGTCCACGATTTGACTGCTGCCCGCCTTTTCCACGCAACCCAAGGATTTCTCTTCTAAGGTCGTTATTCCGCCCTTCTTGTTACCGGGCGAGGGGTTTTCGTAGACGGGGAAGCCTTGCGAGGTATAATACGCCTTGAAATCCTCGATCATCTTCTTATATTTTTCAAACGTTTGCACGTCCTTACACTTGTTCATAAGCCGTTGTTCCGCGCCGAACATTTCGGGGACTTCCGTTAAGATTGCGCTGCCGCCAAGCCCCACGATTTTGTCGGAAATTCTCCCCACGAGCGGGTTTGCCGTCAACCCCGAATACCCGTCGCTCCCACCGCATTTTAAGCCGATGCAAAGCTGAGAAAAATCAACGTCTTCCCGTTTTAATTCTTTTGCTTTTTGAGCAAAACCGCGCAAAATTTCCATACCGTACGCGTGCTCGTCTTCTACCTCTTGGCAATTAAAATAGGCGATGTTTTCCCGCTTATAGGGCGCGAGATATTCTTTTATCCCTTCCAAAGCGTTGTTTTCACAGCCCAACCCCACGAATAAAACGAAGCTTGCGTTCGGGTTTAACGCAACGGAACAAAGCAGCTTTTTAATATTTTCGTTATCCTCGCCAAGCTGACTGCAACCGAACTGATGGGTGAGCGCAAAAATGCCGTCAATACTCCCTTCCACGTACGCTTGCGCCTCTTTTGCAAGCCGCATACAGACGTTGTTGACGCAACCTACGGTCGGGATAATATAGATTTCATTGCGAATCCCCGCTCTGCCGTGTTTGCGCTTAAAACCGCGGAAAAACGCCTGGGATTTCTTCGGGATTTCCGCGTTAAACTCGTACCTGTATGCCACGTCTTCGTCTAAATGCGATTTTACGTTGTGCGTATGCACCCAATCGCCCGCCGCAATATCTTGGGTAGCTCTGCCGATAATTTCGCCGTATTTAACGACGTATTCCCCCTGTGAGATCTCCCGCAAAGCGAATTTGTGTCCCGCCGCTATTTTTTCGTCGCCGTCCAAAGCCACGCCTACGTTGTCTTTCTCGTTAATAATAATCGTTTTCATCGTTTATAACAAACTCTTCCCCTCGTTTAAAAGTCGGATATTTTCCTCTACGCTATCCGCAAAGCTTTCGTACGCCGTCAAATCCTCGCCCCAGACCTTTTCGTCCTGCATAAAGCCGCGCACGCTACCGCCCTGCGCAAAATACCGCAAGTAGGGCAAATCGTCCATCAGTTCGATTTCGCGGCTGGGCAGGGACACGAAGAACTTTCCGCCCCGTTCCACCACGGACGAATAGAGCTTCATAAGATAGGAAAAGCCCTTCGTCATATTGGGCGCAATTTTCTTATGGCGCGTATAATAGTCTTTAAAGCTGGGCAAATTTCTCGCCGCCCATTTGGAGATGCTGTTCAAGGAAATACTCGTCAACAGATGGTTGAGATAGGGGTTGGAGAATCTATCCAACACGCTGTCAGCAAATACCTGGGTAGCCGCTACGTCGTCGGAAACGAAGGGCGTAATCTCCTCTTCCAAGGTATCGAGCAAGAATTTAGAAAGCCGACTATCCTGCATACAGTCGTACACGGTTACCGCGCCTTCCCAAAGCCCTGCCGGCACGAGATTGGTATGACTGCCGTTTAATACGCGCACCTTTCTCTTTTTATAATAGCCGATATTTTCCGTCAAAACGACCTCGATATTGTGCACGCCTTCCTTTACGTATTTTGCAATATCCCCTTTCTTTTCGACCGCCCAAAGCCCGAACGGTTCGCCCACGGAAACAAGCTCGTCCTTTTTGCCAATCAAAGTTTCTAGGTGCGCGCGCGTTTCCTCGTCGCGGGGATACCCCGACACGATTCTATCCACCAAAGTATTGCAATAAAAGTTTTGTTTATCGTTCCATTCTTTAAACCCTTTGGGTAAATTCCAAAGAGCAATATATTTATCTACGCAGCCTTTCAACGCCGTTGCGTTGTTGTCGATCAGCTCGACGGGCAACAGATACACTCCGTTAAGCCCCGCCGTGAAACGCGCGTATAAGAATTTCGTCAATTTTGCAGGATAGGTAATTTCTTCAAACCCGTCTATGCTATCCTTTTCATTAAAGCAAATCCCCGCTTCCGTGGTATTGGACACAATCAGCTTTACCGACTCGTCTTTCGCCAAATCGTAATACGCTGCTTGGTTTGCAAACGGGTCGATCACCGAACCGAGCACGTCAATCCTTTTCACCGTTTCTACCGCTTTGCCGTTTTCCATACCGCGAAGCACCACGTGGTAAACGTTGTTTTGCTTTTCAAAGCGCTCTAGCGTACCAAACGTAATGGGTTTTACTATATGCACCTCGTAATTACCGCCCTCTTCGTTTAAGGTATCAAAATAGGCGTCCACAAAGGTACGCAAAAAATTCCCCTCGCCAAACTGTACGATTTTAATCATAACAACACCTCTTGTCGTTTTTTCTTTTATTATATCACGAATATACTTGACAATCAATATAAAAAATGCTAATATTTTATTAAATTACATAGATATTATAATTTTAGGAAGATTTATGGCTTTTATCGAGTTTGAAAAATCGGTCAAGAAAAACGATTGGTCGATGAACGATTTACATTCGCATTCCCATTATGAAATTTATTTTTTAAGCAAGGGTTCGCGGCATTTTTTTCTGTCGAACGCGCTGTATAAACTAACGGCGCCCGTACTGCTAGTCATTCCGCCCCACGTGATGCATAAAACGGAAGGCGGACCGTTCGAACGGTTTAACCTCAACGTCGGCGGTGGGGATTTGGATTCTTTTCAAAAAGAAAGTTTAGAAA
This sequence comes from Clostridiales bacterium, assembly GCA_015069295.1. Classification (GTDB taxonomy): domain Bacteria; phylum Bacillota; class Clostridia; order Christensenellales; family Borkfalkiaceae; genus Scatosoma. The sequence goes on from SVIW01000001.1 coordinate 275,606, forward strand.
AGAACGCCCTGCGGCTCGTTTCGCTTAACCCGGAAGAAGCCAAGGCGTTGACCCAACTTTTTGAAGAGGTTGAAAAGACGGACAAGCGCGACAAACACGCGGGGCAAATTTTACGCGCTTATTTTTCTTATTTCTGCGTGCTGTTATACAATCTGCATTCCGTTAAGCTACCCGATAAAAAAACGGAAAACAATATGCCCCCGCTCGTTTTAAAAATCGTCGATTACTTAAACGGGCATTACGACGAGAAAATAACTTTGGAGGAATTGGCGCAAAACTTTTTCGTTTCCAAAGCGACCCTGCTGTACAATTTTAAAAAGTATACGAACTGTTCTCCCATCGACTTTTTAATAAACGTACGCCTAACCAAAGCCAAAGAATTGCTGACAAACACCAAAAAAAGCGTGCAGGAAATTTCGGAGATGTGCGGTTTTTCTTCCGCTAATTATTTTGGTTTGCTTTTTAAACAAAAGGAAAAACTCTCCCCCGCAGGCTATCGAAAACTACAACAGCAAAAAATATAAAACACAGCCGCAAAAATGCGGCTGTGTTTCTTTTCATCTCGTACCTGCCCCCGTTATTTTATCAAAAGATTGTTTACGTTTTCAAAAACGAAATCTTCTCTGACGTCAGGTTTATCCGTTTTAATCGTTACGTTATCCAAGGTCAAGCCCTCGATATGACGGAAGAAAATCCCTTTCGCCGGCAAAAATCTTCCGTAGGTATTTACCTCGGGATAGGGCTTGGGTTCTTCAGGCACGACGGGGTCAAACTCTTGTACGCCCCCGTCTAAATGCAAATGCACGTTTCTAAGCGTAATATTTTCCAAAGGATAGCCCTTCAAACCGCAGACGTTGCAGGTGATTTGCCAAGGCTCTTCCCCCGTTGCGTTGGTCGAATCGTTGGTATAGCCAAAAACCCCCATACGCCAAGGATATTGCAAGGTATCGTTTTTCACAAAGCTGTCGTAATTCCACGCGACGATTTCATACGGCTCGTAAGGCCCTTCCGCCACAAGGTTTTCAATCAGCACGTTTTTAATGGCGCCGATTTCTCTGCCCGCAGGCCCGCGCATACGCTTCCCGATATGGATAAACAAGGGAGCGCCTACGTTGCGCATCGTAATATCCCGCAAAGTGATTCCATCAAAAACCGCCCCGTCTACGCTTTCAATGGCAATCCCCGTGATACGCGTTTCACGGATATCTATCTTTTCAACGAGAATATCTTCAAACCCGCCGTTCGTTTCCGTGCCGAATTTAATGGCAGTGCAGCGGCTTTTTAAACGACAGTTTTTAACGTGTATGTTTTTACAAATATCCAAGCGATTGAGCGTATACGAGCTTTTAAACACAATAGCGTCGTCGCCAGCCTCTACGTCGCAATCGTAAATGCGGACGTTCTTGGAATTGTCGGGGCTGATACCGTCTATGTATACGCGCATCGAAATACCGTGCACGTCCACGTTTTCACAGCCTGCAAAGTAAACGGCAAGGTCAGTAACGTGGTCGATACGGGAAATGGAAATTTCTACGTTCTTACATTCTTTTAAAGCAATACATTTCGGACCTCTATGCACGATATCCCGCACGTTGTCCTCGTCCCAAACCGAACGCATATCCACCCGTCCTTCCCCGACAATAGCGATATTTTCGCAGTTTCTGCCCACGAACATCGAACAGTCGAAATAGCTGTGCGATTGGTCTTGATAGAGCGGGTATTCGATTTTCTCCTGCGGCGCATAATCGTAAAAATTAAGACTGCCTAAAATGCACGCGCCTTTCTCTACGCGGATACGCACGTTGCTTTTTAAAAATACGGTTGCCAAAACGTAGTCCCCGCAAGGCACGAGCACCTCGCCGCCACCCGCTTTATTACACTCGTCTATTGCGCGTTGAAACGCAGCCGTATCCAAAGTTACCCCATCGGCAAGCGCGCCGTAATTTTTTACGTTAAAAATAGTATTCATATCCCTAACCATCCTTTTTGTTGATAAGATTATAACACAGCTTGCTTGCCTTGTCAACCCTCTTTTCTGTCAAAATTTCACGGATATTCGGCTTGTTATTCCTTATGAAAGCAGAGGGTTCTCTTTGGGTGGTTTCAAGATTACCACAAGGTTTTGCCCTTCGTAATGACAAAAAGATTTCCACGCCCCTTGCAACGACGAAAAACACGAAAAAATCCCCTGTAAGGAATTTCCTTACAGGGGATTGCTTTTTTAAAGCGTTTTTCTATTCTTAAAAATTAGTCTTCTTTCTTCTTTTTAAGAACGACTACTGCCGCGCCGAGCATAGCAACCGCTGCGCTTACGCCGCCGATAACGCTACCGCAACCGCCTTCTTCTTCAGCAGGTTCAGCGGGGATTGCCGTGTAAACCGCTTCAACCGTTACGTCGCCGCCGTTAAGTTCGTACGTAGCCCAAGCGCCCGTGTAACCGTCTTTTGCAGGAACTTCGGGAACGGTGATTTCTTTGTCGTCTACCGTATAGGTATCAGAGCCAACCGTTTCGCCGTCTGCAACGAAGGTTACCGTGTATTCAACCGCCGTGTAAACCGCGTTAACGGTTACGTCGCCCGTCGTCAATTCGTAAGCAGCCCAAGCAGCCGTATAATGTTCTTTTGCAGGAACTTCGGGAACGGTGATTTCTTTGTCGTCTACCGTATAGGTATCGGAGCCAACCGTTTCGCCGTCTGCAACGAAGGTTACCGTGTATTCGATAATCGTCCATACGGGTTCAACCTGCAAATCAGCAAGCGTTACGTCTTCAACCGTCTTATTCCAAGCCACCGAATAGCCTTCCATTGCCAAGTCCGCGGGAACTTCGGGGAAGACGACTTCGTCAATCGTTTCTACCGTGAAGGTAATAGGAGCTGCCAAAAGCATACCCGTTCTGGGATGATTGAAGCTGATCGTGTATTCAACAGCCGTGTACACTGCGTTAACCGTTACGTCGCCGCCGTTCAATTCGTAAGTAGCCCAAGCAGCCGTGTAATGATCTTTTGCAGGAATTTCGGGAACGGTGATATCCTTATCTTCTACCGTGTAGGTATCCGTACCAACCGTTTCGTTATCTGCTACGAACGTTACCGTGTAGGTGATTGCCGTGTAAACCGCGTTAACCGTAATACCGCCAACAACCAATTCGTAAGCTTCCCAAGCGCCCGTATAATGCGCCTTTTCAGGTACTGCGGGAGCCGCGATTTCTTCATCTTCTACGGTGTATTCAACCGTGTCGACCGTTTGTCCGTCTGCAACGAAGGTCGCCGTATATTTGATTGCCGTCCATACGGGTTCAACCTGCAAATCTGCAAGCGTTACGTCTTCAACCGTCTTATTCCAAGCAACCGTATAGCCTTCCATTGCCAATTCTTCGGGAACTGCAGGGAATTCTACGCTGTCAATCGTTTCTACCGTAAACTTGATAGGCGCTGCCAAAAGCATACCCGTTCTGGGATGGTTGAAGCTAATCGTGTATTCGATTGCTTCTTTTGCATAGGATTTCGTCAATACGAGACCTTCATACGCAACGTCTTCGTCAAAGTTCCAAAGCGCACCGTTAGCCGTCTTCCAGCCTTCCAAGGTATAGCGATAGCCGCCTTCTTCATACGAATCTTCTGCCGTGGGCTTTTGAAGTTTCGAACCAAGCATAACCGTCTTTTCTTCGCCGTCAACCGTTACCGTGCCTGCTACTACGGGTACGTTTTCCAAAAGGATATCTTTCGATACGGTACCTGCAACCCCTTTGCTTGCAATACCGACCGTAAAGCCCGCGCCGATTTTAACGGTAAGGGTTTCCATTTCAAAGTGAGGAATCAAAGCAGCGTCGATGTACAGTTCCATCGTGTTGCGAACGCCGCCGGTCTTCTCCGCGTCTACGATATGCAAAAGAATCCCTCTACCCCCAAATACGTCGAAGGGCCACATCGGCGTTTTGCCTTCCGTGTCCGCATACAATTCTGCGTTCAGTTCTTGCCCGATTGCCGAAATCTCGTCGATCGTCATATATTCGCCGCCAACGTCAATCGAAATGAAACTGCGTGCAATTTCGTATTCGCCGCCATAGTTATAATCCCATTCGTTGATGTAGTTGCCAACGTGAGGGAATTCGAGCCCGTTGGGCAAGGTAAAGGAAATCGTAATAACGTCTCTGTATTCAGCAACGTTCCCCTCTGCGTCTTTGATGGGAGCTTGCGTGAGGGCAGAATGTACGTTCGTAACTTCTTCAATCAACTCATCGTTATTTACAAACGTATTGCCAAGTCTCTTAAAGACAACGTCTTCTTCTACTACGTAGCATTTGTCCGTAGTAGTATAGCAAGGAATTTGACAACCTGCTTTGATAACGATTTCTTGTGCAGCGTTGATTTTATCTGCATTGAACTGCGAAGGGGTACGGAAGGAGCATACGTCTGCACCGTGCAAACCCGTGAAATAGCATTCCGTGGTCTGAGAGTTATCCGTAACGCAATACGAAGCCAAGCTTACGCCGTCAACGTAGATGTTATCATAAAGCTTTAACGCGTCTGCATAGTCTTTATCCGCTTTATTTTCACCAGCCACGTAGTCGTGTCCTTCAAGGGCGAGACCAAACCAGTTTCTCGTTTCGTTCGTGCCATACCACTTCACACCCGTAACGTTTACGGGAACTTCTTCCAAATCAGCAACGACCGCACCGAACAAGTTTCCAGTGAAGGAGTTGTTGGGCTTAATTTTTAATTCAACGTCCTTGCTAAGATAATATTCTTGCTCGCTCGTTACTTTGCCTGCCACTTCTTCCAACGCTTCGGTGGAGAAGTCCTTTTTAATAACGATGCTCGTTACTTCGTTTGCAGGCAAATAATCGGTGGGAATATAAATATCCAAGCATTTTGCCGACAAAGAAGGGTGATGCAAAATTTTCACGAAAATCGGCGCGTAGTTTACAGGGTCGTTGCCAAGCTCGTTGCACAAGCTCGTAACGTGTTCTCTTTCGCCCGCTTCCACAGCCGCCTTATATTCTGCCACGTGCTGCGCTACCGATTTGCCGTTGACGTAAATCCATTCTAAAACGGCAGTCTCGCTGTTCTTCATCAAAAAGTTGCCGAATTCCCAAGCGTTAGCATCGCCTGCGGTAAGCGCGATACGGTATAAAGGGGTATCCGCAAAATCGCCTACTGCGCCCCAGTTGAGTACCGATACGGACGAAGCCATATCAATTGCGGGGTTTTCTGCCGAAGCGGTAATTGCCGCAGGTTCGCTGACGGTGTCAATCGCTGCGATTGCGCCTGCGCCTGCGCCGACGAACATCGTAGCCAAAGCCAACGTCAACAGAGTTTTTTTGTTTCTCTTCATTTTCTGCCTCCTTGCTGAAAATTATTGTTTTTTGTTTTTTATTATAAAGGGTTTTAGGGGACGTACTGCCCCCAACCTTTATATATTCTTACATAAATATTTTACCTTTGTTTGTACAAGCTGTCAATAGCATATTTTCCGTTGTTTGTGTCAAATATTACGATTTTTTGCTTTTGGTTACGAACAAAGCCGCCCCTACTGCCAATGCGACGCCCATCGCCGAGAACAAGGCGTTACCGCCGCAGCCGCTTTCCGTTTTCGAGGTTTCCAAAACAGGGTTTTTCTCGACAACGGGGGCTTGCAGAGTTTTTAAAAGGGTTTGCGCGTATACGCGGGAAAGATAATCGTTGGCGTGATTGACGTTGTTACCCGTCATATCCGCGTAACGTTTTCTTTCTAAAAGCGACGCGTGCATTTCCGTCATATTCACGACGGCTACGCCCTCTCGCTCTACCGATTCTTTCATACCGCGGACAAAGGATTCTTGCGTGCCGTAAAACCCGTTCGCCTCCGCGTTGGGAAGCATCGTTGCCACCGCCAAGATATCGACTTGCGGGAATTTTGCTTGTATCGAATCGATAATCGTATTGATATTATAGACAAAGCTCGTGATGTTTTTCGACCCGTCGTTCATACCGAACGCAACGATTGCCAAATCAATATTATCGTGTTTTGCCACGACGCTGTCGATTGTTTCTACACCCCAAGTGCTGTCCTTTCCGCCAACGGAATGGTTATGTACGTTGACGTTTTGTAAACCGTAGTTCTTTTTCAAGCCCTCGGCAAACAATTCGCTGTACGTAGGCATATACGGCGAAACGCCCGTAAAGCCCGACGCGTTGCCGCCCACGGAAATCGAATCCCCAAATACGAGCAGATCCAGCGTATTGCCTTTCGTCAACTTCTCGCGGACGTTGCCAAGCAAACCGCCTTTCCCTTCGGGGATATAGCCGCTATACTTTGCTTCGTGCGAATAGGTAATCACGATTTGGCGTTCGTGAAACCAACTGCCTTCGTGAAAGGTAATATACCCGCCGCCCGTGCGGGGCATCGTTGCCGCGCTTGCAACCGTGGGGTACATTTCTTCGTGGGAGAGCAAGGAAATTGCACCGTCGGGATAAACCCAAAGCTTTCCTGCCTGCACGAAATAATCGACGCCCTCTACGTACGTTTCCGTCAACTCGGCGTTTTGCACCTTGATGACGTCCTTGATGGGATACAAGGTCTGTATCGGTAAGGGCTCGCCGCTTTCTCCCGCTACGGGGAGGGCGGATTCTTGATAAGAAACCGTCCCCTCCCATACGGGTTTTAACATTTCGTCTAAGGAATAGAGGGTGTCCGCGCTATCCGCTTGTACGGGTTTTGCTGCGTTTACTCCGCAGCACGCACCGCATACGCACGCAGCGCAAAGAACTGTTTGAAAAAGCTTTCCAATTCTCATAGACGTTTCCTCGTTTTAACGATTAGATAATGCTGAATGCACGGATATACATACCGTCGGCAAGGGTCAATCTGAACATTGCAACTGCCCAGTTCGCCGCATTTTCCGCCGTTACACCGTTCAGGTTGGTAATATCGATTTCCAAAGCCACCCATTCACCTTCGCTCATACCCGACTGTACGGTATAGTCTTTCGAACCGCCCGTACCCGTTTCAGCAATCGCGCCTTTCCAACCATCTTCCAACGTGGACGTGATACCAAAACCTGCGTTGATCGTAGTTGCCGAGCCTCTGTTTTGATAAATTACGACCATCTTGGTCTTGCCTTCCAAGCTAATGCTGCCTTCGCCGCCTTTGCCCCAAGCGTACTGTGCGCCGAGGTAAACGCGGGTATCCCCTTGCGCTGCCTTAAAGGACTTCGAGTTTGCATCGTAAGCGCCGTTCTTCCATTCTGCCATAAGCGCGTTGAGCGCTGCTTCGTCCGTGAAGTCGAAAGATACGCTGGAATCAAGGCTGAACGTAATCGAGTTAAGCACGATTTCGCCTGCGCCCACAAAGCTTACCGCAACGTTCGTAACGTTGCCGCTTGCCGTCAAGGGAAGGGTCGTTACCCCCGAAGCTACGTCGAAGGTATAGGTTTGCACTGCGCCGCCGATCGTCAAGGATACTTTCACCGCCGTTACGCCGTCTGCCTGCGTATAGCCAAGGTTCATACTCTTATAACCGAGCATCGAGAAGCCCGTAATATCCTTATTGAAGGATGCACCGTCAGCAACGACGAACTTCGTACCAAGGTTATCCATATCGTAGATTGCGGTAAGGGTTTCGTCGTTTTCAACGCCGAACGCGTATCTGTCGTTGAAGTTGAAGCCAACCAACTCTTCTGCCTTAAACGGTTCGAAAGAAATGCTTTCGATAAGAATTGCATTGTCGATACCCAAGCTATCGAAAGAGAGCGACAAGGAAACGAGCGTCCCTTCGTAGTTGTCTTTTCCGAACATATTATAGCTGTAGGTTACAAATTCGCTCATACGTGCGTCGATAAGCGCAACGTAATCGGTCGAACCGTTTGCCGTCGTGTAGGTAATCGTCAAGTTCGTACCGTAGCCGAGATTCTTCAAACGAAGATTTAAGGTCGTCAGCTCGTCAAGGTCGATAACCTTGCCATCCTGCGGAGTAAGGGTGAAGATTGCGCCCTTTGCGCCGTATGCAGCCGACATCAAAAGCCCGTTCGTCTTATGATACAAGGTTACGTTTTCGCTTTCCGTAACGCAAGCGTTATCCTTGGGGAAAATCCAACCGTCAACCGCCGTTTGCGAACCTGCCGCCGCCTCGAGGTCTTCCGCACTATCGTTTACTTGCAAATCTTTGATAGCCTGCGTGTCGCCGTAGTTGCGGTCGTAGTTTTCGATTTCAACACCCTCAATCGACTTAATCAAAACTTCGTTCGAAAGGTCGTCAGGAGAGGTATTCAAATACGAGAACTGCACGCGAAGCTTCACAAGATATTGCGCTTGACCCCAAATGGAAACGCCGTTAATTGCCGCCGTAGTAAGGTCGAAATCTTTTGTAATCCATTCGTCGTCTTCGCTCATATTCTTTTCGAGCGGACCAAAGGTATACGTAAACGAACAAGTTTCGCCGTAAGCGTTCGATACGAGAGGAGTGCCGTTCTTATCCGCTACGATGAAGTAGAAACGAACGGAGTTTGCTTTACCGAGATATTTGAAGGTCATACGAAGTTTGTGCGAAGCCGAAATATCCAACAGCTCGCCCTCGTAAGCCATAAACGGATCGCCTACTTTTGCAGCGTAACCGAAATTAATCCTTGCATAATCGCCGTCTTCTACGTATTCCGATTCACCGACGATCGAACCGTCCAAGCCGCCGCCTGCGGGATATACGGGGAACGCGTTAGCAACGTCTTCTGCCGTAAAGTTCACCGCTACTTTCACGAAAATATCCGTGTCTGCCGTAACTTCGCTGCCTTCTACCACAGCCGTCGTATAGTCGGCGTCGGTGTAATAGCCGAGCACCTTATAATAGCTGTCTGCAACTACGTCGCTGCGAAGAGAAAGCTTGCCGCCTTCCGCAACGCTGTCTACCAAGACGGGTTCCGCGCTGCCTGCAACGTAATAGTTCACGCTGTAAACGTTGCCCCACTTTGCATACAAGGTAACGTTATCCGTTACGGTATCTTCTGCAAAGTTCCATTCCTGCGTCAATTCTGCGTCTTTATACCAACCGATAACCCCGACGTTGCCGTCTACCGCTACGCTGGGTTTGGTTACAAGACCGTCAAGGTCGATAAACTGCGAGGTAACTTCCGCAGCGTTGCCAAGGTTTTCACCAAGGTCGAATTTTACTTCGCGTTGGTTAGGATCGTTATAGAAGATAACCGCACGAACGAAAATGGAATCGTAGCACTGGAAGATAATCGAGCTGAGCGCCGTATTTGCATTGATACCGCTATACTTGGAAAGGTTTACTTCCAAATGCGCCCATTCGCCGTCCTTCATATTCGTCTTCAAGCCGCTGAGAATACGATAGCCTGCTGCGCCGGTGTCGCCGGGTTGTACGATGGCGGTCTTCCAGCCTGCTTTGTTCATATCTACCGTACCAAGCCCGACGTTCATCGAAGTAACCGTACCCTTGTTTTGATAGATGATAATCATCTTCGCCTTACCGGTAAGGGGCATACTTTCGTCCCCGTCCGTTGCGCTGGGATAATATTTCCAAGTCGTCTTTTCTTCCGAATAGGTATATTTCGTTGCGGAAACCGCCGCTTCGAAGCTAACCAAATCCCCCCACGTTTTTGCTTTGATAATCGAAGCGAGGGTGGAGTTCGAGAAGTCGAACGCGGAATCTTCGTCTACGCTGAAACGAATATCTTGAATGAAGATTTCGCCCGTGCCCGTGAAGGTAACTTTTACGTTGGAGATATACCCGCCGTCCGTCAAAGGCAGGGAAATGCTGCTTTCTTCAGGGGTTACCGCAAAGTCGTACGAGCTAACGACGCCGTCGATCGTCAACGCTACGTTTACGTTGGTAACACCAGCGTTTTCCATCGCGTAGTTCATCGTCATCGCCGCGTAACCGTAGTTGGTAAAGCAGGTGAAGTCTTGTTCAAACGAAGCGCCGCTTTCCAAAACGTTGAACTTCGTCATCTTTGCTTCCTTGACGTACTCAACGCCCAAATTATCGCTAGACGATACGCCGAAGGTGTTTTTATCGTTAAAGTTGAAACCGGGAATCTGCGTTGCTTCAAATTCGTCGAATACGACGCTTTCAATCAAAATTGCGTTATCCGTACCTACGCTTTCGTAGATGAAGGTCAACGTGGAAAGATAGCCGTTATAGTTGTCTGCGCCGTAGAAGTTAATCTTATATTCGGTAACTTGAGAATCGCGAGCGTTGATCGTAAAGTCGTAGGACGCCATACGACCGTCGTGGTTCTTATATTGCAATCTAAGCGTGGTTGCATAACCGAAGTTTCTCAAACGAATCTTCACCGTGGAATATTCGTTCAAGTCAATCAAATCTTCTTCATTCGTTACTATTTCATTGCCTTGGTCATCATAACCATATTCAGGCTTCACTGCGCTAAGCATCACTTTCGCGTTCGTTTCACGGAAGCCCGTCGTGAAGAGCAAGCCTTCTTTCTTGTTGTACAAGGTTACGTTGTCGGTAGTTGCGTTATCGGTAATCGTACCAAAGTCTTTGGGGAAAATCCAACCTCTAACCGATTCTTGCGCACCTGCAGCCGCTTCAAGGTCTTCCGCGCTGTCGTTTTCCTTCAACGCTTGAACTGCCGAGCTGTCCGCCGTCGTTACGTACGTATCGTCCTTAACGCCCTCAATCGATTTAATCAACAATACGTTCGAAAGATCGTTTTCGTCCTTCGATTCGTATTGAGACTGAATACCAAGGGTGGTAAAGTCGTATGCGTTGCCCCAAAGGGACGCACCGTTAAACATCGTTTCTTTCGCAAAGTCAAGCGTAATGGTTACCCATTCGTCGTCTTCGCTCATATTCATTTCCGTAGGCTTGTAATCGTAACGAACTGCCGCCGCTTCGCTGAAGAACTGCTTATCTACGGGAGCTTCGTCTTCATAACGAGCCACGAAATAGAACTTCAAAACGTTTGCGCCGCCGAGGTTCTTAAAGGTAACCTTTACCTTCTGCGAAGAGGTAAGGTCTACCGTTACGTAACGCAACATTGCGCGAGGGTCAAGCGACGTCGAATAACCGAAGTTAATCTTTGCATAGTCGCCGTCTTCCACGTACTCGATTTCACCAGCCTTCGAGCCCATACCGCCCGCCGCTTCCATCGTGAAGCGGTTCGCGATAAATTTACCGTCGAAATAGAATTCGTCGCTGCGGTGGATATAGATCTTCATGTTTTCCGTTACGGGCGCACCTTCTACAATTTCTTCCGTATAGTCGGGGGAAGTGAAGAAGCCGTTGCTGCGATAACCGTCCGCAAGGTCGTGCATCAAACGAAGGGGCTTGCCCTCTTCGATTTTGTCCGTATACATCGGGGTTTCGATTTCATTGCCCAAATAGTAGGTAATTTCGTATGTATTCGACCATTTTGCATACAGAGTCATACTCTTTTCTACCGTATCGGTAAGGAAGTTCCATTCGTCCGTATATTCAGGGTCTTCATACCAACCCGTAACCTTTGCGTTGTTGGGGTTTGCGCCCGTTACAACAACGATAGGTTTCATCAAGGTTTCGCCCTTTGCTACTTCTTGCGCCATAATGTTGTTGGTCTGCAAATCCGTGCAGGTATCAAACGTTACGGTGCACGTCGTAGAAGCGGGCGGCGTGCTAGGCTCTTCTTCGCCGCAAGCAACCATAACGGAAAGCCCGAATATAGTCGCCGCAATACCAAGCAGCCATTTTCTCCATCTTTTCATCCTTTTGCCTCCTGATTTTATTTCTTCATATCGTCAATCTCGACGATCGTTTTTTCTTTTCTCGATTTTTCTGCCGCGAAAACGCAAAGGTGTCCGTTCACCGAGTCTTCCAACTTGGTAATGGAAACCGAGCTTCTATCGCCGTTGTAGTACGCAACGAGGTCGTGCATAATCGCAAAGTCGCCGCCGTTGTGCCCGCCAAAGCGTGCGTTGCTGATAACTTCGTCTTTTACACTAACCTTTTCTTCCGTACCGCTAAACGAGCCGTCAACGTATCTACGAATAACGAATTCGTCTTTTTCCAACTGACCTTCCACTTCCCCTTTCGTGCCGACGATGTGCAGATATCTGCCCGCGCGGATTGCGCCGCCGGTAAGGGTAAAGGTGCAGTTCGAACCGTTTTTAAAGGAAACGATAACGTTCTGTCTGTCCACGAGGTCGCCGAGGTTGTCGTATGCACATTTGCCGTAGATATTCTTTTTCAAGAATTCCATCTTTTCCTCGTCCGTAATCTCGTCCAAAGGCTTGTTGAGGCTGTCCCAAGTCAAGAACGGCATTGCATTCATTTCCATATGCATCTTGATCGCCGAATAAGGACAATCGCGTTCTACTTTACATTGATAACAATACTCGGTTGCGCCCTCGGGTTTCTTTTCTTTAACGAATTGCGCACGCGTACCGAAGCTGCAAACGCGTTCGGGTTCAGTTTCGTTATTCAGCCAGCACATAAGGTCGAGGTCGTGGCAGCATTTCGCCAAAAGGAAACCCGACCCGCAAGCCGCTTCGCTGTTCCATTTCCCGCGGGTATACGCGGTAAGATAATGCGCGATGCAAACGTGTTCGTTCATTTCCATCGTCATAATCTCGCCCAGTTCGCCGCTTTTAATTAACTTTTTCACCCTACTATAATACGGGGTGTAACGCAATACGTGTGTAACAAATACTTGACAGCCTTTTTCATCCGCAAGTCTTTTGATGTCCATCAATTGCTTCGCATTCGGCACGATAGGTTTTTCCATTGCCATATCATAGCCTGCGCTTAAAATCTGCATTGCCGTTTCGTAATGGATTTGGTCCATCGTTGCATTGATGACAAAATCGCAAACGACGTTCTTTTTCAAAAACGCATCGAAAGTGGTAAACAGTTGATCGTCGGAAAGCCCGTATCTCTTCTTGGCTTCCGACAATTTAAATTCGTTAGGATCTACGATTGCCGCAATCCCCAACTCCTCAGGACAATCCAGCGAATAATCGGCGTATACTTGACCGCGGTTGCCGTATCCAACGATAACCGCCCAACGTTTCTTATTTACCGTCTGTTCCTTCGGTTGTTCTACTATGCTTTTTTCCATTGCTTTATATTCTCCGTTCGTACCGTCCGTTTTATATTTTTTAAGCACTCTGTAATAGGTTTCCATACTGTTAAAACCGCAGCGTAAAACAATCTCTTTAAGCGTGTACTTCTTTTCCATCAGACTCTTGTTTTCCAAGACCTTTCTGATACGGATACGATTGACGTACTCGTTTAAATTGATCCCCGCCATACGGTTGAACAGCGCGGAAAAATAATTTTCACTATAACCGAATTTTCTTGCCAAAACCGGCAATTTTAAATCCTCACCATAATTTGTTGAAATATATTCGCTGACCTTGATGAAAAATTCCTTGTTCGAATTTTTCTCTTTCTTGCGAAGCAACGAACTATTATACAAAATCCCCATCATCGAGTTGACGAAACCGCGTTTTTGCAGATTGTTGAAAGTAGGAAATCTTTCATACGAATCGGTAATAAGCTTCATCAGTTCCGCCATAACTTTACTGGTAGGATGCAGGAAATTGTTAAATTCCGTCTTATCGTCGATAATATGCGAAATATATTCTTTCCCGATTACCAAAATATACGCGGCAGCGTTGCCGATATATTCGTAATGGTGCGAATCGTAACTGTTTACGAGGAAGATTTCCCCTTCCCCGATCTTTTGTATGCGATTGTTTACCATACAGCGCATACACCCGCGATAGACCACCAAAACTTCCAGACTTTGGTGTACGTGCAAACCCGCAAAACGGTATTTTGCCGCCGCCATATCTGGAAAGTTTTGGAAGTAGATATAATCGGGCGCGTCTGCGCTCTGTTCATACCAATTGTCTTTTCTCAAAGTTTTATCCCCGCTGCAAAATCGCCACTACTGAAGAACTTCATACTGATTGCCGACGTGAAGATAAGCGGTATACTCGACAGAATATACATCGCGTACATCGCGCCTTTTGCCGTAACGCTCAAACCCGAGTCGCCCGAATAGGAAACCTGCAACTGCAACATCTGCGGCATCAAAAGCTGGTTCTCGGTCATGATAAGGCTGGGCCAGAGGTAATCGTTATAAAGCGAACCGAACGTCCCTACGAATTTGTAAAGAATAATCGGGAACGCAAGAGGCCCGGTAAGACGCATAAGAATTTGCAAATCGTTTGCGCCTTCAATCTGCGCGCTTTCGTAAATCGATTTCGGTTGTTGACCGAAGAAGGTTCTAAACAAGAACAGCGCGCCGACCTGACCACCTGCAATATTGGGAAGCAAATACCCGATATAGGTATCGGCAAGCCCCAACGTGTTTTTCATAAAGGGAACGAGAATCGGCATACCCATAATCGCGGGCAACATCATAACCGCGATAAACGTCATAAAGATCCCTTCTTTAAAGTGGAATTCTTTATACGTAAAGATATAGCCAAGCACCGCGCCGATCATACAATCAAGCGCACCGCCGAGAAGAGCCAGGAAAATCGTTCTTGCAAAATACGCGGAAATACCGCTGGTATTGGTAAGCAAGACGCCGCCCGACCAAGCCTCTTTGAAGTTCAGCTTGATGTTCGACCCAAGTGTGGACCACTTCGGAAGCGCGAAAATACTGTATTCGATTTCCGAACTGGACTTAAACGCGTTGAGGAAGGTAATAAACAGCGGAATCAAACAGAAGATAACGCAGACCGTTACCCAAACGGTAATGATGATTTGAACGTGCAATTTATCCGAGCTTTTTAACGCTTTTTTCATAATTACACCTCCAATTCCTTTTTCTTCTTACGCATATTGAAGACGGTTGCCCCAAAGAGGAACACGAACAATATCGTTGCGTAAGCGGAAGCCATACCGTAGTTGTTGTCTTTCTTGATGTATTCGTACATCGCGAAAATCGGCGTACGCGTACCTGCCGCCCCCTTCGTAACCATATAGATACGCCCGAAGTTTTGTACAGACGAAATAAACGTCATAATGATAACGTATTTAATCTGCGGGAAGATAAGCGGGATATCAATGAAGATAAACCGTTTCATAACGGTAATCCCGTCCAGCTCCGCCGCCTCGTAATAGCTGTCGGGCACGTTCATCATTGCGCCGTAGAAGATAAGGTAGGATCCAACGTATGGGAATCCCATCAAAATCAACGACCAAAGCGCAAGCCCGTCTTTTTGCAAGAACTGTACTTCCGAATTAAACAGCGTATTGAGAACACCGTCCATACCGAAGATACCCGTCTTCCAAATAAGGGTAGTTGCCAAACCGGGGATAATGCCCGGAATAAAAAGCAACGTTCTCATCAAGCCCGAATATTGTCTGTTCCGCATAATCGTCAAGCAGAACGCGAAAATCAGCGGAGGTGCCAACGCCGTAACGAGGTCCATCCCTAAGAATATAAACATATTCGAGAATTCTTCCCAAGCAAATCGGTTGGTAAATATTTCTTTATAATTCCAGAAGTTATTCCAAATTCTCGTCGGTTTGTCGTCCGTATAATCGTAGAAGGACAAGGAAATGGAACCAACCGCAGGATAATAACAGAACATCCCCAAAAGCACGAGCGAGAAGGAAAGCACCGCGTAAATACCCCAATGCTTTTTAAACCCGCGGCCCACGTCGATAACGTACGCAAGCCATCTTTCGCTGCGCATACAACCCAGCGAAATTGCGCCGACGATAACCGCCAATACGCACAGTACGATTGCCACCGTCATAATCGGACGGTAGATCCATTCTTGCGCTTGGTTGGTAATATCCACCGCACGCAAAATCATTTCGCCGCTTTCCGCTTCGTTCGAGTTCAAGTAGAAATAATAAATACGGTTACCCGAAAGGCTTTGCTTCATATCGCGGATATCGAAGTCCATCTTCGAATAGAAGAGGAATTCTTCCGTTTTAAAATCGATACTGGTTACGTAATCGGACGAGTCGTGCAGGATATACCCTTTTTGCGAAACCTCGTCGTAGAAGAGCGCTCTTCCGTCCGAACTGGGTCTTTCTTCCAATTCGATGCCGCTAAGAGGATGCAACTCCAATTCCGCCTCTTCGTCGTTCCCTCTCGTGGCAATCATTTCGTTGATTTCTTCCAACGTACAGGTATATACGCCGTACTCGTTGGTTACGAAATAATAACAGCCTTTTTCTTCGTTATACGCCGCGCCGCGGAACTGTTTCCCCAGTATATTTGCATAGCTTGCGTACAATTCTGCCGTCTTTACCTTCAAGGTTACCGTACCGCTCGATTCTTCATATTCCGCAACCCGGTCATACGTTGACCCAAGCAATACCTCGTCAGCTGCTTCTTGACGAATCTTTTGCTCTACGGTATTCTTCATCGAAATTTCTTTCGCGTTCGTATTTTCCTTGGCTTTCGCTTCTAACTCCGCCAATTTTTCCGCAGAAATATCTTCGCCCGCCTGCTTTTTCAAAGCTTCCAATTCGTTGGTATAGTTTCTTTCCCATTCCGCCTGATAGTCCGCCTCAAAGCGGGTGGTTTCCCCCACCGTTGCGTTTGCCAATCTTTCGTATACGACGTCGATTTCGCCGGGAAGCAAGGACTCCCATTTGTTCATTTCAAAGTCCTTCGACATACGGATGATACCCGAACCGTGCATAATGTATATGTAGTTGTCGATGATATCAAAGGACAAAATCTTAGGTTCTTTGACGAGGAACAATTTCCAATTCGGCATTGCGGGAGCAACGGTGTACAAATACCCCGAAGCGATAGCCCCTGCCTCTAAGTTTTCTGCGTCAAAACGCTCTATCCGATAGATAGGGCCTTGTGCCATCAGCAAAAATACTTCGCCGTTTTCCTCTTGGATACCGCCGACTTTCCCCGAAAGCGGAGTTGCCGACGCGATTTCCAATTTTTTCTCATCGTTTTCTACCAATTGGAACAAACGATAAGTATCTTCCTGTCTCGATACGACGTAAATATACGGCGAGCCGACTTCTGCGTGAATGGTCGCAGCCGAACCGCAGCTTTCCCAGCCGTAACGCGTATCTTCTTTTGCCGCCTTATTCAAATCGAACGTTTCAATCAATTCGTCCTCGGCGCTCATCTGACAAACCAAGCCGTTCGAAGTGGTATAATACCAAGTGCCGTCTTCCCGCATAATCATCGACGTGTAGTTGCCTTGCCCCTCGGCGGTTACGAGCCGCTCGCTGGTAGGCAACAGACATCCGAAGACAATGGAAACGGCAAGGAACACCACCAACGCAATCGCCATCGCAATCGTAACGATTTTGGCAGGTTTGCACTGCGTTCCTTTCGCAGTGTTTTCCGTTTTACCCATAAATAAAACCTCTTATCTTTCTTATTTTAAAAATTTGTTTTAAAATTATTTACCGCCGTAGGTAGGATCTTGACCGGGATACAAATAGCAGTTTTCATTATAGCCCGTCTTCTTACAGAAGTTCTTCCAGTCGTCCTTCAATACGTCGTGCCAGCTGTTACCGAACTCTCTTGCCGATTCAACGCTGCCCGTAGACAGATAACCCTGCCACAAGCGTACCGCTTCCGCCGACGAATAGGTACCTTCGGAAAGCGAACGGATAAAGAAGGAAATGAAGGGGTTGCTGTCCGACAAACCGGTAAAGGTAATCTTATCCGTGCTGGTGAAGAATTCTTGCCATGCAGCGGGAATCTTAACGTAATCAGCAAGGACCGTCGTCAAGCCCATAGGGGTAGAACCCGCTTTTTCCAAGCCGGTGTAATAAACGGACTGACCATAGGGAGACATAAAGAATTTCATAAAGTCAAGCGTAAGGTTGATTTGCGCTTGGTTACCGGGATGCGCTACGATGGAAAGATAACCGCCGTTCCCGCCTACGTCTCTAAGCAAGGTGTTTGCTTCGTCAACGAAGGTGCTTTCCATATACGGATAATCGAAGTAGTCGATTTTAAAGCTTGCGGTTTCCTTTGCCATATACCCAAGCCCTGCGCCTGCATAGTCGAGCATAATTTGAGGAGGGTTGCTACCCGATTGCGAACCGAACTTGGTACGCATTTCCGCCATCGACGTCGAAGCCGCGTCAAGGGAAAGATAATTCTTCATTTTGCCGAGTTGTGAAACGAAATCTTGGAACTTCGCGCTTTCACCGCCAACGTACAAATCGTTTGCGCCGTTGTCGAGGATAACGTTAAACAATCTCGTCAAGCTGTACTTGTAATCTTTTGCCGCTTCAGGCTGCTCCTTCGACAAATACGCAAATTTTTTCGCGTCATCCATATCCTTATATTTATCCTGATCTTCCGCTATGGTCACGTATTCGTTTCTGTAATAATAGTCGCCGTACACGCGGAGAAGCCAAGTAAACTGCGACGCGCTGATCGAATCGGTGTCAAGCGCGATACCCAAAGGATTGGTATAGCCCGCCTCTTCCATATAATAGCAAAGGCTCATCAAATCGTCCCAGGTTACGGGGTTAGCAACGTCGCCGTTCTTATTTTTGTACCCCTCTACGCCCGCCTTTTCCAACGCAACGGTGTTGACGAACCAAGCCGTCTGCAAACCTTCGCTGTTGATTAAGTAGGATTCGTTGGAAACGCCGGACTTGTCCGAAATATACGCGTCTTCCTTCAAAACGCTGTACCACATCTTGCCGCCCGCATACGCGTTTGCCTTGTACACTTCGCCGGAAATATCCAAGCAATAGGTGCTTGCCTTACCGCCTGCGAGGTTACCCTGTATAATGTCCCAATCCGTCCCCGATCCGTCTAAAGCGTTCTTCACTTCGTCTGAATACGTAGCGGAAGTTTTGCCCTTTACAAGGTTGACAACCGCCGCTCCGCTATGCAATCTCGAATACTCGTCCGCAACTGCCTGCCAGCCTTCTTCCGTACCTTCGAAAACGATTGCAACGTCGATTTGACCTTGCTGCTGTTTTACGTTCTTGGGAGCGTAGTTGCTGTCAACGACGTACTCGCTCTTTGCCGTCTGCTTGATGTAGTCCGAGGGATCAACGGGCTTGTTCGGATCCGAACTGTCTACCGACGCGTCGCCGCAGCCGCTGAACGCGAACATTGCGCCAAGCGCCATACATCCAAGCGTTAACCATTTTTTCTTCATAATAAATTTGCCTCCTTACTGCATATTTTTATTATTTTTCTTTCGCTTTTCCGATACCTTGTGAGAATACGCCATTTCCCACGTTACAGTATCTTGGTTATACCATTATAACACATAAAAAAAGGCTTGTGGGGTCATATCTTACCAACCTTTTGTCATAATTTACGATATTGTAAAGAATTGCCTTTTAATCTCTTCCAAGCCTTTTTAGCGGAACTCTAACACTAAACCCGTACTTTTTGTACACTAATCCCATAAAATGAAACAAATAATGATAATTTTTCACAAAAATATATTTTTTATTTGTGTTATTTTTTTAGAAGAATATTCCAATCTTTATGATTTTTGACAATTAAAAGCCTAATTTTTCTATTTCCCCTTGGAAAAGCGAGGTTTTTGTTAAATTTTAACAGAATTTATCAAATTTCCTTTTTATCACATTCTTAATTTTTTTTGCATAATTTTTAACAGAGATTTACTTTGACTTTCTTTTTTTGCCCGTGTTATAATCAAAATACAGTAAATAAAAGATATAAGGAGAAAAAACAATGAAGAAATTCCTTTCCGCATTGTTGCTTTTACCCCTTTGCTTTGCCGCGGCTTGTGGCGAGCCTGAAAGTAGCCCCACCCAAAAGCCGCAAAAGGAAGAAACCGAAATGTTATATCAAATCGAAGACGTTGTAAAAGAAGATTTGATTTGGGACACGAAATCGATTTTTGCAACCACTCCCGCCATAAATTCAGCAACGACCCCTTCCAACGTAGCTCCGAGCGATAATATTGAACTTTTCAAATTCTCTTCCGCGCCCTATGCGGATAAGGATACGACTTGGGTACTCGCCGCAATCGGCGTTCCGCAAACGGAAATGCCCAAAGACGGATATCCCGCCGTTGTTTTGGCGCACGGAGGCGGCGGTACGGTCAACTTCGATTGGATTAAGCATTGGACGAACCGCGGCTACGTTGCTATGGCGTACGACGTATTCGGGCACGAGTTGGACGCAAACGGCAACCGCATAGATAACCCCGAAAGCGGACCGAAGGAAACGGGCGTCGGGTCTTGTCTTGACAGCGTAGACGACCCTACGCAATCTTGGATTTATCACGCCGTTTACAACGCAATGCTCAGCAATAACATTTTGCGCGCACGAAAAGACGTAGATAAAAACCGAATCGTTATGACGGGAAGTTCGTGGGGCGGACACGTTACCTGCGCAACGGCGGGCGTTGACAAGCGTTTTGCCGCGTTCGCGCCTTTGAACGGTTGCGGGTACGTTTATAACGATACGACTTGGCTTAAAGACGGAACGTTCGGCGGCAACAAGGAACGTTGGGCTGAACTGTACGACCCCTCCACCTATCTCCCCTACGCAACCAAACCTATGTTATTCGTTTCGGGGGTTGACGACGAGTGGTTCTCCGCTTACAACCGTACGCAGTCGGCGGCGCTCGTTAAGGGCAAAACCTTTTTTGCACAACGCACAAAACTCAACCACGCACAATGGACGCACGCAGACGAAATCGACGCGTTCTTCAGACACGTGCTCTATAAGGAAAATTCGATGACCTTGATAGGCGATATCCTCTTGCAAGACGGCGTGGCAACCCTGCAATACGAAAACCAACTCTTTACAAAAGTAAACTTCGTATACACCACCTCGACGGACGCGGATAGCCACCAATGGGTATGGGAAAGCGAAACTATTTCCCCCGTAAACGGAGAATATTCGTACAAAATCCCCGAAGGCGCAACGGCGTACTTCTTTGAAACCGTACTTTCTAATACCTTCGCGCAATCTACGGCAATCACCATCGTGGACTCGAACGCGCAATACCAATAAGTATCGATAACTTACCATACAAAAAAACTCTCTCCAATCGGAGAGGGGTTTTTGTATATTTTGTGTTTATTTTTTGTTATCCGTCTTTATTCTTCCAAGCCGCCGTCCCTTATCCCCTCTTTTTCAAGCGGAGCTTCTTGTGCTTTCGCCGACTCCTTTTTCAGAGTTTTGAAAAACGCCAAAGTAAAGGGAATCGCAAAGAAGAAAGCGAAGAAGTCGGAAACCGCCTGACAAGCCTCGATGCCGCGCAACTGAAAAAGATAGGGCAACAGCAATACCGAAGGGATATAAAACAGCCCTTGACGGGAAATGGAAATCAGCGAAGCGACCGCCTTGTTTCCAACGACCTGATAGGTAAGCCCCGCCATAAAATTTAACGGCAGCAACGGCATCGTGATACATTGCAGCCGCAGCGTAATCGCGCCGATTTCTTTTGCTTGCGCCGACAAGCTGAACGCCTGCATAATCCACGGAGCAAGTATCGCGCAAAGCGCCGCAAACCCCGCCATCAACGCCGTAGAAAACCCTAAAGTGAAAAGATATGCTAAGCGCACTCTGTCAAAGTGTTTCGCGCTGTAATTATACCCCAAAACGGGCTGATAGCCCTGCCCTATCCCCAAGGAGATAGAAAAGGCGAGCATAAACATTTTGTTGACGACCCCCAGCGCCGCCTGCGCCGCGTCGCCGCCGTAGGCGTTTGCCGCATTCATCAAAAGCACCGTGCAAACGCTTGCCAAAATCTGCCGACAAAAGGACGGAAAACCCGTCGCAATGACGTCGAGATAGACCTTACATTTAAACGCAACCGCGCGCACGCTTAAACGCACGACCGTCTTGCGGATACAGAACATAAACAAGAGCACGGAAAAACTGATCACTTGGCTGGAACAGGTCGCAATCGCCGCGCCTTTTACCCCCAAGCCGAAAACGAAAATCAACAGCGGATCTAGCCCGACGTTGACGACGGCGCCAACGACCAAACCGATCATCGACAGTACCGCTTTTCCCTCTGCGCGCAGGACGTTGTTCATAACGAAGGACATACACATAAACGGCGCGGAAATGAGGATATATACGGCGTAGTCCTTCGCATACGCCAGCGTTTCGGGATTCGTCGAACCGAACAGTTTCATCAGCGGAGTCAAGAAAATCAACCCAAACAGCGTAATCAACCCGCCGCAAAGCGCCGCAATCGCAAAGGTTGAACTTGCAACCCTGTCCGCCCCCTTTCTGTCCCGTTTACCCAACAATCTCGATACGATACTCCCGCTGCCCATACCGAAGGTAAACCCGACAGCCTGAATAATCGACATCAAAGCCAAAAGGTTGCTGACGGCGGCAATCGCCGAGTCGCCCAATCTTGAAACGAACGCGGTATCCGCGAGATTGTATAGCGAGGTAACCATCATACTGAGCATAGTGGGAATCCCCAGTCCGATAACAAGGCGGGACATTTTCTTTTGCGTCATTTTGACGTACTGCGCCCGCTCGCGTTTTTCAACCTCTATTTCTTCCGTGTTTTTACTTACCGTTTCTTCCATAAATGCTATTATACACCTTTGCGCCCCCTTTTGCAAGCGGGAAAGCCCGTTTAAAAAATTTTTTCTTCTTTTTTTATCGACGGCTTTCGACTTGCTTTTTCCCTTTTTCCGTGTTATAATACAGGTATGAAAAACAAACAGACACAAGAAGTAAAGCACTTCAAATACAAATTTTCCCCATTATTAATTAGGCTTGCTATCGCAATTATTGCACTCTGCGTTGTTGGATTAGCTTTAAGTGTTTACCGTGTTATTGAGGCGGGAGTCCCTACCTTTTTGGATTCGTTAAAATCCCCCTTACTGATTATTTTATGCGTTTTTTGTATCGCCATCGTCGTTGGGATTTTGCTTTGTTCCCGTTACACGGTGAAAGGCGAATACTACTACGTACAATTTGGTTTTATCAAAAGCAAGTACTCGATTAAGGAAATCACCGCCGTCGTTTTGGACACGGACACGAAGAAGTTGACCGTATACGTTTGGGAAAACTTTTCCGTTTTAACAATGGAAGCCGAAGACGCGTGGAAATTTGTGGAAACATTACAAGCAGTAAAACCTTCCATCACCTACAACGTCACCTTAACAACGCCTCCTCCCCCCCGCATGGAAGGCTTTAAAACCTCCCTTATCGGCGCAATTGATGTAAGCATTGCCTTATGTATTATCCCCCTCGTTTTTTTACTTCCTCTCTGTGGTCAAGTCGGCGCGGTGCTTGGATTGATTTTCCTCGCATCAATCATTCTTCTTGTCCTTAACGCTTCAATATTAGGAATTCGTTCAATCAAAAAATCCATTAAACAGAAAAAGGCAGGCTCGCCATTACCAATAGCAACTCTCGTTTTAGGCATTGTTAGTTGCGCGCTTAGTCTCCTTGCCATTATCCTTACCCCCATTTTTTTTATACCCGCACTCTTAATACTTCTCTAAAGCAATTAACACCTAATACACCTAAGCACTCAAAGATAAATTGAGTGCTTTAATTTATTGATAATCATAAAAGCGACGAGTTCTGTATTCCACAGAATTCGTCGCTTTTTCCTAATATGCTTTTTACGATTTACTTTTTACTTTCATCAAACGCACGACCGCCGCGCGCTCGTTTTCGTCCAATTTGTCTTTGATATATTTTATCGTTTCTTCCAGCTGGGGAATCATAACGTATTCTAAGGCGTTGACGCGGCGCTTGTTCCGTTCGATTTCTTCCGCCAACATACGCACCGCTTTTTCCGTCTGCGCCAATTTAACCATTTGCGGCAACAATTCCGCCGCCTTTTGCACCGAATAATCCGCTTCGCCCGTGATTTCCGAATAGGCGTAGGGCAACCCCTTTGCCTTTTCTTGCCTGACGACGGTAATCCTCGGCACGTCCACGCCCATCACGCTCTCCGTTTCACACTCCGCATTCAACGCAACCGAGGGCATGGCAAACGCCGTCTCCGCTTCAAACGCAGGCGTCAGCGCGCGGGCAAGCGCAAACTGCTTTAAAACAGACGACAACGCCGCCTCTACCCCTTCGCGCAACGATTTCGTTTCGCGCAAAAGAATGGTAAACCGCCGAATCATCTCGTCTGATTTGTCTTTCAGCAACTTATGCCCGCGTACCGCCGTTGCTAAGCGGCCTTTTAACTTTTTCAACTCCATACGAGTGGGGTTTACGTTAAGCCTCGCCATTCTCCTCTCCGTGCATATATTTCTCAATGTATTCCGTGCGAATACGCTTCAATTCGCCCTTGGGCAAAATCTTCAACAGTTTCCAACCCAAATCGAGCGTTTCCTCAATCGTTCTGTCCTTTGCAAACCCCTGATTGACGTATTCTCTTTCAAACGCCTCGGCAAATTTTGCATACAGTTTATCCACGTCGGAAAGCGCCGCCTCGCCAAGGATTGCGGACAGTTCTTTGCTCTCTTTCCCGCGCGCGTACGCCGCGAATAATTGATTCATCGTATCGGCGTGATCCTCTCTCGTCTTGCCCCTGCCTATCCCTTTATCCTTCAAACGGGAAAGGGAGGGCAACACGTCCACGGGCGGATTGACACCCTTTTTATACAAATCGCGCGAAAGAATAATCTGCCCCTCGGTAATATACCCCGTAAGGTCGGGGATAGGATGCGTTTTATCGTCTTCGGGCATCGTTAAAATGGGAATTTGCGTAATCGAGCCCTCTTTCCCGCGAATACGCCCCGCTCTTTCGTACAGACCTGCAAGGTCGGTATACAAATACCCCGGGTACCCTCTTCTGCCGGGCACTTCCCTGCGCGCCGCCGATACCTCTCGAAGCGCCTCGGCGTAGTTGGTGATGTCCGTCATAATGACGAGCACGTGCATTCCCTTTTCAAAAGCAAGGTATTCCGCGCAAGTCAACGCCATACGCGGCGTAGCGATACGCTCTACGGCAGGGTCGTTGGCAAGGTTGGTAAACAAAACCGTCCTTTCGATTGCGCCCGTGCGTTTGAAATCGTCCACGAAATACTGCGCCTCTTCAAAGGTAATCCCTATCGCCGCAAATACGACGGCAAATTTACAATCCCCGCTTCTTACCTTAGCCTGACGGGCAATCTGCGCCGCCAATTCGGCGTGCGGCAAGCCGCTCATTGAAAATACGGGCAGTTTTTGCCCTCGAACGAGGGTGTTTAATCCGTCGATAGCCGAAACCCCCGTCTGAATAAACTCGTTGGGATAATCGCGCGCGGCGGGATTGATGGGCTCGCCGTTGATATCCAATTTCTTTTCGGGAATAATCGGCGCGCCGCCGTCGCGGGGATTGCCCATACCGTCAAAGACTCTGCCCAGCATATCTTCCGAAACGGAAAGCTGTTGACTGTGCCCTAAAAACCTTGCTTTTGCACCCGAAATTTGTAAACCTTGCGAATTTTCAAACAACTGCACCACCGCTTTATCGCGGTTGATTTCCAACACCTTGCCAAGACGGATTTCCCCGCTCGTATTGACGATTTCGACAAGCTCGTTATATTTAACCCCCTCGACGCCCTCGACGACCATCAAAGGGCCTACGACTTCGCGAATCGTTTTATATTCTTTATACATCGTCGCTACCCCCTTCGGCAACCGCTTTCAGCTGCGCGGTCATCGCCACGAAAATTTCGTCGAATTTCGAAATATCCTCTTCCGCGATATATTTCGCACGCCCAATCATTTCCTTGCAAGAGCAAGCAAGAATCTCATCCAAACTCGCGTACGAAGCGATTGCCTCGCCCGCCAAGCGGTTAAATTCGTAAATAAGTTTCAGCATCAAAAACTGCTTATAGGTCGAAGTATAGGTGTCCACTTCGTGGAATGCGTTTTGATGCAAATAGTCCTCGCGGATAATCTTCGCCGTTTCCATCGTCAAACGGTCTTTCGAAGAAAGCGCGTCCATACCGACGAGGCGCACGATTTCATCCAAAGCCGCCTCTTCCTGCAAAATCGTCATTACGAATTGACGGTATTTAAAATAGTCAACCCCCACGCTTTCATCATACCAATCTTTCATTCTATCCGCATACAACGAATAACTGATCAGCCAATCGATAGCGGGGAAATGCCGCTTGTAAGCCAATGCCGACGACAACCCCCAAAAGACTTTGACGATACGCAAAGTCGCTTGCGCAACCGGTTCGCTCAAATCCCCGCCCGGAGGGGAAACCGCGCCGATTGCCGTAACCGAGCCCGTCTTTTCCTCACTGCCGAGCAGTTTTACAATCCCCGCGCGTTCGTAGAATTCCGCCAAACGGGAAGCAAGATAGGCAGGGTAGCCCTCGTCGCCGGGCATTTCTTCCAAACGCCCGCTCATCTCTCTAAGCGCCTCCGCCCAACGGGAAGTCGAATCCGCCATAATCGCCACGTTATAACCCATATCGCGGAAATATTCCGCAATGGTAATCCCCGTATAAATAGACGCCTCGCGCGCCGCAACGGGCATATCCGAAGTGTTGGCAATCAATACCGTTCTCTTCATCAACGGCTCGCCCGTCTTCGGGTCTTTCAATTCGGGAAACTCGTTTAAAACGTCCGTCATCTCGTTGCCGCGTTCACCGCAGCCGACGTAGACGATAATATCCGCGTCCGCCCATTTTGCAAGCTGGTGCTGTACGACCGTTTTTCCGCTGCCGAAAGGTCCGGGCACGGCTGCCACGCCCCCTTTGGCGATGGGGAAAAGCGTATCGATAACGCGCTGACCCGTAACCATGGGCTTGGTCGGCGACATTTTTTCGCGGTAAGGCCTACCCTTTCGAACGGGCCATTTTCGAAGCATCGCAACCGATTTTTTCTCGCCGTTTTCCGTGCGGATCACGGCAACCGTTTCTTCGATGGTGTATTCCCCTTCCAAAATCTCGCAAACCTCGCCTTTCAGCCCGTGGGGCACTAAAATTTTATGCTCGACGATTTCCGTTTCGTTGACAATCCCCAAAACGTCCCCTTCCTGCACCCTATCCCCCACCTTTACGCGGGGCAAAAACAACCATTTTTTCTCACGGTCGAGGTTATTGACGGAAACGCCGCGGGAAATGCGGTCGCCGTACTGAAAATATAAGGCGGTCAAAGGGCGTTGTATCCCGTCGAAAATACCCGTAATCAAACCGGGCGCAAGCTCCGCCGAAAGGGGCTCGCCCGTGGAATACACTTCTTCCCCCGGTCCCAAACCCGAAGTCTCTTCGTAGACCTGAATCGAGGCTTTGTCCCCGCGAAGTTCGATAATTTCCCCAATCAGTCCTTTATCGGAAACCCGCACAACGTCGTAAAGTTTCGATTCCGCCATATTTTCCGCGATGATCAAAGGACCGGAAATTTTTACTGTCTTACCTGCCATTTAATTTTTCCTCTCTGTTTTTCAACTAATCGTTGTGGAAAAGAATATCCACGCCCAAAGCACGCTCCATAGCGTTTTTTAACACTTCCATACCGTAACCGTCGCTATTCCCCGAAGGGATACTGACCACGACGGGATACGCTTCCTCGTCAAAACGTTTTAGAAATTCCGTCAACGGACGGGCGAGGTCTTCGGTTAAAAAGATAATTTGGTATTCTTTGGCGATTTTTCTCAAAATTTCCCGCGCTTTTTTCTCGTTTTCCGCAGGATAGGTCGCAACCCCCGCCGCTTTAAACACCAAAATCCCCTCGTCGCCCCCGACGATTGCCATTTTCCCAAGCATTGTTCTTCCCTCCGTTTACAGCGCGCGCAAGCGGCGTTTTATTTCCCGCTCGGCTTCCCCCGCCAAAAGACAGGCAAACACGATGCGCACGTTGGCGTTTTCCGCTCGGCGGCGGTATACGTAATACAAAAACGGCTCGCTTCCTTTCAAATCGAATTTCCGTTTTTCAAAATACGCAACCTCAAAACTGCTCACGGTTTTTTCCGCTTCCGTCATCGGCAGCCCCTTTTCCTTGGCGTCCAGACAAAGCCCGACGAATTGCGCGTACGGCGTTTTTGCAAAGGCACGGCGGAGTTTTTCATTATCCTGCGTGAAAAATCTTTCCAGCTCGTTTTCCGTCAATTCTCCGCCGGGGAGATATTGTCCTTGCGCCTGCGCGAAATCTATCGCGCGCAGGGAAGTCAAAATATTGATACAGTCCGCCTTTTCCGCAAGCAAACGCCTTAAAACGGCGTTTCCTTTCGCCGTGTCCCGAAGAGCTGCGTACAGGGCTTTTTCAAAAATCGCACCCGCTTTCGCCCCCGACGGTTCCTCTTGCAAAAGGGCGGTTACTTCTTCACACGCCCCACCCAGATACGCGTTGAACTCTTTTATCGGCGCAAAATCCCCCGCTTGAATACAAGCGGTCAACTGCGCCAGCGGAAACAAGCCCGACGGAGCGAGCAGCCTCTTTTCGTCTATCCCCAAATACACCGATTTTACCAATGCTTTTGCGTTGTGAAAATCGCGGGGCAACAGCAAAAAGTTTTTCTCTGCCGCCGACGGCGAGTAGGTGCGAACGAATTCGTCTATCGCCCCCTCTTCCGCTTTTATTAAGTTTTCGTATTCGTACACGCTTGCCGCCGTTTCGCCGTTGCCGTAGCCGCTTTCGCCAAGCATACGGAAAGCGTCCTCAACGCCGACCTCGCAGAAACGGAAAATCTTCTCTTTCAATAAGCGTTTTTCCCGCACGGCAATCACGCCGTTCGTGTACGTGGTATCAAAATAAGGCATTTTGTTCTCCAACGAATTTATTTAAATATCGATTTTGCCAGCGCCGCCTGATTTTCTTCCCGATCGACGGCAAGCAACGCCCCAAACGAAAGGTCTTTGTCCGAAATCTTCCCTTTCAAATACAATCCCCCGTCCAAAGGCAAGGTCGCTTCCTCAAAAAGGAGTTTCTTTTCCTTGGCGACAGGCAAGCGTTTTACATCGCTTGCATAACGGAAATTATCAGCAAAGCAAACGACATCCCCTTCTTCCGCATACGAGCGTAGCAGATTGTCCACAAGCCGCAAACAGTCCTCTTTTGAAAGCTCCAGCAAACGGCTGAGCGCCTCGTCGTACAACGCGTCGATGACCTTACGCTTTTCGGCAAGCAACAGCTTTGCTCCGTCCAAACGCGCGTCCGCCGCCCGCTTTTCCAAAATAGCAATTCGCTTTTCCGCCGCTTCTTTTTCCGTCTGTTTCCGCAAGGTTTCCGCGCGCAAAGAAGCCTCGGCAAGCAATTTCGCCGCCTTGCTTTCCGCCTCCGCGATAATCGTTTGCGCCTCTAACTGCGCGTCGGAAATAATTCTTTCCACCAAAAGTTGCGTACTCATAAAACCGCCTTAAAACCGCCTTAACCGATTTGCCCTACCAACATAATCGAGATGATAAGCCCAAGGATTGCGTAGAATTCGATCATACCCGGATATACGATCAATTTCCCCGAAAGGGATTCTTGCTTGCCGACGGCGTAGATACAATTCGCCGCCGCTTTGCCTTGGAAATACCCGGACGCAAGACCGGAAATTGCCATCGGCAATACCGCGCCGAGCATTGCAAACCCAGCAGCTTTCGACATACCTTCCGCCAAACCGCCCGAGGCAATGATACCGATGATAAAGCCGTAGATACCTTGCGTTGCAGGCAGCAAAACGAGAACCATAATTTTACCGAACTTCTTGGGCTCTTCGCCCAAAACGCCGGCAGCAGCCGCGCTCGTCTTATAAAGCCCGACGCAGGAACCTACACCGCAAAGCAATACGCAGATTGAGATACCGATAATTGCTATAGAATAGCCCGTTGTAAACATATAAAATCCTCCGATTTTTCTTTTTTTCTTTTTATTTTTGATTGTCCGAAGATGCCGTGGCGGGAAGCAGCGAAATATACTTACGTTCTCCCCCTAAGGGTCTAAACAGCTCCCCGTCTCCCTCGTAAAATCTGCCGTAAAATTCAACGTACTGCAATCTTGCGTCGTGGATATACGCCCCCAAGAGGTTGATGATAAGATTAAACGCGTTGCCCACCACGAGCAGTACCACCGCCAAAATCATCAATAGCACGTTGCCGCTGAGGAAAAATCCATAACTGTAATTGGCAATAATCTGCGCGATGACCGCACCCGACAGCATCAAGCCGTACAACCGCGCATAGCTTAAAATATCCGAAGCGTAATTGATAACGCCGTACGCCGTACCGAAGCCCTTTGTAAACTTTCCAAAAAACTTTTCTTTTCTGCCCGCCGTCAAAATGGCAATCCCTAAAGACACGCCCGCCGTGATACCGCCGATTTTTCCCAAAGCAGGCAAGCCGACTTCTTCCAAAAAGCCCAAAATGGCAAGCCCCACGCCGACGGAAAATACCGTCCAGACGACTCCGTCGAAGACCCCGTCGAGTATATTGCCGCGCAGCCATTCTTGCACCGCTTTACAAATATACCCTACGCAGAGCTGCACAATACCAATCAGCATCGCGATAATCAACACGCTGGGCACGGCAATCCCTAACAAATGCCACATATCCGTCTGCGGATTCGGCATTATCGTCGACGGCAAAATCGCAAAGCCGAACAAAGAATTGAAAAGACAGCCCCAAATAATTGCAAAAATACCGCCGATCGCAAACGCCCCCGCAAGTCTTGACATTCCCGTAGGACGGGCGCGGTGTTTCCACCAAATATACCCCCCGCCAAACAGCATTACGATTCCATAGCCAAGATCGCCGATAATGAACCCCATAAACAGACTGTAAAAAAACGCCATAACCGTATTGGGGTCAAATTCTCGATAGTGCGGCACCGAATAGGTATTGGTTATCCCTTCAAAGCTAGAAACCAATCCGTTATTTTTCAACAAGGTCGGCGGCGTTTCCTCTTCCGTAGGGTCGGAAAATTCGATATATACCGCTTTGGAAACCGATTGAATCTGCGCTTTTACCTCTTCTTCCGCGGGCGCAGGCACGTACGCCTGCAATAAAAAAGTCGTCTCCGTAGCCCGCATTTTTTCCGCCGTTTTTTCCTTTTCCAGGCAAAAAGCGAGATAATCACAATAGATTTTTAAAGGACGAATATACTCTTTCAACGCGTACATGGCGCCCTCGTTTTCCTTCAAAGCCCCGCGAAGCGTTTCGCTTTCCGCTTCATACGCGCGGTACAGCTCTTCCCCTGTTTTCTCTTTGTATTCTTCCCCTAAAAAGGGCGATTCCACAAAGCCGTAAGAAGACAAAACCCCGTCCACGTATTCCGTTTCCGCTTTGTGCACAACGGCGCACACCAGAGCGTTTTCGCCGTCCTCGTTCAAGAGGGAAAACGCCGCCGTTTCACAAGCGGATAATTCTGCCGCCCAGCCCTCTTTTTTCGCCAAGGGCAATATCCCCAAATAGGTTTTGGTATACGAAGTCGCGCAAAACGCCGAAAAGGGCAGAGCGAGCTTTTGATAAATCGCCGCCGCTTTCAATAATTTTTCGCACTTTGCATACTCCCCTTTAAGGCGGTTTTTCTCGTCCAATAAGGCGTTAATTCGTTCGATAAGTCCGTCCATCTCCGCCTTTTTGTCCTTTGCGGCAACGAACTGCGAATAGCTCACCTCAAACCCGTCCTTCAAAAGGTCGTTTTTTATCTTTTCCGCCTTTTGCCGAGCTTCCACCGCCCCGCATAACGCACCGAGCGCCGCTTCCGACGAGGAAAGATATTCCTCTATCCCTTTCTCTTCAAACGGGAGCAAATCGGTATCTTCCGTATCGGCGTGCAAGGTAATCTCTGCGGCGTTCGTACGGTGGAGAGCGTCCAAAATCCCGTCCTTGTCGTACGACATAGCGATAAGATTTAGTTTTCGCATTTTAACAATCGCCACGAAGTATCCTCCCTACGATATCCATCACGCTGCTTTCTGC
The DNA here is from genome assembly GCA_015069295.1 of Clostridiales bacterium. Taxonomy (GTDB): domain Bacteria; phylum Bacillota; class Clostridia; order Christensenellales; family Borkfalkiaceae; genus Scatosoma. The sequence continues at coordinate 307,346 of SVIW01000001.1, forward strand.
GGCTTGCAAGGTTTCGCGGCAATATCCTTCCGCCTCGGTTTTTTTTGCGCGCATTGCCGACGCGTATTCGGTTTCCGCGTCTTCGATTGCTTGTTTTATCTGTCTGTCGCGATAGGATTTGCAAGCCTCCGTTTCGCTCTTTTCCAAGCCGTCGGCTTGGGCTTGCGCCGAAGATAAAATTTCCGCAGCGCGAACCGTCGCGCCGCTTTTAATTTCTTTTGCCTCGTCCTCGGCTTTTCGAATCGATTCAATGATTTTTTCCGCCATAATAAACCTCTCGTCCTTGCGGTGTTCGCTTACTTTTATTATACCCCAAAAACCAATTTTTGTCAATGGCACACTGACAAATTTTTAAGCGATTTTTCCTCCTTTTCACAATCCCCGTTACAAGGAAGAAAAAAACTCCCGCAAGGACTGCCTTGCGAGAGTTTTCTTTTGTGATTTTTTAATTATTGATCCAACTCTAAAAGGTCTTTGTACGCCTTTTCAAAACGGGTAACGCTATCCTCGTTGTCGTATTCTTTCAAGACGTTCGCTTGAACTTCCGAAGCGTAGCTGCTTGCCGCAGAGGACTTCAACGATTCGTAGAAGTAATAGGAGAAAGTACCCTCCACTTCTCTTTCGTCGTGATTGTAACCGCTGTAAACGTTGCCGCCCAAATATTTAGCGCTGGTGATGATGATATGCCAGCCGTAATCGGTAGGCGCAACGATAACCGTACCGACGCCGTCCTTCACCGCTTCCTGCGCCGCAAATTCAAATTCGGGCATATAGTTGGTGGAGTACGGGGAAATCGAGTAACCCATATACGAGTTCAAACAACCGGTATCCGTGCTGTACGCAAACATCAATTCGTTGACGACGGAAACCATATTGTAAAGGTCGGTGCCTTCCTTATGATAATCGGAGGGATTGATCTGCGTATCTTTCATCGCAACGCCGTTTACTTTTACGTTCCCTTTATAGTATACGAAATTGCTGTAATCAACGTTTTCTTTTTCGTCGTAATAATCGTCGCCCTTTTCATAGCGGGAATCGTAGTCGCCTTCAAAGGAAAGTCTACCGTCCGAAATCTTGTCAAGGTATTTATCCAGCTCGCCCAAAACGTCTTCTACGGAAACCTTGTTAGAGGTGCACTTGTATTCGTCGTCCTCTTCTACCACCGTTCCGTTATAAGGGATAAGCCCTGCGTAATGTTTCAACGATTCGTACTTGTCAGGCGTCTGCATATTATCCTTAAAGAAATAATAGTTATCGTCGCCATCCTTTTGATAGGAATAATTTGCGTGATCGTGCTTACTGATCCAGCTGCTACGCAAATCCTCGCCTTCGACTTCTGCCAAGAGATCTCTACGCACGTTAAACTGTTGCGTTTGGGTAATCCCCATACCCTGCGCCTCCGAATACTGCATATTTTGCACGTCGGAGAAGGGAATCAAGATATTGTAAACGAAACCGAAATCTTCCAGACCGTACAATACGAAGGAAGTATCCGAAACGCTGCCGAGCGCAGAGTCGAACGCGGACGTATCGCCCTCGTAGCTGCGCTGCTGCTTCGCAAGCATTTCGTCGTATTTCTTGGTTACGTACGTTTCGTCCAATGAATTGATAACGCTGTCTTGTAAATCTTCAAAATACTTATTGATAAGTGCAGAACCGAGCGCCGAACCCAATTCTACGTAGTAGTAATCGAGCAAAGTAACGTCCTTGGTATCCTCTACCGCGCCTTTTGTGGTGCTGATGAGGTTGTACCCTTTCAGGTTTGCAAGGAAGTTGTTATACGCCTTACGACGGGTTGCCGTCGTCGAACCGTCAATCGCTTCGTATTCCCCGCAAGAATCCACCGTGTTACGGCCGGTATATACGCCGTAATCGTTGGTATAATAATCGGATTTTTGCGTACCGACGTTGGTAGGAAGGGTACGAGTTTCCTCGTGGTCGTGTTCTTCCTCGTCCGCCTTTACGTAATTTGCTTCCATCGAGTCGAGCGAGTTGTTGATGGATTTTTTCAGCGAATATACGGTGCGTTCATACTCTTCAAGAGGATTATACTCTTCCGTAGCGTCGTTTTCATTCTTACCGCCGTCGGTAAGGAAGTATTTCAAGGTCAATACTTCAGGATGCGCCTTCAAAAGCTCTTTTTCTTTTTTGTTGCTTACTTTTGCAAGTTCGCTTGCGATATACTCTTGGCACTTCTTACCCGTGATGCTGCCGTCCTCTTCGCCCTGCTTGAAGTAATACGCAACGGCGTACTGCACCATAATTTCACTGCTGATAAGGTTATCGAGCAGCATATTGAAAGTATCCTCGTAGGTATAGCCGTAGCTTTCTACGTATTGATAGCCCGTAGACATAAAATACGCAATCAGGTCGCGTTTCGTAATATCCGCGGAAAGGTTGCCGATAATCGCGGACAAATCGTCTACAGAATTTTTATAGGTCTTATCCTGTTTCAATCTTTCCGTGATGTTGACGGTTGCTACCGTCTGCGCCAAGTCCTTCTCGTTGTCCGTAACGACGAAGTCGCAACCGGTTGCCCCGACGGTAAGCGCCATACCAAGCGCCAACGCCGCCATCTTTTTCATTGTGTTCTTCTTGTTCATAAATCGCTCCGATTTTTTATCCTGCTTTTCTTCGGGAAAAGGGCAAAATTATCCCTTATCCATATATGGTCAACATACATTATAACCCATTTTTTTTAAAAATGCAATCGTTTATACTTATAAACTTGCGAAAGTTAGCGCAAATTTCAAAAATTTTGTCATTTCCGCCATCAAAACGACGTCTTCTTTGTACCCAAAAAACTCTACGACAGGCGCCTCGCTCATATTTAGGCGTACGTTCTTGGCGTACTTATCAAGCGCCGCCGAAATCCGTTTGTCGCCCAAAGCGGTAAGGTCTGGAAATTCCAACGCCCCTACCCCTTTTATCAAGGAGATTTTCTTCACGCTAAATTTCGCCGCGTAGCTTTTCAAAACCGCAATAACCAGTAGATTTTCCACGGCGCGCGGCAATTCGCCGTAGGTATCCGTCAAAGAAGCGTATACCCGTTTATAGTCGGCAACGGAAGAAATCTCGGCAATTTGCTTATACGAGTCGAGCCGTCCTGCGGACGATTCGATATAGCTTTCGGGGATATAGGCGTTGACGCGGATATCGAGCTCCGCCACCGTTTGCGTTTCCCCCGTCAATTCTTCTTTTAAAAGCTTCGAATAGAGCTCGTAACCGACTTTGTCCATATGCCCGTGCTGTTCTGCGCCGAGGACGTTGCCTGCGCCCCGTATTTCCAAATCGCGCATAGCCAGTTTATACCCCGAACCAAGCTCGGTAAATTCCATAATCGCTTTCAATCTCGCCGTCGCGTTTTCCGTCATAATTTTTTCCGCCTTGTAGGTAAAGTAGGCGTGGGCAAGTCTTGCGCCCCGCCCTACTCTGCCGCGCAGCTGATAGAGCTGGGATATCCCCAATCTATCGCTGTCAATCACGATAAGCGTGTTGGCGTTGGGCAAATCGATTCCGTTTTCGATGATCGTCGTGGTAATCAGCACGTTGGCTTTTCCGCCGTAGAAACGCATAACGGCGTTTTCCAAGGTCGTTTTGTCCATTCTGCCGTGCGCCACGCAAATTTCCGCTTCGGGCAAAATTTGCCCTATCCGCGCCGCAAAAGTGAAGATGCTTTCGACCTTGTTATACAGGATAAACACCTGCCCGTCGCGGGAAAGCTCGCGAATACAGGCGTCGCGGATCAGAGTTTCCGTTTCCTCGACGACGTAGGTCTGCACGGGAAGCCGCTCGGACGGCGGAGTTTGTATCGTCGAAATATCCCGTATCCCCGACAGGGACATATGCAGGGTACGGGGAATGGGGGTTGCCGTCATTGTCAAACAGTCGATATCCTGCCGCAAGTGTTTTATTTTTTCCTTGTGCTCTACCCCGAAACGCTGTTCTTCGTCCAAAACGAGCAAACCGAGGTTTTTAAATTTGACGTCCGAAGACAAAAGGCGGTGCGTACCGACGACGAGGTCGATTTTTCCGTTTTCCAAGCCCTCTAAAATCTTGGCTTGTTCCTTGGGAGTATTGAAACGGTTTAAGCACGCAACGCTGACCCCGAAATCGGAAAAACGCTGCATAGCCGTATTAAAATGTTGCGAACAAAGCACGGTGCTCGGGCACATCAAAGCGGCTTGTTTGCCCGCCAATACGCAGAGGTAAACGGCGCGGAACGCCACTTCGGTTTTCCCAAACCCAACGTCCCCGCAAAGTAATCTGTCCATTACCTTTTCCGAACACATATCCCCCTTAATTTCTTGCACCGAGCTAAATTGATCGGGAGTAAGCTCGTGCGGGAAAGCGTCCTCAAATTCCTGCATAAAGACGGTGTTTTCCGGGAAAGCGTACCCGCGGTTTTCCGCCCGTTCGGCGTACAGCTTCTTTAAATCGAACGCTAATTTTTTAAGCGAGGCTTTGACCCGATTTTTCACCCGCTCGAAATCCGCGCCGCCGATTTTGCTTAAAGCAGGATTTTCATCGCCGACGTATTTGGATAAAACGTCCATACTTTCCGCGGGCACGTACAGCATATCCCCGTCTTTATAGGCAATGGCGACGTATTCTTTAATGCCGTCCGTCGTTTCGATTTTTCGCATTCCGACGGCTTTCCCGATCCCGTGCGTTTCGTGCACGACGAAATCGCCCACTTCGGGCGCAGAGAACATATCTCCGCGTTTGCGGCGGAGCCGTTTGGTCGGTTGTACCTTGGTATACAAATCGCCCGTGCCGATAATCGCCAGTTTGCATTCGTGCAAAACCATACCCTTATCGAGCTTTTCGTCGAGAATACAAACTCCTTTAAACGCGGACATGGTATCGGGTAATTTGACGGTGGAGAGGTATTCCTCCCCGAAATATTCGCCCAATTTTACCGCGCGGGAATTGTCGCCGCAATACAGCAACACCCGATACCCCCCTCTCGTCCAGTTTGCAATATCCGTCAAAAGAGTGGACACGCCGTTTAAATATTTTGCCGTCGGCGTAACGGAAAAATTATAGGTGCGCAAGGGTTGGAAAAAGAACGGATTACCCGTAAACGTCTGCATCGCAACCCGACGGACTGTTTGTAATTTTTCTAAAAAGAATTCTTTTTTTACGTACTGCGCAAGGGAAAACCCGAAAACCTCGCCGCCCTCTTTCAAGCGGTAAAACCGTTCTTCGTGTTCTTTGTATAATGCGTTAAACTTATCCCAAAGGGTTTTGCTTTCGTCAAAAATAAGCAGGGTATTTTCGGGTAGCAGCGAAAAAAAGTCGGTCGAATTTTTCAATAACGGCAGCAAAAAGGAAGAGGTCGTTTCCTCGTCTGCGCGCAGCTCATCCGCAATCTCTCTCGCCCGTGCGTAGGCGGTGGGATTTTTAAATTCTTTCACGCTTTTCTCTATCGCCGCCAATACGTTCGCTCTGTCCGTTTCGCAAGAAACCACGTCCGTTGCGGAAAGGATTTCTACGCTTTTTACGCTTTGTAATCTCGTGCCCGTGAAAAGATCGTAGGGCTTGATTTTTTCCACCGTGTCCCCGAAAAAGTCGATACGAACGGGATTTTCCGCCCCGACGGGGTAAATATCGAGGATATCTCCGCGCAAAGTAAATACCCCTTGCGTTTCCACTTCAAACGACCGCACGTAGCCCATTCTTACGAGGGTGGACGGCAGAGCTACGAAGTCAAAATCTTCCCCCTCCGTCAAGGTCAAACAGGGCAATTTTTTAGGGAAAAGCTGCAAAAGCGCGTCCAATTCCGCCGTAACGATATCCGCGCCGCGGGTTAAATCGTAAATCCCTTTTAAACGCTTGAAAAGCGAATCTTTTGACAGCGCTTTGCGATAGGACAGCACCTCGTCCTTTGCCGCCAAAACGCTTACCTTTTTACCCGAAAGAGCAGCAATATTCTCCGCTGCTTTTTGCGCAGAAAAGGCGTCTGCCGTGATATATACCACGGGAAGCGGCGTCATACCCGCCAATAAATATTTTAAAGAGTCGGAAACGCCGAAAACCGCCGTGGGCGTGCCACGGCGGATATCTTCCGCATACGCGGGGTATTCCCCGCCGATTTCTTCAAACGAGAAAAAATTGCGTTTCATATTCTTCCTTTATATGTTTGGATTTTAAACGGAGATACCCTCCATTCGCTTTGCTCAGTCGGTATGACGCAAGCTGAGCTTGCAGGCAGTCTTATCTATCTTTCCAGCGACCTACGGTGTTACAACGAAGTAATTGACGAACGAATGGTTACACGAAACTGTGGAGAAGGGTTGCAGGCAACGTGCCGTTGCATCCAGTCTTGTCTATCGTTCCGTCGTCCTGCGATGTTACCGAGTAGTTACACGAAACGGGTTAGATACGAGCAGCAACGTTCCGTTGCATCCAGTCTTATCTATCCTTCCGTGGTTCTGCGATGTTACCGAGTAGTTACACGAAACGGGTTAGATACAAGCAAGACAAGAAGAAGTGAGTACCCCGACAGGCGCGTACGTCTGTACGTAACTGAGGGGCACGGAACTTCGACGTAGTATTGCGACGTATATAAACCGTTTCTTCGAAGAAATGCGATGTATATAAGCCGTTTCTTAATTGTATTTACACATTACCTTCTCTATATCCAATCCCCGCGCAAACTCCGCCGCCGCCTCGCCCGCCTTTTTACAAGCGCTGCCGAAAAGATCGTAATCCTCTTTCCTTACTTCGGCAAGAACGTAATTGATAATGGGGATACCCACTCCTTCGTCGCGAATTCCGATACGGATACGGGCAAAATCTTTCAAGCCCGTTTCCCCAATGATACTGCGCATTCCGTTGTGCGTACCCGCACTGCCGCCCGCACGAATACGAACCTTGCCCTTGGGCAAATCGTAATCGTCATAGATAACGAGCAAATGCTTTTCATCGATTTTGTATTTTGCCATTAACTGCTTTACCGCTCGACCGGAATTGTTCATATACGTCAAAGGACGGGCGAGAATAATCTTTTCCCCGCCAGCGTACCCCTCGGCAATCGACGCTTCGCATTCTTTTTTCTTGAACTTTGCGTCCAACGCCTCTGCGGCGTCCCCGACGGCGATATAGCCCATATTATGAAAGGTCTTTTCGTATTTTTTATCCGGGTTTCCTAAGCCCACAATCAGATACATACCTATCCTCACAAAAAACGCCGCCGCTTTTTCCCGCGGCGGCATTCCGTTTCTTTTTAGTCGTACAGCTTGGACATAGGTTTGTCAAGGTATACGTTTTCGATCGCCGCAGCAAAAATATCCGCAACGGACAATACTTCGAATTTGTCAAGCTTCTTTTCTTCAGGGAGATGAATCGTATCGAGCATTACGAGCTTCGTAATCGCAGATTTTTCCAATCTCTCGATAGCGGGACCGCTGAGAACCGCGTGCGTACAGCCTGCGTACACTTCCGTCGCGCCGGCGTCTTTAATTGCCTGCGCGCCTTGGCAAAGGGTACCGGCGGTATCGATCATATCGTCGACCATAAGACATCTCTTGCCTTTTACGTCCCCGATAATGCTCATAACCTCCATAACGTTTGCCTTAGGACGGCGCTTGTCGATAATCGCAAGGGGAACGCCGAATTTTTCCGCAACCTTTCTCGAACGCTTAACGCTGCCGAGGTCGGGCGCAACGACGACGTCGATGTTGCCCTGTTTTGCGAAATAGTTATACAGCGTAGGCCCGCCGAGCAGGTTGTCTACGGGGATATCGAAGAAACCCTGAATTTGGTCAGCGTGCAAATCCATCGTCAATACGCGGTCTGCGCCGGCTGCCGTAATAAGGTTTGCCACAAGTTTTGCCGTAATGGGATCGCGGGAGCGAGCTTTTCTGTCCTGACGAGCATACCCAAAGTAAGGGATAACTGCCGTGATACGGCCTGCCGAAGCACGTTTTGCCGCATCGATCATAATAAGCAACTCCATAAGATTGTCGTTGACGGGGGAGCAGGTAGATTGGATAATGAACAAATCTCTACCGCGTACCGTCTCTGCAATATGAACGTTTATTTCACCGTCAGAGAACGTGCAAACCTCGATTTCGCCAAGCTCGGTATTGAGCTTTTTCGCGATCGCCTTTGCTAAGTCGTTGTTGGAGTTACCGGAAAACAACTTGATTTCATTGCCGTGCGTTATCATGTGTAACCTTCCTTAATATTTTTATCCGTCCCCGACGCTTTTCCGCATACGGAAACGAAGTTTTTCGTTCGTAATATCCCTTGCGCCACTTTATTTTGCGCACGCCTTAGGACAATATCTATAATACCTTTTTTAGTCGTTTAAGTCAACCAAATCGACCCCGTTTTCTATTTCTTTTTCATCGAAAATTTTTATGCACTCTTTCTTGCGTTCTTTTTCCTCTTTTTGCTTTTGACGCATCGCGATGAAAAACCCGCTAAGCAGCGCCGAACATTCTTCTTGCAACACTCCGCCGACGACCTCGGTTTTATGGTTTAATAAATTAGCTTCCGCCAAAGCGTCGGTAAGCGATCTGCCCTTTTGCTCGTACGCGCCGAAATAGATTTTATCCACCCGCGCGTTTAAACACGCGCCCATACACATCGGACAGGGTTCTAAGGTTACGTACAACTCGCAACCAACGGGGAGCCTCCAAGAGGAAAATTTTTTACAAGCCCTATCGATTGCCATCATTTCCGCGTGCGCGGAAGCAAGCTGCAATTTTGCGCGACGATTATACCCTTTGGCAATCACTTTGTCTTCGTACACGACGACCGCACCGATAGGGACTTCCCCCTCGCGCAAGCCCTTTTGCGCCGCTTTGATTGCCGCGCGCATAAATTTTTCCTCTCTCGTCAATCTTCTCATAACAAACCCTCTTGCCAAATCGCGTCGGACAAATCGTATAACGCCCGCGCGTTTTTCGCCATAATATCTTTTAAGCCCGCTTCCCCGAGGGGATGCGGGAATTTTTCCCCGCCCGCCTCGATGGTAAACGAGGGTATCGAAAGTTTTTGTATACACCAATCCTTGTACCCGCCCGCACTGCCGCGCGCATACGCCAAGGGGTAACCCGTGGAGCGGGATAACGCCAACGCAAGCCCCTTATCCCGTGAGCAGGTATGCATTGATTGATAAAAATACCAATAGATTTCCTCTCCTTTCGTATGATAGGAAAGAGTATAATCGGGATGAATTTTTTCCGTGAATTTTTTTAAAGCAAGCGTTTCCGGTTCGGAAAAGGGCTTTTCCCCGATATAGTTTTCCGACCCCGCAAAGCGCAAGTTCTTTTTGCCTTTTCCCCAATACGCCGCAAAATTTACGTTGAGATCCACCCCGCGCAAATTCGCTTTCCATAAAGAAAAATCCTCTTTATTATCGTTCATCGCCAGTAAACGTTTCTTTTCCTTTTCCTCCCTAACGGAAGACAAGCCCCGTTCGGAGAGCAACGCGCCGTCGGGATTGGCAAGCGGAATTAACCAACAGCTCCCTTTGGCTAACCCCTGCTCGAAATGCAAAAACGCCAAGCGCGCAAGGATATATTCTCTGCCGTGTATGGCGTATTGCGCTATCCCCACGGGCGCACCCTCTCCCATTTTCACGGCGTAAAGATTTCTCCCTGCCACACTTTTTCCAATAATCACTTTTTCCGTTTTTACGCTTTTGTAGAAAATTTCCACGCGCTCATAAATATCCACGCCTATACTATACGCAACGCAGAGAAAAAAGTTTCCTTATTTTCCGTTTATTTATGATAGGTTGCCCCTGCGTTGATCATAAACGCGCGATAGACCTGCTCGGACAATATCACCCGCATAAGCTGGTGCGGGAAGGTCATATCCGAAAAGGACAAACGATAATCCGCCGCCTTTTTTACCTTATCCGACAATCCGCAAGAAGAGCCTATCACAAAACTGATATCCTTTCCCTCGTTCGAAAGTTTTTTTATCCTTTCCGCTAGCCGTTCGCTGGAAATCTTTTCCCCTTCCACGGCAAGAGCGATCGTATACCCTTTGCAAGCGCGCAAAATACTCTCTGCCTCCGCTTCGGGATTGGCGCCTTCAGGCAGTTCTTTTATCTCGACTTTGGCAAAGCGGGAAAGGCGTTTGACGTATTCGTTGACCGCCTCGGTATAGAAACTTTCTTTTATCTTCCCAACCACGACAAAATAAATCTTTTGCATTTTTTACCCCCACAACGCCGCTACCCAAAGTAGCGTGCAAGCCACAATCCCGACCGCCGCAAACAACAGAAAACTTTTTCTTTCAAAGGCGCCCTCCTCGCCGTCTATCCCCGATTTCTTTTTCCGATCAAAGAAAATCAAATATCCAAGCGAAAGGATAAGACAGGACACGGACACCGCTAACACCGTAATCAAAACGGGCGTAGAGAACTCGTTGACGCCGAATTTATACAACAAAACGATGAGCGTATTGTTTAAAAAATGGGCAAGCATCGTCGGCAGCACGCTGCCCGCGCGCAACGCAAGCAAAGCAAACGCTACGCCGCAACAAAATTGATATACCGTCTGGGCGGGGTTCATATGATACAGAGAAAAAAGCCCGCCGCAAAGCAAAACCGCACCCGCCGTGGAAAAGCCTTTTAAGCCCTTTAACAAAACGCCGCGGAACAAAATTTCTTCGGTTACGGCAGGCAAAAACGCCACGGCAACCAGCACCCCAAGCAATCCAAACCCTTCCGTCGAGGGCAATACGACGTCAGGCGCTTGATACCCCGCCTTCTTTAACAGCTCGATAAACCAAGTATTGCATTGGGAGAGGGAAAAGAGCCCGATTTGCAGCAGGATAGCGATGAGATAATATTTCCAAGAACAATTTTGCGACCTTAAAAGCGACGGCAGCCTTGTTTTCTTCTTTTTTAAGTACCAAAGCGCCACCAACCCAAACGCAACGGGCGACACCAAAAAGCTGAGATACAAGTACCAGTCCTTTTTCGCAAGCGCCGCGCTATCCGTCCAACCGTTTGCCGCCAGCACAACGGAGACGATAAGCTGCAACGCGATAAAAAGGACGACCGCACCGCTGTACGCAAGCCCCGCCCCTTTGCCGCCCGCAACGGGCGCCGCCAAAAAATCTCGTTTGTTTGCATTTTTGTTTTTCATACCTATATTATAGCAGATTTTTTCACGATTGCAAACAAAAAACGGGTTTTCAAAAAAAACCTTGCCGTTTTTTCCAAAAACACGTTTCTATCCGCTTAATTTTTCCCGAAACTCTTTTAAAATTCTGTTTTCGATGCGCGAGACCTGCACTTGGCTGACCCCGATTTTTTTGGCGACTTCGCTTTGAGTCATATCCCGAAAATAACGCAAAATGATAATTTTTCGGTCCCGTTCGGACAAGCCCTCGATTGCCCCTCTTAGCAGCATTCTATCCAGCCAATCCTCTTGCTCGTCTTTTGCGGGCAGAGTTTCGATGAGTTCCCTTTCCTTTCCGTCCTTATAATCGCTTCCGCCGTGCAAGGACAAGGGCATTTTCGACGAGCCCATTATAAACACCGTTTCCGCCTCGTCCAGCGAAAATTGTTCGGCAATCTCGGACACGGTAGGCTGCTTTCCCCTCCGCAGCACGTATTCTTCCACAAACAGGTTCATTTCTTTCGCCGTCTGTTTCATCGTCCGAGAAACTTTTACCGCGCCGTCGTCCCGCATAAAACGTTTTATCTCGCCCGCAATCATCGGCACGGCGTAGGTGGAGAATTTGACGTTGAAGCTTTCGTCAAAACCCATAATCGCCTTTAAAAATCCCATACAAGCGATTTGAAACAAGTCGTCGTAATCGACTCCTTTGCCAAGATATCGTTTTACGATGCACTTCACAAGCGAAACGTTATGCTCAATCAGCTGCTCTTTCGCCCCGTGATCCCCCGATTTTGCAAGACGGATATATTCGATTGTCGTCTTGTCATCAAGCATGAATCTCCGTTTTTTCTCCCTGTTGCAGCATTTCTTCGCAAACTCTTTCCAGCCCGATACGCTTTAACATTCGCACCGTCGTCCCCTCGCCTTTTTTGCTCTCTAAGGAAAAACCGTGCATAAACGTTTTCATAATCGTGAACCCCATACCCGAGCGCTCGTCTTCGGGCAGTGTGGTATAAAAAGGAGATACCGCCCTTTCCACGTCCTCGATACCGCAGCCGAAATCCTGAATACAAATATGTAATTGTCCCCCGCCGTTTTCCTCGCGCTTTGCAAAACATTCGATAAAAACTTTGCCCTGCTCGTTTCCTTTTTCATAGGCGTGCACGACGCTGTTGGTTACCGCCTCCGACACCGCCGTTTTGATATCCGAAAGCTCGGATAAAGACGGGTTTAAAAAAAGTGCGAACGCCGCAACCGCACTTCTGGCAAAGCCCTCGTTTTCGCCTCGCGCCGTAATTTCCAGTTTCATATAATTGTTCATATCGCCCTCCTTATATTTTGGGTATTATCGTATAGACTCCGCTCATTTTCAATATCTTGTCCGTTGCCGAAGACAAATTCGTTACGTACACGGGTATACCGAGCGAAGAAAATTTTTTATACCGCCCGATCAAAAAACCTATCCCCGTCGAGTCCATAAAGGAAACGTCGCCCAAATCGAAAACGGCGCGCCGTACCCCGCCGACGCTTGCCTCCGCTAATCTATCCGCGTATGAACGCGCCCGCACGGCGGAGTGTTCGTCCATCTCTCCTTTCAAGGAAAGATACAAACTGTCCCCCCGATTTTCCGCATAAACTTGCATAGCCAACCTCCTAAAAAGGATATGGCAATATTGTAAAAAATCAGGAAGGAAATATTTTGTAAAATCCACGCGGATAATTTTTTATTTTGTCGAAAAGTTTTTTTGGATTTTTACAAAAAATCACTTGACTTTTTTTGACAAATCGTTTATTATTATCAAGCGTTGTGTGCGACTTTTAGGTCGAAACAAAACGGGCCTTTAGCTCAGTGGTTAGAGCTGTCGGCTCATAACCGATTGGTCCGCGGTTCGAATCCGTGAAGGCCCACCAAATTTGCATATCCACTATGGCCCAGTAGCTCAGTTGGTTAGAGCGCCAGCCTGTCACGCTGGAGGTCGACGGTTCGAGCCCGTTCTGGGTCGCCATAAAAGCCCTTGGAAAAATCCAAGGGCTTTGTTTTTTTGATTGGTTGGTATATCACTAAAAAACCTCGGCTGTGCCGAGGTTTTGTTCTTTATGCGTCCGTACTGTGTACGATAAAGTTGAGATGGTCGCCGATACGTTCCATATTGCAAACCAAATTGACGAATACGGTATTGTTTTCGGGACGGCATTTTCCCTGTTCAAGACGGGTGATATGTTCGGCAACGAGTTCTCGGCGGGTACAGTCGATTTTATCTTCCAGTTTATCCGAATCCTCTACCAGCGAACGGTCTCCTTCCAAGCCGATACGCTTTACCATATCGTATTGTCTATGCAGCATTTCGTGCATCTCTTCCAGCTTTTCGTTAATTCCGTCGGAAAAGACGAGGTTGTGTTTTACCGCGCGCTTGGTATATTTGGTAAAATTATCCGCAAGCTCGGCAATACGGGCGATATCCCCTACGTTGTTATGTAACGCGCTGACGATTTTTTCGTCCGCAAGCGAAATGCCGCTTGCCGAAGTGCGTACCAAATATTCGCTGATTTGTTCGCTGAGCTTGGAAATATTTTCGTTGGCTTCGTACACCTTTTCCACAGCCTCCATATCTCTGTCGATAAAGCCGCGGAACGCCGTACGCAAGCTGTCCATAGACATATCCGCCATACGGTAGGTTTCTTTTTTCAACTGCTCTAACGCAACCGCGGGGGTTGCCAAGAAACGCTTGTCCATATACACGAGCTCCCAAGGCTCTTTTTCCGTTTTCTTTTTCTCGCGGACAATCAGCGTAGACGCTTTAACGAGTAGCTTGGTAAACGGCAAGAACAGCAAGGTACATACCACGTTAAAGAAGGTATGGAACATTGCGATCTGCGTCGTAGGCTGCGAAAACCAACGAACGAAGGTTGTATCGTAGAAGCTACGCCAACAAAGCAGCAAAATCGCAAAGAGGATAGCCCCCGATATATTAAAGAGCAGGTGAATGATACTTGCCCGTCGTGCGTTGACGGAAGTGCCGATCGAGGAAATGAGCGCCGTTACGCACGAACCGATGTTCGAACCGAGAATGATAAACAAAATTGCGTTGCCGCCGCCACCGATTACCAAACCGTTTGCCGCCATCGAAATAATAATCGTCGTTACCGCGCTGGACGATTGCAAAATCGCCGTAAATACGATACCGAACAGCAACAACAAAAACGGATTATTGATGCTGGCAAGCAAGCTGGTTACCGCGGGAGAGGTTTTATAACTTTCCATTGCGGAAGACATACATTCTAATCCAAAGAAAACGAGTCCCAAGCCCGCCAAAGCAAGCCCGATCGATTTGACTTTTTCCTTCTTGAACAGCATTTCCATCATAATGCCGATAAACAGCAAGGAAATGAAGATCGGCGCGATATCAAACGAGCCGAGCGCGGCAATTTGCGCCGTTACCGTCGTACCGATATTGGCACCCATAATCATCGTCGCCGCCTGATACAAGGACATAATCCCCGCGTTGACGAAACCGACGACCATAACCGTCGTTACCCCCGAACTTTGCACGACCGCCGTGGAAACCGCACCGATTCCCACCCCGATCGCCTTGTTATCCGAGGTCTTATTAAACAAACGCTTTAAACTGTTCCCCGCCAATTTCTCCATATTGTCGCTGAGCAATTTGAACCCAATCAAAAACGCCCCGCAACTCGCCAACATCATAATGACGTTGACAACGTGCTCGTTAAACATTCTCTTCTCCTTTGCGTTCTAATTTCTTTTTTCTCTTGTCTTTTTCATCTTTTTCAAATATCTGTATCTATTATATAATAATTTAAAAAAAAAGCCAATCAATCGAAAGAGATTTTTTTTCAGAAATGTAAAATATATCGATTTTTACCATTTTTATCGATATTTTTTGTTGATATGCGACAAGAAAAATATTCCAGCGAACACTTTACAAAAGAAAAATTGTATGATACAATATAAAAAATAGTATTTAAAAAGAACGGAAAAAGGAGAAAGTATGCTGTATTCTATTGAAAACGAGCAGTTGAAAATCGAAGTTGATACGGCGGGCGCACAACTGATGTCCGTCTTTTCGAAAAAAACGGACACCGAATATCTTTGGCAGGGCGACCCTGCGTATTGGACGGGCAGAGCGTATAATCTTTTCCCTTTCATCGGTAGAATGTCTGGATTCGAGTACACTTACGAAGGCAAAACCTACCCCTCCCGCGCACACGGTTTGGCAAGATATTTCGATTTTGTTTTGGAAGAAAAAACGGAAAACTCTTTGACTTTTCTGCTCCGCGACAATGAAGAAACGAAAAAAGAGTATCCTTTCTCTTTCGAGTTCCGCGTTATTTTTCTTTTAGAGGGGGCTGTTTTGACGACGAGATACACGGTCGTCAACACGGACGAGAGAGAATTGATTTGCGCGTTCGGCGGGCACCCCGGCATCAACGTACCCTTTGGGAAAGGCGAATTTGAAGATTATTATCTCGATTTTGGGAAAGCCACCCCGCTCTCGCGGCAATTATTGGACGAAGAAAACCGTTTTATAGCAAACAAGAGCGTGCCCTATCCCTTGGTGGACGGTACGAAACTGCCTTTAAAACACGACCTTTTTGAGCACGACGCCATCATTTTGGAAGGCACTTCCCACTACGTCGCCCTGCGCTCAAACAAGGAAGACCGCTACGTTGCGATGCGCTTTGACGAGTATCCTTTTATTGGGTTTTGGCACGTCAACAAGCCCGCGCCTTACGTCTGTTTAGAGCCGTGGAGCGCATTGCCGGGGGTTACGAAAACCTTGACGGAATTGGAATCCAAACCGTATATGACGCACGTACCCGCCAATGAAAAGCACTCGATTTCCTTTACTTTAGAAATTCACGAATAAAAAATACGGCGGCGCAACTTTCGTTGCGCCGCCTTTTTACGCCCCTGTCTTTTATTAGCAGGGGCTTTTCATTACGTACACGGTAGCTCCCTTTCGTACATTCTATCCCCAACGATCGTCGGTACGGCTTTGTCTTTATGGATAACCAAATAACAATAACTGCCGCCCTTATCCAAAGGGAAGCGCAGGCTGCCTGGGTTGATCAGCGTTACGCCGTGCAAAGTATCGATAGAGGCTCGGTGAGTATGTCCGTACAAAGCGATATCGCACCCGCGGCGTTTGGCTTCCAAAGCCAATTTTTCCAAATCGCTTTTGACCCCGTATTTATGCCCGTGGCAATAAAAAATCTTCAAATACTCTATTTCCAATTCCCCCTCGATAGGATAGGAAGAAAAGAAATCGCAATTACCGCCGCAAAGGTAGACTTTTTCAGGATATACCGACAAGACGTCGCGCATATCTCCGCTCCCGTCCCCCAAATGCAGGACGTAATCGTTTTCCGCAATCAGCGGCAACAGCTTTTCCACCGCTTTTGCGTTTCCGTGGGTATCGGAAAGAATAATCAGTTTTTTCATTCCTCACAAGCTCTCCACTTTTTCAGCATTTCCTGCAAGGCGCGGTAGCGGTGGGAAACGGCGTTCTTTTCCTCTGCCGTCGCCAAGCCAAACGACTTGCCCAAATCCTCGCTTTTGAAAATACAATCGTATCCAAAGCCGCCCTCGCCTTGTTCTTCTTCTAAAATTTCGCCGTAGGTACGCCCCTCGGCAAGCAGATACTTCCCGTCGGGATAGACGAGCGCAATCGCGCTGTTAAAGTACGCGCGGCGGTTTTTTATCCCCGACAGTTCTTGCAACAATTTATCGCGGTTGGCTTTATCCGAGCCGTGGCTGCCGCTGTATCTTGCGCTAAAAATCCCCGGTGCACCGTCAAGGGCTTCCACACAAAGCCCGCTGTCGTCTGCAAGCGCGATACAATCCAACGCTTTCGACGCCGCGCGCGCTTTTATCAATGCGTTTTCCGCAAAGGTTGTCCCCGTTTCCGCTACCTCTTCGTCAAATCCCATTTCCTTTTGCGATACCACCTCAAAGTCGGTGAAAATTTGAGAAATTTCGAGCAATTTATGCGCGTTGCCCGTCGCCACAACCAGTCTTCTTTTTTTCATTGTATCCGTACCTGCCCCTATCCTTTCTACTTATTTTTCCAATTCTGCCTCAAAGCGGGAAATAAATTCTTGCCCGTTTAAATAGGCGTATTCTCCGTCCAAATCAAACCGCAAACGCTTTGCTACCAAGCATTGTCTTGCCGCTTTCAAAGCCTTATTCTTTGCCGTATCTCCGTATTTCATATCCCCGACGATGGGACAGCCGATGAAAGACAAATGGGCGCGGATTTGGTGCGTTTTCCCCGTATGCAAAACAATTTCCGCCTTGGTCATATCGGCAAATTTTTCTAAAACGGCGTATTCCGTCAAAATTTTTTCCGCGCCGCTTACCGCTTTATTATAAATTTTCACTCTTGCCGACTGGGCATTCTTTTGCAAATACGCCGTCAGAACTTCTTTTTCTTTAGGAAATTTGCCAAAACACAACGCGTGATAGCGTTTTTCCACACGTTTTTCCTTAAAGGCGGCAAGCAGCTTATCCGCCGCTTTTTGCGAAAGGGCAAACGCCATTAGCCCGCGCGTATTGCGGTCTAATCGGTGGATAAAATAGCACTCCCTTTCCCGCAAAAGCGCAGCGAAAACAGCCTCGGAATTTACTCCGCTTTCCTTATCCACGATCAAAATATTCTCGTCCTCGTACACGGAATAAAACGCAGCCTTTTTCGCTTGCTTTTCGTTAAGATAATAGGTAACGGTATCCCCTGCGTACAAGCGAACGTCGCCGTTTACCCGTTTGCCGTTGACCTTGATTTCCTTATCTTTTAAAAGCGTCGTCCAAAAAAAGGACGCCTGCGCGTAGTTGTTTTCCGTAAATTCTTTTAAGGATTGTTCTTTTTGAGAAATAAGCTGTAACACGGGCAATCTCCTTTGTTTTTATTATAGCCTAATTAGGAGAAAATTGCAAGCAAAAAGAGACGGCGCTTTACGCCGTCCCTTCGCCTTTTAAGCTATTATTTTTTGTTTTTCTTGTGTACACCTTTTACTCTTGCCGCACGATTGGTCAAAGCCGCTTTTTTGTCTACGTCTTCCAACGTTTCGTCCGAAGGTTTCACAAGCAAGAGAATGATGATGAGAATCAACATAACCGCCGCAATCGAGAAAAGAATAACGGAGGTAAGGTTGTTTTCCAACCACTTCGATTCGCCGGGGATAACGTCCACTTCCGAATCGACAACGATCAGCTTGTACGCCGCCGTACGGGAAGTCGTGGGAAGAAGAGAATCGTAATAGTCCGCAAACATCAGATATTCGCCTTCTTCCGCCGTTTTAAAGGAGGAATTACCGCTCTTCTGCCATTCGTACTTGTTGTACTTTTCCCATTCTGCGTCTTCTTCCGTAATTCTGTCGTTGTACTTTTCAATGCGGGTGAAGCAAGCTTTAATAGCGTCTTTGTCTTCCGCTTTGTTGACAGATTTTGCAAGGAGCTCTGCATATACGTCGAGATAGAGTGCGAAATAATCGCCGTCGTAATCGGTGCTTACCAAGGGAAGCTTGGGAGCAATCGCTTCGCGGATATCCTTATAGGTTACGCCCGCTAATACGCTTTGCGTTAATTTCGAATATTTAGAAGTATCTACTTTGAACAGCGCATAGTCCGTCTTTTGATTCGAACCGCCGACGATGGTGATGCCCGACAACGAATATTCCTCGTCCACAACCTTCGTAACCGTTCTGTCCGAAGCGCTGCTGGATTCTTCATTCTTCACTTTCATACCCTGGTTATCAATGGTATAAGTGAAATAAGGAATTTCTTCGATGTCCCAAATATTCGAGGTCGTTACTTCGACTTTTTTGCCGTCCTTATCGTAATACCACATTCCGTTGCCCGCTTTGTCGGTTGCAAGGATTTTAAATTCGTACGTACCTACGGAGGACGCCGAAATCTTCAAACCGTTGTAGGAAAGGGAGCTTGCCGTTTGGGTATTGCTTGCATTTTTATAGCTGATGGTAAATTTCAAGCTACGATAGCCGTTGTTGTCGCCAATCAACCATTCCATAGAAGGAAGGTAGATATACGCGTTGCTACCAGCGTTCACTTCGCTTGCCGCTTTTGCAAGCAACTCGTTGTACGCTTCCACCTGCGCGTTGAGCGACGTTTCGTCGACTTGGTTCTCACCGAGCTTGTTGTTAGCGTCCGTTTCTACCGCCGTGATATAATTGTACGTAGGGCCGTCTTCGTTGCGGTCCAATACGATATAATCGGTCTTCGTCGCTCCGTCTTTTTCCGTCTTGGTTACGACGACCTCTCGCTCTGCGGTGTTGTTTTCCAACGCATACCACGACAAATCGTAAACCTTCTTCGCGTAAGCGTTGCCGGAATCCGCCGTTTGGTTATACGCGTTGTCGCCAAGCGTAATTTTCAAGGAAACGTATTCTCTGCCCTCTGCCTGATAAACGGAAGTCGTCTTACCGTCTACTTCGTAAGCAGTATCCATAAAGTAGGTGGACGTCGTAAACGCCTTCATACTGCTTGCCGCAGGATAGTCTTTCGTGGGGTTGTATTGATGGAATCTCTTGGTTTCCGAAATACTTGCGTTCTGCAATACGTCGATCTTTTCATAATCGAGGGAGAATGCCGTACCAAGCAAGAACCCGTTGATATCGTCGTTGACAACCAATACGGGGCACGCCGTGTCCGCAACCTTGGCTACGTTGTCCGTAACGGTTACGTTGTCAAAGCGTTGCTTGTTGATTTCGTCAAGATACAAAACGGTTGCGCTATCCCCCGTCTTCGCCGTAATTTCCAAAGGATACATAGCGGGGTCGCCGTCCGTCGTGCTGCTGTCGTATTCGCCAAAGTTCGCGCCGACGTGGGTAAATTTGCCGATTTTATCGCCGTTAAGCAAAACGCTGAACTGGTCGAATTCTTCGCTGCCGTCTTCCGTCAAGGCAAGGACGATATCCGAGCCTGCCGCAATCGCCGTCGAATGGAAAACTGCGTCTTCTTCGTTTTCGCCGTCTGCAATAACCGCAACGGAAACCGCGCCGCCGTCGTTTTTAAAGGTAACGACGTTTCTTGCTTTTTCCGTTTCGGTTGCGATGGAAGACTCGCTTTCGATTGCAAAGCTTACGGACGTGAAATTGAGGTCCTTAAACGAGAATTTCAACGTGAGATATTCCGCGTCTTCTTTGCCCTCGAACCATTTAAACGCAAGGTCGCGCTTGATGCGTACGTAATCGTTCGTTTTTAAGGAAAAGCTCGTCGTTTGTTTCGCGTCGCCCTCGTTTTGCTTTGCCGAACCGATAACCTCGGTTGCGTTATTTGCCGCGAAAACGTCCGTCAACGCATAGTTTACCTCTGCCGCCGACGTCGTTACGGGGTCGTTCAACATCGCCGCGCCCCAGATTGCGCTGCCGCATACCGCGCCTGCAAGCATAAGTGTCAATAAGTTTTTCTTGCTTTTTTTCATGAAAAATTGCCTCGTAAAGTTATGATAACTTTGTCTTTTTACAATATCGTACTTGTCTATTTTACACCCTATTGCAATTTTTGTCAATCGCATTTCAAGGGATTTTTGCCTATTTTGCGTTTTTTATCAAATTTTCACTTGATTTCTACCGCTTTCGACAGTTCAAACGCTTTCCAAGGCGTTTCCGCTTCGGGCGGATAGGCGATAAATTTTAAGCGTTCTTTGGTAATGGGGTGCAGGAAAGAAAGCGAATACGCCCAAAGCGCCAACTTGCCTTTTTGCGCCAACGCCCCGCCGTAACGCATATCCCCGTAGATGGGATGGGAAATCCCCGCCGTCTGCACGCGGATTTGATGCGTTCTGCCCGTGTACAAACGCACCTCGACGAGGGAATATTTGCCTTTGCTTTCTATTACCTTATAATCCAGCTCGGCATACTTTGCGCCCTCTTCGGAAGGAGTACAGATATACACCATATTGTTGACGGTGTTCTTACGCAAATAATTGCAAAGCTTGCCCCGCTGCGTATCGGGCGTACCGCAGAGCACGGCGAGATATTTTTTCTCGAAATCCCCCGATTGCAAGCCTTCGGTCAATCTTGCCGCCGCCTTACTCGTTTTTGCGTATACCATTACCCCGCCCGTAGGACGGTCCAAACGGTGAACGAGCCCCACGTAGACGTTGCCGGGCTTGTTATATTTTTCTTTGATGTATTTTTTTACTTGGTCGAAAAGGTTGTCGTCCTTGCTTTCGTCCGGGCAACAAGCCGTCATTTGCGGCTTTAATACGACGATGATATGGTTATCCTCGTACAAAATTTCCAGTTCCGTTTTCGTTTCGTTAAGTTCCGTCATGGACAAACATACCTCCCGCTCCGCAAGGCAGGGAAATCCCCTCCTCCGTCTTAATACCCACCTCGTACGCCTCGACTTTGCCGTTAAAGCCGCGCAAGGTAAGCTGTAAAATATTTTTCAGTACCATCGGCTGCAACCCCGTCGTATAGCTGTTGATCAGCACGAACAAGGGATTGTCGCTAAGCACCTTAGTACAAAGTTCGACAAACTTGTACAAATCGTTTTCAATCTTCCACATTTCGCCGTTCGGGCCTCTACCGTACGAGGGCGGGTCCATAATAATGGCGTCGTATTTGTTCCCTCTGCGGATTTCCCGTTGCACGAATTTTAAACAGTCGTCCACGATATAGCGGATCCCCGTTTCAATGCCCGAAAGTCGCGCGTTTTCTCCCGCGCGTTCAACCATACCTTTCGCTGCGTCCACGTGCGTTACTTGCGCGCCCGCTTTTGCGCACGCAACCGTCGCACCGCCCGTATAGGCAAACAAATTTAACACTTTTATCGGTCTGCCCGCGCCCTTGATAAGCTCGGTCATTTTTTCCCAGTTGACTGCCTGCTCGGGGAAAAGCCCCGTGTGCTTAAAGCCCATTGGCTTGATTTTAAATTGTATATCCAATTTGTCGTAGGAAATATTCCATTCCTCGGGGATAGGTTTTAAAATCTTCCAACCGCCGCCGCCCTTTTCGCTGCGCTTGTAATAAGCGTTCAGCTTCGGGTACGCAAATAAATCGGTTTGCGCCGACCAAATCACCTGCGGATCGGGCCGAAGCAAATACACGTCTTTCCAACGTTCCAGCTTGTACCCATCCCCCGTCGCTATTATCGAATAATCCTTCCAATTCGCCGAAATTTTCATATACCTTCCTATCCGTGCGCACTTTTACAAAACTTGGGCGCAATAAGACAATTATACTTTTTTATTATAGCGCAAAAAAAAAGGATTGTAAAGTATTTTAAAGGAGTATTTTTGCTTGTAAAAAACAAAAAAAGAAAGCCGACGTAGTAGTCGCCGCTTTCTTTTCGTTGCATAGCTTTTATCGATGTTAGCCCATCAGTTCGGAAATAGTATCCAAAACCTTGCTGTGGCAGCCGCCGCAACCGGTCGAACAGTGGGTAATCATTTGCACCTTTTCAAACTGCTTTTCCACGTCGGAAAATTGCTGTCCCTCGTGCAAAGCCTTTTCAATGTCCGCCACCGATACCTGCATACAATTACAAATAATTACGTTTTCCATAATTTTCTCCTCGTTTTTTCATTTTTAGTATTATAGCACACTTTTTTCAAAATTGCCATACTTTCACGGAAAATTTTTGAAAAATTTTTTTCACCAAGTAATCGCAGGCAGCGGCGCAAAATCGTCAACGTAAAAATCGGCGATTTCCCGAATCTCTTTTTCATAGCCCTTTGAACTTTCGTCGAACACCCCGCAAACCTTCATTCCCGCGCTTTTCGCCGTTTTTAAGGCGTTATAGTTATCGTCCAAAAACAAAATTTCGGAAGCGGGCATACCCAACGCCTTTGCCGCCCGCCTATAAATTTGCGGGTCGGATTTTGTGGTGGCAAAATCCTCGCACGACCATACGTTAGAAAACAAATCGTAAATCCCTATCCGCTTTAAACAGGGATCCAAGGTCAAATGCGGACTTGCCGTCAAGACGTTTAAGCTATCCCCTCTCGCCTTTAAAAACCGCAACGTTTCCACGACGTTTTTCTTGGCGGGAATACGGTATAAATACTCGTTCAACGCGTACCTGCCCATACTTTCCACCAATTCCGTCTCGCTTTCTTTTAAGGAAAACCGCTCGATATAATATTTCGCGGTACCTTTATAGCCTAAGGGAGTTATCGTCTTAACCAATTCGTCGTCGTGTGCGATACCGCGGTCGGATAAAATTTTCAGCATCACGGAAACGTAGGTCGGCATCGAATCGACCAATGTCCCGTCAAAATCGAATAAATACGTCCTCATTCTTTTCTCCTTTACGCTATTATAACAAATCCTGATAAAAAACGCAAGGCTTTTATAAAAACTAAGCCGCCGCCCCTCAAGACGACCGCTTAGTTTGTTTTCCCTTTTCCCGTTTTTCCTTTTGCTGTTTTAACACGTCCCGTACCGCGTCGCACTCTTCCGCACCCCAATCGTTAAAGGACAAATTTAACTGCCTTTCATACCACTCGATCGTCTTTTCTAAATCCTGCACCCCCCAAACCCTACGAAGCTCGTCCTTTGTAATCGGTTCGAACTCCTTCGTCGGTTCGGGAATATCCTCGCCCGCATAGATATACAAGCCCAACCCGAACATCGCAAGATTTTTCGTAAGACAACGCATAATCGTCTTATTGATTTCCGTCATCTTCGGCTGTAAAAGAGTATTGTTTCTAACGTCCATAACGGGCAGCCACATTTCGTACGTCCTATCCCCCGCCGTTACCTGCGTTTGTACCATATACCCCATTTGATCGTTGCCCGAACAAAACTTCCCGTCAAACTCGTTGACCTTGTAAGTAGCGTCGGGATAGATTTTTTTAAACTCCGCCCAAGCAAACGCCCACGAAAGATAGGTCAATTTCCCTTTTTTCTCCGTTTTGTCGTTTACGTTGATTGCATACACCTCTTCAAACTTGTCCACTTTCCCGTTTCTCCTTTTTCGCGACAAAATCAGTATGCGTACTTTTACCCTATTTATACGTAAACACCTCTAAACCACATCCTACTCCCCCCCTTCCTTATAAAAAAATATGTAAAATAAAGCAAAAAATTGTCCTTTTCTGGTTGACCTTCTGTGAAAAAAGGTCTATAATGTGTGTTGGTGCGTGTAACACACATCATTTTTAAGAAGGTGTATAGTATGAAAAAACTCAGCAACAAATGGACGCGCGCAGCAATCCCCGCACTCTTATTGCATTGCAGTATCGGTACGGTGTACTGCTGGTCCTATCTCTCCGGCTACATCGAAGAAGTCTTTTTAGGCGCAGGTATGAGCGTAAGCGCTCTTGGTTGGGCGTTCTCTCTTGCCATTTTCTTCCTTGGTATGAGCGCGGCGTTCCTTGGCAATTTCGTAGAAAAAGACATACATAAAGCCAGCCTCCTCGCCAGCCTTTGCTTTGCGGTCGGCATTGCGGGTACGGGGCTTGCCATTCATTTACACAGTATGGCGCTCGTTCTTATCTGCTACGGCGTGATTATGGGGATTGGCTTAGGACTTGGCTATCTCTCCCCCGTCAAAACCTTAATGCTTTGGTTCAAAGACAATAAAGGCTTGGCAACGGGGCTTGCGGTTGCGGGGTTTGGTGCAGCAAAAATGATTTTCGCGCCTATCATCACCGCGATTTGCGAAGCGGTCGGCGTAGAGCTTGCCTTGTATATCCTCGCGGCTATTTGGTTCGTAATGATGTTTATCGGGCATTTGCTTTTGAAAAAACCGGACGGCTGGGTAGAACAGCACGAAAAGTTCGATATCAAAGCCTTTTTCAGCCGTTTCAAAATCTTCGGCGATATCAAATTTATCGGTATTTGGTTGGTCTTCTATATCAATATCACCTGCGGTCTTGCCTTAATTTCCAACGAAAAAGCTATCTATACGGCAATCGGTCTTAGCGGCGTTGCATCGCTGCTTGGGACGATGACCGGCTTCTTTAACGCAGCAGGTCGTTTGGGGTATTCGACGCTCGGCGACCATATGAAAGACAGAAACAGCGTGTATAAGATTATTTTAATCAGCGAACTTGCTCTGACCGTACTTGCCCTCGCGACAGGCGCAATTTCGAGCGAAATTACCGTTATTTGCATTGCCTTGCTGATTATCGTCAACCTTGGTTACGGCGGCGGGTTTAGTAACCTTCCCACCCTTCTTTCCGACGTTTACGGTATGGGGAGTATCTCTTCCCTGCACGGTATTGCTCTTTCGGCGTGGGCGGTTGCAGGCTTGACGGGCAACCAAATCGCCGAGGTAATCGTAAACAAGACGGGCAGCTATCAAAGCATTCTCATCTTCACGACGGCGATGTACGCCCTTGCTCTGCTTGTAGATATTTTCTTCGTCCGCACGAAACGTAGTAAAAAGGTGGAAAACGCTGAAATCCCCGCGTAAAAGCTTATTAAAATAATTCCCCCAAATAAGATATACGTCCCAAAAGCTCGTCTGACTTTCGGGACGTATTTTTATAAAAACACTTTTGCACTATTCCCCTACGATTTATTGGCGTATGGGCTTTATTGAACGAAACGACAGACTACTATCCTTTTAAAATTTAAAACCCGACGGATCCGTCGGGTTTTTTAAGATTAGTTTTTCTTTGCTGCTTCGTATCGCGCGTTTGCTTCTTCTTTTCTTTTGTTGGCTTTAGCGATTTGCTTTTCTCTGTCTTCTTGCATTTTTGCGTTTCTTTCAGCGGGCGTCATATGCGCGTCGTCCCAGCTCTTTTTACCTTGTTCTTTTGCTCTTGCGTAAGTATTATGGAACTTGTTTTCCTCAAAATTGGCTTTTGATTCTGCCTTTGTAGCTTCAAAATTCGCCTTATCTACTTCGTGTTGCGCTTTCGTGCTTGCCTTCATATCAGAAAATGCGTTCTTAAAAAATTGTTTGATTCCCATAATTAAAATCTCCTTAAAATATTTTTTCGGTTTATTTGTTTAATAAACCGTCGGACAGTTCAAAAATTTTCGATGCATATTCGTTTTTTCTTCTCTTTAATATCGCCTTAAAAATAGGATACGTGGTAAGGGTAAGCGCAATTCCCACGAGACCGACGCCAATCCCCACTCCCATACTATTGCCGATTACCTTCATCGCCAAACACATCCCCGCGCCAAGCACCAAAGAGGAAAGCGAGCCGTAAACGTACGCAAAAATTTGCGCAGGGCGTTTTACCTTTTTATCGAGTTTCTTTAACTCGTCCAGCTTGGTGGTTTCTTTTTCCGCATAGCTTGCTCTAATTCTTTCAATCGTTTTCATTTCCGTCGTCATTTTTATATCTCCTTTCCATTCAACTTTGTACCCATATTATACGTAAACAATGTTTAAGTTTTAATAAAATACTGTAAGCAGTTTGAAAAGGTTTTGTAAACGTTTTGTAAATACAGGCGCAAATCCGTGATTTATACAATAAAAAAGGCTGCGCTATACACGCAGCCGCTTTTTTACTTTTCGCTTTCGTTTAAGAGTTCTTCGGAAAGTCTTAAAATCTCATCGCCGTATTTTGCTTTGCCTTTGTTTAACGTGAATTTATAAACGGGATAAGCAATCGTCATAGGAAGGCAACCGATAACCATAAGCACGATACCCCAAAACCAAATATTCCACTGTAAAATCATCGTAAGCCCAAGTCCTAAAACAAGCGTACCAACAACGCCAAGTACAAGCGACCAAATAATCGCCGTGTTTTTTACAAGCGCATCCAAACGGCGAAGTCTTTCCATTTTACTTTCCGTTTTTTCTTGCGGAAGGTATTGACGGCGAATACTATCGATTTCTTTTCTTTCTTCTTCAGTAGGTGCAGTATACTTAAAATTAAATTGATTGTTCATTTGTCTTATTTTCCTTTTGTAACTCTTTCATTTTTTTATTGGCTGATGCGATCATATAAATCCCTATGCCTATGGAAAGCAAACTAACGACACTCCCCGTAAGCGTATTGAATACGGATATATTTATCTCCCCTTCGCCAAACATAGTTAGCAGTGCCGTTTGCAAGGCAAGAATGGACACCAGCGCGTCTACGAGATTGATATTACGAATAGCCCTAACCGTTAAATCCTCTTGCTTGTGCGCTCTTATAAAAGAGAGAATCGACATCGTGATTTTATAAAACGCATACGCGGCGTAAGCGAATATCGTCCAGCCAATATAGCTAAAATGCGCACCAGAGAATATCATTTGCGCGATTGCCGACGAAAGCGCGATATTTAAAATAAGCGTAATTATTCCGCTATTTCGATATACTTTTGCTTTTATATACTCGTCGTTTTGCACTTTCTTTCCGATTCTTTTTTTATGATAGGCAAGTACGCCGCCTCGAAGAAAGGCAAGCGCGATATAAAACGCCGCCAACGCCCCGTACCAAATGGAACGGTTTACGATACCCATATACGCGTTGAATCCGCTAAACAGCAAGCTTACGACGAAAGAACCAATCGCAAAAATCAGTGTTCTGAACCCGAAGTTTTTTAAAAGCAAATAGGTAAAATCGTGTTTTTCCATCCACGCTATAATTCCGCTTTTCAGTTTTGGAAAAAGTGGAAGTATTAAATACACGCTATACGCAAGAGAAATCCCCGCTATACCAAAAAGGATATAGGCAGCAACGGCAACGGCGCCGTTTTCAAGTCCAAGCCCCACCATAACGAGGGAAAGCGTTGCGCTTAGAATCGCTACGATAAAGGTAAGAATTTTCGCCCAAATAGGTGGATTTGCTATCTTTTTCCAAAGAGCGCGAAAATCAATCTTCATAAACAACGTCCTTTAATAAGATTGTAAAAGTACTTCCTTTGTTTATTTCGCTTTGTACGGCGATTTCTCCGCCTAAAATATCAATTACCTTTTTCACGAGCGCAAGCCCAAGTCCGTTTCCTTGCGTGGAGTGCGAAGTGTCGCCTTGATAAAACTTTTCAAAGATTTTCGCGCCCGTTTCGCTCGTCATACCACAGCCTGTATCGCTTACTTTAATTTCTACGTTTTTATTTTTACGTTTTAACGAAATGTCAATCTTTCCACCTTCAGGGGTAAACTTGATAGCATTAGAAATAAGATTATTCCAAACGATTTCAAGTAGGCTTTTTGAAGAAAATATCGTAACTTCATCAAAATCGCAATTCAGTTCAAGATTTTTCTTTTCGATAATCGTTTCAAATTCAACAATGTTATCCGCCAAGGCTTCCGTTAAATTAAACGCTTCGTGCTTTTCTTGTATTTCTTGGTTTTCAAGTTTGTTAAGTTTTAAGATATTCGTAATTAAGTCGGTAATGCGCTTTGATGCGGATATCAGTGTCTTTGCATATTCTTTTCTTGTTTCGCTATCAAGTGCTTCGTCTTGCAATAGCGCTCCGTAGTTTTGTATCACTGCAAGCGGCGTTTTAATTTCGTGGGAAACGTTTGAAATAAAATCGGTTTTAAGCACTTCGTTCTTTTGAAGTTCCGTTGCCATTTTATTTAAGTTTTCCATAATCAAGTCGTATTGATTATACTTTCCGTATTCGTGCTTTATTTCAAGTCGAGTAGAAAAATCACCTTCCGCAATCTTTTCGGTGGCGTCTACTATTTTTTGTGTTGGACGTTCTACCGTTATTTTTCTTCTTATCCAATCGAATACGGTACAAAACGTGGCAAAAATGATTATTTCTATGAGTATCAATACGGCGATCCAAGTAACGTTATCCGTTCTTTCTCTAATATAGTCGTAAACGAGTATTGCCATTTGCATAATAACGGCTATTAGTATAAAGAACGAAATCACACCCGTCCAGGTAAAACCTGCGGAAGTCGTTTTTTTCTTTTTCATTTTAATACCACCTTATACCCAAGCCCGTGAACGGTCGCAATCTCAAACCCGTCGCAAGCGGAAGTCTTTTCCCGCAGCTTCGCCATATATACGTCAACCGTCCTACTCGTGGTGGAAGAATCGTAATCCCAAAATTCTGCCATTAGTGCCGAACGTGTGAACGTCTTTTTCGGATAGGATAACATTTTAAATAAAATATCAAACTCTCTAACGGTAAGAGAGATTTCCTCCCCGTTTAACTTCGCGGTGCGTTCTTCGATATTCATAGAAAAGTTGCCAAGCGTGATCTCCTTTTCCGTTTCAATTTTCGCACGGCGCAATATTGCTTTCAAGCTCATAAGCAATACGTCAATGTCAAAAGGCTTTGTAACGTATTCGTCGATACCGATATTATAACCAAGCATTTTGGACGGCTTATCGTCCTTTGCCGTCATAAAAATAATCGGCGTCGTTTTATCCGTAGAACGAACGCTTTCGGCAAGCTCGAAGCCGTTCATTCTCGGCATCATAATATCGGTTAAAAGCAAGTCGCATTTTTCCTCGTCCATCTTTTCAAGCGCCTCAAGCCCGTCGCAACACGAAACGACCTCGTACCCTGCGTTACGAAGGCTTGACGAAACAAAACGATTTAAGTCCGTATCATCTTCCACAACGAATATTTTTATCATAAACACGCTCCTTTTTAAGCATTATAGCTCTTATATTATAACAAATTGTTAGGGAAATGTTAACAAATTGTAAAACTTTAAGCAAAATAGTTTTTAGAGAAGAAAAGATCGGGTGAAATTCCAAATTTTTATTTTTTTAACCGCCTCCGCCAAAAAGGACATACCTTTTTGGGTAGAGGTGGTATTGACTGACAAGCCGTCAAGGCGGCGCTTTGCCTCAATTTTAACACACTCACCCTTTTAAGTTCACAAGCAAAGCTTGCCCGCCCCACCGAAGTGGTGGTTCTTCAAGACACCTCGACCACACACAAAAAGGACATACCTTTTGGTATGTCCTTTTTGTGGTGGGCAGAGGGGCAGAGGTGCATTCTCGCCTGCGGCGAGAGCGTCGTCGACAAGGATTATCTCATAAAAAAACATACCGCCCGTTGCTTGTCTCCTCGCGCGAACCACCGATAATACGGGCTTCGTTGCGACACCTCGACTACACACACAAAAAGGACATACCTTTTGGTATGTCCTTTTTGTGGTGGGCAGAGGTGGATTCGAACCACCGAAGTCGAAGACGTCAGATTTACAGTCTGATCCATTTGGCCGCTCTGGAATCTGCCCATATTTAGATGTAGCTTTTGTTGTGGAGCCGGTGATTGGACTCGAACCCACAACCTGCTGATTACAAATCAGCTGCTCTGCCAATTGAGCTACACCGGCGTGTGGTGCCTTGGGGTTATCAGCGGAATTTTGCGATGTATCGCAAAAGCATCGTCGCTCGATAAACACTAAAAAAGAATTATATCCTTCCTTTTCCGCTCCTCACGCGAACCACCGATAACGCGGGATTCGGGAGTTACCCAAAGTATTACAAAAATTTTATTCCCGCAGGGAACTAAATTTTTGTGGTGCCTTGGGGCGGAATCGAACCACCGACAGGCAGATTTTCAGTCTGCTGCTCTACCAACTGAGCTACCAAGGCATATTATGGCGACCCAGAACGGGCTCGAACCGTCGACCTCCAGCGTGACAGGCTGGCGCTCTAACCAACTGAGCTACTGGGCCATAATCTTGCGCTCACAAACAAGTGCTCGTATATAATAATCTATTTACGCATTTTTGTCAAGCGTTTTTTTTGGGTTTTTCAATAATTTTTTCAGGATTTTAAAACTTTTTTGCAAACGCCTTTTTTATAAAAAGGCAGGCAAACGTTTTTACGAAAAAAAACCGTTCAACGCGTACCTGCCCCCTTCGTTTATTTTTTATAGAGCTTCGCCAAACCGCCCTCTGCCGTCTCGCGATACGAACGGTTTAAATCTTTGCCCGTTTCGTACATTGTTTGCACAACGAGGTCGAAAGATATTTTTCTGCTATCCGATAAAAAGTAGGCAAGCGACGCCGCGTTGATCGCGCGCATTGAAGATACGGCGTTGCGTTCAATACAAGGAATTTGCACCAAACCGCAAATCGGGTCGCAGGTCAGACCTAAATGGTGCTCCATCGCAACCTCTGCAGCGTACTCTATTTGCCCTAAATTCAAGCCCTGTAACTGTGCAAGCGCTGCCGTCGCCATCGAACAAGCGCTGCCAATTTCCGCCTGACAGCCGCATTCTGCGCCCGAAATAGAAGCATTGGTCTTGATCAAATTCCCGATAAGCCCCGCCGTCGCCAAAGCGTTGATAATTTCTTCGTCCGTATATCCTCTTCGTTCTTTCGAATAGGTAAGTACCGCAGGCAAGACTCCGCAAGCCCCGCAAGTAGGCGCGGTAACGATCGTGCCGCCCGACGCGTTTTCTTCGCTGACGGCAAAAGCGTACGCGCAAACCAGACGGTTTTCTCTTGCCTCTGCGCCTTCGTTTTGCACGACGCCGTCGTAAAGAACTTTTGCACGGCGCTCCACCTCCAATCCTCCGGGCAATATTCCCGTCTTGGAAACCCCGCGTTTTACCGCAGCTTGCATCGTTTTCCAAACTTCTTGAAGATACTCCTTTATCTCTTCGCCTTCACATTCAAAAACGTAATCGCAAAGGCGCATATTCTTTTCTTCACAATATTTACGGATATCGGTCAGCTTGTTTAAGGGATACACTTCTTTCCCTTCCACGTCCGCTCTTCCCTCCACGCGGATTGCGCCCCCGCCGATGCTGTAAACACGCATTTGCGCGGTTTTTGCCCCACCCATGTACGCGATGAGCTCCATTGTGTTGGGATGCGCACACTCCGTTTCAACGTCGTATTTGAGCTTTACGTTCGGCAAAACGCTTTCTATAACTCTGCCCGTACCGTGTCCCTCGCCCGTTTTTGCAAGCGAGCCGAACAAACGCACGACGAAGCTGTCTGCCTGCGGATTTTCCGATAAAAACAGCTTACAAGCCTGTTCCGGACCGATGGTATGCGAGGAAGAAGGACCTTTCCCGATTCTGTATAATTCTTTTAACGAGCGCATAAACCGCCTCCGTTTTCGTTCTGTAAACAGTATAGCATATTTTCACAAGTTTGTAAATAAGCTTTTAAAAGAAAGCAAAAAAATTTTCCTAACCGTAAAAAAATACCCGCAAAAAATTGCGGGTATTTTTTATACGATTAAACCAATTCGATAATAGCGGTTTCAGCGCCGTCGCCGCGACGTTCGCCGAGAAGGTAAATTCTCGTATAACCGCCACCCTGACCAAGTTCTTCTTTACGAGCTGCATATTTGGGAGCAATCTCGTTGAAGAGTTTGTCCATCAAGGGGTGCTGAACGTCAGCCGTTCTTGCCTTGAATTCGCTCTTCTTTTCATTGAAGCCCTTGATTTCTTGAAGGTCATAGGTCTTCGCCATAATTGCACGGCGAGCTGCAAGTTTCTTCGCGCCGTCTTTTACGTTGGTTACGACGATTTCCTTGCCCTTGCTGTCTTTCTTCGTTACTTCGTATTCGATGTTATCATCATAGCTGTTTACAGCCTTCGTGATAAGCTTTTCAACGTAAGATCTCAACTCTTTCGCTTTTTCAGCGGTCGTTTCGATTTTTCCGTACCAAAGGAGTTGGGACGCAAGATTTCTCAAAAGTGCGTTTCTTTCTTTGGACGTTCTTCCCAATTTTCTGGGCATAATTTTAATCCTCCTGTTGTTTTAATGCGAGGCCGTAAGATTCGAGTTTTTGAATAACTTCTTCAAGCGACTTTCTGCCGAGGTTTCTTACCTTCAACATATCGTCTTCCGTCTTCTTCGTCAAATCTTCAACCGTGTGAATGTTCGCTCTCTTCAAGCAGTTGTAAGAACGTACCGAAAGGTCCATTTCCTCAATTGCCATCTTAAGAATTTGTTGCTGCTTGTCGTCTTCCGTCTTAACGAGGATATCCATACCCTTAATCGTTTCGCTAAGGTTCACGAACAAACCGATATGATCTTGCATAATCTTCGCGGCAAGAGAAATGATTTCCTTACCGGAGAAGGTACCGTCCGTCCATACTTCCAGCGTCAATTTGTCATAATCGACCGCTTGACCTACGCGCGTAGGTTCTACCGTATAGTTTACTTTCTGTACGGGCGTATAGATAGAATCGATTGCAATATAATCGATAACGGGTTTCTTGTTTTCTTTTGCGGGTCTGTACCCTCTGCCTCTGCCAATCGTCAGTTCGATATCCAGCTTTGCGCCTTCATCGATCATGCAGATATACTGATCGCCATTGATAACTTCGATTTCCGCATCAATGTTAAGATCTTTGCCAGTTAAAACCGCAGGACCTTCCTTGCAAATATGCAGTACTTTTTCATAATCCTTATCGATTATCTTCGTCTTAATAGCAAGCGTTTTGAGGTTAAGAATAATTTCCGTAACGTCTTCTTTAACGCCTTCTACAGCGGATAATTCGTGTTTTACGCTGCCGTCAAGGAACTTGATGCCTTCTACCGCTGCACCGGGCAATGCGGAAAGAAGGATACGTCTAAGACAGTTTCCGATAGTAAGACCGAAACCTTTCTCCAAGGGCTCGCAAACTACTTTTGCATAAAAGTCGTCGTTTTCAAGCACCTCGAGTTTGGGCATATCCATTTCGATCATTATGTTACCTCCTGATATTCAATTATTTGGAGTACAATTCGACAATCATGTGCTCTGCAATCTGGCTGTCGATATCTTCTCTCGTGGGAAGCGCTAATACTTTACCTTCGAGTTTTTCTCTGTCAAATTCAACCCATTTCACGATGAAAGGAGCTTTCGATTCTTTAATCGCCGTGAAATATTTGTTGCTCTTCTTGCTTTCCTTAACGCAGATCGTATCGCCGGGTTTTACCATATAGGAAGGAATGTTTACTCTTCTTCCGTTTACGTAGAACTGCGCGTGGGAAACAAGCTGTCTTGCCTGCAAACGAGTCGTTGCAATGCCCATTCTGTAGATAACGTTGTCCAATCTTCTTTCCAAAAGGATCAACATATTTTCACCCGTAACACCCTTCATACGGTCTGCCATATCGTAGTAATGACGGAACTGCTTTTCGCTGATGTTATAGATGAATTTCGCTCTCTGTTTTTCACGAAGCTGCAAGCCGTATTCGCTGATCTTGCCCTTTCTTACGTTCGTTCTGATCGACTTTTTAAAGCAACCGACAGCCGTAGGATCCAAGTCAAGGAATCTGCATCTTTTCAATCTGTTATATTTATTGATAGCCATAACTTTTCATTGCCTCCTGATTAAACTCTACGACGTTTCGGGGGTCTGCATCCGTTGTGAGGGATGGGAGAAACGTCCGAAATCAACGTGATTTCCAATTCGCAGGTGGAAAGCGCGCGGATTGCAGATTCTCTGCCTGCGCCGGGACCCTTAACGTATACTTCTACCGTTTTAAGACCGTGTTCTTTCGCTGCTTTTGCTGCGGTTTCCGCTGCCATCTGCGCTGCGAAAGGCGTACCCTTTCTGCTGCCCTTGTAGCCAAGCGCGCCTGCGCTGGACTGGGAAATTGCGTTGCCGCCCATATCCGTTACCGTTACGATCGTGTTGTTGAACGTAGACTGAATATGAACTTGACCTTTGTCAATCTTCTTAATTTCTTTACGCTTACGAGAAGCGACTTTTTTCTTTACTTCTGCCATAATTATTTATCGCCTCCTCGAATTACTTCTTCTTACCTGCAATCGCGCGTGCAGGACCTTTACGGGTACGAGCATTTCTCTTCGTGCTTTGACCGCGTACGGGCAAGCCCTTTCTGTGACGGATGCCACGATAGCAACCGATTTCCATAAGGCGCTTGATGTTGAGGGAAACTTCGCTGCGAAGTTCACCTTCTACTCTAAGGTTGTGATCGATATATTCTCTCAATTTGGAAACGTCGTTTTCATCGAGATCCTTTACTCTCGTATCAGGATTGATGCCCGTTTCCGCGAGAATCTTTTTGGAAGTCGTAAGACCGATCCCGTAAATATAGGTAAGACCGATTTCGACTCTCTTTTCTCTGGGTAAATCCACACCGGCAATACGTGCCATAGATTTCTGTCCTCCGTTTGTTTTTAATTCTTTTTGTTTTTTAGGTATATAGCGAACAAATGCAACCGCGCTTGGCAGTGGAAAATGCCGTACGCACCGCACCGTATTGTTTTCAAAGCCCAGCAACGTTATAACCTTGTCCAAACGGTTAAAAAACGTAGACTTTTAAACGCAACAAAACTGAATTTCCACAATTTTGCGGAAAATCAGCCTCATTTTTTCTATTCGTTTTTCGGAAAAACATCGCTTTTTACGCGACATCCCCCAAATTACGGCAATTATAATTTTACCATATATTGTAAAGGGATGTCAAGCGTTTTGCGACATATTTTTTAACTAAATTTTAGCCTTGTCTTTGCTTATGGCTCTTGCTCTTGGAGCAGATAACCATTACTCTACCGTTTCTTTTAATAACTTTGCACTTATCGCACATAGGTTTTACAGAAGGTCTGACTTTCATTGTAATTTTCTCCTTGTTAATTAAACTCTTTCGTCGTCGATTACGACTTGCTACGCCACGTGATTCTGCCTTTCGTCAGATCATACGGGCTCATTTCCAATTTCACCGTATCGCCTTCGATGATTCTGATATAGTTCATTCTCAGCTTACCGGAAATATACGCCGTGATAATGTGACCGTTGGAAAGCTGTACTTTGAAGGTTGCATTGGGCAACGCTTCGATTACTTTACCTTCCGCTTCGATTACGTCGTCTTTGGACACAGAAACTCCCTCCGATTTTTAATCTTTGTTTTTATCTTTTTCTTACAAAGTAAGAATTTCCACTCCGTCTTCGCGCACCACCAAAGTGTTTTCATAATGCGCGGCGGGCTTTCCGTCGAGCGTTACTGCGCTCCAACCGTCGTTTAAAAGCTTTACCTTCCACGTACCGAGCGCAATCATTGGCTCTACGCACAGCACCGTACCTGCACGCAAACGCATTCCCGTACCGAATTTGCCGTAATTGGGGACGGACGGGTCTTCGTGCATTTCTTTACCGATACCGTGTCCCGTATACGAACGGATAACGCCGTACCCAAACGATTCTGCGTGTTTTTGCACCCGATACCCGATATCGTACAGCGGCGTACCTGCCTTGAGGTTTTCTATCCCTTTAAAAAAACATTCTTCCGTTACTTTAACAAGCTGCTTTACTTCGGGCTTTACAGCGCCGACGCAAAAGGTACGGCAAGCGTCTCCGTGATATCCGTTTTTGTAGGCGCAAAGGTCTACGCTAACGATATCGCCGTCACGAATTTCGCGGTCGCCCGGAATCCCGTGCACCACCGTTTCGTTGACCGAAATACAAGCCGAAGCGGGAAATCCACCGTAACCAAGGCAAGAAGGATATGCGCCCTCCGAACGAATAAACCGCTCGATAAGCGTATCCAATTCCTTCGTCGTCATACCCGCCTCTATCTTCGTACCTACGAACTGTAAGGTGTCTTTTACGATACGGCAGGGTTCGCGCATCAATTCGATTTCTCTTTCGCTTTTTACGTGGACCATAGTTTATTTCATCGAATCCAGTTTCTTCGATACTTCTGCAAATACTGCCTCAGGAGTCGTATTACCGCCGACGTTGAAGAGCAAGCCTTTTGCCGTATAGTATTCGATAAGAGGCGAAGTCTGTGCGTTATACACGTCAAGACGGCTTTGTACCGTTTCGGGATTGTCGTCCTTTCTCTGATACAGTTCGCCGCCGCAGCGCGAGCAGTTCGTTTCGCCGTTCAATCTGGAAATATGATAGCTTTCGCCGCAATCCTTGCAAACTCTTCTGCCGCACAAACGGTCGAGAAGGAGGGAGAAATCCACGTCAATATTGATAACGAGATCAATCTTCGTGATTTTATCCAACGCTTCTGCTTGTGCAATCGTGCGAGGGAAACCGTCAAGCATATAACCGTTTTTGCAGTCTTCTCTTGCGATGCGTTCCTCTACGATTTTGCAGGTAACTTCGTCGGGAACAAGCTGTCCCTTATCGATGTACGATTTTGCAAGCAACCCGATGGGGGTTTCGTTTTTAATGTTTTCTCTGAAAATGTCGCCCGTGGAAATATGCGGCAATTTGTAGGTATCGGAAATTCTCGAAGCCTGCGTACCTTTGCCTGCGCCGGGCGCGCCGAGTAAAATAATGTTCATATTCGTTGCCTCCCCTTGGATAATCTATGTATTCTTGGTTTAGCCAGCGCCTACGCCCGTATTCATACGGGCGTATACGCTATTCGTTCTTATTTCAAGAAACCTTTATAGTTCTTCATCATCAACTGCGCTTGCAACTGCTTTTCGAATTCCATTGCGCAGGATACTACGATGAGGATACCCGTCGTAGAGAATACGTTGACAAGTTCCATACCTGCCCACGCGAACGCAACCGAAGGAATGAATGCAACCAAGGAAAGATAAATCGCTCCGAACAACGTAATACGGTTGGAAATCTTTTTAAGGTACGCTTCCGTCGCCTTACCGGGACGAATACCCTGAATGAAACCGCCGTTTTGCTGAATGTTCTTGGAAATATCTTCAGGATTGAACTGCATCTGCGCATAGAAGAAGGAGAATGCAAAAATCAAAACGCACAATACGAGCGTATAGACGAATGCACCCCAACCCGTTGCCGACGCGGACATCCAGTTGCTCCACCAATTCGCAAAAGAGTTGTCGCCGCCGTTGATCATACTTGCAATCATCTGCGGGAAGCTGAGAATCGAGAACGCGAAGATCAAGGGCATAACGCCGCCGCCTGCGATTCGAATAGGAATCGAGGAAGACTGACCGCCGTACATCTTTCTGCCGCGAATCTGTTTTGCGTACTGTACGGGAACTTTTCTTTCGGAAAGGTCTACGTATACGATTGCAAAGAAGATTACTGCGCAAACGAGCGCGAACGCAACCAAGCCCCAAGCCGCCGAAGCGGGTTCACCCGTTTCAAGTCCGAAGATGATGCGGAACTGGTTCAAAATCTGCGTGCCTGCCGTCGAGATGATACCGACGAAAATGATCATCGACTGACCGTTGCCTACGCCGTAGTCGGTGATTCTTTCACCAAGCCACATAACGAGGATTGCGCCTGCCGTGTAAACGATTGCCATAAAGGCACCCGCTAGGAATTTGCTATCGCCAAAGAGGTTGTTCATAATAGCGCCTTCCGTTTGGTTTGCAAAGTTAATGATAATACCGACGGATTGAATAACTGCAAGGACAATCGTAAGATATCTCGTATATTGCGAAATCTTCTTTCTGCCCTCTTCGCCCTGTTTAGACAGTCTTTCCAACGCAGGAATACCTACGGAAAGAAGCTGCATAATAATGGACGCATTGATGTAAGGCCCGATACCCAACGCAAACACGGTACCCTGACCAAGCGCACCACCGGTAATACTGCTCATCAACGCAAGGAAATCATTGCCCGTGCCAGATTTAAACGCTTCGTTAAAAACCGTCGTGTTAAGACCGGGAACAGGAACGAAACAACCGATACGGAAGACAAGCAGCAAAAGGAGCATCATATAGACTTTACGTCTAATCTCCTTTACTTTTAATGCATTAATTATTGTCTGTAACATTTTTTTCTCCGTTTATCGTTTATTGGCGCGTAAGGTTCGAAAAATCGAATTTTACGCGTGGGGAGAAATAACGCGAACTACGGAAAACCCCTTTTTCAAGCAGTTTTCCGTGTCGCCATTTTTCTTTAAAGGGTCTCCGCCGTGCCCTGTGCCGCTTCGATTGCAGCCTTTGCGGACGCGGAATATTTCGCCGCTTTTACCGTAAGCGCTACGTTCAATTCGCCACCGCCCAAAACTTTGAGACCGCTGTTGTTCTTCACTTCTTTTGCAAGGCCGTTTGCCATTACGAAACCGTAATCAACAACGGTGCCTGCAGGAAGTTCTGCAAGGTCGGAAAGGTTTACGATAACGTAAACTTTCTTGCCGTTATGGGTGAAGCCTCTCTTGGGCACACGACGTGCGATAGGCATTTGACCGCCTTCAAAACCGGGACGTACGCCACCGCCGGAACGAGCCCACTGACCTTTGTGCCCTTTACCGGAGGTTTTACCCGTGCCCGAACCGATACCGCGACCGAGTCTTTTCGTCGATCTGGTTGCTCCCTCTGCGGGAGAAAGAGTATCTATTCTCATAATCAATCTCCTCAAATGTTTTCTACTTTGACGAGGTGTTTAACTTTCGTCAACATACCGCGGATTGCGGGCGTATCCTCAAGCTCTTTCGAGGAACGGATTTTCTTAAGACCGAGCGCCGCAACGGTACCTTTTACCGAAGCAACCTGGCCAATCGTGCTTTTTACAAGCGTAACTTTGATCTTTGCCATGTCTTATCCCTCCGTTTCTTAGCTAAGAATTTCTTCAACGGTCTTGCCGCGAAGCGCTGCAACCTGTTCTACGGTCTTGAGTTCTTTCAAGCCTTCGATAGCCGCTTTTACGCAGTTACCGGAGTTCTGGCTGCCGTGGGATTTCGTTCTGATATTTTTAATACCAACTGCTTCCATGACCGCACGAACGGGACCGCCTGCGATAACACCGGTACCTTCTGCTGCGGGCATCATCAAAACTGCGCCGCGGCCGAATTTACCAATAACCTGGTGGGGAATGGTACCGTCAACGATAGATACGGGAACCATATTCTTCTTTGCTCTCAAAGTAGCCTTTTCGATTGCTTCGGGAACTTCTTTTGCTTTACCCGTTGCAACACCGATTTTACCGTTGCCGTCGCCTACGATGACAAGTGCGGCAAAGCGCATGTTCTTACCACCTTTAACAACCTTGGTTACACGGTTTACTTCGATGAGCTTTTTAATCAAACCATCGTCTTCAGCCTGTCTTCTTTGAGGTCTTCTTTCTCTTTTTTCGTCTGCCATTGTACCCACTCCTTAGAATTTAAGTCCGGCTTCTCTTGCGCCGTCTGCGACTGCCTTTACACGACCGGTGTAAAGATAACCGCCTCTGTCGAATACGACCGCCTGAACGCCTTTTGCCATTGCTCTTTCAGCAGCAACTGCGCCGACAATTTTAGCAGCTTCCGTCTTGTTCAAGCCTTCAACCTTCGCTTTTACTTCTTTGTCCATCGTGGACGCTGCAGCAAGC
Organism: Clostridiales bacterium; assembly: GCA_015069295.1. GTDB lineage: Bacteria > Bacillota > Clostridia > Christensenellales > Borkfalkiaceae > Scatosoma. Next base: position 347,479 of record SVIW01000001.1, read on the forward strand.
GTTACGCCGCCTTTTTCGTCGCCCTTACGGTCGTCGATAATTTGTACGTAAATGTGGTTAAGACTTCTGTATACGTTCATACGGGGCATATCTGCCGTACCCGTAACCGTCTTTCTGACGCGTGCGTGGCGTCTCTGTCTGACTGCATTTTTATCAATTTTAGAAATCATACTTTAACGCTCCTTATTTCTTACCTTTACCGGACGTCTTACCTTCCTTATGTTCTACGTATTCGCCCTTATAGCGGATACCGTAGCCGTGATAAGGTTCGGGTACTCTGATCGCACGGATATTCGCAGCGATTTGGCCAACGAGTTCCTTGCTGATACCGGAAACGTTTACTTCCGTCAGCGAAGGGCATTCGAATTTGATGCCTTCGGGTGCTACGAATTCTACGGGGTGGGAGAAACCAACGTTCAAAACAAGTTTGTTGCCTTGAACAGCCGCTTTCCAACCTACACCTTTGATTTCCAACGTCTTTACAAAGCCTTCCGTTACGCCTACAACCATACCGTTGATAAGCGCGCGGTACAAGCCGTGCTTTGCGTTGGTGGCAGCGCTGTCGTCAAGCGCTTTTACCAAAAGGGTAGCGCCTTCCACTTCGATGCCGATGTTGCCGACGATTTCTCTCGTCAAGGTGCCCTTAGCGCCCTTAACGGTTACGATACCGTCTTTGAAATCTACCGTTACGCCTGCGGGAAGCGCGATGGGCATTTTACCGATTCTCGACATTGTCCATTACCTCCCTTACCAGATGTAGCAAAGGACTTCGCCGCCTACGTTGGCTGCCTTCGCCTTCTTACCCGTCATAATACCCTTGTTGGTGGAAAGGATAACCGTTCCGAAACCGCCAAGGATTCTGGGCATATTTTCTACACCTGCGTACGTACGCAAGCCGGGCTTGGATACTCTCTGCAAGCCGCTGATGACCGATTTCTTGTCTTCGTATTTAAGCGTGATCGCGATTTTGCCGTTGTAGCCGTCTTCTACGAGCTTAACGTCTTTAACCCAACCCTCTACTGCGAGGATTTCAGCAATCGCTTTCTTTTCGTTGGAAGCGGGGATTTCCACCGTTTCCTTCTTTGCCGTGATCGCGTTTCTAATTCTTGTAAGCATATCTGCGATAGGATCCGTCATTTTTCTTACCTCCTATTACCAGCTCGACTTCTTAACGCCGGGAATTTCTCCCTTGTACGCAAGATTACGGAAGCAGATACGGCATACACCGTACTTTCTCAAAACCGCGTGAGGTCTTCCGCAGATGGTGCATCTCGTATAAGCTCTCGTAGAGAACTTAGGCGTCTTTTGCTGTTTATTAATCATTGACTTCTTTGCCATGTTCGTTTCTCCTTACTTCTTGAAAGGCATACCGAGCGCGCGAAGGAGCTCTCTTGCCTCTTCATCGGTGTTTGCGGTCGTAACGATTGCTACGTCCATACCTCTGATCTTTTCTACCTGATCGTACGTGATTTCGGGGAAGATCAGTTGTTCTTTCAAACCTACCGAGTAGTTGCCGCGTCCGTCGAACGCTTTATCCGACACACCGCGGAAGTCGCGGAGTCTGGGAAGCGCGATGGATACGAACTTGTCATAGAAGTTGTACATTCTTTCGCCGCGAAGGGTAACTTTGATACCTACGGTCTGACCTTCTCTTACCTTGAAGTTAGCGACGGATTTCTTCGCCTTCGTCAAGATGGGCTGCTGACCGGAAATCAATTTGATTTCGTTTTCGGTTACCTGAATGGATTTCGCGTTGTCTTTGATATCGCCGAGACCCGTATTGATAACAATCTTAACGAGCTTGGGGCATTGCATTACGGATTTGTATCCGAATTTTTTCATAAGATAAGGTACTACTTCTTTTTCGTACTTTTCTTTTACTCTGTTCTTATAAACTTTTTCTGCCATCTTAACTTACCTCGTTAGTTGTTTTCCGTTGCTTCGGGAGCCGCTTCGGTCTTAACCGCGCGCTTTCTCGTTCTCTTCTTAGGCGCTTCTTCCGCAGCCGCAGCAGCTTTTGCAGCAGCCTTCTTCGAATACGCCTTATCAAGAACCGCACCGCATTTGCATACGCGAACCTTCTTGCCGTCTACGACTGCGTGCTTAATTCTCGTTGCTTTACCGCAAGAGGGGCATACAACCATAACGTTGGACGCGTCAATTGCACCGGGGATTTCTACGATTTTGCTCGTTTCGTTCGCCTTTCTTGCTTTTTGATGCTTCTTCTGAATGCGAACGCCTTCTACCGTTACCGTATTCGCCTTAGGGGACGTGGCAAGGACTTTTCCCTGTACGCCTTTATCTTTACCGGCAATTACAAGTACGTTATCATTTACTTTTACGTTCATTGTTTTAGTCCTCCTGACAAATTACAGAACTTCGGGAGCAAGGGAGATAATCTTCATATAGTCTTTATCTCTCAATTCTCTCGCAATCGGCCCAAAGATACGGGTACCCTTGGGTTGTTTTTGGTTATCGATGATAACGGCTGCGTTTTCGTCGAATTTAACGAACGTACCGTCTGCTCTTCTGATACCCTTTGCGCTTCTTACGATGACTGCCTTTACTACGTCGCCTTTCTTAACCGCGCCGCCGGGCGTAGCCGTCTTTACGGACGCTACGATAACGTCGCCGATGTTACCGGTCTTACGGAAGGAGCCACCCAATACTCTGATACACATCAATTCTTTTGCGCCGCTGTTGTCAGCCGCTTTCAGTCTCGATTGAGGTTGAATCATTTTATCTGTCCTCCTTACTTAGCCTTTTCGATCAGCTCGGCAACTCTCCAATTCTTGTCCTTGCTAAGCTTTCTCGTTTCAACGATACGTACCTTGTCGCCAACGCCGTATTCGTTGTTTTCGTCATGCGCTTTATAACGCTTACTGGTCGTGATAGTTTTCTTATAGAGGGGGTGCTTGCTCTTGTCGCTAACCAAAACGATAACCGTCTTGTCCATCTTATCGGATACAACAAGCCCTACTCTTTCTTTTCTCAAATTTCTTTCCATGATTGTTGTCCTCCGTTACGCTTTGAGTTCTCTTGCGCGGATTTCCGTGTTTACACGCGCAATGTTTCTCTTGCAGGTTCTGATGGAAATGGGGTTATCAAGCTGGCCGGACGCCTGACGGAAACGAAGATTGAAAAGTTCGCTCTTAAGTTCCGCGAGCTTTGCTACGAGCTCTTCACTCGTCATCTCTTTCACTTCTTTAGCTTTCATTATTGTTCACCGCCTTCAGCCGTTTCTACCTTCGTTTCTACGACTTCTTTCTTAACAAACTTGCACTTTACGGGAAGCTTATGCGATGCAAGACGCATTGCTTCTCTTGCTACTTCTTCGCTTACGCCCGACATTTCGAACATAACGCGACCGGGTTTTACGACAGCTACCCAGTATTCTACAGAACCTTTACCGGAACCCATACGCGTTTCAGCGGGTTTCTTGGTGATAGGCTTGTGGGGGAAGATGTCGATCCAAACTTTACCGCCACGCTTGATGAATCTCGTCATTGCGATACGCGCTGCTTCGATTTGGTTGGATTTGATCCAGCCAAGTTCTTCGGATACAAGACCGTATTCGCCGTAAGCGATTACGTTACCCTTCTGCGCTTTACCTTTCATCGTGCCACGATGCTGTCTACGTCTTTTTACTCTCTTAGGAATTAACATTACTGTTCGCCTCCTTCTGCCTTCTTAGCGCTCTTAATCACTTCGCCTTTGTAGATCCAGCACTTAACGCCGATCATACCGAAGGTGGTGTGCGCTTCTGCGAAGCCGTAATCGATATCTGCGCGAAGCGTCTGAAGAGGAATCGAACCCTCGTGATACTGTTCGCTTCTTGCAATTTCTGCACCGTCAAGACGGCCGCTGACCATCATCTTGATGCCCTTAACGCCCGCTCTCATCGAACGACCGATTGCCTGCTTCATACAACGTCTGAAAGACATACGCTTTTCAAGCTGTGCCGCAACGCCTTCTGCAACGAGCTGTGCGTCGCAATCGGGCTTTCTTACTTCGGTAATGTTGATGCTAACCGCTTTACCGTTCGTAAGCTTTGCAAGGTCTTTCTTGATAACTTCTACTTCGCTGCCAGCCTTACCAATGATAACGCCGGGACGAGCCGTGTAGATGCTAACGACGATTCTCGTAGCAGCACGTTCGATAAGAATCTTGCTGATTGCCGCCGCATAGTACTTCTTCTTCAAGAAGGTACGGATTACGTTGTCTTCTTTCAGGAATTTGGAGAATTCTTTTTTATCTGCATACCAAGTGGTGTTCCAATCCTTGATAACGCCGACTCTCAAACCGTGAGGATTAACTTTCTGTCCCATTGTTATACTTCTCCTTCCAATTTCTTAACGTCCAAAATAACCGTGATGTGGCTGGTTCTCTTCAAGATTGCGTGCCCTCTGCCTTTGGAGACGGGTTGCATTCTCTTCAACATTACGCCGCCGTCTGCGAAGCATTCTGCAACGTAAAGGTCGTTCTTGTCCATACCCATGTTATTTTCCGCATTTGCCGCTGCAGACATAAGAACTTTCTTAACTGCAAGCGCGCTGCCGTTTACACTGTAATCGAGGATCGCTTTCGCTTCCTTATAGCTCTTCCCGCGAATCAAAGCAAGAACCGTTCTTACTTTGTAAGGCGAAACTCTGATATATTTAGCAACTGCGTAAGGGCGCTTTTCTTTTCTTTCTGCTACCCTTTCCGTCTTTTTCTTCATATTACTTGCCATTATCTTTTATCTCCTTATCTGCCGGGGCTGGTCGTTTTAGCCGTGTGGCCGTGGAACGTTCTGGTGGGAGCAAACTCGCCGAGCTTGCAGCCAATCATATCTTCCGTTACGTATACGGGCACGTGCTTACGGCCGTCGTATACTGCGATCGTGTGCCCTACGAAATCGGGGAAAATGGTAGATGCTCTCGACCAGGTCTTGATAACTTTCTTTTCGTTCGCTGCGTTCATAGCCAAGATACGGCTCATGAGTTTCGCTTCGACGTAAGGTCCTTTCTTAACACTTCTAGACATTTATATATCCTCCGATTAGTTAATTCTCTTAAGAATGAACTTGTTGGTTGCATTCTTCTTCTTTCTCGTCTTATAGCCGAGAGCGGGTTTACCCCAAGGCGTCAAAGGACCAGCGTGCCCGATAGGAGACTTACCTTCACCACCACCGTGAGGGTGATCTACAGGGTTCATAACCGAACCTCTTACTTCGGGTCTCAAACCGAGGTATCTTGCCTTACCTGCTTTACCGAGGGAAACGAGTTCGTGGTCAACGTTACCAACCTGACCGATCGTTGCGCGGCATTTCAAGAGAACGTATCTCATTTCGCCACTAGGCATACGAAGAGTCGCATACTTGCCTTCTACTGCCATGATTTGCGCGGAGATACCTGCCGAACGTGCGATCTGACCGCCTTTACCGGGCGTGAGTTCGATGTTGTGTACCATCGTACCTACGGGAATGTTTTCAAGGGGAAGCGCGTTGCCTACCTTGATATCTGCGTTTACGCCGCTCATAATCTTGTCCCCTACGTTAAGACCTACGGGAGCAAGGATATACGATTTTACGCCGTCTGCGTATACGATTAACGCGATGTGTGCGCTACGGTTGGGGTCATACTGAATGCTCTTTACCGTTGCGGGGATATCGTCTTTCAATCTCTTGAAGTCGATGATACGATATTTTCTGCGGTTACCGCCGCCGATGTGTCTGGTCGTGATACGACCCATATTGTTACGACCGCCGCTATGACGTTGGTCGTGCATCAAGGATCTTTCGGGCTTTGCGCCGACCGTCAAATCGTCGTTGGTCAAAACCGTTACGAAACGACGACCTGCCGACGTGGGTTTATACGATTTAATAGCCATTTTCTTTTTTCTCCTCCATTAAGTCAAAGAATCGAAGAACTCGATGGACTTGCTATCTTCCTTGAGGGTTACGATAGCCTTCTTACGGTCGGGAGTGTACCCTTCGTATCTGCCCATTCTCTTCAATTTGCCCTTGCAGGTAACGGTGTTTACGCTTGCAACCTTCACGCCGAAAAGCTTTTCGACTGCCAATTTGATTTCCGTTTTGTTTGCGTCTTTCTTTACGATGAACGTATATTTCTTATCCGCGATACCGTCGTAACCTTTTTCGGTGAGGACGGGTTTCAAAATAATATCTTCTGCAAACATTAGCCATTTACCTCCTGGAATTTCTCAACCGCAGCTTTCGTCATAACGATCTTTTGGTTGACAACCACGTCGTACGTGTTCAGCTGTTCAAGGGGCAACGTTTCAAGCTTGGGAAGGTTTGCCGCCGCGCGGATTACGTTGATATCGTTGTTGTCAAGTACGACGAGAGCCGTCTTGTCCAAACCGATTGCCTTTGCAAACGCCGCCATTTCTTTCGTCTTGGGAGCGGAAACTTTCAACTCGTCCACAACGATGAACTCGCCGTCAGCAACTTTCTTGGAAAGTGCAGACAAGAGCGCAACGCGCTTTGCTTTTACGTTCATCTTCTTGGAGAAGTCGCGGGACTTGGGTGCGAATACTACGCCGCCCTTGATCCACTGAGGAGCGCGGATGGAGCCTTGACGAGCACGACCCGTGCCTTTCTGTCTCCAAGGTTTGATACCGCCGCCTCTTACTTCCGTTCTCGTGAGGGTGGATTTTGTACCCTGTCTTTCGTTTGCAAGACGGGTAACGACTGCCTGATGGATAAGGGGCTCGTTATATTCTACCGCGAATACGTTGTCGTTGAGCTCGATGCTGCCGACTTCGGAGCCTTTCATATTTAATACTTTAATAGCCGCCATTGTCTTTCACTCTCCTTATTTGCTCTTTACGCTGTCCGCGATGGTAACGATGCTACCTTTAGATCCGGGGATAGCGCCTTTGATGAGGATCGCGTTTCTATTTAAATCTACGCGAACGACTTCAAGGTTTTGAATCGTAACGTTATCCACACCGTACTGACCAGCGAGGTGTTTGTTCTTGAAAACTCTCGAAGGGGCAGAGATGGGACCCATAGAACCGGGTTCTCTGTGTACAGGACCGGTACCGTGCGTCATCTTCAATCTGTGTTGATTCCACTTCTTGATAACACCCGTGAAACCGTGCCCTTTCGTTACGCCCGATACGTCAACCTTGTCCCCTGCCGCAAAAACGTCAGCTTTGAGTTCGGTACCAACCGTATAGGTTTCCGCGTTGTTCACTCTGATTTCTTTCAACACTTTGTGGGGTTTTACGCCTGCTTTTTTGAACTGACCGAGCTGGGGTTTCGTCAACGCCTTTTCGTTCACTTCGATGAAGCCGAGCTTCAATGCAGCGTAACCGTCGTTTGCAACCGTCTTAACCTGTACGACGGGGCAAGGACCTGCTTCTACTACCGTAACGGGGATCAACTTCCCGTCTTCTGCAAAGATTTGGGTCATCCCAACTTTGCGACCGATGATTGCTTTATTCATTGATAAAGTTCACTCCTTGTAAATTTTTTATTCTCGAATACCTTTGAAAGTATTTCTCGGCAATTTTGTGGATTAGAGCTTGATCTTGATGTCGACGCCTGCAGGGAGGTGGATCGAATCAAGAAGCTTTGCGTTGGGGGAATAGATATCGATGATTCTCTTATACGTTCTCATTTCGAACTGTTCGCGAGAATCCTTGTATTTGTGCGGGGAACGAAGAATCGTTACGATTTCTCTTTCCGTGGGAAGAGGAATAGGACCGCTGATTTTCGCGCCGCTCTTCTTCATCGTTTCCACGATGCGGCTTGCCGCTTCGTCTACAAGTTCGTGGTCGTATGCCGCTAACTTAATTCTGATTTTCTGTACTGCCATTTTGTTACTCCTTTTAGTTTATACTAACATTTTATTTCGCTGTATCAACCTATCCGTGTGTATCGAGTCTTTTTGCAAAATAAAAACACTCTTTCTTTTTGCCCGAGCGTTCTTACGCAAAGCCTCGGTTAGTCGCAGGAATCGAGTTCCCACTTTTGTCAACGGAAATTATCTGCCAAGACGGCTTTTGTCTTGGATTTGCAGTAACTTCCCGCATCAACCCATACACGCGCTATTACACAGCCTAACTATAATAACACACTCGTCAACCCTGTGTCAAGCGTTTGAAACAACTTTTTTAAAAAATTTTTTCGCGTCTTTATAATGGATTTTCCTAGCCAAGTATTTCCATATTTTTCCTTTATTATACCTACGTATTTACACACGCGCGTATAATATATACAATATTGTCGCGCGCGTAAAAAGCAAAAAAGAAACGGGGCTTAAAAACCCCGTACTTATTAAATTTTCAGCAAATCGGGGAACGCACGCACGTAGCCGTCGGCAATACGGCAAAGCTCCTCTTCGTTTTCCTTTGCCGTTTCTTCGTATACGCCAATCGTAGACATTCCCGCCCGTTTCGCCGCTTTGATTACGTGGATACTATCGTCCACCATTACGCAATCGGAAACGTCGGCAAAAAGACTGCGCGCAACCTTTGGATACATTCTCTCGTCCGATTTTAACAACCCGAAATCTTCCGCCGACCAAACGTTGTCGAATAAATCGAACACGCCGTTATTTTTCAAACAAGCGTCGGTAAATAAATGCGGACTTGCCGTTAAAACGTTTAAGCTTGCGCCCTCTTTCTTTAACTGCCGCAGAGTTTCTTCCACACCGCGTTTCAAAGGGATTTCCTGCGCATAGACCACGGATAATTTTTCCGTAAAGTTTGCGTATATCTCCTGCGGGGTAAGCGGCACGCCCAACCTTTCGGCGTAATAATTGGCAATCCCTTTAAACCCAAGCGGCGTCAATATCTCCACGATATCTTCTCCGTAGGAAACGCCGTATTCGTCCAATACCAACAATACCTTTTTTACGGCAGGCTCCATCGAGTCAACCAACGTACCGTCCAAATCAAAAATGTACTTTTTTTGCATATTTTAACCGTTTTTAACTGCATTCATCGCGTACACGGTACCCGCAAACGCTTATTTATTGTTCTTTTCCTTAAAGCGAGCTTTTGCACGCAATTCGCTGTCCAAAATCCGTTTTCTGATACGCAAGGACTTGGGCGTAACCTCCAACAATTCGTCGTCGGCGATAAATTCAAGACACTCTTCAAGGCTCATTTTGCTGACGGGAATCAGCGTCAAAGCGTCGTCGCTGGAAGAAGAACGGGTGTTTGTCAAATGCTTCGTTTTACAAACGTTGACGTTGATATCGTCGGCAAGGTTGGTATACCCGACGACCATACCTTGGTATACGGGCGTGCCGGGCGTGATAAACAAATTCCCTCTGCCCTGTGCGTTGAACAAGCCGTACGCAACCGCTTCACCCGTTTCAAACGCCACGAGCGAACCCGTGTTTCTGCGCTGCATATCCCCCTTGTAAGGCTCGTACGAATAGAAAGTCGTATTCATTATCCCTTGCCCTTTGGTGTCGGTTAAGAATTCGCTCTTATATCCAAACAAGCCGCGGGAAGGAACGGTAAATTCAAGGCGCATACGGTTTCCGATTGCCGTCATCTGCACCAGCGTACCTTTGCGGTTACCCATCGCCGAGAAAACGGGGCCCGTCATATCTTCGGGCACGTCCGCAACGAACCGTTCGATAGGCTCGTGGCGAACCCCGTCGATTTCTTTATACAAAACCTTAGGCGTGGATACTTGGAATTCGTATCCCTCTCTTCGCATCGTTTCAATCAAAATAGAAAGGTGCATTTCCCCTCTGCCGCAAACGCGGAAGCTGTCCGCATAGTCGGTGTCGTTTACTCGCAAGGAAACGTCTCTAAGAAGCTCTTTATACAATCTGTCGCGAAGCTGACGGGTGGTTACGAATTTCCCTTCTTTTCCCGCAAACGGGCTGTCGTTTACGGAGAAAGTCATCTCCACCGTCGGGTCTTCGATTTTCACGAATTGCACGGGCTCTACCTTCGTAGGCTCGCACACGGTATCCCCGATGCTCAATCCGTCGATACCCGAAAACATTACGATATCCCCCGCCTGCGCGCGTTCTACCGATACCCGTTCCAAGCCCTCGATTTGATAGAGGTTGGCAATTTTGCAGTTGGTACGCACCTTGTCGGGCTCGTTAAAATTACAAATCGAAACGGGCTCGTTCGCGCGAATCGTGCCCCGCTCAATTCTACCGATACCGATTCTGCCGACAAACTCGTTATAATCGATACAGGAAACGAGCAGCTGTCCCGCGCCGTCCACGTCCATTTCCATAGGCGGAATGGTGTTTAAAATGGTATCAAAAAGCGGGTTGAGGTTTTCCTCCTGCTTGTCGGGAGTCAAAGACGCCGTACCTTGTCTGCCGCAGCAGTACACGATCGGGCTGTCCAACTGTTCGTCCGAAGCGTCTAATTCCATCATCAAAAGCTGCATTTCCTCTACAACCTCGGCAATACGCGCGTCCGGTCTGTCCACTTTGTTGATGACGATAATCATTTTTAACCCAAGCGCAAGGGCTTTTTGCATAACGAAACGAGTCTGCGGCAAAGGTCCTTCCGCGCTGTCCACGAGAATAATCGCGCCGTTTACCATTTTCAATACGCGCTCTACCTCGCCCGAGAAATCGGCGTGCCCCGGCGTGTCGATAATGTTGATTTTTACCCCGTTATAGTGCGCCGAAGTATTTTTCGCCAAAATGGTAATACCGCGCTCTCTTTCCAAATCCCCAGAGTCCATTACTCTGTCCTGCACCTGTTGATTTTCACGGAATACCCCGCCTTGCGCCAACATTTCGTTGACGAGGGTGGTTTTGCCGTGGTCAACGTGCGCGATAATCGCCACGTTTCGCAAATCTTCTCTAATCATATACAACTACTCCTTAACGTAAAACTTTTCAACCCTATTATTTTAATACTTTTGTCCGCAATTGACAAGGAAATCACAGTCCTTTCGGAAAATATTTTTTATATTTTATAAAAAATTCCGCAAAGCGGTAGGCTTTGCGGTGATTTTTTGCATTTATAAAGACTTGACCGCCCTGTTTTCATAACGGGCAAAACGGATTATATAACCGTTGTCCTCGATAGGCTCCCCTTCGTCCACGCAGACGAAATTTTCCATCTCGTCGAGGTTGGGGAAAAACACCTCCGCACCGCCGATAGCGTCCACTTTCGTTACCAAAACGCCGTGGCAATAGGGCAACAACTCTTTATACACCTCTCCCCCGCCAATGACGTAAATATCCTTATCTTCGCGCACTTTCATCTCGGCTTTTAACTGGTCGTACGAGCGAACGATAACACAGTCATCGCGTACCTGCCCCCTCGAAAGCACGATATTCTCGCGGTTTTTTAAGGGTTTTTGGTTAGGGAAAGAACGCAGGGTATTCCCGCCCATTACGACGGTATGCCCCATCGTCGTTTCCCTGAAAAATTTCATATCCTTGGGGAGGGAAAACATCATATCGTTTCCCTTGCCGATACCCCACTTTTTATCGGCGTGTACGATTGCGTAAATCATAATCTTCCTTTCACTACACGTTACTTTTGCAACGCAGAGCGTTACGACAACGCCTTACGGCGTAAAGCGCAACCTGTGGTTGCTTTCCTTGGGCTATTACCCGCCTCACGGCGGCGCTTGACAGCGAGTCTTTAAGGCTTTGCCTTAAAAATCCACAAGGGACTATGCCCCTTGACCCCACATTTAAATTGCTACGGGGATTTTGCTTTCCAACTTTTCATACTCGTAATCGACAAGTTTGAAGCTATCTACCGTAAAATCGTAGAAATTGGTAATGCTTTCGTCTACGATAAGCTTGGGTGCTTTATGGCGGGGTTTTGATAAAACCTCTTTGACAAGCGGAATATGCCGATCGTAAATGTGTGCGTCCGCAATAACGTGTACCAGCTCGCCTGCTTTGAGTCCCGAAACCTGCGCCAACATAATCAACAAAACCGCGTACTGCACTACGTTCCAATTGTTCGCCGTCAGCATATCGTTGGAGCGTTGATTTAAGATACCGTTGAGAGTATCCCCCGTAACGTTAAAGGTCATCGAATACGCGCAAGGGTACAAGTTCATCTCGTGCAGGTCTTGGAAATTGTAGATATTCGTCATAATACGACGGCTGGACGGGTTGTGTTTTAAATCGTACAAAACTCTGTCCACCTGGTCGAATTCACCCTCTTTGTATTGGTGTTTTACCCCCAACTGATAACCGTAGGCTTTCCCAATCGAACCCGTTTCGTCCGCCCACGAATCCCAAATATGCGAATTTAAGTCGTGGATATTGTTGCTCTTTTTCTGCCAAATCCAAAGTAGCTCGTCCACGCAGGATTTAAACGCCGTACGGCGCAGGGTCAAAATGGGAAACTCTTCTTGTAAATTATACCGATTGACAATCCCGAACTTTTTAACGGTGTGCGCGGGCGCGCCGTCTTCCCAACGGGGACGGACGGGCAGGTCGGTGTCCCAAAACCCGTTGTCCATAATATCTTGCATATTTTGTGCAAAGATTTCGTCAGCTCTACTCATTTCCTTTCTCCTTACAATCTGTTACTTCGATATAAAAACTTACGGGACGGAATCCGTCGTTACAGGATATCATCGCCGATTTTTCGTTTTTCATCCATCCGTCGTAAAAATTGCCGCCGCCCCGCGCCAATTCCTTGACAAAATACGCCATACTCTCCCAAGCGCTGTCGCAAAGCCCGTCGGGCTTTTGCCCGTTTTTCGAAAAGAAGATTTGCCCCTCCTCTATCTCGCAGGCGTGCTGTATGGGATTTTCGTATTTTTCTATCAAATCCGAATAGGACGCTTTTTTCACGACGGTAATTTTACAAGTATACAATTCTTCTCGCCCTACCCTTTATTTTATCCCGTTTATTATACCACAAAGCCGCCCTTTCGTCAAGGTTTCGAAAAGTTTTTTTAGATTATTTTATTAAAAAGTTGACAAATGTAGAAAAATTGGGTATTATATATCTGTACGATAAAAAAAGTGAAAGGAGAATTCTTATTCTATGAACAAGAAAACCGTAAAAGACGTAGAAGTAAAGGGCAAAAAAGTCCTCGTTAGATGCGATTTTAACGTACCTATGAAAGACGGCGTTATCACCGACGAAAACCGTATCATCGGCGCGTTGCCCACTATCAAATACCTTATGGAACAGGGCGCAAAAGTCGTGCTTTGCTCGCATATGGGCAAGCCCCACAACGTTTTTGATGCGAAGCTCGAACTCAATAAAAAGGAAAAAGGCAAAGTAGCGGCGCTTCCCGCAGAAGAACAGGCAGCGGCTACGGAAGAATTCCTTGAAAAAGCAAAAAAAGACGTCAAGAAACTTTCCCTCGCGCCCGTAGCGGCTCGTCTTAACGAGCTTTTGGGCGGTAAAGTAAGCTTTGCTTCCGACGTTATCGGCGAAGACGCAAAGGCAAAAGTTGCGGCTTGCAAAGAAGGCGAATGCGTACTTTTGGAAAACCTTCGCTTCCACAAAGGCGAAGAAAAGAAAACCCCCGAATTTATGCAGGCGCTCGCAAGCTATTGCGAAGTATACGTAAACGACGCGTTCGGTACGGCGCACCGTTCCCACTCCTCTACCGCGGGTATCGTGGAAGAAGGCTTGGTAACGACGGCGGCTTGCGGTTTCCTCATTGAAAAAGAACTTTCCGTTATGGCAGATACTTTGGAAAACCCCGAAAGACCTTTCGTTGCTATCCTCGGCGGTGCAAAAGTTGCGGACAAGCTGAACGTTATCTCCAACTTACTTGAAAAATGCGACACCCTCGTTATCGGCGGCGGTATGGCGTACACCTTCCTCAAAGCGAAAGGCGGTAAAATCGGCAACTCGCTCGTTGACGACGAAAAGATCGACTATTGCCTTGAAATGCTGAAAAAAGCAGACTCCCTCGGCAAGAAGATTCTTCTTCCCGTGGATACCGTTGCGGCAAAAGAATTCCCGAACCCCATCGACGCGGTTATCGAAACGACGGTCGTTGCAAGCGACGCTATTCCCGACGATATGATGGGTCTTGACATCGGTCCTAAGACGAAAGAATTGTTCGCAGCGGCGGTTGCTTCTGCAAAATCGGTCATTTGGAACGGGCCTATGGGCGTGTTCGAAAACCCCATTCTTGCAGAAGGCACGAAAGCGGTTGCGCAGGCTTTGGCAGACGTACATGGCAAAGCTACGACGATCATCGGCGGCGGCGACAGCGCGGCGGCGGTACAGGTACTCGGCTTTGCAGATAAGATGAGCCATATCTCCACGGGCGGCGGCGCTTCCCTCGAACTGTTCGAAGGCAAGGTACTTCCCGGTATCGCTTGTCTTAACGATAAATAAAAAGTAGTGTAAGAAGAGGGCAACGCGTTTGCCCTTTCCTTGCGTTTGATTAAAAAATTATTAAAATACACGTAGGAGTATATAGTTATGAGAAGACCTATTATTGCAGGCAACTGGAAAATGAACAATACCGCTTCCGAAGGCGTTGCGCTTGTGAAAGCAATCGCTCCCCTCGTTACGGAAGCAAACTGCGACGTCGTCGTTTGCGTTCCCGCAATCGATATCCCCGCGGTTAGCGAAGCTTTGAAAGGCACGAACATCAAGCTCGGTGCAGAAAACGTACACTTTGCGGAAAAAGGCGCGTACACGGGCGAAATCTCCGCGGCAATGCTACTCGAATACGGCGTAGAATACGTCATCATCGGGCACAGCGAACGCCGTCAGTACTTTGCGGAAACGGACGAAACGGTAAATAAGAGAACGTTGACTGCACTCAAAGCTGGGCTTACCCCCATCGTTTGCGTTGGCGAATCCTTGGAAGAAAGAGAAACGGGCAAGACGGAAGAAGTTTTGGCTACGCAGATCCACGAAGGGCTTAAAGATATCGAAGACATCACCAAAATCGTTATCGCATACGAACCCGTTTGGGCTATCGGTACGGGCAAAACCGCTACGGCAGACCAAGCAAACGAAACCATCGCTTTCATTCGTAAAACGGTTGGCGAAATGTTCTGCCCTAAATGCGCGGAAGCGCTCCGTATCCAATACGGCGGCAGTATGAACGCAGGCAACTGCAAGGAACTTATGGCAAAGCCCGAAATCGACGGCGGTTTGATCGGCGGCGCTTCCCTCAAAGCCCCCGACTTTGCTGCAATCGTAAATTTCGACAAATAATCCATTGAAACTATACGGGGACAGGTTCGCGCTCAACGCATACCTGCCCCCACCATTTTGTATTTTTTTGTATTTTTCAGGAGAATAATTATGAAAAAACCTTATGCAATTATTATTATGGACGGGTACGGCATCAATCCTTCGGAAAACGGAAACGCAATCGTCTGCGACGGCAGCAAATACGTCAACGAGCTGAAAGAAAAATACCCTCACGCACAGCTTGGCGCAAGCGGTATGTCCGTAGGTCTTCCCGACGGGCAGATGGGCAACAGCGAAGTGGGACACCTCAACATCGGCGCGGGCAGAATCGTCTACCAAGACCTTACGAAAATCACGAAAGATATCCGCAACGGCGAATTCTTCAAAAACGAACAACTCCTTCACGCTATGCACGCAGCCAAAGACGCGGGTAAAAAATTACACCTCTACGGCTTGGTTTCCACGGGCGGCGTACACAGCCACACCGAACATCTCTACGCTTTGGTAGAAATGGCAAAAAAAGAAGGGCTTGACAACGTATATATCCACGCGTTCACGGACGGGCGCGACGTTGCCCCCACCTCCGGCGCAGCCTTTTTGAAAGATTTGCAGGCTAAGTTAGACGAACTGCATTTTGGTAAAATCGCTTCCGTTGCAGGCAGATATTACGCAATGGACCGCGACAACAACTGGGACCGTGAAGAAAAAGCCTACGATATGCTCACGCTCGGCACGGGCGTACAATTTGAAGGCAGCGCGGAAGCGGCGGCAAACGCTTCGTACGCAAACGGCGTAACGGACGAGTTTATCCTGCCCACCAATTTGACGGAAAACGGCAAGCCCGTTGCTTTGATTGAAGCGGGCGACAGCATTATTTGCTTTAACTTCCGTCCCGATAGAGCCAGACAAATTTCGAGAATGTTCTCGCAAAAGGAGTTCCCTTTCACGGACGCAAAAACGGGCGCAACGCTTGGTTTTGAAAGAAAGACGGGTTTCCTCGCTCCCACTTACGTCGGCTTTGCGGTGTACGATTCGTCCTTTGAAAACGTCGGCGTGGCGTTCCCCCCCGACGAAATCACGAACACCCTGCCCCAGTATATCTCTTCGCTTGGATTAAAGCAGTTGCATATCGCGGAAACGGAAAAATACGCGCACGTAACCTTCTTCTTCAACGCAAAATTAGAAGCGCCGGTTGAGGGCGAAACCCGTATCGTTATCCCCTCTCCGAAGGTTGCTACCTACGATTTGCAGCCGGAAATGAGCGCGTATCCCGTAACCGAAAAGGTTTTGGAAGAACTTGACAAAGGCGAATACGACGTCGTGATTTTGAACTTTGCAAACTGTGATATGGTCGGACACACGGGCGTGATGGACGCGGCGGTAAAAGCGGTACACGCGGTAGACGAGTGCGTGAAGAAAGTAACGGACAAAATCCTTGAAATGGGCGGCAGCGCGCTCGTTACGGCTGACCACGGCAACGCCGATCAGATGATCGCAGACGACGGCAAAACGGCGTTTACCCAGCACACCACCTTCCCCGTACCCGTTATCCTCGTTTCCGAAGAATATAAAAACGCTACCTTGCGCGAAGACGGCGTGTTGGCAGACCTTGCCCCCACCCTCCTCGACATTATGAAATTGGCACAACCCAAAGAAATGACGGGCAAAACGCTTATTCGATAAATACTTTCCAAAAAGGGCGGTTTTACACCGTCCTTTTTTGTGAAATCGAAAAAAAATCAAAAATTGCCGTAAAAAACAGTTGCGATATTCCGTTAAGTATGGTATAATCAATAGGTAATTTTGGAAAACGGCGGATTGCGCCGTCAAAAGAAAAAGGAACGGATTAAAAAATATGTTGAATTTTTTACTTGCAAGTTATAAATCCCCGACGCACCAAACCGTCCACGACGTTTTGTGCATTACGCTTATCGTTTTGATGGCAGTCGCCGCGCTTACTGCAATTATTCTCGTTTTGTTGCAACCCAGCAACTCCTCGGGCATTGACGCTTTGGGCGGGTCGAGCGAAACTTTCTTCGGGAAAAATAAAGGCAAATCGATTGAAGCAAAATTGAAGAAATGGACTTGGATTTGTATGGCAGTCCTCGTTGTATTCTCCGTTGCATTCTTCGTCGTATTGAAACTTCCCGTTTTCTTCGCATAATTATCATCAAATACACAGGCGGCTTTTTTCGACAAGCCGCCTTTTTTATTGAAAACCTCTACATACTGTAAAAGGAGGTGTACTATGAGTTTGAAAAATTTACTGCTCGACCGTTTTCAAGACGGGACGCTGGCAAATAAAACTTCTTTGGAAATTTGTAAGATTTTACAACTCCCCTATCGCGAAAAAGGCAGGTTAGAAACCCTTTTATCCCGCCTTGTGGAAGAGGGTACGCTATACCAAAACAACGGGGGCAGGTACGGAACGAGCGAACAATTAGGTTTGATTAAAGGCGTGCTTTCGGGACACGAACGCGGGTTTGCCTTCTTAATTGCAGACGACAAAGAAAGCTATCCAAACGACTTTTTTATTCCGCACAGAGCTTTACGCGGCGCGCTGCACGGCGACACCGTTCTCATCGAACGGGCGTTTGGCGGGGAAGGCGACGAGGGAAAAGTAGTGCAAATTTTACAACGCAATCCCGCCAAAATCGTGGGCGTATTCCGCCGCGACCGTCGGGCGGGCTATCTTATCCCCGACGAAAAGAAATTCTCGACCGAAATTTATATCCCCCTTTCCAACTGTTCTCATATCAAAAACGGCGTGAAAGCGGTGGCTAAAATCACTTCTTATCCGCGAGGCAAAGCCCCCGGCGGGGAAATTATTGAGGTTTTAGGGGACGAAGACGACTTTTTCGCCGAAGAATTATCAATTATCCGCTCGTACGATTTAAAAGAAGAATTCCCCTCGCACGTGGAAAAAGAAGCGAAACGGCAAGAAGAACGGGGCATACTGCACGAAGATTTTATCGGGCGCGAGGATTTTCGCGAAAAACTTATCGTTACCATCGACGGAGAGGACACGCGGGATATCGACGACGCGATATCCTTGGAAAAGGACGGTAAGGACTATCTTTTGTCCGTGCACATCGCAGACGTCAGCCATTACGCCCCCTATCGCTCGGCTTTGGACGAAGAAGCTTTCGAGCGGGGCACGAGCGTATATTTCCCCGACCGCGTTTTGCCAATGCTCCCTCGCCCTCTTTCCAACGGAATTTGTTCGTTGAACGAAAACGAGGATAGACTGACCCTTTCTTGCGTGATGCGTATTGACAAAAACGGAACGGTAAAAGACAGCCGTATCGTCGAAGGAATTATCCGTTCAAAATTCAAAATGACCTATAACGAAGTGGAAGATATTTTAAACGGCGAAGAAAAAGTTTGTGAAAAATACGCGCTCGTTAAAGACACGGTAGCCTTGTTTGCCGAACTGACCCATATTTTAAAGGCTATGCGCGAAAAGAAGGGTAACGTTTCGTTGGAGGTTAAAGAGGCAAAAATTATTCTCACCAACAAAAACGAAATTGTAATTCCCGATTATAAACCGCTGTTTTCTTACGAGATTATCGAAGCGTTTATGGTACTCGCCAACGAAACGGTCGCCGAATATATGCGTTCGATAGAAGCCCCCTTTATCTATCGAATCCACGAAAAGCCCAGTATAGAAAAAGCGGAAACTTTCCGCAATTTTGCCCAAGCGTTGGGGTTGCAGGCACGCTTTTCCGCCGACGACGTAAAACCGTACGACTATCAAAAATTGTTAAAATCCGCGGAAAATCTGCCCGTATTTTCCATCGTCAACCGCGTTATGCTGCGTTCGATGCAAAAGGCGCGCTATTCGTCGGAAAATCTTGGACACTTCGGTTTGGCAAGTAAATGCTATTGCCATTTCACTTCCCCCATCCGCAGATATCCCGACCTTTGCATCCACCGCATTATCAAAGAAATTTTACACGGCGGATATGAAAAGGCAAGACTACGCTACGGCGGGTTCGTCGAACAAGCTGCAAAGCAATCTTCCGAGCGGGAAAGACGGGCGGCGGACGCCGAACGGGACGTGGACGATTTGTATACCGCGATGTATATGAGCGAGCATATCGGCGAGACCTACGAAGCCGTCGTATCGGGCGTAACCTCTTTCGGACTGTTTGCCGAGCTGCCCAATACCGTTGAAGGCTTTATCCCCATTGAAAGCCTTTACGGCGAGTTTTCCTTCGACGCAGATCGTTTCCGCTTGGTCGGAAAGGGAGCTATTTATACGATCGGCGACGCCGTAAACGTCAAGGTCGTAGACGTAGATTTTGAACGCAGACGGACGGAATTTCGCTTGCTTCCCCCAAAACAAGCCACCCACGTACGCAACGAAACCAAATAAGGACGAAATAAAATGAAAATTATCGCAACCAACAAAACTGCCTCGTTTGAATATTTCATCGAGGAAAAATACGAAGCGGGTATCGTTTTAGAGGGCAACGAAGTAAAATCCTTACGCGCGGGAAACGTGAATATGAACGACTCGTTTTGCTTTTTGCGCGACGGCGAAGTGTCCGTAAAAAATATGCATATCGCCCTGTACGACAAATCGGACGCGTTCAGCACCAAGGACACCCGTCGGGACAGACGGCTTTTGCTGCATAAAGGCGAAATTGCAAAAATTGCAGGAAAAATCAATCGGCAAGGCTATACCCTCGTCCCTTTAAAGCTCTATTTTAAAGATTCTCTTATTAAAATGGAAATCGCCCTTTGCCGAGGAAAACACACCTTTGACAAAAAACAAGCGATTGCAGAGCGAGACATCAAACGCGCCGCCGACCGCGACATCAAGAACGCAGGATTTTAAAAACGTTTAAAAAACACGCCGTACGGCGTGTTTTTCTTTTCACGGACGGTAACATCCCCGCCGCCTTATCTCCACCAAATGGTACTCTTTTTTCCATTCCACGTCCAAATAAATAGGACTTTGCGGAGAAGCAAACAGTAAACTCCCGTCTATCTCCGCCGCCAACGAATACCCTTGCGCGCAAAAGAGAATGGGAACTCCGTAGCAATACGCGTACGCGCGCAAAAGCACCGATTGCACGCTGTCGTATACCCTGCCAAAGGGACAAAGGATACATTCCGCGCCGCAAAGAGACAGCGAACGCACGACGTCGGGAAAGAGTAAATCCTCCGCCACCGCCACCCCGATTTTGCCTATTTCGGTATCGTATAATTTTACCGCGCCGCCGCTGTTTACTTCGCCGTCTACGGCGTGCAGCATATCGGAAATCCCCAATATTTTCCCTTTCTCCGCCACCACGACCGATTTGCGCTTTAACCCGCGCGTATCGGTAATACAGCCGCAAACGACGAGGTTTTTACAAGTTTTCGAAAGAGTTGCCACACGCTCGAAATATCCGCTTTCCCCTTTTAATTCTTTTTCATAGCAAACCTCGCCAAGCCCGTTAAATCCAAACAAAAGGAGATCCGCCAATCTTTCCCCTTCGGATATCTCCTTTTCAAAATCGTATACTTTCCCTTTGCTTATAAATCCAACCCGCATAAACCCTCCACCCTCTTCTTCTCTATTATATCCGCAAAAATGAAAAATGGTTACTCTTTCCAATTTTTTTTACTATACTGTATAAAGCGAAGCTTTCTTGGCGATACTGTATAAAAGGAGGACGGTATGTTTTGGATCGGATTATCCGTCGGGTTGTTAATCGGCGCAAATTTCGGAGTTTTGCTAATGGCTCTTTTCAAATACAAAAATTAAAACAAAAAATTTAGGTCGGCAAATTACCGACCTAATTTTTATTTGCTGTATTTTTTCACGATTTCCTGCATCTTAGGCAGTTGTCTTATCATATCCTTAGCCAAAACCAAATGGCATTTCGCGCGCACGAGATTTTGGTCGGGATAATGGATTTTGAAATATCGATCCCCGTTCAGATAATCGGTTAAAAAGCGCACCCCGCATTCCGCCGTCATCGCAATCGCGCCAAGCGCCAACGAATCCCGTTCCGCGTCCGTAATCGAATCGCCGAGCATACCGACGAATCCCCGCGTAAACGCCTCGTATTTTTCCAAATCGATAGCGACCTTCTCCAAATCTTTTTCGTCCTCTTCGCCCGTGGACGCCGCCACGCGAATCGCGTCGCCGAAGTCAAAAGCAACGAGCCCCGGCATTACCGTATCCAAATCAATAACGGACAAATGCTCTAACGTTTCCGAATCAAAAAGAATATTGCTGGTTTTCGTGTCGTTGTGGGTAACGCGCAAGGGTAATACCCCTTCTTTTTGCAGCTGATAAGGCTTTATCGCAACTTCCTCAATGCTTAAATAGCCCGCGATAACGTCCTGCACCGATTCCGCGCGATCAACGGCGTTTTCTTTTATCGCGTCTCGAAAAGCGTTATACCGCCGAATGGTGTTGTGGAAATGCGGAATGACGATGCTCAGCTTTTCCACGGGATAATCGGAAAGATACAATTGAAATTCCCCAAACGCTTTTCCCGATTCCTCGATAACCTTTAAATTGTCCGTCTTTTCAAAGCAAACAGAATTGTTGATATAGCGACAACAGCGCCAAAAACCGCCGTCATCCATAAAGGTATAGTATTCTCCGGCTTCCGTTTTTGAATAATGCAATACGTTACGCTTTGCCGTGCCGTATTTTGCCTTAATCTTCGCGCGAATAAATTCGGTTACGGAAGAGATATTGTCCATTACGCTGATAGGGTCGCGGAAAACGTAGGTATTCACCCGTTGTAAGATATAATCTTTCAGTTCACCGTCTCGAAAAAAGTACACCCTATACGTCGTATTGATATGCCCGCTGTTGACGACTTCAAAAAAACGATATTCCCCTTGAAGCCCAAAACGGTCGCACACTTCTCTAATTTGCTTTTCCACGTTCATACTAAGCCCTTTTACTTTCCCCTAATGTAGTTTAACTTTTCGCTATATCTTCCTAATCCTTACGACCAATAGTACGTTTATTATATCATATGCAAAAAAACTTGTCAAGTCTTTTCAAGTTTTTGTTTCTCCTTTCCAAAAAAAAGCGCATAACCGCCTATTATTTACAAATACTCCTTTATATGAACACGACGTTTTTTAAACCGTTTTTTCTTTTCAACGCAACCCTGCTAGTCTCCTTTTGCGCGTGCAGCCCAAAATCAAATATTGAAAGCAGTTCTATTCCCCAGCAGAATATAACGCAAAACGAAGGAGTTTCCGATGCGGAAAACGAAATATCTTCCCCTCCCCTTCTTCCTGCGGAAACGGATATTTGGGACGTTTCCGACGTCGATATATCGGAAATCGCGCCCGATAAAAAATTGATTTCCTTCACCTTCGACGATTCCCCCTCGCGCAGCTTGGAAAATATTTTGTCCGTCTTCGCCTCCTTTAACGAGGAAAATCCCGATTGCAAAGCAAGCGCCACCCTGTTTTGCAACGGTTATCTTTTCGACGCGCAAAACGCCCACCTTTTAACCGCCGCCTGCGCCTTGGGCTTCGAGCTGGGAAACCACACGCAATCCCACAAAGACTTGACCACGTTGGACGAAGAAAAGCTGCGAAGAGAAATTGACCAAACGGATATTCTGCTTTCTAAAATCGACGGAAAGCCTCGGCATCTCTTACGCGCGCCCTTTGGAAAGGCAAACGACGAGGTAAAAGCCTGCTCTCCCGTTCCGTTAATCGATTGGACGATTGACACCATCGATTGGACGGGCGTCTCTGAGGACGCCATTTACCGCGCCGTCTTTGACAACCGTTTTTCGGGCGCAATCGTGTTAATGCACGACGGATATCAGCATACCGTAGACGCGTTGAAACGGCTTTTACCCGATTTAAAAGCGGACGGATATCAAGTCGTTTCCGTTTCAAAAATGGCAAAAGCGCACGGCTGTAACTTACAAAAAGGCAAGCACTACATTCGCGCGCGCAAACAAAATTCTTCTTCCTAACGAAAAAAAAGAGGCGTTCGCCTCTTTTTGTTTTCTTAAAACGGTTCTTTTACGTAGCGATGGAAAAATTCGATACAGTCGTTTACCCAGCGCGCCGCTTTTTGCGTTTCTCCCATTTGCGTACAAATTTCTTTATCGCCAACGGACAACCCGTGCCGCCCCGTAGGATAGATATGCAGCTCGTAAGAAATCCCCTGCTTATCCAACGCCCAAGCGTACCGAATGGAATTATCCGTAGGCACAAGCTCGTCTTCTGCCGTCGCCCAAATAAAGGCAGGCGGCGTATCTTTATTGGCCGCTTCGTCCAAATTCAACGTCTTTAAAAGCTCCGTTTTCGCCTCGTCCGTATATCCGTCGAGCAGATTTTCAAACGAAGAGAAATGCCCGTGTATACTGGAAATAACGGGATAACAAAGCCCCGTCGCCGTAGGCTTACAATCAAGCTCTACCCCCGCTTTTTGCGAAACGTTTTGATGTTCTACCGCAAGGTTACCCGTCAAGTGCCCGCCCGCAGAAAAACCAATCACGAAAACCTCGTCGGGGTTTACGCAAAACTCCTCCGCGTGCTTTTTAACGTAATCCACCGCGCAAGAAAGCTCGAAAAGCTGTTCGGGATAACGAACCTTATCCGGAGCGCAAAGATAGGTCAAAACGAAGGTCTGAAAGCCTTTCGCCAAAAACTGCGCAGCCACAGGCTCGCCCTCGCGCTTGCTGACCATACCGTATCCGCCGCCGGGAACAACGATTACCGCAGGACGTTTCCAATCCGTCTCAATATCAAACGGCATATCCATTAAAATACACTGTAAAACACCGCCCTGCAAAAAGGAATAGTTATCTTTTAAATTTACCGAATACGCCTTCATAAGCTACCTCAATTAAAAAACTCGTTATACGTCGCGCGCAAACACGCCTCGTAATCGTCGTTTCGAATCCCAACGATGATACTCAACTCGTTTGAACCTTGGTCAATCATATTGACGTTGATACCCGCGTTTGACAGCGCCTTGAAAAGACGGGCAGAAATACCGACGTTTCTCGCCATACCGTGCCCTACCGTCGCCACCAACGCAATATCGTCGTGCACGATGAGTCTATCGGGAGTCGCCACCTCGGCAATTTCCGCAATCACCTCGTCAAGCACCCCGTTTTTCAAAAACTGATTTTCAATAATCAAAGACATCGTATCGACGCTGGAAGGCAAATGTTCAAAAGAAATCCCCCGTCTTCCGATAACGTCCAAAACTCTTCTAACGTAGCCGACCTCTTCGTTCATAAAGGATTTTTCAATGGTAATCGAAGTAAAATCCTTTTTCCCCGCAACCCCGGTAACCACGTAGCTACGCACGCCGCGCGATTCCGTTTTTACGATATACGTACCCTTGTCTTCGGGACGGAAAGTGTTGCAAATACGAATGGGAATCCCTGCGCTGCGCACGGGAAAAATCGATTCGCTATGTAATACGTTTGCGCCCATATACGAAAGTTCTCGAAGCTCTTGATAGGTAAGTTCGGGAATCCATTTCGGCGATTGAATAATGCGAGGATCGCAAGCGTAAAAACCGCTGACGTCCGTCCAGTTTTCATACAGCGAAGCCATCACGGATCTTGCCACGATTGAACCGGAAATATCGCCGCCGCCCCGCGAAAAAGTTTTTACTTTTCCGTCTGCGCCCAAGCCGTAAAAGCCGGGAATTACCGCGCGGGGATATTTCGACAATACCTTTTCCCCAAGCTCGAAAGTCTTTTCCTGATCCAAAATTCCGTCTTTATTAAAACGCACGAATTCGGTTGCGTCCACGAACGGAACGTCCAAAACCGCCGCCATAATTTTAGCCGCCAAAAACTCGCCGCGAGAAGCGCAATAATCCCTGCCCGCGCCGTTTACGATTTCTTTTTCCGCTTCGTCCAAGCCCTCGCTAATACGCAAATCCTTGCCGATTTCCGCCTCGATATTGGTAAAACGAACGCGGATTTTTCCAAAGGTTTCTTGAAACGCCGCAAGGTTTCCCGCCTCGATTTCATCGGCGCACTTGTATAACAAATCGGTTACTTTAATATCCCCGCTAAAACGTTTTCCCGGCGCGGAAACCACCACGTAACGCCGCTCCGTATCCGCCTTTACAATCTTAGCGGCGGAAAGAATAACGTTTCCGCTTGCCATCGACGTACCGCCGAATTTACACACCTTTACTCCCATAAAAACTCCTTTCACGAACGTCCGTCCGCTGCTTTCTTCTATTCTCTCTTTATACGTTTAACGCCAAAACGATCAAAAGCGCCAGCCCCAAACAAATGACTTTAATCCAAAATTTCGAAATGAACAAGTTCTTTAAAAATCTACCGAATTTCATCTGTTACCTCCACTGCGCTTTTTATCCGTCAACGGCATATCCTGCCAATAATAATCTTTCAACGCGTCCATCAGCATATCGTAATCGGCATAGCGTACGACGTTCCCCTGCTTGACGATAGAAATAATCCCCGTTTCTTCGGAAACCACCAGCGAAATAACGTTTGCCACTTCCGTAATCCCGATCGCCGCGCGGTGGCGCGTGCCGTATTCTTTGGGATAGCTCGTCTTCTGCGTCAAGGGCAAGAAACAGCCCGCCGCTTGGATTTTATGCCCGTGGATAATCAGCGCCCCGTCGTGTAACGGCGCCTTGGGGAAGAAAATCCCTTCGATTAGCTGCGTAGACACCTCTGCATCAATTCCAACCCCGCTTTGCAATACCTGCTTGGGAAGGCTGCCTTTGGATAATACAATCAGCGCGCCAACGTTGTTTTTCGACATATTTTGCAACGCCTTCACGATATTGGCAATACAACGCTCGGTATCCGCCTGCGAACGGATTTCCGTACCGCCGCCCAAGCTCTTTTCCGTGCCCGTCGGCTTTTGCGTATGCACGTCCCAAAACATCTTCTTGACCTCGACGGCAAACAAAATTAAAAGCGCCGCCGAAACGAACAACACGTACAACAATAAGGTCTGCGACGTCATAATACCGCTGTCGAAAACGCGCATCGCCACGCCCGCGACAATCAACAACCAATACACCACCATCAGCTTGGTCGCGTCGTTATCCCGCAAAACCTTCGACACAAAAAAAACGACCGTAAACAACAGAACGATTTCCATTGCAAACAGCACTCCAAAGGAGTTGAAAAACGCGTTTATCTTTTCCAACAACGTGGAAAATTGCACGCTCAACGCCAAAGTTCCCATAGTCGCCTCCCTTTCTCGTTCGCTTTCACGTACGCGCACGTGCGCACGTTATATAGTGAACGGATTCCGTCAGTATTATTATATAAAAAAACGTTATAAAAATAAAGTGTTTTAGCAAAAGTTTTTACTTTTTTTCAAAAAAGAGTTGCATCGTTACCGATTTTAACGCCGCGTCCGAGGTCAATTCGCCGCATTTTATCCCGCTTATCGCCCCGTAAACCGTTTGATAAGCAGAAAGCAGCCCCGTTTTTGTAAACTTCGCCGCTTGCTCGCGGTTTTTCTTAACGGGATATTCTTTCATTCCCAAGGCGATTGCCACCTCTCTGTCGCTCCCCTTACAAACGGAAACCTCGTACAAGCCCTTAAAATAAGACGCCAACGAAGAAAGCAGGGCAGTTTCGTTAAAACCGCGGCTCGTAAGCTCTTTTATGATTTTCATATATTCCGAATAATTTTTACGCGCCAGCGCGTTCGCAAGCTCGAAAATCTTATAATCGGCGTCAGGGTATACGAGCAAGTCAACCAACTCGTCGGTAATCCGTTCAAGCTTTTGCGCCTCGCAATAAGAAAGCAGTTTCTCCGTTTCCTTTGCCACGCGGGACATATCCCCTACGCAATAAGAAACGATTTTCCCGCAAGTAATTCCGTCCGCGTACACCCCCGCGCGCTTGCAGGTAAGGTATATCCATTTTTTTATCGTTTCCTCGTCCGATCTTGCGCAATCGACGTAAGTAACGCTCGGTTTTTTAGACAAATCCGCGCCGCCCTTCTCTCCGTCTTTCGTCTTTTTCGCCTTAGAGGTGTTGACAATCATCAAAATCGTGTGCGTCGAGGGCGTTTCAAACAAAGGCTTTATATACTGCTCGTAATCCTTCTCGCTGGGGTAAAACTCGGTTATTTTAACGAAACGCTTTTGACTGATAAAAGGAAAACAACGCACGGCGTCCGCCAACGCTTTCAATTTCTCCCCTTTCAACGCCCCTCCGTCAAAGGAAACGTAATCGAGGGTAGGCTCTTGCAAAAAGCGCTCTTTTAAAAGGGCAAAGCCCTTTTCGTGAAAATAGACTTCCTCGCCCTCGAAAAGGTAAATTGGACAGGCGCCGTTTTCGTCCGTGAACTTTTTAAATTCGACGTATTTCATCGTCAAGCCTCCCCGCCCAAATTTTCTATAAGGACATTATAACATCTTTTTTTGAAAAAGGCAAGAGTATTTTTCTCTTTCCCGTATTATTATACGGGAAAATTAATAACGAGTATAATCGTGAAAAAAGCCGCAAAGCACAGCAGAGCAAAATATCTGCGCCACCTTTTCGATACGTTCCATTTATCGGAAAGAAAAGTTCCGCCCAAATAATAGCAAATTACGCCGCCGGCAGGCACGGAAATACCGCGGATTGCAAACGAGGAAAACTCGGTCGCCTCAAACAAAAGCAAAAGCGCCGACCAAAGAACGGACGGCAAGTATAAAATTACGCCCGCCCAAGCCGTCGGTAATAAACAGGCAAGCCAAACCGCCGCCAGCAAGAAAGCAAATCCCGCGCTGAGTATCGGCACGAAAAGGAAATTGAGCAGCAATCCCCAACCCGAAAGATAGCCGTAAGCGTTTAGAAGTACGGGCGCCGTAGCAATTTGCGCCGCCAACGTTATCGATATCGTGGAAATAGTCGCCTTTACCAGCCGTTCCCCAATCGTCGGCGGCAAAGTATCCCCGTGCTTTAACATCGCAAGCTCGGACGGAGTATATTTCCTTGGAAAGCGTTTTTTCACTCTTGCATAGCCTTCGTCGCATACCTGCCTTATCGGTCTTTGCAAAAACGCGATTCCCAAACAAGCCGAAAAGGAAAGCTGAAAGCCAACCTCAAACAACGCCGCGGGCGAAATTGCCAAGACGACGATTCCCGCCAAACCGAGCGATTCGAGAAAATCCGTTTTTAAAAGGGCAAGCTTGGAGGCGTAAGCGAAAAGACAAATCACCATAGCGCGTACCACCGAATCGGAAAACCCGCAAATCCCCGCGTAAAAAACCAACGTCGTCGACAACAGCAAAAATCTTACCAACTTAGGCAAGCCCCGAAAAATCGTTTTCTTGAAGAGCGTCAAGCAAAAAGCGTACAACGCCCCGACGTGCAGCCCAGACACGGCGAAGACGTGCGCAATTCCGCCGTAGCGAATATTTTCAAGCAATCCGCTCTCTATTTTCGACGAATCGCCCAAAAGCGCCGCTACGCTAACGTCAGCGGGCGTTTCGTCCATCCCTGCGTAAATCACCTCTTCCATACGATTGCGTACGCTGGAAAAAAGATTAAACTCTTCCCCTATACGGACGCAGCTTTCGACGTCGTTAAACGAAAAGCAAATTTTATCGCCAATCTCTTTCGCGCGAAATCCGTAACGGTCAAAATATTCCGTATCCGTAGAGACGAGTCCGCGCAGTAAAAGCTTGTCTGATAAACGGACGTTTTCACAATACGAGGCGGGCAGGTACGCATTCATCCTTCCGTCTACCTGCGTTTCGCCGATAATTAAATCGTCCAAAACCAAGCTTATTATCTCCCCGTTTTCCCGTCTTTCCACCACCGTAGCCACCACGTACGTTTCCTCGTGATAATAGGGCTGATTTTTAAAATCTCGTAACTGCAAAGAAAAGGACATCGTGCCCGCCGCAAACGACGCAAGCAACAAGGCTACGCGTATAAATTTCTTAAAAACCATCTCTTTGTTTGGACAAAAGAAAAACGGCGTCCCCGCCAACGGCAGCAATAAAAACAACCACCACGCGGAAACTCCGTTAAACTTATGCAAATAATAAAAAAGTATTCCAAAACAGAACGACGAAGCGGAGAAGAAAAGAGGACGAAAATTAAACAGCTTGTCCATTATCTTCTCCGTCCCTTTTAACATTCTCTTTTCCTCTTTCGTTTATTCTAAATACTGCGAAACCGTATACGACAATTTATCCAAAATCTCTTCCACGTCGCCAAACAACATACAGCCCGCCGCGCGCACGTGCCCGCCCCCGCCGTATACCGCGGCAATTTTATTGACGTCAGCGTATTCTTTCGACCGCAAGGAAATTTTGTATTGCCCTTTCTTCACTTCCATAACCGAAGCCGCAACCTCTACGCTGTCCACGTTCAAAGGAAAGTCCACGAACCCTTCCGTCATACCGTTGTCCGCACCGCATTCTTCCATCGCTTGCTTCGTAATCACAATCACCGCAAACCGATCGTCGTGATAATAACGGATTTTCGACATCGTTTTGGCAAACAACGCCGCCCGCGCCTTGGCTTGCTTTTTAAACAGGTTGTATTGATAATAGCGGATATCCGCCCCTGCCTTGACAAGCTCCGCCGCCAATAAAAAGCACTCTTCATCCACGTCGTCGTGCGAAAAAATCCCCGAATCGGTCAATAACCCAATCAATAAATACTCGGCAATTTTCTTATTCAATTCTACCCCAAGCAATTTTATCAACGCCGCTACGTTCATACAGTTTGCAGAACATTCGCGCACGTAATTATCGTTTGCATAACGGGTGTTGGAGATATGGTGATCGATATTGACAGTATCGATACGCAAGCGTTTCGCCTTTATAAATTCTTCTACCAAAGCCCCCAATCTTTGCTCGTCGCTGCAATCGACGCAAACGAACAAGTCATACCCTTCGCTTGGTTTTTTCTTCACCTTTTCAATTCCGTCGATAAACGCCAAATTAGAAGGTAAATCGGATTCAACGCATACCTGGTTAGGGATTTTTAAAAAATCAAGCGCCGTAGAAAGCGCCAACGCGCTGCCGTAGGCGTCTCCGTCGGGGCGCATATGGCAAACGATTAAAACCCGTTTCGCCCTTTTCATTTTATCCGCAATTTTTTGCAAAGTATTTTCCATACAAGTTCCTTTTATATGGGAAAAACGCGTATAAGTACGCGTTTCCCATTTTATTCTTCGTCCGTATCTTTGTGTATCTTTTTAAATAACTCGTCCATTTTTGCGCCGTATACCATACTGCCGTCCATACGGAAGGTCAAAGCGGGCACGGTACGCATCCGCATTACTTGCGAAAGACGATGACGGATATACCCGGCGTTTTCCTGCAACGCCTTAAACGAAGTCTTGCTCTCTTCCTCGTTTTTGCCGTAGATACTAACGTAGACGATCGCCGTCTTTAAATCGGGCGCAACGTCCACCTCCGTTACGGAAATCAAACCGCCAAGCCCCACCATCTTGTCTTTGCCAAGACGGATAATTTCACTAATTTCTTTTTGGTATTCCCCGTTCAAACGGGAAGTTCTCGACACCTTCATTACGCTTTGATTTCCTCCGTAACGTAACATTCGATAATATCGCCTACGCGAATTTCGTTAAAGCCGTCGATTGCGCAACCGCATTCATACCCGTAGTTGACCTCTTTCACGTCGTCTTTAAACCGCTTCAACTGTTTTACGCCGCCCTCGCAAATCATAATATCTTCGCGATAGATACGCAATTTACCGCCGCGAACGATCTTACCGTCGATAACGTAGCAGCCCGCAATCGTGCCAACGCCCGTGATATTGAACGTCTGACGTACTTCGCATTTGCCCGTAAGCGTTTCTTTCAGCTTGGGCGCAAGCATACCTTTAAGCGCCGCTTCCATATCGTCGAGCAATTCGTAAATGATACGATAGCTTCTGACGTCCACCTTCGAAGTTTCCGCAAGCTTCTTCGCCTTCGTATCGGGACGAACGTTAAACCCGATGATAATCGCGTTTGCGCTGTCGGCAAGCATTACGTCCCCTTCGTTGATAGCGCCCGCCGCCGAGTGGATAACCTTCACGCGCACTTCTTCGTTGCTCAGCTTTTCAAGCGACTGTTTTACCGCCTCTACGCTGCCCTGTACGTCGCCCTTGACGATGAGGTTGAGATTCTTCATCTTGCCTTCTTCTACCTGCGCAAAAATATCGTCGAGCGAAACGCGGCTCTGTTCTTTAATCATACTTTCGCGCTGACGGTTCTTTCTTTCCTCTTGTACCTGCTTCATAAGCGCCTGATCGACCGCCATAATGCTGTCGCCTGCGTTGGGTACGTCCTCCATACCGAGAATAGATACCGCCATCGACGGTCCTGCGCTCTTGACCGCTCTGCCCTTGTCGTCGAACATCGCGCGCACGC
This sequence comes from Clostridiales bacterium, assembly GCA_015069295.1. Taxonomy (GTDB): domain Bacteria; phylum Bacillota; class Clostridia; order Christensenellales; family Borkfalkiaceae; genus Scatosoma. The sequence goes on from SVIW01000001.1 coordinate 378,913, forward strand.
GTCCCATCGTCGTACCGGAAAGAATGTTATCGCCCGTTTTCAAAGTACCCGTTTGTACGATGATACTTGCCACGGGACCCTTGCCCTTATCCAGCTTCGCTTCGATAATCGTACCCTTTGCCTGACGGTCGGGGTTCGCGGTAAGCTCTTGCATTTCCGCCACGAGGTTGACCGAATCGAGCAATTCGTCAATACCCATACCCGTTTTTGCGGAAATGGGAATGACCATCGTATCCCCGCCCCATTCTTCGGGCACGAGCTCGTATTGCATAAGCTCCTGCTTAACGCGGTCGGGATTGACCTCGTATTTGTCCATTTTGTTCATCGCCACGATAATAGGCACGTTTGCCGCCTTAGCGTGGTTGATTGCTTCTACCGTCTGCGGCATAATACCGTCGTCCGCCGCTACCACGAGAATAACGACGTCGGTTACCTGCGCGCCGCGCGCACGCATCGCCGTAAACGCCGCGTGTCCGGGCGTATCAATAAAGGTAATTTGCTTGCCTTTTGCCGTAACCGTGTACGCACCGATGCTCTGCGTAATACCGCCCGCTTCCCCTGCCGTAACGGAGGTTGCGCGGATTTTATCCAGCAAGGAAGTCTTACCGTGGTCTACGTGTCCCATAACGGTAACGACGGGCGCACGGGGAACAAGCTTGCTTTCATCCTCTGCAACGACGGTATCCATCAATACTTCCTCCGCCGTCTTTTCGGGTTTATATTCAAGATCGATGCCCATATCGGCAGCCATAAGCGCCGCGTTATCGTAGTCAATCGAATCGTTAATCCCTTTCATAATCCCTTCTTTAAAGAGACGTTTGGTAATTTCTACCGCCGACACGCCCAATTTTTCAGAGAGCACTTTCAAAGGAATTTCCTGCGTCGTAACGACCGCGTGTTCGATTTTAATCGTCGGAATCTCTTGGCGTTTCTGCTTCTTCGGCGAACGCACTTTTCTATAACCCGACTTATCCTCGTCAAAATCCTCCACCGTCATACCTTGCTGTTTGATAAGGGTACGCTTGGAAAGCGGTTTCTTTTCCGTATACGTCTTTTCAAACGTCTTTTTCTTTGCAGGCGCAGAGAAGGATTTGCTATCCCTTACAGGCGCGATAGGCGCGATGGGCGCCGCCCCTGCCGTCGGACGGGCAGGCTTTGCCCCAAGCGCAGGTTTTGCGCCAAACGGCTTTTCCCCTCTAACCGGTCTATCTCCCGCAGGACGGGGACGGTAGGTCGAGCTCGCCGCGTTTTCCGTACCCGGCTTCGCCACGTATACGCCTTGTTCCTGTCCGTTGCGGAAATATCTGGGAGCGCGAGGCGCGGCGGGCGCAGCGGGCGCTTTGGGTACGAACGTACGGGTTTCAGGCTTTTGCTCCGCCTTTTCTACTTTCGCCGTCTTCTCTTCCGCTTTTTTCTCCTCTTTCGGCTCTTCCGCGATTTCAGCAGGCGCTAAGTTCACTTCTTCCGCCGCAGGAGCTTCTTCTACGACGGGAGCGGGTTCTTCCGCTTTTTTCTTCGTCGTTTTCTTTTTCGGCTTTTCCGTTTCGGGTTCGGATTCTTTTGCCTTTTCCGCTTTTTCAGCCGCCGCGGCTTTTGCCGCCTCCTCCGCTGCAAGACGCGCTTCTTCTTGCGCTCTCGCCGCAGCCTCCGCAGCTTCGCGTTCCGCCTTTTCAGCCTCTAACGCGGAAAGTTTCTTTAAAATCTCCGAAAGGCTTTTTTCTGTGGAAGAAAGACGCTTTTGCAGCCCGCCAAGCTGCGTTTCGTCCAAAAGTCCCAATATTTTTTCCACATTCTCGTATTTCTTTGCCATAGGTTCAGTTGTTTCCTCCCGAATATAATTTAAGTTGAGGTTCGACGCCGACGAGCGAAAGGATCGCCGACGCAAGATGTTCGTCCGTAACCGCCGCCACTTTTACGGCGGGCCGATGTAATACTTCGCCCAAAACGTTTTCCGCCATCATCAAAAGCGGACAAGCGAATTTTTCCTTCGCGTTTATCGCGGGCTTTAAAGAATTTTTTCCCGCGCTGCCGTCGGCAAGCAACAGTTTTATTCCCTTCTTTTGTCTTTCTATCATCTCCGCACCGAACACGATTTTGCCCGCGCGGATACAAAAACCAAGGTAGGTTTCCAGCTTACTCTTTTCCAACGCTGCCCTCCTCGAAGCCTGCGTATACCAAAGCGGAAACGTCCGAAGAAAAGGCGCGATTTAACAAACGTTTCGTCTGTAATTTTTTCAAACACTCCTCATTCCCGCAAACGTAAGCCCCGCGTCCGGGCGCTTTCCCCGTCGGGTCCAAACGAATTTCTCCGTCCGCGCTTTTTACCACTCTCGTCATCTCGCGCTTGCTTTTCATCTCACGGCAAGCAATACACATACGCAAGGGCACGTTTTTATTTTTCGGCATACCCGCCTCCTTCACAAAAAGCTTATTCTTCGCTTTCGTCCGTTTCCTCGTTTTCAATCGCCGCCAAAACCTCGGCAGCCTCGGGGGAAGACGCGCTCTTTACGTCAATCTTCCAACCGGTCAAACGAGCCGCAAGACGCGCGTTTTGTCCGTCTCTGCCAATCGCCAACGAAAGCTTGTCGTCGGGCACGATTGCCATTGCGCTGCGTTCGCCGCGCGCCGTTACGGAAAGTACCGTTGCAGGCGACAAAGCCTTATAGATAAACGCCAAGGGGTCTTCGTTCCAAAGAATGATATCGATCTTTTCCCCGCCGAGTTCTTCCACAACCGCGTTCACACGCGCGCCGCGGTTACCAACGCAAGCGCCGACCGCGTCCACGCGCGCGTCGTTGGACAAAATCGCCATCTTGGTACGGTGTCCGGGTTCGCGGGCGATTTCCTTAATTTCTACAATCCCTTGCGCAATTTCGGGTACTTGTTCTTCAAAAAGCTTCTTTACCAAGCCTTGCGCCGTACGGGATACGACCACCTGCGAATTTCTGCCGTTGTTCTTTACGCGTTTTACAAACACCTTCAACTTTTCGCCAACGACGTATCTTTCACTGGCAACACGGTCCTGCGGAGGCATAACGCCTTCGATTTTCTTGTCGCCGATTTCTACGTACACGTTACGATCGTCGATTTTACGGATAACCCCTTCCATCAACTCGCCTTCTTTATCCGAAAATTCAGAAAGCGTATTATCGCGTTCCGCCTCGTGCAATTTTTGCAGAATAACCTGCTTAGCCGTCTGCGCCGCAATACGCCCGAAATCTTTGGGAATAAAGCTTTTTACGATGGTATCTCCCACCTGATATTCGGGGTTGATTTCCTGCGCTTCTTCCAAAGAAATTTCCTTGTCCTTATCCGTTACTTCTTCTACGATATAACGAGTCGCACGGAATTCAATCGTACCCAATTCCGCGTTGAGAGAAACGGCGATTTCCGCCCCGCCCTCGAACTGTTTTTTGTACGCGGACGCAAGCGCGTTTTCAAGCGTTGCGATAAACGCTTCTTCGCTGATGCCTTTTTCCTTTACCAAATCGGTAAGCGCCGCAAAAAACTCTTTGTTTTCCATTGTTTTCAGTCTCCTGTTGAATTTTCGTAAATTTATGTTTAATTTTTTATCCGTATCTTAATCGAATTCGATTGCCCGACAAATCTTGGCAATTTTCGCCTTTTCCAATTTAAGCTCTTCACCCTTGTCTTCCAAATATACGCAGGTTTCATCGTGCCCTTTTAAAACCGCCTCGATAAACTTTTTCCCTTTTAACGGCGCGTAGAGTTTCACTTCCACCTTTTCGCCGATACATTTTTTATAATCGCGGTCGGTTTTCAACGGTCTGTCCAAGCCGGGACTGGACACGTTGAGGGTATACGGCGCGCCGAACGTCGGGTCTACTTCGTCCAAAACGGGGTCGATGGCGTTATGGAATTTTTCACAAGTATTGAGATCTACGCCGCCCTCGATATCGATATAGACCGTCAAAGCAGGCTCTCTGCCCTGTTTAAATTCGATTTCCACAATCTCAATCGACAATTCGTCCGCAATAGGCTGCAAGGCGTTTTGTATCTCTTCGATAGGTTTTACTTTCACGCTTTTTACCCCTTATAGCATTATTGAGAGTGGCGCAAACCACTCTCAATAAACCTTACGTATTATCAAGTATTAACATTATATCATTATTATACGCAATTTGCAAGCGTTTTTCACAGGTTTTGGCAATTTTTTTGTCTCCCTTTCCCCTCAAAGCAGCCCTTCCGCGCGCATATCCTCGTACGCGCATTCCACGAGCCTTAAATGCTCGCCCGTAAAAACGCGGGGCCATTCTAAAATATGCATACCGATTACGACAGAAATCTGCTTTTCCGAGTCCACCATAAGATAGGAGCCCGCCGCGCCGTCCCAACCGAACTCCCCTTTGGGCAGCCCCCATTCGGTCGGCTTTAATCTCGTCCGTACACCCAACCCGTAGCCGTAATCTTCGCCTTGAATACAGGTAAACGTATTGTTGACCGATAGAGAAGAACGCTCCGTCCTAATAAGGTCTAACGTTTCTTTTTTCAATAAGCGGTACCCGTCGGCGGAAACGCCGCCGCAAGCAAGCGTAGCGGCAAATTTCGCATAATCGTCCACGCAGCTGATTACGCCCGCGCCGCCACTGTCGTGATTCTCGCTGAAAACGTGCATATTTTTCTTTTCCGCCGGCGTAAATCCACCCTCTTGGGTACAAGCATACACGTCGAAAATTTCCGCGCCCGTTCTATGGAAAAACGAATTTTGCATACCCAGGGGCTTAAAGATTACTTCGTCCATATATTCGGAAAAGCGTTTCCCGGCGACCACCTCGACCACCGCGCCCAAGACGTCGTGGCAAAGACTGTACTCAAAGCGTTCCCCCGGCTTGAATAAAAGGGGAGTTTGAATATACCGCCCGACAATCTCTCGCGTGGAGGGCGCGGGATTGTTTTTAAGAAGCTCTACAATCGGCGGCGTACATAAATTATACGAAAGCCCCGCCGTCATCGTCAAAAGCCGCTCGATTGTAATTTCGCCCTTCGCCGACCTTTCTTTTCCGTTTGACAGCCAAAACGCCTGCTCGTATTCGGGAAGATACTTTTCCACCGTATCGGACAAAGCCAATTTTCCCTCTTCCACAAGCCGCATTACGCAAGCCACCGTCAGGGGTTTCGTGCAGGAATACAAAGCCAAGAGTTCCTTACCGTTCGCCTCGCCATTCGCAGAGGAAACGCAACGAAAAAGGGGGGTATATCCGCGTTGAATACAAAAATCAAGATACGGAATTCCCTTGTCTTTAATTAACTCTTCAATATAATTTTTTGTCCTTTCGCCTTTCACAAACCACCTAATTTAAATATCCTTTTGCCTTTACCAACTCGATAAACACTTTCGCCGTTACGCACGCGTCGTCGAAAGCACGGTGATGATTAAACGTAAGCCCGTAGTAATCGGCAACGGTATTCAGCTTATAATTCGCCAATTTCCCGCGCAGCACCTCTTGCGCTAAGGAAAGAGTATCGTACTGTTTTTTATCGAACATATACCCGTGCTGTTCGCCGTAATATTGCACGAAACGGTAGTCAAACCCGACGTTATGCCCCACGAGCAAAGCGCCGTCTGTAAACTTGTAAAAATCCGCCAGCACTTTATCCACCTCGGGCGCGCCGACGAGGTCGGCGTCGGTAATCCCCGTCAGGTTGATAATCTCCCTCGACAGCCGATCGGGACAAGCGATAAAGGAAGAGAATTTTTCTACCATTTCCCCGTTTACGATTTTCACCGCGCCAAGCTCGATAATTTTATCCATTCTGCCCATCGCGGGGTTGTTGTTTAACCCCGTCGTTTCGATATCGAAGCAAACGAAAACGTTATTTTTCAAATCCGCGGGCTTGGAAAGATCGTCGAAAAACCCCGTCTGCTTATAATCGGTATACGGCTGCGGGAACACGGTATGGTAAAATTTCGGTACGGGCTTTCCCTTTCTCGCCACGGGCTCAAAGCCTGCGGGCGGCTGCCCGTAATTGATTTTCGCCGCTTTAAACGAACGCGAGCCTCTGTACTCCTCGTTTTCGCCCGTTATCACGATATTGTCCCCTATCTTGATTTCACGAACTTTTTCCACCGTCGCTTTCTTGGGGAAATAGGTCGTGCGGAGATTTGCCGTCCCGTCCGTAAGCGAGAGGGAAAACCTCGTCTTTTCCACGTCCTCGCCCGTCCTTTCGTTGTGGCGAACGTATTTAATTTCTTCAATATAAGTAACTTTTCCGCAGACGGAATACGGTTCTTCCAGCTGATGACAGTCCGCCATATATACCGCTTGTTCGATCGGAAAATCCGCCCCGTCGATTTTTTGATATTCACATACGGGGAAACGCCGAATTTCCACCGCCGCAATCTCTTCTTTATCTTCGGGAACTTCGTTTAAAATCGAGGTGTCTAAGGGAGCTTTTTCCACGATGCGCACGTTGCCGTAAAAACTGCCGCAAAACCCGCTCATCAAATACCTGCTTACCTCGTCCAGTATTTTTCCCGAAGAAAAAAGCGACTGTTCTCCCGACGCGATATCCACGTAAAAATGTGCGCCGGAAGAAAGCATTTCCACCTCGATGCTACCCTCTTCTAAAAACGCCGCCGCGGCAGGAAAGGTCTTTTGCATATACGAAAAAATCTTCTCTTTGACCGTTTCAGCGTCAGGGACGCGCTTTACGATTTTGACCGTAGCAGAAAATCCGTCCGGCAAAAACTCCGCGCATATCTTCTTTGCTTGCGCCTCTTCCAGCGCCGAATACGTCTTGTCCGTTACCAAGAAAAACTCGACCTCGCCCGTTTTCTTCTCTACGGTCAGTCCGCACAAAATCGCGTTTTTTAATCCGTTTAATTGTCGTATCTTCGCAAGATACTCCTCTACTTTATTCGCCATCTAACAACAACCTTATTTCTTTCAAAAATTCCTCTTCGGCAGTCTCTATACCCACCTTTTTAAAGGGTTCGCCCTTTTTAAAAATAAGACAAGCCCCGTTGCCGCCCGCAATTCCCAAATCGGCGTCCCTCGCCTCGCCGGGCCCGTTGACGACGCACCCCATCACGGCGACCTTCGCCCGCTTTTTATATCCTTGCACAAAGGCGGTAACCTTGTTTGCCAATTCCATACTCTCCCAAGCGCAGCGCCCGCAGGTAGGGCAAGACACCACCTCGACAAACTCCTCGTCTTTCCCGCACGCGCGCAAAATATGCTTTGCCGCGTACACTTCTTTCACGGGGTCGTCCGTCAACGAAACGCGAATCGTGTCTCCTATTCCTTGCAACAGCAAACTGCCGATACCGACCGCGCTTTTTACCACGCCCGCCTCGTAGCTCCCCGCCTCGGTTACCCCAAGATGTAACGGGTACGAAGTCAAATTAGACAGCAGCAGGTACGAGTCTACGGTCAATTTTACGTCCGAAGCCTTGACGGAAATAACGACGTCCTCCACCCCGAACTTTTCCAAAATCCCCACGTTATACAGCGCGCTTTCCACCAACGCGCGAGGACTTTTTCCGTACTTTTCCAAAAATCCCTTTTCAATACTCCCCGTGTTTGCGCCCACGCGCACGGGAATACGATGCGCCTTGATACAGTCGGCAACGAGTTTTATTTCCTTTTCTCCACCGATATTGCCGGGATTGATACGCACCTTGTTCGCCCCGTTTTCAATCGCCATTATCGCAAGCTTGGGGGAAAAATGAATATCCGCCACCAAAGGCGTACGGATTTTTTCCACGACGGATTTTACCGCCAAAGCGTCCGCCTCGTCGGCAATTGCCACGCGCACGATCTCGCAGCCCGCGTTTTCAAGCGCGCGAATTTGTTCGACTGTCTTTTCCACGTCCGCCGTTTTCGTCGTCGTCATCGATTGGATTTTTACCCGTTCTCCCCCGCCGATCTTCACACCGCCGATAGAAACGAGTTTCGTCTGCTTGTTCATAACGCCCCCAAGGTCAATTTTTCTCTTTCTTTTCCGCCTTGTCCGCTTTCATCATTTGCTTAAGCTCGGACATAAACGAGGACAAATCCTTAAAGGAACGGTATACGGAAGCGTAGCGCACGTACGCAACCTCGTCCACCTTTTTCAAGCGTTCCATAACCATTTCGCCGATGGCTTTGGTCGTGATTTCGCTTTCCATACTGTTGTAGACCTGCTTGGAAATATCCTCGACCATTTCGTCGATTACCGACATCGGCACGGGGCGTTTTTCACAGGATTTAATAATCCCGTTGCGGATTTTTTCCGCGTTAAAAGATTGGCGAGTTCCGTTGTTTTTCACCACCAAAACGGGAATCACTTCTATCGTTTCATAGGTCGTAAATCTCCGCCCGCAACCCGTACATTCTCTTCTTCTTCGAATCGCCTTATCGTCGTCTGCCGAGCGCGAATCCACTACTTTACTTTCCGTACAATCGCAATATAAACACTTCATATTTCACCTTTTCAACGCGTACACGGTGTCCCCGTTTACGATTTCTTCCCCTTTCTTTCCCGTATTTTCGTTACTTCCCGTTCGTACCCGTTTTCGCTCGGCGTATAATACACCTTGTCTTTCAGCGAATCAGGCAAGTACTGCTGCTCGACGTACCCGCCGTAATTGTGCGGATATTTATACGCCGCGCTGTTTTTCTTATCCTCGCTTGAACCAAAACTATTGTCCTTTAAATAGGGCGGCACGTTGTCGTCGGGACAGTTTCTCGCGTCCGCTTTCGCCGCGTACATAGCGTTGACGACGGAATTACTCTTCTCCGCCTCGCAAACGTAAATTATCGCCTCGGACAAGGGAATCATCGCTTCGGGATAGCCTATCTTTTCCAAAGCGTACATTGCAGAAGTCGCTATTTGCAACGCGCGCGGGTCTGCCATTCCCACGTCCTCAGCCGAATGTACCACCAACCGCCGCGCAAGCAGCATCGGGTCGCAACCGCCCTCAATCAAGCGCATCGCGTAATAGAGCGCGGCATTCGCGTCGCTCCCCCGCAAGGACTTACAAAACGCGGAAAGGAAATCGTAATACGAGTCTTCGTTGTACGAAAGCGCCCGTCTTTGTATCGACTGTTCGGCGTCGGTTAAGGTAATTTCTATCCTCCCCTCGCTATTGGGCGCCGTCGTCAAAGCGGCAAGCTCTAAAGCGTTGTACGCCGAGCGCAAATCCCCGCCCGCCATGCGTGCGATATGCGCAATCGCTTCCTTCGTCGCCGTTACGTTTTGTTTTCCAAGCCCCTTATGGCGGTTTTTTATCGCCGCGTTTAACGCCCCGACGATATCCTCGTCCGTCAAGTGCTTAAACTCGAACACCCGACAGCGGGAAACGATAGCAGGGGTCATCGAAGCGTACGGATTCTCCGTCGTCGAACCGATAAAAATAATCGTACCTTGCTCGATAGCGGGCAGCAACGAATCGCTTTGCGTTTTGCTAAACCGATGACACTCGTCCAGCAAAAGATAGGTGCGCTTGTTAAAAAGCTTTAAATTATCCCGTGCCTTATCCACCGCTTTTTTTACGTCCGCAACGCCCGCGTTGACGGCGTTCAGCTTGATAAATTCGCCGTTCGTCCGCAAAGCGATAATATTGGCAAGAGTCGTTTTCCCGCAACCGGGCGGGCCCCAAAAAATACAGCTCCCCAGCCGATCGGTCGCAATGGCGCGGCGCAGAAGCGAGCCTTCCGCAACGATATGCTTTTGCCCGATAAATTCGTCCAGCGAATTGGCGCGCATTCTTTCCGCGAGCGGTTTCGCTTTTTCTTCGTTGTTGTTAAAATCAAATAAATCCATACTTTCTTCCGTTACCGTAAAGCTTTTTTTATGGAGGGCGCGTTGGCTTTGCCAATCTCATAGCCCTTATCGTATGCAAACTGCAAACGCTTTAATTTGTACTGATTCATATCCCCCAAGTCGGGTTCTAACCAAAAATCGATGATTTTTTCGTTATCCTTTCTTTTTCTGCGCGTCTTATAATTATCCAAAATATCGAAGGTATCAAAGACGACGCTCAAAGTCCCCGGATGCTTTTCCTTACTGCAAGCCTTTTGCCCCAAGACGTCCACCGCCACCACGATATCCGCGCCCATCGCCTTGACCTGCGGAACGGGTACCCGCTCTAAAATCCCCCCGTCAATCAAGCGCATCCCCTCCTTTTCCAAAGGATGAAACACGGCGGGAATCGTCGCAGACGCCACTACCGCGTCCAATACGCTCCCTTCTTTACACTCGACAATCGATTGCGTGCACATATCCACCGCCACCGCGCAAAAAGGGATTTTTAAATCGGAAAAATACGCCTCTCCCAAATACCGTTTCAAAAGATTTCGCATTTTGTCCGTACCGAAAAGTCCGCCCCGACGGTGTTTCACGGAAAGCAAATCCCGCAAATGCAATCCAAGAACCGCCTTGCGGATTTCCGCCGCCGTCAACCCGTAAGCATACGCCGCACCCACGACGGCGCCCATCGAAGACCCCGCAATATACGAAGGAGCTACGCCTTCTTCCTCCAACGCCTGCAAAAAACCGATATGCGCCACGCCGCGGCTGCCGCCCGCGCTAAGCGCCAAACCCAATGTTTTCATTATTTTTCCTCCTTTCTATCTATGTAGTATGCGAAAGAAAGGAAAAATATTTTCGTTTTAGTCTTCCATACAACGATATGCGCCGAGAAGTTTACATTCCAACGTATTCTCTTGAATCGCCGACAGCATTTTTTCTACTTCCGGCGAAGCAATATCACATTCCGCCTCGATAAAAAACCGATAATCCCCCGGCCGATTTTTCACGGGTCGGCTTTCGATTTTCGTCATATTTATCGAATACCTTGCAATGACTTGCAACAACTCTATCAAGCTACCCGGACGGTGCGGACAAACGGCGGAGAAGAAAATCTTTTTACTCGTTCTCGGCAAATTCGCTTCCCCACGCTTAATCAAAAGGAAATGCGTAAAATTATTTTTCTCGTCCGAAATACAGTCCTCTCCCATCACGAACCCCGCGCGCAAATTTTCGGTATGCGCGCCGACGATTGCCGCGCTTTTCCCCGATTCGTCCTCAAAGGCACGGGAAAGCCCAAACCCCGTCGATTCCGTCTCCCGAAGCGCCGCAAAGGGCAGTTCTTTACTCAAAAACGCCGCGCACTGGTCGAGCGCTTGACGGTGCGAATACACTCTGCCAATCTGCGAAAAATTTACACCCTCTTTATACACCAAACGGTGGTCGATACGGATAACCGTCTCTTTCATCGCGTACAGATTTTCCGCGTCCTGCAACAAATCGAGATTTTGCGATACGCCCCCTTGCAAGCTGTTTTCAATGGGAATTGCCGCCGCGTCCACTCTGCCGTTTTCCACCGCCGCCAATACTTCGGGGAAATTGCGGAAGGGCACGCATTCGTCCCAATCCGCAGCCGACTTTTTCACCGTCGCTTCCTTTTCCAAAAATCTCTTTGCCGCAAGGTGCGAATAGCTCCCTTCGGGCCCTAAAAACGCAATTTTCATAACTCCACTCCTTTATACCTGTTCTGCAATATTGAGAAGCAATCTTTCCGTATCCTCCCAGCCAAGGCAAGGGTCGGTAATCGATTTCCCAAACACTTCGTCGTGCTTTTGCGAGCCCTCGACAAGGAAGCTTTCAATCATAAACCCTTTCACAATCTTTTTAAACGCTAAGTCAAACCGTCTGTTTTGCATAACCTCTTCGGCAATACGGATTTGCTGTTTGAATTGCTTGCCCGAATTGGAATGATTGCAATCGATAATAATCGCAGGGTTTTCCAGCTTACTCCCTCTATACATCTCTTCCAGCTGCATCACCGTCTCGTAATGGAAATTGGGCACGTCCATACCCGCTCCGTCCACGCCGCCGCGCAAAATCGCGTGCGCGTAAGGATTGCCGTCCGAACTGACCTGATAATTGCGGTATTTAAAAACCTGCGGGCTCTGCGCTGCAAAAATGGAATTGACGAGCGCAATAATATTCCCGCTCATCGGGTTTTTCATACCCACGGGCGCGTCGATACCGCTTGCCACCTGTCTATGTAATTGATCCTCTACGCTGCGCGCTCCGACCGCGTGATAGGACAAAAGATCCTCTACGTACGCCGTGTTTTCGGGATAGAGCATTTCGTCCGCCGAGGTCAAGCCCGATTCGTTAATTGCCGCCAAATGCAAAGCGCGAATACTGCGAATCCCTCTTGCGATATCCGCCGCTCCCTCGGGGTCGGGCTGCAAGAACATCCCCTTATACCCCACCCCCTTAGTACGGGGTTTGTTGGTATAAACGCGGGGAACAATCACCAGCTTGTCTTTGACTTTTTCGTTTAACTTCCCAAGCCGAGAAATGTATTCGAGCGTAGGCGCGGGCTCGTGCGCAGAGCAAGGCCCTACGATGACGAGCATTTTATCGTTTCTGCCCGCAATCGTATCGCGAATTTCTTCGTCGCGTTCTTTCTTTATTTTTTTCATCTCCGCCGTCATCGGCGTTTCCGAAATAAACTCTTCGGGTTCGGGAATAAAATACTGCTTTTCCAACATAACCAAAGCTCCTTTTTCAATTCTCTTTCGTAGGCGTTCTCTTTTCAATATACGCCTTTACCTTTTCGCTGACGTACTCGTCAATCGGCGTTTTAAAATGCAAACTGTTTCTTACTATAGACGAGCTGACGTGCAACAGTTCCTGCGGGCAGGGCAAGTACACCGCCGTAAGCTCGGGGTCGAGTTTTCTACTTGCGTAAAAGTTGGCGTTTTCAAAATCCAAATCCACGCCGTTTCGAATCCCCCGCAAATAGATTTTTGTGTTTTCCCTTTTTAAAAGTTCGGCTACCGTGCCTTCAAAATCTATAATTTTTACCCGCGGATCGCCCATATCCAAAGCCAACATTTCCTTGCGCTCTTCCGTTGTAAAATACGGAGTTTTCAAGGGGTTGACCATTACGGCAACCACCACCTCGTCAAACATCTGCAAAGCCGTTTCAACGAGAGTTTTATGTCCCAAAGTCGGCGGGTCGAAAGAGCCCGCAAACACGCATTTTCTTTTTTCCGTCATTCTTGCACCCTCCTAAAAAAGGTGATATACGTCTTGCCGTATTTTCGCTCGTCGTATTTTTCCAAGCCCGCAACTTCGCCCTCAAAGGGACGGTCGCGCTCGTATACCGCAATCCCGTTTTCCGACAAAATCCCTCTTTGCGCAATTTTTTCCAAGGCTTTTACCCCAAAATCAAAGCGGTAGGGCGGGTCGATAAAAATAATATCAAATTGCCCGCGCAAACCTTCCAAACAAACGAGATAATCACTGCCGGAAAGCTTTGCCTCTTCTCCCACGCCGATTTTTAAGCTTGCTAAATTTTTCTTAACGATGGCAAGACTTTCTTTCGAGCAATCGTTAAAAACAATCTCTTTTGCGCCGCGGGAAAGACTTTCCAAACCCAGCGCACCGCTGCCGGCAAACAAATCCAAAACGCGTGCCCCGTGCAGCTTTAAAGCAAGAATATTAAACAGCGATTCCTTCGCCCGATCGGAAGTGGGGCGCACGTCGTCGCCTGCAAATTCCGCCAAGACTCTACTTCTGTATTTTCCGCCGATAATTCTCATAAAACCACCAAGATTATCCTTTCAATGCGTACCTGCCCTTATTATTTGCGTTTTTTAGGCTTTGTACCGGGCAATCCGCCGTAATTGATTTTCTTTGTCTTTTGCGCCGCCGCCTCCGCTTGCTTGTCCGCAATCATTTGTTGGCGCAAATTTTTGTTGCGGCGCGCGTACGCACCCGCTATGTAAAACCCGCCCGAAACACCGATGGGGATAAGTGCAAACAGCAGGGAAAGGAAATAACTGATTCCCGCGCCCGTCGCGACGTTAGCGCAATAGATAGGCAATACCGACCAACCCGAAAGAATAAACCCGACAACCGCCGTACCCGTAAGCTCTCCGTCGATTTTCGATTGCTGACACCCGAAAATAATACCGACGACAATCGTTACCAAAGAGATAATGCCGCCAACGACAAACCCCTTCCAAATACGGTATTCTTTTGCGTATTTATGGTTGGACATTTTATATTCGTTGCCGTACACGTCCTGCGTAGCGCGTTTTACGTTCCCCGAAACGAGCATTTCGTAATGCGTGCCGCCCTGCGCCCAACCAATCAACGCGTTATACGCCGCCGCACAAACGATACAAACGCCCGTCCATACCTTGTCCGCAGACGACCACTTTGCCAATTCCCCCTCTTTCACGTCGCTGTACACGATCATCATCAAAATCGTGCCCGCGCAAAGGTACATAAACAACGCGGGGAGTGCGGATTTTACCATCTCCCAAACGTATCTGCCGCCTCTTTTTAACTTCTTTTTAATTTGTGCCATATTGCTTCTCCCAAATTTCTTTCGTTTTATTTTTCACAAGCACACAAAATCGTCTGCTTGTCCGTTACGATCGCGTCCAAACGCTTGTCCTCTTGCGTGTGCGGAATCGTATTGACGATTTGAAAATCAAAACAAAACCCAATCCGTTTCGCCGTCGGATACTTTTCAAAATACCGATCGTAATAGCCGCCGCCGTACCCCAGTCGGTTCCCTTCGTTGTCCACCGCCAAAAGCGGCGTTATTACCACGTCGGGCGCGGCGTTAAGGATTTCTCCCAAAGGCTCGCGTATGCCCAGTTTAGAAAGCGTGAAATCTTTCCCGTACTCTACGGCAAGCATTTCGCCCTTTTCAAGCCTTGGACAATACACCTCGTACCCCTCTTCTTGTAGGCGTTCTATCAAGCCGTCCGTAGCAAGCTCGGAAGAAAAGGAAAGATACACAAACACCTTTCTCTTCGTCCCTGCTCCGTCCTTTTTCAAAAACTCCAACAAATTCTCCGTAGCAAGCGAAGCTTTTACGTCCCGATTTTCGTTTTCCGCCCGCCGCCCTTTCATATAGGCGCGCAAGCCTTTTTTCCGTTCCTCCACCCCGCTATGCGGCGTGGTTACAAACCGTAAATTATTCGTAGTCATACACAAACTCCGCACGCCTCGTCGCCGCACACAAAACCTCGTAGGAGATCGTGCCCGTCGCTTTTGCAATCTCGTCCGCGTCCATCATCACGGGAGTCCAAACGCCCCGCCGTCCGCCCTTACAAATACAAGCGTCCATACACAAGGGCTGTATGCGTTTTTTAGCGGCGATTCCGTTTTCCTTTCGTCGCAAGAAACCGTCCGCATACCCAAACCGCCGCACTGAAACTCTTTTCAATCCCTCGGTGTCCGCCACTCCGTACCCAGCGCCGCCGTAAGAATACTTCCTTACCGCCGCCGTCGCCGCATAGACGGTCATTCCCTTTTCCAAGCAGAGCGCCTTTCCGACGCTTTTCGCTCTTCCTTGCAGTCCGTCGGGCAAATACCCGTACAAGCCTATCCCCACGCGCAACATATCAAAGGCGTATTCTTTACCCAATAACGCGCCGTAGGTCGCCCCCAAATGCGCTGTTAAAGAGGGAAAATACCGTTTGCATACCGCAAGCATTCGCACGAACCTTTCCCGTTGAGAAAAAGAAGTTTCTTGTGCGCAAGTGTACAAATGCGAATATAGACCCTCCACCCGCACGCAAGGATTTGCCTGCAAATACTTACAAAGCTTTCCTAGCGAAAACACGTCGCAGCCGTAGCGGTTCATACCCGTATTGACCTTTATATGTACCCGCAAGGACAACTGAAATTTTCGACAGAACTCCACGCACAGCTTCGCCGTATACAAATCGGGTACGCTGGCAATTAACCCTGCCGCACCGATTTCGTAGACGTCCTCTTCACAAAGCGGCGGAGTAAACACCAACACGTCCTTCCCCTGCGCCGCCGCGCGGATTGCCAAACCCTCTTCCCAAAGCGCCACCGCGAAACAGTCTACCCTACCCGACAGCGCCGCCACGACTTCTTCCGCGCCGTGTCCGTACGCGTTTGCCTTTACCACGGCGCAAAGCCGTTTCCCCGTCAACGCGGAAAACTTTTCCGCGTTGCGGCGTATTGAACCCAAATGTATTTCCGCCCTTACTTTTTGCATTCTTTATCGTATGCGCAAAGACGGAAAAAGAGTACCTTTTGTTTATTTACTGAAAATAATACGGTGGCAGTTGTCGCACTCAATCGTCTCCCCGCCCGTCAATTTACTTCTTGCCGCAAGGGGCGGTTCCATACTACAGAACGGGCACCTCGTCCCCGCAAGCTCCCCGATAATCGGAAAAATACGCTCCTTTCTCTTCGTTTGATAAATTTCCATAACGTTTGCGGGCACGTCTACCGAAAGCGCGGAAAGCTGCGTTTCCAATTCCTTACGCTCAGGCTCGCGCGCCGCCTTTACCGCCTTGTATTTTTCCGAAACTTCGCCGTACTGTTTCTGCGCGGAAATAACCTGCTTTTTCAACTTTTGATATTCTGCGTCCAAAGCCTTAATATTCGCCGCCAAAGCGTTGATATCCACGCGCAGTTTCTTCAATTTTTCCACGATCGACTGCGCTTTTTTCTGATAGAACGCAATATCCGCGCCCCCCGTTACCAGCTCGTCAAGATGCTCGAAATCCTTCAAGGTTTCTTCCGTCTGCTCGTACTTAGCCGCAAGTGCCGCCGCCTCCGCCTTCAACGAAGTCGCCTTTACCTCTAACGAGTCCAACTTTTCAGGCGCCGTTTCCAAAAACTTTTTCACCTTTACGTATTCCTTTCTCTCGTCGCAGCCTGCGATTTCCCGTTCGAGCTTATACAATTTCGTATCGAGCTCTTGATACTTTAAAATAGATTGTAACTGTGCCATATAACTCTCCTCCCGTCAAAACAAATCTTCTTCGTGATATGTGCACGAAAGCGAAATTTTTTGACAGATTTTTTGATAATATTTTTTAAAGCCGTAGCTTTCCGACGCGTAGTGGGTCAGTACGATTACCGCCATACCCCGCTCTTGCGCCATTGTCAACAAATGGTGTTTAAAATCGGAAGAAACCATAAGGTCCGCTCCCGAAGCCGCGGCAAACGCCACCGTTTCCTCGTCCGCGCCCGCCCCGCAAAAGGAAGCGATTTTCTTTATTTTTTTATCCGCTTTTCCATAACTTAAAATACGCGCAGTCGAAAAAATCTTTTTTAAATTTTCCGTCAAAGCAGACAGCGGAATTTCCTCTACGCAATACGCTCTGCCGTACCCGCCGTCCTCCAAACAATGCATTCTTTCTTCTTTTGCAGGCGTTTCTTGTCCGTTTGCGCAAAAGCGAATCCCCTTCGCCAAATTTTCGTCGATACCGTCTTTTGCAACGTCCAAATTCAAATGCATCGAAATTACGGAAATCCCGTTTTTAATGCAGCGAATCAGCTTCGTTCCCACCACGGCGGGGTCGTTTATCAAAACGTCCGATATCTTGCCGTAAATAGCGGGATGATGGGTAACGATAAGCTTTGCTCCCGTTTCAATCGCTTCGTCGATTGCCCCTTGCGTTAAATCGAGGGAAAAAAGGATTTTTTCAATCTCTTCCCCCGAGTCCACCAACACGCCGCTGTTATCGTACGCGTGAAAGCGCGCGCAATATTCGTCGCTGAGCGCCTTGGGCGCAATCTCGTCCAAGACCTTGTAAATTTCATTTAATTTCATTATTTAACACTCCGCATAAACGTTCGAGCCGTTTTTTCAATTCTTCGCGGCTTTCCTCTTGCAGCGCAGGTTCTCGTAAGTATTTGCGCAAATTGGACGCCTGCTTTTGCGTGCGCTTTAAAAACGCCTCGCCGCGCTCTTTTAAATTCTCTTTCCCAAACTCGTACTCCGCGTCCGTGTACGGAAAAAGCTGCTCTCCCGCGCCGCCGACGAGTACGTCGTAGAATTTTCCGTCCTCGAAGGTAAAATCCCGTTCGATATACCCGCCGTTTTCCAAGATATATCTACGAAGCTTTTCCGTATCGTGCATCGGCTGAAAGACGAAACGCTTGGGCATAAACCCGTACTTTTCATCGGACAATATCCCGACAATCTCGCTGCCGCCCATTCCCGCAATTAAGACCTCGTCCGTGTCCTTCGGTACGCCGACGAACCCGCCGCCAAGCACGGGAATTGCTTTCCCCGCGCGTATATACGCCGCCAACAGCTTTTCCGCTTTCGCCAAACTGCCTTTGCTGATATCGGACAAAATCGCCCGCTTGCAAAGCCCGCGCTGTAACATATACTCCGAACAATACCCGTGGTCGCATCCGACGTCCGCAAACGTCTCCGCCTTTTCCAGTAGCGAGCACAGGGCATCAATACGTTTTCCGTAACTCATTATTCGAGGAAATCTTTCAACTTTTTACTGCGGGAAGGATGACGGAGCTTTCTCAAAGCTTTCGCTTCGATTTGGCGGATACGTTCTCTCGTAACGTTAAATTCTCTGCCCACCTCTTCCAGCGTTCTGGGTTTGCCGTCGTCGATACCGTAGCGCAAACGCAAAACCTTTTCCTCTCTGGGGGTCAACGTATCCAGCACGCCGAGGAGCTGTTCTTTGAGCATCGTAAACGCTACCGAATCGCTGGGAGTGGTCGTCTTTTCGTCCTCGATGAAATCTCCCAAATGGCTGTCTTCTTCCTCGCCGATAGGCGTTTCCAAGGACACGGGGTCCTGCGCTATTTTTTGGATTTCGCGCACGCGTTCTTCCGTTACGCCCATTTTTTCCGAAATTTCCGCAGGCGTGGGCTCTCTGCCCAGCTCCTGCAAAAGAAGTCTTTGCACACGGGTCAATTTGTTAATCGTTTCGACCATATGCACGGGAATACGAATGGTACGCGCCTGATCGGCGATAGCACGGGTAATCGATTGACGAATCCACCACGTTGCGTAGGTGGAAAATTTAAAGCCCTTTTGATAATCGAATTTTTCCACCGCTTTCATCAAGCCCAAGTTCCCTTCCTGAATCAAATCCAAGAAAAGCATACCGCGGCCGACGTAACGCTTTGCAATGGAAACGACAAGACGGAGGTTTGCCTCGGAAAGCCGTCTTTTCGCCGCTTCGTCCTCTTCCTGCATACGCTTTGCCAAATCGACCTCTTCCTCCGCTGAAAGCAGGGGCACCCTACCGATGTCCTTTAAATACATCTTTACGGGGTCGTCCAAACCGATATCGGAAAGCGCCTGTTCAAAGAGCTCTTTATCCCTTTGGTCCTCGTCTACGATTTGGATACCCTCTTCCGCCAACGATTTGTACACGTAGTCCATCTGCGTTGCGTTCGTGTCGTATTTCTCCATAATATCGCAAAGCGCGTTGGTGGAAATGCTCCCCTTCTTTCCGTAGTTGCTGACGATGCCCGCCAAGATTTCATTGAGTTTTTGATCGGATATATTCACCTTTTTATCCTCCGTTTATACAATCCAAATTCTTTATTATTTTAATTTTCTTTTCCTTTTCAACGCTTCGCCGAGTTCTTTCGTTACCGCCCGACGTTCGTTCTCGTCCGTAGCCGCCGCGTACCGCGCGTTCAGCTTTGCGATTTCTTCTTCCAACTGCGCCTTTTGCAGCGTTTTTAAGCTGTCGTTAAAAAACCGCTCCGCCGTTTCGCCCAACAACTTGTCCCCGTAATTAAAATCGAGAATGGCGTTAAATTCTTTGCTGTTTTCGTCCAAGATCTCAAACAGCTCGGTGGGGCGAATCCGTTCTCCCGCCTTTTCCCTATCCGTAATATACCCCGCGATAAGGATATGCGTTTCGTCGTAGAACGACAAGCTTTCGATGGGCACGTCCTTGGCGTACGGCGCTGAAAAAAGCTTTGCCGCCAAGATGAAACGTTTGGCTTTTAAATGCTTGTCCGTCGCCCTATCCGCCTCGGCGATTTTTTCCACCTGCGGAGTCGCCGTTTCTTCCGTTTTTATGCTTTGCAAATCCCGCTCTAAGGCGTGATAGGTAACCCCCGTTTTATCCCGAAGCTTTTTCAAAAGCTCCTCTTTTACGCTCTCTCGTTCCGCCGTCCGCACGATGGCGAGCGCCTGCGCGATAAACTGACGCTTGTCCTCCGTACGGGTCAGGTCGAATTTCCGCTCTAACGCGTGCAAACGGTAATCGATAACGGGCATTGCGGCGTCCAGACATTTTTGGTAGGCGTCCGCGCCCTGCCTTGCCACGTCGTCGGGGTCGAGTCCGTCGGGCATCGGCACTACGCGCACCTGAATCCCCGCTTCTTCCAAAATCTCCAAGCCGCGAAGGTCGGCTTTTTGTCCTGCAAAGTCGCCGTCGTAGCTGACCAGCACGTTATCCGTGTACCGTTTTATCAGCCTTGCCTGCTCTTTGGTCAACGAAGTGCCCATTGAGGCGACGACGTTTTTAAAGCCCGCTTGATAGAGGGAAATGGTATCCATATACCCCTCGACCATAATCACTTCTTTTATCGGCTGCTCCCGCTTTAACTTTTTCAAGAGATTGACGTTGTACAGCGTCTTGCTCTTGTCAAACAGCATCGTTTCCTTAGTGTTTTTGTATTTCCCAAAGTCCACCTTTTTCAAGACCCTGCCGCCAAAGCCGATTACCTCGTCAAAGGCGTTGATAATCGGGAAAATCAGTCTGCCGCCCTGCGCATCGAACAGTCTTCCGTTCTTTTGGCTGGGGGCAAGCACGCCGCTGTCCACAAGGTCCTCTTTAAAATATCCCTTCCCCGCCAAATACTCGGGCAAGGAATAAAAATCCAAAGACGCGCCCAAGCCGAACTTTTTCACCGTCGTCGGGGAAAGCCCGCGCCGCGCGATATAGGCAAGATGTTCTTCCGCGCGCTCGTCTCCGCTGTACAGATTGGAAAGATAGAATTTTGCCGAATCGAGCAATATTTTCGCCATATTGTCCCGCTTTTTCTTCTTCCGCAGGGATTCTTCCGTATCGAAATTGTTTTCCGGCACGGTCATTTTCGCCCGCGCCGCCAAAATCCTTACCGCACCCATAAAATCCGTCGATTCGATTTCCTGCACGAATTTGATGACGTCGCCCGACTCTTGACAGCCAAAGCAGTGATAGAACTGTTCGCCCTCGTTGACGGCAAAAGACGGAGTCTTTTCGTGATGGAAAGGACAGCAAGCCCAATAGTTTCCGCCCTTTCTATCGACCGCGACGTAGCTGCGGATAACCTCTACGATATCGTTTCTTTGTTTTAGGTCCCTTAAAAACGAAGCAAACTCCGATTCGAAACCTCTTCCTCCGCTCACGTAATACCTCCTAACGAAAACGTTTCGGGGATAAACAACCCCTCGAATACGCTGATTGCGTATCTGTCCGTCATACCCGACAGATAATCGCATACTACCCGCTCTTTATCCGCGTTTTCCAAAAGCCGCAGATAGGGCGGGGGCAATTTTTCAACGTTTTTCATAAAATACGCAAACATTTGCGCCAACATTCTTTCCGAACGCTCCTGTATCGACTTGTTTGCCAACTCGTATACCCTCTCGAACATAAACGAGCGCAGTTCGTGAATCGCCGAAGACATCTCCTTAGACATCCGTACGAAAGGCTTGCCGTAGGAAAATTTCCAAATATCCGTAATAGCGGAATTGATTCGTCCTTTCGTACCCTGCCCCAGCACCTCAATCGCGCTCTTGGGCAAATCCTCGTTTTTTAAAATCCCCGCGCGAATGGCGTCTTCAATGTCGTGATTGATATAGGCGATACGGTCGGCAAGCGAAACCGCCTCCCCTTCCAAGGTCGCGGGCGTACCCGTACTCTTATGTTGCAAAATCCCGTCTCGAACCTCGGCGGTAAGGTTAAGCCCCTGCCCGTCCTTTTCAATGATATCCACGACGCGGATAGACTGTTCGTTATGCAAAAACCCGTGCGAAGAGAGTTTGTCCAAAACTCTTTCACCCACGTGTCCAAAGGGGGTATGCCCCAAGTCGTGCCCCAAAGCAATCGCTTCGGCAAGGTCCTCGTTTAAGCGCAGCGAACGGGCAATCGAGCGGGCGATTTGCGACACGTCAAGTGTATGCGTTAAACGGGTAATGTAATGATCGCCCTGCGGAGAAAAGAACACCTGCGTTTTGTTTTTCAACCGCTTGAACGAATTACTGTAAATAATCCTATCCCGATCCCTTTGAAAGTCGGTGCGGAAATCGCAACGTTTTTCTTCCCGCGCTCTACCCAGCGTGTCCGCCGAGTGCATTGCGTAGGGCGAAAGCGTTGCTTTTTCGTTGGCGTAAATACGCTCTCTTACGCAAGTATATTCTTCCACCGTAATCGCCTCCTTTCCCTTATCTTTTCTATTCCGTCGTATTATATATACGGTGATTTGTCAAACTAAGTGCAACACTTTTTAAGAAAAAGTTCAAATAAATCTTGTGGTTTTTGGAAATTTAATATCTTTTTCGGTCTGGCGTTAATTAACGCCAGATTTTTTTCGAGCGTTTTCA
>SVIW01000009.1 GCA_015069295.1 Clostridiales bacterium
ATTTTTCCACAATCTCTTATTCCGCCATTCTCGGCTCCCTTGTGCAAAGGGAGCTGTTGAGGCAGCGGAGTGTTGCCTTGCGGTCATTGCGAGCCCATAGGGCGTGGCAATCTCTTTACGTTTGAGATTGCTTCGTCGCTTCACTCCTCGCAATGACGGTAACCCCGCAGTACGACGGAAGGATAGACAAGACCGCCTGCAAGCTCAGCTTGCCGAATTTATCTTTGCACTCTGCCGCTTGCGTCGCCGCCTGCAAGGTTCATAACTTCCGCAACGGAGACCATATTATAATCCCCTTCAATCGAGTGTTTCAAACAGCTTGCCGCTACCGCAAACTCAATTGCCGCCTGCGGCTCTTTCCCGTTTAACAAACTGTAAATCAAGCCGCCGCCAAAGCTGTCGCCGCCGCCCACTCTGTCCACGATATGCATCGAATATTTCTTGGAAAAATGCGCCTTTCCGTCCGTATACAACATCCCCGACCAGTCGTTGTCGTTCGCGCTCTTGCTTTCACGCAAAGTAATCGCTACGCCTTTAAAATCAAAACGATCCGTCAATTTTTTCGCGACGGAGATATACCCTTCCTTATCCAGCTTGCCGCCGTAGATATCCGTATTATCCGCCTCAATCCCGAACACGTCTTTTGCGTCCTCTTCGTTGGCGATACAATAATCGATATAACTACAAAGTTTGCCCATGACTTGCCCGGCTTTTTCTTTGCTCCAAAGTTTCTTTCTAAAATTCAAATCGCAGGAAATCGTGATATTCTTTTCTTTTGCCTTTTGGCAAGCGATTTCGCAAATCTCCGCCGTTTCGTCGGAAAGCGCGGGCGTAATCCCCGTAAAATGGAACCATTCTACGCCGTCGAAAATCATATCCCAGTCGAAATCTTCCTTTTTCGCCGTTGCAATCGAGCTATGCGCGCGGTCGTAAACGACCTTAGAGGGACGCTGGGAAGCCCCTTTTTCGCAATAGTAAATACCGACTCTTTCTCCGCCGCGCACGATTTTCGTCGTATCGACGCCGAATTTACGCAACGAATTCACCGCCGCCTGTCCGATTTCGTGGCTGGGCAATTTGGTTACGAACGCAACGTCTTCGCCGTAATTCGCCAAAGACACCGCCACGTTTGCCTCCGCACCGCCGAACGTCGCCTCGTAATTTTCGCTTTGCACAAAACGCAAATATCCCATCGGTGCCAATCTCAACATCAATTCGCCAAACGTTACTACCTTCTTCATTTCCTTTTCTCCTTATTTGTTTTCCTCATTCAACGCTTTAAAGCCCTTTCCTCGAACCTCAACCGAATCGTTGATGATAATAAACGCCTTTTCGTCAATACTTTTTACAACCTGCTTTAAATGCGAAAGCTGATTGTTTTTAACGCAAGTCAATAAAACGTTATGCTCGTTATGCGTATACATACCCTCGCCTTCCAGCATCGTAATTCCGCGCGGGCTGCTCTCTAACAAAGTCTTGGAAATCTCCTCGCCCTTGTCGGTAATGATAATACACATTTTCGATTTTTCCAAGCCCGTCAACACCAGTTCGGACACTTTCGTGCTGACGAATACGACGATTAACGCGTGCAGCATATTCGCAGGCTCGCGCAGTACCACCGCGCCCAAAATAACAATCGCCCCGTCCAATATCCCCACGCAAATGGGAATCGTTAAGAACTTGAACCAACGAGTCAATACCCGTCCCAAAAGCTCCGTCCCGCCGCTGGAAAACTGATAGCGAACGAACAGCCCTATCCCGACGCCTTGGCAAACCCCGCCGTATAACGACGCCAAAATCCCGTCATCGGTCAAAGGCGGTAACATCGCCAAAAGGTCGGTAACCACGCCGAGCGTCGCAACCGTCAACAGACAGCGGACGATAAATTTCCAGCCTTGGTATTTTAACCCCAACAGCAAAATCGGCAGGTTGATAGCAATCGATATCATACCGACGAACGAAGTCAATTCTTCTTTTAGTTGCGCAATTAAAACGGCAAGCCCCGTCGCTCCGCCCGCAACGATTGCGTTGGGCGACAAGAAAAGACTGGTGCTCGACCCGTAGGCGATACACCCTAACACCATAAACAGAAACCCTACGACCTCTTTGCGAATTTTTTCTTTATTGTGCATTCTCCAACGCCTCTTTTACGAAAAAGCTCCCGCCGATCGCCGCGATTTTATCCCAAGCCAAAAACTCGTCGATGTTGCTTCTGTCCACCCCGCCCGTAGGGATAAACTTTATCTGCGGGAAAGGTGCAGCCAAAGCTTTCATTGCCTTTAAGCCCCCGTATACGTTCGCAGGGAAAAACTTCACCGTCGTAATCCCAAGCTCTAACGCCGCCATAATCTCCGTCGGCGTTACGCAACCGGGATAATAGGGAATATTTTTCTTGTTACAAATCTTTGCAACCGCTACGGAAAGACCGGGCGACACGATAAACTTCGCACCCGCAAGCAAAGCCTCTTTGCATTGTTTTGCATTGATAACCGTACCCGCGCCGATCAACATATCAGGGTAGTTTTTGCAAGCGTACGCAATCGCTTCCGCCGCACAAGCCGTACGGAAAGTGATTTCCGCGCAGTTTATCCCGCTGTTTTTAAGCGCCGTCAAAATTTTATCCGTTTCCGAAAGTTCTTTTATCACTACCACGGGGATATATTTTTCCATCTTTTTACTCCTTTGTTCTCCCTAAAATTATTACTCTTAAAGTATACCGCTAAAAAGAAAAAATTGCAACCAAAAAAAACCCCAAAATTTATCCTTTCACTTCATTTTTTCACAAAAAAAGCCACGGAATTTTTCCGCAGCTTTTCTTCTTATTCTTTAAAAACCCCAATGTAGGGCAAGCCTCTATATTGCTCTGCGCAATCAAGCCCATACCCCACCACGAACTCGTCGGGAATCGTGAACAGCGAATAGTCCGCTTTAAAGTCCACGATTCTGCGCGAGGGTTTATCAAGCAAGGTAACCACCCGCAAAGATAAGGGTTTGCGCGCTTTCAATAATTTAACGACGTCGTTTAAAGTGCGACCCGTATCAATAATATCTTCCACAATCACCACGTGATACCCGCTGATATCTTGCGACAAATCCATCGTGATTTGCACGACGCCGGACGACTGCGTACCGCTATAATAACTTTTTGCGCACATAAACCCGATTTCGCAAGGCACGCGCACCGCACGGCACAAATCCGCCAAAAACACGAACGCGCCCTTTAAAATACTAACGAGCAAAATCGGTCTACCGTCGTAAATCCCGTCAATCCACTCGCCCGCCTTTTTTACGGCAGCCTTGACTTCCTCTTCGGCAATTAAAACGGTTTTCGCCTTATCGTAATACTGACTAATCTCTTTTTCTTTCTCCATAGTAAAACCACCTGCAACGCCTTAAATCGTTTTATTTAATCGATTCTTTATCAGCCTTAAAGAACGGTAGGCACGAAGAAATAAACGACAAAGAGCACCGTTACCACGATTGCCACGACGGAAACGTCCCAAACGGGCTTTTCCTTCTTCGTAATCGCATATTTAACAAGTTCTACGAGGTATGCAAAAATCGACATCAACGTATAGGAAACCATACCGATACCAATCCCTTTGGTAATCGAATAGGAAAGCACCATAACGGCAATCGTAAGGAACGCAGCCGTTGCGTTGATTGCATTAATTTTAAAGAGTTTTCTCTATTGTAACATATTTTTTCACCCACCGCAAGTACTTTAGGAAAAATTTATTTTACTTTTTTTCTCGCTCCTCGCGCGAACACCCGATAACGCGGGAACTCTTATTCTTCGCCGCAGACAAAGAAAAACGAGATACCGCTTGGTATCTCGTTTTTCTTGTGAATGGGCGATAAAAAAGATATTATTTGTAGTTTCGATGTAGACTTGAACTACCACAACAGTTAATGTTTCATAATATCAATAACCTTATTCGATAGTTCAGAAACTTTTTCGAATATACTACTTTCACTGTCTATCAGCGGTGCAGGCGGAGCGGTAAGCTTTATTTGTTTTAAACGCTTCAAAATTGCCATTCTTCCATAGAAAAAGCGCCATCTTTGCATATTGATTTGTGCTGCAAACCATACCAATTCTTCATAAGACATATTATATTTGGGAACCAAAACACGAACAGCACTTCCACCGTTTCCTCTTGCCATGAAACGCCATGGTTGAACACACGCTCTACCAAAACATGTAACTGTTATAGCACCATCCGCAAAAACTTCTCCATCGACATCACCAACCAGTCGAATAATACTGTTTTGTGGATCGCCAGAAGAAACATAAGGACAGGATCCGGCATGATAATTGCTTTCTCCGCTAGATTTGCCGCCTTTCACAACAAAAAATCTTTCTATCGAATCTGTTTCCCCATATGGCATTGAGGGGAGATTTTTCCAAGATGGAAAATCGGGAAGCACTTCGTCAGCTATATCTTCAACACAAACTGCCGTAGTCAAAATAGACTTTGTAATCTCATCGCGACAACTGCTTTGCTCTTCTTCGGGAAATTCAGGTTGCGGCAAATACTGCTCGGGACAAAATTCAGCCCCCTCCTGCATGATTTTTTCTGCTTTTATAACTGTAGCTAATTTTGAATTGACTTTTTGACCTAATCTAAATTTCCTAAATTCGCCAAGCATTTCTTCTAATTGCGAACCATCAGCCTCTACGCGTTTCCCTTTTAGTTTCCTATATCCATCATTCCAAATTTTTGCCATAAAAACATCATCTGTAGCTTTTTGGCTATATGGAGCCGCTATCATGATGGTTGTATCAACTGCCGTAGGATAAAATAAATCACCCGGAAGACTAATCATTCCTAAAACGGAGTTTTTTTCTAAGAATGAATTTCTCCATTTAGCATTATCTTCATCTGCAAAAATCCCCGATTTAACAACGACTGCAAGAAGTCCCGTCCTGTGTAAGGCTGCCATTGCGGCATCTATAAAATTCCGTTCCGGTTCATCTTCTTGAGAAAAAGGAGGATTAATAAGTGCCTTTGTAAATCTTCCCTTTACGGTCTGTAAACTGTGTTCATCAAAGCAACTTGCGTTTTCAATATGACTCTTTCCATCACCTCTAAAAAACATATTAAGCGCAGCTAATGCCCAAACAGTCGGGTTTGTATCAAATCCGTATAATGATTCTCTAATTATGGAATAAGAAATACCCATATCTTTAGATGTTTTCATCATTCTGTCGAAAGATGCAACCAAGAAACCACCAGAACCACATGCAATATCAATAACGGTATCTCTTGCTGTTACTTCAATTAATTCCGCACAAAATTTTGTAATATGCCGAGGCGTAAAAACAATTCCTAACGAATTATTGTCATAGCCATATCTAATAAAAGCTTCATACAACAATCCTAAAAAATCAGTGTCCGTTCTCAATAGTGATTTAATATTTAGCGATTTTAAAATATATACAATCTTACTCATTTTGGGTGCCAGTCTTGCATAATCAGCATCCAAAAGTTTTAATGTTTCTACTAATTGCTTTTTCTTCGATTCTTCAAAATGATCTGTTGTAGCAATTGCAGCCTCTACTAATTCATTAATGGAGGATAATTCATTTCCGCTACCTAAATCAATTTCACCTTGATAGAGAGCTGTAATCACTGCTCCCAATACTTTGGGCCTTAGCGAAGGTTCAATTTTTGCCGAACGTAAAAGAGCGGAAAGTTCAATGGCAACTGAAATATAATCCGATACTTTAGGAACGGTTACTTCAGTCGTTCCGTTTTTAGTTAAAAGGGCTGTTTCCAATTCTCCTACTGTCGGAAAACTTGTCAAGTTAAAACCATGTGAAGACAGAGGAACCCAATTGTTATTGAGCAAAAAAACAGTTTTAAACAAGTAGCCATTATCTTCTTCGCCCGCAACGCCAATAGCTATGGTAATTGAAAAATTTCCAGCGCGGTTAATAGTTTCCGCATAATCAATTGCTTCTGAAAGGGCTGTGTCAATTTTCTTTATATCGTTTTTTGCTTCGACAACAATAACAGGCGTTCCTTGTTTACACACTAAAAAATCAGGTTTTGCTTTATCTAATCCAATATTAGGAAAATAATCCTCTATTTCCTGTTCTTCCAAAAAATCTCCACCTTTTTGTAAGTGCTTAGTATTCCATCCCTTTTGATTGGCAACTTCTCTTATCAAATATCTGCAACGCGATTCTGCTCGTTTGCTACTTGCCATAAGATTCTCCTCCTACAGAATATAAAATAACTATCAGAATATAAAATAACTATCTTAAGATAGTATAATTATAACAAATAAAGAAAGAACTGTCAAGATTATTGCAACTCTTTTTAGGATTTCTATATAGTGTTTCGGTTGATGATTTTACGCAGATACAAATCCTTTCGGTATCGGAAAATACCCATTTTTATCTTCAAAATCGAACAAAAATTTCGCCCTAAAAAAGCGAAAAAGCCTTGAAAAATCAAGGCTTTTTGCTGCGATATCTTTTTTATCGCCCTTTTATGGCTGGGGCGAAGTGGTATTGACAACCAAGTTGTCAAAGCGTCGTCGCTCGCCAACCTTCGCCCTCTGCCCAAGAAAGGATTTCTCGCTCCTCGCGCGAACACCCGATAACGCGGGAACTCTTATTCTTCGCCGCAGACAAAGAAAAACGAGATACCGCTTGGTATCTCGTTTTTCTTGGCTGGGGCGAAGTGATTCGAACACCCGAATGACGGAGTCAGAGTCCGTTGCCTTACCGCTTGGCGACGCCCCAATATGTGGAAAACAAATTCGTTTTACTTGCGTTATTTTATCAAACTTTTTTCTATTTTGCAAGCGTTTTCATACCTTTTTCAAAACTTTTTTCATTTTTCGATAAAAAATCCCCCAGCCTTTTCTTTTTCGCCCTTTCCTTTATTTTATGATACTCTAAAAAAGGAGTTTTTATGTTTTTATCTGAACTTGTAAAAAAAGAAATCTATTCCAGCGGCGAAGAACGGGGCGTTTGCTTAGGTATAGGCGTTTCCTTAAAAACCAACGCTGTCAAATACCTCTTATGCGCCTGCGATAAACAAAGCAACTCCCCCGATTTTGCCCTGCCTATTTCCGCAATTTTATCCGTTGACGATAAAATCCGTTTGCGCGCTCTGCGCGCCGTCCCGCCCAAAAGCTGCATCCGACTTTTCCCCGCTCTTCCCGTCTACGCCTTCAACGGACGTCTTTTGGGCAAGATCCACGATATCGCCATACGGGAAAATACCGTTACGGAAATTTTTGTTGATTCCTTCTCCTTTTCACCCCGCGCAATTCTCGCCTGCGCCGACGTCGTTATTTTGCGAAAAGAACAGGTCTTCCCACTCGGTCAACGCATACCTGCCCCCTTGTTACCCCTATTAGGCAACAAAAACGAAAGGATTGTTACAAAGCCCGTTTTACGCACCGCAATGCAAAAGGGCGCGCTTGTAAAATTGACTTTGTCTTTGCCCCCTTTTACAAAACCGTAACGCTATATCGCGACCTCGTATTTCGCCGACAGCTTTAAAAGGGCGGCAAACGTTTCGTTAATCCCCCGCAAATCCCTCTCGCCTATCGCCTCTTTCTTTAAATACAAAGAAAAGGTTTTTCCAATATCCTCCGCCTGCAATCGTTCCGCGGCGGAAAGCGGAGCTTCCAACACTTTTGCCAACAATTTTTTCGCATACGAAAAGCGCACGGGAGCAGGCAAAGAGCGTTCTTCTTCCAAAGGCGGGGGGACTTGCAAGACGGTGTGCAATCTTTCCCGCACGAAAGCGTTTTCCTTATCGGGCAGCGCAAACTGTATCCGCCGCAAACGCTCTTCTTTTTGCGCCCGTTTTTTCGCCCGTCTTTTCCCAAGCCCCTCCACGCAAGCGACGAGAAGCAACCCCACCCCGCCGCAGGACAAAAAACAACCGACGGCAAAAAAGCTTGCCGACGAGGACGCCCCCGTCAAATACGTCGCCGACAACACCCCGCCAAACAACGGCAACAAAAAAACGAAACAAATTCTTTTCCCTATCAAAGCAGACAGCCAAAGCAACCCTACCGCCGCGCAAATCACGATACAAAGCGTGGTATTTTTTTCAATAAACTCGACCATACCCCCCTCCTTTGCGTTGAGTATTGCCAAAAACGCAAAGGTACTTTTGTCGTTTACAATCGAATTTTATCGAAAAAAGAAAGAGGCAGGTATGAGATGAACTCTTCCCGCCTCTTTTTTTATTCGACGTCCACGCTAATCCCGCGTTTGATATTGACGATGGTGCAACGTATCGATTTTTCCTCAAGCTGCAAAATTTTCGCCACCGCCATTTTGTACAATTTAAGCTGCGGCGTGTACTGCGCAAGCAGCCCCTGCGCGTCCTTGCCCGAATACTTATAATCGATAATCCGTACCTCGTCCCCAACCGCCAACAAATCGATTGCGCCTTGGAAAATTATCTGCTCCGCTTCCGTCGCCGCCGACTTTGGCAAACCGCGGAATTTTACGTAGGTTTCCAAGGCAGGCAACGCAACCAAGAACTGCTGTTCTTTATACAATCTGCAATCCTGCAATTCGTAGAAAACGTCGTTTTGCAAAATTTCCGTCAATTTTTCCGCCGTCAGATATTTCGCCTGCTCGCCAAAGCCCACAAGGCATTCCTTTACGATAGCAAGCAAAGTTTCCTTATCTACCGCCCCGCTTGGCGTAACCAAACGGGAAAAATCAAAGTCTTCCAAAAAGGCGTGATAGGCAATCCCCTGCTCTCTCGCGTTGCCATCTTGCCCCTCTTCGTCCAAATCAAACAAAGTGCCGAGAGTTACTATCTCCCGCCCATAGCCGACGTCTGCCACGCCGTCTATTTGCCGTTCGTCCAAAGCCTCTTTGGAAAGAAGGTGCGTTGCCGAACTTTTCACCGGCAGATTTTCGCATCCTGCAAACGGGTATTGCCATTGCAGCGCCGCCGCAATTTTCTCCGTCAACCGCTCGCTGCTCGGCAAAACCAAGGCTTGGCGTTCTTCCTTTTCCATTTCGCCCGCCAAAGCCGCCGCCTCATACCTTTCCCAGACCTTAAAATCGGTCAATTCCGCATACGAGCGCGCGTATTTAATATCGGTAAACGGCGTTTTTTCCTCAAACAATAAGTGCAGAGCGTACTTTGCGCGGGTCAACGCCACGTAATACAAATTCAAGCCGTCTTCCACCGCGCTCTTTTCCGATTTCATTTCGTACAACGCCCGCAAAAGCGTCGATTTTTTCGTCATTTTTTCGACGTCGTACGCCCGCGGCGCAAGCCCGAATTTCTCCTCGACGTACACCTCGTCCCGATCGATTCCGTGAAAAGAGGTACTCAGCCCGTCCACGATAACGACGGGATATTCCAAGCCCTTGGACGAATGCATCGTCAACACCTTTACCGAATCTTCCCCGCCGCTTTCGCTGTATTCGATTTGATATTCCAAATCGCGCAACCTTTCCAAAAACGCGTGTACGGACATCGGCTCCGGCGAAACGCTTTCGTCGATAAAACGGCGGATTCGTTTTAAACACGCCGCCCCGTTTTCCCTCGAAAGCAGCCTCGCTTCCATCTTGGTTTCCGCAAGAATACGGGTCAACAATTCCCCCGCGTCCAAAACCCTCGAAAGCAACCGCGCCTTTTCGTAATAGGCGTAAAATCTTTTCAGCTTATGACAAAGCTCCCCTTCTCCCTCGTCGGCATATCTTCGGCAAGCAAGACGGAAAGTTTTTTCGGCTGGATAGGCAAGACGGATTTTCGTCAACTCGTCCGCCGTCAAATTCCCCATTGAGGAGAGCAACGCGCTGCAAAGAGGCACGTCCTGCTCCGCGTTGTCGATAAGCGACAAAATGTCTATCAGAGTTTTTACCTCGGAAAAGGCGCAAACGTTGACCGCCGCCGCACTAGAAACCGGGATTCCCTTATCCGAAAGCTGCGCCACCGTCTCGACGATTTTTCCCTTTTTCTTTCTCGACAAAACGGCAATATCGCCGTACTCCAACGCCCGTTCCTTCCCCGTGTCGGGGTCAAACCATTTCCGTCCCCTCTCCGATTTTAAAATCCCTAAAATCGTTTCCGTAACGCGACTGAGCGATTCCGAAGGCTTTGCTGCGTGCTCCTTCACCGAATACACGCCCCGCTCCTTTTTCTCTTCCGCCTCGTCCTTGCCCGTGAAATGCACCTGCACCTTCCCCGTGTAGGGATCGTACCGATCCCCCCCCTCCATCATCGAAGTGCCCTTGTAATCGACGTCGCAATTCTCCTTCGTCATCACCTTGGCAAATTGCAGGTTTACAGCGTTTAAAATCTCGCTCGCACTG
Source organism: Clostridiales bacterium (assembly GCA_015069295.1). Taxonomy (GTDB): domain Bacteria; phylum Bacillota; class Clostridia; order Christensenellales; family Borkfalkiaceae; genus Scatosoma. The sequence goes on from SVIW01000009.1 coordinate 10,319, forward strand.
CGGAAATTTTTCTGTATCGACAAGCTTTGTCCTACGCCTGCCGCGTATTCTTCTTGCTTGTCCGAAAAATATTTCGACTGACTGCCACGGAACCCGTAAATCGACTGCTTTTTATCCCCCACCAAAAACACGTTGTCGCCGCCAAGCCGAGAAACGATCGCGTCCTGCACGGGGTTGACGTCCTGATATTCGTCCACGAAAACGTAACGGTATTTCTCGCGTACTTCCGCCGCCACCGCGGGATCTGCCAGCAGCGCAAGCGCCTTGTGCTCTAAATCGTTATAATCCAACACGCCGCGTTCTTTTTTCAGCTCTTCATACCGCTCGTCAAAGCGCAAAAGATATTTCCCCAGCGCGCGCGCCGTCCGACTCGCCTGTAAATACAAAGCAAGCGCTTCTTCCCTGTCGCCAAGGGAGGAAAAAGCGTCCTCGTAGGCTTTTACGATACGCTCCTTTAAAAAGCCGAGTCTTTTCGATTTTTCGACAAACTCCGCGTTCTCTTTGTCCTGCTTCGACAGCCTATTGACCGTAAATTTCGGTTTTCCTATCTCCCGCGCCGCGAATAAATCCAACGCCCCGCAAAGCTGATTTACCCAGGATATCAGCTCGCAACAAAGCGCTGTTTGCGCCTTTGCGCCCGCGGTTTCAAAATACTCTTTTTCCCTTTCCACCTGCCCTGCATAGTAGGCAAATTTTTCTTTTATAAGCGCAAAAAGCTCGTCCGTTACCGCGCAAAAGCTCTCCTCGTTTTGCCCCGCCGAAAGCTCTAAATACGCTTTATAATCCTCTCGAATCCGCAATTTTTCGTACAATTCGTGGAAAATTCTGCGCAGCGCATTGTCGCTCTTTTTTCGCCAGTACACGGACAATAAGTGCGCAAAATCCTCCTCTTGCGATTCGTAGCCCTCTTCCAAAATTCCGTCGAGGGCTTCGTTTTTAAGGGCAACCCCCTCCGCGTCGTCGCTGCCGATAACCCGAAAGGCATTGTCCACGCCCGCTGCAAAAAAGTGCGTGCGAATCAGCTTTGCGCAAAAGGAATGAATGGTGGAAATATCCGCCGTCGGCACTTCGGTAAGCTGCTTTTTTAACGTCGCCCGTCTTTCCTTTGAAAGCTCCTTTTCGTTGATGGTCTCTATCAGCTTTTTGCTAAGCTTTTCCTTCATCTGCGCCGCCGCCTTTTTGGTAAAGGTAACCGCCAAAATTTCGCCGACGCCGACGCCGGACTGTACGAGACGGATAATTTTTTCAATCATAACCGTCGTCTTACCGCTGCCGGCAGACGCAGATACGATTACCTTTCCTTGCGCGTCGATGGCGCGCTGTTGATCGGGCGTAAATGCCATCTCGTCAATCCTCCTTCCCGTATTTTTCTTTTCTCGCGATCTCGGCAATCGTCGTCGGCTCGATTTTTCCTTCCTTGCGCCGCACCGACGACTCCGTCGTAAACCCGCACATACCGCCGTATTTGCAGTATTCGCAGCTCCCCTCGTAGGGCGACGGAGCAATATACCCCTCTTTTAATTCCCCACACGCCTTTCTCGCCGCAAACACCGAATAGTCCACGAAATTGGAAAACTCTTCCTCTTCCATAACCCGCTTTGCCCGCGCGTTGTTCTTCAACGAAGCAGGGAAATATTCGCTTTTTTCCGTTTCGGAAATATTCTTATCCCCACAGCGGAGCGCCGCTTCGCTGCCGTTTAAAAACCCGCGCATACGGAACCGCCCGTCCTCTTCGCCGAATTCTAACGAAGCGGGGAAATAAAATACCCCCGCGGGCTTTTTCTTCCCTTTTAGCGCAGACATATACAGCTGCATTTGCATCTTCTGTCCCGTATAATAGGACAGCGCGCTGTCGTCGATTTTCCCCGTCTTATAATCGATGACGCGGACAAACTCGTCCGTTTCGTCCACACGGTCCACTTTGCCGCGGAAAAACTCTCCCTTTACCTCTTTTTCCGTCGCCTCGATCGTATACGCCGAATTTTTTACCTGCCTAAACACGGCGACCGCCGCTTCCGCGCCCTCTTTTAAAAGTTTTTCTAAAAAGTACGCGCCCGAAGCGGTATCCTGCTGCATAGCGTATACCGATTCTTGCAACAGCTCTCTGCCCACCTTTATTGCATACCTGCGCATATCTTCTTCTTTCGCTACGTTGTCCAGTTCCTTCGTAACCTTTTCCAATAACAAATGCACGAAGTTCCCCGAATCGACGGCAAGCACCACCGCCTCTTCCCGATTTTTCAGTTTCAGACCTCTTTCCGCAAAATGACGGAAGGGACAGGAAAAATATTCTTCCAGCGAAGTCGGGGAAATTCTCCCGTCCTTAAAGAAGAGCTCTTCTCCTCGTTCAATCGATACCTGCCCCCCGCGTTTTATCAAATATTCGTCCATTTCACGCACGCCGACGCTCTCTAATGCCGCGTATAGCGAGGAGTATTCTTCCCGCAGCCCCTCTTGCGCTAAATCCCGCTTTTTCTCAAAATCTTCCTTTTCCAGCAGCAACTGTCGAATGGCAGGTGTTACCGCCCCACATTGATAAGCAAAGTCGGCTTTTTCGTATTTTTTCCGTCGCAATAATCTCCCGCCGTTTTCCTCGCAAAACAACCCGTCGATATAACGGAAAATTTCGCTGAGCGCAGGCTCGTCCCCGTTCACGGAAAGCGGATAGGTAAGATACAAGCGCCTATAAAAGGTGCAAAGATTCAATCCCACGCTTTCGCGGGTACGCAGGTTTACTTCTGCAACGCTAGGCTCTAACAGCGATTTCACCTCGGCAAGCCGTTGCATTTCTTTGTCGGAAATAATCGCGGTGTCTGCCGCCGCATACGGCACTTCTTCGGTCATACCCAGCGCAAACAACACGCCCACCTTTTCGATACGACTCTGCGCGATATCCCCCACGAACACCGCGTCCGCCTTTAAGGGAATTAGGGAAATTTCCGTCGCATCCAAACCGTTTTGCAGCACCGTCTCAAATTCGGCGACCGTCATTTCCTTATCCCCCGTCAACAGCAACGCCTCTTTTAAAACGCCTTCTATCGCCGACGAAATCTGAGCAAGATAACTCTTTTGCGCAAGATCGTCCAAACCGCCTTCCAAATCCTTCAAGGTCTTTTCCACCTCGAAATCCTGCATAATTTTCACGATTGCGGCGCAGTATTCTCGACCCTGCCCCCTTGCTTTTATATTTTCCGTCGCTTTCAACAACCGCTCCCGACCTGCCGACAAACGGGCAACATCAAAGCTTTTTTCTACCGCCTCTCCCGTTTTTATCAATCGTTTCGCGCCGCCGCGATAGTTGGCAAATTTCAAAAGATAGTTTCTATATTCGTCGCTTTCGCCAAAAAATAAATTTTGCGCCAACGCCTGCACGGACGAGGGAGTAAACCGTTCGCGCACTACCCGCAAGCAGGCAAGCAAAAACTCCGACAACGGGTGCCGTTTTAAAGAGCGCTTCTCGTCGATAAAAAAGGGAATCTTGTATTCGGCAAAGGTCTTTTTCACCGACAGCGCGTACCCCTCCGCCGAGGGCACGAGCACGGCGATATCCCGATAGCGAAGACTTGGCGTTTCCGCCATTTCTCTGCGGATTTTCGCCGCTACGAATTCCACTTCCGCGCCCTTATCCGCCGCCTCGAATATCCGCACGTTTTCCGTATAGCGGGGCGGTGCTTCCTGCAACGGCTCGAACAACCCCTTCCGCAAAACTTCCGCCTCTCCAAAAAGGGGAGTACCGAGATTTACCACGCGGGTTTTCCCGTATTCCTCACACACCCGAAGAAAGGTTTCCTTGGCGCGGTTGGTATACAATTCCTCTTCTCCCCCGCAGAAAACCCCGACGACGTTTTCCGCCGTCTCCAAAACGGCGCGTACCGCTTCGCAAGCCTGCGCCGTAAAGGAGGAATAACAAAGGAAAAACACGTTGTAGCCCTTTAAAATTCCTTCTTCGCGGATGCGCTGGGGCAGCAGGGAAAGATACTCACTTTCGTCCAAATACCCGTTCTCTTTTAAAAACGAAGTATAGCCCTCGTAAATTTCGGTAAGGTCGGCAACCTTACTTTTTAAAGCGTCCTCTGCCAACAACGCAAGACTGTCTTTCAAGGTTGACGGCGAAACCTTAGAGGCGGACATTTGCGCCAAAGTCTCGTACACGCAGCGCGCGTTGTTACCAATCCCCGAAAGGGTGGTAAAGCATTGCAATTTCCCTTCCCGTTGCAGCCTTGTCATCACTTCGCCGACCGCCATCACCGAGCCTTGCTTGCTGATGGCGCGCCCTTCCGTCTTTACGAACCTTGCAAAGGTGGAAACGGAAGTAAAAAAAGTCCCGCCCATACGGGAAAGCAGAGCGCGTTCGGCAATCAAAGTCAGTCTGTCTTCGCAGAAAATTAAATTTTTCCCGCCCAATTTTTCATAGGCTTCGGCGTATTTGCTAACCTCTTCCATACACTCGGATAAAGTATACGCCTCGATAACCGTCCGCATATTGCGCCCTCCTTTTTTTCTTTTCTTTATTATAGCATATTCCAAAGCAAATTTTCAGCTTTTTTTCACAATATTTTTCAAGAAATCTCGATTTTGTTTTTACAAATCGGAAAATATGTGCTATAATAAGAGAAAAGTAGTCATTTTACGGCGTGAAAATCCCGCGCCGATTACGGAGAAAGATATGAAAGCGAAAAAACTTATCCCCGCGCTTGCTTTGGCGCTGGGCATTACCACCCTTGCAGGCTGTTCGGCGGGCGACCAAAAATTAGCCTTTCAACCCTACTGGAACCAAGCCTCCCTCGTCTACCAAGACGTCGACGAAACGATCGAATACGAAGCGACCTTTGAAGAGGCTTCGGGCGCGAGCTCGTTGGGTTACGCCTTTTCTTACGATACGGGAACGTACACCACTCAGCTTAAGAGCACGACCGTAGACGGCAAATCCGCCTACGAATATACGACTAGCTTCGAAATCAAAGTGCATTACGAATTTGGCGGCAAAGAAAAAGAATTTATCGACAAAACCCAATCGAAAGTCGTTTTCCTCTCCACCGAATCTGCGCTTCGCCCCATCGAATCGCACGTAGAAATTATCAACCACAGCCCCAATAACAAAGCAGGCTCGACGATAGAATCCTGCTATAGCGAATTGAAGGCAAAATGGGATATCACTTACGATACCGACGGCAACGGCGTTTGCAAGATTACCAACCTTGCCAACAACAAATCCACCTCGCACGATTTTGAACGGGACGAAGATTTGACCTTCGTAGACAAAGAACAGCTCGTCGTTGCGCTCCGCGCGCTCAGCACCTCGGTTACTTCGGGCAAGATGCAAATTTACAGCCCCTTCCACTACGACGTGCAAACCCTTAATTTTAGTTTCGGCGACGCGACCAGCCAGCAATTCACCTATACTTTAAACGGCGAAACGATTAAAAAGCCCGTCAACTACCGTGCGGCAACCGTAACGATTGACGCCAACAACCCCGGCCCTTCACAAACGATTTGGATTGCCTCTTCGGCAGAAAGCCAAAACAACGCGAACAGAAACGTAATGCTCCGTATGGAAAATCCTTATTCGTACAATATGGGCAAAATGGTCTATACCTTAAAAGCGATTACCCGCGTTGACCAATAAAATTTGCACGACAAAAAGCATATCCGCGCAAGCCTTTGCGGCTTGCGCGGATTTTTTACACAAAATCAAACAAAACGTAAAAAAATACAAACAAAAAGGTATTTACAAACCCTAAAAAACTATGCTATACTGAAAACAAGCCTAACCCTTCTCGCTCTTTCGATACTGCAACGGAGTAAGGCGGGTATATTTTTTAAACAGCTCGGAAAACCGACTGACGCAGGAAAAGCCCAAAGAATAGGCAATTTCCTCTACCGTATGCTCGGTGGCGCGCAAAAATTCTTTTGCTTTTTCCATCCGCACGTAAGTCAAATACCGATAGGGTGATTTGCCCGTGCGCTTTGAAAACAAAGTCGTAAAATACGCGCGGGAATACCCGAACGAATCGGCAAGGGAAGCCACGTCGATATCGCGGAAATAATTTTCTTCTAAATACCGAAGCGCCGTGGAAACCACGCTTTCCTCCGACAGACTTTCCGTTCTTTTTTCAACGCTCTGAATGGAAGAAAGCGCCGTCAACAGCACTCTAAGGCTGTTTACCTTGTCGCAAATCTCGTCGTCGAGGGCTTGGCGCAACGCTTGCAGCCCGCTTGCGCGGTATTTCATCGAAAGCAAGTCCGTCGTTTCCTCGACCAGCTCTTTCGCAAAATCCCCCGCAAAGCTAATCCAGCGATACGTCCAAGGCTCGTCCTTATCGGCGCGGTAGGTGGTTACTTCCCCCGGCAAAATCAAAAACGCGTCCCCTTTTGCAAGCGGCGTTATCTTGCCTTCTCTTTCGATTTCCCCCTTGCCCGACTCGATAAAATGCAACAAATAATAGGGTCTTACGGCGGGGCCAAAAGTATGCGAGGGCGGCGTTTTATGCCAACCTATATCACAAACGTACAGGGGCGATGACCCACCTTGCGAAAGGGTCAATATCTTTTTTTCGGCGTTGGAAAATAAAATTTTAGACAACATATTCCTTCCCCTTTTCAAACAAAACGTGAAATCTTTGTGTTATTTAGTATAGCACACGAAAATAAAAAAAGCAAGGAGAAAAAACAAAATGAAAGTTACTTTTTTAGGCGCAGGCAGTACGGTATTTGCAAAAAACGTGCTTGGCGACTGTCTTTTGGCGGAAGGCTTGCCGCAATTTGAAATTGCGCTTTTGGACATCGACCCCGACCGCTTGGACGAATCTTTCGTCCTTATCAGCGCTCTGCGCGATAAATATAAACCCGCGGTAACGGTGAAAAAATACCTCGCCACCAACGAGGAAGAAACGGAAGAGGCGTTTAGGGACGCCACCTACGTCGTCAACGCCATTCAAGTCGGCGGCTACGAGCCCTGCACCGTAACCGATTTTGAAATCCCTAAAAAATACGGTCTTCGCCAAACGATCGGCGACACCCTCGGCATTGGCGGTATTTTCCGCGGCTTGCGTACCATTCCCGTTATGAAACGCTACGCCGACGTTATGGAAAAAGTCTGCCCCAACACCCTGTTCCTTAACTATTCTAACCCGATGAGTATCCTTTCGGGGTATATGCAGCGGTATACGAAAATCAATACCGTCGGGCTTTGCCATTCCTGCCAAGTCGTTACGAAATCTCTTGCCGAATGGTTGAATATGCCCGAATTGAACGACACGACCTATACCTTGGCGGGTATCAACCATATGTGCTGGATGCTTAGCATCAAGGACAAGAACGGCAACGATATGTACCCCGCTTTGAAAGAACGCTTTAACGAAGTAAAACCCCAAAACGACCTCGTTCGTTTGGAGATAATGAACAGATTCGGCTATTACAACACCGAAAGCAGCGAACATACCGCCGAATATCACCCTTACTTTATCAAAAAAGACCATCCCGAACTTATCGAGCGTTTCAATATCCCCCTCGACGAATATCCCCGTCGCTGCGTAAACCAAATCCGCGACTGGAAACAGCAAAGAGAAGATATTATGAAACCCGAAAACATCAAACACGAACGCTCGCGTGAGTACGGTTCGCGTATTATGGAAGCGTGCGAAACGGGGGTTCCCTACAAGATTTACGGCAACGTACAAAACACAGGTCTTATCACCAACCTGCCCGCAAACGCTTGTGTCGAAGTCCCCATTATGGTGGATTCGAACGGGATGAACCCTTGCGTCGTCGGCGATATTCCCGACCAGCTTGCAGGGCTGAATATGACCCATATCGCCGTACATAATATGACGATCCAAGCCGCAGTTACGGGTAAGAAAGAATACATCTATCAAGCAGCGTACCTCGACCCGCACACCCGCGATCAGTTGACCTTGGACGAAATCAAGTCCCTTTGCGACGACCTCATCGAAGCACACGGCGACTGGCTTCCCAAATTTGAATAAGTATTAACGACAAAAAAACGCAGGCTTACAAACCTGCGTTTTTTTATTTACTCTTTTTTCTCAACGCCAAATACAAAACCTTCGTCGTATTCTCGTCCGTTTTCACCTTTTCGGAAATTTCCACGCCGCAAACGGCAAGCACCTCTTTCCCTCTTGCCACAACGGGCAAATACGATCGCTGTGCAACGGGAATTTTTTCCTCGTTGAAAAACTTTTTCAACGTCTTTTCCCCGCCGCCAAACCGCGCAATCATATCCCCTTCTTCACGAAAACGAAACCGTTCCTCGCCCGTTAATTTGCCTTTATCTATATACAGTGTACGGAACGGAAAATCACTTTCTATCGACTGTGTGTCAACGATAACCTCATACCTGCCCCCGTCAAACCCGATTTCGTTAAAAAGTTTTTCCTCGCCTCTTTCCTCTTTTTCTTCCTTTTTCAAATAAAACGCAACCCCGTCGTTTCGCTTTTCCGCCTCCACGCCCTTGGGTAGGCTCAATTTTGCCCCCCGCTCTTTTTCCTGTAATAAAAACGCGTCTTCCAAATGCACGGAAGTATAATCCTTTTCAATCCCCAGCCCCTTCATCGCCTTCAAGCAGGCACGGGAAAACAACGGTTTCTCTTTACTAAACAACACGGTATACCCGTCCGCCTCGGCAACCAAAAGAGCTCCTGAAAGCCGCTGCAAAAGCTCGTCGTCCTCGGCGCAAAGCCCCGCAAATTTCACAAGATTCCCCGCCGCGCCGGGTACCGCCTCCTCCAAGGCAGGCAAAACCTCCAAACGAAGCTTATTGCGGGTAATTTCTTTATCCAAATTGGTGTAATCTTCCCGATACTCCAAACCGTGCTCGTCTACGTACGCCTCGATTTTCTCTTTCGTCCAATTTAAAAAGGGTCGAATAAACCGTCCGTCCACCGCGGTCATCGCCTTAACCCCCGATAGCGTACCGCGAGCAAGCCGAAACAGCACCGTTTCCGCCTCGTCGTTTAAATGATGCGCCGTCGCCAAAAAATCCGCTTTCCCTGTTTTTAAAACCTCGAAAAACGCCTCTTTACGAAAATTCCGCGCCGCCGTTTCCAAACTGACTTTTTCCCGCTTTGCCCGCGCGATACAATCCTCGTCAAAACGGTAAAAGGGCAGGTCGTACTCCTTACAAAGCCCCTCTACGAACGCGGCGTTTTCCAAACTCTCTTCCCCGCGAATCCCGTGCTGACAGTGTACGACGGATAAAGTATACCCGTAGTCTTGTTGACGGGTTTTTAAGTACCGCAAAAGGGCGACGGAATCCTTCCCGCCGCTAACCGCTATACATATTTTCTTGCCCGCCAAGGCGTTCCAATCCAGCATACCGTTTTCCCTTTTGAAAGCTTTCTTTCTACCATTATATATCAAAACGCGGAAGAAGTCAATTCTTCCGCGTTATAATCTTACCCCGTCTTTTACTCTTTTTCTTGCCCGTAATACGCGTTTAGATACATTTGCCGAATCTCCCGCACCAACGGATAGCGCGGATTTGCCCCCGTGCACTGGTCATCGAAAGCGTCTTTACTCATTTTATCCACGCTCTCTAAAAACGCACTTTCCGAAACCCCCGCGCCAAGCGCCTCTTTTATCGTTTTGGGAATTTGTAATACCCGTTGCACTTCCTCGATTTTTTCTAACAGCGCGCCAAACAGTTCCTCGTCCGTTTCCCCTTTGCAGCCGATATACCTCGCCACCTTTGCATACCGCGCCAAACAGTCGGGATAGGCGTATTGAGGAAACGTCCCCATCTTTTCAGGGCTGGGAACCGCGTTAAATTTCATTACCTCGATTAGCAATAACGAGTTCGCCATACCGTGCGGCAAATGCCACCTCGCGCCCAGCTTGTGCGCCATCGAATGACATACCCCCAAAAAGGCGTTTGCAAACGCCATACCCGCCATAGTTGCGGCGTTCGCCACCTTTTCTCTCGCCAAAATATCCCCGCTCCCCTTCTCAAACGCGCGGGGCAGGTACGAGATTAACAGTGAAATCGCCTCGTAAGCCAGTCCGTTCGTAAAGTCGGAAGCCAATAGCGACCCCACCGCCTCTACCGCGTGCGAGAGCGCGTCAAACCCCGCGTACGCCGTCAATTTTTGCGGAATATCGAGCATCAACTCGGCGTCGCAAATCGCTACGGTCGGCATCAATTCATAATCGGCAAGCGGGTATTTATGCCCCGTATTCTCATCCGTAATTACGGCAAAAGGAGTAACTTCACTCCCCGTCCCCGCCGTCGTAGGAATCGCGTAAAAAATCGCTTTTTGCCCCATCTTCGGAAAGGTAAACACTCGCTTGCGAATATCCATAAACCGCAAAGCAAGATCCTCAAAGCGTACGGACGGGTGCTCGTACAAAACCCACATTACCTTTGCCGCGTCCATCGGCGACCCGCCGCCCACCGCGATTACGACGTCGGGCGCAAAGCTTTCCATCCGCTTCGCGCCCTCTCTTGCGCAAGCCAAGGTCGGGTCGGGCGTAACCTCGAAAAACTCGGTATGCGCAATCCCCAGTCCGTCCAGCTCGTCCGTAACTTTTTTCACCATACCGCTTTGGTACAAAAATTTATCCGTAACGACGAACGCCCGACGGCGGCGATAGCCCGATTTCCCCAATTCCGCAAGCGCCGTTTTCAAACACCCCCGCTTAAAATACACCTTTTCGGGCGCACGAAACCACAGCATATTCTCTCGGCGATGCGCCACCGTCTTTATATTGATAAGCTCGCTTATCCCAACGTTTTCACACACGCTGTTGCCGCCCCAAGAACCACACCCTAAGGTTAACGAAGGTGTCAAACGAAAATTATATAAATCTCCAATCCCGCCCTGCGCCGCCGGCGTATTGACGAGAATTCGGCAAGTCTTCATACGCTCGCAAAAATCGTTTAACCCCGCGCTATTTTTCCTCTCGTCGATATAAATCGCCGCCGTATGCCCAAACCCGCCACCGCGCACCAATCCTTCCGCAACGTCCAACGCCTTAGACAAATCCTCCGTCTTGTACGCCGTCAACACAGGGGAAAGCTTTTCCATCGAAAACGGCTCTTCCTCGCCGACTTTCTCCGCTTCCACCACCAAAACCTTGGTATCCTCTCGTACCTGTATACCTGCAAGCTCGGCAATCCGCCGCGCGCTCTGCCCAACGATTTGTGCGTTTAAGCCCTTTTCACCAAACATCACCTTGCGCAATTTTTCCTTTTCTTCTCCGCTTAAAAATACACAGCCTTGCGCCTGCATTTCCGCTTTTACCTTTTCATAGACGGACTTTACGACGACAATCGCTTGCTCAGATGCGCAAATGACCCCGTTATCAAAAGTCTTCGAATGCACCACGGACGAAACCGCCAAACGAATATCCGCGCTCTCGTCGATCACGGCAGGCGTGTTCCCTGCGCCCACCCCAATCGCAGGTTTTCCCGAAGAATACGCCGCGCGCACCATCGCAGGCCCGCCCGTCGCCAAAATAATGTCCGATTCCTTCATAAGATAAGCGGACAACTCCACCGACGGCTCTTCAATCCAGCCGATAATATCCTTCGGTGCGCCCGCCGCCACCGCCGCCTCCAACACGATTTTAGCCGCCGCAATCGTGCATTTTTTCGCCCGCGGGTGCGGGGACATAATCAATCCGTTGCGAGTTTTTAAACAGATCAACGCCTTAAAAATCGCCGTTGACGTCGGGTTGGTAGTCGGAATCACCGCCGCCGCCACTCCGATCGGCTCGGCGATACGCACGTAGCCGCCCGCCTCGTCCTCCTCAATAATCCCGCAGGTCTTTTCGCCTTTATAGCGGTTATAGATATACTCTGCGGCGTAATGGTTTTTAATTACCTTGTCTTCCATTAGCCCCATGCCCGTTTCTTCCACCGCCATTTCGGCAAGCGGAATCCGCGCGGCAGCGGCAGCCAACGCCGCCGCCTTAAAAATTTCGTCCACTTTTTCCTGTGAAAAAACGGAAAAGTCCACCTGCGCCGCGCGCACTCTTTTGAGCAGCGCTTGCAAATTTTCTTTCCCGTTTTCGTTTTCCGTTTTGCTATGCAATTTTTCCGTCATACTCCCTCCCGCTTTTCGCCCGTAGCCAACGCAAAAAGCGAGAACGAGCGTTTTATTTCAAATCGTTCGTCTTGTACAACTTTGCCGCCAGCATCGCAAGCGACGCCGCCAAATCCTCCGTCTTTAATAGGATATCCTTAGGCACGCGCAAGGGCGCAGGCGCAAAATTCCAAATTGCTTTGATACCTGCCTCCACCATTTTGTTTAAAACCTCTTGCGCCGCTACCTTGGGCACGGTGATAATTCCGATGCGGACGTTATGCACTTTCACAAACTCTCCCAGCTTGTCCAACGGCATAATTTCTTTTCCCGCTACTTTGGTTCCCACCAATTTTTCCGAGATATCAAACGCCGCCAAAATATGCAGCCCGTTGCTTTTAAACCCCTCGTACCCAAGGAACGCGCGCCCTAAACCGCCCGCGCCCACGATAATGGCATCGGAAAGATTGTCATAACCTAAGAATTTTTCAATGTCTACGATCAATCTGCTGATGGCAAACCCAAGTCTAGGTCTGCCCGGCTCGGAAGACACCAACGCAAGGTCCTTTCGTACAAGCACCGACGATACGGAAATATTTTGCGCAATAACCGTCGAGGAAATGTATTGCGCCCCCTTGGAACTTTCTTCCTGTAAAAAATGCAAATATAACGGCATACGCCATATCGTCGCTTTGGAAATTTCTCCCGTTTCTTTCGTTTCTATCTTGTTCGACATTTTTCTTTCCCTCGTTTTTTTCTTTATTATATCATATATTATCGATAAAATCAAGCGAATAAAAAGGGACGGATAAAAAATCCGCCCCGTTTTATCGTTTTTGCAATTCTCAAAAATACCGATATTTTTTGCGTTTAAAGAACAAGAACACCCACGACAGTGCCGCCGCCATAAACTCGGCAACGATGACCGAATACCAAATCCCGTCCAAACCCCAAAGCAGAGGCAACAGCATAACCGCCGCCACCTGAAAGACCAAGGTACGCAGGAAAGAGATAATCGCCGAGGTTACGCCGTCGTTGAGCGCCGTGAAGAACCCCGAGGCAAAAATCGCAAACCCCATAAGCAAAAAGGAAAAGGCAAAAATCCGAAACCCGTCTACGGTCATTTTCAATAGCGCCTCGTCATACCCAACGAACATTTTTGAGAGGGGCAAAGCAAGCGCTTCACCAATCCCCAACATCGCCAACGACCCAATCGCCACAAGCAGCGAACTTTTTTTCAGCAGCCCCCGAAGTTCAAAGTGATTTCTCGCCCCGAAATGATACCCAACGACGGGCGCCACGCCGATGGTATACCCCAAAAACGCCGCTGCAAAAATAAAGCTGACGTACATCAACACGCCGTACGCGGCAACCCCGTTTTCGCCTGCGTAGCGCAAAAGCTGCATATTGTATAGCATCGCCACGACGTTCATCGAAACGTTGCTCATAAACTCCGACGAGCCGTTCACGCACGTTTTCCCAATCGCAAAACCGCTAAATTTCGTTTTTCCGAGGCGCAACAGACTCTTGTTTTTACGGAAAAAATAACAAATCGGAATTATCCCGCCGACGAATTGACTTGCCGCCGTCGCTACCGCCGCCCCGATCAATTTATACTCTTGCGGCAATAAAATCACGAGCAGCGCGTCCAAAGCAATATTCGTCCCGCCCGAAGCCAACGTCGAAACCAGCCCCAGCTTGGGCTTTTCCGCCGTTACGAAAAAACTTTGGAACATCATTTGCAACACGTAAAAGGGCAATCCGCACAGCAGTATTCTCCCGTAAAGGACGGCTTTATCCAATACCGATTCGCTCACTTGCCCTCCACCTAAAAACTCGGCAATCGGGTGCAAGAATACGAAGGAAAGAGCCCCCAGCAGCACCGATAACGCCACCGCCGTATAAACGAGCAAGGAAAAATAGCCGTTTGCTTTCTCTTTGTCCCCCTCACCCATCGTTTTCGATACCAACGCGCTGCCGCCCGTGCCGAACATAAACCCGACCGTCGCCACGATCATAAGATAGGGAAAAATCAAATTGATCGCGGTAAACGCGTCCTTGCCCGCAAAATTCGACACGAACAATCCGTCCACCACCCCGTAAACGGAGGTAAACACCATCATCACGATAGAGGGCAGGGTAAAACGCAACATTCGCCCGTAATTAAAATGATCGGAAAGCCGAATCCGCATAACATACTCCTAAAAAATGCTCGTACGCGCGCGCACCGTAAAAGCATAATACAAAACGCGCTTTTTGTCAAGGATTTGCACCGCCTATCCCGTTTTCTAAACCAAAAATTTAAAACCGCCGACCTCAATAAAAGATCGGCGGTTTTCTTATGCTAACAATGCCTGCAATAATTTTTCTTTCAACTCTTGATTGCTCCCGTACGCGCGGGGAATTTCCCCCTCTACGGGAATATCCAATACGATTCTTCCCCCTTTCAATACCACAATCCTCTGCGCTAACGCGCACGCTTCCTCTATATCGTGCGTTACCATCACCGCCGTTTTCGGCTTTTCCCGCCACAATTTCGCAAACACTTCCAAAAGCCGTATTTTTAAAGCGGTATCGAGGGAGGAAAACGGCTCGTCTAAAAGGAGCAGCGGCGCGTCAGACAAAAAAGCCCGCGCAATACTCACCCGTTGTCTCTCCCCGCCCGAAAGCCTCGTCGGGCGTTTGTTTTTTAGCCCCAAAATCTCCGTTTTTTGCAAAATTTCGTCAATATCCTCGTCCCTGCCCCCCACGTAGCGCAAATTCCCCGCCACCGTAAGGTTGGATAAAAGACGAGGCTCTTGAAAAATATACCCTACGTTTTCAGGCACGTCCACCCGTTCGCCCGCATAGTCAATCAAGCCCGCCAAAATATTCAAAAGAGTGGTTTTCCCGCCTCCCGATTCGCCTAAAACACAGACGATTTCGCCTTCTTTTATCTCCAGTTCAAGGTTCTCAAAAACCTTTTTTTCGCCGTACGATTTGGAAATTTGCAGTTTCATTTGACCCTCCTTTCCACCGCCGCCGCTATCAAAGCGGTGATACCTTCTAACAAAAGCGCCGCTAAAAACGTAAGAATCACCAGCGCAAACAGATTGGGCATTTCATAGGAAACGCGCGCCTCTTGCATCAACCCGCCAAGACTTTCGTAGGTATTCGCAATAACCTCTGCCGAAACGACCAGTTTCAAGGAAAAGGACAACGCCGCCCCGCCCTCGCGGATAAGATAGGGAGAAATTTGCGGCAGATATAAAAACGCCACCCGTTTCCAAATCGGCACGTTATACACCTTACTCATCTCCGTCAACTGGCTATCCACGCCTAAAAGCGCCGTAAGCGTCGAGGTATACAGCATCGGGAACAAGGACAAAAACGCCACCGCCACGGGCGCGTTTTCCGTCCCCATCGCCACCAGCAATATCAGCAACACCGCCAATACGGGCAGCGAGCGCAATATCGAGGCAATCGGCGAGAAAAACCGCCGAAACCAAGGCAGCAGGTACGAGACGACGGCAAAAACAACCCCAAAAACAAACGCCAGCGCAAAAGCGATAAGCACACGCAAAAAGGTCGCGCCAAACCCCGCCCAAAACCAAGCCTCGCCTATCAATAAGACCGCCCGTTTCAAACAAACGGAAAGAGGCGGCACCAACAAATCGTTCCCCGCCGAAAGGTAAGCAATCCACCAAGCCGCCGCCAACACGAAAAACGAGGCGACAATTTGCAGGCATCCCTTCCCGATTCCAATTAAAATTTTCTTTCCCTTCTTTTCCATATCCGATTACTACCAATAAAAGTTTTGAGAAATAAGACTTGCCTTCGAAGAATCAATCTCCACCAATTCTTGTAAAAATCCGTCGATTTTCCCCCGCGCGTCTTTTGCATACTCAAAGGAAATCCCGCACCGCGCAATCGTTTCCGCCGACAAATTTTCCGCGGCAAACGCAGGCGTTACGCCCTTATCCTCATAATGCGATTGCACCGCCTTAAAAATCTCCTCGCCGCTCGCGGTGTACAGCCAATCCCCCGCCGCCGCGATTTTATCAATAAACGCTTTCGCCCATTCCGCGCGCTCGGTCAAAAGCTCCGTTTTCGCTACCAGCACCGCCTGCGGATAGCCCACCTCGCCGCTATCGCCGTTGTACAGCGACTGTAAATCTCCGACTAAGTGGAATTTCCCGCTTGCCGTCAATTTGCTGACGTTGGGTTCGGGCACGAGGTAATATTCAAAACTCCCGTCAACCCCCGCAACCCCTTGCAGGTTCACAAGCGAACCGCTTGCGGATATCCCCTCTTTCAGTTCCTGCCAAGCAACCTCTTGACGATTGAGCGCCGCCTTCATCGTCAAACCGGGCACGTTGTTGATTTTGACAACCCCCACCGTTTTACCCTGCAACGAAGCCAAGTTTTCTATTTTTTCCGAGTGCTTGTTCGAAACGAGGTACATATTCCCTTGCGTTACCAAGCCCACCAGCTTATATTCGTCTTTATCCACTTGCGTACTCGCCGTCGCAACGGGCAAAATACAAAAATCCGCGTTTTTCTCTTTATCCCTGTTCGTTACCTTCAAGGCAATATCCACGCTGCCGCCGACCACCCGATAGGTAACTCCGTCCGTCTCCGTATCCTCCGCCATCAGCTTCGCCATAGAAAGCGCAGGCGCGCCGTCCGGCATATATACCGTTACTTCTCCCTCGGCAACCTCCTCCGAACAGCCCGCAGCCGCCCCGCAAAGCCCTACCGTTACGCAAGCCGTCAATACCGCAATCCATCTTCTCAGTTTCATATTTTTTTCTCTCCTTTTATATTTTTCCAAACAGCGCCTTTACAGACGTCCCGTTTATCCTGCCGAGTTTCCCCGTCAAAGCGTTGGTAATTTCCATCGGCGCGTCAAGCGCCACCGACAAAATCGATACCTCCTTTTCCTTGTAAGGAATTCCCATTCTTCCCAAAATCCAATCCCCGTATTCGGACAAGAGCGAATTTACCCTATCGCTCACCCCTCTGTCGGTTACCAAAATACTGATAATTGCAATCCGTTTTTCCTTCTCTTCCACGATTTTTCTCCTATTTTCCACAAAAAAAGCGCTCTTTCGCCACGGCAAAAGAGCGCCTATCTCTATATTGGATAGACTTTTTCTTTGGGAAAGGCTTTGCCCGCCCCGCAGTAACGAATACTCTTTTCGCCGTCAGATTCTTCTTTCGGTTCAAATTTCTTTTTTCAGCCGCGCTGCCCCGTAAAAAGGCGCATACGCCGCCGCTAAATACAGTATAGCATACCTTTTTTATTTTTTCAATAGTCTTTCGCAAAAAAATCCGTCGTTTTTTAAAAATTTCCGCCGATTTTCCACGCTTGCCCTTTCGGGCATATATTCTCCCCTTTTCAAGCGCAAAAAAAGGGAGCGCACCGCCCCCTCTTTTTACGCACTTTTTAATTTGCTTTACGTTTATTCGCCTAACATAATCGCACGAATCGAGTCGATTTCTTCTTGCGTAACCCCAATCGAAAGCATATACGACTCCGTCTTTTCCGACAAAGTTTCCCCCTCAAACGATTTTAACCTCGTATAAAACGCTTGGAACATTCCGCCGAACTCCGTCCCGTCGATGCTATTCCTTTGCCCGTAGACGGAAAAGGAAGTAAACTCGTAATCGTGGATAAGGTCGGTTTCCGACACGCCGATTAGGGCGTTCAACAAAAACGACACCGTTCCCGTCCGATCCGCGCCGCCCGTGCAGTGCATATAGATAGGATAATTATCGATATCCGCAAAGAAGGAGAACACCTCTTTAAAGTTGTTCTTCATCGAAAACGCCGAAGCGTACCCGCCAACCTGAATATATTTGAGCGTCGCGTCAGGGATAGGGCTTTCGGTAAGATACCCCGATTCCTCGCCGTAACCGCGCAAATCCAACTCGGTTTTTATCTGCATATCCCGTGCCATCGTCGCCATACCGTCCGCCGAAAGATTACTATCATACGGCCCGTACGGAGTCAACGCACCGCCACGGTAAATTAATCCCTGGGTGCTTGTTTTTCCCGATTCGGTCGTATAACCGCCCAAATCCCGCACGTTATAAATCCCGTCCACGCTCATCACGCGAGGTCCTAAATCCGTGGTTTCAAAACTCGATTTCCCCGTTTCTTGCACCGCGCCGTTTACAAGCGCGCTAACGGAAACTTGATACTTCGCGCCCTTGTATAAATTCCGCACGGCAAGAGAAGTCTTTTCAGCCGAAACCTCCACCCGTTTCAAATCCGATTTATCCGCCTTGGAATAATACTCCACGCGATACCCCGAAACGTTTGATAACGAACAAGTCCATTCGATAACGATATCTTGCGCCGAATCCTTTATCCCCGTCAAATACCTACCCACGTCCTCGCCGCGAGTCGCCAGCAAATACTCCTTTGCGTTTTCCACGTAAGGATATACCGTCTCCGTCGGAGCGGTTATCGCAATATGTAATTCTTCCGTTCCCTCCGTCGTTTCCCCGCAAGCGGAAAAACCAACGGTCAAACAAAGCGCCGACAACAGCGCCAAAGGTCTCCACTTTTTCATCGTAAGCGCCCTCCGTTTTTCTTTTAGTTTAGCATACCGCCCTTTAAAATGCAACCCCGCCAAAAAAAGATATCGGTTTTTGATATAATTTTCTTAAATTTTGAAAGCCGAATTATTCCAAAACCGCCTCTACGCGATGAATCGGCAAGCCGCGGTCCACCCACTTTTGCTCGTATTCGGTTACGATGTTCCAATCGGGATTCCCGCCCTCGTGCAAATCGTAGGTTACCTTTTCAAGCGTAAAGCCGCACGCCTTGTACTCTTCTAAGGAAAACTCGAAAAAATCCCGATCGTCCGTCTTTTGCAAAATCCTGCCGCCCTTTTTCAAAAGCTTTTTATACACCTCTAAAAAATTACGGTGAGTCAACCTTTGCGTAGCGTACCCAAGCTTGGGCAACGGAGTGGAGAAATTAAGATAAATACAATCCAAACTCCCCTCAGGAATATAGCAAGGCAAACACTCCGCGCGGATATTTAAAAAACGGATATTTTCAAGTCCCTGCTTTTTCACTTCTTCCATCGGAGTCAAAATGACGTTACTCATCTTTTCCAAAGCCAAATAATTGCAGTCTGGCTCTCTTTGCGCGAGCGCAATCACAAATCCGCCCTTCCCGCAGCCAATCTCCAGTGCCACGGGCAAATCCGCCCGTTCTTCGCCAAACGCCGCCTTATACTCAATCAGCGCGCGAAAACTTTCCGCCGCCTCTTTCATATTCAAAATCCCGTTTGCCCCTTTGGCAAGCAAGAGCTTCCCGCACGCTTCCATACGCGCGTCAAAGTTTCTCTTTTTTCTCATTCGCATCGACATAGCTTTTACCTATCTTATTTTCTGCCCGTACTCCCAAAGCCGCCTTCGCCTCTGACCGTCTCGCACAGCTCGTCCGCCGCCGTGAACTCCACCTTTAAAAAGGGCGTTACCACCAATTGCGCAATTCTCTCCCCCGACACGATTTTCTGTTCCACAGCCGAATGATTATGCAGCGCCACCATCACTTCGCCGCGGTAATCCGAATCGACCACGCCGACCTTGTTGGCAGGCGCAAGCCCGCGCTTGCAGGCAAGCCCGCTGCGCGCGTAAATCAGCCCCGCGTACCCTTCGGGAATCTCCATCGCCAAACCCGTCTTGATAAACTTAGTTTCCCCGGGCGCGAAAACCACTTCCCCGTCCGTTACCGCGTACAAATCCGCGCCGGCAGCCGCCTCCGAACCGTAGGTAGGCAACACCGCTCTTTCGTCCAATTTCTTCACCGCTATCGTAGGCATATTTTTTCTCCTTTGTCAACGCGGGCGTTCACGCCGCCCGCCTCTTTCCGTTTATTATACCAAACCAAGCCGAAAAACGCAAGTCTTTTTCAGGTCCTATAAAAACACGGACGACAAAAGCCCGCCCGTGTTTTCCTTTCTGTTTTCTTTATTTCTCTATTCTTTGCCAATTCCCTGCTATGTACTCTTTCGTTAAATAGCTTGCTGCCGTTGCCAAATCTAACAAGTCTTCAGAAGAAATTATCCAATCCTCGCGTTGGTACGTCCACCCCTCGGTATTCTCAAAGTGTACACTCTTTAAATTAGAACACCCCAAAAAGGCTGCCCACTCAATAACGGTTACGCTTTGAGGAATACTTATCTCTGTTAACGCCAGGCACCCGAAAAACGCATTATCTTCGATTGTCATTATATTTTCGGGCAAAATAACGTTTTCCAAAGCCTCGCACCCGGAAAACGCACTCCTTCCTATCGTCATCACCCCCACAGGCACCGCAAAGCTTTTTTCCGTTTTGCCTATGGCGTATTGTAACAGCGTTTTTCCGTCTTTCGTATACAAATTCCCGTCCACCGATTGATACGCAACGTTTTTCTCGTGCACCTGGATATCCGTTAATTTTTTACATCCTTTAAATGCACCGTTCCCAATTTCGGTTACGCTTTCGGGAATGCTTATTTCCGTTAATTCTTTACAATTTCCAAATGCACCGCTCCCAATTTTGATTACACTTTCGGGAATGCTTATTTTTGCAATCTCGCAACCATAAAAGGCTCTTTCCCCTATATACTCGCAAACGCTTCCTTTCTCAAAAACAGCCTCTTTCAAAAAAGTATCTCTAAACAATTCCTCTGGAATTATTTTTACGTTCGCCCCAATAGTAACCGAAAATCTGTTTTGTCCCGCATCCTTGAAAGCCCCCTCCGCGGCTTCACATTCTACCGCATTATAACGTATTGTTTTTATTGGAGAATTCCAAAACGCAGATTCCCCGATAAATTCTGTCCTTTCGGGAATCTCCAACTCCTCCAACCAGCAACGGCTAAAAGCGTCTTCTCCTATGGACAAGCCGTATGCCGTTAAAAAGTCCCCCTCTTCAAACCGCAACTCTTGCAACGCCTGACACCCCTCAAAAGCACTTTTACCGATGGAAATCGTTCTTGCGGGAATCTCCACCTCGCTCAATCCCTTGCAGCGATAGAAAGCTTCCTCACCAATCGTCAGAGTACGCGGAAAGCCAACGCTCGTTTGTTTAAAGGTTACGCTCGTCAGCGCCTCGCACTCTGCAAACGCGCCCGCGGCAATTTCCGTTACAAATTCGAACACCTCAAACTCCGTTGCCTTTTTCCCTTTCGCATACGATAACAATACGCTGCCGTCTTTCGTATACAAATTCCCGTCTATCGATTGGTATGCGCCGTTTCCCTCGGCGACCGTAATCTTCTCCAAATTCTTACATCCTGAAAACGTACTGTTCATCGCAATTACGCTTTCAGGTATCGTAATTCTTTTCAAACTCAAACAGGAAGAAAAGGCGACCGGATCTATTGTCGTTACGGGCAATCCCTCGTATTCGGAAGGAATCACGATACAGCTATACGTACAATTTCCAATACCGTGTACCGCATAATAGGTGCCGTCCTGACTTTTTCTATATTCCAAATCTTGCCCCGCTACGTACTCGCAACGACTGCATTTCCCCGCCTCGTTACAATCGTGTCCCCACGCCGTTTCCTCTAAAACAACGGTGTGCAATTCTTCGCAACGTTCGCACTTCGCCGTCTGCGTCTCGTTCTCCTCGCAACTAACCTTTTCATCTAAAAGATACGTTTTAAACGAATGCCCCAGCTTATCAACACCATACGAACGGAAATTTCCGCACGAGCACATCTCTTCAATATACCCCTCTTTCGTGCAAGTTGCCTTATCTTCTTTTAAAATTTCATACTCGCAAGTATGCTCGCAACCCGCCACCGCAAATACGCTTGCCACAACGCAAGCCAAGGACAATACGCCCAACAACAGTTTTCTTTTCATAACCGCCTCCAATACAATAAAAAAATGCCGACTTGCGAACAAGCCGACACTAGCAAAAGTGGCTTATTCGCTAAAGCTGCGACACTCAATTAAAATCGTCCGTACAGAAGATTTGTATGTAAGCGAAAAAGGTACACTTATGCCCCATAAGTATACTTCCGTACGTTATTTAATTGAGTTCGCAAGTTTATTTTAGCACATTTTACCTTGCCCGTCAAGACTTTTAATATTTTATATTAAAATTTACTCAAACACCCAAGCAAACGGGAGGCTAATAGCCTCCCCTACGAATATAGCAACGAAACTTTGCTCTCCCCACTCCGAACTCCCCAACCCGTAGGGGAGGATAGCATCCCCACCGCCCCTTGGCTCCCTTGTGCAAAGGGAGCTGGTGCAAAGCGCCTGAGGGATTGTCTATCCTATGCTCCACCGCAGGGCGACGGAGCGATAGACAAGACTGGATGCAAGCTCAGCTTGCCTATCCGTACAAATGCAAATCCCAATAATAGGCTAAGAGCGGCGAATACTCTTCGCCCAAATAATCCGCCGCAATACTATCCGCTTTCAAGGCGCGATACCGCTTTTCAGGGTCGGTATACTCCGCCTCGTAATACGCGCGCACGATCGCCAAACGCTCCTCGGTCGACAACGCGTAATCCACGGTATACGGCGCCGTTGCCGCCGCCGAATTCTGTCCTCGGCTATAATGCAGATAAAACAAAAGCGAATCCCGCACCCACTCGATTTCCGCCTGATATTTTTCCTCTATTTTCGCGCGTTTCAAATCCCAAAACCCCGAAAAATACACCCCGTTCTCAATCAGAGCCGCTTGCTCCTTTTTCAGTTCCTCTTCCATCTGAAAGAGCAATCGGTTTTTCTTTAACTGCGCGGTTTTTATCTCCAAAAGCTGCTCCTCGGACAACACCGCAAACTGTTCGGGCGTATAATTGATAATATCGATTCCTACCATATTCCCTCCTTATTTTCCAAAAGCAACCTCTGCCGCCACGGACGAAATTTCCGCTTCTTTTGTGAAAACGAATTCCAAACAGAACCCTTCTCCGCGCTCGAATAAGTCAATTCCCACGCCCGTTTCCTTATCGCTGCCCATATCCACCCATCTTTCAACGATATGGTTTCCGTTATGCACTCGGCACAAAAACTCCCCGCGCCCGTGAAAGAGCAACCGTTTCAAAGTCTTTCTGCCCTGCTTTCCAAAAGTCAGCCTGCTGCTTTTGAAAAAACTCTGTCCGTATACCTCACCGTGCGCCGTTAACTTTTTCAACCAATCCAAATTGTCTTCCAATATCGTAAACAGCGTCCTCGACCCGTCGCCGCCCAGGCTCTTAAACCCGTCCGCAAAGCACGCCGTCGGCGTATTCCCGTCGAAAATAACCAACGTCGTATTCCCTCTCTTCTCGTCCTGATAACACAATAAAAACCTATCTTCTTTGGTAGTGCAAGTACAAAGCTGCCCCTCTTTCAACGGGTACACGGGTACCTCCTTACACACTTTTTCCGCCGTTTTGCCGTCAAACGCATACACACCGTCTTCTGCAAGAAAATAGATTTTTTCTCCGCATACCGCAGCGCTCGTACAAAAAATCTTCCCCCCGCTATAAGGCAATCGTTCCAAACGACATTCCGCCATGTCCCCGCTCGGTATCAAGCAGTAAATCCCGTATTCCAAAATCACGTAGATTTTCTCTTTCCACACGACGAAATTGGTGATTTCTCCGTATTCCGCCGTCAAATCTATATACGAATTCCCTTCCTCGCCTTTAAAGACACACGGCTCGTCAGGCTCGGAAAACAAAATTCTCCCGCCCTCCAATCCGATGAACGCCCGTCCTTTATAGGCGCATACCGCCACTACGCAATGCAAATCCATAGGCGTACCGCCTTCAAAATCGTGCCAAGCCATGCCCTTGCCGACGAACAAAACCCCGTGCCTACCTTCTTTATTAAAGAGTACCACCGCCGCGCCGTCTTCGCCTGAACGCGCTTTTATATCCACGTCCAATTGGTTAGGTCTTTGCTGATACAACATGCCGTTATCCCCCAAGAAAAACAACGCCTCGTTTTCCGTCTGCCCATCCTCCGCCGCATAACGAAAATAATACAGCTTTTTCGCGTTATTTCTTTGAAGCATCATTCCTTTCGCCTCGTCCCCGTCGCCCAAGAAACAAAACGGCTGGTATAAAAGAGCAGGTCTAACCCCCGCGCGGCAATCACAGTTATGCCTTTCCGCCACCCGCAAGCCTTCCTCTTTCCCAAACCTTTTATAAACGAACCATTCGCTTTTCCCTTTTACGTTTACCTTTCTTTTTTTATATCCCGTCATTATATCCACCTTCTCGACGAAATCCGCTTATACGGCGCCAACGAGCGCACGCTCTCGATCGCGTCCTTGTATTTTCTGTCCCAAACCGCCGCCTCTTCAAACAAGCCCATCGCCAAACAATACTCTGCCGCCACACCGAACGCCAGCAAACGCTTGGAAACGTTTTCCCCGTACTCACATTCTCCGTCCACGTCCTTTTCCTCGGGCACGAACGTATATCGCACGCGAACGGTACTCGGCTGCGTCGTCAAATATTTCGGGAAAATTTTAAACGGCAGCGAATCCCCTTGCAAGTTCCGCACCTCTAAAACCCGCAATACCCTCTTTTGCAACCAGCTATACAAAATCTGCCCCGTCTCCGTGCTATACGTTTCCTCGTTTATAAGCGGCAAATAATCAATTGCCAGCTCGTTTTCTACGAGATGAAAACAAGTCGTCAACAGCTCTGCGTTTTTCTTCCCCAGCGTATCCGTATCCGCAAAATACGCCGCCACCTCTTCTTCAATCCCCAGCAGCCTCGCCGCCGAAAGCACTACCTCTTTTATCTTCATACTTCTCCTTTTTACCTCCGCCCTTATAGTGTTATTTTTCCTCTTTTTCTACCGCCACATTCGCTCATAATTTTAATAAAGGGGGTACAGGTACGCGTTGAACGCACCAATACCCCCTCCCCCTCACGAAGTCTTCGCGTTTTTACGCTTCGGTAATCCCCGTAATCATACCTTGACCGCAAGGACGCTGACAAACGAGTTCGGCATACTTAACGAGGGTCGCCGTATACACGGGCTTGCCCGCTACCTGCTTTAAGATTTTCCCGTCTTCCGCCTCCAACCACTGCCAATCGCAAAGCTGACAAAGCTTAAAGTCGTCGGTGTTGAGAAGGTACATCGTACCCGCAGGACAGAATCTATCCACGACGATAGGAATCCCGTTATAGCTAATCGCCTTGAAACCGCCCTCAATTTCCATAGTCGGCAGCGATACGTGATTTTGTTTAAAATAGGAAAGCAACGCGCGGCGTACCCCCCACGAACAAACGATAAAGTTTACCTTACCGCCCGAAACCTCTTCAATTTCGTCCAAAGCCGTCTGGATCGTCATTTCGTCGATTTCGCCCGCGTCCTCCAAAACGTAAGGCTGCATCACCGTAACGTCTCTATCTACGCCGTAGAGTCTGTTTTCAGAGAAAATCGCACCCAAGCCCGTCAGCTCGTTGTTATCCGAACCGTAGATATAGATAAGTGTTCCCTCAGGCACGTCGGTATTAAGAGGATAAGCCCCGGAAATATAAATTTTCTTTTCCTTTCTATCCACCTTTTCTACGACCAAGTTATCATACTCGCTCTTGCTGGAAACGCGTACGCGCATACCTTCGACAATCCCGCTTACGCTGTCGAGGAAAATCCAATAATTTTGTACCCTAATCGTCTTTGCGACAACCCCGCTGCCGTCGCCGAACAACATTCTGCCAAAATTAAAGGTCGCGCTCTTTACAAGCGTATTCATCTCGTCGTTCAAAAGATTGACGAACGAGCCCTCGTCGCTAGCGGAAGCGCGAAGCGCCTTATCGGAAATTTCAATCGTGCCGTACAAATTCTTCAAAGGCAGAGTAAACTGCAAATACTGCGAAGCGGACGCCGTGGGCAAATCCCCCGTTTCCGTACCCGCGCCGATCCCTGCGCTGTACGACTTACGCACCGTCATTTTCACGTCCTTCCCCACGACGTTTGCGCTCGTGCGTTCAATGCTGGCTAAAAACGGATTGGTTTTCATATTCAACGATTCCGCTACTGCGCCCAAATAAAAAGATTTCAATGCGCTATCCGCGCTGTTTAAAGTTACCATACTTTTACTCCTTTTTTACGTTTTTATTTTTCCTTGCTCTTTCAACCGTTTTTCGGCATTTTAAAATACTGCAACGCCATATCCCCGGCGTCGTGGATATTTCTCGGCTTTAAAGGCGGGGCGGCAAGCGTCCCCCTCCCCAAAGCCGTCAAGGGCGCGCCGCCCTTCCCCATCGAAGATAAATACTCCCCGATAATTCGCAACCGTACGTTTTCGTTTTCGCAAACCTGTGTATACAGCGCCTTTGACGCATCTTCCTCGTCCGCACTCTCTACAACGTTCGACGTTTCCCTTTCCGACCCCGTTTGGACGGTATCTTCCGCCCCCGTACTCTCCTTCGAAAAAGCTGCCAAATCCGTCTCCACAGCCTCGCCTACACCCCCGTCCGTTGCCGCCGTTAAAGGCTCTCGTTTCTCCTCGGTTTTTTCCGCTTCCCCGCACGGCGCTACGCTCGTTGCTTTCTCGATAAACTCGTCAAAAGCCCTCGTTTCCGCCCTCCGCGCCTCGGCGTTCTTACGGAGCTTTTCCACCCCCGACGCCGCCTTGCTCTGCGATTCCGCTTCCCGCGCCTGTTTCTCCAACGCCTTCAAGCGTTGGCTACGCCTTGTAAACTCCGCCTGTAACGATTCGTACGCCCTTACAAGGGCGCTTACGTCCTTAAACTTTTCGGGTACCGCCGAGTCCTCTTTCCCATCTTCCGTCTTCGCCGTCGCGCTTACCTCCGTCCCGTCCGTTTCCACGTAAACGTTCTCCTCTTTTTCCATAAATATCCTCCTTTATTCCTTTACGGAAACGTCCCTTTTCGTTTCCGCTTTTTCCATTTCCTTATGCGCCTTGATATGCGCCCCGACTCGCCCTTTAATTTCCTCGTACGCCGCAGCCGTTTTCGTCCCCGAAGACAATAAAAACCGCACGTGTTCTTGGATATGCAGAGTATGTTCGTCGAACTCGTCAGGCAATACCGCCGCCGACTTCATCGTCAAATTCTCCTCGCCCGCTTTTGCGATGTGCAATGCGGAAATATCCCGCGCGTTTTCATAACTGCCGAACCCGAACGCTTCCAAAATACGGTTCTTATTCTCTTTGCTCATCTTCCCGTCCTCGTCCGTCAAAAGCCCCGCCTCGTACAACCGCAGCAATACCTCTTTCTTCTCCTCGGGAGTCGAATTTTCTTGCGACTCGAACTGAATATCGCTCACCTCCAATTTCGAAGCGTTAAAATAATACACCTGCGCCTTTTTATCCTCGCCCGTCATCGTCATCAGCCTTGCGTTGCCCGCAAATTGTCTATACAAACGCAAAATCTGCCGCCCAATCGCCTTCATTGCCCGTTCGATACACACCATCGTCGCCGACAGCCTCGTATCGTCCTGCGAAATCAAAAGCTGCAACCCCGTCGCGCTCGTTACCCTCGCAGGCGTCGAATTTCTCGTCAAATCGCTCACACCGCTAATCAAGGCAAACTCTTTTTCCAACCATTCCTCTTCGTCTTTAAACTCGCTCGGCACGCTTCCGCAATCGAGCATTTCCGGCGCTTTCCCGCCCTGTCTGTACACGAGCACCTTGCCGGGCAGCAACCCTTCTTCCGTCAGCTCGTCCGTATCAATCGAACCGTCTTCCACCGTCAAAACCCCCATCGACAGTCGGTTTAAAAACTCGTGTTTTCGATTGCGCACGGCATTGTACGCCCTCTGCACGGGAATCAGTCTGTCAATCACGCTTCCCGCAAAAAACGCACCGGGCAAACGCAAACAATCCTGCTTTACGAACGGAAAATCTCTCTCCTCGCGCTCGCCGTTTTTATAGGGCAAATCCCCCTCAAAAAGCAATTCTCCGCCCGCAACGATCTCCAATCTCCCCTTGGGATATGCACTGCAAGGCTTGGTATAACGCTCTATCAAAGTAACCCCCTCTTCCACCGTCGCCTTATTGATCCCAACGGATTCCGTCGGCAATCTCCCCGCGCTCGGCTCGCTGTAGCCTACCAAAGTCGTAATTTCTTCTCCTTTTACCGTTACGCCGAACCGCTCTTTTACGTACTCCGCCGTTACCGCTTGCGCGTGAATCAAACTCTTAATTCCTTCCAATTCTTCCACGTCCAAACGGTCGGGAAAGATCTCGAACGGCGGCACGACGGAAACCTGCACTTCCCCCTCGTACATAGGCTTTCCCATATCGTCAACGGCTACCTGCCTGCCACCTTTTTCATTCCACAGCACTTTATAAAACACGCTACCGCAGGTTTCCGCCCACAATATCGCCTTAGAAAGCGCGTCTTGCAGCGAAATACGGTCTTGTACGTATTGCAAAATCCCCGTCGCCAACTTCGCCGCCTTTACGTCCCCTTCCTCGTCCGAAAAAGCACGTACCCGCAATTCGGGCTTCATACGTTCCAGCTTCGCAATACGCGCGTCCACCGTCGGCGCAATATGATTAAACGCCCTGCGCGCCTGCCAGTAAAACTGTCTGTCCTCTTCCACCACGTCCCCAAGCGGCGAAACGTCGCAGTATTGGTTTCCGCTGAAAAAATTCAAATTCAAAGTCCACCCGCTTTCTATTTTCCGTCTTTGTTCCCGCCTTTTCAAAAAGTCCTCGGTAACCTCTCTTGCGAGCGCCTTTTTTCTTTTTTCTTCCGCTCTTTCCATTTCCAACATTTTTTCCGACATTCTCGTTCTCCTTATTTTTTCTTTTCTTTGTTTCATTTTTTCTTATTGATTCTTCCTTCCCCTTGTCCGACCGAGCAAGCCTTGGCGCGTATCGCATCTCCCTTTCGTCATTGCGAGCATACGCCGCGAGATCGTCTCATTTTTTTTCGTAATGGCACCTAGCGTATGCGCGGCAATCTCATCATAATTCCCTCCACAATCCCAAATTCCGCATTCCGAATCCCGAACTCCGCAATTCCGAATCCCCCTACTCCTTAGCCCTTACCACCCGCTTTCTCGGCTTCGCCCTCGCCTTTTTTACCACACTCTCCGTTTTCACGGCGCTTTTCTTTTTTTCTCCCGCCTTCAACGTTTCCAACAATCTTTGTTTTTCCTCTTCCAATTCCTCGTCCGTCATCGCCCCGTACTCGCCGGCTTCGCCGCCGCCAAGCAACATCTGTACCGCTTTCAAATCGGGCGGCACGTCCTTTTTCGTCTTTTTCCGCTTCGTCAGCTTCAACGTCCCGTCCACTTCGGCATACTCCTCCGTTACTTCCGCCAGCTGATAACCAAGCGCCACCTTCAATAATACTTCGTCTATTTTTTCTCGATTCTCTCCCATACCATTCTCCGTTCATCTCATACCTGTCCCATCCGTTTCAATGCTCAAACCGCTTTTTCGCAAGCCCTCGTATCCGTTTTTCCTTGTCCCTTTGTATCGCGGTTTTCTCCTCTACGGCAGGCGTTTTTTTCGGCCTCGTCATCAGATAATACCGCATCTCGTCCAAGCTATGATCGTCCACCTTTCTCGGCGCGTCTCCGCTCCCCCAATAATATCCTTTCAGCTCGCGTATCAGATGCACGCACGAACGAAAGATGTACAAATTCGGCAGCCCGTTTCGACGATTTAAATAACTCTTCACCCGCGCAATCCCCGAAAACAAATCCTTCTCCACGTTCGGATTCACCAAAATCCCCCGCTCGTAAAACAGCTCCACGACGCTTTTCACGCTCCCCAAGGTTCTCTGCTTTGCCGCGCTGTCAATCAAAGCGCAAATTCTCCCCCGACTGTCGGTGTGCCACCCCAATTCCTCACAAATCCGTTTCAACGCCTCGGCGTGATAATCGATATCCCGCCCCGCCTCGTAATGCTCGGCAATCACGTACACGTTGTCGTCAAAATCCACCGCATACCAATGCGCGGACAGCGGATTGTTCAATCCGGGATCAATGGAAATGGTATCCTGCCACTCCTTCGGCACGGCAAACGGCTCGATCACGTGCACCTGCTCGTCAAATTCGGGATAGACGAGCCCCGCCGAGTCGGACACGAACTTTCCGTACTTCCTCGCCTGCAACGCCCGCTCGTCCATACTCGCTTCCAAAGCGGCAATTTCCCCCTCGTCAAGATAGGGATTATCCCGCCATTCGACGAACTCGTACCAAACCTCAGGGTCGTTATGCCGATTTAAATAAATCTCGTTATACACGAACGTCAATCCCTTTAAGGGAGTCATCGTTCCGAAAATATCCCCTTTTTTATCCACGACGCGCATACGGCACTCCGCGTATACGTCTTGGGGCGGCTCCTCGTCAAACCAAACGAAATCCAGCGAAGTCCCTTGAAACTTGTCCCTGCCCTGATCGCAGCTTTTAAACCCGATAACCGAGCTCCCGCCCAGCACGTTTTTCACGCGGATAAAATCGATAACGCCGTGCTCAGGCGAATCCTTCCGCCCGCTTAGCATCACG
Source organism: Clostridiales bacterium (assembly GCA_015069295.1). Classification (GTDB taxonomy): domain Bacteria; phylum Bacillota; class Clostridia; order Christensenellales; family Borkfalkiaceae; genus Scatosoma. Next base: position 40,804 of record SVIW01000009.1, read on the forward strand.
ATATCTTCAATCCAATCCCGCCGTAGATACCGCAAAATTTTCTTTTGCGCCACGTCCCTTTGCACCTGCGCGGAAAGGGACACCACCCAACCGCAAACCTCTTTTTTGTTTTCGCGATAGGGGTGAATCCCACGCGCCATATACACGCATTCCACCGCGCCGCACTCCGTCTTTCCCGAACGGTTCCCCCCAAACACCCAACGGTTCCGCTTTTTGCATTTATGAAACGCCAGTTGTTTTTCGTGCACCCTTTCCCCCGTATTATACGCCGCCAAAAAATCCCCCTCTTTCCGCCTTTTTTGCTCCGCCTCAATCCTGCGTAGTTTTTCTACAATTTCTTTCATAATTACTCTCATTCCCTCAAAACCCGCCCTCGCCGCGCTGTTATAATACCCTTTACCCCTCGCCCTGCGCGAGCATCAAAAACCCCAAGTATACCGCTATGAAAAAACGCATTTTTCTGACAATTTTATCCCTCTTTCTTTTCTGCGCCTTTTCCCTGCCGCCCTGTGCGACGCGCCATATTGCGCGTGCGTCCGTTTTCCCGCGAGCGGGCGATTACGCCTGCATTCTCACCGAAGCCCGCTTTTGCACCGCCCCCGACGAAAGCACGGATATCTTTTTGCTGCCCAAAACCTATTACGTAAAACTCCTCGAATACGGCGAAAACTATTGCAAAATCGAATACCTCTACGACAGCGCCGACACCAAAAAGCTAACGGGCTACGTCAAGACTTCCTCATTGACCTTCGTCGACTACGTCCCAGCCCGCCCCTATCTTTACTACTTCTTCGACGTAACCTACCGCATCGACGGCAAAACGGACGAGGACGACTTCCTCTCCCAAATCACGGTTACCTGCGTGTATTACGGCGACAAACGCGTCGGCTCTACCCAGTATTGCTACGTCCTTTTAGAAAACGAATTCGGCTACGTCCCAAAACCCGCCACCCTTTCCTTTGAGGAAAATACCGAATACGCCGACCGCCTTGCCGCAAAGACGGAAAAACCGAATATAACCGAAGAAGACGACGGAGCTTCCCCCTTACAAATTGCCATTCTCGTCCTGCTTTGCCTGCTCGTTCCCGTCCTCGCCGCCCTCGTTTTAAAGCCGCCCCGCCGCCCCCCTTACGAAAACGACGAATAATTTCATCTCGTACCTGCCCCCGTTAAAGCCTCTCTTTTTTGCCGCTCTCGTTTTTGCAAGCGCTTGCGCACCGCCTTAAACGGCTCGCTCTCCGCCCACGATTGTATGTACGTCTCTTTCGTCAATCCCTCTTTGATAAACAAGCCGTCCAGCCTTTCTTCCAGCTTGTCCTGCATACGGAAATATTTCCGCCTGCTCCACGCCTGCCCCGCTTCGGTTTTGAGGATTTTCTCCTTTCGTTTCCTTCCAAAATAACGGATTTCCAACAACGCCTTTTCCGTCTGCGAAAGCTTGTCCATTACCCTTTCCACGCCCGCCTTTAACGCGGTAAGATTTTCTTTCCAAACGATTTCCTCCGCCAAATATTCCACCAACCTTTCCGCCGTCATTCCGCTTTTATAAGACAGTAACGCTCTGTTTTTTATGTGCTCCTCATAATCCTTTTCTACCGTTACCAACAACGGATATACGTACAAAATCTCCTTTACGTACTCCTCCAAACCTTTTCACCTCCTTTCTTGCCGAAGCGACGCGCCTATTATGTCATCAATTCTCGACTTTACAAGAACCCACTGCCGCTTTTTGATAAAAATCCGAACATTTGTTCGTGTTTTAAGAGGATTATACGCCATAAAACTTGACAACTGTATGCCTGTTTTATTATTTTCTGTAAAAAATTTCCAAGCTTTTTGCGAAGAATGTCGAAAAGCGCAAAAGCGGCGAAGAAGCGACCTTTTTCCCCTTTTTTCCCTAAGGGAAAAATTTTTCTTTATTTCGTTGCTTTTTCTAAAAAAAAGTGTTATAATATCCTTGTATGAGAAAAATGACGCTTGCAATTTTATCTTCTATCGCGTTTACCGCACTCGCTTTGACGGGCGCGGCAGCTTTGCGCGCTGAAAAAGAAGTAAAAGCAAACGCCTTACAAAGCCAATCTTACGAGCATACGGAAACCTTGCTTTTCCCCGCCTCGTATGAAGAATATCTTCCCTTGACCTCACCTTCGGACGTTGCGGTAACGGACGGATATCACGCCGTTTCGGACGGCAACGCCATTCACGTATACAACGCCCACGACGGCGTTTACCGCACCTATTTTCACGAACAAAACGTAGAAGCGGCAAAAAACGTCGTTACAAAATTGCAATTCTACGGCAATTCGCTGTATTTCCTCGACGCCTCTACGGGCTTATACGTATTAGACGTACGCACCTTAGGGGTTGGCGGCACGCCCACCCAAACGGGGCTTTCTTGCAGCACCTTTGCCATTCATAAAGACAGCTTGTATTTCACGACCATCTCCAACGGCATTTCCCAGCTTTCGAAAGCGCCGTTAAACGATTTGAAGATGTCCTCGTCCATAACCCTTTTGGACAACCTTTCCTTAGAGCCCACTCTCGCCTTTTTCGGCGGCGAGCTCTACTATACGGACGCAGGGGTGTATCTCAACAAAATCGACCCCGAAACGAAAGGCGCGCAGCCGACCTTCCTTAGCAAGTTTTCCGCCAATATTCTTTCGATGTATATCAGCGGCAACGTGCTGACCTGTTCGGATATCAACGGCAATTTCTACGCCTACGATTTAGCGCAGCTCTCCGTTTCTCCCAACGCCAACCTGCTCGACCCGATTTTCTTTGCAGCGGGCGACCACGCCGCTTTGACGGCGCACGGCGGCTTCGTCTACGTAATCCAAAATACTTCGGTTCGCCAATACGATTTAGAGCAGGCTGCGTTTACCGAATACGAAATTTCTTCTTCCTCTACCTCTATCAACCGTTTAAACGGCGGCACGGAAAGCTGCCTTGCCAATAACAAGCTCTTTATTGCGGACGACGGTAACGACCGTATCGGCGTATACGACGTAACCGCAAACGAGTTTTTGACTCCGATTTCTTCCGATTTGACGGCAAGCTATCTTGCCTCGGACGGGGAAACGGTGCTCGCCAGCGATTCTTCGCAGGCAGTTTTATACAGCGCGGCAGGGGATTCTTACGGGGAAATTCTCGCCACTTTCGCGGGATTTAACGGCAACGTCGTCGGCACGGCAAGCGTGTACGGAAAATATTATTTTTTGACGGACAATAACTATTTTTACGTAACCGACGAAGCGGATAACTGGAACTTGACGGAGACGAAAAAAATCTCCACCCGCTTTGCAAAACTGCTAACCTCGGACGCCTACGGCAACCTCTACGTCGGCACGGAAAAAAGCGTGTACCGCTATACGGAAGCAGAATTCTTATCCCCCACTCACGAGGGCGAAGAACTCTTCACCGATTTGCCCGTCAACACAACCAAACTTCTTATCGATTACACGGGCGGCGCGTACGCCTTGGCAGACGGAAAACTGCAAAAATTAGGCGGGGAACCTTACGAATTGAACGCCCCCCTCGTTTACAGCGACAGCGCGACGATCGCCTCGTTTGCGTTTAGCTTGGAAGAAAACGCGACCTATCTTTTGTACGAAGAAAATTACGTCGTAAAGACGGACGCGCTCGATTTGCCGACCTTTAAAACGATTGCCGTCGGCGACGCGGCCGAGAAAATTTTCGCCTCGGAAAGCGCGACCTTCTCCGTCGTACAAACGCAAGAAAACGCCCTCGTTATTGCCTTTGCTATGGAAAACTTGCAGGGCGCGGAATATTTCCCGTACCTTTCTTTCTATCGCACGAAAGCCCCCTTCACCGCTTTAAAAATCGGGGAAACGGAAACCCATTTCGTCTTGGCGGCGTACGATGAAACCGCCAAAACGTATACGACCTGTTTGGTTTTGCAATCACAATGCAGCCAATACTCTGACGACGAGTACCGTATTCCTTACGAACAAGCGAAAACGGGATATCTTACCAACGAAGTGTCCCTATATAAATTCCCCTACCTCAACTCCGACTTGACCGTCTTAAAATTGGCGAGCAACAGTAAAGTGGACATCGTAGGGGAAATCGATAAACTCGACCACGCCTATTACGAAATCGTTTATACGGACGGGGAAAATCGGTACACGGGCTTCGTGCCCAAGGTTTACGTGTCCGAGTTCAACGGCACGCCCACCCCGCCTACGCACACGATTTTAGGCTCGACGAACGACAACAGCGACGGCATTTGGCGGCTCGTTTACCTGCTTTTGGGCGCGGGCGCGATTTGCATTTTACTTGATTATCTCATCTTGAAAAAACGCGACAAAGACGAATAACGCCTTTGCCGCAACCAAAAAATAAAAAAAGGAGGAAAAAATTATGTCATCGGGCGATTATCACCCAAGCGTAGACCCGCTAAGTACATCTTTTCGTACGGGCTTTTTCCTCTCTTTTAGGAAAGAAAACCCCTTTCCCCGTACCTGACTTTGCGAGCCACGCTACCTACAAGCACACGATTTTTTTACGAGGTAGAGTAGTATGGAAATGGAAATTTTTGCATTATTAAACGCCAACGAGCCTGCGGAAGCGGCGGCGTTGGCAAACAAATTAGAGGCGCAAGAGCTTGCCGCCTTATTACAAAACTTAGACGAAACCGCGCTTGCGGTTTTCTGCCGTGAACTGGACAGCGACCTTTTGGCAGACACGCTGCTGCTTTTGGACGCGACGTTGCAGGAAAAAATTCTCGGCGGGCTTAGAGATGACGAGCTGGAAAAGGTTATGGACGAAATGTCCGTTGACGATACGGTAGACATCATCGAGGATATGCCCCAAGAAATCGTTCGCCGTATTGCGGAAACGGACGAAATCCTTATTCTGTTAGAAGAACGCAATTACGGAGTTTTAAAGCCCCTTTTGTCAGATATGAACGCCATTGACCTTGCCAAGGTTTTCGAGGAAACGGAACGGGACACCGACCTTTTGATCCTCTTCCGTATTCTGCCCAAAGACCTTGCGGCGGAGACTTTCGTCGAAATGGACAACGACGTCCAAAAACGCTTGATTAACAAACTCAGCGACCGCGAATTAAAGGCGGTCTTAAACGAGCTCTTCCTCGACGATACGGTGGATTTGATTGAAGAAATGCCGGCAAGCGTGGTAAAGCGCGTTTTGGCGCAAAGCGACAGCGAAACCCGCGCCTATATCAACGAAATGCTGAAATACCCTCGCGACAGCGCGGGCAGCATTATGACTATCGAGTTCGTCTCTCTCCTGCCCACGATGACGGTAGAGGACGCCTTCGAACGGATTCGGCGTACCGCAATCGACAAGGAAACGATTTACACCTGTTACGTTATCGACCCTACCAACAAAATTTTGGGGCTGGTTACGGCAAAGGATTTGATGCTGGCGCAAAAGGACGAGCTCATCTCCGAAATTATGGAAGAAAACGTCATCTACGCCTACACCGAAACGGACAAAGAAGAGGTTGCGAGAACCTTCTCCGATTACGGTTTCCTCGCCCTGCCCATCGTGGATAGGGAAATGCGTTTGGTCGGTATCGTTACCGTCGACGACGCAATGGAAGTCTTGCAGGAAGAACACACCGAGGATATCGCAAAGCTCGCCGCTATGGCGCCCTCGGAAAAGCCCTATTTAAAAACCAGCGTTTTCTCCCTTTGGCGTAGCCGCGTCTTGTGGTTGATTATCCTTATGCTCGGCTCCACCTTTACGGGACTCATTTTAAACAGCTACGAAGCGCAGCTGTCCACCTGCTTGGTTGCCTGCGTACCTATGATTATGGGTACGGGCGGGAACTCGGGCGCGCAAGCCTCCGTTACCGTTATTCGCTCCCTTTCTATGGGAGAAATCGAAACGAAGGACGTTTGGCGGGTCGTTTGGAAAGAACTGCGGGCGGCGCTTCTTTTAGGACTTACCTTGGCAATCGTTTGCTTTTTAAAGCTGATTTTCATCGACGGTATGCTGCTTAGTATGCAAGGCTATACTTGGGACGTCTCCCTCGTCGTTTCCCTTGCGTTGTACGCGACGGTCATCGTGGCGAAACTGGTCGGCGCGCTGTTGCCTATCCTTGCAAAGCTTATCCGTCTTGATCCCGCGGTGGTCGCCAATCCTTTCATTACCACCATCGTAGACGCCGTTTCGGTCATTCTGTTTTGCTATCTTGCCATCGGCATTTTGGTTTAAACTTTCAAAACAAAAAAAATTCGCGGACAAACCTCGGTTTGTCCGCGTTTTTTCTTTTATTTTAAAATAGACGCGTACCTGCCCCCCTCGTCGGGGAATACGGTCGCTATCGTCTTTCCTGTGTTTTCCGCTCTTTGCGCCAAGCGGATTGCCGCCGCCGCGTTCGCGCCCGAAGAAATTCCCACGAACAATCCCTCTTCCGTTTGCAACCGTTTCGTCATCTCGATTGCCTCGGCGGAAGAAACGGTTATCACTTCGTCGTAAACGCTTACGTCCAATACTTCGGGAATAAAATTCGCCCCGATGCCCTGTATACCGTGCGCGCCCGCTCTTCCGCAAGAAAGCAAGGGGGATTCGCTCGGCTCGACGGCAACGATTTTTACCTGCGGGTAGCGTTCTTTATAATACCGCCCGATTCCCGTCAGCGTACCGCCGCTGCCCACGCCCGCCACGAAAATATCCATCTTCCCTTGCGTTTGCTTTTCTAATTCTCTCGCCGTCGTATCGTAATGCACCTTCGCGCAAACGGGATTGCCAAACTGGTTGGCAAGCAGGGTATTTTCTTGCGATTCCGCCCATTTTTTTGCGTATTCGACCGCCCCCGTCATACCCAGTTTCCCGTCCGTCAGCACCACTTCCGCGCCGTAAGAGCGCAATAATTCCTGCCGTTCCTTCGACATATTTTCAGGCATCACAATCACTACGCGATACCCGCGCGCGCCGCCGATTAGCGAAAGCCCTATCCCCGTGTTTCCACTCGTCGCCTCGACGATAGTGCCGCCCGCTTGCAACCGCCCCGTCCTTTCCGCGTCCTCGATAATCGCTTTTGCCACGCGGTCCTTAATCGACCCGCCGATATTTTCCCCCTCCAACTTCGCGAAAATACGGGCGTGTAAAGAAAGCCCACAGACAATTTTCGTGAGCTCTTTTAACGACGTATTGCCGATTTTTTCTTCGATTTTGTTTCGCAATCCGTCCACGGCGACTCCTTATTTTTCTTTACAATACTCCAAAAGCTGCGCGGGCTCGTCTATAAACGTCTTCCCGCCGTTTTCCGCCAAAAACTCTTTATCCTTAAAGCCCCAAGTAACGCAAATACAGTCCATACCCGCCGCCTGCGCCGTCTGAATATCCACTTCCGAATCGCCGACGTATACGGCGGATTTTTTGTCTACGCCCAAGCTTTCCAAAACCAAGAACAGCGCGTCGGGCGCGGGCTTTTTTCTTATTCCAGCCCCTTCGTTTTCCCCGACGGCAAGTTCTAAAAGTCCACCGAAATATTCTTCCGCCAAAAGCTTGACGGCAAAATCGGGCTTGTTAGAAAGCACCGCCGTCTTTATCCCCCGCTCTTTTAACCGTAAAAGCAATTCCAAAATCCCCTGATAAGGCTTAGTATCGTCTTTACAGTGCGCCTGATAATAGGCATAAAATTCGCTTAACGCCTCGTCTACAAGGGGCGACTGCTCGCCCACGGCGCGCTCCATCAATTTCCTTGCGCCGTTGCCGATAAACGCGCGCACCTCTTCTTTTTTACGGCAAGGCAGCGAGTATTTTTTCAACGCGGCGTTGACCGCCGACGCCAAATCGTCCAAGGTATCTAAAAGCGTTCCGTCCAAATCGAAGATAACCGTCTCGTACATGGTATACTCCTTTTTCGATTTTGGTTACTGTAACGCGGCTTTGATTGCCGCAACGGCGCCCGCGCGATTTTCGCTGTTCGTCTTTACGTAGATTGCCGACACGTAATTTCTCGTCGTACCGTCCGACAATTTCAACGCCGCGGAAATTTGGCGGTTGGTAAACCCTTCGTAGACCATCAGCGCAATTTCCACCTCTCTATCTGACATTCCAAACGCGCGCATTAAACGCAACTCTCTGTCGGCGGAAACGTGTTTTGCCGCGTCCGCAATTCTGCGCGCTATTTTTGCGGGCAAAATGGTATCTCCCTCGTAAGCGTTTTTCACTGCCGAAATCAAAGCGTTGCCGCCGATATCCTTTAAAAGATAACCGCTTGCGCCGTTGTTGATGGCGTTGAGAATATAATCGCTGTCGTCAAACGTCGTCAAAATAACTACTTTGACGTTTGGAAATTCCGTTTTGATACGTTGCGTCGCCACAACCCCGTTCATATTCGGCATACGGATATCGAGCAGCACGACGTCGGGAGGATTGACGCGAATTTTTTCCAAAGCGTCAAATCCGTCTACCGCCGTCCCGATTACCTCTAAGCCCGTATCGGTACGGATAACGTCGGCGATTTCTTCCGACAATTCTTTTTGGTCGTCTACCACCAATACCTTAATTTTTTCATTCGTCATATCTCTTCTCCTCCGTCGGTTGGTATCGTCAACTGTATTTCAAAGCCCTCGTCCTTTTCGCCGCTAAAACGCACGTCGCCGCCAAGCGCCCGCGCCCGATCCCGCATAGACGTCAAACCGAAGCCCGTTTTTATCTCGCCTTCAAAACCCGTGCCGTTGTCCGAAAGCAGGAAGAAAATTTCCTTGCCCTCCGTTTTTAACTCGAACCAAAACGCCGTCGCGCCGCCGTGCCGAAGCCCGTTGGATATCCCCTCTTTTAAGGTATTGCAAAGGAAACGGTATTTTGCCTCGGAAACGATAACGTCCTCGATTTCCCAACGGATTTTAATCCCCGTGCCGTCCGTCGATTCGTGAATAATCCCCAAAAGCGCCGTTTTCAGCGTTTGATTTTTCGTACTGCCCGAAAGGATATGCACGCTGTCGCGCAACTCCTCCAAGGCGTGTTTTGCCTGCAAATTGGCGGCGATAATCTTGTTTTTTGCCTCGTCGGGATTGCTTTCAATAATCCGTTTTGCCGCCTCCGTCTGCATAATAACCGTCGTAATCGAATGCCCCGCCGTATCGTGGATATCTTTGGCGATACGCTGACGTTCTTCCAACGCGGTAACCTCCGCAACGACGGCGTACGCCTTTTCAAGCTCTGCTTTACTATCGTCCAATTCGCGCAAAGCTTTGTTCAAGCGCAAGAACTGGTGATAAAAGGCAAGCGCGATATGCACGACGACGAAGTGTACCGCCAAGGCAAGGGTTACCCCGAACGCGTCGAGGAATATCCCAAAAAACTCGATTTTCTGCGGCGCGCGCATCAAGAGCTGTAAGGAGTATACCATTCCATACACCGACATACTTATCCCGAACACCGCCAACGAAATACGAAACTTGCCCAAATTGATGTAAAAGCCCGTCAACACGATGATAAACACGAGCAGGGGGAGCGTGCCGCCAACGAGGAACAACATTCCGTACACTGACAAGCCGTCCAAGCCGTATAAAACAATGCGGATTTTCCCGTCCCGATTGGAAAATAGCTGCAAACTGAAAGAAACGGTTAAAACGGCAACGCACGTTGAAAGCCCGACCATACCCCATACGTCCTTCGCCTCCAATAAATCGATGCCGTTCCCCCAAAGAATCAATACTTCCATAAGCAACAGCAAGATTAAAATCAGCCATCTTGCAAAGCGTAAGAAATCTTTCTCGTTACGAAAATCGTATTTCCCGAACAAACGGACGAAGTACTGTTTGAAACGCCCCTCCTCGGGCTTTTCCATAGCGCGCGGATTTTCCACTTCGTTCAAAGTCAACCGCCCGACGTCCTTTCTCTCCTTCATACGCCCTCCAAAAAGCCGAAATTCCCCAAAATCCCGTCCATCGAGTACTCTGTGCTGATTCGAAGCATTCTTCCTTGCGCATAATAACTGTATACGCCTTCGGGCGCATAGATCACGTGGTCGCAGAAAACCACGTTATGCGTACTGCAAAGCATTTGGCAGCGTTTCGTCATTTCGTCGTCCTTTTCCGAGGGGGTTCCCGCCCCGTAAGGGTGGTTGTGCACCATCACGAGCCCCGACGGAGTATGCTCCGCCAATAATTTCGCAAGCAGCGTCGGGTCAAATTCGACGTGAATGGCGTCGCCGCTTTGGATACGCTCTTTCAAGAAAATATGCGAATCCTCGTCCAAAAGATAAGCGTCGACCACCTCTATGCCTTCCGTCTTATACTTTTCGTTTACGTAGTTTACAAAATCCTTAGGGGCGTATTTTCTGCCCTTTTCGCTTTGCGGTTTTTCCGTGCAACGGCGCAGGACGCAGCCCAAACAAACGAGATACGTTGCTACGCTTTCCCCTACGCCGTCCACCTCTTGCAACTTTGCAAGGGAAGCGGTTAACACCTCTTGTAAGGACCCGAACGCGGAAAGCAAGCGGTGGGCTATGTCGTTGGTATTGCGACGGGGCAGCGCGTTGTACAGTAAAATCTCCAACAACTCGTGTTCTAAAAGTTCTTCCTTGCCCACTCTTGCAAGGAGACGTTTTCTATGCCCCTCGTGGGGAGCTTTTCCCGTTTTAGCTTTGCTTTTCAAGGATTTTTCCGACATATTTACACCTGCTTTTTCTTGCTTTTTCTTGTTTCGCCTTTATTGTAACACACTTTCGGGAAAATGTCAAAGGGGGAAATTTGAAAATAAATATTTTTTTACGTTGCGCCCTTTATTTTGTTTACCAAAATAAAAAAATCGTGTATAATAAATATAGAAACCGTGAAAAACGCCCTCTTAGGCGAACGGATAAGGAGTACGCTATGGAAAAATATTTTGACGACATCGTAAATTCGACGGTGGAAATTTTAAAATTCGATTCCTCTTTAAAGCCTGCCGAAGGCGAATATCCTTTCGGCAAGGAAACGGCGGAGTGCCTGCAATATTTTTTAAACCTTGCGCAAAGCTTTGGCTTTGAAACGAAAAATTACGACAACTACGTCGGCGAAGTAATTTTCGGCGAGGGCGAGGATTTTGCTATTTTGGCGCATTTGGACGTCGTGCCCGCCGGCAGCGGTTGGAAATATCCCCCCTTTGAAGGGGTTATCAACGACGACCTTTCCGACGGCGGCGTTGCGGGCAGAAAAATTTGGGGCAGAGGCGCGATGGACGACAAAACGCCCGCCATCGTCTGTCTGTACGCGTTAAAGGCGTTAAAAGACGAGGGTATTACGCCAAACAGAACCTTTAAACTGATCGTCGGCTGCAACGAAGAAGCGGGCTGGAAATGTATCGAGCATTATAACAAAGTCGCCGTAATGCCCAAGGAAGGCTTTACCCCCGACGCCGATTTCCCCGTTATCTATGCCGAAAAGGGAATTTTGCATTTTTCCTGCGATTTTGTGATAAACGACCCGCCCATGTCCGCGTTGAACGCGGGAGAACGGGTAAATATGGTCTGCGATTTCGCCAGCGCAATCTGCACGAGAAAGGCGGCGGAGAACCTCGTGTATTATGAAAATCCGATTGCGGGTACAACCCTTTCTTACGACAATACCACCAATATTTTAAAGGCGTACGGAAAATCTGCGCACGGTTCTACCCCCGAAAAGGGCGCGAACGCTTTGCAGGCTTTATTGAAATTTTTCTCGACCTTCCACCCCGATTGCAAAAAAGCCTACGATTTGTTGTTTGACGACGTAACGGGCTTGAAAACCCTGCAAGACGAAACGGGCAACTTGACTCTTTCCCCCGATTTGGCAACCTTTAAAAACGGCGTGTTGACGGTAACCAGCGACGTGCGCTTCCCCGCCACCCATAAAAAGGAAGAAATTTTTGAGAAATTGGACGGTGTTGGCGCTATATACAACGTAGTCAATTACCAAGCTCCCCTCTACAACGACCCCAACGGCGATTTGATCGTAACCTTGATGAAGGTCTACAACGAAGTAACGGGCAAAAACGAAAGCCCGATTGCCATCGGCGGCGGTACGTATGCGCGCGCGCTCGAATGCGGCTGCGCGTTCGGTCCCGAATTGAAAGACGAGGAAGCCACTATTCACCAAGCCAACGAATACGTTACTTTTGAGAGAATCCGTTTGATGAGCGACGTGTATTACCGCGCTTTGAAAGCCGTTGCCTTAAAAAAGAAAAAGGCTTTGCGACTGGGTTGGATACGGGTCGTAAAAAAGACGAAATAAAAACCGCACGAGCCGAGGCGTTCTACTGCGCCTCGGCTTTTTATTTGCCGAAAAAGATATGCGGCCCGCGTATTGCACGCGAGCCGCATACCTTTAGTGAGAGAATATGAAAAAAGTTAGTATAGTCGGATTTTATCATTTCTCCGTATATTTTTCTTTGCGCGGCAAAAAACCTTTTCCGGCTTTTTACTTCCGACAAACTACCGCGGGAGCGTTCGCTCCTTTTTAGAAGAGCCCTTTTGCCTCTTCGTAAACTTTATTGTAATTTCGCTTTGTGTAAGTTATATGTTAATATTGTGATAATTTAGTGAAAATTATATATTTTCACAAAAAATGTTTGTTTTGTTCGTATTATCCCTTTTTCTCGTCTATACCGTTTCGTAATAGAAAGAGGCAAAAATTGCCTCCGCAACGCGCAAGCCGTCTGCCGCCGACGAAGTAATACCGCCCGCATAACCCGCGCCCTCGCCGCAAGGGTATAACGCGCGCACGCCGACAGATTGCATATCCTTTTCCCTTTCGATTCGAATGGGCGAGCTGGTACGGGACTCTACACCCGTCAGCAACGCGTCGGGATCGGCAAAGCCTTTCAAGCGTTTGTCCATATCGATTGCGCCGTTTTTTAAAGCATTAATAATCGGCGCGGGAAAAACTTCGCGTAAATCGGCAAAAGCAGTGCCCGCCGCGTAGGTAGGCTGTACGTCGCCGAACGAACGGCTCGTTTTGTCCTTTAAAAAATCTCCCAAGCGTTGCACGGGGGCGGCGTAGGTTTTCCCGCCCGCAAGGAACGCCGCGCGCTCTAAGCCGCGCTGAAATTCAACCCCTGCCAAGGGGGAATCGCCTATAAAATCCGCCTGCGTAACCTGCACGATTAAAGCGCTGTTGGCGTTTTTTCCGTCGCGGGCGTAATTGCTCATACCGTTGGTAACGACGCCGCCCTCTTCGCTGGCGGCGGGCATAACGTAGCCGCCCGGGCACATACAAAAGGTAAATACGGCGCGCTCGCTTGCGTGCGACACTAATTTATAATCGGCAGGCGGGAGCTTTTCAAACGCTTTGCCGTATTGCGAATACCCGATTTTCTCTTGCAAATGCTCGATGCGCACCCCCACGGCAAAGTCTTTGGCACGCATAAAAACGCCGCGGCGAAGCAGCATTTCGAAGGTATCTCTCGCGCTGTGCCCAATCGCCAAAACGAGGGCGGAAACGGGAAGATATTCCGTCTTTCCCCCTACCGTGTCCGTATCGAAACGGGTTATAACCGCCTCTTTGACCCGTCCGTTTTCTATTTTGATATCTTCAAGGCGGGTGTGGAAATACACTTCGCCGCCCTGCGCGCGGATATATTCGCGCATATTTTTTACTACGGTTTTTAAGTTATCGCTGCCGATATGCGGCTTTGCCAAATATAAAATTTCTTGCGGAGCGCCGAACTGCACGAACAAGCGCAATACCTCGGCGTTTAACGGGCTGTGGGTCTGGGTGTTTAATTTGCCGTCCGAAAAAGTCCCCGCGCCCCCTTCGCCAAACTGGATATTCGTCTGCGTATCCAACAGGCGGGTATCAAAAAATGCCTGCACCCGCTTTTCCCGTTCTTCCACGCACGCTCCCCGTTCGATTAAAATAGGCAAAATACCGTGCTCTAAAAGGCGCAAAGCACAAAACAGTCCCGCAGGACCGCTGCCCACGACTAGCACTTTTTCTTTCGGCTGCTTCGTTTTCGGCAGTTTCTCAAACACGGGCGGTTCTTCCTTTTGCGGGGTTTTGGCGCACTCGAAGGTATACACGTATTGCAGCCGATTTTTATCCCGCGCGTCGAGGGATTTTTTCTTGATGGCAAAATAGCCAACTTGTCCGCCCAATTTCTTTTTCGCAATGCCAAGCAGTTCTTTTTCGTCGCGGTCAATGGGCAGCTTTATATTGGAAAAAGTCAATACACTCATACCTGCCCCACCCTTTTTTCTATTAAAGCCTTAGCAACCGTCTGCGAAGAGCTGAACGCCCATTGCAAATTGTACCCGCCGCAAGCGCCGTCTACGTCCAAAATTTCACCCGCAAAATACAGCCCTTTGACAAATCGGCTCTCCAAATTCTCGTCCGCTTCACAAAGGGGAATACCCCCTTTGGTTACCTGCGCGTACTCAAAGCCCAAATTCCCCGTCAAGGAAAGAGGAAAGGCTTTTGTCAATTTGGCGGCAAGCCGCATATCGCCGTCCGCGCGGCGGAGTATCGCCCTGCCGATTTGGTTATTGACCACGCCGAATAAAAGCTCGGTTTTTGAAAGCGTGGGATATTTTTTTTCTTTCTCTTGTAAAATCCGATAAATTTCCGTTTCGGAAATTTCGGGCAAGAAATCAAGCTCTAACGAAATCCCTTTCGATACTTTGTCGGTAAGGTAGGCGGAAATACGGAAAACGGCGTCCCCGGAAATCCCGTAATCGGTGAAAATGATATCCCCCTGCTCCTTTGCGATAAGCTTTCCGTTTTGATACGCCCGCACCATACCGTCGTGCACGCGAATCCCTTTCAAAGTCTTTATGTGCGCGGTATCCGTCTTTAATTGCACGAGCGAGGGGTATAACGCCGTTACGCTGTGTCCCAAATTTTGCGCAAGCGCGTACGCCGTGCCGTCCGTGCCAAAATTTTTGGCTGCTTTCCCACCCGCGCAAAGCACGACGGTTTTTGCAAAATACTTCTCTTCCCCGCTTTTCGTAGCTACCCGCAATAAAAAGCCGTCTTTTTCTTTTTTGATTTCCGTTACCTGCGATTGTAAATACACGGAAACGCCCTGCTTTTCAACGGTAAAGCGCAACGCGTCGCAAAGCGCGGAAGCTTGTCTGCCCGCAGGGTAGACTCTGCCCCGCTCGTCGGCGAGTAAAGGCACGCCCAGCGCGGCGAAGAAGTCTTGCAATACGGTATTATCGTACGCATTGACGGTGTTTTGCGCGCGAATAGCGTCGCCCGCTAAAGAGGAGAATCCCCCTTCGCGAACGGCGAGGTTGGTGATATTCCCCTGCCCGTTGCCCGTCGCGGAGAGTTTTTTTCCAAGGCGATCCCCCCGCTCGAAAATGGCAACCTCGTCAAATTTTGCAAAATCGTGCGGCAAAGCCGCCGCAAGCATAAGCCCTGACGCGCCGCCGCCGATAATTGCTACTTTTAATCTTTTCATACTTTCCATACCTTTATTGTACTCTATTTGGGGCGTAGTTGTCAATTTTTCAAAAAAGAGAACGGAAAATTTTTTCTACGGATATTGACAATTTCGACTTTTTATATTAAAATATACATAGGATAAATACGAAATACTCTTTACCGTTACGAGCGGTAAAAAAGGAGAAATTATGGGTTTTATAGAAAAAGCAATCGAGTATTGTAAAGAAAACTTGGTGATGGCGATTTTGATTGCGGGGCTGGTTTTATTCTGCCTCGTCCTCGTCGTCATTCTTATCGTGCTTGGGCACAAGGCAAAAAAACGCAGAAAGGCGTTAGCGGCAAAGCCAACGGAAAAACCGCAAGCATTGCCGGAAAAAGAAAGCAATACGCCTTTGAAGGAAGAAACGGCAGCGGCAGAACAAATCCCTTCCGTCCCCAAATACTGTATGTTCTGCGGGAAGAAAAACGAAGCGCAAGCGACGTTTTGCGACGAATGTGCGGGTAAGGAATTCGGCGATTTAGAAAGCTATTTGCTCAAGAAAGAAGAAAAGCAAAAGACGCGCGAAGCGGAAAAAGCGGAAGCGGCGAAACGGGCGGCGGAAAAGGAAGCGGCAAAATCGGAAGCGGAGAAAAAACAGCAAGCGATGCTGGACGAGGCTATCGAAAAGGAAGAAAAGAAAACGCAGGCAACGAAGAAGCCCGCGGCGAAAAAGAGCGACGTTTCCTTGGGCAACGTCTACGAAGAAAACGAAACGGATAAGCAAGCGAAGTACACCGGCAAATGGGTAATTTTCCGTATGTATACGCTGGGCAACGATCAGGAAGTTTCGGAAGAAACTTATTTCTTCGAACTGCGCGCCTCGAACGGCGAAAAGCTGCTTTCCAGCGAGGAATACAATTCGTACAACGGCGCTCTGCGCGGGATTGCCACGCATAAAGCAAACATTGCGCGCAGCAATTTCCGTATCAATCAAACGAAGAAAGGCGATTTTATTTATAAACTGATGAGCGGGAAAAACACCCTGCTCTGCACGGGAGAAAACTATGCGACCAAAGCTCGTTGCGAAAGCGCAGTCGAATCGGTGAAACGGTTTGCCGAGACGGCTATTGTGGACGAAAACGTGCAGGAACATTTGGTAAAAATTCCTATGGAAGAGGATACTACGCCGCCCACGCTGCCCGACGGCTGCAACGGGAAATGGATTATCAGCAGTGAAAAAACGGAAAACGGCGAAACGACCTACTCGTTTGAACTGTACGCAAACAACGGCGAAAAGCTGCTTTCCAGTGAAGAGTACACGACCTATATCGGCGCGGTCAACGGCATTGCCACTCACAAAACGAATATTTCCCGCGGTAATTTCCGCATTACCTTGACCAAGCGCGGCGATTATATTTACAAGCTGTTGAATGGCAACGGGCAGCTGCTGTGCCTTGGCGAACATTATAAGACCAAACGGCTGTGTCAAAACGCCGTCGAATCGGTAAAACGGTTTGCGTTAAATTCCCCTACCTTGACCGATTC
This sequence comes from Clostridiales bacterium, assembly GCA_015069295.1. GTDB lineage: Bacteria > Bacillota > Clostridia > Christensenellales > Borkfalkiaceae > Scatosoma. The sequence continues at coordinate 57,679 of SVIW01000009.1, forward strand.
GTCTATCACGAAATAAAAGAAAAAAACTACCTGCCAAAGCAGGTAGTTTTTTTGCCCGTTAGTCTGCGCGGCGGTTTTTCAGCCAAAGCACACCGTTCGTGATAAACGGAGAAATGATCAGCCACAACGCCGCAAGCGCGATAAGCGAATAGACGATAACCGAGCCTGCCGTCCGCGCGCCCATAAATACCGTGGACACGAGGTTGACGTTAAACAACCCGAACAAGCCCCAGTTTACAGCGCCGACGATTACCAAAATATACGCGATAATATTAGCAATGAGCATAAAATTTCCCTCCTGCAAGCAGTATGTGCACAGGAGGAAAAAAAATGCTTTGAATTAAAGAAAATTCAAAATTTGGAGTGCGGAATTCGGAATTGTAGTTTTATTTAAATTACCGAGTGGTTACACGAAACTGTGGAGAAGGGTTGCAGATTGAAACAAAACACGGAAGATTCGCCGATGCGACTTTACTGAGCGTAAACGAGCAAGGCGAAAGCCGTTTTTGTTTCAAGATGCGCCCTTATACACAGTTTCTTTTATTCGGTGCGGAGAGCTACAACAGGATCCTTCTTCGCCGCTTTACGGGCGGGAATCAATCCGCTAATCAAAGTCAAGGTTATACTGATGGCAATCATAACGAGCGCCGAGGGAATCGGCAAATCTGCCAGCGTGCTAACCCCGATTAGCGAAGAGAATATCGCGTTGACGCCAAAGGAGATTAGGTAGGTAACCACGACCCCGATAACGCCCGAAGCCAAACCGATGATAAAGGTTTCCGCGTTGAACAGGTTTTTGATGTCCTTTTTCCTTGCGCCAAGCGAACGCAAAACGCCGATTTCTTTGACTCGTTCCACAACCGATACGTAGGTGATAATACCAATCATTACCGAAGAGACTACTAGCGATATCGAGGTAAACGCCACCAAAACGTAGGTAATTGCGTCCAGCATCGTTTGCATCATCGTCATCATCATACCGACGGTGTCGGTGTACGTGATTTGGTCTTCCTTTTCGTGCGTATCGTTCCATCTATCCAGATGGGCAAGAATTGCTTCTTTCGATTCGAAATCGTCGGTGTAAATTGCCAAACCGTTGGGGAAGGATTTCCCTCCGACTGCGCGCAACGCCGAATCCCCGTACAGCATATATCCGGTAAAGCCTTCCGCTTTATATTCGATATAATACTCACTAAGCGAAGATGCAACCCGTTTGAAATACTGCAAATTCGAAAGCATATATTGTTGAAGCTGCTGCGCCTTTTCCACGTAGGTAGGGTCGGTCGGCGAAAGCGACTCCATCTCTAACTGCATCCCTCTTAAATTTTGGATAACGTCGTATTGCGTACGCAAGCTTTCCGCTATTTGCGACTGTTCGTTGACGGCGATATACTCGGTAACGAGTTTTTCCGTAAAATACAACCCGCCGTTAAGGCAGCCGTAGTTCATACCGTCTTTTAAGCGCAAGATACCCGAAATTTCAATTTCCACGCCGTCTGCGCCGCCGTTGCTGCCTAAGCCCTCCGCCGTTCTATCCCCTTGATAGTCGTAAAGATACTCGCTCGTCATAGGGTTTGCGGGGGAATAGACGGTATCGTTATAAAATAAGGTATATTTTTTGCCGACGATATTTTTATAATCGATGAGTTGTTCGTCGCGAATAACGGCGCTATCCTCCGGCAATTCTTCTCCTTCCTCAGGAAAGAGGTTTAAAAAGGATTCCTCATCCAAAAATCCCAACTGCGCAAGCGTAAGGTCGGTGATATCGTTATTGTTGCCGATAACGAGCACCGCCTCTTGGGAATTTTTCGGGAAGTGCCCTTCGACGATATCGTACTGCGAAAGCACGTATTTACCGTAGTCTTCGCTGCCGATTTCCGACGTGCCGGGCATCGTGCCGTAAATATCTCCAAGATATTCGACAAGGTAAACGAGCTCGGCGTACTTTTCTTCCTGTTCGGTCAATTTTTGCACGTAATAAGATTTTAAAGTAGACAAGGACAGTATCCCGTCGTATTTTTGAACCTCTCCGCTGCCAAGTCGGATTTCGGTATACAGGTTGCTAAGCAAATTTGCGCCGTATTTGTATTGGATTGCCGTATACAAATCGGAGCCCATCGATTCGACGTAATCGAAATATTCCTGCGTGAGGTTGTTAGAAATCTGCATACCTTGCGCGATGTTCGTCAAGAAAGAGTTGATGTATACCTTATCCCCGATTTTATCAAGCTCAGGTATATCGTCCAAAGAGTTCATTCCCGACATAATCGCCGTAACGTCCACCGTCGTTTCCGCAATTTCAAGCGGGTACGCCGAAAGCATATCCTCTTCCATTTTACGGATATAATTATTAAACCCGTTGGACAGTGCCAAAACCAAGCAAACGCTGATGATGCCGATACTGCCGGCAACCGAAGTCAAGGTCGTACGCCCCTTTTTCGTCATTAGGTTACGGAAACTTAACCCAAGCGCCGTTTTAAAGGACATCGACGAACGCTCCGCCTTTTTCTTGGCTTCTTTCTTGGCTTGCTTTTCCAATTTCTTCGCGCGCTTTTTTATCTGTTTTTCTTGCAGCGCCGATTCTATCGTTTTTTCGACGTCTTTGCCCTTTTCCGCCGCGTTATCCGCCGCCTCTTTAATGACCTCGGCGTATGCTGCGCGTTCGGCGTCAAAAGCTTGCGCCTGCTCTTCCGGCTCTGCAATTTCCGACGGGTCGCAAGGATTGGAGTCGGACACCACCAAGCCGTCCTGCAAGCGGACGATACGGGTGGAATACTCTTCCGCCAATTCGGGGTTATGCGTAACCATAATCACCAAACGCTCGCCCGCAATCTCGCGGATGAGGTCCATAATTTGCACGCTCGTTACCGTATCCAACGCGCCCGTAGGCTCGTCGGCGAGTAAAATTTCGGGGTTATTGACAAGGGCGCGGGCTATCGCGACGCGCTGCATCTGTCCACCCGAAAGCTGATTGGGGCGTTTGTGCAATTCCTTACCAAGACCGACGCGAATCAAAGCTTCTTTTGCGCGTTTTTTGCGTTCGGCTTTGCTAAGCCCCGCAATCGTCAGGGCAATTTCCACGTTGCCGAGCACCGTTTGATGGGGGATAAGGTTATACGATTGGAACACGAAACCGACGCGATGATTTCTGTACACGTCCCAATCGCGGTCCTTATACGCCTTGGTCGATTTTCCGTTGATAATCAAATCGCCCGACGTATATTTATCCAACCCGCCGATGATATTGAGCAGGGTCGTTTTTCCGCAGCCGGAAGCCCCGAGAATGGACACGAACTCGTTTTTACGAAAACAAAGGCTGACCCCTTTCAACGCCGGCACGAGCTGTCCTGCCGTCTTATAATTCTTTTTTACGTCAATCAGTTGCAACATACAAACTCCTCCATACGAAGACGAACGAATATTCTCTCTTTTTTCTTTATCCTTAACGATTATAATGACAATATACTATTAGGCAACTACGCGCGCTCTATTTTACCGCAACGCTTCCGCCTTTCTTTTTTCCGCAAGCTCGGTAAATTCTTCAAAAAGACTGCAAAGCATATAGAACTTCTCCTCGCCGTACTCTTCCACGAGCGCCCCGACGAAATCGAGTACCCGCTCCATATCCTCCGAATAAGACTGCAACGCATTCTCCGTAATTTCGATATAGGCAATTTTTCTATCGATACTGTCGGCAACGCGCTTGACGATTTCGCGTTCCTCTAAACGGTTGACGATCTGCGAAACTGCCGAACGAGTAACGCCGAGCAATTTGGCAAGCTGCGTGGAAATTAGTCTTCTCCCTTCGCTTTTCGCCGCAAATACCTCGCAAATCAAACGAAGCTCGGTATCGTTATAGGAGGACTTCCCGTCCGCAACCGTCAGCCCTTCCCGTCTTTTTAACATCTGAAAAAGCGCAGCAAGATAGCGTTTCTTCGTTTCCGTCGCCGCAGTTTCTTTCTTCATAAACATCATCTTCGTTTACCTCTTTCGTTTGAATTTCTTCCTCTTTTTATGTAAAGACTTTATTCGTTATTATATTATAATTACTTCGGGGAATATTGTCAACTGCTTAAATGTTTTTTCAGCCAATTTTTCGCAAATTTCACGCGAATTTCATCGAGTTTTGGCGTATATTTATCATTCTATAAAAAAGGCGGGAATAAAAAACCGGCAATTTTTTAAATTTTTGTGATTCCCCTTGCTTTTTCCGCAATATACTTGTCAAAGCGAAAAAAAAGTGCTACAATAGGGATACGAATATTTTGTAACATAACAAGGAAGAATATTTATGAACGAAAGTTTTATCGAATTTTTGAAAAACTCGCCTACTCCCTATCACGTTTGTGAAAATATACAATCGGTTTTGGAAGAGTGCGGGTTTGTAAAGCTGTCTGAAGGAGAGGATTGGAACGTCAACGAGGGCGGAAAATATTTCGTCGTTCGCGGGAGCGGGCTCGTTGCCTTTACGGTTGGAAGCTTGGACGATTTTTCCTTTAAAATTGCAGCGGCGCACACCGATAGCTGCACTTTGAAGATTAAAGAAAACCCCCTCGTCAAATCGGAGTACTGCGCTTTATTAAACGTCGAAACGTACGGCGGCGGGGCTTGGCATACCTTCCTTGACAGACCCCTGCAAATCGCAGGCAGAGTGATAAAACGGCAGGGCAGCGTTTTAAAGGAAGAGACGGTTACTTCGTCTTTCTTGGTGCAAATCCCCTCGCTTGCCATTCATCAAAACCGCACGGTAAACGACGGACTGGCGATCAACGCGCAGACGGATTTGAAACCGATGATTTCGCTAAATGAAAACGGAATCGTAATGGAAGACGTCTTGAAAAAACTGACGGATGGCAGCGTCGTTTCTTACGATTTATTCCTCGTGAACGCAGACCTGCCCCATTCGTTTGGTTTACACAACGAATTTTTATCCTCGCCAAGACTAGACGATTTGGCAAGCGTTTACGCTGGAATACAAGCTTTGCTTGCCGCGCCGGAAAGCGGTGGCATCAACGTCTTTGCCGCCTTTAACAGCGAAGAGATTGGCAGCGTTACTCCCGACGGGGCGGACGGCGACTTTTTAGAAAATACTCTGCGCCGTATCACTTACGCGTTGCGTTTTGACGACAACGAATATTATAAGGCGTTGTCCTCTTCGTTCTTGCTGTCGGTAGACAACGCGCACGCAACCCACCCCAATCACCCTGAAAAAACCGACCCGACAAACCGCCCCACGCTTGGCGGCGGGATTGCCGTTAAATCGCACGCAAGCGGAGCGTATATCACGGACGCGCTCTCCTCTGCGATTGTGAAGACCTTATTTGACAACGCCGAAGTGAAATATCAGGCTTTCTTCAACCGTTCGGACGTAAGAAGCGGATCTACCCTTGGCGTAAGCTTCCGTCGACACCTTAGCCTTTCGGGCGCGGATATCGGCATTACGCAGCTTTCGATGCATTCAGCAAACGAAACGATTGCGTGGAGCGATTTAGACGAATTAACAAAGGGCTTGACCGCCTATTACGCTTCGACTTTGCATATTGCAAACGGAAGCGTAACGATTGAATAACGTAAATAACCCCCGCGTTTTACGCGGGGGTTAATTTTATGAAAACACGGCTACGCAGTAAACGTAACCGTGTTTTTAACTTTAATTATTGTTGAATGGTAATGTTGGTATTGCTTGCAATTAAATTGTCTTTCTTCGCGCCCTCGGGTGCCGTTACCGTACCCGTCATAGTGTATCCCATCAGATAAGATTCGCTTATATCCGAATACGCATAGCCCATTAAGCCACCTACTTCGTTATTTCCGATAACGTCTCCCGTATTCGTTACATCTCCCATTGCGAGAATGTAATTATCGTCCCCGTAGAAAGAGTTGTTTAATCTTATATACCCAATTAAACCACCTACCTGTGTTTCCCCTTTAATCGTTCCTTGATTGCTCAATTCTCTTGCCGTGAAGGTAAATAAGCCATAATAACCGTATTCCCCTCTTATCCAACCTGCAATCCCGCCAACTTTATCCTTTGCCGTAATATTTCCAGTATTTGTCAAGTTAGTGAAATCAAATGTATTGGCATTGTCTTTTGCCCCCACAATACCACCAACTCTGTTACCGGTTGAAGATATATTACCGTTATTGGTACAATCGGTTATGCTGTTATAAATATAACCCGCAATACCACCGATATTATCACCAATTCCCGTATACGTAAGGTCTACGTCGTTTACACAATTGGAAACCTTAAATCCGTCGCCGACGTAACCGCCCAAACACACGTAATTGACCGAGCTCCAATTTTTATAAGAGCTTGCGCTGACGCTCGACCCTTCGTTACTGCAATTATCTAATATAATTTTATCCAAAGTGCCCGCAAGCCCGCCAACGTAGCAACCTGCTTCAATTTTTGCCGAGCTTGACGAATTGATAATAGACGCGCTTTCGCTGTCCGCGTGCCCAAAACCGATGATACCGCCTACGTACATACCGCCTTTTACGTCGCCCGTGTTGTGCAATTCCTGCGCGTCAATCCGCTCTGCGGAAACAAGCCCGAACAAGCCGCCCGTGTCGTCTGCGCCCTCAACCGTTGCGCCGTTACGCAAATATTTTAAGGTCAAAATCTTATCGTTGTTCTTTGCGTGTCCGAAAAGACCGCCGACGTAGTTTTTACCTTTAATCGCCCCCGTATTATACAATTCCGAAATTTCGATATCACCGCTGTTCCAATTCATCTGCGCAGAAATACCGCCGACGTAGTTATACCCTTCAACCGTTGCGTGATTTGCGCAATTGTTTACGGCTCCTTTCGTTTCCGCAACAATCCCCGCTACGTAAGAAGCCTCGGGCGCTTTTACCTCGCCGCTTACGGATATGTTTTTAATTTCCTTTGCGCTGTACCCGCAAGCAATCGCCACGTGGCTTTGCGTATTGGAAACGCTTACGCTGGCATTGCTTACGTTAAAGCCGTAAATATTGCCCGTTACGTACCCGAACAAGCCCACGTACGAAGCCGCCTTGGTAATTTTTAAGTTATACAAGGTAAAGTTTTTCCCGTTAAACGTGCCCGCAAACGGCTTCGAGCTTGTACCGATAGGCGTCCATTCGTTGTATTCTAAATCGATATGATTGCCGAGCGTTACCGTTTTACCCGAAAAGTTCGTACCGTTATTGACGAGATACGCCAAGCCTGAAAGCTGTTCACGGTTCGTCAGCGTAAACGTTGATAATGAGCTGTCGTACCAAGAGATATCGTGCGCAATTTCCCCAAAAGGTTCTTCGATTTCACAAAATACGCAATATCCGTCGGCAAAGTGATGTCCAGAAACGGCTGTATAGTCGTTTGTATAATGCAACCCACACAGCGTACAAGTGTAATCGGTATAACCTTGGGTTGTGCAGGTGGGAAAAACTTTTTCCGTATCGTATATATGCTGACAAGCGGATACGCCGACCGTATAAACCGTTCCGTCCGTCAAAGTGATAACAAGATACCCCTCTAAGGTGGAGGAAATATCTTTGATACCAACGCCTGTTTCCCCTTTATTGTTTAAGAGTGCGTCTACAAAATCTTCTTCCGAGCCCTCAAACCCATTTTCAACGGCAATTTCATACGCAGATTTACCCGCTTCGCCTTGAGGTCCTTGCTCTCCTTGAGGTCCCTGTTCGCCTTGAATTCCTTGTTCACCTTGAATTCCTTGTTCACCTTGAATTCCCTGCTCGCCTTGAATTCCTTGTTCACCTTGAATTCCTTGTTCGCCTTGAGGTCCTTGTTCGCCTTGAGGTCCCTGCTCGCCTTGAGGTCCTTGTTCGCCTTGGGGTCCTTGCTCGCCTTGGGGTCCTTGTTCACCTTGGGGTCCTTGCTCGCCTTGGGGTCCTTGCTCGCCTTGGGGTCCTTGCTCGCCTTGGGGCCCCTGTTCACCTTGGGGTCCTTGTTCGCCTTGGGGTCCCTGTTCGCCTTGGGGTCCCTGTTCACCTTGGGGTCCTTGTTCGCCTTGGGGTCCCTGTTCGCCTTGGGGTCCCTGTTCGCCTTGGGGTCCCTGTTCACCTTGGGGTCCTTGCTCGCCTTGAATTTCTTGTTCCCACGTATCATCTTGCCCACTGCAGGAACATCCAACGCCAAAAGCAGCCCCTAAAGTAAGGCAACA
>SVIW01000010.1 GCA_015069295.1 Clostridiales bacterium
TCTTATATACCTCCGTCATCAACAGGGCACGAGCTACCGATTTCACTTGCTCTATATCTGTTGTAGGCTTCATTGTATCTCCTTATTTTTGGCATAAAAAAAGCACAGAGCTTTTCTTTCTCTGTGCAGTGTGTTGTGGGCGTTTTTTGTTCTCACGGGAGTTCAAATCCTTTCAGTATCGGAAAATACCCATTTTTCATCTACAAAATCGAACATAAAAATTTCGCCCGAAAAAAGCAAAAAAGCCTTGAAAAATCAAGGCTTTTTGCGGCGATATCTTTTTTATCGCCCTTTTATGGTGCGGATGAAGGGATTTGAACCCATACGGAGTTACCCACAGGAACCTGAAACCTGCGCGTCTGCCAGTTTCGCCACATCCGCTTATATCATAAAGACGGAATTTCCGTCTTTATTAATCGTCCGTCCTTACTCTCTATTTTGTACGCCTTGCCGCCGCTCGTTACGCTGCCGACGATTTGTTCGTCCTCGATAACCAACGCCGCATCGTCCTCTATCCCGTAAGCACAGGCGTAATTATAGCACACTATTTTATCAAAGTCAAGCATTCTTGCGCCATAATGGGGAGAAATTATTCCGTTTATCCAGCCAAGTCCTTGAAACATTGCGTATTTTTCGTCCCCGCGTGCTTCCGCCGAATCGGTATAGATATCCGAAAACCAACAAATCGCGCCCGCAGAAAGCCCTGCCAGCACGACTCCGCGCTCGTACGCCTCTTTTATCAGCGGCAACAAGCCCGTCTTTTCTAAATGCCGCAGCATAAAAACCGTGTCGCCGCCGCCCACGTAAATAACGTCCGCTTTGTCGAATTTTGCTTTTATTTTTTCCATATCCGGTTCTTTATACACCGTCAAGGCAACGTCCGTTTTTACGTTGAATACCCCCGTATAGACTTTGTGAAAGGTATTATAATAGGGCATATAATCGTGGCTGGCGGTAGGAATAAACAGCGCGTAGGGTCTGTTTCCCCCTGCGTGCGCTTTAGCAAGTCCTACGATATATTCGTCAATGGCTAAGGTTGTTTTTTCGCGGAGCTCTCCACCGCCGATGGCTACGATTTTCCTCATTTGCGTTTATTTACAATACTTTTCTTCGATGGCTTTGATTTTTGCAATACGGCGGTCGTGGCGTTCGCCCCCTTCGTATTCGCAGGTTAAAAAGGCGTGCACGATTTCTTCCATCATCCCCGGCCCGATTACCTTTTCCCCAAAAGCGATCATATTGGCGTCGTTATGATAACGGGTATATTTTGCGCAATAGACGTCGTGGCAGTGCGCACAGCGAATTCCCGGCACTTTGTTGGCAACGATGGAAACGCCAATCCCCGACGAACAAACGACGATACCGCGCTGACAAGCCCCGCTTGCCACCGCTTCCGCCGCCTGCACGGCAAAGTCGGGATAATCGCACGAATCTTTCGTGTGCGTCCCAAAATCAACGACTTCGTGTCCATTCTTTTCCAAGTACGCAATCACGGCGTTTTTTAAATTTAAGCCACCGTGGTCGCAAGCAATTGCAATTTTCATAAATCTATCTCTCCTTTCTTTTCCGTCGGTTGTTTCCTCGGTCTGCCCCGCTTTTTCGGCACGGCAGGCTTTTCCTGTATGGGGTTTTTTCTGGGTCTGCCGCGTTTTTTGCTCGGCTCGCCCTCCGCTGCAGATTGTTTTTTTGCGCGGGTTTTCTTTTTTGCATATGTAGGCAGGTTCAGCTTTTCTGTCAATGAACGCATACCTGCCCCCAGCAAATTGTATACGTAGCGGTAACAGTCGATATCCTTTCCGTACGGGTCGAGAATTTCGTAGCCGACGAGCTCAGCAAACGAATACACGTTGTTTTCAATCTCGTCCTCGCCAATCAAGCCCGCTTTTTTTAACGCCTGCCAACGCATATCCATCACGACGTCTTTTTGCCGTTCGGTCATACAAATCACGGCAAACGCCTTTTCCAAATCCTTTTCCGTCAACAAGCTTGCGGAAAAGTCTTCTATAATAAAACCGTTTTCCTGCAAGACCTGCGCCGATTTTGGATTGACGCTATCCCCCGTCCGCGCGGCAATCCCCGCCGAGCAGACGAAAAAGCCTTGCAGATTTTGCGCGGAAAGTTCTCGCTTTAACAAAACCTCCGCCATAGGCGAACGGCAGGTATTTCCCGTGCAAACGAAGATAATCTTTTTTTCGCCCTTTTTCATACCGTCCCCCTTTTTTATTCGTTCAATGCCGTACGTCCTTAGAAGTACAAGCTTTGCGCAAGCGGTTTAACACTCCTATCATCACGCCGTCTTGCTTTTTAGGCTCGATGGCAATCAGCAAATCACATTCTTTTTCCGCATCCCGCAAGAGTTTATATAACCTGCTTGCCATTTCCGTTTCCGTATCCCCCAAGGAAAATACGCGGACGGCAAGGGATTCCAACACCGTTACTTTCTCTTCTTCACAAAGCACGCCGATTTTTAAACCCGCGTTGTCTGCAATCGCCTGCAGGGCTTTTTCCAACTCGTCCGCTAAAAATAACATCGTTTTACAACGGGGCGAATAATGTTTGTACAATACGCCGGGGCTTTTTACCTTCTCGGCTTTGGTAAGATCGGGCTTGTCCTCTTTGCAATCCCCGACAACCTCGGCAATCATTTCCCGCGTTATCAGTCCGGGGCGCAAAATAACGGGCACTTCTCCCGTTACGTCGCAAACGGTGCTTTCAATACCGCCCACGCACTCTCCGCCGTCCAAAATCAAGGGGATTTTCCCGTCAAAATCTTCAAAAACGTGCTTTGCCGAAGTAGGGCTGACGTGCTTGGACAAATTCGCGCTGGGCGCAACGATAGGAATATCTACCTCTTTTAAAAACGCCTGCGCGCCTGCGTGCGCGGGTACGCGTACGGCGAGCGTATTCAAACCGCAAGAAACGTACGGACTGACCTTCCCCGTCGAGGGATAGACGAGGGTCAACGGTCCCGGCAAAAAGGCTTCGCGCAGTTTTTTTGCGTACGGCGGATCGTAATCGATAATACGGCTTATATCGTAACCGCTGTGCACGTGCGCAATCAAAGGATTGTCGTTCGGTCTGCCTTTGACCTCAAAAATGCGCTGTACCGCCCCGTCGTCAAAGGCGTTACCGCCCAACCCGTACACCGTTTCCGTCGGCATCGCCACGACGCCGCCCTCCAATATGATGTTTTTCGCCTCCGAAAGCGTTTCGGGGGTAATGGGTTTTATTTTCGTTTGCATAAATTATTCGAAAGGAAGCTCCTCGTCAATCGTTTTCAAATTCCCCTTTCTCGTCGGCATAGGCGGCGACGGTTCGCCGTAATCGTCCTCGGGAGCCTCGTATTCTACGTCGTCGTCATACTGCGCGGGCGTCGTGCCGTATTGCGGCGGCTCGTCCTCGCGGTTCTGCTCGTCCACGTCCACGAACTTGGTATACTCGCCGATGAACTTCAACGCGACCCTGCCCTGCTCGCCCGCTCTGTGCTTGGCAAGAATGAGTTCTGCCGCGCCCTTGACGATTTTGCCCGATTCGATTTCCTCTTTCGTAGCGATTGCCTCGGGACGGCTGATAAACATAACGATATCCGCGTCTTGCTCGATTGCGCCCGATTCACGAAGGTCGGAAAGCTGCGGCTCTTTGGACTGGATACGGCGCAACTGCGAAAGCGCGATGACGGGCACGGACAATTCCTTTGCCATAATTTTCAGTTCTCTCGTAATCGCCGCGACCTCTTGCGTACGGTTTTCCGAACCGCCGTATTTGGGATCGCCGCTGCTCATTAGCTGGATATAGTCAATCATAATCAAATCGAGCGAGCCCGCCGTAGTCTTTAACCGTCTGCACTTGGACAAAATTTCCGCAGGGGTAACGCGGGAAGAATCGTCGATATAGATATTACTTTTTTTCAGTTGGTCGCCCGCCAGCATCAGTTTCTTCCATTCCTTTGCCGACAGTTCGCCCGAAAGCGCGTTGCGCATACTGACGTTCGCATACGAGCAAACGAGTCTTTGCACGATTTCCTGACGGGGCATTTCCAACGAGAACACGGCGCAAGTCTTGCCCGCGCGCAAAGAAGCGTTTTCCACGAGGTTCATCGCAAGCGAAGTTTTCCCCATACCGGGACGGGCAGCCAAGACGATCAACGCCCCCGCCTGCAAACCGTTGGTGATTCTGTCCAGCCGCTTAAAGCCCGTCGGAATCCCTTTGTACGAATCGGGGTCCGATTGCAGCATCTCGAACTTTTTCAACACGTCGTCGATAATTGCGTCCTCGCCCATACCCAACAGTGCAGAACGCTCGGTTTCCTGCGAAATGTCGTAAATACTCTTTTCCGCAAAGGCAAGCGCCGTCGTTTCGTCCGCGCCTTTCATAGACGATTCGATAATCTTCCTCGACGCGCGAATGAGTTTTCGGTTGATACTGTCCCTTTTGATGATATCGTAATACGATTTATAATTTGCCGCCGACGGCGTGATTTGCGCAAGGTCGGTCAGGTACGTAATACCGCCCGCCTTTTCCAGCATCGCGTCCCCTTCCAAGCGATCCGCCACCGTTACGAGGTCTACGGGCTTGCGTTCTGCAAACACCTTTTGCATCGCGCGGACGATAAATTTATGCGATTCTTGATAAAAATCTTCCTCGCTTAATTTTTCCACCAATTCGCTTGCAATGTCGTTGTCAATCAACAGACAGCCCAAAAGCGCCATTTCCGCGTCGCGGTTATAGGGCATCGTATTTACTTCGTTTGCCATATCCTATCTCCTTATCGGACGAATACGCGTTCAACGCGTACCTGCCCGCCACTTTTCAATCAATCCAATAACGTTTTAAATTCTTCCAAAGTCGCCTTAAATTCTTCCATCGCCACGTCAAACGGCGTTTTTTCCGTCAGGTCTACGCCCGCTTTTTTGAGTATCGAAACGGGGTCCTGTTCGCCGCCCGCGGAAAGGAAACGGAAATAATCCTCTACCGCGCTTTCCCCTTCGGACAAAATCCGCTTTACGATAGACAGAGCGGAAATAATCCCCGTTGCGTATTTGTACACGTAGAACGCATTGTAAAAATGCGGGATTCTCGCCCATTCGTAAGCGATTTCTTCGTCGTGGATAACTCCGTCGCCGTAGTACTGTTTGTTGAGGGCGTAGTAGACTTCGTTTAAGCTTTCTTTCGTCAACGCTTCGCCGTTTTCCGCTTTGGTATGCGCGATTTGTTCAAATTCGGCAAACTGCGTCTGACGGAACAAGGTCGAACGGAACATATCCATATAATAGTTCAGCAGGTATTTTTTGAGCTTCTTATCTTCGCTCTTTTTATACAAGTGTTTTAAAAGCAGGACTTCGTTTACCGTGCTGGCGATTTCCGCGAGGAAAATGGTATACTGCGCCTTGGAATAGGGTTGATTTTGCACCGATTTGTACGAATGCAACGCGTGTCCCATTTCGTGCGCGATTGTAAATACGTCGTTGGTCGTCGGCTGATAATTTAACAAAACGAACGGATGCGCGTCGTAAATCCCCGCCGAGTACGCGCCGCAGCGTTTCCCCTCGCTTTCGCATACGTCAATCCACCCCTCGTCCTTGCCCTTGCGTAAAAGAGCTTGATAGTCTTTGCCCAAAGGCGCAAGACCCTCGACTACCAAATCGTAGGCTTCTTCAAACGGGAGTTTAATGTCCGCGTTTTGCACCAAGGGCAAATGTACGTCGTACATATGTTGTTGAGAAATGCCCAATACCTCTTTGCGCAAAGCGATATATTCGTGCATAGCGGGCAGGGCAGCGTGTACCGTTTCAATCAAGTTTTCGTAAACGACGGGATCGACGTCCTCGTTTTTCATCGCCATTTCTTTGCAGCTGTCGTATTTGCGCGCCGTTTTATAGAAAACGTCCTTTTTCACGTTGCCGTAATACGCTTGCGTAATCGAATCGATAAGCTTGATATACGCCCCGTAATATTTTTCAAACCATTCCTTGCGCTCCTCATCCTTTCCCGAGCGCAATACCACGCCGTACATACCGTGGCTGATGGACATTTCTTCGCCGTTGAATTTTGCCGTGGGTAAGTTTAAGTTGGCGTTATTGAGCATAGAAAACACGTCTTGGAATCCGCCCATAACGTCTGCGGAAAGGGTCAATAATTTTTCCTCTCCCTCGCTTAATACGTGCGCTTTCGACGCAGCGATTTTGCGGAGCATATAATCGTAAGGCGCAAAGTCAGGGTCGGCGATAAAGCCGTTTAATACGCTTTCCTTTAAGGTTGTCAATTCGGGTTCGATAAAGGAGAGGCGAGCAAAAATTTTCGACATCATTGCGCCGACCATTGCAAGCGAAGAGGTGTATTTGGATACGCGAACGTCCTCGTCGTGGCGCAGGTTTGCGTACAGATACAGCTTTTCGATACGGCGGGAGATCGTGTCGACCAAATGCAGGCAGGAAAGCAGAGTTTCCTTGCTTGAAAGTTTGCCTTTGAATACGTCGAAATCGTAGTTTGCGTATTCGGTTTCTACTGATTTGTATTCTTGTTCCCAAGCCTCGTCGCTTTCGAAGATATCGACAAGGTTCCATTTTAAGTTGTTTGCTATTTCTTCTCTTTTCATGATTTGTTTTCCTTCCGTCAATTTGCAATGTTACCTGTCGGTTACACGGGGCTTCGACAACGTATTGCGCCGTATATAAGTCGTTTCCGTTCCACGATTGATTACCGAACGGTTACACGGGGCGGATTAGATACGAGCAAGACAAGGCGGAGTGAGGGCGTGTACAAAGACGTACACAACCGAACGACAACGCCGTATTGCGAAGTATATAAGCCGTCCCTTATTAGTTTTTGAAGCTGTGGATGGGAGCGGGAATATTCCCCCCACGATTGATAAGACGAGAGGAATCGCAAGCGTGCACGGGCATAACGGGCGCTCTACCCAACAGCCCGCCGAAGCTGACTTCGTCGCCTACTTTTTTGCCGGGAGCGGGGATAATACGCACCGCCGTAGTTTTGTTGTTAATCATACCGATTGCCGCCTCGTCCGCAATCATCGCCGCAATCGTCGTTGCGGGCGTATCGCCGGGGATAGCAATCATATCCAAGCCCACACTGCAAACGCAGGTCATCGCTTCTAATTTATCCAAAGTAATTCTGCCCGCTTCCGCCGCGCGAATCATACCGATATCTTCGGAAACGGGGATAAACGCGCCCGAAAGCCCGCCAACCCGAGAGGACGCCATTACGCCGCCCTTTTTTACCGCGTCGTTCAACATCGCCAGCGCCGCCGTCGTGCCGTGCCCGCCGACGTATTCGACGCCCAATTCTTCCAAAATCTGCGCAACCGAGTCCCCAATCGCAGGCGTGGGCGCCAACGACAAGTCCACGATACCGAACTGCGCGTTCAAACGCTTTGCCGCTTCTTTTGCCACAAGCTGTCCCGCGCGGGTGATTTTAAACGCCGTGCGCTTAATCATCTCCGCCGCTTCGGTAAGGTCTGCTTCGGGAATTTTTTCTAACGCGTGCTTGACTACACCCGGACCGGATACGCCGACGTTGACGACGACGTCCGCTTCGCCAACGCCGTGGAACGCCCCCGCCATAAAGGGGTTGTCCTCGACTGCGTTACAAAACGCCACCAATTTCGCCGCGCCGATACCGTCTGCGTCCTTGGTCAAACTCGCCGCTTCCTTAAATACTTCGCCCATCATTTTCACGGCTTCCATATTGATACCCGTCTTCGTCGAGCCGACGTTTACGGACGAGCAAAGCCGTTTGGTTGTCGCCAGCACTTCGGGAATGGTACGAATAAACGTTCTTTCGTATTCCGCCGTCGATTTTTGTACCAACGCCGAATACCCGCCGAGGAAATCAATCCCCAATCTTTCCGCCGCGTCGTCGAGCGCCTTACCTATCAAGGGCGCTTTGTGCGGAAACGCCGCGCAAAGCAGGCTGACGGGAGTAACGGAAACCCGCTTGTTGACGATGGGAATCCCGTATTCGCCCGAAAGCTCTTGCGCCGTTTTGACGATACGCTCGGCTTTCGTGCAAACGAGGTCGTATACCTTGCGCGCCGTTTCTTCCGCCGTGTCGCGAATACAGCTAAGCAAGGACAACCCCATCGTAATCGTACGGATATCGAGGTGCTCTTCTTGCACCATTGCAATCGTTTCTAAAACGTCGTTATTACTAAACATAACCTATCTCCTTTAAAAACGACCGCTTAAATATTGTGCATTGCGTTGAAAATATCTTCGTGCTGCATATAAATCGTCATACCGATTTGTTTGCCAAGCTCGGCACATTCCTCCGCCAAAACGGATAATTCTTTTGCGGCGGAAGAAATTTCTACAATCATAATCATCGCGAAATATTCGCTTAAAATGGTTTGGGAAATATCTTCGATGTTTACCCCTCTTTCCGCCAAAAAGGTGCTGACCTTTGCAATAATACCCTTTTTATCTTTTCCCGTTACGGTTACGACTGCTCTCATACTAACTTCTCCTTTCGTTTTTCCTTATTCTCTATCTTCTTTCTCTTCCGCAAATTCTTATTCTTCTTCCGAAGCAATCGGCAATTCTTCCTGCGCAGGCTCGTCTACCTTTTCTTCCATTTCCACCCCGTCTTCGTCAACCTCTTCAAATTCGAGGGCTTTCTTTTGCAGAATTTCGTATTGAATCACGAAATTGCTTTGCACGATATAATGGACGAAATCCCCGCTTTCAAAGTCAGGCAGGGGCATTTCGGGGTCGTGATACGCCTCGCGCTCCATCCATTCGCATTTTTTCTTATTCCAAGTTTCGAATACGCAAGAAACGACGTCGATATTGTCCTTTTGTAAATTATTTTCGTCAAAGCAGTAAAAATAATTCTTCTCTTCGTTTTTCAAGCCCGTAGACACGTAGGTAAGCATTTTAAAATACCGACGGATACGGCTGAATTTAATCGACATATACGGGAAAATAACGATGACGTAAACGGCGGACATTACGTATACGCACATTTCGGGCAGGATTTGCATCGGGTCTTCGTAGGGAAGCCCGATATAATACACCAGCCACGCGATACAGTAGGCAAGATACGCAAAGGTAATTGTCCAAAATACCGATAATATTCTCTTTTTTTGTTTATACGCCGCCAAATAATCGGCGTCTTTATACACGGAAATCATACAAATTCCCTCTTTTATTTATTGTAAATAAACAATACGCCAAGCGTGCTCTTGCCACAATGGCTGGTGATAATCGAGCCTGCCACCGTTTCGATAATTTCGTCGAATTCGAAAAGCTCTTCCACCTTTTCACGCGCCGCCGCCACCAGTTCGGGCTCTGCCGACGAATGGGTGATAAAGCAACGGGATTTGTCGTAATCGGGGTATTTTTCTTTCAAATCCTCTACGTACTGTTTGATGAGGAAACTCATTTTACCACGGTATTTTTTACCGGGTACGAGCTTGCCTTCTTCCATATAGATGAGGGGATGAATCTTTAAAATATTCGCGCCGAACATTTCCATTTTCGAACAACGCCCGCCCTTGTAAAGATAATCGAGTCTGTCGGGTACGAACGAAGTGTTTACTCGATGACGAAGCTCTAAAATCGTCTTTTCGATTTCTTCCGCCGATTTGCCCTCGTCCCGAAGGTCGGCTGCTTTTATGACCAATAAGCCCTGCCCGGACGAAAGCGCCATCGAGTCGATTACGCGCACCTTACCCTTGAAGGATTCCGCCGCCTGCAACGCCATATTATGCGAGCCGGAGCTGAGCTTGGAAATATTGAAATGGATAACTTCGTCCCCGAATTTTAACTGCTCCGCAAAAAACTCTTCATAATCGCCGATGCTGGGCGCGCTGGTTTTGGGCAGAGTCTTCGTCTTTGCAACGAAATCGAAAATATCCTGCGGCGTAATGTCCACGCCGTCGTGGTAGGAGTCCGTCCCCAAATTGACCTGCAAGGGCAAAATGCCGATGTTGCGGGTCTGTACCAAGTTGCCAAGGTCGCAAGTGCTGTCCGATGTAATACGAATTGCCATAATTGTTTTCTCCTTCTATTTACGATAATTCCTCGTGGATTAAATATTTCCCTATAAATTCTCGGTGCTCGATTGCCCACTCGGGCACGACACCGATAATGTCCGTTACCTTATACAGCCTGTCCAAATGCGAACCTTGCGTTTGGTTATAACGGCTGTCTTTGCTTTTGTTGCGGTTGTCGCCAAGGAAAAAGATTTCGCCTTTTCCTACTTCGTACACTCCAAAGCTGTATATCTCTGCGTTTTCATAATACGCGTACGGTTCGTACAGTTTTACCCATTCCTCCGTACCCGCATACCTGATTTCCACCTGTCCTTTGGTACATTTTACCGCGTCCCCCTCAACGGCGATGAGGCGTTTTATGAGGTACTTGGTTTTCTTGCCTTCCTCTTTCTTCTCGTTTTCCGCTTTGATTTCCGGGATATTTTCCACGTATACCACGATAACGTCGCCGCGCTCAGCGTCCTCGCCGTCGCAATAGCGCATCAACAGCTTATCGCCGTGCTGCAGCGTATTACACATCGAAGCCCCGTCTACCAGTACGCCGCCGTAGTTGTTCGTCCAGTAAAAACGGAAAATAAACAACGCCAAGACGACGGAAAGGAAGATTGCAAAAAAACGGTAAGTCGAACCCTTCTCTTTTAGGGCGAAGCATTTTTCGTATAAATCGCTGTCTTGCAGCCTACGGTCTTTTTTCACAAATTCTCTCCTTGTGTTAAAGTGGATTTTGCCCGTTTTTTAAGTTCGTCGCGGGTCATATTGAGGTATTTTCCGCAGGTCGTACACTGTAGCTTAATATCCGCGCCGACCCGCGCAATTTTCCACTGCACGCCCCCGCACGGGTGTTGTTTTTTTAGGGTTAAAATTGCGTTTACTTCGTAGTTCATAATTACAGCCACAAAATATTGGTAACGGAAAATTCCATCTCCTCTCCCGCACTGTCAAATACGAGCGCGCTGCCAAGATAGAAATTTTCCAAGGGTTTGCCGGTAGGGCCTTTGAAGTCGGCGGCTTTTAAGATGATGCGTTTCCATTTCCCGCCGCCACGCAAAGGCACGACGCAGGTGTACCGTTCGTCGCCCGTTTCCAAATTGGCAACCTCGATAGACGCCTCGATTTCTTGGTCTTCCTTTCCGTAAACGTCAAATTCGAGCAAAGCGTTTTCCATCGGAATATACCTTGGCGAACTGATTTTATAGGTTTTGATACCGCTGACCGAATACGCGCCCTTTATATCCCCGTAGCCGAGGGAAATTTTAGGCACGCTCTCTTTTTCGAGAAAAATCCCGCCGATGGAATATTCCTCGTGGTCGGCAATCCCGAAACAATCAAGATCTCCCCCTGCGTAAATCTTGCGGCTGCGTACCGCTAAAGCGTTGAAATTGGAAAGGCGTTTTGCCGTAATTTTCGACATCACGCGGAAGCCGTTGATGTATTTTGCATAGGCGTACACGAAAACGGCTTTTGCCCCGGCAAAGGGCTGTATTTTATGAGAAAATCTTCCGTTTTTCACCGACCTGCCGTCCACTTTGTAAATACAATGCCAATCGCGATAAGTCGAACGAGTCTTAACGTCCGCTTCAGCGTAGTAAATTCCCGCCTCTTCCAGCAAGCCTTCTTTATCGCATTCCACGAAAATCTCCACACCGTCCGCAGTTTCTTCCAATCGCACGTTTAAGGTGTCGGGGATATAAATTTCTCTTCCCTTTAAGTTCTTTTCCAAAAACAGATCCATATCCCTAAGGGCGTTAGGACCGATACACGCTCCCGTATCCAACGAATACACCAAAGCGTTGCCGTCCGTGTTACCAATGCGCGAATAGGTATCGTAGGCGCGGTCGCAATCGAACTGTGCGTCCCGCAAAGAGCATAGCATCAATACGGGGCATTTTACGTACGGCGCGTACGATTGCGCCTCTGCCGAGGCGATATACCGATGCCGATCGTCGCTTAAGTTATGCGCGATATTATCCCCGAACTTTGCAATATGCAAAAAGGAATGCCAACCCGCCGCATTGACGGGGATCCCGCATTTGATATCGGGCGACAGCATCGTATGCCAAGCGATTTCACCGCCCTTACCGATACCAACCACGCCGATTGCCCCCACGTCCTCGCGCGATTTGAGGTATTCGACGGAATACAGCGCGACGTACGTCCATTCGAACCAAGTCGTCTTATCCGCCTCTAAATCTTTCATCGAAGAAAGCCCTTGGGCTTGTTCGTAATTACCGTAGTCAAGGGAAGGGGGGTATACGGTACGCAAAACTCCGTCCCCGTCCTCTTTCATTTTTCCCGAATAGTCGGGCATTAAAACGGCGTATCCTCTGTCCGTAAAATAGGCGATAGTTTCCTCGTCCACAGGTTTTCCCGCGTCCGCCAACAACAAAACCGTAGGCTTTTTCCCCTCGCCGACAGGGCGCACAAAGCGGGCGTAAACGCGCACACGGCCGTCTGCTACCGCGTGCCCCGAATAGGAAACGTGGCAATAGCGTTTGCCGTTCTCCTCTTCAATCCCCCATTCGCTTGCGCCAAGCGGATTTTTTAAATTGTATTTTTTCCATAAGGAAATTGCGCTTACAATCGTTTTCATATCCACAAATCCGTTTTGAAAGTTTTAAAGATTAAATTTAAAGATTAAAATCTCTCCACGTGCACGCGCGAGCCATGACTCTCGTTTGCACCTGTTACCAATATTTTATTATCAATGCGGTGTTTAAGTTCCTCTACGTGCGAAATTAACCCCACCGTCAAATTTTGTTTGCCCAGTTTCCCCAAGACGTCCATTACCGTATCGACCAATTTTTCGTCCAACGTACCAAAGCCCTCGTCCAGAAAGAAAAACTCGATAGGCCGCAAGGATTTAATACAAATCGCCGCCGATAAGGAAAGCGCCAAGGAGAGGGACACGAGGAAGGTCTCGCCGCCCGACAAGGTCTTTACCGAACGCAAATTCCCCCCGTCTAAATTGTCGCCGACCTTAAAATCTTTGTCGTATTGCAGAAAATATCTCCCGCCCGTCAAAGACAGCAGCGTTTTGCTTGCGCCCACGCAAACCTCTTGCAAATATTCCGAAGCGATAAATTCGAGAAATTTATTCCCCTTTAACAAGTTCTTTAACTCTTCGCAGGTCTTCTTTTCTTTCTCGCATTCTATCAGTTCTTTTTCAAATACTTTATACCGTTCGTGCAAATTTGCTATCCGCACAAAATCGGATTTTTTTGCGGCAAACTCGCCGTATAAACGGTCCCGTTCCCCTCTTGCCAAAGACAAGGTTTCCCGTGCAACCGTCAAAGCGGTTTCGTCAAAATCCGCAAAGGCTCTTTCGTCCGTCTCCTCGTACGTTCTTTGCAAAGCCGCATAACGTTCGAAAAACGTATTACACTCTTCCTTGCCCTTATGGACGTCCCCTACCCTCTCGATCAACGATTTTGCCTCGTCTAAAAAAGCAAATCCGTTGTCTTGTAAGGCTTTTTGAAGATTTTCCTTTAAAGCGCCTTCTGCCAAAACGCATTTTTCGTACAGTCCCTTTTGCGTTTCCATTCTTGCAAAGCAAGCGTTTTGCGCCTCTTGCGCCGTGTCCACTCTCGCTTGCGCGGCGGCGCGCGACTTTTGCAAAGCGTTTAACTCGTCTTCAATATCCGACAGCGTTCCCAGAGCGTTCAGCTCCGCCGTCTTTGCCGTTGCCGCGTCCAAGGTCGCTTTATAGATAGCGCCCTGCGCCGCTAAGGCTTGTTTCTTCGTTTCGTTCGCCTCGTAGTCGCGTTTGCGCTTTTCCACCTCTTCGAGCTGGGATTTTAACAGTTTCCGTTTCCCCTCCGCCAGCTTGAACGACGCCTGCAACTGCGCCATATCAAGCGTTTTCTCGTCGGTACGACGGGGGGTGTATTTTTGCAACAAAACCGCAATTTCTTCTTCCGTTTGAGGGAACTTTTCTTGCAAGGCGTACAAGTCCTTTCTAAACTCGCCGTAGCTTTCCCCCATAAACAAATCTTTGCAGTTTCTGAAAACGTACTGCAACAGACTCTCGTCCGCACCCAATTCCTCCACCTTTTTTTGCAAGTCCTTTAACTCTTCGTCGAAATTTTCTTGCAGGCAGAGTTTGCTCAGTTTTTTATATTCCTCGCGGGCGGCGTCGTAGAGCTTTCTCGCCTCGCTTTCCGCTTCCAGCTCTTTTTGTCCGCCTTTTACCTTCTCCAAAGCCAAAGAAACCCGAACGATTTTTTCCTCAAACCCGCCCTCTTCCAAGGCAAGCTTCGCGCTTTCGATGGCTTTCGTCTTTTTATCGTACTCCTCTTTTGCCTGCGCCCAGTTTCTTTGCGCGGCGATTTTTTCCAATCGGTTGTTTTCTACGGCGTTCGACTCTTTCAAAACGGCTTGCGCATACGGATACCGTTCGACTTCCGCCTGCTTTTGCCGCATTTCCCGTACGCGTAAGGACAGTTCGCCAAGTCTGCGTTTCACGTCCTCGTACGCCGTCTTTTGCTTTTTTAATTCGGTTGCTTTCTCGTGCGCTTTTTCCGCCGTTTTCAAAGACTCTTCCGCTTTTTTAAGTAGGGCTTCCGTTTTAATAAGCTCCTCTTTTTTTATCGAAAGATTTTCCCCTCTGCCTTCCTCGGTTTCTCCCATTTTCGCCTTGATGAGGTTTACGTTTTCCTCCGCGCGAAGCGCCCTTGCGCTGACCGATTTAAACAATCTCTCGCCGTATTTTTCCAAATCGAACAATCGAGAAACCAGTTTTACCCGTTCGGAAGTGGGCGCTTTAACGAGCGCCGCAAAATCCCCCTGCGGCAGAGCGATACACGTTTTAAAATCGGCAAAGGTAAGCCCGATAATCGTTTCCAAACGCTCGTTGACGTCCTTCGTGCCCTCGGCAAGCGCCAACAATTTGTCCTCTTGGTATTCGTATAAAAAAGCTTTTGCCGTATTGTTTTTTCTTTTTCGTTCCCGCTTGACTCGATAGGTATGCCGCACGCCGTCCGTTACCAATTCGAAATCGAAGATAACGTACGCCGAATCGAGTTTATAATTGATACACTCTTGAAAATCGCTGCGCTCTATCTTCCCATATAGCGCCAAGTGGATACAGTCGAGCAAAGTGCTTTTTCCGCTGCCCGTATCCCCGAAGATCCCGAACACGCCGCCCGCAAGCAAACTGCGAAAGTCGATTTCCGTTTTTTCCGAAAAGCTGTTAATTCCGCAAAATTCCAAATAGACGGGCTTCATAGCGTCCTCCTTTTTATTCTTTCTCCGACAGCGAAGCGAGCGTTTCTAAATACAGCCGCTTGATATCCGCTTTGGGCTCTGCGCCGTAGCTGGCTTTGTAAAAGGCGTCGAACAGTTCTTCGTCGGACAAGCCTTTACGGGATTGAAATTGCAAGGTCTCGTCGGTGCGCACTTCGGCAAGCAGCGAAACGAGATTTTCATTCGCCGCAAGTGCCGCCGCGTCCTGCGAAGAAAGCGGCTCGGTTAAAAACAAGCGCAATTCGACGTGGTTAGCAGGGTATTGCCGCAGCAGCGCAAGCGCCGCCTCTACGCCGTCCGCCTCCAAACGAATCAGCTTTTTCCCTTTCGTCAAGGGTACGTCCTTTAAACGGCTTACCCCCTCGATTGTCAAATCGAACACCTTAACGCTTTTATCGGGAACTTCGTCGAAGGCGTACTGCAAGGGCGAACCGCTGTAATAGCAATGCCCTTTGCCCATATGCTGCTTTTTATGCAAATGCCCCAATGCGATATAATCGCAGTTTGGCAGGGCTTCTATCGGGATTGCACGCGCGCCGCCAAGGTCGATTTCTCTTTCCCCTTCCGAAACCGCGCCGCCTGCTACGAACAGATGCGCCATAAACACCGACGGCAAGCCCTCCGCGTTTTCGTCCGTGCCTTGCGCAATCCATTTTTGCATTTGTTCGACGTAAGAAAGTTCGGATTTTTCTTCCTTAAAGCGGGCTTCGTTGGGATAGGGCAAGGTCGAAACGAACACCCGATCGCCCGACTCGTTTTCAAACACGGCGTAGCCTTTTCCCGAAACAATCGGGCGAGTTTTTCTCGCCGCGGTTTGCAAAGAAAATTCCTTCCTCGAATTGCCGACGATAAAAATCCCCTGCTCCTCGGCAAGGGGCGCCGCTGCGGAAAGACGAACTCCGTCGTCGTGGTTGCCGCTGATAATCAATACCGCTCGGTCTTTCCCCGCCAAATTTTTGACCTTTTTAAAAAAGAGCTCTTCCGCTTCCGCTCCCGGCGTATAGGTATCGAAAATATCGCCCGCAATCAAGACGAGCTCGACCTTTTCTTCCTCGCAAATCGCCGCGATTTCGTCCAACACTTCCGCTTGCTCGTCCAGCCGTTCGCGGGAGAATAATCTTTTGCCGATGTGCCAATCGGACGTATGTAAAATTTTCATCGCCCGACCTCCCGTGCGTTTTCTTTTTCTTTTTTTGAAAAACCGTATCAAAACGTCTTGCTTTTGTCGAAAAAAAAGGATATAATAAACATACCCGTTTACGACAGGGTATAAACACCTATACTACCTTATTATACAACATTTCTTTTAAGAAAGCAAGAAAACGAGGAAAGCAAGAGAAAAATTTTTCCTATTTTACACATTCTTTTTCTTAAAAATCACAGGTTTTTTATGGCTTTTTGTTCTTTTTCGAAAGATTACGACACGGCGTGTACGATAATCGAAAATAAATTTATTACCAAGTATCTGCCCGACGTGGACGGATTTGCCGTAAAGGTTTACCTTTACGGGCTTTTTCTCTGTCAAAATACCGACAGCGATTTTACTCTTCGCTCGATGGCGGAAGTTTTGAAAACGGACGAAGAAAAAATCAAGCAAGCCTATTCGCTGTGGGAAGATTACGACCTGGTTCAAATCCTCTCCCAAGAGCCGTTTACTTTGCAATATTTGCCCGTTCGTTCGGCAATCGGAAAGGCGAAGAAAATCCATTACGAGCAATACGCCGATTTCAATAAAGAATTACAACGCAAAATGCAAAAGGTCGGCAAATTTATCTCCGCAGGGGATTATATCAAATATATGCGGTTTTTGGAGGAAAACAATATCCAACCGCAGGCGTTTTTGCTGATTGCCGAATACTGCGTCAACAAACAAGGCGCTTCCGTCGTCCCCTCGTACATTTTCAACAAAGCCAAAAAACTGATACAAAAAGGCAAAACCACTTACGATCAAGTGGAAAAAGAACTGTCCAATTATAACGCAAACGAGGGCAATCTCCTCGCCGTCTTTTCCGCGCTCTCCATTCTGCGTAATCCCGACGAAACCGATTATTCGCTGTACGAAAATTGGCTGGGCAAGGGTTTTTCGCAAGACGGGATTATCGCCGCGGCGAAAAAACAAAAACGGGGCAGTATGAATTCGCTCGATTTGGCGTTGGGCGAGCTTGCCGAAAAGGGAAAACTGGAAACGGAAGAAATCGAGCGCTATTTAAACGATCGGGAAATGCTGGCAAACCTTACTTTCCGTCTTGGCAGAAAGCTGGGAGTAAAAGTACAAAATCCCGCTCCGTATATCGACGAATACGTGGAAAAATGGTACTTGTACGGGTATGAGGAAGGCTCGCTTTTGGACGTCGCTTTGTTCTGTTTAAAAACCGAACGCGGAAATTTCGAGGCGATGCACGAGCTTTTGCAAAACCTCTTCAACGAGGGAATCGTTTCCGCGGAGAGCGTTAAAGGGTTTTTAAAGGAAAAGAACGACGAATTAAAGCTGTTTGTGAAAATTCAATCGATTTGCGGCGGCATCAGAAAAAACGCGGCAAATCTTTCTCTTATCAAGACGTGGCGCGCGTGGAATTTCTCCAACGAAATGATTTTGGAGGCGGCGACGCGCAGCGCAGGCGGCGCAAACCCCGTTCCGTATATGAACAAAATCCTTTCGGACTGGAAACAAAAGGGCGTTTTTACCGTTCAATCGATACCTGCCCCCGTCGTTTCTCCCTCCTCCCCCGCTTCGCAAGGGTATATTAGCCCCGCGATTGAGGCGGCAAACGCCAAAGCCGACCGCGAACGCTATTATGCGATTTTGCGCGAAAAGGCGTTGACGAGAGCGGAAAAATTCGTGGCGAAAGCCAACGCCAACGAACGGTTTAAAGAGGTCGTAAAGGAATTGTCGAAAATGGAAATCTCCCTTGCGAAAGCCGAGGTTTTCGACCAAAGCCAACTGCCCGCGCTCCAAAAACAAAAGGAAAATCTTTTATTGGAAAGAAAGAACATCTTGACTGCGCTTGGTATTGAAGAATCCCAACTCGTTCCCCAATACGCCTGCAAGCGCTGTTTGGATACGGGATTCTTGCCCGAAGGCACCGCTTGTAATTGTTATAAACCCGAACAGTAAATAAAAGTTACGCCCCGACAAAGTTTCGTCCGTCGGGGCGTATTTTTCTATTTTTTAATGACCGCCACAATTCCGAATTCTTAAAGAGGGATAGTATCCTCCCGTAACACCGCAGGGCGATAGAAAGATAGATAAGCTTAGATGCAACGGAACGTTACTTGAGATTGCTTCGTCGCGTTCCGCTCCTCGCAATGACACGAAACACCGCAGGGCGATAGAAAGATAGATAAGATTGGATGCAACGGAACGTTGCCTTCTCTGCACCAACAAAAAACACACCCGTAAAGGGTGTGTTTCGTTGGCAAAAGAGCATTTTGGCTTCGCCAAAGCTTCCTCGCTCGTCCACCCTCGCCCTTTATCCGTTCCGCTCTTTTTCTCGCTCGTCGCGCGAACCTCCGATAATTCGGCTGGGGCTCAATCTCTTCTCTGCACCAACAAAAAACACACCCATAAAGGGTGTGTTTCGTTGGCGCAGAGAAGAGGATTCGAACCTCCGGTAAGCTTCAGACCTACACACGATTTCCAATCGTGCTCCTTAAACCACTCAGACATCTCTGCAATCGCCTATTTATATTACTGTATTTTTTTGAAAAAGGCAAGCGTTTTTATCCTACTTTGTGAAAAATCTTAAAAAGAATTTTTAACCCCCCGTCTTATCTCAAACGGGGGTTTTCCTTATGCCTGCGCTTGTTTTTCTTCTATCACTTCTTCCGCTTCTTTATCAAACTGCATTCTTCCCAGCTCGTTACAACGCTTTAACAATTTGTCCGCAACCTCTTCTTTCGTTTCGCCGTTTGCCGTAAGCTGCGAATAATACACGGGTTTATCAATGATATACGTCAAATCCTTTTTACGGAAATAGGATACGTAAATAGGAATATCTATCCCCTTTTTCTTGCACGTCTCCGCTAAAGCCGTAAACCCGAAATGGAAGCCTTCCAGCTCTTCTAAATATCCGTTCGTCGAATCCTCGGGGAAAATTACGATATTCTTCCCCTCTTTTACCGCGTCTACGCTTTGGCGCAGAGTCTTTAAAAACCGCCCGTCTTTATAGGTGGGTATCAAATCCAAGCCCCGATAGAAAAGATTCGTCAACGGGCTGGCAAGCAAACAAAACGCCCGCGCCAAAAACAAATTCCAATGCTTTTTCTCGTGATAATACACGCGGGTTTGGTATTTGTACATATTTTTAAGCCCCGTCGCCATTTCGTGCGCGCCCCACATACAAACGGGCTTATCCAAATACATCTCTAACGACAACGGCGCGTCCGTGCCCTCGTGGTTGCTAAGTATCACCGCTCCTTTGTCTATCTTTTCACCAAGATACACGAACTTCGGTTCTTTATACCGCCCTTTCATCATTTTCAGCAATATTTTAAACCACCATTTACGCTTTCTCACGTTATTGATTTTCGACATCGCACACCTCGAATTTTTTGTTCGTTATTATAATTATATCACATTTTTTTATGACAATCAAGCGTTTAATAATCTTTTTTATATTTTTGTCATAAAAAAATATGACGGCAGCCGCGTTGGCGGTTGCCGTCATCATTATTTTTATAAGTTAAGCCAACGCAGCTCTTGCTTCGCTTTGCGAGCCCGTGGGATTCAAGATACTGTACCCGACGTTTACGAGGTGGTCGGCGACTCTTTCCAAGCCTGAGATATAGGAAGAGAAATAGGGACTGAGTTCCACCTTACATTCGCCCGCCGCCAAGCGCGCGTAATGGCGGGAAGAAAGATTTTTCTTCAAACCGTCCACTTCGTTTTCCAATGCGGTCAATTCGTTTAAACGCCCTGCGTCCAATTTGTCAAACGCGGTTTCTGCGATGGCAAACATACGCAAAACCTTTTCCTGCATTCCTTTCAATTCCGCAAGCGCGTTTTCCGAAAACGCCAAGCCTGCCGATTGCATCTGCAACGCAATTTCGCCGAAGTTTTCCGCGTGGTCGCCGACGCGTTCCAAGTCGTTGAGAACGTGGAAATACGAACCGATAGCGCGCTCGTTTTCTCTGTCTACGAGGGGCGCAAGGCTGATTAAATATTTCGTCAACGCCTTGTTGGTAAAGTTAATCGCACGCTCGTTTTCCGTTATCGCCGTTTCGTATTTTTCCGCCTCGTTAGACAATGCGGCAAAAGACCTTTCAAGATTTTCCTTGGCAAGGGCAGCCATATACTCGACTTCCTTTTTTACCTGACCGAGCGCGACGTGGGGAGTTTTCAACAAACGCTCGTCCACGAAACGAAGCTGTCTTTCTTCCTTTTCTTCTTTCTTCTTGTCGGGGATTACCTTTTCCGCAAACCAAACGAGTTGTTTGACAAACGGCAACAAAAGGAGGGTCGTTGTTACGTTGAAGACAACGTGAAACCACGCAAGCTGCATTTCAGGTTTTGTTACAACCGATTGTAAAAGATTGACGACGGGGGTCGTGAAAATCCAAATAAACGCAGAAAAGACAATCGTACCGATAACGTTAAACGTCAAGTGGATCAGCGCCGTACGCTTTGCGTTGGTGCTTGCACCAAGACACGCCAAGAGCGCCGTAACGCAAGTACCGATATTCGAGCCTAATACCAAAAACAACGCACTGTCAAGGTTTAACGCGCCCGCACCGACCATCGTAATAAACAAACCCGTCGCCGCAGACGAACTTTGAATCAAAGCCGTAAACGCAACACCGCAAAGAATCAAAAGCAACGGGAAATTGATATTCGCAAACACTTTCGTTTGAAAAAACACGTCCAAGCCCGTGCCGTCAAAGGCGTCGCCCATAATATCGAGACCGACGAAAATAAGACCCAGACCGCAAAAAGTTCCGCCGATTTGTTTCCATCTATCCCCTTTAAGAAACATCATCATAACGCCGATAAAGGCAAGCAGGGACGCGTACAGCGTAATATTAAGCGATTTTAAGGACACCAAAATACCCGTAACCGTCGTACCGATATTCGCGCCCATAATAACCGAAGTTGCCTGCGCCAGGGTCATAACCCCCGCGTTTACGAAACCGATGGCCATAACGCTGGTTGCGGACGAGCTTTGTATAATCGCCGTTGCCCCTGCGCCGACGCCGACGCCTGCAAAACGGTTGGTCGTCAGTCTGCCGAGCATTCGTTTCATTCCCCCGCCTGCGCTGCGCTCTAAGCCGTTGCCGAGCATATTCATACCCGCAATAAAGACGCCGCAGCCAATCAGCAATACCAAAACCGCCTCCAATATCATATTGTTTTGCTCTCCTTGTTTTCCTTTCTTGCGTCTTCCTCTCCTTCTATTTTTTCCAATTCGTAACGGTTTTATTATAACGTTTTTTAAATGAACTCAACTAATCGAAAGCAACCTCTTGCAAAATTTCCGAGGGCTCTTTTTTATCTTTCAGCTTTTCGCGGGCGGTTGCCAACATCAATTTCAAGCGGTTTTCTTGGTTGACTTTGGTTGCCGACGGGTCGTAGTCGATGGGCACGATATTGACGTCTTCGTACAAATCCTTAATCGCGCGCGCCGCGCCCTTGCCGACGATGTGGTTGGGCAGACACCCGAACGGCTGCGCGCAGACGATATTCTCCGTTCCGCTTTCGTACAGCGCCAACATTTCTGCGGGAATCAGCCAGCCCTCGCCCATTTTTACCCCTTGGTGGATAACTCTATCCGCGCAAGCGCGGAGATATTCGAAATCGTGCGGGGGCTCGAAACCGCCCTCTTCAAAGAGGCGAATAATCCCCCTTTGTACGCGCAATAAAATTTTGTATACGAGCTTGTAGATAAACGCCGATTTTTTGTTTTTGTCATACAGCTTGCTATCGTTGATCGTATTGACGATACAATACATTACGAAGTCCATCAACGCGGGCACTACGGGCTCGCAGTCCTCTGCATAAAGAAATTTTTCCAAGCCCGAATTGGCAAGCGGCGAATATTTGACGTAAATTTCGCCCACGATACCCACCTTGACCTTTTCCGTCTTCACCCGTGGGATTGCGTTAAAGTCTTCCACCAGTTTTTTTACGACTTTTTTATAGTTTCTATACCCCCGTTTACAAACGACCTTTTGCACGTAAGCGATAGATTCGTCTCGTACCTGGTCGGCTTGCGCGGGGTTTTTTGCATACGGTTTGGTCTGGTTGTAGAGGCTCATAATCGCGTCGGCGTAGAAAATCGCGTACGCCATTCTAAGCAGGGTAAATAGGGAAACCTCCAGCCCGTTGCCCTTTTCCAAACCCGAAAAGTTAAAGGACAAAACGGGAATTTGAGGAAATTCGGATTTTAAAGCTTTGCGGAGCAAGGGCACGTAATTGGAAGCGCGGCACCCACCCCCCGATTGGGTGATGACGAGCGCAACCTTGTCCACGTCGTATTTGCCGCTTTTCAACGCGTCGATAAACTGACCGACCACGCAGAGCGCAGGATAGCAGGTGTCGTTATGTACGTGCTTTAACCCCTCGTCGATAATCGAACGGTCTTCCGTTTTTAAAATTTCTACGTTATAGCCCTCTTTCTCGATAAGCTTTGCAAGGATATCAAAATGGTAAGGCAACATATTGGGCGCAAGCACCGTATACGTCTTTTTCATTTCTTTGGTAAATACGGGCGCCTCTTCTTTATAGCTTACGATTTCTATCGGTTGTTTTTTCATCTTTTCACCTCGCCCCTTTACTGATTAATTGCCGCCACCAAGCTGCGCAAACGGATTTTGACAACGCCGAGGTTGTTTATCTCGTCTATTTTGATTTGAGTATATAGCTTGCCGTTGCTTTCCATAATCGTACGAATCTCGTCCGTCGTCAAAGCGTCGATGCCGCAACCAAACGACACGAGCTGTACCAAATGCACGTCCTTTTGACGGCAAGCGTACTCTGCCGCGCGGTACAACCTTGCGTGGTACGTCCATTGGTTTAACACGTTCACCTCGACTATGGGTGCCTCGTCTGCAATACTATCCTCGGAAATAACCGCCAAGCCCAGAGAAGAAATCAGCTTCCCGATACCGTGATTGATTTCCGGATCGGCGTGATAGGGTCTGCCCACCAGCACGATGGTTTGTTTGCCCGCTTCGCGCGCCGAGGATAAAATTTCCTTTCCCTTTGCCCGAACGTCCGCTTGATATTTTTGTAGCGCAGTAAAGCCCGCTCTTAAACCAAGCGAAATTTCCTTTTTCGTTACGCCGTAGCCTTGCAAGGAATGATACAGATTGCGCACCGCCGTCTTGCGCTCGTTTAAATCGACGTAAGGGGAGAGGAAATTTTCTTCCGTCAAACGTTCGTTGTTCGCTTTCAACAGCTCCGCATAATACGCCACGATAGGGCAGTTATAATGATTGGTAGACGATTTTTCGTCCACGTTATAGCTTTCGCAAGGGTAGAAGATAAAATCGACCCCGTCGTTTAACAGGCTTTCTATATGCCCGTGCATCAGCTTTGCAGGATAGCAAACGGTGTCGCTTGCAACCGTATGCTGTCCTTTAAAATACAGCCCGCGCGAGCTTCTTTCGCTGACTTTGACTTCAAAACGCAGCGTTTTAAAAAACGCCGTCCAGAAAGGAAGCTGTTCGAACATTACCAGCTGGAAGGGCAGACCTACCACCCCTCTTTGCTCGTTCGCCTCGTACCTGCCCTCTTCTTTTTGCTCTACGCAAGAAAGCAGACGCTCGTATTTATATTCGTAAATATTCCATTTTCCGTCCTGCGGTTTTTGACCTGCGCCCCGTTCGCACTTATTGCCCGAAATAAACCGTCCGCCGTCTTCAAAGGTCAAAATATTGATATTGCAGTTCGACGTGCAGCCCTTGCAATTCGTCGCGCGGGATTTATAAGAGAATTTTTCCAAGTCTTGCGCGGAAAGCAAGGTAGAAACCGCGTCTTGCGCTTGCGTTTCTTTGGCGTACAACGCCGCCCCGAACGCACCCATCAGCCCGGCAATAGCGGGACGGACGACCTGCCTTCCCGTTTCCATTTCAAACGAACGCAATACCGCGTCGTTGATAAACGTGCCCCCTTGCGCTACGATATGTTTCCCCAATTCTTCGGGGGTTTTTGCTCGGATAACCTTATAAACGGCGTTTTTAACGATGGAAGAGGACAAGCCCGCGGAAATATCTTCCACCGACGCCCCCTCTTTTTGCGCTTGTTTTACCGCGCTGTTCATAAACACCGTACACCGTGAGCCGAGCTCGACGGGTTTTTTCGCAAACAAGCCAAGGCGGGCAAAGCTTTCTACGTCCATATCCATTGCCTTGGCAAAGGTCTGGATAAACGAGCCGCAGCCCGACGAACAAGCTTCGTTGAGCATAATCGAATCGATTGCTCCGTTTTTCACCTTAAAGCATTTGATATCCTGCCCGCCGATGTCGATGATGAAATCGACGAGGGGATTGAAATGCACCGCCGCTTTAAAATGCGCCACCGTTTCCACGATACCGAAATCCATTTTCAGCGCCGCGCGAAGCATATCCTCGCCGTAACCCGTTACCGCCGCTCCGCGGATTATCAAGCCCGTTTTGGGCATCAGCGAATACATTTCCCGCAATTTTTCCACGACGATATCGAGGGGCTGCCCGTTGTTCGATTGGTAATGTGAATACAACACGCGGCAGTCGGAAGTTATCAGCATCAGCTTCGTCGTCGTCGAGCCGCTGTCTATTCCCAAGTACGCGTCCCCTTGATAGGTACGGATATCTGCAAATTCCAAATCGCTGCGCTTATGCCGCGCCACAAACTCCTCGTATTGGCTGCGGTTTTCAAAAAGCGGCTTGCCGCGCACGACTTCGTCGCTGGCTTTCGAATCGCGAATCTTCTTTATCACGGCTTCCAAACCCGTTTCCGTTTCGTCCGTATTGGCAAGCGCCGCCCCCGTCGCAATAAACACGGGCGCGTTTTCGGGGAATATCGCGTGTTCCTCGTCCAAATTCAGCGTACTCGTAAACGCCGCCCGCAACGCTTTTAAGAAATGCAAAGGACCGCCTAAAAACAAAACCTTGCCTTTTATTTTTCTGCCCTGCGCTAAGCCCGAAACCGTCTGTTCGACGACGGCACGGAAAATGGAAGCGGCGATATCCGCCTTTGCCGCGCCCTGATTGATGAGGGGCTGGATATCCGATTTCGCAAACACCCCGCAACGGGATGCAATGGGATATACTTTCTCCGCCGTTAGCGCAAGCTTGTCCATTTCTCCAACGCTGATATCTAAAAGAGTCGCCATCTGGTCGATGAACGCGCCCGTACCGCCCGCGCAGCTGCCGTTCATACGCTGCTCGGTCCCGCCCGTCAGGAAAATGATTTTCGCGTCCTCGCCGCCGAGCTCCACCGCGACGTCCGCGTCGGGATAAAAGCCTTTGATGGCGATAAACGCCGCCTGCACCTCTTGCACGAAGGCAATCCCGCTTTTTTCCGCAAGCCCAAGCCCCGCGCTGCCGGTTATCGACACGCGGAATTTTGCGTTTGGAAAGGCTTGTCCTACCTTTTCCAAAGCAGACAGCACGCATTCTTTGACGCGGGAAAAATGCCGTTCGTAGCTTGTGTAGACGATTTCCTTCGTTGCCGCCGCAAGAACCGCTGTTTTTACCGTAGTCGAACCGACGTCAATACCCAATAAATAAGTCATAAGCTTTATACCCCATAGTATACTATTATAATTATACCACCTTTTTGTGTTTTTTCAATGATATTTTCAAAGAAAAATAGTCTTTTTTATAAAAAAATTTATATTTTCACTCTTCCCCCTACCCAGGTATGCGTTTACCATAGTCCCGATTTTGGAAACTTTATCAATTTTTCCTTGATAAACCGTTGACAAACGGGGCTTAAAAGGAGTATAATAAACGTACGTATGGCAAAGGTGCCACAAGGTTTTATCCCTGTTGCCTTTGTCTTTTTTCGTTTTTTTACGAACGGAGCCTATTTTACCAAAGGAGTACGCAAGCTATGAAACTAATATCCGATTATTTCGGGTGTAACGTCTTTGACGACAAGGTGATGAAAGAACGCCTTTCCGAGGAAACCTACGAGTTGTTGAAACGCACCA
The DNA here is from genome assembly GCA_015069295.1 of Clostridiales bacterium. Taxonomy (GTDB): domain Bacteria; phylum Bacillota; class Clostridia; order Christensenellales; family Borkfalkiaceae; genus Scatosoma. The sequence continues at coordinate 26,386 of SVIW01000010.1, forward strand.
TTCAACACGGCAGAAGTTTAAACCTGTCCGTGGCAAACGCCGTGGCAAACGCTATGAAAGAATGGGCAATCGAATTGGGGGCAACCCATTACACCCATTGGTTTCAGCCTCTGACGGGGATTACGGCGGAAAAGCACGACAGCTTTATCTCCCCCGATAAAAACGGCAACGTCATTATGGAATTTTCGGGCAAAGAATTGATCAAAGGCGAATCGGACGCCTCTTCTTTCCCCTCCGGCGGCTTACGCGCCACCTTTGAAGCCCGCGGCTATACCGCTTGGGACGCAACCTCGTACGCGTTTATTAAAGACGGCGTGCTTTGTATTCCCACGGCGTTTTGCTCGTACAGCGGCGACGCTTTGGATAACAAAACCCCTCTGCTGCGTTCGATGGAAGCCATCAACCGTCAAGCGATGCGGGTATTAAAACTGTTTGGCAACGAAAACGTTACCTCGATAAAAACGACGGTCGGGCCCGAACAAGAATACTTCCTTGTGGATAAGGAAGCTTTCAATCAAAGAAAAGACCTTATCTATACGGGTCGCACTTTGTTCGGCGCAAACCCGCCCAAAGGACAGGAGTTAGAGGACCATTATTTCGGCGTTATCAAGCCCCGCGTGCAAGCGTTTATGAAGGATTTGAACGAGGAGCTTTGGAAACTGGGGGTTTTGGCAAAGACCGAACACAACGAAGCCGCGCCTGCACAGCACGAACTGGCGCCCATCTTCACCACGACGAACATCGCGGCGGATCACAACCAGCTGATGATGGAGTCAATGCAAAAAATCGCAAAAAAACACGACCTCGTTTGCCTGCTGCACGAAAAGCCGTTCAAGGGCGTCAACGGCAGCGGGAAACATAACAACTGGTCGATTTCCACAAACACAGGCGTAAACCTGTTAGAACCGGGCGACACGCCTTCGGAAAACGCGCAGTTCTTGCTCTTCCTCTGTTCGGTCATCAAAGCCGTGGACGAATACCAAGACCTTTTGCGGGTTTCCGTGGCTTCCGCAGGCAACGACCACCGCTTGGGCGCGCACGAAGCACCGCCTGCCGTCGTATCCATTTTCCTTGGCACTGAATTGACGGAAATCCTTGAATCCATTGAAACGGATACTCCCTACGGGGCAAAGGAAAAGGAACTGCTCCGCGTCGGCGTACATACGATGCCGAAGTTCCCCAAAGACACGACCGACCGTAACCGTACCTCGCCGTTTGCGTTCACGAATAACAAATTCGAGTTCCGTATGCTCGGCTCGGCGGCGTCGGTTTCCGCGCCGAACACCATTTTGAATACGGCGGTTGCCGAAGTTTTGAAACAATTTGCCGACAGATTGGAAAACGCGGAAAATTTCGAAACGGCGTTGCACGATCTTATCAAAGAAACGATCACCAATCACAAGCGTATCATCTTCAACGGCAACGGTTACGACGACGCTTGGATAAAAGAAGCGGAAGGCCGCGGACTGCTTAATTTGAAAACCACGCCCGACGCCCTGCCCCATTTCGTCAAGGAAAAGAACGTCAAGCTTTTCACCGAGCACAAAGTATTTACCGAAAGAGAAATCTATTCTCGTTACGATATTTTGTTGCAAAACTATTGCAAAATCCTCAATATTGAGGGAAAGACGATGGTGGATATGGCAAAGAAAGATATTCTGCCCGCCGTCAGCGAATACAGTCAAACCTTGGCAAACACCATTCTTTCCAAGAAAGGCGTTTCCAAACATCTCGACTGCTCGTACGAAACGGAAGTTTTAGAGCAAATTTCTACGCTTACCGCAAGCGCATACAAGCACGTGAAAGAACTTGAAAAAGCTTTGTTCCTTTGCAAGAAAGGAAACGACGCAACGGAAAAAGCCTTCTTCTATAAAGACGAAGTATTGCCCGTAATGGTAGGACTTCGTAAAGACGTAGACGAGTTGGAAACCCTCGTTTCCTCCAATTATTGGCCTATCCCCACCTACGGCGATTTGCTCTTCGGGGTGTAATTTAAATTTTCATAAGAGGTCGTATGCAAAATTTTAACGCAGAACAAGCGGCGAAAGACGCCGTACAATGGATTCGCGATTGGTTCGAACAAAACGGCAAAGGCTGTAACGCCGTCGTTGGGATTTCAGGCGGAAAGGATTCGAGCATCGTTGCCGCCCTTTGCGCAGAAGCCTTGGGAAAAGAGCGGGTTATCGGGGTGTTAATGCCCAACGGCGAACAACCCGATATTGACTGTTCAAAACAACTCGTTGCATACCTGGGTATCCCTTATTACGTTTGCAACGTCCAAGCGGGCGTAAACGGCGTGTTGCAGGCTTTGCAAGACGCAGGGGTGGAAGTCAGCCGACAAACCACCGTCAATCTCCCCCCGCGTATCCGTATGTCTACCTTATACGCACTCTCGCAATCGAACAACGGGCGGGTTGCCAACACCTGCAACCTCTCCGAAGATTGGGTAGGCTATTCCACTCGTTACGGCGACGCCGCGGGCGATTTTGCGCCTTTGGGAAAACTCACGGTACAAGAAGTGAAAGCGATTGGACGGTATTTGGGTTTACCTGAAAACCTCATTGAGAAAGTTCCCTCCGACGGTTTGACCGATCGGACGGACGAGGATAATTTAGGTTTTACCTACGCCGTATTGGACAAATATATTCGTACGGGTGTATGCGAAGACGAAAACACGAAAGCGCGCATTGACCGACTGCACGCCTTAAACGAGTTTAAGTTAAAACCCATTCCCTGCTTTGAATATCAACCCAAATAAAAGCAAAAAACTCACCGACTAAAAGCGGTGAGTTTTTTATTAAATACGTACCTGGTTATGCCTTTTCTTCTAAAAGTGTAGAGTGCATAACGTAATCTGCCGTTGCGCGGTTGGTTGCGATGGGAATATCGTACACCACGGCGATACGCAGCAGCGCTTTTACGTCGGGATCGTGCGGTTGCGAAGACAACGGATCCCAAAAGAAAATCACCACGTCGATTTTCTTTTCCGCCACCTTTGCCCCGATTTGCTGGTCGCCGCCAAGCGGACCCGAAAGATACCGTTTTACCTTTAAATCGGTTGCTTCGGAAATCAATCTCGCCGTCGTACCCGTCCCGCAAAGCTCGTAATTTTTCAAGGTTTCCTTATTCTTCAAAGCCCAGTTGACGATATCCGCCTTTTTGTTGTCGTGCGCAATCAACGCTATCGTTTTTATCTTTTTTTGTTTCATACTTTTCCTCCGTTATGTTTATTATAACGGATTTTTTCATAAAAGTCAAAAGAACGGACGACAAAATATCGCCCGTTCTTCTTTATTTTTCCATCTCTTTATTTTACAAAAGCGGTCGTGATAAAGTCCCCTACCCAAAGGATTGCAAAAGCGATAGATAAAACTACCGCAAGCCCCTTGGGGCATTTGTCCACCAATCTTTTTAAAAAGGGAAACAGCAGTTTCATAAACAAAAAAATCAACACCGTCCAAGAAAGGGAAACGGGCAAACAGATATACCCTTTAAACTGATAGGGATATTTTGAATAATTCCAAAGCTTACGGTGAAAATACCGTTCGAAAAAAAGCCCGATAAAAAGCTCTAAGCCCGTGGGCAGCAAAAGCGCAAACAACAGATATAGCAACCTTCTTTTTACGGGGTCGTTTACTTTTTTTAAAAATCCCCGCCCCTCGTCGGGCGTACCAAACAGCAAATATATCCCCGTTAAACAACTGCCGTAAATGGGGCAAAACGGCAAACTTAAAAAACCGCGGTCTGAATATCTCCCCAAGGTAAGATAGACGAACGCCGTTTCGTACGCCCAGCCTAAAAAAGACAGCAAAACGAGCAATAAAAATAAATGCCAAACTCCGCCGACGGCGTTCTTTTTCGCAACCTGCATCCTTTCGCCCCCTCAAAACAGTTTGTTTCTTTTTCCTTGTTCACATACCTGCCCCGCCCTTTCAAACAAAAAAAACGGAAACCGAAGTTTCCGCTTTTTTTGTTTTACTTCTTATTTTCTGTCCGTTGCGTGGAATATTACCCCGATCGTTCCAGGTCCGCAGTGCGAACCGATAACGGGACCGATAGGCTGCATTTCGATATCCAAATCGCCAAACTGTTCCTTTAAGGAATCCACGAAGCCTTGCGCTTCCTCCTCGCAATCGGCGTGAATGACGAACACCTTATATTTATCCACGTCCAAGCCTTGGTTTTTTATATATTCGCGCAAAGTAAACAATGCCTTTCTCTTGCCCTTCACCTTGTTGACGTTGACAATTTTACCCTCCTTGTCAAAATGCAAAATCGGCTTGATTCCAAGAAGATTGCCCATCACTTTCGAAGCCCCGGAAATTCTGCCGCCGCGGTGCAAATAGGTAAGGTCGTCTACGACGAAATAGATTGCGGTATGCTTGATTACTTCGTCCAAATAAGCGTCCATCTCATCCATGGTAGCCCCTTCTCTCCATTTGAGCGCCGCATAGTAAGTAACGAACCCGCTGCCCATACAAATCGATTTGCTGTCTTTAAAGCGGATTTCACGGTCGGGATATTTTTCCTTCAACTGCGCGATAACGTTTTTCATCGCGTTGAACGTGCCGCTCATTTGATGAGAAAAGGTTACGTAATAAATATCCTCGCCGCGCGCCAAGATAGGCTCGAAATATTCGGTATAAGCGTATTCGTTTAACGCCGCCGTTTTGGGGGTGGAGCCTTGCCGCATTCTTTCGAAGAAATGTTTAAAATCGGTATTCTCCCCCATATCGTAAAAATATTCTTCCCCGTCTAAAATATACGGCATACGAATTACGTTTAATCCCAATTCTTGTACTTTCGTATACCAAAGCTCGCAATTAGAATCACAAAATAATTGATACATACAATTTCATCTCCCGTTTAACTGTTTTCATTTTTTATTTTACTTTCATCCACGAGGGCGAAAGAAAATTCTCCGCTTAATACCAATTTGCCGTTTACCCGTCCTTCCGCTTTCATAAAATGAAACATCTTTAAAGAACGCAAGCGGGTACAAGTAAATTCTACCGTATCCCCCGGCCTAACCATACCTTTAAAACGCACGTTGTCCATACCCGCGTACAACGTAGCCTTGCCTTTTAAACCCTCAGGGTCCATCAAAAGACAGGACGACTGCGCCGCCATTTCGCAAAGAATAACCCCCGGTACGACGGGATTGTTCGGGAAATGCCCTTTCAAAAAGAATTCGTCCCCACGCACGGTATATCTTCCCGTTACCGTGCCGTCCTCGTTTTTCACGATATCGTCCACCAAAGCCATCGGCTCGCGATGGGGCAATATACATTTTATCTCTTCTCTATCCATTCTTCTCTCCTCAACCAAGATAGGAAGCCGCATTCTTTAATACGGTTTCCGCTTCCAGCGCAAGCTCTTCCACGATTTCCCGACAAGTCTGCTCCTTTTTCACAAGCCCCGCAACCTGTCCGCAAAGGAAGGAACCGTTTTCCCAATCCCCGTCCTGCACCGCTTTTCTAAGCGCGCCCGCGCCAAAGCTCGTCAGCTCCTCGTCCGTAGCCGTCGGGTCTTTTTCCCGTTCTGCAAACAAACGGGTAAACGGATTTTTCAATGCGCGCGCGGGATGCCCGATCCGTCTGCCGTTGACAACCGTCGCGCTGTCCCCCGCTTTTATAACTCTGTCTTTATAGGTTTGGTGCACGTTACATTCTTTCGCGACCAAAAACCTCGTGCCAAGCTGCACGCCCTCCGCGCCAAGCATAAACGCCGCCGCAATTCCCCTGCCGTCCGCAATACCGCCCGCCGCTATTACGGGAATATCGACTGCGTCCACAACTTGCGGAATTAAGGGAAGCGTATGCGCTTCGCCGATATGTCCGCCCGATTCGCCGCCCTCGGCAACGACTGCCGTCGCGCCGCGCTTCGCCACCATTTGCGCCAAAGAAACGGACGCCACCACGGGAATAACCTTTACCCCCGCGTCAATCCATTTTTTAATATACGGCAACGGATTCCCCGCCCCCGTCGTAACCACGGGCACCTTTTCCTCTACGATTACTTCGGCAACTTCGGCGGTAAAGGGGCTCATTAGCATCACGTTGACCCCGAAAGGTTTGTCCGTCATAGAGCGCGCCTTTTTAATTTCCGCGCGGAGCTGCTCGCCGTTCATATTCATTCCCGCAATAATACCCAAACCGCCCGCGTTCGATACCGCCGCCGCCAAATCCGCGTCAGCAACCCACGCCATACCGCCTTGAAATACGGGATATTTTATACCAAGTATATCGCAAATCCTGCTCTTTAACATATCGTTGCCCTCTTCCATTTCACTATAAAGCTACGATTTTATTATACCATACCCGAAAGGTCCTGTCAAACGTTTCACTCAAAAAGTCCCTCGTCTACGCGGTTGCCCTTACGAGCCTCGTTTTATCACGACGCGGTTCTCCCCGCCGTGAAGCGGATATTCCTTTCCGTCCAAAAGCAATTCGCCTTCCGCGCTTTGCGGCAAAGAGATTGTGAAAGTAATTTTCTCCGCCGTCTTCGTATACGCAACGGAAACCTCGCCTTCCCGCAAACGCCTTCCGCCCGACATTTCTCGAATACTCTCCGACAAAACGGGAGCGATTTTTATTCGCTTTTCCGCTTGTCCTATTCCCAACAGAAAATCATAAAAACAAGCGGTTACCGCCCCGAACATCGGGTGGTTATGCGAGCGCTCGCCTACTCCGCTTGGCCAAGTTTCCCAAAAAGTCGTTGCGCCCCGCCTTTTCGCTTCGGCGTACGAATGCAGCGACGAAGAGGTTAAAAGCTTTATCGCCAAATCCCCCTGCCCCCGCTGCAATAACACGCGGGTAAGGATTTCCGTACCGAAAATCCCCGTATCGTAACCGCCCAGCTTTTCATAACGAGAGAGCAGGTTTTGATAGGTCCGTCCGTCGCCCAAGCCGATATCGACGGCAAAGGCGTTTGCGCCTTGCTCTCCGCCCAAGAAATTTCCGTCCCAAGCGTTGAAATACACCTTTGTCAACGCCGCTTTTTTTCTTTCGATACGATTTTCAAAATCTGCTATCCGTTCCGTCTTTTGTAAAATCTTCGCAATCTCGATACAACGATACAGGCATTTAATATAAAAATACGTATTGACGTAAGGCGCGGGCAGTTTTACGACGGTCGGCGGACACCAATCCCCCAAACACCAGACGCCTTCCTTGTCGCTGACAACCAAATCCGCGTACGAATGCGCTTCTAAATATTCAAAATACCGCAGCATTTTCGGATAGCATTTTGCCAGCAATTCTTTGCTTTGATAATGCAAATAGTGTTGATAGGGCACTTCTACGATGGCGCTGCCCCAACCGCCCGGGCCGCCGCCCGCCAAAACGTAGGGCGCAGTATACTGCACGTGGCCGCTGTATTCGTCCTGACAATCGAGAATATCCTCTATCCATTTTTCGTAAAATTTCTCGCCGTCAAAAGCGTGCATCGTCGCGCGGCAAAGCAGTTGTCCGTCCCCCGTATACCCGCGGCGTTCTAAGTGCGGACAATCGGAAGGCAGCCCCGTGTGCATATTCGTACGCTGGGTATTGAGAAAGGTTTCGTGTATCCAATTTAAAATTTCGTTATCCGAAGAAAAGCGCGAGACGTTTTCCAGCGGCGTATGTACGATTTCGACCTTCTCAACTTCCGCGTTGCCGAAAACGGAGAAATACCGAAATCCAAACCAAGTAAACAAAGGTCTGACGACCCGCTCTTTCCCGTCGCAAATAAAAACCGCCCTTTGCCCGTGTTGATAGCGTTCCTCAATCTCCCCGTTTTCCGTTCTTTCCTCCGAAAAACAAACGCGCACGGGTTCCCCCGCCTCTCCTTTTAAACGCAGCACGGGATATCCGCTGGTGTTTTTTCCGCAATCGTAAGTGGCAACGCCGTTAAAATCGGAAATTTTAAAAACCTGCAAAGTAGCGCAAACCCTATCCGTAGGACAATCGGAAAAGAGATAATCGCTGACGATAGGCCTTGCTAAACGCGCACACGGGTACTCTCTATCGTCAAAATCCGCGCTCAACAGCCCTTCGTCGCCCGCGGTATAGTCTTGTACTTCGTGGGTCGTAAAATTGTAATCTTTGACAAAGCTGGGCAAAATTTTATCCTTAACGGAGGAGCAAAATTCAAAGCTTCCGTTTTCCTCCTCGCCAAAAACGCGCCATATCGCCTTAGGACTGCCAAACGGCACCGATTCCCACCAAGCCTGCGTGTACCAGCCGCCGCCAAAATGCAGAGCAAGCGTGTTTTCCCCGTCTTTTATCAGCGGCGTGATATCAAACTGCGGCACGTAGATACGGTGATGGGATATTTTTTCCCCAATCGGATAATCGGGCCTTTTTTCGTAATCGGAATGTAAGGGCAAAAACAAATCGTCGCCCACTCTTTTCCCGTTGAGATAACAATGAAAAAATCCCAATCCCAATACGCGCAAAACCGCCCGTTTTACTTTGTTTACGGTAAACTTGCTACGCAATATAAAAAAGCCCTTTTCTTCACCGTCGCCGCACACCCACGCGGCGTTTGAAAACATTGCGCTCTGTTCCATACTCTACCCCATTTTTATTGTATCTTTAGTGTAGCATATTTCTTTAAAAATTGCAATATGAAAAAGAAAAAATCCCCGATATACGGGAATTTTTTCTTTTATACCTTTTGAAACATATCCTTGTCAACGCCGCAAAGCGCACACTGAAAATCCGCAGGCAAGTCCTCAAATTTCGTACCCGCCGCAATCCCTTTTTCGGGAAATCCGACCTCCTCGTCGTATTCCCAGCCGCATACCGTACATACGTATTTGCTCATAATCCCTCCTTTATTTTTGGCAAAGCTCGTCTGCCAGCGCATAAATCTCCTTTTCGTTTTCCTCACTGAGCGCGGAAAGAATTTTTACGCCGCTTTCGACGTATTGCAAATTTTTACATTTTTCCAGCATTCCCCGCATTACGCGCGCCGCTATCGGCGCCCAGCTTCCGTTTTCCATAAAGCCCACGGTGCGGTTTTGAAAATTCCGTTCGACGAGATGATGGATAAATTCGCGCATAAACGGAAAAATATCCCCGTTGTAGGTCGTCGTCGCCAATACCAGTTTCCCGTAGCGAAAAGCGTCCTCAACCGCTTCGGACATATCGCTGCGCGCCAAATCGGTAACGACTACCTTTTCTCCCTGCGCCGACAAGCGACGTTCCAACAGTTTTACCGCTTTTTCCGTATTTCCGTAAACGGAAGTATAGGCGATAAACACTCCGTTACTTTCCACGCCGTAGCTTGACCAAGTACGGTACAAAGCAAGGTAATATTCTAAATTTTCCTTTAATACGGGTCCGTGCAAAGGGCAAATCGTCGTAATTTCATAGCCGCTAAGCTTTTTGAAAAGATTTTGCACCTGCACGCCGTACTTTCCGACAATCCCGAAATAGTACCGTCTTGCTTCGCAAGCCCAATCCTCCTTCGCGTCCGTCGTGCCGAATTTTCCAAACGCGTCCGCGGAAAACAACACTTTTTCGCTTTCCTCGTAAGATACCATTACTTCCGGCCAATGCACCATCGGCGCTGTAAAAAAGCGCAAAGTACGTTGCCCCAAAGAGAGCGAGTCCCCGTCCGCAACCACGAGACGGCGGTCGGGAAAATCCGTTTTGAAAAAGTTTTTCATCATCACGAACGCTTTGTCCGTCGCAACGATTACCGCCTTGGGATATTTTTCCGCAAATACGGCGATATTCGCCGAATGGTCGGGCTCCATATGTTGTACGATCAAATAATCGGGCGCTTTCCCGCAAAGCGCGCTTTCTAAATTCGACAGCCATTCCGTTTGAAAATTTTTATCCACGGTGTCGAAAACGGCAATTTTCTCGTCCAAGACCACGTACGAATTATACGCCATACCGTTGGGAACGTTATATTGCCCCTCGAAAAGAGTGATATCTCTGTCGTTTACGCCTATATACTTAATATTTTTTCCCACGTTCATTTTTATTCACTCCTTAAAGAATTTGTAGCCACGTTTCCTTTCTCTTAGAAATAGTATACCACAAAGTAAACAATTTCAAGCGTGTATACGCCTTCCTTAAAACCAACTCGTGATAAAAATTTCTAAGCCAATCAAAATAAGAATTACGCCGCCTAAAACGCTCGCTTTGCCCGCAAGCTTCGTTCCGACCTTTTTCCCAATGAAAATACCGATAATGCAAATTGCAAAGGTTACCGCGCCGATAATCCCGCAGGCAAGCAAGGCTTCCCACACGTTGTACTTTGCAATCGTAAAGCCGACCGAAAGCGCGTCAATCGAGGTCGCTACCCCTTGTACGAGTAGCCCCAGCAGCCCAACGGCAGGACTCTCCTCGCCCTCGTCTTTATTCCTTATCCCTTCGTAGAGCATTTTTCCGCCGATAAAACCGAGCAAGAGTAGCGCAATCCACGGGATATAGCTTTCAAAGGCTTTAAAATACGCCGCGATGGTAGATACGCAAATCCAACCCAGCATCGGCATTGCAAACTGGAAAAAGGCGAACGTTCCCGCCACAAGCCCCATTTTCCGTTTTTTCATCAACGGCTCGTTTAAGCCGTTGGCGAGGGAGACGGAAAAGGCGTCCATTGCCAACCCGACACCAAGTAATATTCCTTTTAGAAAAAAAACCACGCTTAAATCCATAAAAACCTGCCTAAAAAAGAAAGTATAGCGTGATACGCTATACTTATCAACGATTAGAGTATATCACTTTTTCGTATCTTTTGCAAGTAAAAAAGAACGGCGTTTGCCGTCCTTTCACCATTTATATCGTTCTTCCGACCAATTCGTCAATCGTTATATCAAAATAGTTTGCCAATTGAATTCGTTGCAAAACGGAAGGCTCGGTGTACCCTGTCTCCCAATGCGAAACCGTTTTCACGGAAATGTTCAGCGCCTCCACAAGCGCAACAAAAAACGCCCATTTTTGGGCGTTTTTCTGTATTGGTGGAGGTGGTGAGAGTTGAACTCACGTCTTACTCGGCTGCCAAAAAACTTTCTACACGCTTAGTTTATCTATTATTTCTTGACTTTTCAACGCGGGTAAACACGCTTTGAAAAACGCAGAAGGCTGAATACTCTTATCCCAACACCTTCCGATTGAAAAAAGAGTGTTCCGTCTTGATGACGCCGCGACCCCGACCGACGGATAAATCGGGCGCGACGTTTCGTTAAAAAACGAAGTTACGCTGCAAGAGCGTAGTTTGCATTTCTATCTGCATTTATATTTAGTGGAATGTTTTTACGCAGGCACTCCGTCTGCGACGTGCTTATCCTTTCGCTCACCGGCAATCGAATCCGGGGCACCCCCTTATTGTATGGGTTACTTTATTATACACACACTTTCGCAAAAAGTAAACGCTTTTTGCTTATTTTTTAATATTTTCCAAAAATTACGGACGGAATAAAAAATTCCGTCCGCCGTTTTGTTCTTACATCCAATCGTTCCAATCGATATCCCCGCCTGCGTTTTCGCAAAGATAGATATAGGGATTCTTAATCGATCCGTCCGTTTTGGAAAGCGGAATCACCGTACCGCCGATCATCGGAATATTTCCCGACGGCTGCGAATACGAACCGGTAATCGCCCCCGTGTTCGGGTTAAAGTAATTGGCTCTGTCATAGATAGAGGATTTTTGTCCGTACTGGAAACGAATTCCGCCGTATACGACGCTGGCGCTGTTGCAATGCTCGTGTCCAACGAAAATGGAGTCTACACCCAACGCTTGCATCCCTTCGAACACGCTATACGTCGTATCCCAAGCACTCTTCAAATCTCTGCCGATATACCCAAAATCCCACGCTGCTTTATCGGCAATCAAATCGATATTGATAGGATTATTGATGGTATCATAGTTGGTAAAACCGTACTGTTCGTACGCGACTGCGAACACCGCTTGCTGGATATGATACGCAAAGGAAATCTTCGTTTCCGCAGAAAGCTCTTTAATCTCGGTAATCTGCTGAGTATACCATTCGATTTGGTCGCCGCCGAACCCCGCGCCCGCTTTCGTATGCCCGTTCATCAGACTCTCTTCGCTGACGTTTCCGCAACCGTTGGAATCGAGCATATAAAAAACTCTCTTTAATTTTCCGCCCTGCACGATGCCGACGGAGTAATTGCCGTTGCCCGTCAGTTCTTTCTGTTCGAAAAGGCAGTTTTCCGCGTTTTCAAATTGTTCGCATTGCCAATCAGCCCCTTTCGTGCTTTCGTTATCGTGATTACCGAATACGGGCGCCCAAGGAATATCGAAGCCTTCCATAAATTCGATAAAACCCGTCAACGCCGTGCCCGCGTCGTCAAATTCGCCGTAAACGATATCGCCCGTGATAATAATCAAGTCGGGATTGGTTTGTTGTACCGTTTCGCGTATGTACTGATAACAGTTTTCCTCTACTCTATCAGTAGCGCAAAGCACCTTATCCACACCCGTACGGCCAGGGCGAGCCTGTGCCGCGTCGATAATCTGCGGGTCGGTCAGCTGCAACACGACGGGGTCGCGATTTGCTTCCACTTCCACCGTAAAATCGACAAGCTCAATTGCCTTTTCGTCGTTCGTTTTGCCTTTCGGCGTTTCTTCTTCCCCGCAAGCTGCAAGTGAAAACGCCACGATACCACCAAGTAAAACCGCCGTTAATTTTTTCATCGTTTCTCCTTATTTTAAGCCACCGTGTACGAGATGAAAGGGTTATGCCCAATCACTCCAATCAATTTCGCCGCCCGCATTTTCGCAAAGATAGATATACGGGTTTTTAATCGAGCCGTCCTTTTTGGAAAGAGGGATTACCGTACCGCCGATCATCGGGATATAATCACCGCCAGAGGGTTTGCCCGTCGAGCCGACGACTTCGCCCGTCAATCTGTTAAACCAATTAATTTGGTCGTACGCCGAGGATTTTTGACCAAACTGCACGCGGATACCTTCGTATACGACGCTGCCACTGTTCACGTGTTCGTGTCCAACGAAAACGGAGTCCACGCCAAGTTGTTGCATATTATACCAAACGTCGTAGTTGTCGTCCCAACCGCCAACGTTATAGCCCATATAACCGAAATCCCCCCACACTCTTTCAGGGTGCAAATCGATATTTACCGAGCGGGAAGAGCTGAAATAAGATGCAAACGCGTCCTTGAAGACTTCCTGCGGAATATGGTATGCAAAGGAGTATTTCGTATCTTTCGACAACTCTTTAATATCCAAAATCTGCTGGGTATACCAAGCGATTTGGTCACTGCCAAAGCCTGCCGATTTCTGCGAGTGTCCGTTCATCATCGTTTCGTTGCTTGCCGCGGCGTAGCTGTTCGAATCGAGCATATAGAAAACGCGTTTTAATTTACCGCCCTGCACGATACCGACCGAATAGTTGCCATTGCCCGTCAATTCTTTTTGGTCGAAAAGGCAATTTTCCGCGTTCGCGTATTGCTCGCACTGCCAATCGACGCCCTTGGTCGTTTCCGCGTCGTGGTTGCCCATAATCGGCGCCCAAGGAATATCAAAACTTTCCATAAATTCAACGAAGTCAATCAACGCCGTGCCCGCGTCGTCGAACTGTCCGTAAATAATATCCCCCGTCATAATAATCAAATCGGGTTTGGTTGCTTCAATCGTTTCTCTTATGTACTGATAGCAATTTTCTTCAACCGTGTCCGTCGCCCAAAGCGTGTCCAAAGTCCCACCCAAACGGTCAGGATAGCGTTCTTGCGCGGCGTCGATAATCTGCGGGTCGGTAAGCTGTAATACGATAGGATCCCGCCCCTCTTCTACCTCTACCGTAAAGTCCACGAGTTCGATTGCCTTTTCGTCGTTCGTTTTGCCTTTCGGCGTTTCTTCTTCCCCGCAAGCTGCAAGTGAAAACGCCACGATACCACCAAGTAAAATTGCCGTTAATTTTTTCATCGTTTCTCCTTATTTTAAGCCACCGTGTACGAGATGAAAGGGTTATACCCAATCACTCCAATCAATTTCGCCGCCTGCGTTTTCACAAAGGTAGATGTACGGATTTTTAAGCGAACCGTCCGTTTTGGAAAGGGGTATTACCGTACCGCCGACCATAGGAATAAACGCGCTGTTGGGCTTGCCCGTCGAGCCGACGACCGCGCCCGTTTGCGTATTAAACCAATTCAGTCGATCGTACGTCGAAGATTTCTGCCCAAACTGGAACCGAACCCCGTTATACTCAACGCTAGCGCTATTTTCGTGTTCGTGTCCAACAAAAACGGAATCCACGCCAAGGTCTTGCATTCCCCACCAAATATCGTAGTGCAAATCCCAAGGATCTTGCAAATCTCTGCCTAAGTATCCGAAATCTCCGTTCGCCTTGTCTGCAAGCCTATCAATGTTGATAGGATTGTCCCTCGTACCGCTATCTATAAAACCGTACTGCGCATACGCGTCCGCAAAAACCTTTTGTTGAATATGGTATGCAAAAGAAATTTTCGTGCCCTTGGAAAGCTCCTTAATCTGCGTAATTTCTTCCGTATACCAATCGATTTGATCCTGTCCAAACCCCACGTGCTCTACCGTGTGTCCGTTTTCAAAGCTCTCCGCACTCAACGCCTCGCAGCCGTTAGAATCGAGCATATAAAAGACTCGTTTTAATTTTCCATCCTGCACGATACCGACGGAATAGTTGCCGTTGCCCGTCAGTTCTTTCTGTTCGAAAAGGCAGTTTTTCGCGTTCTCAAATTGTTGGCATTGCCAATCTGCCCCTTTCGTACTTTCGTTATCGTGGTTCCCAAAGACGGGCGCCCAAGGAATATCAAAGCCTTCCATAAATTCGATAAAGTCCGTAAGCGCAGTCCCCGCATCGTCAAATTCACCGTAGACGATATCCCCCGTGATAATAATCAAATCGGGATTGGTATTTTGCACCGTTTCGCGTATGTACTGATAACAGTTTTCCTCGACGGTGTCCGTTGCCCAAATGGTGTCCAGCGTACCGCCCAAACGGTCGGGATAACGTTCTTGCCCAGCGTCGATAATCTGCGGATCGCTGAGTTGCAAAACGATAGGATCACGCCCCGTTTCCACCTCTACCGTGAAATCGACGAGCTCGATTGCCTTTTCGTCGTTCGTCTTTTCTTTTACGGGAGGCTCTTCTTCTCCGCAAGCGCAAAGCCCGAACGTAAGCATACCGCAAAGCAACAACGCCAAAGTCTTCTTCATTTTCTTTTCTCCTTGCTTTTTATCAAATTATAGTATAGGAAAAAAGCATTGTCAATAGCATTTTTTCTTGACTTTGTGTCATATTTTATTATTTCTTCTTCTTCGCGAGTTTTCGGATCGAAGTACGATGTTCTTCTCCCGAAAAGAGCCTTGCAAGGTTTTTATGATGGGCGCACCAGGTTAAGATATTGATCGCCAAAATCATCAACAACACCCATACCAGGTACGGCTTGAAAGCCCCTTCATACGCTCGCAAAATAAATACCGCGCATTGGATAATACTAAAACCCGTTACCCCCAAAAGCGAGCCCAAAGAGCCCCACTCGGTAAGGAAAATAAAGAGCACCAAACCCCAAAGGCAGAAAAATCCGATGGGCAGCCAGCCAATCCAATCGCAGCTTAAACAAATCCATAAAAGCCCTAAGGTGGAGGCAATCCCTTTCCCGCCTTTAAAGCCCATCGTCGCAGGGAAGATGTGCCCGATAATAACGCACAAACCGCAAAGATAGCGCGTAATATCCGACACGGCAAAATTCGTGCCTGCAAAGACGTAGTTGCGATAGATATAATAGGAAATCAGCGCGGGAATCCCGCCTTTTACCGCGTCGCAGATAAAGGTTATCAAGCCGATTTTTAAGCCGAATTCTCGGCTCATATTCATCGTGCCGGGGTTACCGCTGCCAATTTTCGTAATATCCCGTTTTTTGAATTTGGAGATGACGAATGCGAAGTTAAAGCAACCGATAAAATAGCAAACGATTACGATAAGTAAAAATTGCCACCAGCTTTGAGAGAAATAAAAGGTTTTCATAATCTTAACAACTTAAAAATATTTTTTAAAATTCTTTAACGACCGAGCGGTTACACGGGGCGAGGCAAGCTGAGCTTGCATCCAGTCTTATCTATCATTCCGCCGTTCTGCGATGTTACCTTTCGGTTACGCGGGGCGGATTAGATACGAGCAGCAAGCTGAGCTTGCAGGCAGTCTTATCTATCCTTCCACCGACCTGCGATGTTACCTTTCGGTTACGCGGGGCGGATTAGATACGAGCAGCAAGCTGAGCTTGCAGGCAGTCTTATCTATCCTTCCACCGACCTGCGATGTTACCTTTCGGTTACACGGGGCGGGTTAGATACGAGCAGTTCAAGGCGCGGCGAGGGCGCGTACCGATAGTACGTAACCGAGCCGCAACGATGAAATGCGAAGTATATAACACGTCCCTTTTACTCGTCTTTTTTCTCGCGCACCACTATCTTTATCGGCGTCCCCGTGAAATCATACGCGCGGCGAATGGTGTTTTCCAAATACCGCTGATAGGAAAAGTGCAACAGCCCCTCGTCGTTGACGTGCAAGACGAACAGAGGCGGACAAACCCCGACCTGCGAGGAGAAGAAGACGCGCATTCTTCTACCCAAGTACGAGGGCGGCTCTTGCAAGCGCACCGCGTCGCCAATCAAATCGTTCAGCTCGCCCGTGGGAACGCGGAAGGACGCGTGCGCGTACACCTCTTCCGCCGCCGCAATCAGCTTTTCTACACGCTGTCCCGTCTTTGCGGAGATGTAAATGGACTTGTAATAGTCCATAAATTTCAAATCTTCTTTCAGCTGCTCTTCAAAGCGGTTGACGGTATGGGTGTCTTTTTCCACCAAATCCCATTTGTTCATAACGATTACGGAGGGTTTACCCTGCTCGTGTACGTAGCCGATAATTTTGACGTCCTGCTCGGTCAAGCCCTCGGCACTGTCCACGACAAGCAAGCAAACGTCGCTTCTTCTAACCGCATCGAACGCACGCATATTGCTGTAATATTCGACGTTGTCGTCTACGCTCTTTTTCTTACGAATCCCCGCCGTATCGATGATGGTATACGCCTTTTCTCCGCGATAAAACAGCGTGTCGATCGCATCCCTCGTCGTGCCCGCCATCGGCGTAACGATACTACGCTCGTGTCCCAAAATTCTGTTTACTAGGCTCGATTTGCCTGCATTTGGTTTGCCGACGACGGCAATTTTCAAAGAGGGCACCGCTTCCGCCGTCGTATCGGGGAACCAAGTTATCGCCTCGTCCAATACGTCGCCAATCCCTTGCGAGTGCTCGGCGGAAATCGCAAACGGCTCGCCCAAGCCCAGCGAATAGAATTCGAACACCTTATCCGGCGCATAATCGTCTATTTTATTGACGACGAGGATAACGGGCTTTTTACTGCGGCGTAAGATGTCCGCCACGTCGTAATCGGAGGGGTGCAAACCCTCTCTTCCGTCCGTGAAAAACAAAATTACGTCCGCCGTATCAATCGCAACGTCCGCTTGTTTTGCAATCTCCTTCCACATAACGTCTTCGGACTTTAATTCGATGCCGCCCGTATCCACCATCGTAAAATGTTTTCCGCGCCAGCTTGCGTCCGCATACAAGCGGTCGCGCGTAACGCCGGGTCTATCTTCGGTAATGGAAATTTTTCTTCCCGCCACCTTATTAAAAAAAGTACTTTTTCCTACGTTTGGTCTACCGACCAACGCTATCAGGGGGTTCGCCATCTCTATCGCCTCCTTTTTTGTGTTTTTTTTTCTATTAAGTAGATAGTATCTCTACCAATCCGTAACCGCCCTCGCGGTTGATACGGATATTCTCAAAGCCAAGCTCCTTTTTTAACCCGTCCAAGGTCATACCGCAAAGGAACACGTCCTCAAATTCTTTCATCGTATTGCCGGGCAACACGATTTCGTCAAATCTGCCGCCCTGCGCTTTATATTCTCGCACGGCGGCAAGGATATCCTGCCCCGTGAGCAAGCCCGTACACGTAACCGTCTCCCCAAAGAAACGGTTTTTTACCGCCAAGACCGAAGCGGTTAAGCCCGCTATCGTCTTTTCACATTCCTTCAAAACTCGCTTATTGACCGTTTCCGCGCTGACCCCGCTAATAAGCAGCGAGCGTTTCTCCTTTTTCAGCGCGTACCTGCCCCCGTTGTTTCTTGTCAACCCCTCCAACGCGGCGTTTGTTTCCAACAAAAACTTGCTGGTCATACCGATTCCGTTTTCAATCTGTTCGAAATCCCCGTAAAAGGCGGCGGGTTTAAACTCTCTACCCGCTTTTACGAAATACTCGTCCGCAGGCAACAGGAAGGGCACACCGAATTCGGCGTTGAGCTTGTCGACGGTATCAAGAAGTTTTTTGCTGTACTCGCCGTCCACGTCTAAAATCGGATACAAGCCCTCGCGGTATTTGGTTATCCCCGTCGGCACGCAGGCAAGGTCTTGCACGGCGGGGTAATATTGAAAGAGCTGCCGCGCGGTATAACAAAGCTCTTCCCCGTCGTTTTCGTTCGGCACCAAAACCGCCTGACAATGCAGCTTTATCCCGCCCTTTGCCAATTTATCAATTTGCTCTACGATTTTTCCTGCGTGGCGGTTTCGAAGAAGTTTCACCCGAAGCTCGGGGTTCATCGTATGCACGGACACGTACAAGGGAGAAAGCTGCAAGCGGATAATCCGTTCTAATCCCTCGTCAGAAAGATTGGTCAGCGTTACGAAATTCCCGCAAGAAAAGCTCATCGAATAATCGTCGTCTTTTACGTACAGACTTTCCCGCATTCCCTTGGGCATTTGGTCCACAAAGCAAAACACGCAACGGTTATGACAGGTACGAATCGCGGTATTTTTTTCAAACTCTACCCCCAGCGTTTCCCCCTCGTCCTTTTCGATTTCGACCGTCGTTTCCTCGCCGCTGCGTTTGTCCCGCACGGTCATCGAAAAAGAATCCGTTTCGCAATAGTACAAATAATCGAGTTCATCCTCACAAGGATGATTATCGAACGCGACGATTTCATCCCCTACTTCCAAACCCAATTCTTTGGCGATACTATTCCGTTTTACTTTCGTAATTTTTAACATTCTTACAAAATCTCCGCAAAAGCGCCTGTTTCCACGGCGTACTGCTTACAAAGTTTTTTCAAAATATCGCAAAACGCGGGAGGCAGAGGCGCGTTGAAGGTCATTTGTTCCCCGCTTGTCGGGTGGGTTAATTGCAACTGCCACGCGTGCAAAAGCTGTCCGTCCGTCTTGATTTTTTGCTTTTTAAACCCGTACACGGGATCGCCGACGACGGGGTGTCCTAAGTGCTTTGCGTGCACGCGGATTTGGTGGGTTCTGCCCGTTTGTAAATCGAATTTACAAAGAGTATAATCCGTGCCAAACCTTGCGATTACCGCAAAATCGGTAACGGCAAGTTTTCCTTTTCCATCGGGCAAAACCGCCATTTTCAGCCGTTCCGTCGGGTGTCTGCCGATATCCGTTACCACCCTGCCGCTATCCTCTTTTAAATTCCCTTCGAGCAGGGCGTAATAGGTGCGTTTACAGGTCTTTTGCGCGATCTGCGAAGCCAAGGAAACGTGCGCCTTGTCATTTTTCGCCACGACCAAAAGCCCCGTCGTATCCTTGTCGATACGGTGCACGATACCCGGCCGCAAAACGCCGCCAATCCCGCTGAGAGAATCGAGCGCGTACAAAAGCGCGTTGACGAGCGTACCGCTTTCGTTGCCGTTTCCAACGTGCACGGTCATACCTTGCGGCTTATTGACGACGGCAAAATCCTGATCCTCGTACACGATATCAATCGGGATATTTTCCGCTTGCACGGCGTATTCGACGGCATCGGGAATTTCTATCGTTACTTCGTCGCCCGCCTTTACTTCCGCACCCGCCTTTTTCGTTGGATTGCCTTTGATTTGTACACAGCCGTCCTCGATCAGTTTTTTGATTCGCGAGCGGGTGAACTCTTCCAACTGCTCGTTTAAAAACAAGTCTAGGCGTTTGCAATTTTCTTCGGCGACAAACAACCTTTTATCCATTGTTTTTCTCGTCTGCCTTCGTTTCCGTCTTTTCTTTTTTCTTCGCGAGTTTCAATTCTTCCGCTTCCTTGGCGAGCGCTTTGTATTTGCCCACGGGGAAAACGGCGTCCTTATCGAAAAACAGAAGGGCAAGCACCAACGCCACCGCGCCGCCCGTGATAAAGAAATCGGCGAAGTTGCAGGTCGCAAACCCGAACGCGCTCAAATCCACCATATCCCGCACACCGAAGTTGGTCGGGTTCCAAACTTGATAATAGATACGGTCGATTAAATTGCCCACGCCGCCCGCAACTACGAATACGATCGCGATACGCAAAAAGCTTCTGCGCTTGTCAAGGCGGAAATACACGATCGCAAACGCTGCCATCAATACCCCCGTGCCTACGATGACGAGAATTTTTACCCACTTGGGCGCGTTGCTCCCCATACCGTACGCCATACCGTCGTTATAGATGAAATACAAACCGAACCAATCGGAAATGAGCGGGATTTTATCCCCTTCGTCCATATATATGTCCGCCACTACCTTCGTCACGAGGTCGATCAGCACCAACACCGCAAACAAGAGCAACCCCCAAAGACAAGAACCCTTTAAAGAAATGGGTTTCTTTTTTTCCGTTTTCTTTGTCATATTTATTTCGTTCCTTTACTTTTTTCCTGCGCGTCCTTACGGATTGCGCCAATCATTTCAATTTTCAATGCGTGCAGCCTCTTCGACAAATCGACCTTATACAGCTGCGGCATATCCAAACGCAGATATTCTTCCCAGAACTTTGCCAGCTCCCCCTTCGAATACGCCTGTATCTCCAAAAGCGTGGGGAATTCGTAGACGAGCTTTCCCCCCTTTACAATCGTCTGCTGTAAGGGCACGGCGTGGAAGTTTTCCACCTCGTGTTCTTTCCAAGTTTCAACGGGGTGGAACAAAGTCAAGGCTTTGTCCTCTTCCACTTTCTCGTCGTGCAGGGTAATCAAATCGGCAATCGCCATTCCGTTGTCCCTATCGTACAGTCGGTACAAGCTCTTAAACGCGGGATTGGTGATTTTCGCCGTATTGTCAGAGAGTTTAATTTTCGGCGTTACTTTGCCGTCCTTGTCTATCACCGCCGCCAATTTGTACACGCCGCCAAGCGCGGGCAAATCCTCAGAGGTGATTAACCTCGTACCTACCCCCCACGAATCGATTTTCGCACCCTGCTGCAAAAGGGAATTGATCGAGCGTTCGTCCAAATCCCCCGAAACGCAAATTTTGGCGTCGGGGAATCCCGCCTCGTCCATCATCTTGCGCGCTTTCTTCGAAAGATACGCCAAGTCGCCGCTATCCAAGCGAATCCCTTTCGGTTCGTATCCTTGCGCCCGAAGCTCTTTAAAGACCTTGATTGCGTTAGGCACGCCGCTCCTTAAGGTGTCGTAGGTATCGACGAGAAGCAGACAGTTGTCGGGATAGGCGTTCGCATACGCGCGGAACGCGTCGTATTCGGTGGGATAATCCATAACCCAGCTATGCGCCATCGTCCCTGCGACGGGCACGTTAAACATCTGCCCCGCGATGACGTTAGAGGTAGACGAACAACCGCCGATAATTGCCGCTCTTGCGCCGCTAATCCCCGCGTCGGGGCCTTGCGCGCGCCGAAGCCCAAATTCCATCACCACGCCCTTACCGTTCGTCGCACGGCAAATTTTCGAGGATTTCGTGGCGATTAAGGTTTGGTGGTTGATAATGTTAAGAAGCGCCGTTTCGGCAAATTGCGCCTGTATCAAGGGGGCTTTGACGGTCAAAATCGGCTCGCCGGGAAAAACGGGCGTACCCTCTTTCACCGCGTACACGTCCCCTGTGAAACGCATATTTTTCAAATACGCAAGAAAGCCTTCGTCGAAGAGGTTTAACGAACGAAGATACGCGATATCCTCCTCGTCGAACCGCCAGTTCAAAAGATAGTCCATCGCTTGTTCGAGCCCCGCCGCCACGGAGTAGGTGATGAGGGCGTTTTTGCGGAAAAACAAATCGAAGACGACCTCTTCTTCGTGTTTGTCGTTACGGTAAAAGCCGTAACCCATCGTCAACTGATACAAATCGGTCAAAAGGGTTAAATTTCTCATTCTTTTTCCTCCGTATCCTTTTCAGGAACTTCGTCTTTCACTTCTTCCGTTCCCGATTTTTTCTTTCTTTCCCACCAATGGTGCTTTTTCTCTTTCGCACAAGCCGGCAAATAATTTTCGGGATAGATAGCGCACATCATATTGATTTTCGTCGCATAGACAGCTTCGTCCTTTTTATCCCCGATGTATTTGGTGATCCCGTACGGATCGCCGTTTGCCGAACCGAACAGCTTCCCTTCCTTTTTCTTGTTCATAAACAGAACGTAGAACAACAAGCCCGCGCCCGCAATCAGCATACAGATCGACATTACCATCGACCAAGGAATCCCGTCGCCGAGGATATAACGCGAGTCGCGCAACGGCTCCATTACCGTACGAGTCAAACCGTAAACGAGCAAATAGCAAGCGGTATTGACGCCGTTGGGTTTTTTGCCGTTTCTCCACGCATTGATAAACAGCAAGATCGCCGCCGTCAAATTGACCATACTTTCATAGAAGAAAAAGGCGTAATGCCAACTGTCCGTTTTTTCGATATAGACGGCAAAGGGAAACCACTGCCACCCCTCGCTGGTAACTTCCGCACCGTACACTTCTTGGTTGACGAAATTCCCCCATCTGCCGATTGCCTGCGCCAGCAACAAACCAACGACCACGCAATCGCCCACGCGGAAAAAGTTCACTTTTTTAACGATACTGATGACGATAATACTCGCCGCGCCGCCGATAATCCCGCCGACAATCGAAAGCCCGCCCTGTCGAATCGAATGCAAACTAAACCACTGCGAAATGGGCATACCGTCCGTGATACAGTAAAATAAGCGAGTGGAGATAATCGCAATCGGCAACGCGATAACGAAATAGGTCAAAAAAAGCTCCGAAGACATATTTCTGCGTTTAAAGAGGGTGGAAATGACGAAAAACGCCAAAATCATCCCGATTACGATGATGATTGCGTACCAATAAATTTTAAACCCAAACGGCTCGATATACGGTTGATTGGGCCAAAGCAAGACATTCGTGTCCATAACTTTTCTCCTTCTTTAGAGAACGAGCGTTCTCCTAATCTTTATTATTATAGCATAATAATAAAAAACCGTCAAGAGTTCCCTGACGGTTTTTCTTAATTTTCTTTTTCACCTCGCGCTGATTCTTAACGGTTTGATACGGTTTAACGCGGGCACGACTACAAATAAAAGCGCGTAGTTGACAAGGCTGTTCCAAATCTGTCCTTGTACGAACAGGCGGGAGATAAGATAGGTCGTATAATCGACTTTCGAATACAAAATCCAAAACGCCGTGGTATTGATCGCCACCGTGCAAATAACGAAGGTCAACACGCAAATTATCGAAAGGTCGATATACAAAAACCAGCGGGGCTTTTTATTGTTTGCAATCCCCACCGTAAGTCCGGAAATCATCGCCATCAAGCAAAGGGAAATCCCTATCCACGGCAAATACCCAAACCCGCCTGAATTATATAAAAAACCCACGAGGTCGCCTAAAAAACACGCCGCGCCGCCAAACAAAGGGCCTATCAAAATTCCCGCGACGCAGGAAATTAAAATCGTAAAGGAAAATTGCGTTTCGGCGAGCTTGAATTCGAAAAACATATTCGACACGATAACGAGCGCCGTTACAAGGGCGATATACGCGATTTTGTGGCTGGCGTTTTTCTCGGCAAGCACGGGCGAAAACAACAATTTCTTCCACGCGGGAATACCCTTTCTTTCCTTTTTTTGCATAAATAAAAACCTCCTTTCGAGAGGTCCGCATCCTTGGTGAAGCACCTTCGTCTCATACACGGGTACTCCGTTTGCGCAGCGGACGCGCCTTGACATCGCAGAAAAAAATTTCTTTCGTCCGTCGACAACGTCCCGTTCGACGGCACTTTACGCGCCAAAGCTACTCTTACTTTTCTTTATTATACTGCAAAGAAAAAGAAAAGGCAAGCGTTTGAAAGAATATTTTACGCGCGTATACACAAAATAGGGCTATGGGGATTATTTTCGTCAGAACGGTGATTATTTTTATCACTCTGCTTATTATTATGCGGCTGATGGGCAAGCGGCAAATTGGGGAAATGCAGCCGTACGAGCTGGTCATTACCCTGATTATCGCCGACCTTGCCTGTATTCCGATGGCGGACAATTCCATTCCCCTTTTATACGGCGTCGTCGCGATATTGACCGTCTATCTTTTGCACCAAATCGTATGCTTTATCGATTTGAATTTTATGCAGGCGAAAGCCGTTATCAGCGGCAACGCCAGCGTGGTGTTAAACAAAAACGGAATTGACGATACCCAACTGAAAAAAAACAACCTCGACGTGTCCGACCTCGTGGAAAATTTGCGGGTGGAAGGGTATTTTGCTCTGGACGGTATCGAGTACGCTTTATACGAATCGGAAGGCACTTTTTCCGCGTTGCCAAAAAAGAATTATCAAGAGCTGCAAACCTCACTCCCCGTTATTATTTTGGACGAGGGAAAATTCGACAAGAAAAATCTCCAGCAAACGAAAAAAGACGAGGGGTATTTTTCCGAAGTTTTAAAAAAACAAGGCTGCAAGGACTTGAAAAAGGTACTCATTATGACCGTGGACGGCAACGGGAAGGTGTATTTTCAAGAGAAAGGAAAAAAATACAAAGTCTTTTATCTGCCTTGGGAAGAGGCTTTGTGGTAAAGGGGGGAAAACTATGTTTCGGACTTTATTGAGCATCTTCGTTACCGCCGCCCTAATCGCCTGCTTGTCCGTATGGGAAATGCACTACGTACAAACGACCTTTGCCGAGTTTCATTCGATACTTGAAACCTTATACGATAAGACGGAGGCGCAAAACGCAACCTCGGAAGACGGCGACGCCGTGCTGACCTATTGGAAAACCAAAAAGGAAATTTTGCACGTTTGGTTGCCGCACACCGCCTTGCAAGAGGTCGATTTTCAATTAAACGAAGCCGTCGGGTTTTTGCGCACGCAAGATTACCCCGGCGCATTACCGAAAATCGAAACGGTGCTAGGCATCTCCGAATCGATTCCAAGGGGGTATACGTTCGGGATTGAAAATATATTTTAACGAAAAAGACCCACCCGTGTACGAGGTGAGTCTTTCTTTTTTTATTTAAACCAGTCCGTAAGCGTTTACGATATTGACGGTTGCGTCGAAGATGTTTTTTACAAACTTTCTAACCGCCGCGTTCGTCGCTGCGTCGGGCGTTGCCGTTTCGTTGCTCTTAAACATCGCCACCGTGGCGTTGAAATTTTTGCAAATCGCTTGCATATCCTCTTCAATGGCGGTGTAGGCGTCTTCCGTCCCTACGCTTTGTATCGCGTACATTTCTTCCACGACGCCGTTCATTTTTTGAAGGAGCGCAGTGTTTCCCGTCTTTAACAGTTCCGCGCTTTGATGGTTAAGGTCGGCAAGCAAAGCGATAAATTTTTGCAACGTTACGTTGCCCTCTAATTCCGTCGCCATTATAAATCAAACCCGTTCCCTTTCCAGTATTCGCGCGCCGATTCTACGCTATCCACACCCGTCTTGTTCTTAATGGGCGCAAATTCCTTTTCGCGCACAACCTCGAAAGGCAAAACGCTGCCCGTCAATTTCACGAGGTCAACCGCCAGCGTTTCGAACTTTTTGCCGTTTTCCTTTTCGGGTTTTCTCGTTACGCCGTCCTCGTAAAGACATTCGATTTTCTTTTCAACGATATGCACGGGAATTTTCTTGTCTACGATTTCTTCCAGCTTGGAGAGGCGGAACAAGTAGTTCATAATAACCCCGTAAAGATAAACGAGGTCGCCGTTTTCGTCCCGCATATTCGCCATTTCGTCCGTCAACTCGTAATACTCGATAATGTCGGGCTGATCGCCGTCCATACAAAGTACGCCCACCTTTTCCTTCGGCTCGGTCTTACAAATAACCTTTGCGCCGCAGTTTACTCCGCTATCAATCGTCGCGCCGACGAATACGGGGTCGGCAATCCGCTGCAAAATATTATCCACGGCGTAGATATTCAGCCATTCCACTCCGCGGGCGTGCAAATCCTCGCAAAGCCCCGCGCGCTGCAACGAAGCGAACCAACCGCCGTTGCCGTTGGGCGACAGCGCGGGCATATCCTTCGTTTCCAAAATAATTTTGCCCTCGTAATCGACTGCGGGCGCCATATCCTGTTTAAAGAACTTTACGTCCGATTCTACGTAGCCGAAATAGTCGTGTTCTTTCCAAAACGAAACCGTCTGTTCGTGGTTTTTGTCGCTAGTCATAATGTACAAGGGCACGGTAACTCCGCACTGCTGACAAACGCCTTTGAGATGCTGCATCTGCGCCTCGAAAATATACAAGGGCTTGGTAACGCCGATATCGTACGCGCCTTTGGGTCCGTCTACGCCAAGACGAGTACCCATACCGCCAGCCAATAATACCGCAGCCACTTTGCCTTGCTTGATGGCTTCGACGCCGATTTTTTCAAATTCGGCTTTTCTCTTTTCAATCTCCGCCAAACGTAAGCCGCTAATGGGAGAAATCACCCGATCTTTCCCCGAAAGGTCGACGGGATTTTTCAAGTCTTCTTCAAAGCTCCAATTCAACCCTTCAATCGCTTTTAATAATTTTTCTTTGCTCTCCTGCGACAATTCGTCGTAATATTTTAAAAGGTGCGTTTGACCCTTTTCTTCCAATAACGCTTTCGCTTGTTCGTACGTCATAGCTTCTCTCCTTTACTTTTTCAACATTGTACCAAATTTATCTTAGAATTGCAACCCCTTTTTGAAAATTTCCTCGTGGTATTTTTTCGTTTCTTTGTTTGATTCTTTCACTCCTGCACGTATGCGCAAATTTTCATATTTTTTCCATTCCCCTCTTTACAACCCCGTAACTTTGTGATATACTGTAAATATGAGCATACGACAATATTTACAACAACTGTTTTTAAAACGGCGAATAAAAAAGAGCGGCTTGGAGTTCCCCGTTTACGATAAAATCCACGGTGTCAAATCTTCCGATCGTCAAGGCGCTTTGGCGCAATCCTCCGAGGGCGATGAACTGCAAATCGTCCACGTCCCCTTGAAAAATTTCCCGCATAACGCCTACGTATACAGCATTCCTTTAAACCGAGTTCTTGGCTATCTTGAAAGGGAAACGGCGGAAAAGCTTCTGTACGTCTTTAAGGAAAATTATTGTCTTGACGGCGAAATCGTAAAAATTACGGGCGGCGAGCCCTATACATACTTCGGTTGCAAAATTTTCATCTTCCCCACCACCGATTTACTTGCCGATACGGAAGATTTTAGCCACCTATACGGAGAATAAAAAAGGAAACGCAGAGAATTTGCGCTTCCTTTTTATTTTTACAGCCCCTTTTTTATCAACCGAAACGCCCTTTGTAGGGGCACGAACAAGAACAGCATACTCACCGCCGTACAGGCAAGCTGCGGCAGCATAAACGGCAACGAGGAAATAAAATACGCCCGCGCCGCCTCCCCTTGCATTCCGTACCAAAGCGGAGTAAACCAACCGTCGAATAAGTTAAACGCCGCCGTGCACGCCACCGCGATCGGCAACAACCACCAAAGGGAAAACAAAGGTTTTTTTACCCAATGCCCTAAAACGCCGAACAAGCCGCCAAGCAAGGGAAAGTATACTAAATAGAGTATGAGTACCGTTTCACTAAACGGGAAAACGAGCTGCCGCAAAAACGCAAACGCCACCGCCGCTATTCCCCCTCGGCAAGCGCCGAAAACAAAGGAGTACGAAATAAACAGCACGGTAACGACCTCAATTCCCGGCAGGGCAGCCAAAACGAGCTGCGCCGCAATTACCAGCGCAACGAAAACGGCGATATAGGCGCATTCCTTTGCCGTTCTTATCGATATCTTTTTGACTTTTTCCCGTTTCATCTCGTACCTGCCTCTATGCTTTTAGAAACTTTGATACACCCAAACGTAAACGCAGCCCGACTTTATAGGCAGCTCGCCCGCGCCGTAATTGGCGCTGCCAAGCGTTTCGCCGCCGTATTCGTACGAGCCCCACGCCGTCGAAGAATTTTCCGTATCGCTCGTGTACAGCATCCAGCAAGGGTCGTAGTCCGCGTCGTTTTTCACGCCGTTAATTTCCACCACCATTCCGTCCGCCACCGCAAAGGAAATTTCGCCCGATTTTTGCATTTCCTCCATAACGTCCAGCAAGGTCGTTTGGCTCGTTACCTCGTCCTCCACCTTAATTACGACGGGCTGAATTTCCGTCTCCACAGCTTTTGCCTCTTCGCCGCACGAGGCAAAGCAAAACGCTGCAACTAACGTAAAAAGCACGCTTACCAAAAAAAGATATCCGCGTTTCATAAAACGCCTCCTTAAAATAAAATTCCCGAACGCGAAGTTGAAGCGCACGGGAACAAGTAGCCAAAAAACGCCGCTTTCTAAAGCGGTTTTTTCTTTTTTCGCCCTTTCCGCCCATCCGCAGAAATTCGTTTTTTTAAAAAACGGCAGGTCTCCCGGCTTACAACGACTTGGCGGCGTTAAAAGATTTTCAACGCGTACCTGCCCCTTTCCTTCCCGCTTTTGGCAGTGAAAAGAGACGGTCGTTCTTACGGTTGCGGGGGCAGCGGAGCAAGGCTTATTCGCTTTCTCTCTTCCCTATTAAATCCCTTCCGCAAAAGGAATACCGTTTTTCTCTATTCGGTTTGTTTTATTATACGGCTAACGCATTAAAAAGTCAAGCGTTACAAAATAAAAAACGGCAAGACGCCGTTTTTATTTTGCAATATCTCGTTTATAATACCGCAACCAATTCTTCCCTCGTCTTTTTCGACAACCAGCAGCAGGAAACCGAGCCGGGTCCCACGTGCGAGCCGATAACGGGTCCCATAATGGTAACTTCGGGCTGCACCCCCGTTTTCTCTTGCACGAGCGCCGCGAGCTCCCTCGCGCCGCTTTCGTTGTTGGTATGTACGATGACGACGCGGTTTTCTTCCGAAAGGGGCGCCGCCTGTATATGCTCGACGATACGGGAGAACGCCTTTTTCATACCCTTGCATTTTTCCAAAACCTTCAATTTGCCCGCTTCGTCAAAAATAATCATCGGCTTTATGTTCAGCATCGTACCGAACGCCGCGGAAACCGCGGACACCCGCCCGCCCTTTTTTAAATAGAACAAGTCGTTTGGAATAATACAATGCTGTACGTTTTGTCTTATTCCCATAATATACTGGTAGGTTTCTTTCGCCGTCATGCCTTTGTCCCTGCAATCCGCCGCCAAGCCTGCCAGCATACCTTGCCCGACGGTCGCCGTCAAGGGATCTACGGCGTACACCGTAAAATCGGGATATTTTGCTTTGACGTCCGCCGCCGCTTGCGTCGTAATCGTTATGGTATTGGCAAGCCCCGAAGAAATGGTGAAATGCACCGCCTCTTTCACGCCCGCCTCCGCCATTTTCGTAAAATGTTCAATATGCGCCTCGTAATTTAATTTTGCCGTACGGGGGAAATACCCTTGGGCTACCTTTTCGTAAA
Organism: Clostridiales bacterium; assembly: GCA_015069295.1. Taxonomy (GTDB): domain Bacteria; phylum Bacillota; class Clostridia; order Christensenellales; family Borkfalkiaceae; genus Scatosoma. The sequence continues at coordinate 56,006 of SVIW01000010.1, forward strand.
AGGCGACGTATTCTTCTTCCTTTTCAAAGGCGTCCACGCCCTCTTCAAGCCTCCCGTCTTTTTCCATCGTAAAGGTCAGCGGAACAAACCAAATTCCGCGCGATTCCCGATATTCTTTTTTCAAATCCGCTGTCGAGTCAGACGAAACTTCAAATAACGCCATACTTGTTTTTCCTCTTTCGTTTTTTTTCATTATACCACCTCTTTTTCATATTGTCAAGAAGATTTTACAAAACGTCATTTTTTGCTATGACGACAATAAAATATTTTTTTGTAAAATCCAAACTTTTTTTCCTAAAAGACTTGAAATCTCTCCTAAAACACGCTATAATAATAGCGTGTGCAATGCACACCTTTCCAACAAAACAAAGGAGACTCGCATATGACCTTACAAGACTATCTCCGCTTGAAAAACGGATCGGACGTACGCGGCGTTGCTATTGACGGCGTAGAAGGCGAACCCGTTACTTTAACGGAAGAAGCGGCGGAAAACATCGCCAAAGCCTTTTGCGTTTGGCTTTTATCCCGTACGGGGAAAACACGCGTTACCGTCGCCGTGGGCTACGATTCCCGTATTTCCTCTCCCGCTTTGTGCGACGCGGTCGTACGCGGCATTACCCTCTCGGGCCACAACGCCGTCGTAACCGGTTTATCCACGACCCCGTCTATGTATATGCTTTTAAAGGAAGAAAATTCCCCTTGCCACGGCTCGATTATGATTACGGCAAGCCATCTCCCCTTTAACCGCAACGGCTTGAAGTTTTTCTCTAAAAACGGCGGCTTGGAAGGTGAGGACGTAAAAGAAATTTTGCAATTCGCGGCAACCTACCGTTTTTCGGAAGGCGTAGTCGGAGAACGCGTAGATCGTCCTTATCTCGATACTTATGCAGCCAGCCTCGTCGCTATGGTCAGAAACGCAACGGGAGAAGAAACCCCGCTTTGCGGTAAACGCATTTTGGTAGACGCCGGCAACGGCGCGGGCGGTTTCTATGCCGACAAAGTGCTTGCTCCCCTCGGCGCAGACACGATGGGCTCGCAATTCCTTGACCCCGACGGCAGTTTCCCGAACCATATCCCCAATCCCGAAGACAAGAACGCAATGCGCTCCGTTTGCGAAGCCGTAAAAGCGGCGAAAGCGGATTTTGGGATTATCTTCGACACCGACGTAGACCGCGCGGGCGCAGTCGATAAAGACGGCTCGGAAATCAACCGTAACCGCCTTATCGCGCTCATCTCCGCCATTCTTTTGTCGGAAAAGTCGGGCACTATCGTTACCGACTCGGTTACCTCGGACGGTTTAACGAAGTTTATCACGGCAAAGGGCGGTAGACACCACCGCTTTAAACGTGGCTATAAAAACGTTATCAACGAGGCGATTCGTTTAAACAACGAAGGCGAATATACTCCGCTTGCCATCGAAACCAGCGGACACGCGGCACTGATGGAAAACGATTTCCTGGACGACGGCGCATATCTTATCACTCGGCTGCTTATCGCCCTTGCAAAGGCGGCGAAAGAGGGCAAAACCCTTACCGACCTTATCGCCGATTTGGAAATGCCCGCAGAAACGGCGGAGCTTAGATTGCGCTTTGTAAGCGGCTGCGATTTTAAGGCGCTTGGCAAAGAAATGCTGAAAGAATTTGAAAAGCTTGCCGCTGAAAAGAAGTATGCAAGTCTTGCCCCTGATAACCGCGAGGGCTGTCGGGTTTGCTATGACGAAAAGCACGGCGACGGCTGGGCGCTGCTGCGTATGAGCCTGCACGACCCTATCCTGCCTATCAACGTGGAAAGCAACGCAAAAGGCGGCGTATTTAAAATCGTCAAAGATTTGTATTACACCTTGCGCGAATACCCCTTCCTTGACGTAACTCCCCTTTCCGCGTTCATCGAAAAGACTCGCGCGGAAAATATCGCAAACCTGCGCACGCGACTTTCGGGCAAATAACAAGCAACAAAGGGGCGACTCTGTTCATTTAACAATTTTAATTTAATAAAATAAAAAATAATATTAAGTGTATATAGGAGAATTACTATGGACGTACAGAAAACAACCATCAACGCGATCAGAATTTTGTCTGCAGAAGCTATTGAAAAGGCAAAATCCGGACACCCCGGTCTTCCCTTGGGCTGCGCCCCGATCGCTTATACTCTTTTCCAGAATTTCTTGAAATTCAACCCCAAAGACCCCGATTGGGATAACCGCGACCGTTTCATTCTTTCGGCTGGCCACGGCTCGATGCTCGATTATTCGTTGTTCTATCTCTACGGTATGGGGCTTGAAAAGGAAGATTTGAAAAATTTCCGTCAGCTTGGCTCGAAAACCCCCGGTCATCCCGAATACGGTCATACCGCAGGCGTTGAAACGACGACGGGTCCCTTGGGTCAGGGTATCGCAAACGCAGTCGGTATGGCGCTCGCCGAAGCGCATCTTGCGGCGAAATATAACCGCCCCGGTTACGACGTAGTAAACCATTACACCTACGCAATTTGCGGGGACGGCTGTTTGGAAGAGGGTATTTCCTACGAGGCTTGCTCGTTTGCAGGCGCAAATAAGCTGGGCAAACTTATTCTCCTTTACGACGATAACGAAATTACCATCGAAGGGAATACGGACGTTACCTTTAAAGAAAATATCGGCGCGCGTTTCGCGGCGCAAAACTGGCAGGTACAGCACGTTGACCTCGTTTCCAGCCCCGATGACGTAACCGCTCTTTCGGCGGCAATCGCAAAGGCAAAGGCGCGTACGGATAAGCCCTCGATTATTATCTGCCATACCCATATCGGCCACGGCTCGCCCTTGGAAAATACGGCAAAATGCCACGGCGCGCCCCTCGGCGCGGAAAACCTTGCGAAAACCAAGGAAAAGCTGGGCTGGAACTGCGAACCCTTCGAATGCCCCGAAGAAGTGTTTGCCCACTGCGCAATCGCAAGCAACGCGGGCATCGTAAAACAGGCGGAATGGGCGGATATGTTCGCGGCGTACGAAGCGGCGTATCCCGAACTTGCGGCAGAATACAAGGCGGCTATGCTGGGCGTAAAACCCAACTTTGACGAAATCGAAGGACTTTACGATTTCCAAAAGCCGATGGCTACCCGTCAAACCTCTGCAAAAGTCCTCAACCAAATCGCGGCGCATCTTCCTACTCTTATGGGCGGCTCGGCAGACCTTGCTCCCTCCAACCTTTCCGATATGAAAGATACGGCGGAAATGCAATACGGCGTATTCTCGCCCGACAATTATGCGGGCAGAAATATGCACTACGGAATTCGCGAACACGCAATGGCGGCGATTGCAAACGGTATGCAGCTTCACGGCGGTATTCAAGCTTACTGTGCAACCTTCTTCGTATTCTCCGATTATTGCAAACCCGCAATGCGTTTGTCGGCGCTTATGAAATTGCCCGTAACCTATATTATGACGCACGACTCGATTGGCGTCGGCGAAGACGGACCTACCCACCAACCCGTTGAACACTTGATTATGCTCCGTTCGATTCCCGGTTTAAAAGTATACCGTCCCGCGGACGGCAAGGAAACGGCGGCGGCTTGGGTATCTGCGCTTAGCGGTACCGAACCTACCGTTCTCGTCCTTTCCCGTCAAAACCTGCCCCAATACGCAAACAGCGGCAAGGCAGCGTTGCAAGGCGCTTATGTTCTTGAAGACTGCGAAGGCACGCCCGACGTACTTCTTATGGGCACGGGCTCGGAAGTCGAACTTTGCGTAAAGGCGAAAGCGGCTTTGGCAGAGCAGGGCGTAAAAGCGCGCGTCGTTTCGATGCCTTGTTTTGAGGAATTTGAAAAGCAGAGCGTTGCCTATAAAGAATCTGTGCTCCCCTCTAACGTCAAGGCAAGAGTCTGCGTAGAAGCGGGCTGCCCTTACAGCTGGTACAAATATGCCGGCGAGAAAGGCGAAACGGTTTGTATGACGAGTTTCGGCGCGTCCGGACCCGCAAACGTTCTCTTCCCCCACTTTGGGTTCACGGTAGAAAACGTCGTTGCGAAAGCTTTGAAATCGATTGCAAAATGTAAATAAGCTTTACAAAACCCGCCCGTAAAAATTCGGGTGGGTTTTATTTCAACAACTTTTCACATTTTTACAACGCAATTTACGCAAACACGCGATATACTGTTATCGTAAACAGAGCACACACGTTTCTTTATTAAACACCTCCATAATAAATTGCGAAAGAGCGCACCCGCCTTGGGTGCGCTCTTTTGTGTATTCGTCTCGTACCTGCCCCCTACGCAGCGGAAAACAACGCCTTGATTGCGCTTTCCAATTCCGTCTCTCCTTCATAGCTTTGCTTGACCGATTTCGTTCCGTCGCTTTGCAGTACCCCTCTGTCGTGAATACAGTTCCCCGACAACGGCCAAAGAATACGCGCCGTCGTCAAACGAATGGAATCGCCGCGCAGCCAACTGAGCTTATAGGTCGATTGCATAATCCCTTTTCCAAAGGTTTTCGCAACGCCGTCGTTTTCAATAAGACAGATATCCCCGTATTCCGTGGTTTTATAATCGACCATACAGCCAATCAAACATTCGGACGCAGAAGCCGAATACTCGTCCGCAATAACACAAATTCGGCTATCCTTTGAAAAATACTGCGCGTATACGTTCGAAGCGGTGAACTTTTCCTTGCGCTTGCCGTAATCTGCCACGGCGACGACGGGCTCTTTTTCCGTCGTTTTACAAAAATACCCCGCGATTTCTTGCATATCCTCCAAATATCCGCCGCCGTTTCCGCGCAAATCGAGTATAAGATTTTTCTTACCCTGCGCCTTAAACAACGCCATCGCCGCGCGCATACCCGAAACGGCGTTTCCGCCAAACCGAATCAATCGCACGTACGCCGTGTCCTCAGGCAATACCGTAAGCGGCTCACCCCGCTCCGTCAATTTCTCCGCTTGCACGCCCGTGAAAGCATACGCTTTCGTGGAAGTACGGTAAAAGACGTTGTTTTCCACGTACGCCGCTTTGCCCGTCTCTACAAAACGCTGTCCCCCTGCGGATTCTACGCAAAGACAAAACCTTTCGCCCTCTCCCTGCTGCGCAAGAAAATCTAAAAACGTCTCCGAGTTTTCCTCCATCGTCATCGAAGTTTCGTCCTTACCGTAGCCGACGATACGTTCCCCGATACGAAGCCCCGCCTCTTCCGCAGGAGAATTTCCCAACACCCGCGTAATTAAAATTTGGTCTTCGCCCGTTTCGGTTTGCGTAATAAATTCTATTCCAAACCCCGAACGGTTTCCCGCGATTTCCTGTTCGCTCGCCACCGCGTCCTCTTCCGTCAAATACGCCGAATATTTATCCAGCAAATCGTTATTGACGGCGTCAAACAACGCGCCGTAAAATTCCTCGTCGCTAAGCCCCCAATAATACTCCTCGTCGATTTTGTTTTTTACGTTGATTAAGGCGCGCATTTCCGAATCCAACGTCCACCAGCGCACGCCAAACCCCGCAAAGAACGCGCCGACCAAAGTCAGCGCCGCAAGCACCCAACAGCCCACCCGTTTTTTGCGGCTTTTCCGTGAAACTGCGGGGGCAGGTACGCGTTCATTTTCGTTTTTTATCCGTTTATCCCTCTTTTTTTTCATACGCTCCTCCAAGGTATACTATACCCGAAAACGAATAAAAATACTCCGTCCTATGCAAAAAACGGCAAGAACGGAGAATTTGTTATTTTTTTAGCAATTTGTACAAAAGCGTCAAAACGCGGAAGGAAACCGCATCCGAAAACAAACGAATATTCAAACCCGTCGATTTCTCTATTTTGTCCAATCGGTACAACAGCGTATTGCGGTGCATATACAAATTTCGGGAAGTTTCGCTAACGTTTAGACTGCTTTGCAAAAACGCCTCTGCCGTCGTCAGCATTTCCTCGTCGTCGAAAACCTCTTTAAAACGCTCGTCTGTCAGCTGCGTTAAATATTCCGCCAACTTCCCCTCGGGCATTTCTTCCAGCATTTTCACCAAAATAAAATCGCGGTAGGAATGTACCAACCCGCTATGCTCGAACACGTCCGCATAGCGCAGGGCGTTTTCCGCACCCGTATACGAAGCCGCCGCGTCCTTAAGCTCGCGAACGATAGGTCCAACCCCCACGTGCACGTCCAACCCCAACTCTTCCTTTAAAGATTGCGCCAAAAACTCGGCATAGTCCATTGAGTCGCGATATCCCTCGCTCTCTTCCCTGTTTTGGATAAAACGCACCAACACGCAGGTATCTTCCCCCGTTTGCAGGGCGGTGTCCAAACTGTTGCCGCCGTATTGCTCTAAAAGCGACAGCGCCTCGGCAAGCAAACGCTTGATACGGAGCACCAACACGAAGCACGGCGTACCCTTTACCGAATATTTCGTCGCGTACTTATATATCCCCATAGACGAAGCTTCGCCCAAAAGGATCCGCTTTAAATGCTCGGTTTTTGAAAGCTCCGTTCCCCTCTCGTCAAACCCTTCTAAATAAGCAGGCAAGAGGGTTGCGTAATTGCGTTCTTGCACCCCCGTACCTAAGATACAGCCTACGTAACCCACGTTTTTATATAAGAAACGGAAATAAGTATATTCGCCGTCGTCGGCAACCGTTTCGAACTGTTTATCACAAACGGGCGCGTCGCAAGGTCTGCTGTTTTCGGGATAATACGTTAATTTTATCTCCAACCTATCGGCAATTTCCTGCACCGTTTTCTTTAAATCGGACATTTATCTTCCCCTTTTACGGAATTTTTTGCGTTTTTTGTGCAAAATAACCAAAAATTTTTGTCTTGATTTTATTATAACGCATACGGGAATTTTTTTCAAGGCTTTTGCTATTCTTTTTTTATAAAAAAATGCCTTTTTTTTGGAAATTTTTTTTGGAAAATCGCGAAAAAAATCACTTTTATATATTGACATACTACTAGAAAAGTGTTATAATATGTAAAACTATAAGTCTTTTTCCATTTTCCCTTTCTATTCTTTGAAACGGAAGAGCATAAAAGCAAAATAATTTTTTAGGAGATTTGTTATGAGTACGACCACCAAAAACGGTAAAAACGTCGGCTATCGCTTGCTCGCCGCATTATTTGCGCTCGCTTGCGTCGGGGCGTTCTTTATCCCCATGAAAGTTTTGGGCTACTTCAACGGTTCTTTCACCCTCTCGAATAGCACCTTCTTGTACAAAATTGTCCTCGATCTTGTACAGTCCGAATTGAAACTGTTCGGTTTCCTTCCCGCATTCGCGTCGGGCGCAACCATACTTTCCGTTTCCACGACGATTGCTTTGTATTTCTTCGTGTTGACATTAGTCATCGGTTTCGTTACCTCTTTCATCGCGATTTTTGCAAGAAAGAAAGCGCCCGCATTAGTTCGTTTCGCAGCGTTTATGATTACCCTTGGCGCAGCGGCGCAAACGGTTACGTTGCCCCTCGTTACCACTTATATAGCTGATCTTACGCCCACGGTGGATTTGTACTCGCTTATCTTTACCTGCGCGTTCGTATTCTTCTATTTCGTCCTTATGTTGGCAAAATTGAAGAGCGGCGCTTGGATTCGCGCAACGCAATTTATTATCACGCTTGCCGTTACCGCCAGCCTTTTCCTTGCGTTTATCGTAGAAGGCCACGCGCTTTCCGCTGTTATGGCAGAAAAGAAACTGTATAGAATCTTCTTCCTTGCGGCAATCGGATTCCTTTGCGTCAACCTCGTTATCTCGGCAATTACCGCTATTAAAGAAAAGGGCGCGGTTCTTGACCTCGTTCGCATCATCTTGGTTGCGCTCGTTGCGCTCGGCATCGTATTTATCGAATTCATCAGCGATATGGAAAGCGAACCTTGCTTCCTCTTCTCGCTTGCCGCAGCCGTAGTTGCAATCCTTCAAGTGTTCGTTGCCGTTGGCGTTATCTCCGTACGCAGCAAGAAGAAAGCACGCAAAGCGTTGTCTGCTTTTGCAAACTCCTTCGGCAAAGAAGAATACGTAGAAGTTATCCCCTATGAAGGCGGTCCCGTTGCCGGCGTTCGCGTTGCGGAAGAAATCGTTCCCGTTGCAAAACCCGGTCAGCCCCTCCGCGCAAGCGGCGCTACGTACGACCTCGCTGCACACGCAGACGGTTACGACCCCTTCATTGCACTTTTGAACGATCAGGACAGAACGGATTTCACCGACATCTATATTTTGAGATGTAAAGGCGCTATGCCCGAAATTCCCGAATACAAAGTTGGCGGCGACAACAAAGAATTCTTCAACAAAGTATTCATTTGTCTTGGTCAGTACAGAGAAAAGATTCCCGATGGGCTTCTTGCAAAGATGTACGACCATTCGTTGAAAATCTAACAATCTCTAAACGATAACGAAAAAGAACCGATTTACGTCGGTTCTTTTTTTGTTATCCCGCTGAATTATACTATCAAGTGCAACGCCCTAATAAAAAAATGACAGTTCATATAAATCCGTGTTATAATAAGTCTACCACAACAAAAACAACAAGGAGAAATATATGAACTGCTACCATCATTTTAG
>SVIW01000016.1 GCA_015069295.1 Clostridiales bacterium
TTTTGGAGAAATTAAAAGTGCGAATAAGGTAGGTAATCTCTCTTTACTTCTCAATATTCCAAGAGTGCAAGGGTGCAAGAATATCAAGAATTTCAATGGGTGTTCAGTTGAGGTCTTTAACGGGTGCGTTCGCTGATTGCAATAGATTGACGGAGATAGTAATTCCTGATAGCGTAACTACGATTGGTAATTCTGCGTTCAAGTATTGCGGTGGTTTGACGAGAATCAAAATTCCCAACGATATAACTATGATTAGCGATTCTGCGTTCTCGAATTGTGCGAACTTAACGAGTGTGGAGTTTGGTAACAGCGTAACTACGATTGGTAATTCTGCGTTCTCTGGTTGCTATAGTTTAATGGAAATTGTAATTCCCGACGGGGTAACCACGATTGGTAATGGCGCATTCTCTGGTTGCTATAGTTTAATGGAAATTGTCATACCTGATAGTGTAACTATGCTTGGTGCTTCTGTGTTTCATTATTGTGAATGCTTGACAATCTATTGCGAGGCGGAAGGCGATTCGGATGGGTTGGATGGTTGGGATTCCAATTGGATTGACCATAATTGGAATGATTATTATTTCCCCCTGGTATGGGATTGTAATAATAACGACGTGGCGGAAGACGGATATATGTATACGGTGGTAAATGGAATTCGTTACGGCATTAAAGATGGTTTTGCCGCGGTGGTAAAGCAAGCAAAGAATATTATAACGGCGGATATTGCGGAAAGTATTACGTATAAAGAGATGGAATATAATGTAACCGCGATTGACTATTCTGCGTTCTATGATTGTGATGATTTGACGAGCGTAAAAATTGGCGACAACGTTACTACGATTGGTTATGCTGCGTTCCAAGATTGCATCAGCTTGACGGGCGTGGTAATCGGCAACGGTGTAACCTCGATTGGTGATTACGCGTTCGACCATTGTTGGAGTTTAACGGAAATCGTAATGCCCAGCGGAGTAACCAACATTGGCGAAGGGGCGTTTGCTTATTGCAATAGTTTGACGAAAATCATCATTCCCGACAGCGTAATTATGATTCGCGATTATGCGTTCGTTGATTGTGAATGCTTGATAATCTATTGCGAGGCGGAAAGTCAGCCGAGCCGTTGGGAGAGCTATTGGAATGGCTTCGCTTGTCCCGTGGTATGGGATTGTAATAATAACGACGTGGCGAACGACGGGTATATTTATGTGGTAATAGATGGGATTCGTTACGCATTAAAAGACGGACAGGCAACGGTGGTAAAGCAAGCAGAGAATATTATAACGGCGGAGATTGCAGAAACTATTGCGTATAGAGGAATGGAATACAACGTAACCGCGATTGATAATGAGGCGTTCGCAGGTTGCGACAGCTTGACGAGCGTGGTAATTGGCAACGGCGTAACTTCAATTAGCGATTATGCCTTCTGGAGATGCAGTAGCTTGACGAGTGTAGAAATTCCCAACGGCGTAACCTATATTGGTATGTATGCGTTCGCTGACTGCGATAGCTTGACGAAAATCGTAATTCCCGACAGTGTAATTATGATGGGGTCTTCTGCGTTCTCCAGTTGCAGTAGCTTGACGAGTGTGGTAATCGGTAATAGTGTCGCGATTGACGGTTCTGTATTCTCTGGTTGCTATAGCTTAACGAGTATTACAGTAGATAAAAACAATGCGGGGCTTAAGGATATAGACGGAAACTTATATACGAAAGATGGGGGTACATTGATACAATATGCAATAGGCAAAACTGCAACCACCTTTACTATTCCCGACGGCGTAACCACGATCGGCGATGGTGCGTTCGCTTATTGCGATAGCTTGACGGAGATAGTAATTCCCGATAGTGTAGCCACGATTGGCGGTTCTGCGTTCGCTGGCTGCGATAGCTTGACGGAGATAGTAATTCCCGATAGTGTAGCCACGATTGGCGGTTCTGCGTTCGCTGGCTGCGATAGCTTGACGGAGATCATAATCCCCGACAGCGTAACCACGATTGGTGGGTATGCGTTCGAGTATTGCTGGAGTTTGACGAGTGTTACGTTTGAAGATACTTCGACTTGGTACGTTGATGAGCAGGAAATTGACGTAACCGACCCGTTTGCCAATGCAACGTATTTAGTAGATGAATATTACGACCATTACTGGTACAAATTATAACGACTTTACAAAAAGCGAAACCGCCTGAAAAGGGCGGTTTTTGCTTTGGTTTTGTTCTTTACTCCGTCTCCCGTCATTGCGAGCCCCGCAGGGGCGTGGCAATCTCTTTGCGTTTGAGATTGCTTCGTCGCGTTCCGCTCCTCGCAATGACGGGAAACACCGTAGAGCGGACAGAGCGGACGATAAAACTGCAATCAGCGGGCGGTTTTCGCGTATTTCCCGCTTTTTACAAAAAAAGTTTGAAAATCGCCGAACTTTTTTTCGAAAAGGTCTTGAAATTGTTTGCAAAATCTGCTAAACTATAAGAAACCGAAAAGTAAAACGTTTTCGGGGGAGAAAGTACGACAAAATCTGGGAGGATTTTATTATGATTAAAGTTATTTACGGCGCGAAAGGTACTGGTAAGACGAAGATGATGATCGACGCGGCAAACGAAACCGTTTCGATTGCCAAAGGTCATATGATCTATATCACGGACAGCAAGCGCGGTATGTACGATTTGGAACGCGAAGTTCGCTTCATCGATACCAGCGAATACGACATCGCAGGCGAAGCGGCACTTTGCGGATTTATTAAAGGCGTTATCGCAGGCAACCACGACAACGAATACGTGTTTATCGACGGCGTTGTTCGTATCGCAGGCAAACCCGTACAGGAAATGGCGGCGTTCTTCTATATGCTCGATAAGGTTTCCAAGACCAACAACCTCGTTATCACCGTTTCCGTATCGGCGACGAGAGAAGAACTTCCCGATTTCGTTGCGAAATATCTCTAAGGGAAGAAACGCCGTGTAAGGCGTAGAAATTTGTACTTAAAAAAGAGAAAGTCGGACGGTTGTTCCGTTCGGCTTTTTCTTAAAAAATAAGGTGGAAAGGGATGAAATACGCAAAAAAAATAAGGCGGCCGTATCGGCTGCCGACTTTGCGCGTGTTTTACCCGAAAAGGTTTCGGGTACGGAAAAAGAAGTAAACGAAGGAAGGTATCACGTATGTATTTTATCAGCACGAGAGGGGGAGAAAAGGTAACGGGCGCGCAGGCGATCGTACAAGGACTTGCGAAAAACGGCGGTTTGTTCGTTCCTGAAAAATTCCCCGTTATAACGGCAGAGGAAATGAGTGCGATGGCGGAGATGAGTTATCCCGAACGCGCCGCGTTCGTTTTGGGAAAATACCTCGCCGAGGAATTGGGCGCGGACTATTTGAAAGAGATTTGCGAAAAGGCGTATTCTGCTTTCGAAGGAAACGACCCCGTGCCCCTCGTGAAGGTGGACGGCGAATCCAGCTTGTACGTTTTAGAGCTTTTCCACGGTCCCACCTGCGCCTTTAAGGATATGGCGTTGACCGTATTGCCTTATCTTTTGAAAAAGAGCTGTGAGGTTACGGGGGTAAACGACGAGATTTTGATTCTTGCCGCAACCAGCGGGGATACGGGCAAGGCGGCGCTCGAAGGCTTCCGCGACGTGCCCGGCACGAAAGTAGCGGTGTTCTATCCCGACGAGGGCGTTGCGAAGATGCAGCGCTTACAAATGACGGTGCAGGACGGCAACAACGTGTTCGTGGCGGCGGTCGAAGGGAATTTCGACGATTGCCAGCGCGGCGTGAAAAATTTGTTCGCATCCGAAGAGTTTAATGCGAAATTGGCGGAAAAGGGAGTGCGCCTTTCCAGCGCAAACTCTATCAATTTCGGGCGTTTAGCGCCGCAGATTGCCTATTATTTCTCGGCGTATCTCGACCTTTTGACTTCGGGGCAAATCGAGATGGGCGATAAAGTGGATTTCGTCGTGCCGACGGGGAACTTTGGGGATATTCTTGCGGGCTGGTACGCCAAGAAAATGGGCTTGCCCGTAGGGAAATTGGTCTGCGCATCCAACCGCAACAAGGTGTTGGCGGACTTCTTTAAAAAGGGCGTATACGACGTAAAGCGTGATTTCCACCGTACTATGTCCCCGTCTATGGATATCCTCGTTTCGTCCAATTTGGAAAGATTGCTCTTTGAAATCAGCGGCAGAAACGCAAGGCTGACGGCGCAGAGAATGAAAGATTTGGCGGAGAAGAAGGAATACTGTATTACCGCAGAAGAAAAAGCAATATTGGACGAAGAATTTTTCGGCGGATTTGCACGCGAAGACGATACCGTGGAAGCGATGTACGAGATTTTCGATGAGTTCGGGTATGCGATGGACACGCACACGGGCGTTGCTTTGGCAGTGTATATGCAGTATAAAGATTGGAGAGAGAAAAAAGACGAAAAGGCGGACGAGCCTATCGTCGTGCTCTCCACGGCAAACCCGTACAAATTCCCGCAGGACGTTTTGTACGCGCTGTCGGGCAACGACGTTAAGGACAGCTTTAAGGGCATTAAACGGTTGAATTTGTTGACGGCGATGAAACCGCCGAAGAGCCTGCTCGAATTGCGTTATCGGACTCCCCGTTTCAAAACGAAGGTAAAAAACGATTTGGGACAAATGGCGAAGGTGATTTTGGGCTTCGTTAGTGGCGAGATCGTGCCTACGCCCGATAAGTAAGACTTTGTATATTGGGTGATAACCGCCGAGTATTTTGGTGATAAAAGGAGAAAGGCGGGGCGGGAATTTGCCTTTTGGGGTATAGAATGGTATAATAGAAAGAAAAGGGGATAAGATGTTCGGATATATCCGTACGGATACGCCGTATCTGTATATAAAAGACGATATTTTATATAAGGCGATGTATTGCGGCGTATGCAAGGGGATTGCCGAAGTGTGTGGGCATAAAGCGCGTATGGGCTTATCTTACGATACGACCTTTCTTTCCGTCGTTATGCATAATATCGCAGGGCAAGACGTAGAGATAGAAAAAAGCCATTGTCTTACCCATTGTATCCGCGTGCGCCCGATGGCTGCCGTGGACGAGCTGACGAGAAAAATAGGCGCGCTGAACACCGCGCTCGTCTATTATAAATACACCGACGATATTATGGACGGCGATCGGGGCAGAGGCAAACGGCTGTGGTTTAAAAAGGGCTTTAAACGGGTCAAGAAGCTTTATCCCGAAATTGCGCGTATCGTGCAAAGCAACCTCGCAAGCCAAGAAACAACGGAAAAAGCAAAGGTGGACAGTTTGGATCGCGCCGCCGACGCTACGGCGACGATGCTGGCGGAGTTTTCCGACTACGCGTTGGGGGAAAAAGCCAACGAATACACGAGAAACCTTTTCTACGCCGTCGGGAAATGGATATACCTTATCGACGCGCTGGACGATTACGATAAAGATAAAAAGAAAAATGCCTACAACCCCTTTATATTGGCGTACGGAGCGGATTGTAAAGAAAAGCTGACCTGCGGCGAGAAGGCTGAGGAAATACGCTACGTATTCCACTCGTTGTTTTTCGATATTCGGGAAAACCTGTCGCACATAGAGTTCCATTTCAATCGGGATTTGTCGGATAACATTTTACTGCGCGGCTTGCCTGCGATGACGGACAAGGTATTGCAGGGCGGTTGTAAGGGCTGTAAGCAGGATAAAAAGACGAAAAAGGAAAATACTAACTAGTAACGACGCGCGTTTGCGTGGCGGGAATGCTAAGGATAAAACGAAAAAACGCGGCGAAAGCCGATAGGAGAATAAAATGAAAGAAAACTACGAACTTCTCGGACTCAACGAAAGCGCAACGGACGAAGAATTGGAGGCGCGCTATCATCAGCTTCGTGAGAAATACAAGGAAGAAAGATGGCAGGACGGCGAGGCTGGGAACGAAGCGGCGAGAATGTTGACGAAATTGGACGTTGCGTATAGCGAAATCAAAGCCGCAAGAAAGGAAAAGACGGAAAATACGACGGGCGCAAACGCGTTTGAAGAAATTACCGCTTTGTTAAAGGACGGGAAGATTGCCGAGGCGCAAACGCTTTTGGATAACTGCAATGAAAGAAGCGCCGAATGGCATTATTTGCAGGCGGTCGTATTCTATAAAAAGAATTGGACGAACGACAGCAAAAAGCAGCTGGAAATCGCAATGCAGATGGCCCCGAACAATCTCAAATACCGTTCGGCATACGGAAAACTGAACGCGAAAAACGATTACCAACAGCAATCGGCGTATCAACAGCCTACGCAAAACCCGTACGCGCGTTCGGATGAGGAGCAGATGGGCGGTAATTTCTGCTCGAACTGTATTTCCTGCTGTTATATCAACCTTTGTATCAACTGTTTGTTTAATCTTTGCTGCGGTTGCCGTTAAGCTGACGGTGGGCGGAAAATGAAAAAGATTTCTTCTTACGAAATCGCGCTTTCAGGGCTTGCCTGCGCAATGGCGACGGCGTCGCTGACGCTCGGTATCTACGTCGACGTATTGATTTTGACTGCGTATTTGCTTGCGGGGGTTGCGTTGATGCTGCCACTAGCCAAGCGTTGTTGGTGGGGGTACGTTTTGGCGTATATCGCAACCTGCCTTTTGACCTTTATTTTTACCTCGTGGAAGTTTTGGGATTTGCTGCCCTTTATTGCCTTTTTCGGGTTGCATCCTTTGGTAAACGAACTGCAATTAAAAACGAAGATCAACCGTTGGGTGGCTTGCTTTGTCAAAGCACTTTGGTTTGACGGCGCGATGTACTTAATTTGGCGGTTTATTTTCGAGATGACCACCACTATTTCGGGGTTGGACAAATACATGGTACCCATCATTTTCGTCGGCGGAACGCTCGTCTTCGTGTTTTACGATTACGCGATGTACAAGGCTCGGGCGCTCGTCAACTCCTTGGTGGGACGGATTTCTAAAAAGTAAACTCAGATAAAAATCACGGCTCGATAACCGTTAGAGGAAGAAAAGGAGGCGTAATTTTATGATAGAGAAAAACGATATAATTTGCGCCGTAACGGATGCCATTGGCTCGAACGGAGAAGGCATCATCAGGCACGAGGGCATTACGTTTTTCGTGCCTGCCTGTTTACCTGGAGAAAAAGTCCGTTTCCGCGTCTTAAAGCTGAAAGGGAACGTTGGGTACGGCAAGGCGGAGGAGATTATAACCCCTGCCGAGGAGCGCGTTCGCGAACGCTGTCCCGTGTTTTTGAAATGCGGCGGATGCTGTTTGCAGCACCTTGAGTATAACGCGCAGCTTGTCCATAAGGCGGGTATCGTCAAAGAAGCGTTGCGCAAAATCGGGGGGATCAACGTGCAAGTTCCGCAAGCGCATAAAAGCGACCTTCCTTACGGCTATCGTAACAAACTGCAAATTCCCGTCGGCGTAGACAAAGAGGGGAATGCGGTTATCG
This sequence comes from Clostridiales bacterium, assembly GCA_015069295.1. GTDB lineage: Bacteria > Bacillota > Clostridia > Christensenellales > Borkfalkiaceae > Scatosoma. The sequence continues at coordinate 7,403 of SVIW01000016.1, forward strand.
GATTTTACGCAGAGCACAGCCACCGTATCGTGCCGATCAGCGCTTGCGCTATCCATCCCGAATGGTCGGAAAGACTCATTGCCGTAATAAAGCGGTATATGAAAGAATGTGCCGTAAAGGGTTATGACGAGGAAAAAGGCACGGGGGCTTTGCGGCATATTGTCGCAAGAGAAATCGGCGGGAAATATATCGTAACCTTGGTTTCGGCAAAGAAAAATTTGCCCAACTTGCCCTATCTTATCGGGTTGCTTTCCGAGGTTTTTTCCAGCTTTACGTTGTATATCAATTTCAATGCCGAAAATACCAACGTGATTTTGGGGAAAGAGTTTCAACTCGTACACGGTACGGGCATTTTCGAGGCGGAGGAGCAAGGAATCCGATATGAAGCGGGGCCGTCCACCTTTTTGCAGGTCAATGAAAACGTGCGCGGGAAACTGTATAGAGACGCTTTAAAAACGGTTTGCGCGGACGGCGACGAAGTGGTTATTGACGCCTATTCGGGCGGCGGCTTGCTGACGGCGATGCTTGCCAAGAAAGCCAAGCGGGTGTATGGGATTGAGTTAGAGGAGGAAGCTTCCCGTTGCGCCGACTCGTTAAAAGAGAAAAACAGGCTTACGAATATGACGAATATTTGCGGACGGGTGGAAGAAAAGTTGCCCGCCGTATTGGAGAAGGAAAGGGGAGAAAAGCTCCGCCTGATTCTTGACCCGCCTCGCGCAGGGATTGCGCGCAGCGTATTGGAAGCGTTGCTTGCAAGCGGCATTGAAAAATTGACGTTGATTAGTTGTAACCCTGCGACTTTGGCAAGGGACTTGGGGATTTTGACGGGCAGATTGGTAGAAAAAGAGGGCGAGCTGGTAAAAAATCCCGCCTATGCAGCGCTGGGGAGCGACGTAACTTTGCCTGGCTATTACGCCATTGAGAAAATACAGCCTTACGATATGTTCCCCCAAACCAAACACGTGGAGACGCTCGTTTGTCTTGTGCGCAAGACGGACTAAAAGTGGTTTGCCAACCGCGCGCAAGCTTGCTTGCGAAGCGTAAGGAAAAACGCTTTTAGTGTTTTACGGGTAAAACGAAAACGAGGAGTTACGGTGTTTGAGTTCGCCGTCGGCGTGAGACGAACATACATTTCTCGCAAGAGAAATAGATTTCCCCCCAAATCAAGCACGTGGAAACCCTCGTGTGCCTTGTTTGTAAGGGATAGAAGAAATATTCACCGCCGCAGCGTATGTTTGCATACGAAAGGGGCGGTTGATGTTTTTTAAGGCGTTCGTTGGCATAGAACGAAAAGGAAAAGCTTGCGTAGGATAAAGATAAAAATGAAAAAGGTAGCAATAAAAAATTGGGTTGTGGATATCGTTTGCGTATTGCTTGCGGGCGTTATCGTGGGAACGGCGTACTATTTTTTCCAAAACAGCAACGGATTTGCGCCCGGCGGGGTCGGCGGTTTGGCGACGATTACCTATTATTTGCTTTCCGACAAGGTTTCTTGGTCGATTTTGATGGTGGCGTTTAATTTGCCTATCTTCGTTTTGGTCGGCATTTTCGTCAATAAAAAGCTGGGCATTATGCTGAGCGCCTACATATTGATACAGTCGTTTATGCCGCAGTTTTACGAATTTTGCGGCGCAAACGCTTACTGCGAAGCGAACAACGCCGAGGACTTTAACGTGGTGTTTGCTTGTATCGCGACGGGGGTAATCTCTGGGTTTGGCTTTTCGATTATGTTGCGCCGTTTCGGGGCAAGCGGCGGTACGTACGGGATTTCCGCGCTCCTTAAAAAAGCCCATCCCGAACTGAATATCGCTTACGTCTCGTTTATTATGGACGCGAGCGTAGTGGGAATTGCCTTTTTCGTGTACGGAATGCGCATTACGCCCGTGATTTGTACTCTGTTAAACTTGTTCATCGCAAACGTTATCGTTGACCACGGTTTAAGCGGGTTAAAGAGCGGGTATAAATTCGAAATCGTAACGGCAAACCCGACCGAGTTATCCGCCGAATTGTTGAACGAATTAAAACACGGCGTAACCGAAATGAAAGTACACGGAATGTATTCGGATACCGACAAATATATGCTGGTATGTATTATCAACAAACGCCAAATCGGGCAAATGATGAAAATTATAAAGCGCCACCCCGACGCGTTTGCGAGCTTTGAAAAGGTGAACGAGGTCTTTGGCAATTTCAAACGAAAGGTATAAACGATACGCCCGCTCTATCCAAAAGATAGGGCGGGCGTTTTTTCTCGTGCTGAATTATACTATCAAGTGCAACGCCCTAATAAAAAAATGACAGTTCATATAAATCCGTGTTATAATAAGTCTACCACAACAAAAACAACAAGGAGAAATATATGAACTGCTACCATCATTTTA
>SVIW01000002.1 GCA_015069295.1 Clostridiales bacterium
TTCGCCTTGGGGTCCCTGTTCGCCTTGGGGTCCCTGTTCACCTTGGGGTCCTTGTTCGCCTTGGGGTCCCTGTTCGCCTTGGGGTCCCTGTTCACCTTGGGGTCCCTGTTCACCTTGGGGTCCCTGTTCACCTTGGGGTCCTTGCTCGCCTTGAATTTCTTGTTCCCACGTATCATCTTGCCCACTGCAGGAACATCCAACGCCAAAAGCAGCCCCTAAAGTAAGGCAACACAGCACTGCTAAACAAGCTACAATTTTCTTTCTCATCGTCAATACTCCTTAGAAAATTTATTTCTTGTAATTATAATTATATAGTATTATTTTTTCTTTGTCAAGTATAATAAGTAATTTTTTTGGTATTATAATAACAAGGAGATTGCTATGAGATTAAGAATTAAAGAGTTTCGCGAGGAACTACAACTAACGCAAAAGGAGCTTGCTGAAAAAATTGGAAACGTACAACGAAACGTGAGCAATTGGGAAAACGGAACAAGCGAGCCCGACTGCGAAACTATCTTTAAACTTTCACAGGTTTTCGACGTTTCTATCGACGAACTTTTTGGGAAAGAATATTCTATTACGGAACGCCAACCTCTTGCCGGGATAGAATATGCAATATTAAAATCCGTGCGTAAGCTTTCCGAAACACAAAAATTTTCTTTAATGCAATTTTTAAAAGAAATGGAAGGCTAATCAAATTTATAACGAGCAATATTAAGGGAAGCCCTGCGTTTTTACGCAGGGCTTCCCTTTATGAAAAAGCGGCTGAAAAGCCGCTTTTTTGATTTCGTCTCGTACACGGGTACTTAGTTTTTATTTGATGAAGGCACGGAAAGCGAGATAGTTTTCATACAAATCCGCTTTGGAAATGACCTCGAAAGGCGAGTGCATCGAAATAACGGGCACGCCGATATCGATGGTGTCGATGTTCATATTGGCTATATATTTTGCAACCGTACCGCCGCCGCCGACGTCTACTCTGCCCATTTCGCCCGTCTGCCAAATTACGCCGTTGTCGGCAAAAAGTTTACGAAGATAGCCTACGAATTCTGCATTGGCGTCGTTAGAACCGCTCTTCCCTCTTGCGCCCGTAAATTTGGTAATACCCGCGCCGTGGGAAAGGTAGGCGGAATTGAGTTTTTCGCATACGTCGGGATAATTGGGGTCGTACCCTGCGTTGACGTCTGCGGAAAGGCACATAGATTTTGCGCGAACCGCCGCAGAGGTCGTGTTAAATGAACGAGCGATTTCGTCAAGCAAGTCGGTAAATAAAGCGCACTGCATACCCGTCGTACCCTCGCTGCCGATTTCTTCCTTGTCGGCAAGAATGACCATTACGGTATGTTCGTTGGACTCTTCATCGAAAAGGGCGGTATACGCGGGATAGGAGCAAACGCGGTCGTCGTGGCCGTACGCGCCGATGAGCGCGCGGTCAAAGCCGATATCTTTTGCTTTGAAAGTGGGCACTAAGGAAAGCTCGGCGCAGAGGAAATCCTCTTCTTTCACGCCGTATTTTTCGTGCAGGATTTTCAAGAGATTTTCTTTGACCGTCTTGTCCTTTTCGTTATCCGCCGCGACGTAAGGGATATTGCCGAGCCAGATATTGAGGTCTTCCCCGCCGATGGCTTCGCCCAAGGGTTTTGCGTTTTGTTTTGCCGCAAGGTGGGGCAACAAATCGCTGATGTAGAAGACGGGGTCGTTCTCTTCTTCGCCGATTTTTACGTTTAATACGCTGCCGTCTGCAAGCGCAACAACGCCGTGCAAGGCAAGGGGGATTGCCGCCCACTGGTATTTTCTAAGCCCGCCGTAATAATGGGTCTTCGAAAACGCGATACCGTCCGTTTCGTAAAAAGGTACTTGTTTTAAGTCGATACGGGGGCTGTCGATATGGGAAGCAATAATACGCACGCCGTCCTTGGCTACGTCTGCCGTGCCGATCTTGATAAGGTATACGTTTTTGCCGCGGTTGTCGTAATAGACTTTGTCGCCCGCTTTTAATTGCATACCGAATTCGAACGGCTTATAACCCTGTGCTTTTGCCGCCTCTACGACGTAGGCGCACGCTTCGCGTTCGGTCTTACCCTCGTCGATGAAGGTTTTATAGCCCTCCGCGTAATCGAAAATGGCTTTCATCAATTTTTCGTCTGCGACTTCGTAGACGTTCGTTCTTTTGTAAGCAAGTTCGCTCATAATTTATTCTCCTTTGAGTTTTTACAAGTTTTTAGTTCGGCAACGTGCCGTTGCATCGAGTCTTATCTATCGTTCCGAGAATTTCAATGGAGCCGACTATTTATCGAGTTGCATATTTCAACGATACGGAACAATCCCTCAGTCAGCTCTGCTGACAGCTCCCTTTACACAAGGGAGCCCTTTCGTCGGTTACACGGGGCGGGTTAGATACGAGCAAGACAAGAAGAAGCGAGTACCCCGACGGGAGCGTACTGGGCGTACGTACCCGCTCGGTTACACGAAACTGTGGAGAAGGGTTGCAGATTGAAACAAAACACGCGGTTCTGCCCGATAGGCGCGTACTGGGCGTACGTAACTGAGGGCAGGTTCCGTTTTTGTTTTAAGGTGCGCCCTTATACACGGTTTCCTCTTAATGGAGGAAGCCTTTGATTATCTGCTCCTCCGCCTCCTTCTCCGTCAACCCCAGCGTCATCAGTTTTATCAACTGCTCGCCGGCGATTTTACCGATTGCCGCTTCGTGGATAAGCTCTGCGTCCACGTGGTTGGCGGTAAGACAAGGAGCTGCGGAAACGGCGGCTTTATCCATAATGATTGCGTCGCATTCGGTATGCCCATAACAAGGCGCGTTGCCGTTCATCGTAGAAACGAAACGCTGTTTTGAACAATCCGCCGCCACCGAACGGGACATCACGTCCGCGCGGCAACCCGCGCCGTTCATCTCCACGACGAAATCGGTGTCCGCCGTCTGCTGACCGTGCGTATACAATTTTTCCTTTACGATAAATTCTGCGCCCGTTTGCATCTCTACCTTGGTCAAACGGTTGGTCGAATCGACTCCTTTGATTTGCGTGCTTTCCATTTCCATACGCGCGCCCTCGGCAAGATACACCACCGTCGTAGGGTTCATTACGTTTTTACCGTTGCCGTCCCCCGCGCCGTAATGCTTTTCCACGTAACGCACTTTTGCGTTTTTGCCGATATGGAAAGTGTGTTCGCCGTCGTGCTGAGAGGTCGTATTTTCGCCGCTGTTATGAATCCCGCAGCCGGCAACGATGGTTACGTCGGCGTCCTCGCCGATATAAAAATCGTTGTAAACGACTTCTTGCAACCCCGCTTTGCTGATGAGAACGGGAATATGCATACTCTCGTTTTTCGTGCCCGCTTTGATGAAGATATCGATACCCGATTTTCCGTCCGTTTTGGTAACGATATCGATATTCGCGCTACTAGATCTCCCCAGCGTTTCGCCGTTTGCGCGAATGTTGTACGCGCCTTGAGGGACGCCGTGTAAATCGGCGATTTGCAGCAATAAATCTTTTTGTATTGAATCCATACCTGCCCCCTCCTAATTATAATTTATCCGTTAAAACTCGGCAAGAATCCGACGCTAACAGTTTGGGTAAAACGTCCGATTTTGCGCCCACGTTTTGTATCTGCCCGTTGGCAATTACTACGATTTTGTCCGCGATATTGAGGATACGTTCTTGGTGGGAAATAATCAAAATACTCCCCTGCGTTTTTTGATACATATTCTCGAAGACTTTGATAAGATTGCCAAAGCTCCACAAATCGATTCCCGCCTCCGGCTCGTCAAAGACGGAAAGCTTGGTCGCGCGCGCCAAAATCGTCGCGATTTCAATGCGCTTTAATTCGCCGCCCGAAAGGGAAGCGTTTACTTCGCGGTCGATATAATCGCGGGCGCACATACCTACTTCGGAAAGATAGGCGCAAGCGTCGGAAACTTTCATCGTTTTTCCTGCGGCAATATTGATAAGATCGCGCACGGTCAAGCCTTTAAAACGGACGGGCTGCTGAAAGGCGTACGAAATACCCTTTTTCGCTCTGTCCGTAACGGACAAGTCGGTTATATCCTCGCCGTCGAAATAGATACGCCCTTCCGTGGGCTTGATAATACCTGCAATGACCTTTGCGAGAGTGGATTTACCGCCCCCGTTCGGGCCCGTAAACGCCACGAAACGGTCGTCTAATTTTAAGGAAACGTCCTTTAAAATCGTTTTTTGTCCCAGCTCGTCCTGCACGGAATAGCTGACGTTTTTCAGTTCTAACATAACTTCCTCTTTCGAGATTTTTCTCTTCTGTTATTTATACCGCAAAGCCCCTTGATTTAAACGCGGAAAAGCGAGGTTTCTTGCGCTTTTGATAATACCCTTGATTATATAGGCAACAGCAAATGCCCGTTTTTCTTGATGGACGGCGCTTTCAACTCGACGTCCTTTAAAAATATACTCGATTGCAAAGTAAGCGCGTTGTCCGTGCTTATTTCGGGCTGGTAATAATGATTGCCTTCCACGTACAGCCTTTCCGCTATAAACGTAATCGATTGCGCTTTGGGCAACGCCGTACAAAAAGCCGCTTCCAAAGGATAGATATCGATATCGTTACGCGCGGTTACCGTCGTGTCGGGGTACAGAGTAATCTCATACCTGCCCTGCTCGTTTGTCATTAAAGTAAAGGCTTTGTCTACCGAAGACACGAAAATCCCCTCGCTTTCGCCGTCGCTGAATAGAACGGGGCAAAGGTTGCCTTCCGCAAGCGTCGGCAGGGCGCATTGATAATCGATACCCCAGCCCACGTCGGGCGTCGTCGCTTCGTGCAAGGAAAGAAATTCGTTCTTTTCTTTCCCAAACCAAGAACGGAGCAAGCATTCTTGTTCGCCCCACGTTACGTCCACGGCGTACCAATCCTTTCCAAACGATAAATAATTCCAAGCGTGCCCGACGGGAACGCCGTCCTGCGTAGCCATACCCGTAACCGTCATACAGTCAAGCCCAAACAGTCCGCAAAAATAATCGAAGGCTTCGGCGTAGGTTTCGCAGACCCCTTTGCCCATCGTAAGCCCCACGATATTGTGCGCCCACGCTGCCGTTTCGGGCGTAATCCCGTCCGCTTTATAGGCGTAATCGAGCTTGTAAATAAGATAATCGTAAATGGTCAAGGCGCGTTCTTCCAAGGACGTTTTGCCCGAAAGGTAGGTATCGCAATCGAGCGCGACTTCTTCAATGGATTTTCGAATCGCCGAACGCGTGCTTGCCTTTGCATACGCTTCGTCCGCCAAAAAATACAGATGCTTCGAGGTGTAGGAGACCACGGGGCTAATCCAATAATAGGCAGGGTTTTCCGCGCCGAAGACTTTCCAAACGGAAATTGCCTGCTCGGCGGTAATCCCGTATTGGTTGTAGGGAAGAACGGCGACCTCGCAAATCCCGTCTTGCGAGTTCAAATCCACCGTCGAGGTGTGGAACGCGGTCGAGACCTCGTAAAGGTCTTGATAGAGTGCGCAAAGCCCCTCGCCGTCCGCTTCCTTTTTAAGCGATTGATAGCCGTACTGGGTTTCGGGCGCGGGCGAGGCGGTGTTTAAAGGCACGGCTCTGCCCAAATCCTCCCAAGTGCCGTCCGTGTAGTAGACGACTTTGTGTCCAATCTCGTCGAGCTCTTCCCTTGCAACCGTTTTATTCTCGTTTGGATTTTCAGGGGTAGGCTTCGTAGGCGTATCCTCGTCCTGTCCCCAATCCTCCCAGGGCTTGGAAGAATTGCCCGCATTCGAAGAGGAATCGGCAGGCGTTTCGTCTACCGTGAATTCCGCCATTAAATCGCAAGCGGAAAGGGCAAAAATGCTCAGTGCCGCCGTCAATACACAGAAAGTGCGCAACATTTTTTTTCGCAAAGTTTTCATTCGGTACACTCCGTCAGAAAATTTCCATAAGGATCGCGTGCTTTTTCAGCCAAGCGCGTTTTTCCCGCCAATCGGGACAATATTTTTCTACTTCTTGCCAAAAAGCGGCAGAATGGTTTTTGTGTTTGGTATGCGCCAATTCGTGCGTTACCACGTATTGGATAACCGAGGTCGGCGCGTAAATCAAACGGAAAGAATAGTGCACGGCGTCGTTGTACGAGCAAGAGCCCCAACGCCCTTTTGCCGAAGTGATACGAACCGAGCGATAGCTCGTTTGCATCTCGGCTGCCTGCGTGTTTGTGAAAAGGGAAAGACGGCGTTTTGCCTCGGCTTTCAGCCATTTTACCAAAGCCGCGCGGGCGTCGTCTTGCGGAACGTAAAGACGTTTTTCCCTTTCGTCTAAACGCACTTTTTTGATAGGTGCAAGAGCAACCCCGTAGCGCTCGCCCTCTAAAAGCAGCGAATATCCGTCCAGATTCTCGCCCGGTAAATCGATACCTGCCCCCGTCCTTTCTGCTTTTTTACGGGATATCCAATTTTCTTTTTCCTTTAAAAAATTGAAAATTCGCGTCTTATCGCAGCGTTTGGGCGCACGAACGATCAGCCGCCCGAAAGAGTCGATGGAAATAGCGAGGGTTTTACGGTTCGAATAAATAATTTGATCGGGTTGCACCGCCAAGCTTACGCCTCGTAGCCCATAGGATTACCGCTTTGCCATTTCCATTGCGAAGCGCACATTTCCTCGATGCCGAATTTTGCCTCCCAGCAAAGCTCTTTTTTCGCTTTGTCGGGCGCAGCGTAACAAGCGGCGATATCGCCGGAACGGCGGTCGCAGATTTTATAAGGCAGGGTCTTTCCACAAGCCTTTTCAAAGGCGTGGATCATATCCATAACGCTATATCCTCTACCCGTGCCGAGGTTGTAGATATGTACCCCCGCGTCGTTGCATTTTTCAATCGCCGCAATATGTCCCAAGGCAAGGTCGACTACGTGGATATAATCGCGCACGCCCGTGCCGTCGGGAGTGTCGTAATCGTTACCGAAAACGTTGATACAAGCCAGTTTTCCGCTGGCAACCTGCGCAACGAAAGGCATCAAGTTGTTGGGAATCCCCTTGGGGTCTTCGCCGATAAGCCCGCTTTCGTGCGCGCCGACGGGATTGAAATAACGGAGCAAAATAATATTCCATTCGTTGTCCGCTTTGTAGAGATCCTGCATAATGTTTTCCATCATCAGCTTGGTGCTGCCGTAAGGATTGGTCGTGGAAAGGCGGCAGTTTTCGTCCAAAGGCAAACGCTCGGGATCGCCGTAAACGGTCGCAGACGAAGAGAAAATAATTTTCTTAACGCCGAATTTTTCCATAATTTGCAAAAGCGAAACGGTGCCGCTGATGTTGTTTTCGTAATATTTCAAAGGCAAACGGCAGCTTTCGCCAACCGCTTTATACGCCGCAAAATGGATAACCGCGTCGAATTTGTGCGCAGAGAAAATCTTTTCCATCGCTACGCTATCGCGAATATCCGCTTCGTAAAAGGTTACCGTTTTGCCCGTAATCTTCTGCACGCGGCGCAAGCTTTCTATGCTCGAATTACTGAAATTGTCCACCACAACGACGTCGTAGTTTTTGTTTAAGAGCTCGAGAACGGTATGCGAACCGATATATCCGCAACCGCCCGTAACCAAAATCGTTGTCATATTTTTCTCTCCTTAAAAAATCATTCTTTTTCTTCGCCGTCCGTTTCGATAACCTTCGAACGGAGCTTTAATACTTTTTGCTTACTCGCCTTTACGATTTTAATTTCCACGTTTTTAAAGGTCAAAGTTTCGCCAATCGGCGGGATTCCGCCGTACTTTTCCGTTACCCAGCCGCCGACGGTGTTCGAATCGAATTCGTCCTCTTCGCTTTCCAACTCGTACAGCTCGAAGAAGGTATCCAATTCACATTTTCCGTCCACCCAGTATTCGCCTTCGGAAATTTTACCGTAGTGCACTTCTTCTTGGTCGTGTTCGTCCCAAATCTCCCCGACGAGCTCTTCCAAAATGTCTTCCAACGTAACGATACCCACCAGACCGCCGTACTCGTCCGAAACCGCCGCCATATGAATTTTTTGCTTTTGCAGCTGTTTTAACAGTGCGGAAATACGGGTGTATTCGGTCGTAAAGACGATTTCCTGTACGAGGTGGCTGATATTTTTCTCGCCCCGCAAATACCCGCTGAAAAAGTCGCGTTCGTGCACGAGCCCGATAACGTTGTCGATGGTGTCTTTATATACGGGCAAACGGGAATATCCGCTGCGCTCGAAAACTTCGCGGATTTCGTCCATCGTCGAATCCTCGTCCACCGCATACACGTCCACACGGGGCACGAGAATATCCTCCACCTTCAAATCGTCAAATTCGAGCGCGGAGCGCACGAGTTCGGATTCGTCCTCTTTGAGCGTACCGCTTTCTTCCGCCTCTTCCACGAGCGAAAGCAATTCTTCGTCCGTAACCGTTTCGTCCTTTTTCAGCTTGAATATTTTGGCAAGCAGGGCTTTATACCCGTCGAAAACTTTGCAAACGGGGAAAAGTATCCAATAGAAAAGCTGCATCAACGGATAAAATAAAAAACACATCCGTTCGGGATATACGCTTGCGAGGTATTTCGGCGTAATTTCCCCAAAAATAAGCACCACGACGGTAAGTACGAGCGTGGAAACGGTTGCCGATAAATCGGGGTTGCTGATAAGCTTTGCAAATAACATCGTGCCGAGCGCAGACGCCGTCAGGTTGACGACGTTGTTGCCGACTAAAATCGCGGTAACGAGTTTATCGTATTTTTCGTCCGCAAATTTATATACCGATTTCGCACGTTTTTTGCCCTGCGCCACGTAGGTTTTTAACTTGATTTTATTTGCGCAGGAAAACGCCGTTTCCGTTCCGGAAAAGAACCCGGAAAGAAACACTAAAACGATAATCGCGATAGTTAGGGGTACCATGGTTGTTGTTGAATATCCTCCAAAAGATAAAAATTTTTAAGACTGCCGTCTTTCTCTTTTTATTATACTACTTTTCCGCTTTCTTTGTCAACGCCTCGCGGGCACGCGCGAGGGGTATTTTCATATTTTTTGCGTATTTTCACAAGCTTTTACCTCACGAATACAATACGAACGCAAAAACACGCCGTCTAAAGACGGCGCGTGGGCTTTTTCACAAAGTTATATATCCTTCCTCTTTTTGGCAATATCCTCTTTTTCTTTCGTTGGAATCCGCGCAAAATGGCAGGCTACGAAATGCCCCTCGCCCACTTTCTCCATTGGCACTTCGCCTTTTTTACAACACTCCTGCGCCATAAAGCAACGGGGGTGAAAGGGACAGCCGGACGGCAGCGCGCCGCTTGGCGGATTGTTTGGCAAAAAAATCCTATCCTTTCCCTCTTTTCCCCCCTCGATAGAGGGAATTGCGCTGACGAGCGCCACGGTATAGGGATGGCGAGGGGAAGAAAACACCTCTTCCGCCTCGCCGATTTCGACGATTTTTCCCAAATATAAAACGGCGATTCGGTCGGAAATATGCCGTACGACGGATAAGTCGTGGGAAATAAAAAGATAGGTCAGCCCCTCTTTTTCCTTTAAATCGGACAATAAATTGAGAATTTGCGATTGAATGGAAACGTCTAACGCGGAAACGCATTCGTCGCATACCACGAATTTGGGTTTTAACGCCAGCGCGCGGGCAATACAGATACGCTGTCTTTGCCCGCCCGAAAATTGATGGGGATAACGGTGCAAAGCGTATTCTTGCAAGCCGCAATCCTTCATCACGGAAAGCACGTATTCGCGCAAGGCGTCCCCTTTAAGAGAAAGCTTATGCGTGAAAACGCCCTCCCCGATAATTTGCCCCACCGTCATACGCGGATTTAACGAGGAATAGGGGTCTTGAAAAATAATTTGCAAATCCTTCCTCAACGCGCGCAAATCTTTGGGTTTTACTTTCGTCAATTCGATTTCCCGTTCTCGCCCGAAATACCGAACGCTGCCCTCCGTCGCCGAATAGAGCTGCAAAACCGTTCTGCCCAGCGTGGATTTCCCCGAGCCGCTTTCTCCTACGAGCCCCAAAGTCTCTCCCTTTTTTATATCCAGCGTTACGCCGTCCACCGCGCGCAAATAAGGGCGGGGACGGAAAAGAGAAGTTCTTGGCAAAGGGAAATGCTTTTTAAGACGGGTAATCGATAACAAGGTTTGCGTGTCCTGCACTTTCTCTCTCCTCCTTTTTCGGATAATGGCAACGGATGGCGTGCCCTTCTTCGACGTCTAACAAAGCGGGCTCTTCCTCGACGCATTTTTTCGTACGGTATTTACAGCGGGGCGCAAATTTACAGCCCTTGGGCAACTGCAAAGGATGGGGAACGTTACCTACAATCGTTTCCAAACGCCGTTTCTTTTGACTTGGCAAAGAGGCAATCAACCCTTCCGTATACGGGTGCGAATACAATCGAACGCCAAAAATCCCATAGGCAGGTACGCGTTCAACGATTTTTCCACAATACATAACCGCCACGTCGTCCGCCATTTCGTTGACGACGCCCAAATCGTGCGTAATAAATAAAATCGCCGTTCCCTGCTTTTTTTGCAAATCTTGCATCAGTCGCAAAATTTGCGCCTGAATCGTAACGTCCAGCGCCGTCGTGGGCTCGTCCGCAATTAAAATTTTCGGTTGACAAGCCAACGCCATTGCTATCATTACCCGTTGCCGCATCCCCCCTGAAAGCTGGTGGGCGTACTGCTTTAACACCCGCTTTGGCGAGGTTATCTGTACGGCTTCCAGCATTTTTTCCGCCTCGAAAACCGCGTGCTTTTTAGAAAGCTTTCGGTGAAAAAGAAAGGGTTCGGATAACTGTTTCCCAACGGAAAGCACGGGGTTTAGCGCGGTCATCGGCTCTTGAAAAATTACGGAAATACGGTTTCCCCGCACTCCGTACATTTTTTCTATCGGCAGGGCGGCAAGGTCGATTGTCTTTTCGCCGTCCTGAAAGAGAATTTCCCCGCTTTCTATCCTGCCGTTTTTCTCTAAAAGGCGCAAAATACTCATCGCCGAAACGCTTTTCCCCGACCCCGATTCCCCCACGAGCGCGAGAGTTTTTCCCGCTTCTAACGAAAACGAAAGGTCGTGGACGGCGCATAACCTTCCCTTTCTCGTACGAAAGGATACGCGCAAATTGTTAACCTGTAACAAAGGCAAATTTACTCCTCCTTTTTCGGGTCGAACGCGTCGCGCAAAGCGTCCCCGATAACGTTGATACAAATGACGGCAAGGGACAAAAAGAGCGCGGGGAAAAGCCATTGCCACCAATAACGTTGAATTACGATGCTGCTATTACTCCCGCTGAGCATATTCCCCCACGTGGGTTTTGGTTGCTGTACTCCAAAGCCAAGGTAGGACAACGAGGATTCCGTCAAAAGACAGCCTGCAAAATCCAAGGTCATACTCACCAAAATCACGGAAACGACGTTGGGAAGCACGTGGCGAAAGGCAATTTTGCTTTCCTTTACTCCGATTGCACGAGCGGCAAGTACGAATTCTTTTTCCCGTTCGGAAAGAATTTGACCGCGGATCATACGCGCCAAACCCGTCCAAGACAGCGCGCCTAAAATCAGCATAATAATAAAGATACGCATCGTTTCGGAAACGTTATAATTTTTGATAATCTGCGAAAGGAGCATTGCAAAAGGCAAAAAGGGCAAGGAAGAAAAAATTTCCGTAATCCGCATCAGCAGCGTATCGATAAATCCCCCGAAATACCCCGCAAGACAGCCGACGACGACGGCGATAAGCGAAGAAATAACGACGGCGACCGCGCCGATGGTCAAGGTCATTTTCCCGCCGTGAACGATACGGGCGAACACGTCCCTGCCCCTGCCGTCCGTGCCCATAAGATATCCTTTTAAGCCCAAACTTTTTACAAGCTTTCCCCGTCCGTCCACCGCGTACGACTGCATCGCGCCCGCAAATACCCGCGCGCTGGACTTTACCTTTTCCACGTCGCATTGCCCGTAGGCGTTATGCCCCCAAGCGTATACTCTGCCCTTGTCCGTTACGCCGATAAAATGCCGCGTGCCGCCCGCAAGGTCAACGAGTCTCTCGCCAGATTTTAGCCTAGGCAATTCGTCCTCGCCGTTTTCAAACGCACCCGAAACCACCAATTCGTTCCCCTCTAACAGCAGCGCGACGCTTTTGTTATCCGCCGCTATTTTTTCGACTTTTCTGCCAAGCAGGTACGAGGCGAGATTGTTTTGATAGCCGTTTTTCGAGCTGATTGCCGACAAAAAAATCTCCTCGTCGCCCGTAGAAATACCGCCGTCCTTTTTTAAAACAATTGCCGCCGAATTGGTAAAAGCCACCGCTTGTACTTCCTTAGAAAAAGCCACCTTTTCCAAATTTCGCACGGCGTTCGTATTCCCCCAAAAATACGCCTTTCCGTCCTTTAAAACCAACGCGCTGACCTGATAGCCGCAAACGATGGAAGAAAAATTGGCAGGGTCTATCCCCTCGGCAAGCTCGGCAGGCATCGGCAACGCGCCCAATTTTTCTTCGCTACCGTACTGTCCGCAGCTGTTATCCCCCCACCCGACGATTTTGCCCGTTTTCGTTACGGCGATAATATGGTCTTTCCCCGCCGCCGCACCAAGGACTCCCTCCGCCTTCACCGCTTTCGGCACTTTTTTCAAATCCGTTTTATGCAGTCTATCCTTTGTATTTCCCCAAATAAAAAACTTGCCCTCTTTGGAAACTCCGACGGTAAAATCGGCAAACCCGTTGACGTCCGCCACCGATTTTTTTAAGCTCTTCGGCACGTCGCGAAGGTCATACCCCGGAGCTACGTTTTGCTGCAAAGGGTCGGTATAATTGATATCAAGCGGAATAAATAACGGCGCGATAAACACAAACAAGAACAAGCCTGCAAGCAAAACGCAAGCGACCACCGCCGTTTTTTTCGAGAAAAATTCTTTTATAAGCAAGCGGGTGGGACTTTCGATTCTTTCCCCCGAAAGAGCGGACAGTTCTTTCCCGCCTCCGAAAAACATACGCCGAAACCAGCGCGCAGCCGATTTCAACGCATACCTGCTCCTATCCAATACTCGTTTGAAGAAATTTTTATTCGACGACATACGCCACCTCTATCCACTATTTATTGACTCGAATCCGCGGGTCGACCAAGCCGTACGAGACGTCGACGAGCAGATTCCCCACAAGCGCCAATAAGATATAAAACATCTGCATTGCGAGCACGATTTCGTTGTCGTTGGCGCTGAGCGCGTCAAAATAGACTTTGCCTATCCCGTTAATACCGAAGATATTTTCAATCATAATCGAGCCCGAAAAAATCCCCAAAAGCCAACCGATGACGAGGGCAACGACGGGAATGAGCGCGTTACGCCAAGCGTGCGTGCGCACGACGTACCCCTCTTTTAATCCTTTCGCCCGCGCCGTACGGATACAGTCCATATCCAAGGCATCAATCATCGCCGCGCGGACGTACCTAGTCATACCGCCGAGCGAACAAAAGGTCATCACAATCAGGGGCAGGGCAAAATGATAGAGCTTGTCTAAAAACGCCCGAAATCCCGTATAATTCGCCCCGACCGTACTCATACCCGACACGGGAAAGATTCCCCATTGCACGGCGAAGAGCCATATAAATAAAATCGCCGTAATAAAGACGGGCAGGCTGTACCCGATAATCGTACCCACCTGCACGGCGGCGTCCCGTTTACTGCCCTTTTTCGCCCCGCAAAATACGCCCAGCGGAATGGTGATACAAAGCGCCGCAACCGTCGCAAACAGGTTGAGAAACACCGTATTGAAAAGGGGCTCTTTGATAACCTCCGCCACGGGTTTCCCATAGGCAATCGAACTGCCTAAATTGCCTTGCAACAGCCCGTTGAACGAGCCGTCGTAAAAGGAAGCCAAGCCCAACCAACGGAAATAGCGCAGGATTATCCCGCCGTCCAAACCGTATTTTCGCTGCCAATACAAATACCTTTCGGCATAATTTAAGTGCTTGTTTGCCGCAATTTCCTGCATTGCCATATCCGCCGCCTTGTCCACGGGCAACATATTATAGATTGCAAACACGAGAAAGGACAATATCAGCCATACCGTCAGCATATACAGCAACCGCTTTAAGATATATTTTCCCATCCTTTCTCCTTTTTCTTACCCGCCGCTTACACGCTTTGATCGTACGCGCCTTAGTATTATACGCCTTGATAAAAATCCGCCTCGTCCCGTAAATAATTCACGCTGTAATTGTCGTATTTGGTCGGGTCAATCGTCCACATAAAGGACTGGTCGTACGCCGCGCCCGTATACCCCGTCGCAAAATTGACCGCGCCGTACTTCGCCCGCGTGAACCCGTAGGCGGGCATTTGACTGTATTCGCCGTACAAAGCCGAGTTCATATCCCCCGACGTGTACGTGATATACATTCCGATTCTCTCCGCAGAATTGGGGTTGTTTTGCCAAGCGGTAATCAGCTGGTCGGTAACGGGATTGGGCTGCGTACCCATCCAATTGATAACGAGGGGCATATAATATTCGCCGTCGATTTTCACCGTCTTATACTTATTATCCACCGAAGCGTAGGTCAAATTTGCATAGCTTTTTTCATAGCCCGACAATTTTTTATACCGCACGCCGCCCTTGTTTTCGTCGTAGGGCTTGCCGTTTTTATCGTACGTCCAGCCCCCCTTTCGAAGCTCCTGCTTTGCCTTTTCTACGCTATATTCGTATTTATTTAACCGCAATTTATCCTTGACGGAGAGATAGGCGTCCGACCCTGCGTGATAGGGCGCGTGCACGACCGTACCGTACCCGCCCGTAAAGGTCTGCGCAAACTCGTCCCTATCGACGGTGTGCATAACCGCTCGACGCACCTCGGCAAACTGCGTGGGCGAAAAATCGCAACGGAACGCCAATTTCCCATACCCCGCGCGGTCGTAATGCGTTTCTTTAAAATGCACGTTGTCCACAAGCGCCAACGCCGCTCGCGTTTCCTCGCCGCCCGTTACCGAAGCCAAAACGTCCACCCTGCCCTTTTTTAATTGGTCAAGCTGAGTTTCGGGGATAATTTTCACGTAAGAAATCCTATCTATCGTCGCCTTTCCGCGGTGGTCGCCTTTGTATCTTGCGTTCCGTTTCAACGTCGCCACCCTCGTTGCCGCGTCGTAGCTTTCCACGATATACGGTCCCGAATAGGGAAAGGACGTCGATCTATAATCGGCTACGTTTTTCGCAATCGTATCCGCCATCACGTAGGCTTGCACCCCGTTTTTCTCCGCCTTTTTATAAAAGTCTTTTTCCATATACACGCCCTGTCCGTCGTCCTTCAACGCGTACCTGCCCCCGTATAACGCCGTCGGCACGGGCGTAAACGCTCCGTAACGCAAGGCGTAATAATATTCGGCGTATTCGGGCTTTACGGTTACGGAAAAGGTGTATTCGTCTTCCATACGCACCCCCGAAAACGGCACGGGCTCGCCTTTGCCTTCGTAGGCGTTAAACGCCTCGTATCCCACGAGGGTCAACCCCGCCGCCTCGCCGCCGCCCGCGTCCCGCATCACCTTGCTGCTGCCCACAACGAGCGGAATAAGATAATTCTCCGCGCGGATAGGACTGCCGTCCGAAAATACGAGGTCTTCTTGTATCCGCATTGAAAAAGTCTTCGTGCCGTCCTCGTTTTCCTTTTCCTCGTGGTGGCTAAGAATTTCTCCACCCGCCCATTGGTACAACCCCGCCTCGTTCGTAACGACCGTCGAATATCCGCTGGTCAAAGTCTGTATCGCCAAATCCGCCGATCCGGGCGCAGATTTCCCAAACGAAGCGTTGCGAAACGCCCCCGAAAGCTCCGTCGCGCTCCCCAAAATCACCGAATTGTTCCCCGAAAGCACTTTCGCTCCGACGATGGCATCGTTGACGCTCCAATACGGCCCCGTCTTTAGCGAGGAAATTTTGGCGTTGTAAACGTCGTAGTATTGATTCGAATAGAGCGGCACTTCGGGCGCGAGATAATTCCAACGCTGCATAAACAGCCGCCACCATTCGTTATAGACCGCCTCTGCGGTTGCAAACCCGCCGACGGGGCGGGTATTATACACCATTGCCATCGACAAAAAGTCCATACCCAGCTCGTATTCCTTTCCCTCAAAGGTAACGTACGCCAAGCCCTCTTTCTCCGTTACCATATCAATCGTAATCCCCTTGCCGATTTTATCGTATACGCTTTCGTAGGAATCGCGGGAAACCACGTCTGAAAGCGCGTCCTCCCCGCTGCCGCCACCGCACGCCGTAAAGCCAAGGGCAAGCGTCAGCACTCCGAAACAAATTGTAATTCTCGTCCGTTTTTTCATACTACTTATTTTGTTCTACCGCGTTTTTTTTATCCGCAGGTGTAACGGAAAA
Source organism: Clostridiales bacterium (assembly GCA_015069295.1). Taxonomy (GTDB): domain Bacteria; phylum Bacillota; class Clostridia; order Christensenellales; family Borkfalkiaceae; genus Scatosoma. The sequence continues at coordinate 16,325 of SVIW01000002.1, forward strand.
GATAAAAAATACTTGACGAAGCTAGGCGGGTAGTGTTATACTTATAAGGAAACGATAAACTATTGTCGCGTACGCGCGAGGAGGCAAACTATGAAAGACGAACGTCGCATTGAAACGAAATGCGTACAGGGCGGTTACACCCCCGAAAACGGCGAACCCCGCCAAATCCCTATTATACAGAGCACGACCTTTAAATACGCCACCAGCGAGGATATGGGCAAGCTATTCGATTTGGAAGCGAGCGGGTATTTTTATTCCCGTTTGCAAAACCCGACCTGCGATTACGTCGCGGCGAAAATCTGCGAGCTGGAAGGCGGCAGCGCGGCGATGCTGCTCTCTTCGGGACAGGCAGCGAATTTCTACGCCGTTTTTAATATCGCAAACGCGGGCGACCACGTCGTTGCGTCCTCGGCAATCTACGGCGGTACGTACAACCTCTTCGCCGTTACGATGAAAAAAATGGGCATCGAGTTTACCTTCCTTCCCCCCGATTGTACGGAAGCGGAATTAAACGCGGCGTTCCGTCCCAATACCAAAGCGGTATTCGGGGAAACGATTGCCAACCCCGCGCTCTCCGTTTTGGATATTGAAAAATTTGCAAACGCGGCGCACGCGCACGGCGTTCCCCTTATCGTCGACAACACCTTCGCTACCCCCGTCAACTGCCGACCCTTTGAATTCGGCGCGGATATCGTAACCCATTCGACCACGAAGTATATGGACGGGCACGGCGCGGCGGTCGGCGGCTGTATCGTTGATTCGGGCAAATTCGACTGGCTGGCAAACGCGGACAAGTTCCCCGGACTTTGCACCCCCGACGATAGCTATCACGGCATTACCTACGCAGAAAAATTCGGGCTTGGCGGGGCGTTTATCACCAAAGCAACGGCGCAGCTTATGCGCGATTTCGGCTCGACTCCCTCGCCCCAGAGCGCGTTTTATCTCAATCTTGGCTTGGAAAGCCTGCACGTGAGAATGGAGCGCCATTGTCTCAACGGGCAAAAGGTTGCCGAATTTTTGGAAAATCACGAAAAAATCTCCTGGGTGAACTATCCTTCGCTGCCCTCGAATCAGTATTACGATTTGGCGAAAAAATATATGCCCAAGGGCACTTGCGGCGTCGTTTCGTTCGGGGTAAAAGGCGGCAGAACGGCGGCGGAAAAGGTAATGAAGGCTTTGAAACTGATTGCCATCGAAACGCACGTAGCGGACGCGCGGAGCTGCTGTTTGCACCCCGCAAACGCAACCCACCGCCAGATGAACGAGGAAGAACTGATTGCAGCGGGCGTACCCAGCGATTTGATTCGTCTTTCCTGCGGGCTTGAAAATTATCAAGACCTTATCGACGACCTCGCGCAGGCGCTTAACACCATCTAAAAAAGGATTTTTGATACACTATGCCGATAAAAATTCCCGACAATTTACCCGCGGTAAAAACGTTAGAGAGCGAGAATATTTTCGTAATGACGGAAAACCGCGCCATTACGCAGGATATCCGCCCGCTGCGGATTTTAATCCTCAATTTAATGCCGAAAAAAATCGAAACGGAAACGCAGTTTGCGAGGCTTCTCGGCAACTCGCCCTTGCAGGTGGAAATGGAGCTTATCCATACCAAGTCCCACCAGTCGAAAAACGTTGCGGAAGAGCACCTGCTTGCCTTTTATAAGACCTTTGACGATATCAAGGCACAAAACTTCGACGGTATGATTATCACGGGCGCGCCCGTAGAGCATCTGCCCTTTGAAGAGGTCGAATACTGGCAAGAGCTGTGCGAGATTATGGAATGGAGCAAAACCCACGTGCATAGCACTTTCCACGTTTGTTGGGGCGCGCAGGCGGGGCTGTATTACCATTACGGCATTAAAAAACACGACGTTCCCGAAAAGATGTTCGGCGTGTTCCCGCACGAGGTAGAATATAAAAATTCTATTCTGTTTAGGGGCTTTGACGAATTGTTTATGGTGCCGCAATCCCGCCATACCACCGTTCTTCGCGAGGATATTGAAAAAGTGCCCGAACTTAGAATTTTGGCTTCGGCAAAGGAGACGGGCGTGTACGCCGTTTCCACCAAAGGCGGCAGACAAATTTTCGTTACGGGGCATTCCGAATACGACGCGGACACCTTGAAAAACGAATATTTGCGGGATTTATCGCAGGGCAAGCCTATCAAAATGCCCGTCAATTATTTTACGGACAACGACCCGACGAAAGCGCCGCTGGTATCGTGGCGAGCGCACGCGCACCTGCTTTTTTCCAACTGGCTGAACTATTTCGTGTACCAAAGCACCCCGTACGACATTAAAAAAGTACAATAACCTCGTACCTGGGTGGTTGATTTTAAAAAAATTGCATACAAAAACACCGTTGCGGCTTGCAACGGTGTTTTTATACTCGTATTTCGTTTTTTATACCTCATTGAAAAAGTAAATTCTAGTTTTGTCGGGAGAAGCCGCTCGCACTCTGTATATCTTTCCGTTTGGCGCTTGGAAGGAGACGTACCCCCATTCGCCCGAAATGATATTCATATCGTAATCGTTATCCCAATAATCCAAGCCTTTCCAACCGCTTGCGTAGCCCGTATCGTTATAGTATACCGCAAACTTAGTAAGATCGCCTTTTTCTTTGATTTGTTTGCCAACGTATTCTTTCAAATCAAGATACGCGCGCAGCGAATCTCTACTTTGCGCGCTAACTCTGCTATTGCCGCTTGTTTGCCCACTAAGAAATAAATAGCCGATTGCACCTATCAGCAGTACTCCCGCCGTAAACGGAGCAAACAACACGAAACCAAGATAAATCCGATAATCGGAATCCCCTTCTTTCCTTTTTAATATCGCATAAACGAGCAAGGAAAGCAATCGGTGCGAAATCAAAAATACGATAGGATATATCAATACGTTTATCCATACGCTACTTTCAAACAGCATACCGCTTTCAATCACGTCTATATACGGCAAAATCCCGTCTGCAAGACAAGCAAGCAATATTACGATATAGCCTATAACAAAAAACCAATTTTGCTTTCCGTTATTTCTTCGATAAAAATACGTCATTAACAACCAAAGAACCACGCCGTAATTTAAAAGCAGCGTTATAAAAGCTCCTAAAACCGGATGATAGCTCACGGATAACGCATACGAGGATTCCAGCCCAAATTCGTTTCTTATAAGCACGGATAAGAGCGTATAGAGCAGAAAACACGCTAATACCGCTATATAATGCCCCTTAGAAAACAGTTTTTCTTTGACTCGCACGGGAAAAACCGCCTTTTTACTGTCGACGGAATCTTTTATTTCCGTTTCTTGCAGCTGCGTATTTTGTTTTTCCTTCTCGTACGCAGCCAAGCAATTTTCGTAATCCGCTATAAAATCTTTTTTTATTCCTTGGTGATCCAACCCTATATACTCGCTAATAGGCAATTCCGTCGCCTTTTTCAAGTATTCCAATCCTAACTTCTCGTCTTTCTTCCAATGCGAGTTTCCCAAAAAGAAACCTTTTCCGATATAGTTATACGCATACCCGAAATTCCTGTTGAGCGATTCATCCAAAAATTCCATCGAAGATTTCATCGTCTCGTTGGCGCCTTCCTGATTTCCATCGGTTTCTTGACGACAAGCTAATAACATTCCGCATATATGTAAAGCAAAATGTGGAATCCCCGTGCGCATCTCCGATTGATTTTCCACTTCCCTAAGCTTTATAGCACAGCCTTGGATCAGTTGGAAAAACTTCAAACTTTCATTATCTTTAAAAATCTTGTTTTCTACATAACAATACTTAAAATAATAAAGAATAGAAGGAATTAAAGCAGTTATACTGTATCTCGATAACCTTTCTTTTAAATCTTCAAATTGATTTAACTGCTCACTCATTTTTCTTATCCTTTTTATTTATCGAAATGTTGTTTCAATTCTTCATCAAGATATCTATCGGATATATTCCCCTTGATGGTTACTTGCGTTTTATTTTCTTTTCCGCATTTCTTACAGCACAATACAACCTCTACATCGCTGTAATCTTTACCCATTGCCGCTTTTACCGTGCGAATTACACGACCTTTTAAAATACAGCTTGAATCGTATTTTTCTTTGCAATGCGGACAATTTTTACTTCTGTTCATAATCGCGCGGTAAATAAAAAAACAACCAACAGCCGCAGCCAGTACTACAATAGCAATAATAATTCCCATAATTTTAATCTCCAATTTTTTATTTTTTTCTTGGCTTTAAATTATCAACTCAATACTTTGTTGCTAAGCAACTTTTTTAAACTCCTGTTTACTTAAAATAATCGAAAAAATATGCCCACGCCTTTCAAATAACGCGTACCATACCATTTTCCTTAATTCTTTGTACCGCTTTCATTCGCCCATAATTCCACCTCCACTCAACAAGCATCAGCCGAATAATCTACTGCCATATTAACATTATTATATTATGTGAAAAATAATATGTCAAGCGGATTTATGTTGTTTTTTGTAAAAAAGTTATTTATTACATAATGCTTCGCTATGTGTCAAATAATTTTATTAAGTGTAAGACAGTATCTCGATTATAGATAGGGTGTATAATTTTTATAGGAAGATTTATTGGGGGAAAAAGAAAAAATGACGATAAAAGAAATTATCAACCGTATCAGTTTTATACGCGCAAACGCAAATCTCAGCGCAAGAGAATTGAGTTTGATTATAGGAAAAAATCCCGCATATATCACACAGTTGGAAACCACCTCCAGTTTTGAACCCAGTTTAAGCACTCTTTTAGATATTTTAACGGTATGCAATGTTTCAATAGAGGAATTTTTTTATCACGATATACAGCAGTATAAAAATGATAAAAAGCTGCTTGATTTTTTTTCAACGCTCTCGGAAAAACAAAAAGAAGCCATTATTCATTTGTACGATACTTAAACGAATAACGGCTTAAAATCATATAATAACACACCCCGTCGTTGCGCGATTGTAACGACGGGGTGTTTTTCTTATTTTACTAAATCTTTGATAACTTCGGCGGCAATCAATAAGCCCGCAACCGAGGGTACGAACGCTACGCTGGCAGGGATTGCTTTACCCGTGTCCTCGTCCACGGCGGACGGCGGCAGGGTTTCCTCTTTCGAATAGACGACCTTTACCCCCGCAATCCCGCGTTTTTTTAATTCCCTACGCATCACCCGCGCCAAGGGACAAACGCTGGTTTTTTCAATATCCGCGACCTCGAAAACCATCGGGTTTAGCTTGTTCCCCGTACCCATGGACGAGATCACGGGGATATTGCTTTCCTTTGCCCGCTCGATAATCGCCAATTTTCCGCTGACGGTATCGATGGCATCCACCACGTAATCGTATGCAGAAAAATCGATTTCGTCCACCGTTTCGTACAAAACGAACAAATCGTACGTCTTTACGCAAATATCGGGGTTGATATCCTTGACCCGCTCCGCCAAAACCTCTGTTTTCTTTCTGCCGACCGTGGAATGGAGCGCGATAATCTGTCGGTTAATATTCGACAAAGAAACCGTATCGTTGTCGATAAGGTCGATTGCGCCCACGCCGCTACGCGCGAGCGCCTCGACGGCGTAGCCGCCTACCCCGCCCAAGCCAAAGACCGCCACACGGCTGTTTTTCAGTTTTTCCACGCCTTGCTCTCCAAGCAACAGCGCCGTCCTTGCAAATTGCATAGTTACTCCTCGCTATAAGGATAAATACCGTATCCCCAGCCCGTTTTTTCGCCCTTTTTCATCCAATCGACGTACGCGCGCCGAAAGGAAGTGTCCGCAGGCAGCTTTTCTATATCGCCCGTATATTCGCAATCGAAAAGCCGCCAAACCTCGTTATAATTTTCAAATTCTCCGCTGCCGACAATCGTAAAACGGGAAATAAATGAATATAAATTCGAATCGGGTTTTAAAAGCTGCTTATTTTTCGGAAACAAAAGCCACGATTCGCATTGGAAAATAATCCTTTTAAACCCGAACTTTTCCTTGAAAAATGCGCTTGCTCTCGTACACGCCCTATCCACTTCTTGCGGAAACAATTTATTCCCCGTACGCGGGATATGGATATTGATAACTTTATCCTCGCCCGTAAGATGAAAAACGTTCTCCTCGAACCGCTTGTCAAAATTTACGATTTCAAATTGCAGCAACCCAAAGGTAAACCGCTCAACCTGATAAAACCGAGCAAACCATTCGGGCACGAACGTGCCCCAAACTCCTTTGACAAGCCTACATTCGATCGCCTTATATTTTAAATCGAAAAAGTTATCCCGCCAAATATCGCGAGCATACCCTTCCGCAAGATAATACGCCTCGCACACCTTCGAAAGCAGGATAAACACCAATAAATAGACGGTATAGGGGGATAACTCCGCTTTTTCTGCCAATTCGCCCGCACGCTTTATCAACGCTTGGAAGTCGATGTATTTGTTCTGCGCATACGCCTTGATAAGAACTTTAAAATCCTCTCCCGCGTTTGCGTAGAGCTTCTTCAGCCCCGCGGAAAGCGTTTCGGTTGCCTCAGAGGGATATTCGTATTCGCGTAAAAAGGCTTGCAGGTATACCGCCGCGTCATCGTGCGTCATTATTTCCACGCGTCGGGAAGATCGCGATACCGCTTGAACCATTCCGTATCCTTAAAAAGAGTATCGTTATTCGAACAAAGCACGCTGTTTTGTCCGTCTTTGAGTATAACGGCGATATTGCCGTTCATCGATTGATAGCCCGCTTTGCTGGCTGCCACCAAGCTCGTTACGTACACCCTATCAGTATACGGCGCAATTCTGTCCACAAACGCCTGCGTGGGGAACATATTGTCCACGTTTTCCGTGTATTCGTCGCTGCCGCAGCAACAGCACACGCAGACGATTTCGGGCTGGATTTTTTCCAGCAGAGCCGCCGTGTTCGACGTGCCGCTGCCGTGATGCCCGCCCTTAAAGAGCACGCAGTTTGGCAAATCGTTGTATTTTACCAGCGATTCTTCCCCGTCCTTTTCCAAATCGCCCGTGAAAAGATAGTTATTTTCCCCCGCCGTCAGCAGCATACAGACCGAATAATCGTTTTCGTCGCTCGTTTCCTTTTCGTAAAATTCTTGATACAAAAAGTTCATCGTTACGCCGTCCGCCAAGGTATAACTGCGCTTAGCGCCGTTTTCGTTATTCCAACACTCTAAAACGGTGTAATGGGTCGCGCCTTCCGCAACCTCCGCATCGCGAAGCGCTTCGTAATCCTCACGGATTGCCGCCGTCGAATTGGACAAGGCGTAATCGATAATCGTTTCACAACGGAAACTTTCGAAAATCCCGTCCGCTTTCGTCGTACCGACAAAGCCTGCGATATGGTCTTGGTGGGCGTGGGTAGCAACGACGTATTCTAACACGCCGTCCGTGCAAAATTGACGGATATACGGCACAATCGTCGCCGCCGAGCCCTTACGCGAGCCCGCGTCGATAAGTACTTCCGTATCCCCGACCTTAATCAACGTGCAATCGCCCGTGTATTTATTGCCGAGTTCTAAAAAATGAATACTCATATCCCCCGCTGCAATCGTTTGGACTTCCTCTTGGGTAAACGGGCTTTCCGTGGGTCCGTCCCCGATCGGCTCGTAGGGCGACGAGCTGTTAGAAGAACTGCTTACTTCCTCTTCGCCCCCGAAAATCCCGTTGAGAATTTCCTCAAAATCACAAGCCGGCAGAGCCGCCAAGGAAAAGCTCATAACGCCCGCCAACAGCAGGCATTTTAAGGTTTTAAAAAATTTCATAGCACTCCTTAAATCACCACAGAAAACTCGCCTTCCGTTGCTTGGGAAAGCGCCGTTTCCGATTTCGCAAGGGCGAATTTTTCACAGCCCTCGTCTAAAAGCTCTTCGAGCGCGTCGAAAATATCGTTGCAAAGCCCGACTTCGTCAAAATTCCGCAGCGCGCGTTTTACCAACTTTCCAAACCGCTCGTCGTAATAGTTGCCGTCTAAAACGAACGCGTTTAAGACGATTGCGGCGTTTTTTATCTGCTGCGTTTTTCCCGCTCTTTTTTGTAAATCCGTCGCCGCGCGCACCTGTGAGGCAAAATCGGAAGAGTCTTTAAAACTTGCGTATGCCGACCACTCGCCGTCTATAAAAGCGTATAAAATAAACATATTCTCTCCGTTATTCGTTTGAAAAAAGCCGCCGCCGTTTTCGCGGCGACGGCTTTATCCGTTTCCTATTTTCCCGATTACATCGATTCGTGAATGGTTCTAGAGATAACGTCATCTTGCTGTTCTTTCGTAAGCTTGATGAAGTTTACCGCATAACCGGATACACGGATGGTAAGCTGGGGATATTTTTCAGGATGCGCCTGCGCGTCCAAAAGGGTTTCACGGCTGAAAACGTTGACGTTGAGGTGATGACCGCCGTCGCCGACGTAGCCGTCCAACATATTAACCAAGTTATCTACTCTGTTCGACATATTCGTAATTCTCCTTATATTTTTATTGTATGCTTGTTTTGTTTGCCTTGCGCCCTGTAACGAGCGAAAGACTGTTCGCCCAATTAGTCCTCTTTACCAAGGGAATCGGGGGTAATCGAGAAGGTATTGGAAATACCGTCTCTCGAATATTCGTAGGGAAGTTTTGCAACCGATTCGAGGGACGCCAACGCGCCGTTTGCGTCTCTGCCGTGCATCGGGTTTGCACCGGGAGCAAGAGGAGTACCCGCTCTTCTGCCGTCGGGCGTGTTACCCGTCTTCTTACCGTATACAACGTTGGACGTGATGGTAAGAATGGAAGTCGTAGGAACACTGTCGCGATAGGTGTAGTGGCTCTTTACCTTCTTCATAAAGGTCTTCACGAGCCAAACCGCGATTTCGTCTGCGCGATCGTCGTTGTTACCGTATTTGGGGAAGTCGCCTTCAATACGGTAATCTACTACGATACCGTCTTCACTGCGGATCGGATATACCTTTGCGTACTTGATTGCGGACAATGCGTCAGCAGCACAGGACAGACCTGCGATACCCGTTGCGAAGAAACGACGTACCTTCGTGTCGTGCAACGCCATTTCCAACGCTTCGTAGCTGTACTTATCGTGCATATAGTGGATTACGTTCAAAGTGTTCACGTAAAGCTCTGCAAGCCACGTCATCATGTTATCGAACTTCGCACAAACTTCATTAAAGTCAAGCGCGTCGTTGCTGGTGATCGCCGCAAATTCGGGGGAAACCTGCATGGGTTTGCCCGTCTTTTTGTCCTTCATCAATTCGTCTTTACCGCCGTTGATTGCGTACAGCAAGCACTTTGCAAGGTTTGCTCTTGCGCCGAAGAACTGCATATCCTTACCCACTCTCATACAGCTTACGCAGCAAGCGATACAGTAGTCGTCGCCCATTTCAGGACGCATCAAATCGTCGCTTTCGTACTGGATAGAAGAGGTGCGGATAGAGATTTCTGCACAGTATCTCTTGAAGTTGATCGGCAATCTCTTCGACCACAAAACGGTAAGGTTGGGTTCGGGTGCGGGACCAAGGTTGTCGAGGGTGTGGAGAACACGGAAGGAGTTCTTGGTTACCAAGGATCTGCCGTCTACGCCCATACCGCCGATAACTTCGGTTACCCAGGTAGGGTCGCCCGAGAAGAGCTCGTTATATTCCTTCGTTCTCATAAACTTCACGATACGAAGCTTCATAATGAAGTGGTCCATCAATTCCTGCGCTTCTTCTTCCGTGATGATACCCTTTGCAAGGTCGCGTTCAATATAGATATCGAGGAAGGTGCTGTTTCTACCGATGGACATTGCCGCACCATTTTGATCTTTCACTGCGCCAAGGTAGCCAAAGTACAACGCCTGGATTGCCTCCTGCGCCGTTTCAGCGGGCTTGGAAATATCGCAGCCGTAAACGGCAGCCATTTCTTTAAGAGCTTTCAAAGCTTTGATCTGATCGGAAACTTCTTCGCGGTCGCGTACCTTGTCAGGAGTCATCGTACCGCCCATATTCAGCTTATCTTCTTCCTTCTTTTTGATAAGATAATCTACGCCGTAAAGGGCTACACGACGATAGTCGCCTACGATACGACCTCTACCGTAACCGTCGGGAAGACCCGTCAAGATGTGTGCGGAACGAGCCGCTCTCATTTCGGGAGTATACCCGTCGAAAACGCCCTCGTTGTGCGTTTTGCGGTATTTCGTGAAAATCTCTTTAACTTCAGGATCCAATTCAAAACCGTAGAGATTCAGCGCGCTTTCGGAAATACGAAGCCCGCCGAAAGGCTGTAACGAACGCTTGAAAGGCTTGTCCGTCTGTACGCCTACGATTTTTTCAAGATCTTTATCCAAATAGCCTGCGCCGTGCGAGGTAAGCGTGGAAACAATCTTCGTATCCGCGTCCAAAACACCGCCTGCTTCACGTTCTTTTTTAGAAAGATCGCAAACGATTTCCCAAAGCTTTTTCGTAGCTTCCGTTGCGGGCGCAAGGAAAGTTGCGTCGCCTTCATACGGCGTGTAGTTGCGCTGAATGAAATCGCGCACGTCTACTTCGTCATCGCACCATTTACCGGGAACGAATCCTTCCCAACCTTTGTATTGCATCATATCAATAACTCCTATCAATAATTTTTTATTCTTTTATTATCCACCGTTCTTTCCCCTTTAAACAGAGTTTAAGAAGAAAGCGGTTATCGTCGAATTTATTTCGCGGCTTTGCGTTCTTCCAGCTTTGCGTCCAGCCAAAGCTCTAAAATCTCTTCGGGCTGAAATCCCGAACAGCGGGCGAAAATCTCGCCGTCTTCCACGAGCAAAATGGTAGGCACTTTTTCCACTCCCCATTCTTCCATCAACGGCAGCGTCGTATAGTCCGCCTCTACGTGCACCAACCGCACGTCGCTTCGAGCATCGCAAATGGATTTTAAAACGGGCATCAACGTCAAACAGTTTGCGCAAGATTCGCCGCTGATTTCCACGCAACAAAGCCCTTTTAATTGTTCTTTATAATTCTTTACGTCCATTATCTACCTTCACAAAGTATGCGTTTTGCGTTTAGAACCTTTTCTTTAGACGGCGCCGCTACCCCTTTCAAGGGATATTCGATGCCCAGTCTTTCGTATTTCGCCGTGCCCATCGTGTGATAGGGCAAAACCTCTACCTTTTCCACACTGGAAAGCCCGTCGATAAACGCGCGCGTACGCCTTAAAACCTCGTCCTCGTCGGTAACACCGGGCAAAATCACCTGCCGTATCCAAGTCGGTTTTTTACGTTCGCTTAAAAACTTTGCAAACGCCAACGTATGCGCGTTGCTTTGCCCCGTCAGTTTTTTACACGCCTCGTCGTCGATATGCTTGATGTCGAGCAAAAACAAATCGGTTACCTGCAAAAGCTTTTTATGTTTTTCCACGCTAATAGCGGAATCGGGATTAAACGTTATTCCAGAAGTATCTACGCAGGTGTGTATGCCTTTGGATTTTAAGAGAGTAAACAGCTCGATCACGAAATCAATCTGCAAAAGCGGCTCGCCGCCCGTAACCGTTACGCCGCCCTTGTCCCCAAAATAGTTTTTATAACGAAGTATCCGCGCAGCGACGTCTTCCACGGTATATTCGGGCGCGTCTGCCCCCCAAGTATCGGGATTGTGGCAATATTGACAGCGCAAGGGACAGCCCTGCAAAAAGACCACGAAACGAATACCGGGTCCGTCTACGGTGCCGAAAGATTCGAATGAATGAATACGTCCCGTCAAGGTGACCTCCTTTATCCGCTTGCCTTCTTGGGAGAAGAAATTGCCTTTCTTTCACTCCACATAGCATTATAACAAATAAACCCCTTTTTGTCAAGTCTTTCAGAAAAATTTTTCCCATTCTTTCGAATTTATCCCCGTAGGGGATTTTTGGAAAACAAGTGAAAGGGTCGCGGCGAAACGCCGCGACCCTTTCTAACATCAAAAAAGGAGTTTAACACATCTTGTAAGCGTGATTTTCCGTCGGTAAATCGCATTCTTCCGACTTTGCGCCCCTATTATACAACATATTTTTTCAAATTTCAATACCTTTTTGAAAAATTTTTCAAACTTTTTTTACGAACGGAAAATCAATAGCTTTCTGCTCACGTAATTTAACGCCAACACGATACAGGTCATCACGATTTTCGCTACCCATTCTTTCCAGGGTAGGAAAAGTTCTACACGCTGAAAAAGCACGATATCGGGCAAAAGACGGACGAGCAACAAAACCCCCAATTCGGTTACCGCCAATCCAAACAACCCAATCAAGGTAAAGACCAAAAAGGAACGTTTCGTTTTTACCTTGTCTTTATCCTTTACCGCACGGAAAACGAAGGAAACGGAAAGCAGCCAATTTATAAGCAGTCCCACCAAAAACCCAAGCGCCGTCGCGATTGCAAGCGAGAAAAAATTCCAAGCGCCGCCCCCAAGGGTTGCGGGCAGCAGCCAAGCTCGGAACAAATAAAACACCGCGTAATCGGCAAGGGTTGCTATCGCGCCGACGATAAGAAAGCGCAAAATTTCAAAAAACAAGTCTTTTTTCGTTTGCGGCGGATTTTTCTTATCTTCCGTCATATTCTTTCTCCTTATTCGTTTTCGTCTATTATAGCACGTCTTTTCGTCCTTGTCAATACTTCAACGCGTACCTGCCCCGCCCATTTTATATTAAAAACGCTCTTTGGCGTGAACCAAAGAGCGTTTTTATATTAGTTTTCTGCCGCTTCTTCCGCGGTTTCTTCTGCCTGAGCAGTCTTTGCGGAAGCATTGTAACCGCCGATATATTGAGGTGCAATCGTCTTATACGACTTTGTACCCGTACCTGCGGGGATCAATTTACCGATGATAACGTTTTCTTTCAAGCCGACGAGATAGTCTCTCTTCGTGCGGATAGCCGCTTCGGTAAGCACTCTCGAAGTTTCTTGGAAGGACGCCGCGGACAAGAAGCTGTCGGTTGCAAGCGCCGCTTTGGTGATACCAAGAAGGACACGTTTTGCAAGAGCAGGTCTGCCGCCGTTTGCCATCGCTTTCGCGCTTTCGTCTTGGAAGGTAACCATATCGACGAGTTCACCGGGCAACAAGTTAGTGTCGCCTGCGTTTTCTACGCGAACCTTCTTCAACATCTGACGAACGATGATTTCAACGTGCTTGTCGTTGATTTCAACGCCTTGCGAACGGTATACGGACTGTACCTGTTCGAGGATATAGTCCTGTACGCCCTTGACGCCTTGTACGCGGAGAATATCCTGAGGATATACGCTACCTGCGTTCAGCAAATCGCCGGGAACGACCTTTTCGCCGTTCTTAACCTTGATTTCTGCATTGAAAGGAAGGGTGTATTCTTTCTTGACTTCGCCCGTCGTTTCGTCGGTAATCTTGATATGCTTCGAACCGTCGGAATCGTCGATGGAGATGATACCTTCTACTTCGCAAATGGTTGCGCAGCCCTTCGGCTTTCTAACTTCGAACAATTCTTCGACACGGGGAAGACCTTGCGTGATGTCCCCCGTCGCTGCGATACCACCCGTATGGAAGGTACGCATGGTAAGCTGAGTACCGGGTTCACCGATGGATTGCGCCGCAATCGTACCGACTGCTTCGCCCACCTGTACGGGAAGGGTCGTCGCCATATTTTTACCGTAGCACTTCGCGCATACGCCGTATCTGGACGAACAGCCGAAGATGCTGCGAATGGAAATTTCTTTAAACCCAGCCGCAACGATGGCTTCCGCTTCCTTTTCGTCGATGAACTGGTTCATTGCTACGAGGACTTCGCCCGTTTCGGGGTGTACGACGTCTTCCGCTGCAAATCTACCCAAAATTCTCGATTTCAAGCCTTCGATTTCCTTACCGACTGCGTCGTAGATTGCACGAACGACCATACCTTGCGGCTTTCTGCCTGCGCAGCAATCGTCTTCGCGGACGATGATTTCGTGCGAAACGTCTACGAGACGACGGGTAAGGTACCCCGAGTCTGCCGTCTTCAACGCGGTATCGGTCAAACCTTTACGGCCACCGTGCGAGGAAATGAAATATTCGAGAACGGAAAGACCGTTACGGAAACAGGATTTTACGGGAACTTCGATCTTTTTACCCTGCGGGTTAACCATTAGACCACGCATACCTGCAAGCTGTTTAATCTGGTCGATAGAACCACGGGCACCGGAGTCCGCCATCATCCAAATCGGGTTGAATTTATCTTCTTCACCCTGTTTCTTCAAGAGGGTAGCCACCTTGTCGGTCGCTGCGTCCCACTGCGCGATAACAGCGCTGTAACGTTCGTCTTCGTTCAAAAGACCACGCGCGTATTTCTTCGCGATCTTGGAAACTTCCGCCTCTGCGTGTTCTACGATTTCCTGCTTTTCTGCGGGAATCTTCATATCGAATACCGACGTCGTCAAAGCGGCGATCGTCGAGTATTTGTACCCTCTTTCCTTCATTGCGTCAAGGACGTAGGACGCCTTGGGCGCTTTGCCGGTACGGAAGGAGGCTTCAACGATACGGGAGAGATGTTTCTTGCCGATTGCGCGTGCCTTGCCGATAAATTCGGTGTCGAGTTCGAGGCGAAGGAAGGATTCGGGGGTTTCTCTCTTGACAAAGCCAAGGTCCTGCGGCAAACCGTCGTTGTAAATCAAACGCCCGATCGTCGTCTTGATGATACCCGAAACTTCCAATTTGCCCGTCTTTTCGTTGCGGCGAACTTCCGCGCATTTTACGAGCGTTTCCCCTTCTTTGTTTTCTACGGGGCATCTGTAAGGCAAGGGCAGGTCTTCGAACATTCCTTCGGGAAGTTCGACTACGCGCTTGAGATACATTTCGTCCTGCGCGTGCGCAAGCTTGTTTTGGTACGCAAGCATCGCTTCGTTTTCAGACGAGTATACGGGAGGAATATATTCTTCCCCTTCCGCACAAGGACGACCCTGTTCGTCGTATCTCTTGCCCTCTTCTCTGCGTTTAATCGTCAAGCAATACGCACCGATAATCATATCTTGCGTAGGCGACATTACGGATTTACCGTCGGCAAGCTTCAAAATGTTGTTTGCCGAAAGCATCAAAAATCTTGCTTCCGCCTGCGCTTCTACGCTGAGGGGAAGGTGCACAGCCATCTGGTCGCCATCGAAGTCGGCGTTGAAAGGTCCGCAAACAAGCGGGGAAATCTTAATCGCACGGCCTTCGATGAGGACGGGTTCAAACGCCTGAATAGACAAACGGTGCAAAGTAGGTGCACGGTTCAAAAGAACGGGGTGGTCCTTGATAACGTCTTCGAGAACGTTCCAAACCATATCTCTCGCCTTTTCTACGGCGCGCTTTGCCGTCTTAATGTTGTGGCATTGTCCGCTTTCTACCAAACGCTTCATAATGAAGGGCTTGAACAGTTCGATTGCCATTTCCTTGGGCAAACCGCATTGGTAAATCTTCAATTCGGGACCGACGACGATAACCGAACGGCCGGAATAGTCTACACGTTTACCCAGCAAGTTCTGACGGAAACGCCCCTGTTTCCCGCGAAGCATCGCGGAGAGGGATTTCAAATCGCGGTTGGAAGGTCCGGTGAGCGCCTTGCCCTTTCTGCCGTTATCAATCAACGCGTCCACCGCTTCTTGTAACATACGTTTTTCGTTTTTGATGATCATTTCAGGCGCGCTGATCTCCATCATCTTCTTCAAACGGTTGTTACGGTTGATAACGCGGCGGTACAAATCGTTCAAGTCGGAAGTAGCAAATCTACCGCCGTCAAGCTGTACCATAGGACGGATATCGGGGGGGATGACGGGAAGTACCGTCAAAATCATCCATTCGGGACGGTTACCGCTCTTTCTGAACGATTCGATAACTTCCAAACGCTTGATAGCTTTCATTGCCTTTTGACCGGGACCCTTGGGGTTTGCGGAAGCTTCTGCAAGCGCCTGCTTACATTCTTCGCTTTCCTTGTCAAGATCGACAGCCATCAAAAGTTCACGGATGGATTCCGCGCCCATACCGACTTTCAAGCCGGTTACGGACGAATCGCCGTACATTTCTTCGATTTCGCGAAGCTGTTTGTCGGTGATGACCTGTTTGTATTCAAGCTCGTTTACGCTGCCGGGATTGAGCACGACGTAGGATGCAAAGTAAAGCACCTGTTCGAGCTGTTTGGGTCCCATATTCAAAAGCTGACCGATTTTAGAAGGTACGCCCTTGAAATACCAGATATGGGAAACGGGAGCCGCAAGCTCGATATGCCCCATTCTTTCACGGCGAACTTTCGAGCGGGTAATTTCAACGCCGCACTTTTCGCAAACGTGGCCTTTATATTTTACTCTCTTGTATTTACCGCAATGACATTCCCAATCCTTCATCGGCCCGAAAATCTTTTCGCAGAAAAGACCGTCTCTTTCGGGTTTTTGGGTACGGTAATTGATGGTTTCGGGCTTGGTTACCTCGCCGTACGACCATTCTCTGATTTTTTCAGGAGAAGCAATGCTGATTTGAATAGAATTGAAATCGTTTAACTCGTACATAGTATTATCTCCTTTCCTCCATTACTCCTCGTCGTCGACAAAATCGTCCTCGAACAGCTTACCAAAGCCGAACGTTTCGTCGTCCTCGTCGTCTTCAAATTCGTCGTCTTCCGAATCGATGTTGAAACCGTCCTCGTCGTCGCCCTCTTCTTCGAAGATGATGCCGCCGAATTCTTCTTCCTCTTCCTCGTCTTCGTCGTCCACGCTGAAGTCGATGTCTTCTTCGTCGTCGAATTTAACTTCTCTTTCCTTCACAGGATCCATACCCATCGTGTTGTCGTCTTCGTCTTCGACTTCGCGGATAACGAGTTCGTCGCCCGATTCCGTCAAGACTTTTACGTCGAGCGCCAAGCTCTGCAATTCCTTCAAAAGCACTTTAAACGCTTCGGGAATACCGGGTTCGGAAATGTTTTCGCCGCGAACGATGGATTCGTAGGTCTTAACACGTCCGACGATGTCGTCCGATTTTACCGTCAAGATTTCCTGCAAGATGTGCGCCGCGCCGTACGCTTCCAACGCCCAAACTTCCATTTCCCCGAAACGCTGACCGCCGAACTGCGCTTTACCGCCGAGGGGCTGCTGCGTAACGAGACTGTAAGGACCGATTGCACGCGCGTGAATCTTATCGTCTACGAGGTGGATAAGTTTAATCATATATTGAACGCCGATGGTAACGCGGTTTTCAAAAGGTTCGCCCGTTCTACCGTCGAATACCTGGAACTTACCGTCTACCTTACCGTCGGGGTTGAGAAGGTTGTTCTCGCGGAACATAACCTCCAAATCTTTCTCAGTTGCGCCGTCGAATACGGGCGTTGCAATCTTCCAACCGAGCTGTTTACAAACGTAACCCAAGTGCACTTCCAAAACCTGACCGATGTTCATACGCGAAGGAACGCCCAAGGGGTTGAGCAAAATCTGCAACGGCGTACCGTCGGCAAGGAAAGGCATATCCGCCTGCGAAAGCACGCGGGAAATAACACCCTTGTTACCGTGGCGACCTGCCATCTTGTCGCCGACCTGAATTTTACGTTTTTGCGCAATATACACGCGAACGAGTTTGTTTACGCCGGGATCAAGTTCGTCCTTGTTCTCTCTCGTAAACACTTTGACGTCTACGACAACGCCGCCCTCGCCGTGAGGAACTTTCAAGGACGTGTCGCGAACTTCTCTCGATTTTTCACCGAAGATAGCGCGAAGCAATCTCTCTTCGGGGGTAAGCTCTGCTTCCCCTTTCGGCGAAACTTTACCAACGAGGATATCCCCGCTTTGTACTTCCGCACCGATACGAACGATACCGTCTTCGTCCAAATCTTTGAGCGCGTCGTCGCCAACGTTGGGGATATCGCGCGTGATTTCTTCAGGACCGAGTTTGGTATCTCTCGCTTCCATTTCATGTTTTTCGATATGGATAGAGGTGAACACGTCGTCCTGTACCAATTTTTCCGAAAGCAAGATAGCGTCTTCGTAGTTATAGCCTTCCCATTCCATATAGCCGACGAGAATGTTTTTACCAAGCGCAAGTTCGCCGTTGTTGGTCGAAGGACCGTCGGCAATAATTTCGCCCTTAAATACTCTGTCGCCCGTGGAAACGATGGGACGTTGGTTAAGACAGGTACCTGCGTTCGAACGTTCGAATTTCTTCAAAGGATATTCGGCAATCGTACCGTCTTCTTCGCGGATTTTAATCATATTCGACGAACAGGAAACGACGACGCCCGCTTCTTTGGCGGTAACGATAACGCCCGAATACTGTGCAATCGAACTTTCGATACCCGTTGCGACGATTGCAGGCTCGGTCTTCAAAAGAGGAACTGCCTGACGTTGCATGTTCGAGCCCATAAGGGCACGGTTGGTATCGTCGTTTTCAAGGAAAGGAATCAACGCCGCTGCGACCGAAACGAGCTGTTTGGGCGAAACGTCCATATAGTCCATCTTTTCGCGGGGCATTTCGGTAATATCGTTTTGATGACGGCAACCAACGCGTTCGTTGATGAATCTGCCCTCTGCATCGAGGGGTTCGTTTGCCTGTGCAACGATATACTTATCTTCTTCGTCCGCCGTCAAATAATCAACGTGCGTCGTAACGATACCCGTTTCCTTGTCTACTCTTCTATACGGGCTCATAATAAAGCCGTATTCGTTTACTTTCGCAAACGTAGCAAGCGAAGTGATAAGACCGATGTTTTGACCTTCGGGCGTTTCGATAGGACACATACGACCGTAGTGCGTGTGGTGAATATCGCGGACTTCGAAGGTTGCGCGGTCTCTGTTCAAACCGCCGGGGCCGAGCGCGGAAAGCTTACGCTTGTGGGTAAGTTCTGCAATCGGGTTGGTCTGGTCCATAAATTGGGAAAGCTGGGAGGAACCGAAGAATTCGCGGATAACCGCGGAAACGGGACGGATATTGATCAGCGCGGAAGGCGTGATTTCCATCGGGTCTTGCGTGCTCATTCTTTCCTTAATCAATCTTTCCAAACGGGTGATACCGATACGGAGCTGATTTTGAAGCAACTCGCCTACCGAACGCACGCGGCGGTTGCCGAGGTGGTCGATGTTATCGGTCGTACCGATACCGTATTTCAAATCAAGGTTGGTCGAAATCGCCGCAACGATATCGTCCACCGTAATATGCTTATGGCAAAGCTTGTCAATCAAAGGACGGAGTTCTTTCTTTTGTTCCTTGGTGGGAACGGGATGTTCGCTGGAAAGAATTTCGTGGAAAAGCTTACAAGCCGCTACGAACTTGCAACGGTTGATCTTTCTCTTTTCTCTCTTTTTCTTTTCGTCCGGCTTTTCGTCGGGTTCTTCCGCCTTTTCGACCGTCTTATACAATTCGTTGATTTCGTCAACGTATTTTTCCGCAATTTCTTCCACGCTTGCTTCTGCACATTCCGCAGCGATCAGCTTGGACAAGCGGTAGTTGGGATAGCAAACGGTAGGCAGCAAACCGAAATCTTTTGCGCGTGCCTGCACGGGGATATCGGAAATAGCCGCAAAATCCACCGTGTTGTTTGCAATAATCTTATGACGGATTTCCCCGTCTTCGGGGTCGTCTACCAAAACGTAAATTTCGTTGACGCCGCAGTTTTGAATTTCCTTTGCCTTAATTTCGGAAATTCTTTCGCCTGCTTCCGCGATAATTTCGCCCGTTTCAGGGTTCACGACGTTATCGGCAACCCTTCTGCCTTCCAAACGGAAGGAAAGGCAAAGCTTTTTGTTATACTTGTATCTGCCGACCTTGGTAATATCGTAACGGCGGGTCTCGAAGAAGAGATTGAAAAGGTGCGCTCTTACCGAATCTTCGGTAGGCGCTTCGCCCGGGCGCAAACGGCGGTACAGCTCGTACAAGCCGTCCGATTCCGATTTTGCCGTATCCTTTTCCAAGGTCGCTCTGATAATTTTATTGCCAGGGAACAAGTCCTCGATCGCGCGGTTGCTGCCGTAGCCGAGCGCGCGCAAAAGCACCGTAACGGGCAGTTTCTTCTTTCTGTCCACACGGACGTACAACGCGTCCTGCGCGTCTTGTTCGAGTTCGAGCCAAGCACCGCGGTTGGGCATAACGGTGGTCGCGAACATTTCCTTACCCGTCTTGTCCTTGCTCGACGAGTTGTTGACGCCGGGCGAACGGATAAGCTGGGAAACGATAACGCGTTCGGCGCCGTTGATAATGAACGCGCCGTTTTCGGTCATCAAGGGAATATCCCCCATAAATACTTCCGAATCGATAACCTCGTTGTTTTTCGCCTTATTGACAAGACGAACCTTTACGCGCAAAGGAAGCGCGTACGTAGCGTCGCGGGTACGACATTCTTTTTCGTCGTACTTGGGCTTGTCTCCGAATCTGTGCTCTAAAAAATAAAGCTCGAAACGGTCGGACATATCTACGATCGGAGAGAAATCCTCGAATACCTCGCCGATACCCTCTTCAATGAAGGTATTGTAGCTTGCTTTCTGGATTTCAACGAGATCGGGAATGTCGATAACTTCGTTGATCGAACCGAATTTTCTTCTTTCGGTTTTGCCATACTTGGTAATAGGTAAATCCATTAGTTCAAAATGCTCCTTTATTTTTTTCAGGCGATCTACCGAGTATATCTTTTCATCGATAAAAATCGAAATTTTTGTCTTGATTGATTTTTTTTATCCTTACGCTTTACTTTTGCGTTCCTTTGCTGTATAATAATATATATGGAAAGGATTTTACCGAAAACCGACCCTTTTTTTCCTCTTTTTTTGGGGATTTCCCTTAAAAAATAGGCTCGGCAAGCGGCATTACGCCATCATAAGCATAATGATACATTATCTAATTATATCCTTCGAAAAAAAAGATGTCAAGCGTTTTTAAAGTCCTATCGCCAATTTTTCGAAAAAAGTTATCCACAGGGGTTGTTTTTTATGAGAATCGACAAATTTTTAAAGGTTTCGCGCATTTTGAAACGCCGCACCGTTGCCCAAGAGGCGTGCACGGAAGACAAGGTCTTTATCAACGGAAAAAGCGCAAAACCCTCCACCGCCGTCAAAATCGGCGACGTGATAGAAATTTTCTATACGTCGGGCACGTTGAAATTCCGCGTTTTACAAATCAGAGAAACGGTCAAAAAAGAAGACGCCGCTTCTCTTTACGAGGTGATCGTATGAACGAAATTAAAATCTGCGCCGTCGTTTGCGCGGCAGGCAAAGGCTCTCGCACAGGCTTTGAGAAAAATAAATTGCTCGTGCCCTTTTTAGGCTCGTGCGCCCTTTTAAAGACCCTTTCCGCCTTCGATTTCCCCGCCGTTGACGAAATACTCGTCGCCGCGTCGAAAGAGGATTTTGACGAGATTTCCGCCCTTTGCAAGGGAATAGAAAAAGCGCGCGTAGTGCTTGGCGGACAGGATCGTTCCCATTCCGTTTACAACGCCTTAAAGGCAACGGATGCGGAGATAGTGCTCATCCACGACGGCGCAAGACCCTTCGTCAGCCGCGAAATCATCGAGGGCTGTATCCACAGCGTAAAAACCTACGGAAGCGGGGTTGCGGCTATCCCCTGCACGGATACAATCGCCGTCGTAGCAGACGAAAAAATCCGTTCCGTTCCCTCTCGCGAGGGGTTGCGGCAAATACAAACGCCGCAGGGATTTTTCCGTGAAAATCTTCTCGCCGCATACGAACGCGCGTTTGCGGAAGACGAACAGCGTTTTACGGACGACTCGTCCGTGTTCTTGCGCTATTGTGGTACGCCGCACCTCTGCGAGGGCAGCACGGACAACAAAAAATTGACCTACGCGGAAGATTTCCATAACCAAACGGCGCGCTGCGGGTTTGGCGTAGACACCCACGCGTTCGGCAGAGCAACCGAGTATATCGTACTGGGCGGCGTCAAAATCCCGTCGGAGAGCGGACTGATTGCGCACAGCGACGGCGACGTACTCATCCACGCCGTTATGGACGCTATGCTCTCAGCAGCGGGTTTGAAGGATATCGGGCATTATTTCCCCGACTCCGACCCACAGTTTAAAAACGCCGATTCCACGAAGTTACTGGAAAGAGTCGTAACCTTGCTTGACGGCGAGGGGTATGCGGTAAAAAATCTGTCCGTTGCCATTTTAGCAGAACGCCCCCGTCTTGCCAAATACATAGACGAGATGAAACTTTCCCTCTCCCGCATTTTGCGTATCGACCCTACCGCCGTCGGCATCTCGGCGGGCACGAACGAGGGGCTGGGGTATATCGGCGAGGGCAAGGGAATTACCGTCCACGCCTACGTATTGCTTAAACGTATTTAAAAGGAGTTTTTTATGGCGACCAAATCCAAAACGCCGACGAGTCAATTCGTCTGCTCGAAGTGCGGCTTTACCACCCCGAAATGGTTGGGGAAATGCCCCGATTGCGGCAATTTCAATACGATGCAGGAAGAACTCGTCCGTCCGCAAGAAAGCGTAAAAACGGAATTACACAGGGGCGTGTCCGAGATGAAAACGCGCGCTCTGCCCTTGTCTAAAATCGGCTATGAAAATTTCCAGCGGATAAAAAGCGGCATTTCCGAATTTGACACCGTACTCGGCGGTGGAATCGTACCTGGGTCCCTCGTATTGCTCGGCGGCGACCCTGGTATTGGGAAATCCACCCTTTTAACGCAGGTGGCGGCGCACCTTGCAAAAACGCAACCCTTTCCCACTCTCTACGTCTCCGCGGAAGAAAGCTGTTCGCAGGTGAAAATGCGCTGCGAGCGATTGGGAGTAAATTCGGACAACCTTTTGCTGTTAAACGAAACCTGTTTGGAAGATATTGAAACGGCGCTTGGCGAAAGCAAATTCGTCGTCATCGACTCGGTGCAGGCAATCTATACCGAAACACTCTCCTCCGCGGCGGGCTCGGTGGCGCAAGTACGCGAATGCGCGGCAAAGCTGATGCGGATTGCAAAATCGCAAAATATCACCTTTTTTATCATCGGGCACGTAACCAAAGAAGGCTCGTTGGCAGGTCCGAAAGTCTTAGAACACATTATGGATACCGTGCTCTATTTCGAGGGTCAACAAGAGGACAATTATAAACTCCTGCGCGCCGTGAAAAACCGTTTTGGTTCGGCGCAGGAGGTAGGCGTATTCGAGATGACGGAAACGGGCATACAGAGCGTGAACGATTATGAAACCTTGTTTTTATCCGAAACGCGGGGCGTTGCGGCGGGCTCTATCGTAACCCCGTCCGAAAGCGGCAACCGCTGTATGAACGTAGAAATCCAAACTCTGATTGCAAAAACGGCGTACGGACAACCCCGCCGTATGAGCATCGGGGTCGATTATAACCGCCTCGTGGTGCTGATTGCCGTTTTGGAAAAGCGTTGCGGTATCCCCTTCTATTCGTCCGACGTCTACGTAAACGCGATGGGCGGAATTCGTTTGGAAGAGCCGTCCGTAGACCTTGCCCTTTGCGCGGCGCTTGCCAGCGCGGCAAACGACGTGCCCGTGGATAAATACACCGCCGTCTTTGGCGAAGTGGGTTTAACGGGCGAAGTCCGCGGCGTCGCCTATGCGGACAAGCGGGTAAACGAGTGCATTAAAACGGGCTTTGAACGAGTGATTTTACCCGCAAAGAATATGAAAGCGTGCGAAAAATTTAAAGACAAAATCGAGCTCGTCCCCGTGCGCTACGTCGGACAAATGATACAGGCGCTAAACTTGAAGAAAAATTAACTACGGATTATAAAAGAAAAAAGCCTCGGAAAATTCCGAGGCTTTCTTTTTTGCTGAAATTTAGTTGTTTTCCGCAGTTTCTTCTACGGGAGCTTCTTCAGCAGGAGCAAGCTCTGCTTCTACGGGAGCTTCTTCTACGGGAGCAGCTTCCTTCTTGCCAAGGATTGCGTCAACCGCAAGGGAAAGGAAGTACATACCAAAGTGGAAGCAACCGATGATTGCGATCTTGATGAACGCGGACTGATATGCCCAAACGACTGCGCCGGGGATCGCATACGCGAAGATAACGTCGTAGGTCAACGCAACGAGCGAGAAGATCATCGCCATAAGACCGTTGTGTTTTGCTGCTTCTTCTTTGCCGTCAAGGTTGTTCTTAATACCCTTCTTAACTGCGCCGAACGCAAGCAATACGATAACGCCGGTAAGGTTGGGCAATACGCCGTCCAAAAGGTAATCCATATCGCCGAGCATAACCGGAATCAAGTTGAAGAACGCCGCGATAAATCTTTCGTATACGGGATATTGGAACAAGAATGCAACGGAAAGAATAAGTACGGTAAGTTTTACCGCTTCGTAAACTGCGGTTACAATCGTATATTTAACGCCCTTAAATTCTTCTGCAAATACGTTTTCTAAAACGTTTTTACCAAGGTAGTAGATGCATACCCAAGAAAGGAAGGTAGCGCCTGCGCCCGAAAGGCTAACGGGTTCAAAACCGCCAACGAGGAAGAACGCAACTGCAAGGTATGCAAGCATAAACAAAATCATACCTCTTGCAGATTTACCAAGGCTTTCCCCTGCTGCGTCCCATTCCTTCGTGGACCAAACGCGAGCATAAACGATAATCGCCTTAATAACGCGGATAAGAATGATGATGAAGTACACGATCGAAACGATTTGGAACGCAAATTCCGCCAAGAACGCAAACGCGCTGCCTACGTAACCGTTCGAAAGACTTTCAAACACCGCCGTGATTTCCTCAATGAAAACGCCGATATCGCCGAACATACGGAAGGTATCGATAATCGAATACGAACCGCCAACGCCAAACGAAACTACGCCCAAAAGGAAAAACAAGAACCCAAAAGCCACAATTGCAAAGCTCATCGAAGTAACGATGATTTTGCGTAAGTTACACTTGTCAATAGCCATAATTGACCTCCATAAAATAATTTTTAAAATCAGGAAATTTTTTCCATCAATCCGTAGGGAATGCTTGTCAAACAAAACTATGACATTTTGTTTTTTCTTTAATATTTATATTATATAGTGTAGGATAAAATATTTTCTATAATATCTGATTTTTTTCCATATTTATAAGGTCGGTTTTTGTCAAAAAAATTACCCCCAAGGCTTTTAAATGCCTTGGGGGCGCAGTATTTCGCTTTATTCCGTCAATCCCAGCCGTTTAGTTTTTTCATTTCTTCTTGGAATTGCGCCAAATTATTTTTCGTTGCAAAATAATTTTTTTGGAAAACATAGTCGCAATATTTAATTTTTTCAACCAACACGTCGCCCTCTTTCTTATAATCGGACAACGCTTTTTCCGTTACGGATTTGTGGATATAGAACGGGTTATTTACGCTGCGGGAAACAACGCCGTCATAAATGAAGTTGCCGTACGCGCGGGAATAGAGCACGGACGCGTCTTTGGAAAATACCGAATGTCCGTAATAGAGATTTCCAAAATACTGGATTCCCAACAAATCGAGCAGGGTGGGCACGATATCCGCCGTACAGGTAAACTTGTCAATGATACGCGATTCCCCTTTCGTTTCCATTTCCGCAATAAGGTCAGTATCGTAGATCATAAACGGAACGTTGTACAAATCGGTAAATTTCCCTTTCGTATCGTAATCGTCTATATTTTTGACGTAATTGCTAAGCTGCTGATAATAAGCGTTATGGTCGCCGAAAAGCACGATGACGGTATCGTCTAAAAGCCCTTTCTTTTCCAAATCGTTCATCATCGCGCCGATCGCGTCGTCAAATTCAAGCGCGGTAATCATATAATACAGCAACACTTCCGCGCCGTCCTTTTCCGCAATATTGAACAAACGCTCCATACCCAGCGTTTCAATGATACGCCGTTTTTCTTCTTGCAGGTTTTCCCGCGAATAGTAGACGCCGTGCATCGTAATCGTCGTGACGTAGGTATAAAAACGGCTTCCGTCCGCGGGAAACATTAAATCCTTCGCCGTTTCTATCATTTCGCTGTCCAGATTTCTTTCCCCTTCGTCGTCGTAATTGATAAACGTCGGCTTTTCTCCCTCTAACAACCCCTCCATCGCCATTTTTTCCATATCGTACATATCCGTCAAGCCCTCAAACCCGAAGGTTACGTGCGCCTCTTCTCGGTTGTAAAAGCTCTTGTATCCGTTATGGAAAGAACGCGCCGTCAGATTCTCCTCGCCCGCTTCTATTTTTAAGATATTGGGCAACGTATTCGGCATCGCGTTGTCGGCGTAGTCGTAGTTTACGTACGCGTCGGTGGGATAACTGCCCATAATGCTGAGCGTTTCGGAAATATCCGTTTTTTCGCGGGAATGGAAATTGGTCATTACCACGCTTTCGTTATAGAATTTAGTAAGATTGGGATATAACGTCGCCAATTCCTCGTCGGTTAAATCGAGCGCGTTAGGGTATTCTTCATTTTTCAAAAAGGCGTACCACTCAAAGCTTTCCGCCAAAACGGTTACGACGTTTTTCCCTTTCGAAACGCCGAAATACTCCGTCTTTGCGGGAACTTCTTGGTAATTATAGATAAAGCTTTCCAAGTCCTCTTCCGAAAGGGAAACTTCGTCTTTGGAAATACTCTTGGAGATTTCTCCAAACAGATTCCCTATCATACCGTACGCCGAATACAAGCCCGTGGTATTGCCGTTGCGCATTTCTTCGTATTTGTCGGTATCGGCAGGGAAGAAAGACGCCAGCGAACCAATCATAACGCTAACCCCGGTTATCGAAGCCAACGCGTAAAAGAACGCCGACCATCTGCCCACGTGTAAATGCCGTTCTTCGTAGGTAATTCGCAAGCCGTAAACGAAATATAAAATACAGAAAAATAAACCGAGGAAAAACGCCGCAGGGTTGACGGGAATACTTTCCAACGTGCCGAACGCGTCGTTACGGAGACTGAGCATCCCCAAATCGAAATATTGCCCCGTCATATCGTAAATAACGGCAAACACCAAATCGATAACCGCCTGCACAATCAACAGACCGCCGTAAACGAATAATCGGGTACGGTTATTCGGCAACAACAGCACTAACGCCGTCGCCGCAAACACGAAACCAATGAAAATGTAGGGGCGCTGTATAAAAAACGTCCCCTCGACGGCATACACGACCGTCATTTCTATCAACATCGCAAATCCGAAATAGATAAACGCAAGTTGATTGGCTTTTAACCATTTCAAAAATTTCACGCCCCGTTCTCCTCCAAGGTCAGAAAATATATACGAGTAAAATCAACAATCCCGCCTTTACTCCCCGCCGCTGCGTAAAATAATAAATCGCGACGATTGCGGGATAAATCAGCAAAAGATAGGTAAAGGTCATCCAGGTCGTCATCCCCGAAATCAGTACGTCGTACAAGCCGAACAAGCCCATAAGCGCCCCGATACCGCCCCATACCGACCAAGTCTTTTTACTACCCTCGGGCAGGTGGAAAAATACTTCGTCCGCAATGGCGTACGAGCATTTTAAAAGCAACACGATCCATACGACTTTGACGCAATTTTTACCAAGCTCGGCAAATTTACCAAGCATTTCGGTCATACCCATAACCTTTTCGCCGATATCGTAAAAGGGTTTGACCTCCCAACCGATTTGCATACTGACGAAGAAAATACAGAAAATAGAAATCGCCGTCAAAATCCCCACGTTTTTCCAAGGCAGCGGCGGCAAGCCCTTTTTCTTTTCTTCCGTATTCAATTCGGTTTCAGGATGGATAATTACGTCGGAAAGCTGTAATCGTTCCCGCTCCTTTTTCTTTCGTTTTTGCGCAAGGACGGCAATCACGATAAAAGCGACGCACCAAAAAAGAACGGTAAACGTATCGGCGATCATATTCTGCAAATATCCGTAATAGACCTTTTTAAACACCAGCTTAAACACGGGCGTAATAAAAGGCACGACGACGACCGTCGCGAAATATATCGCGTAACGTATGATATTCTCTTTTAAGCGTTGCGAGAATTTCTTTTGCATACCGACCTTCCGTTTTTTTAATTATTTTTTTAACAAGTTTTTAATTCTATTACAAGCCTCGTCCGTCGTTTCGTGGCTACCGAATGCCGTAAGACGGAAATACCCTTCTCCGTTTTTACCAAACCCGCTGCCCGGCGTACCAACGACCTGCGCGTTTTCCAAAAGATAATCGAAAAACTCCCAGCTCGTCATACCGCAGGGACACTGCAACCAAATATAGGGCGAATTCTTCCCGCCCGTGTAGGCAATCCCGCATTCGTCCATACAAGCGGCGATTTTTTCGGCGTTTTTCCGATAATACGCAAGGTTTTGCGCAATCTGCTTTTCCCCTTCCTCGGAAAAGACCGCCGCCGCGCCCTTTTGCACGACGTAGGACACGCCGTTAAACTTCGTCGTCTGGCGGCGAAGCCACATTTTCCGCAAATTCATACCGTCGAATTCGAGTTCGCAAGGCACGACGGTATACCCGCAACGGGTACCCGTAAAGCCTGCCGTTTTCGAAAACGAACAAAGCTCGATGGCGCACTTTCTCGCGCCCTCAACCTCGAAAATACTACGCGCCGCGCCGTCCGCAACGAACGCCTCGTATGCCGCGTCGTACAAAATAACGGCATTATTTGCAATCGCAAAATCCACCCAAGCCTTTAACTGCGCTTTGGTATACGCCGCACCCGTGGGATTGTTGGGCGAACAAAGATAGATAATATCCGCTTTTACCGTTTCATCGGGCATCGGCAAAAATCCGTTTTCCGCCGTCGCCTGCATATAGGCGATATTTCTGCCCGCCATTACGTTAGTATCTACGTACACGGGGTACACGGGATCGGGTACGAGTACGGCGTTATCCTTATCGAAAATATCGAGAATATTGCCGCAATCGGATTTCGCGCCGTCGGAAACGAAAATCTCGTCTGCCGCCAACGTTACGCCTCGGCGTGCATAATAGCTTTGTATGCTTTCTCTAAGAAAACCGTACCCCTGTTCGGGTCCGTAGCCTTTAAAGGACTCCGCCTTGCCCATTTCGTCTACCGCCTCGTGCATAGCGGCAATTACCGCGGGCGCTAAGGGCAGAGTTACGTCGCCAATCCCCAAACGCAATACTTTTTTGTCGGGATTTGCCGCCGTATACGCCGCTACTTTTTTGGCTATATTCGAAAATAAATAGGTTTCTGCTACGTTTTTATAATGATAATTCGGTTTCATATCTTTTCTCTCTCAAAGTTCTATTTCGCCGACGAATACGAGCGTCGCGCTGCCCGTCATATACACCGTTTCGTCCGTCCAGCGAATGGTCAAATCGCCGCCCCGAAGCCGCACGGTAATATCCTCGTTTTTTTCTGCAAAGCCGCAAAGCACCGCCGCCACCGCTACGGCGCAAGCGCCCGTACCGCAAGCCCACGTCTCGCCGCTGCCACGCTCCCAAACCCGCATTTTTAAATCGTTTTTGCCCAATACTTTGACAAATTCGGTGTTGACGCGTTGGGGGAAAAGCGGGCTGTTTTCATACAAAGGCCCAATTTTTTCAAGCTCCAACCCGTCGGGGTCTTTAAACAAAATACAATGGGGATTGCCCATAGAAACGCAGGTAATTTTTTCTTTTCCACCCGCAATTTCCACTTCTCGCGCAACGACCTTTTCGCCGTCGAGCAGCACGGGAATTTCGCCTGGAGTTAAAATGGGCGCGCCCATATCCACCTTTACGCAATCCACTTTGCCGTCCTTGCCGATAAAAAGCTGCAAAGTCTTAATCCCGCTTTTCGTTTCAATGGTAATAAGAGTTTTTTGTACGATGGCAAAATCGTACAAGAATTTCCCCACGCAACGAATGGCGTTGCCGCACATATTCCCTTCACTCCCGTCGGCGTTAAACATACGCATTTTCGCGTCGGCGATATCGGACGAACAAATCATTACGATTCCGTCCCCGCCGACTCCCTTATGCCTGTCGGACAGACGAATCGCCACCCCTTCAGGGTCGGACAATTCCTCTTCCATACAGTTAAAATAAATATAATCGTTGCCGATTCCGTGCATTTTATAAAATTTTGTCAGCATATACTACCCTTATATGGCTTTATTAAAACGCGCAAAAACCGAGTTTTTTCTGCATTTTTCGCAAAAAAAGCCCTTCTCCCGCATTTTATACACGCTTAATTATAGCGCAATTTTATATATATGTCAAGCGCTAATACGCGCGTGCGCGCGATTTTTCCGATTTTTACCCCCGCCCGTAAAATTTTCGTAAAAATTTTTCTTTCCCTATTGACAATTCTTGTAAAAAGGGGTATTATAATACTAACGGCGGCATTTCCCGCCGTCAGGGGAGGAAAAAGTATGTATTGTAGAGAATGCGGCGAAAAATTAACCTTACGCTTTTGCGAAAACGAGGGACTTATCCCCTATTGTGCAAAATGCCAATCGTATATGTTCCCGCAGTTTCCAATCGCGGTATCTATGGTCGTAACCAATCGGGAACAAAATAAAATTTTATTGGCAAAACACGTCGAAGACGACGATTTTATCCTCTTTGCCGGCTATATCAAAAAGGGCGAAAACGCAGAGAAGACAATCCCCCGCGAAATCAAAGAAGAGCTGGGCATGGACGTAGTGAAAGCCAAATATATGTCCTCTCGCTACCACGCGCGCAAGGATATTTTGATGCTGAATTTCATCGTCGTCGTCGAGGACACCCCCATCAAAGCCAACGCGGCGGAAATCGCCGAGGCAAGGTGGTGCACCCCCGAAGAGGCGGTGCAGCTTATCCGCAAAAACACGACGGCAGAGTATTTCCTGCTCAACGCCGTCCGCGAGTTAAAGAAGAAAATTTAAGCAAAAAAAATATCGTCCCGCGGTTTTAAAAAACCGCGGGACTTTCGTTTTATTCTTTCACCAGCACCCAAGTATATATCTTTGTAGGACTTGTAAGATAACTATCTTTTTCTACTCTAGTAAACGTTCCATCTACTATCTCAGCGGAAAAAATAATCTGTCCATTCTGTCCGTAAAACTCAAATTTGTTTTCCGAATAGCCTTTCTTCCATTCACCGGACATATTGCCCGATATATTTGTTTCCGAACGCCACTCATAGTGCCCGTCCGACTTCAATTCAAGCGTTATATAGTCTTTGGAGTACCCTTTTCCAACCTCATAATGCAAATTATAAATTTCATATTCCTCATTTACATACGTATAGGAAGAAAAATAATATGTACCAACGTAAGGGGTTCTGTCAAAATCCTCTGCCGAATCTTCCTTCCCCAAAATCCCTTCTAACATACTGCAACCAGCAAAACAAAAAATTGCCGAAATAGATAAAATCATCGTCATAACTGCTATCATCAATTTTTTCATAGTCCACCTCATTCTTTCGAAATCGAATTTAATACATAGCGATATCCGCCCAATAAATATTTCGTTTGACCGAAACTGTAAAAAATCGTATCGGTAAACACGATTTTATCACCCGCAGAAACGCTGTTTTTGACTAAATATCCATCTTCCATAAGGTAACCGTCTTTATCGTACATCGCATACCCCAAGCCCGCAGCACCCTCACCGCTCGTAATCGTACAATACACCTTAATTTCGACGTATACCTCTTCTATCGTTTTATAAGTCGTCGTTTGATATTCAATCTTATCCAAACGCATTCTTACGATATTATCGTTATCGTCTACCGAATAATACTCCGTACCCGCAGTCGGCAAGGTTATTCTCCCGTCCGTCTGGTCGTACGTAGTGTACAAACCGTCGTAAATATCGTCGTATATTCCGCTGAAATCCGTATCACCATAATCATAGGTAACTTTCGTTTCCCCTTCGCAAGCGGCAAGCCCAAACGCCGCTACAAAGCTAAGCAGCCCCGAAACCAATAATCCAATCTTCTTTTTCATTTGCATACCTCCAAATTTATTTGTTAATATTAGTATAATTCATATTTTATGAATTGTCAAGTATTTTTCCCTTAAAAAATTTATATAATATGAATTATGAAAGTGTTTGGGGAACGCGTGAAACGCGAATTGAAAGAACAGGGAAAAACGCAAAGGGATTTAGCCGCAACGTTATGCGTACAGACTTCAACCTTGTGCGAATGGTTAAACGACCACAATGAACCGCCTATGCAGGCAATTGTGGATATTGCCCGCGCCTTAGAGGTTTCCACCGATTATCTTTTGGGTCTAAAGGATTTTGATTAAAAAATATTCTTTTCTATCGCGCGAATTTGCCGCCACCCGATTGACAATCGGGTTTTTTTTTGCTACAATATATAAGATAATGATTTTTTAAAGAACGGACGAAAAACCAAGGAGAAGTTTATGAATAAGATTGGCTTTGACAACAAGAAATATCTGTCTATGCAATCGGAAAAAATCCAAGAACGCATCGACGCGTTCGGGGACAAGCTGTATCTCGAATTCGGCGGCAAGCTTTTCGACGATTATCACGCTTCCCGCGTTTTACCCGGTTTTGAACCCGACAGCAAAATCAAAATGCTGTTAAAGCTCCGTTCTATCGCCGAAATTCTCGTCGTGATCAGCGCGAACGATATCGTGAAAAACAAATACCGCAGCGATTTGGGGATTACCTACGACGCGGACGTTATCCGTCTTATCGATATTTTTAAAAGCAAGGGCTTATACGTCGGCAGCGTGGTGATGACGATGTATCAGCCCCAGCCCGCCGTGGACGGCTTTATCAAGCGTTTGCAAAACCTCGGTATCAACGTCTATAAACATTACGCCATCGAGGGCTACCCTTCCGACGTGCACAAAATCGTTAGCGAGGAAGGGTACGGCAGAAACGAGTATATCCCGACCAAACGCCGTTTGGTCATCGTTACCGCGCCCGGCCCCGGCAGCGGAAAAATGGCGACCTGCCTTTCCCAGCTCTATCACGAAAATTTACGCGGGGTCAAAGCGGGGTATGCGAAATTTGAAACTTTCCCCATTTGGAATTTACCCCTTTCCCACCCCGTCAACCTCGCTTACGAGGCGGCGACTGCCGATTTGAACGACGTCAATATGATTGACCCCTACCATTTAGAGGCATACGAAAAACTGGCGGTCAATTATAACCGCGACGTGGAAATTTTCCCCGTCGTAGCGGCAATGCTGGAAAAGATTTTGGGGTATTCTCCCTACAAATCCCCTACGGATATGGGAGTAAATATGGCGGGCTGTTGCATTATGGACGACGAAGTTTGCAAAACCGCCTCGAAAAACGAAATTCTCCGCCGTTATTACGCCGCGCTTTGCGACGCGAAAAAGGGCAGAATCAGCAAGGACGTCGTGGCGAAATTAGAACTTTTGATGCGCAAATCGGGTATTTCCACGGACGACCGCCGCGCGGTTGCTCCCGCCCTTGCCAAAGCGGAAGAAACGGGCGCGCCCGCCGTTGCCATCGAATTAAACGACGGACGTATCGTTACGGGAAAAACGGGCGACCTTCTCGGCGCGTCGGCGGCTTGTCTTTTAAACGCGTTAAAAGCGCTCGGCGGCATCGACGACAAAATCGAACTGATTTCCCCGACGATTATCGAACCGTTGCAACACCTCAAAGTAAAACATATGGGCGCGGTCAATCCCCGCTTGCATACGGACGAAGTGCTGATGGCGCTTTCCATTTGCGCGGTCAACGACCCGAAAGCCAAAAAAGCGGTGGCGCAATTAGATAAATTGAAAAATTGCGAACTCCACTCTACCGTTATGCTTGCCCACGTAGACGAAAGAACGTTTAAGGCGCTCGGTATGCATCTAACCTGCGAACCGCAAAGACAGGTCGTCGTAACCGAACAGGTATAATTTAAACCCCGAACTCGTTTGAGTTCGGGGTTTGTTTTGCTTTTTCTCTATTGACCTTTTGCCGCCTCTATCGCGTCAGAAGTCCCTACATAAACGACGTTGTCTTGAATTTCTGTGGACAAATCTACTTCTTCTCTTTCAACATATTTTATATAGGCGTATAAATACTCGTACAAATACTCCGCTGTTTCCTCATCTTTGCAAAAATAAATCTCGATCCAATTATACGGCGCACCGAACTCGTGCGGGTCTCCGCCTTTGGCAACCAACACGAGCTCCACGTCTTCGTAATGAATATCAGCGCAAAGATAGGAAGATTGATAATACTCGTCCAAGGATTGGCACGAGACAACTATATAATCCTTATCCTCCAAATTTTTCGCCAGCACCTCGGGATCGGTACTCATTCCGCACGCCGTTGCGCCAAAAGCTACACAAGCAATCGTCACCAAGGAAACAACTGTCGTTAAAAATTTTTTCATAGGCAATTCTCCTTACTGTTTTTAATTATATATATTATATAATAGAAATATATATTTGTCGGGTTGCGTTTTTCAATCAAACAACCGAGTAGTTACACGAAACGGGTTAGATGCGAGCAGTTCAAGGCGTGGCGAGGGCGCGTACAACTAGTACGTAACCGAGCCGCAACGCTGAAATGCGACGTATATAACACGTTTTAATCAGGCAATTTCATATCGCCAGGTTTAATCCACCCCTTCTTTCTCATAATCTCCGAGAAGAGCAAATTCAAAGCCGCAGGCAAAATAAACATCAAAAGCACGATACCGATATACCCTAACGCGCCGCTCGTCGCGCTAAACAATTCGAACACGCCGACCAAACCGCTCGTGCCCATACCGCCGCCCGCAGCCCCGCATTTTAAATGGAAAACGCAGGTCGAAAGCGGTCCTAAAATTGCGCTCGACGCGACCATGGGTAGCATAATGACGGGTTTTTTCATAATATTCGGGATTTGCAGCATACTCGTCCCAATGCCTTGGGAAACAAGACCGCCGACCTTGTTTTCACGGAAGCTCGCCACCGCAAAACCGACCATATGGCACGCGCAGCCTACCGTCGCCGCGCCCCCCGCAAGCAGCATCGCTTCCGAAGTATTCCCCACGGCAAAGGACATCCAAATCGCCGCAGAGGAAGTGGGCATCGTCAGCAATACCCCCATCACGACCGCAATTACAATCCCCATAATCAACGGAGCGATTTCCGTTGCCAGTTCAATCCCCTTGCCCAATAAGTTGACGAACTCGATAAACGGATACGCCAAAAATACGCCGCCGAACGAAAGAAAGAGCACCCCCATCGGTACAAGCAGAATATCGAGCTTGGTTTTTCCTGCGTACAAGCCCACGATTTCGATACAGAGCATCGTTACCACGTACGCGCCAATCGGGTTGCCGGGCAGCCCCAACGAAAGAGTGCTCAACGGCGCTTGCCCGACCATCAGTTTATCGGCAAATGCGCCGACCATACCCGCAACCCCCGCGGAGAAAATCAACAGCTTATTTTTCCCCAAAGCGTGTGCGATTCCCACGCCAATGCCTACGCCCATCAAGGTCTTTGCAATATTCGCTATGTACAGCAAGGTATTGCCGAAATAGTTATCCCCTATCCAGCCCGCAATTTGGGCAAGAATCGTACCCGCAATCAAGGTAACGAACAAGCCTTGCGCCATACCCGAAAACGCCGTAATAAAATACCGCTTGGGCATCGCTTTCAAATATGCAAGAAATTTGTTTTCTTTTCTTTCCGTTTCCATAATCGTTCTCCTTTTTGTACTCCCATTATATCCCATCAAAACACAAAAAGCAAGCGTTTTACAGTAAATCGATAAAAAATTATCTATTCGATAAATTTTAACGAACGAAGAAAAAACGCTCCGTAAAAAACGGGGCGTTTTCCTTGAAGAGCAAAGAGCTTACTTCTTTTCGAAGCTGTCGCAGCAAGTGCAACATTCTGCCGACGTATTGCAGGTGTTGCCCACGTGAATTTTGGACAAAGTGCAATAGTCGCCCGAACGGTTGTACTTACATTCGGTTACGCCGCAGCCAATACAAGTGTTCACTTCGCAATTTTTTTCGTTCATCATATAAAAATCCTCCTTGAAAGATAAAAGCAGTATGGGCAAATTTATCAAAGATTATTGACATTTGTAAAATTTTCCTGTACAATAGTATTGAAAAGAAAAAAAACGGGAGTTTTCCCGCGCGAAGGAGGATATGTATATGAAAGTAATTTTGACGGCAGACGTAAAAGGCACGGGCAAAAAAGGCGACGTTGTCGAGGTCGCGGACGGATACGGACGCAACTTCCTTTTGAAGAAAGGCTTAGCAAAAGCCGCAACGGCTAGCAACGTACACGACGCGGCGCAAAAAAAGGCGGCGCAGGAATTCCATAAAGCAGAAGAAATTAAGGCGACCAAGGCGTTGGCGGCGGCGCTTGAAGGAAAATCGGTAACCGTAAAAATCAAAACGGGTGAAAACGGAAAAATGTTCGGCAGTATCACGTCGGCGCACGTGGCGGCGGCACTTGGAGAGGCGGGCTTTGACATCGACAAGAAAAAGATTAGAATGGAATCGGTTAAAACGCTGGGCACTTTCCCCGCGGAAATCCGTTTGATGGAAAACGTTTCGGCGAAGATTACGTTCGTCGTCGAACCGCAATAAAATTCCCCCGTTCCGTAAAACAGATTGCGGAACGGTTTTTTATGCAAAAAATTATCCGTCTTTCCGCTCGGAAGTACCGATAACTACTTGCAGCAAGGCAAAAAATGTGATACAATAACTTTGCAAATCCTATTTTGAGGCGTTTATTATGGAAGAAAAGCAGGGCATTACGACAATGGAAGAACAGCTTCCTAAAAAAATAACCAAACAGGATACCGCCATTGAGGAAAACAATCGCCGCAGAAAAATCGAACTGTACGTGCGCGCGGTACTTTTTACCGCCCTTTCCTCACTTTTGATTGCCTTTGCGGCGTATTCGCTGATTACTCCCCACGACTTTACCATCGGCGGGGCGAGCGGTATCGCCATCTTGGTAAACGTTGCCACAAACGGTACCGTTCCGCAAAGTGTCCTCGTCTTCGGGTTGAACTTTCCCCTCGTCGTTTTGGCGTTTTTCTTCGTTCGACGGAAATTTGCCATTTTGTCTGCGCTCAATATCGGCTTACAGACCCTTTGGCTGTTTTTAATCGAACTCGTATTGCCCGATTTTGAAATCGTATTTTCCACCGAGCATCTCGAACTGTCCAAACTGTTTGCGGCATTGGCGTCGGGCGTTTGCATCGGCGTAGCGATTGCGCTTGCGTTTAAAGCGGGCGGCAGTACGGGCGGCGCGGATATCCTTGCCGTTATTATCCAGAAAAAATTCAGAGCAACCTCGATCGCTTGGATGATTTTTATCATTAACTGCGTCGTTATCGGCT
This sequence comes from Clostridiales bacterium, assembly GCA_015069295.1. Taxonomy (GTDB): domain Bacteria; phylum Bacillota; class Clostridia; order Christensenellales; family Borkfalkiaceae; genus Scatosoma. The sequence goes on from SVIW01000002.1 coordinate 53,412, forward strand.
CGTCCGTGTTCGTCTTTAAGGTTTACGACAACGGAAAGCTGCACCTTGGTATGACCTTGCTGCCCATCGTCTTGTCCGTCTTCGAATCGTATATAGAAAGCAAAACCAACGAATCGATGACCAACGGCTTCCAATCGGCAATTGAGTTCCGTATCATCACGGAAAAGCCCGAAGAGATGTCCTTAGCGTTGATGAAAGAGCTTTCCCGCGGCGTTACGGCAATCCCCGCGACGGGTATGTATACCAAAATTTCCAAAACGATGCTCGTTTGCGTAATCAGCAGAAGACAGGTGGCAACCTTGCGCCGCATTATGAAAACGGTCGACCCCGACTCGTTTGCGGTTATGTCGAAGGTGTCGCAGGTTTTGGGTTTCGGCTTTTACACCGCCGACGAACATTAAGCTTAAACCCCTTGAAAATAAAGACTTTCCCCTATTTTTCACCGGCAAAACCAGAATTTTAGAAAAAATACCTGTAAATCGCGAAAAAACCCTTATTTTTAAAGGGTTTTCGCGATTTTTTTTGTTTCTACCCCTTGACAAAACCTTCCATATGCGATATAATAAAATTACTTAAAAAAACAGCACGTTTTTAAGAAATTATTTTTAAAGGGGATTCTCTAATGAACAAAGGCGAATTGATTAAAGCAATGGCAGAAAAAGCAGGTTTCACGAACAAAGACGCAGCGATCGCGTACGACGCACTCGTTGATACGATTACGGAAGCATTGAAGGCTGGCGAAAAGGTACAGCTCGTTGGTTTCGGTACGTTTGAAGTTAAAGAAGTAGCGGCTAAGACCGGTATCAACCCTCAGACGAAAGCTCCCGTTGAAATTCCCGCTTGCAAGAAGCCCGTTATGAAATTCGGTAAAGCTTACAAGGACATGATCAACAACTAAGTTTTGCAAACCAAAAAAGCCGAGGACAAGCCTCGGCTTTTTTTCTTTGCGTTTTAAAAAAGCGTTTTTCCTAACGGAAAAACGCTTTTTTGCTTATTCAAAATAATTGATTTTCATCGCGCGTTTGACTTCGGCAAGCGTCTCCGCCGCCGCCTTCCTCGCCTCTTCGCTGCCCTTTTTCAGCATCTCCCAAACGGCGGGAATGTCTTTTGCAAGCTCTTCTCTTCTCGCGCGGATAGGCTCTAACACCTCTTGCATAACGGCGTTAAGGAATTTCTTTACTTTCATATCCCCCAAACCACCCCGCTCGTAATGCGCTTTCAGCTCGGCAAGGTTGGCGTATTCGGGCAGATACTTTGCAAAATGCTCGTCCGTGGAAAATGCGTCAAGATAAATAAAGGTCGGGTTATTTTTCGTGTCGCCGGGGTCGGTTACCTTGATATGGTTGGGGTCGGTGTACATTCCCATTACCTTGCGCTTGATTTCGTCCGCGCTGTCCGAAAGGTAGATACAGTTCCCAAGCGATTTACTCATTTTCGCCATACCGTCCGTACCGGGCAGGCGCAAGCAGGACTTGTTTTCAGGCAGCACCGCTTTCGGCTCGATAAGGGTTTCCCCGTACAGCCCGTTAAAGCTTCTGACGATCTCGCGCGCCTGCTCTAACATAGGCAGCTGATCCTCGCCCACGGGTACCGTGTTCGCCTTGAACGCCGTAATGTCCGCCGTCTGCGATACGGGATAGGTCAAAAAGCCCATCGGAATAGAAGTTTCAAAATTCTTCTGTTTCATCTCCGTCTTGACGGTCGGGTTGCGTTCCAGTCTCGACAGCGTTACGAGGTTCATATAATAGAACGTAAGCTCGGTCAACTGTTCGACGTGGGACTGCACGAAAATCGTCGATTTTTGAGGGTCTAACCCGCAAGCGAGATAATCGAGCGCCACCTCGGTAATATTTGCGCGCACCTTTTCGGGATTGTCGAAATTGTCCGTAAGCGCCTGCGCGTCCGCAATCATAATGTAAATTTTATCGAATTTACCGCTGTTTTGCAGCTCTACGCGGCGTTTGAGCGACCCGACGTAATGCCCGATATGCAATTTCCCCGAAGGACGATCCCCCGTCAGAATAATGTTTTTCATAGCCTTTCACCTTGTTCTTTACATAATTTTACGACCTCTCCGCATACTGAAAGTATGAAACGGAAACGTCTTTTTCTTTTGGCGCTGTTTTTCGTCTGCGCCGTCGGTTTATTGATTGCCACAACGGGAGTCGCCGAGGATATCCGCGCCCCCTTGCCCAACACGAAAAGCGTGCGGATTTTACCCCGCGCAAGACGTTATTTCGCGCCGTACGTGTTGCGGTAATTATACATTGCCGCCAAATGTTCTTTGCCGTCTACGACGCCCTTTTCAATCGCTTCGATGATATCGTCCATCGTAACGACGGAGTACACGTCGATCCCGAATTCTTTCTTTGCTTCGGAGACTGCCGACAAATCGCTGGTAAGCCCTTTTTCTCTGCGGTCTACGGAGATAATCATACCGACGACTTCAACCTTTGCCGCCGCTTCTAATTTAGGTAAAATTTCGCGAAGAGCTTTCCCGCTCGTCATAACGTCTTCGATAATGATAACTTTTTCGCCGTCTTGAAGCTGTTTGCCAACGAACAAACCGCCCTCGCCGTGGTCCTTTACTTCTTTACGGTCAAAGCAATAGTTGATCTCCTCTTCGTAGTTTTTATACAGCGCAATCGCCGTTGCAACGGAAAGAGGAATCCCCTTATACGCAGGCCCTACCAAAGTGTCTGCCTTTAAGCCGTTGTCGTGGATACAAGCCGCGTAATATTCGCCGAGCTTTGCCAGCTGCTTGCCCGTCTTATAGTTGCCCGTGTTGATAAAATAGGGCGCGAGTCTGCCGCTCTTTAAGGTAAACTGCCCAAACTTCAAAACGCCGTTGTCTACCATAAAGCGGATAAATTCTTCTTTGTACGTATATTGCATAATCTTTCTCCTTAAGCGCCTCCGCGCTTTTTTTATTTTCCGTTGAGTTGCAAAACGCCCGTCAGCTCGGACACGTTTGCGATATCGTGCTTATCGCACCAAGCGTTGAGCCCGTCGATAATCTTAGGCATCGCGTACGGGTCGGTAAAGTTTGCCGTCCCTACCTGTACCGCCGTTGCGCCCGCCATCAAAAACTCGATAGCATCTTCCGCGCAAGTGATACCGCCCATCCCGATAACGGGGATTTTTACCGCTTGCGAAACTTCGTAGGTCATACGCACCGCAACGGGTTTTATCCCCGCGCCCGAAACGCCGCCCGTGTTGTTGGCGATAATCGGTCTTCTGCGCTCGATATCAATCGCCATACCCGTCAAAGTATTGATTAAAGAAACGCAGTCCGCGCCCCCGTTTTCCGCTGCTTTTGCGTTGGTGGCGATGCTTTCGACGTTGGGGGAAAGCTTGACGATCAGCGGGGTGGTTTTTAAGAATTTTTTCGCCGCCGCCGTTACCGCCTCGACCGATTCGGGTTTAATGCCGAACGCCATACCCCCGCTCTTTACGTTGGGGCAGGAAATATTGAGTTCGATCATATCCACCAACCCGTCCAAACGCGCGCAGATCTTCGTATAATCGTCCAAAGTCTTACCCGCGACGTTGGCAATTACGCAAGTGCCCGTGCTTTTCAGCCAAGCAAGGTCGTTTTCAATAAAATGCTCGACGCCGGGGTTTTGCAATCCGACGGCGTTGAGGATAACTCCGCGCGATTCCGCGATACGGGGAACGGGGTTCCCCAAACGGGGTTCTAAGGTCAACCCCTTGGTCGATACGCCGCCGATTTTGCCGATATCGTACAGTTCGTTAAATTCTCTCCCAAACCCGTACGTTCCCGACGCGGCAATGACGGGGTTTTTCAAAGTTACTCCACAAAGATTTACCGATAAATTCGCCATATCTGCATCTCCTTATAAGGTTACTTCTTCCGCGTTGAACACGGGTCCGTCTTTACATACGCGCGCACGCTTGCCGTTCGTCAAATCGCAAACGCAGACAAGGCAAGCGCCGATACCACAACCCATACGTTCTTCTAAAGACACGTAGCAGGGTAAATTTTCCTTTTGCACCAACGCTTTCAAGGCGCGAAGCATCGGCGTAGGTCCGCAAGCCAATACGACGTCGGGGCGGTTGCCTTTTTCTAAATCCGCTTGGAAAGCTTGTACGGCGTTCATCTGCGCGCCGTAGCTGCCGTCGTCGGTAACGGCGATAAATTTTTGCGCTTTGGCAAATTCTTCCACGCCGCAAACCGCGCCTTTATTGCGATACCCGATATACGCGGCGATCTCTTTTTCCGCCGCATACTGACGGAGCACGGAGATAAGCGGGAACACGCCGACGCCGCCGCCGACGAGCGCGACTTTCTTTTCCGTTTCCTCGACGTAAAAACCGTTACCGAGCGGCATCAACACGTTTAAACGCGTACCTGCCTCTACGGTTTTTAATTTCTGCGTACCCTCGCCCTTGATTTGGTAGCAAAAAGTAACCTCTCTGCCCTCCACTTTACAAATGGCAATCGGACGGCGCAAAAGATGGGTGCCGCCGACGGAAATGTTACCAAACTGACCGCAGCGAACGGCGATATCTTCGTCCAACGCAAAGGTGATTGCGTGGATATTTTCCGCGATTTTTTCGTTTTTTACAACGGTTGCGATATAATCTTTCATCTTTTTATTTTCCCATTTTTCCAATTACGGAGCTAAGGTCCTTCTGCATTGCGATACACGCCGCGCGCGCCGCCTCCGTATACGTGCCGCCGTTTTTCTTGTACGCACACAAAATCCCGCGGGAGTTATTGACCACCCCGCCCAATCCGTCTGCGCCAAAGCAGCTTTTCAACATTTCCGCGTTACCGCCCTGCGCGCCGTAGCCAGGGATCAAGAAGAAGGTGTGCGGCAATACTTCTCTAAGCCGAGCCGCTTCGGTAGGATGGGTTGCGCCTACGACCGCGCCGACTGCCGAATAGCCGTACTTGCCGACCGTGCTTTCCCCCCATTTTTCCACCAAGCCGCCGACGTATTCGTACATAGGCACGCCGTTTTCCAAAACCATATTTTGGATTTCCGCGCCCGAAGGGTTGGAGGTTTTTACCAACACGAAAATCCCCTTATCGTTCTTTTCACACTGTTCTACGAAGGGCAAAATCCCGTCCGAACCAAGATACCCGTTGACGGTTACGTAATCGGAAGGGAACGCGGCAATCGAATTTTCGTTGACCTGCGTTTCCCCTAAAAACGCCTTTGCATAGCAGGACGCCGTCGAGCCGATGTCGTTGCGCTTTGCGTCCGCAATGACGACCAAGCCTTTTTCCGCCGCGTATTTCAAGGTTTCGTAATACGCTTTCATCCCCGCTACGCCGTACATTTCATAGTACGCGATTTGCACCTTGACCGAGGGTACGATATCGCAAATGCTGTCGACGAGGTTTTTGTTAAATTCAAGCACTCTTTCCGCTACGTCCTCAAAGGTCTTTGCCCCCGCCTTCATATCGTCAGGCAAATAATCGAACAGAGTATCCAAGCCTACGCAGGTAGGGTTTTGCATTGCAATAATACCGTCAATAAGTTTATCCGTAATCATATATTTCCTCGCTATGTTTTTTATCTCAATTTGTTTCCGTTCTAAAACGCCGTAGTTGCAAGCAGTTCAAGAAGAAGGAGATTTTCGACGGGGCGCGTACAACTAGTACGTAACCGCTCGGTTTCACGAAACGGGTTAGATACAAGCAGTTCAAGGAAGGCGCGGATTTCCCGACGGGAGTTTACTGCGCGTAAACGAGCAAGGGAAAACGCAAGCCTGACGATGAAATGCGACGTATATAACACGTTTCTTAGAAATACGGCGTCTTACGCCTGATACTTAATTTCGCCGTCTACAAGCGTATATTTTACTGCGCCGTAAAGCTTTTGTCCGCCGAACGGGTTGTTCTTGCCCTTGCTGACGAATTTTTCGGGCTCGATAACCCATTCTTCGTCCAAATCGGCAATCGTCAAATCGGCAACGCCGCCCTCTTTGATTTCGCCGCCGTCAAGCCCCAAAATCTGCGCGGGGGCGTAGGACATCTTTTCCGCGATCTCGTTAAGAGTCAGCACGCCTGCCTTGTAAAGGTAGGTAATGGCAAACCCGAACGAAGTTTCAATACCGCTAATCCCGAACGCCGCCAAATTGTATTCGACGTTTTTATCGTCTGCGTGATGGGGCGCGTGGTCGGTTACGATACAATCGAGCGTACCGTCTTTCAAGCCCTGCAAAATCGCTTGCTTGTCAATTTCTTCACGAATGGGAGGGTTGACCTTCGTGTTCGTGTCGTAGCCTTTGATAATTTCGTCCGTAAACGCATAATAATGGGGGCAGGTTTCCGCCGTTACTTTGATGCCCGCCCGCTTTGCATCGCGAATCATACGCACGCCGCTATACGTCGAAACGTGGCAGATATGCACGGGCGTATCCAACGTTTCCGCCAGCGAAATTTCTCTGGCGATGATAACGTCTTCCGCCGCACGGGGAATCCCTTTCAAGCCCGCAATCGTCGCGCTCAAGCCCTCGTGTACCGAGCCGCCGTCTACGAGGTCTTTATCCTCGCAGTGGCAAAGGCATTTGATATCAAAACCCTTTGCGTACTCCATCGCAAGGCGCATAAGTCGCGCGTTCTTTACCGCTACGCCGTCGTCGGAAATCGCGACCGCGCCCGCCTTTTTCATACCGGCAATCGCTGCCATTTCCTCCCCTTTCAAGCCTTTCGTAATCGCGCCGATGGGGTGTACTTTGCAAAGGTTTACTTCCTTTGCGCGCGCCTTGATGTAGGTAACGACTACTTTGTTATCCGTTACGGGATTGGTATTAGGCATACAGCAAATCTGCGTAAAACCGCCCTTTACCGCCGCTTTTGAACCGCTTTCGATATCCTCTTTCTTTTCAAAACCCGGTTCTCTCAAATGCACGTGCATATCGATAAGCCCGGGGAAAACGTGCTTGCCGCAAGCATCGATTTCTTTTTCGCCGTTTGCGGGAATATAATCGGCAATCTTTACGATTTTACCCTCTTGCACGAGAATATCTTTCTTCTCTACGGAATTTTTTAAAACTACGTTGCCGTTTCTGATAATCATTGTTTATTCCCTCCGTTTTTTTGATATTCTCTGTATTCGTTGAGCAGAGTCAATACCGCCATACGCACGGCTACGCCCGAAAGCACCTGATCTTCGATACGGCTTTGCTCGTGGTCGATAACCCCGCTCGTCAATTCCACACCGCGATTCACTGGGCCGGGGTGCAAAACGATCGCGTTCGGTTTTGCAAGTGCAAGCAGTTTTTCGTCTACGCCGTAGTTCGCCGCGTATTCGCCAAGCGAAGGGAAGTTCCCCGCCTGCTGACGTTCAAGCTGAATTCGAAGCCCCATCACGACGTCCGCGTTATCAAGCGCTTCTTCTCTCGACGAGCAAATCTTTGCGCCCAGCTTGTCCAGCCCCGTAGGAATTAAGGTTTGCGGCGCGTACATATACACTTCCGCGCCCATCGTTTTCAATGCGAAAAGGTTAGATTTTGCCACGCGCGAATGTTTGATATCTCCCAAAATCGCTACTTTCAGTCCCTTTAACGTACCGAAGTGTTCGCGCATCGTCAGCATATCGAGAAGGGCTTGCGTGGGGTGTTCGTTGATACCGTCCCCTGCGTTTAATACGCCCGCCCTGACCGTCTTTGCCAAAAGATAGGGCGCGCCGCCCATCGGATGGCGCATAATGATGAAATCGTTTTTCTGCGCGTCCAAGGTCTTGCCCGTATCGACGAGAGTTTCCCCTTTTGCCACGGAAGAATTCCCCGCGACGATATTGATCGTCGTTGCGCCGAGATATTTCGCCGCCTGTTCGAAACTCGTCCGAGTTCTCGTGCTGTTTTCATAAAAAAGAACGGTTACCGTCTTGCCTTCCAAATAGGACATTTTCTTTTCGCCCTGCTTGATGCGATCTTTATACTGCTGCGCAAGGTCGAGAATGGCGGTAATCTCTTCCGCCGTTGCGTCAATAAGCCCCAACAAATCTTTTCTTTCGAGCATATAGTTCTCCTTTGTCCGTTGTATACGACGTTAAAAAAAACGCCTTGAAACGAAACGTTCAAGACGCAGTTAGCCGATTATTGTTTCGCTTACCAACTGTTATTATACCACTTTTTTTCAGCGTTGTAAAGAGTTCGGAAAGCACTTTTTCTCTCTTTTTTAAAGAAAAGTAAAAATCAATAGATTTTTATAAGGCGAAAAGCCGTTTTGTCGCAAGAAGTCAAAAGATACTCTATCCCCCTGCGCTCCGTTTTCATCGGGAAATACGCCAATCCGTGGATATGTCCAAAGACGACTTTTTCCACGCCGTTTGTTTCAAACAAGTCGGTAAAAAGGGTCTTTTCGCTCTTTAAGCCAAAGGGCGGATAATGAATCATCGCCACCGTTTTATCCCCTTCTTGCCTTAACTTTTCCGCCTCTAAAAAGGCAAGGCGAAAGCGCTCCGCTTCGCGAAGATAGAGCTTTTGATCCTGTTCGGTATAATCCGTACTACCCGGACAAGTCCACCCGCGAGAGCCGACGATAACGAAATCGCCGATACGCACCGCGCCCGTCTGCAAAAAGACGAACGAATCGTTGGGCGCGCGGTCGCGCAATTTGGTGATTCCGTTCCACCAATAATCGTGGTTGCCGCGGATAAACACCTTTTTCCCCGGCAAATTGGCAAGCTCGTTTAAATCGGTAATCGCGTCGTCGAGCTTCATCGCCCAGCTGATATCCCCCGCAATTAAAACGATATCGTCCTTATCCACCTTTTCCAGCCAGTCGGATTTTATTTTTTCAAAATGCCCTTCCCAGTTGCCCCCGAAAACGTCCATCGGCTTGTCCGAGGTAAAGGAAAGATGCAAATCGCTGATTGCATACACGTTCATAGTCTTATTATACCATTTTCTTTGGAAAAAAGCAAGACTTTTTATCTTCCCGCGCAAGCGATTTTTTTTTCGTCAAGCGGTTTACAAAACAGAAAAACGCTTGACATTTTTTCTTAGAGTTGGTATTATGATAGTATATCGAAAATATTTCATTTTCAAGGAGAAACTATTATGAAAAAATTTAGAAAAATTCTTGCCATCACTCTTGCGGCAACCTCTCTGTTCGCCTTCACTGCTTGCGGCGACGAAAAGGAAGACGGCTCCGTCAACAACGGCCCTTCCGTCAACGTTCCCAAAGACGAGTTCGTTTTTGACGAAATCTCCACAGCCGAACAAGAAGCCGCTTATAACAGCTTCCAAACCCTTTTCAGCGCGGCGACGAACGAATTGGAAAGCGTGGATAAACTGTACACGAAATATTCGAGCACGATGGAAGCTATCAACAGCTCCTTACTGCACGCAAAATTAGACAACGTAAAAGAAGTCTTAACCACGAATTGTTCGGCTAAATGGGAAGCGGAAATCCCCGCAGAGGGAGAAACGCCCGCAACGCCCGAAGTCTTCGAATACGCGCACGAAACCATCGCCGACAGCAAAGCGGTAATGCTGGTAGGCACTTCGTCCAGCTTGATTGACTACGACGTTTCCGCCTATCAGTACATCACGGGCGGCACGTATTATCAAAAGCAAATCACCAACGCTCCCGCATACGGTCAGAACAACGTTACGGTTACGGATCAATACCCCACGACCGCTTCCATCGTATCGCAAATCAAAGCGTCTTTGCCTTCCGTAAAAACGCTGGATATTCTTTCCGAAGTGCTTGGCGATTCGTTCGCGGATTTCACCACCACTTGCAGTAACGTGAAGCTGTATAAAAACGAAGCGGAACACGCATACAAAATCAGTTTTGATATGAGCGCGCTCCGCATTGACGACCTCGTAAGATACTGCAGCTACAACCCCAGCGGTATGTTGGCACAGCTCCGTCAATACAACATCGATCCCGACACGGTACGCGCAAATTACAATCTTAGCTATACCATCGTTTTAACGGAAGACAACCAACTTGCACAAATCAAAGGGGTTATTTTGCAAAAGGACGGCGAGACAGCAGGCTATAAAAAGCTGTTCAACGGTTTCGTTTACCACGAAACGGCAACCTTGCACGACAGCTTGACCATCAGCTTCCCCGCAGATCTTTCCACTTATTGATTTTTCAAGGCAAAACGAAAGCCGCGCAGTTTTAGCTGCGCGGCTTTTCTTTTTAATTGTTGCAGGTATTATTGCAATTTTTACAGCCGCCGCGGTGGCTCTGCGGATACAAAGGCAATTCGAAAAATCCCGAACATACCTCTTGTGAATATTCCTGCGCAGGCGGGAGCACGCAATACCCGTACGTGGGCACCAACAGCTCGACGGGCATCGATATTTTCAAAATGACCGTCGCGCAAAGGCTGACGACAAATCCCTGCGTTTCCGCGTCATACGTACCGTCAGGCGCTACGACGCTGACCACCGCCTTTACCGTAAACGGGATAATGGAGGGGGCAGGTACGAAGAGAAGCACGTCGACGGGCATCGAAACCGTTGCCGCCGCGCTGCCGTCTACGCCTGCCGCGTCGGTATATAATACCTCTACGGGCACGGAAACGGTCGCCTGTACGCGCGCGCATTGTTTATCGGCTTGCCGCTCGATAGAAAGCCCCGATACCGTTGCTTCGGCAGAGAGCGAACGCGCGGATACGAAAGTCAAAGGATATGTAGGGTCGGCGGGCGTCAAATCGGTGAGCGTGAGGGTATAATTTTCGATTTGGCGCTGCTGTATGCAAGCGTCAAAAATTTTTTCTACCTGTATGCACACCTTTTCCACCAAGCCGTTCAACGGATTGCCCGTTACCGAGCCCGGGCATTTATCCGATTGGAAATTGGAATAAAAGGACATAGGGTTACCTCCTGTTACGAATAGATCCGAAAAAATTTCAGTCGCGTCATCGTTACTATTATATCCTATGCCTCTGCCCCTCTTTTTGTGCTATTGCAAAAGCACCCGCATTCCGATATAAAAGCTTTTTCCGTTTAATTTTTCGTAGCGCTCGGCGCTGCCGCAAAGTAGCGTTTTCGTGTCCCCCTCTTTGACGACGTACAAATTTCCCCGCTCTTTGGGAACGATAAGCACCTGCCCGACAAAAATCGGGCATTTTAACCCGTTTTCTTTGACGAGCAAATAAACGGACGTGGAATAATACGCCGCAATATCCGCAAGCGTTTGCCCCTTTTCCACTCTATGAAATTTTGCCGAGCGTTTTTCTAACATTTGCTATCAATATATGCTCGCCCTCTCCGTAATATACCCGTTCTATTCGTCCAAGTTTCCAAGTACAATATATCTATGGAAAACAAGGTATACAAAAATGCGTCTATCGTAACGGGGCTGTCCGTCGCCGAACGGGGATTGGGCTTTTTATATCGCGTCGTACTCTCCCGCCTCATCGGTGCGGAAGGCTTGGGGCTGTACCAAGTCGCCCTCTCCCTATTTTCTTTGTTTTTAACCGTGGGGACGGGCGGTATTCCCATCACCGTTTCGCGTATGATTTCCAAATGCAAAGCAAACGGCGATACCGCGGGCGAACGCCGCGTCGTCGGAGCAGGACTTTGCGCCTGCCTTTTGCTGACCTTGCCCGTTGCTTTGTTGTTGGCGATTTTTGGAAAAAACTTCACTTTTCTGTTTTCCGACTCGCGCTGTTTTAATCTTTTCAAAATTTTACTGATCGGGCTTTGTTTTTCTTCTATCTACGCCGTGCTCCGCGGCAGTTTTTGGGGAAATAAAGAATTTTTGCTCCCCTCTATCGTCGAAATTGCCGAAGAAACGGTAATGGTCATAGCGGGAGTTTTGCTGTTGCAAAACGTTTCCTCCCCGTTAAACGGCGCGGAGAAAGCGGTGTGGGCGGTCGTGCTTTCTTACCTCTTCTCCTTCTCGCTAGCAATCCTTTTATTTTTTCTTCGCGGCTATAAAATTTCTAAGCCGAAAAAAGAGCTTAAATCCCTGTTCACCTCGTCCCTGCCTATCACGTCCGTCCGTGCAGGCGGGTCTTTAATCAATTCTGCCATCGCCGTTTTGCTGCCTGTTATGCTTATACGCAGCGGTATGGGAGAAAGCGACGCTTTCGCCTTATTCGGCGTACTTTCGGGTATGGTCTTGCCTCTGCTTTTTATCCCTTCCACCCTCATAGGATCCCTCTCCCTCGTACTCGTACCCGAGCTGTCTGAAGATTATTATCGGGGGAATTACACCCACCTGTACACCAACCTGCGGCGGGGGATTAAATTTTCTTTCCTCATCGCTTGCGCCATTCTACCCTTCTTTTTTACGCTGGGCTACGACCTTGGCGCGCTCGCCTTTTCCAACCTTACCGCAGGAGAAATGATTTCTTACAGCGCCCCGATTTTGCTGCCTATGAGCTTGACGATGATTACGACTTCTATGCTCAATTCGTTGGGATTTGAAAAGCAAACCTTCCTCGTCTACTTTTTTAGCGCGGCGATTTTACTGCTTTGCGTTTTGCTGCTCCCCGCCCTGTGCGGCGGATACGCATATCTTATTGGCTTGGGCGCAAGTTTTTCCGTAAATGCCCTTTGCAATTTCCTTTTTCTTTTGAAAAAATGCCCGCTGTATCAAAACCGCGGCAAGCAAGTTTTTTTACGCGAATTTTTACCCCATCTTCTCGCCGTTCTCCCCCTTTCCCTGCTTGGGTATTTCACCCACGGTTTGTTGGCGAGATTCTTCTCCACCCCGCTCGCCCTCTTTACTACGACTTTCGTACTCCTTCTTGCGACCTGCGCCTTGTATTTCGTAACGGGCGCGCTCCGTTTCGAAGCCTTGAAAAAATTCCTACCCGCAAAACGACGCGAAAGACGAAAAACGGGGGATTTTTGACGATTTTTTTGTATTTTTCGCCCGTTTTTGCAAACTTTTTTTCTTTTCACTCTTGACAAGTAAACAGATTAGGAGTACAATAATAGAGAAAATAAAAACAAGGAGATTTTTATGGGATACAAAACGAGAGACTGGCGTAATTCTATGCGCGTAACGCTGGATTACAACAATATGACGGACAAATTTTTAGGCGACAAGGGCTTCACCGAAAAGAAACTTTCCTCCTACGCCTCCAAAGCCAACGCGGCGTTCAAATACGTAAAGGAAAACCGCGGCAAGGACGAACTGTATATGGGTTGGACGGAGCTTCCCTACAACCAAAAGGAAATCGTTGCCGATATTTTGCAGACGGCAAAATCGGTAAGAAAAAAATTCCAATACTTCGTCGTTTTGGGTATCGGCGGAAGCGCGCTCGGTCCGATTATGGCGTTTAACGCTTTGTGCCATTTGCATTATAACGATTTACCCAAATCCAAGAGAAAGGGGCCTAAGTTCTACGTAGAAGACAACGTTGACCCCGTGCGTATGCGCGATTTGTTGGACGTTATCGAACCGGAAAAAACCTGCTTTAACGTCGTTTCCAAATCGGGCGCGACGAGCGAAACGATGACCCAATACCTCATTATCCTCGACCTTTTGACGAAAGCGGGCGTCAACGTCAAAGACAACGTTATCTTTACGACGGACGAAAAGAAGGGCAACCTCAAAAAGATTTCCGACGAATGCGGCGGAATTAAGAGCTATATCCTCCCCGACGGCGTAGGCGGAAGATTCTCTCAGCTTTGTCCCGTAGGGCTTTTGCCCGCGGCGGTGCTCGGCATCGATATCGTCGGCTTGCTTGCAGGCGCGGCGTATATGGATTCGATTTGTAACAAGCCCGCAATGCGCCACAACCCCGCGTTGATGTCTGCCGTTTTGCAGATTGCAGCGATGGAAGAGGGTAAAAATATCGGCGTTATGATGCCCTATTCGGATAATTTGAAATTCCTTGCCGACTGGTATTGCCAGCTTTGGGCGGAATCCCTCGGCAAAAACGAAACGCTTGACGGCAAGCCCTGCAACGTTGGGCAAACCCCCGTTAAATCCCTCGGCGTTACCGACCAGCACTCGCAGGTACAACTCTATACCGAAGGTCCTTTCGACAAAGTCGTTACCTTCCTTTCCTTGAAAAAGTACGGCTGTGAAATGCCTATCCCCCACGGCTGTGAAAATATCCCCGACGTTGCGTTCCTCGGCGGTCATACGATGGAAGAGCTTATCCAAGCGGAAAACGCGGCAACGGCGTACGCCTTGACGAAAGCGGGCAGAATGAATTACACCCTTTGGATTCCCGAGCTCAACGCGTTCACCTTGGGGCAGCTTTTGTTCCTGTTCGAATTGCAGACCGCGTATGCAGGCGCGATGCTCAACATCAACACCTTCAACCAGCCCGGCGTAGAAGAGGGCAAAAAGGCAACCTTTGCCCTGCTTGGCAAAGCGGGCTATGCGGCGAAGAAAGAAGAGCTTGACTCTCTGCCTGCAAAGGACGAAAAGTGCATCATCTAAATAATAAACACGAAACGGCGCTCGATTGAGCGCCGTTTTTTTCTGTTTTATGCGTATAAAAAGCGGGAACTTTCGTTCCCGCTTTTTTCTGTATTTTATCCGATCATAACCATTTCAAACAGAGTTTCCGTATCGTCCGTTCTTGTTTCAACTTTTTCGATAAAGTAAAGCTGCCCGCCTTCCAAAACGACTTCATCGTCAGCCGATTGCTCTTCGCCGTTTACGTAAATCGTCGTATTAGGAGCTCCATAGACGTAGTAGGATTCCCCTGCCTCATAAACCTCCACGTACGAAGATTCATAATCGCTATAAGCGTAAACCGAAGCATATACCGGCGAAAAATCACAAACCGTCTTTTCGATTTCAATCATAATACAGTAATCTGCATTGAGGGTTAATTCTTTTACGTACAGCGTACCGATTTGCAACAGCTCGTCTGCCGTCATACCCGTCGTGTCCAGCTTCGTCGTGCAAGCCTCGTCCGTGTACCATACGTCCGCCGTTTCACACGCTTCGTAGAAATGAGAATTGAGGTATTCAATCGCCTCGTCTGCCGTCGAGCCTTGGATATCCAGATTAAATTTCTTGCCTTGATAGCCTACGCTTATTTCGTCCCACAAATTTTCTGGCACAGGATCCGTTTCGGGCAAAGCGATCTCCGTCGAGTTATAAAATTCCTCGTCAAATTCGTAGGAATAAGCATAAGACGAATAATACGTAGCCGTACTGCTCTTCCCCGTAGCGGTCTCGGTCGTTACATGGACGTTTTCCGTCTTTGCCTCTAAAAGGTATCCGCCCTTAAAGGAATAGGTCGCAAGTGCCGTAGAGTTCAGCTTATAACCGTTCATTGTCGTAGATATAATGGTCGTTGCGATAAGACTATCCACCCCGTCTTCGCTTGCAATCTCTATTTTTACCTCTGCTGAAGCGTTAGGATCTACTTGCTTTTGCTTTGTCTCGGAATCCGTCGCGACCTGATTGTAATTAGACCGAAGGGTTGCAAGGTCGGAAATGGTTAAAAAGTTCAACCCCATCATTTCTTCAATAAATGCCGACGGAGAATATCCGCTAAAAGAATCCTGCCAAGAGTAGTTTCCTAAGAAATTGTACGCCGTACCATACTCTATCCACTCCTCTTTGTCGTAATTCCATCCTTTTTCAAATTCAAGCTTCAACAGATCGTCATTTTCCTGCCAAACCTTTTCTTGAACAACGGATTTTCCTTGGTAATTATACTCGCCGTAGCTTTGTGCGTATTCGTCCTCTTCTAAAGACACCGCTCTTTTTCCTGCAACGTCTACCGACTTTACAAGCTTATTCTTCGAGGTATACGTTCCGCTCTCGCTGGAATACTCGCTCGTAACCGTGAAATCGCCCTCGTAAGCCACCGTCGTTGCAATGGCTTGCTTGATGTTAGCAAAGAGCTCCTCTTCGCCCGTAGGCGAAACGATAGGACCGCCCCCGCCGCCGCTGCCGCCGTCGTCTGCCGCGGGGTCCTCTTCGCCGCACGCCGTCATACTAAACCCCATACAAAGCGCAAGGGTGAGGGTCAAAAAGGATAAAAATTTCTTCTTCATAATACACCTCCGTATCCTTTCGAAAAAGGATTTGTCTTCCTATATTGTATCACGACCGCCTGTTTTTGTCAATACCTATAAAAAATTTTTTTTGCCGTATAAAAAGCCGCTATTTGGCAATACTTTACAAAGAAAATGCGTAGCGCAAACCCGTCCCCTTTACATAATATACAGTAAGGGAGTTCGTTCGGTTTGCAAAAGAGGTAAAGTAGTATGCAAGTAAAACGCGGAGAATTGTATTATGCCGATTTATCCCCCGTGGTGGGCAGCGAGCAGGGAGGAATACGCCCCGTATTGGTCGTGCAAAACGATATCGGCAACAAATATTCGCCCACCATCATCGCCGCCGCCGTTACCAGCAAAATCAATAAAGCAAAGCTCCCTACCCATATCGAGCTGCCCTCGGCGTACGGCTTGGCAAAGGACAGCGTGATTTTATTAGAACAAATTCGGACTTTGGATAAACGCCGCCTTAAAGAGCGGATTGGCGAACTGCCGCCCGCCACGATGAACCGCGTCAACAAGGCGATTTTAATCAGTCTTGGATTCCCCGTAACTCCGTAATCGATAAAAACGGATAAAAACCGACGGAAAAAACAAACTTCCGCACACGACGACCCCGTATAATAAAGGTATTCGTGCGCGGAGGTTTTTTATGTACATAAAACGGAAACTCGATTTTTACCGACTGTTTTTATATCTTGGACTTTTTATGGCGGCGCTTTGCCTGTATTTTGTCGGGGATAACGGCGAGCCCTTCTCTTTAATTTTGTTTTTCGCGATGGCAGGTACCGATTTACCCCTTTTTCCCTCTGCCGTTATCGGCGTTTTGCCCAGCCTATTTTCCCTTGACGTTTTGCTAATTCTTTTATATTTAGGACAAGCCGTCTTGATTGCGGCAGGCTATTTTATCGAAAGGAAACTGCCAAACGGAGCGTGGAAACGCTCGAAATTTTTCCCCGCGCTTTTTTTGACCCTCGCGCTTTTGTTATTCGTGCTCCTTGCCCCTTTTCGTTGCTATTATCTTCCCTTTTTAGGGGATTTAGCCAATCAACCGACTTCGCAAAAAGTGCTTTTTTCCGCGTTCTTGTTCCTTTTGTCGGCAATTTTCCGCGTTGCCTTGAAAACTCTCTTAAAAAAGGTGTTAAAGTGCAAACCCCGCACGGACGAGGGGGCGTTTACCGCCGTTTTTTTACTGCTCGTCGGGGTCGGCGCCTGCCGTTTTTTCAGCGTGAACGCGTACCTGGGTATCGCTATTTTTATTTTACTGCTATTTGGGTACTGCACGAAAGACGCGCTGGTTTTGTTGTGCGCCTTCCTTCTTTCCCTGCCGCCTTTCTTAATCGGCGGGGTCGGGATTGCGCTATTTTTCCTTTACGGCGTCGCGATTGCGCTCTTTTCTAAATCGGGTCGCTTGGCGACTTCGTGCGCCCTTTTGACCGTCTTTTTTGCGCACGGCTATTTTGAGGGTTTATACGGATTTCCCACTTCGCAACTGATTGCTTCCTTACTGTCCGTGCTTTTACCCGTACTCTTTTTCATTTTGTTGCCCGCGCCTTTATTAAAGAGTATGGAAAACAGAATCCTTTTTTATCGGGAACGCCACCTTACGCGTATTGCCATCAATCGCAATCGCGCCGCCGTCGGGGAAAAGCTGTTTGAAATTTCCGCCGTCTTCCGCGAAATTCAAACGGCGTTTTCTTCCCTTGGCGATAAGGAAGCGGATAGTATGGCAAAACGCTTTATCCGCAATCAGGTTATTGAAGAGACTTGCAAAAACTGCCCCGCTTACGAGGCGTGCAGCCAAAAGGAGCTATTGCTCTCCTTCGACGCTTTGGTGGATATCGGATGCCAAAAAGGAAAAGCCAATCTCATCGATATCCCCCGTCGATTGGCGGAAACCTGCGTAAACCACAGCGAAATTTTGTATTCGCTAAATAAGCAGCTTATCGAATACAAACGCTACGTTGCCGACGCGGAAAACACGGCGTCGGGCAGAAGCTTGTTGGCAGGACAAGCGCAAGGGGTCAGCGAGATATTAAAAAATTTGGCTTTGGAGCAAAGCGAGCCGCTGCCCGTACATACCGCGCGGGAGCGAGCTTTTATAAACGCACTTTTAAACGTAGGGATTGTCAGCAACGAAATTTTAATCTACGGCGACGAAGAGAATATAACCCTCTCCCTCGTCAGTTACGGAAAAGCAGACGTCAAAAAAATAGCCGCCGTTGCCTCTCATCTTTTCCAAACCCCGATGATGATTTCGCAGCGTTTCACCCTTTCCCACGACAAATTCTGCTGTATCCTGCGAAAAAAACCCTACTTTGACGCCGCGTTTGGCGTTGCCTCGATGCGGAAATCGGGCGAAAGCGCCAGCGGGGACACTCATTCGGTCATCAAAATCGACGAAAGAAAATTTTTGGTTACTCTCGCCGACGGTATGGGCAGCGGCGAATACGCCAAGCAAATTTCCGAAAGCACCGTTTCTCTTTTAGAAAGTTTTTATCGGGCGAAAATGCCGCCCGACCTCATTCTTAGCACCGTCAACAAACTGCTGACCTTTCATAAAGAGGAAAGCTTTGCCTGCGTAGACGTTGCCACTATCGATTTGGACAACGGGCGTGCAGACGTCGTTAAAATCGGTTCTCCCCTCGCCTTTATTTTATCGGATAATACGGTAAAGGTCTTGGAAAGCGCAACCTTGCCTTTGGGGATTCTCGATTGCTTGCGCCCCGAAACCGCCAGTTACGAGCTGCAAGAAAACGACGTATTGCTGTTTTTAAGCGACGGGGTTAGCGATGCATTCGGCTCACCCGCCGACCTATACGAAATTTTGCGCACTCTACCCATACGAAACCCGCAGGAACTCGTCGATTTGTTGGTGGAAAAAGCCCTGCAAGCCTACGGAAACGTTGCCAAAGACGATATGACGGCACTTGCCGTACGACTTTTTAAAAACACGGAATAATAAAACGAACCGCGCTGTGTTGCACACAGCGCGGTTCCCCTTGTTTAATCGTATATATCCGTTCCCGCATCATCGCCGGGTATACTGCTTTGTCCCGAACCTGCACTTGATTTGGAAGACTCGTCCTTCCCGTCGTTCGTTCCGCACGCAGCAAGCGCCAAGCAACCGATTACGCACAAAAATAAAGCCAGAAAACGTTTTACTCTTTTCACCGCTTACTCCTTCGTCCTAAAATTCGACCGCCCTTGAAAAAGGACGGTCGGTAAGACTGCAAATTATTCTTCGTCTTTCGTTTCTTCAACAGGAGCTTCTTCTACGGGAGCTTCCTCTACGGGAGCTTCTTCTACGGGAGCTTCCGCAGCCTGCTGTTTCGCAGCGCGTTTTGCCATTCTTGCGTCCTTTCTAGCCTGCGCTTTCATTTCCTTCGTTACGATACGAGCCGCATCGATCTGCGCGCGCATTTCCTGAGGTGTAGGAGGTACGAACGCCGAACCTTCCGCATTTTCTTCGATAACTTCGTAACCTTCGTCTCTTTCGAGCAAGGAAGCTTCCGTTTCGCCGTCGAAAAGGTGTACGTGGTGCGCGTCGAAGGCAAGTTCAATAACGTCGTTAAGCGCAACGATTGCACGGCTGGAAATCTTTGCGATCATCTGCGTGGAGTTGTCGATAATCGACGCTTCTTTGCCTTCGTGATCAAGTTCGCAATAGATTTGCGTTTCTGCACCGAGTTTTTCGATAACTTCGATACGAGCCTGTACTACGGTGTCGGGCGAGTTGGAAATGAACATCTGGTCTTGGTGAATATCTTCGGGACGAACGCCAAGCGTTACAATCTTACCGGTGTCAAGGTATTCGTTGATGTTCTTAATTCTTGCAGCAACGCTCTTAGGAAGAAGAATCTTGTTGTTACCGGTGAAGTTTACGTAAATTTTACCTGCTTCGCTGGTCAAGGTAGCTTCTTTGAAGAAGTTCATCTGAGGCGTACCGATGAAGCTTGCAACGAAAAGGTTTACGGGATAATCGTACAAGTTCTGAGGGGTATCTACCTGCTGCATAAAGCCGTCTTTCATAACGACGATTCTCGTACCCATGGTCATAGCTTCGATTTGGTCGTGCGTAACGTAGATGAACGTCGTTGCAAGACGAGCGTGAAGCTTGGAGATTTCCGTTCTCATCGAAGCACGGAGTTTTGCGTCGAGGTTGGACAAAGGTTCGTCCAAAAGGAATACCTTAGGTTCACGAACGATCGTACGGCCGAGCGCAACACGTTGTCTTTGACCACCGGACAATGCCTTGGGTTTTCTGGAAAGGTAGTCGGTGATACCGAGGATTTCAGCCGCAGCCTTAACCTTCTGGTCGATGACTTCCTTGGGTACTTTACGAAGTTTCAAACCGAACGCCATATTGTCGTAAACGGTCATGTGGGGATACAAAGCGTAGTTCTGGAATACCATCGCGATATCTCTATCCTTGGGAACGACTTCGTTTACGAGTTTCCCGTCGATATAAAGTTCACCGCTGGAAATTTCTTCCAAACCTGCGATCATACGAAGAGTCGTAGATTTACCGCAACCGGAAGGTCCTACGAGTACGATGAATTCTTTATCTCTGATATCGAGACAGAAATTGAATACTGCTTGTACGCCCGAAGGGTATACTTTGTTAATGCCTTTCAGCAAAAGTCCTGCCATAATCTTTTTCCTCCTAAGGGATTATCATTTTTTCATTACTACTATTTTACAACATTTCAATTTTTTTTACAATGGGCAAAATCTACAAACTTGCCCCACTCTATTGTCTATTTTGTACAAGGAAAACGCCGCGCGGCCTTATTTTGCCTTACGGCAGCACTTTTCCCGTCGCCGCGTATAAGGCGTACCACTCTTCCCTCGTCAAAGTAATATCCCCCGCCTTGCACAATTCCTTCATGCGTTCGGGCGAAGTCGTACCCGTAACGACCTGCTTAAACGCAGGGTGGCGCAAAATCCAAGCAAGCGCGATTGCAGACGGCGACGCGTCGTATTTTTCCGCCAGCTCGTCCAGCTTTGCGTTCAGTCGGGGGAATTTTTCATTCCCTACGAACACCCCTTCGAAGAACCCGTACTGCAAAGGCGACCAAGCCTGCAAGGGAATTTTCCGAAGACGGGCGTATTCCATCGCATCGCCCGCGCGGGTAACCGATTCGTCCTTTTCCATATTGACGTTAAACCCTGCGTCCACGGGCAGGGTATGTCCCAAGGAAAATTGCATTTGGTTCGCCACGATTTCTATCCCGCAGGATTTAAATAATTTCATCTGCATTGCGGAGAAATTGCTTACGCCAAAAGCGCGTACCTTGCCTTCTTCTTTGAGTTGTTCGAAAGCGTCTACGACCTCTTCCGTTTCCACCAAAGTATCGGGACGGTGCAAAAGCAGCACGTCGATATATTCGGTATTGAGGCGTTTCAAACTCCCCTCGACGGAAGAAAGAATATAGTCTTTCGAAAAATCAAACATACCGATTTTCCCGTCCGCGTTTTTGCGGATACCGCATTTCGTCTGCAAGAGGTAATTTTTTCTCTGCACGCCCAAATCCCGCATCGCCACGCCGAACACCTTTTCACAGTTCCCGCCGCCGTAAATATCGGCAAGGTCAAAGGTGTTTACGCCCGCGCTCATCGCTTGCACGATCGTCTTCTCCGTCTGCGCCAAAGGCTTGTCGCCAATCCGCATACAGCCCATCACGACAGCCGACGAAGGCATATTTCCAAGATTGCAATATTTCATAAGGTTTTCCTCCCTTTCCTATTCCTATTTAAAAAATCCCTATTCGGCAAACGGAGCGTAGTATTCCGCCCCTTTTTCCAAAAATACTCTGCCCTGCATATAATCGACGAGCTCCTTGCAAAACCCGTCCGCCCCGCTTTTTTTCACGGCGACTTGAAAACAGACTTTTTCCCCGTAATCGGTGGAAAGTAGGGTACAGGTATGCGTTGAAAGGTATTTTTGCACCCCGTCTATCCCCGTGTAGTCCACCTCGATACGCCACTGTTGACACATCTCCAAAACACGGATATCCGCCCCGTCGAGGTTTTCCGCAGCCGAGGACGAATAGGCGCGTACCAGCCCGCCTGCCCCCAGCTTTATTCCACCGAAATAGCGCACCACCGCCACCGCGGTTTCAAACAACTTTTTGTTTTTTAATACCTCTAAAATCGGAACCCCCGCCGTGCCCTGCGGCTCGCCGTCGTCGGAAAAACGCTGTAAATTCCCCGTTTTATCCGCGATAAACGCATAGCAAACGTGGGTCGCAAGCGAGTGTTTCCCCCGAATCTCCGCAATAAACGCGCGGGCTTCCTCCTCGCTTTCCACGTGCGCAGAGTAGGTCAAAAAGCGGGATTTTTCAATTATTTTTTCACTTTCATAACGGGCAAATACCGTCCGCACCGATTTTTCCACGCTTTTCTCCTTTTGCTTTTTCCTCTTGCTTATACCTGCGGAACTTCAATCGTCGGCACGCTATAATTGAAAACAAATTCGTAATATTGCCCTTCTTCCCACGAATCCGAGGCGATCTCCAGTTTAATGAGCTTTCCGTCCTCAAAATACGCCCAATACATACATTCGTCTACCGTGTAGGTATAGCATTTTGCCTCTTCGTCGTACACCGCGCCTTCAAGGTTTTCACAGCCTTTGACGTATTCGCCGTGTCCGCCCATAGTCGTTGCAGAATTCAATAAAAAGTCCCAAGGTCTGTACGAAGTACCCGTACGGTGCGTTTTCGTCCACTCCTTTCCGAGTTCTTTAAAATATTCGTAAATTTCCCCGTCTTCCGCCATTTCGTATACCTGCTCGAAATAGATCGTTGCGGTATAGATCAATTTATCCGCAACCCGCACGTCATAAACAAGTCTCGGCTCTTCCAGCTCTGCAGTGCCGATCGAAAAACGGATCGTACGCGGCGTTTCGCTCTTCGGCGCTACCGCTGCCCAAGCCGCCGCCCAAGCTTCTTGCGTTTCGATTTCCGTCGAAACAACGAGGGTAGCATTGGGCAAAGTCAACGTCTCCGGAGTGTAATCGTAGGTAACCTTCCAAACGGTAGTAAACGCTGTAAAGCTGTTTTCCACGACCTTTCCGTCTTCGAACCTAATGAAAAAGTCGGAGAAAAAGCTGCCCTCGCCGAGGCTCTCCGCCTCGTAGCCGCCCTTGTCTACGTTGTAAGTAAATTCTTCGTAGGTATACATTTCGGCAATATCGTACAAATCTTCAAAGTACGACGTATATTCCTCTTGGGGGAATGGCAGATTTAAACCATTCTTCGCCCGATTTTTCGTAAGCGTAATACTTGCCGTCTTCTTTCGAGAAATACCGTTCCGGTGCGCCCACCGTTCCAATCTTCAAAATATCGCCGTCGATCGTGTACACCTCCCACGAACCTTGTCCCGATACGGTATAGGAAAATTGTTCCAAATCAAATTGCAACGCGCTTTCCCATTCCGCTTTCGTTACCTCGTTCGTAACCGCGGGCGCGCTATTTTCGCTTCCGTTCCCGTTTTCTTCTGTTTCGCCGCACGCCGCAAACGCAAGCGCCGTGCAAAGCGCAAGCAAACCGATAGATAATTTTTTCATTTTTTTCTCCTTATTTTTTAAAAAAGGGCGGAATAATCCACCCTTTTCCTTATTTTACGATTATTTTCAAATGTACTTTTTTCCCTTTGTGCAAAACGAATTCCGCACTCGGAATGGGCATATTCGGGTCGGAAACCTTCGTTTCGTCCACGGAAACGCCGCCCTGTTCTATCAAACGGCGAGCCTCGCCCTTGGATTTTGCAACGCCCGCCGCCACCATAGCGTCCACAACCGTCGCAACGCCCGTTACTTCCTTCGTCAAAAGCTCTGCATTTGCGCCGCCGAACGCCGCTTTTGCCTGGCTTTGCGCAAGGTTCGCCTTTTCCTCGCCGTGCACCTCTTTCGTGAGCTCGTACGCCAACACTTCCTTGGCGTGGTTGATCCGCTCGTCCTTGTGCGCGCAAAGCGCCTCGATCTCTTCCAAAGGCAGGAAGGTCAAAAGCTTCATACACTTTTCCACGTCCGCGTCGTCGATGTTTCTCCAATATTGATAGAACTCGTACGGGGTCGTCTTGTTCTCGTCCAGCCACACCGCACCCTTTGCCGTCTTACCCATCTTCTTGCCGTCCGAAGTCGTCAAAAGCGTAAACGTCATCGCGTACGCAGGCGCTTGTTCTTTTCTTCTAATGAGGTCCGCGCCCGCCAAAATGTTACTCCATTGGTCGTCGCCGCCAAGCTCCAACTGACAGCCGTATTTTCTATACAACACGAGGAAATCGTAGCCTTGCATCAACATATAGTTGAATTCGAGGAAGGACAGACCGCGTTCTAAACGCTGTTTAAAACATTCCGCCGTCAACATTCTGTTTACGGAGAAATGAGTACCGATTTCACGCAAGAAATCGATATAGTTCAAATCGAGCAGCCAATCACCGTTATCTACGATAATCGCGGCGTTTTCACCCTCGAAATCGATAAAGCGTGCCATCTGCTTTTTAAAACATTCAACGTTGTGGCGAATGGTTTCTTTCGTCATCATCGAACGCATATCCGTTCTGCCCGACGGGTCGCCGACCATCGCCGTACCGCCGCCGATCAAGATAATGGGCTTATGCCCCGCCTGCTGCATATGGTGCATTGCGATAAGCTGCATAAAATGCCCAACGTGCAGCGAATCCGCCGTGGGGTCGAACCCGATATAGAAAGGCACGCTCTCCTTACCTAATTTTTCGTACAACTCTTCCTCAAACACCGTTTGTTTGACGAACCCTCTCGCACGGAGCGTATCCATTACGTTTGCCATCTTATTATCTCCTTTTACGTACAAGGCTTTCGCCTTTGCTATCTTACCTTTCTACTTTACACTTTTCCCCCTTTTTTGTCAAGCGTTTTATTGGTATTTCCTTGGATACCCCGTTAAAAACCCCAATTCCATTCGCTCTTGCTTTCCTATGCAAACGCACGCTGGCGGGGCAGAAGAATTTCCGCGCTGCCGCAAGGAAAAACCAACGCCGCGTACAGTTCGGCAACGGCGTCTTCTTTCGTCCGTTCTTGCAAGCGTTTTTTCAGCTCCGCATTGTACGCCGCGTTTTTTCTCTTTGCTCTTTTTACTTCCATTTCTTGAATATATTCGTCAAAATTCGTCATAATTTCCCGTCCTTTTTTCCTTTGATATCTAAATTTTAACACGGAAAACTTGACAACATCTGTCATATATGATAAAATATTTTTAACTTTTTAGGAGTATTTTTATGAAATTTGCAATTTTGGTGTCCATTTTGTTTGACCTTTTGGCAAAGCGCAAAATTACGGCGAGCTACCTTGCCGAAAAACACGAAATTTCCACGCGCACCGTCTATCGGTATATCGACCTGCTTTCCTTGACCGTACCCGTCTACGTTCGGCGCGGCAGAGACGGCGGCATTTGTATTTCCGACAACTATAAACTCCCCGTAGGCTTTATGACGACGGAAGAATACGAAGCGGCAATCGAAGCGTTGGCTACTATGTATTCGCAGCTCCCCCAAGAACGGTTTTTGGCGGCAAAACGCAAACTTTCCGCGCAGGTAAAAGCCGAATCGCGCGAGCTTACTTTGTCGGGCGATATGGGCAGCATCTTGGTAGACGGCGGCACTTGGGGGGATACCCATACCTTTTCCGATAAAATACGGCTCGTAGAGGAGTGTTTGAAAAACCATACCGTTCTTGAAATCGAATACCACTCCCGCGCGGGCGAAAAAACGAGAAGAAAAATCGAACCGCACGTGCTTGTGTACAAGCAAAGCGTGTGGTACGTGTACGCTTTTTGCCATAAACAGCGCGCCTTTCGGCTTTTCCGTCTGGGCAGAATTTTCTCCGCCGTCAAAACGGAAGAAACTTTCCGCCCCCGCCCCTTTTCCCGCGAGGATATCCCTTTGAATTATTGGACGAGCGAAAAGACGGTAACGGCGCAGTTCGAAATCGGACAAACGGCGTTTGCCGACGCGCAAGACTGGTTGGGCGTGGAAAATATCCGTCTTATCGGCGGGCGTTGGCTTGCCGAAGTTACCCTGCCCGACGACGAAACGCTGGTGCGGAAAATCGTCAGTCTTGGGAAAGGCGTAAAAGTTTTAACCCCGCCAGAGCTTGCCAAGCGCGTTGCAGACGAAGCGCAAGCCGTCGCCGATTTGTATAAGTAAGCTTTCAAAACGCTATCCGCCCCCGACCAAATCGTCGGGGGCGGGATTTTTTACTTTTCACTTTTTAAATCTCCTTCCACGCATAAATATATTGCGGATATTCTTCCACCAAAAATATCCCGTCAATCCAAATCCCTTTAATATCCGTAGTACCATCAACTCCGGGAGTTGGAACATAATAAGGGTCATTATGACGAAATACGTAATATCCGTTATAACAGCCATAATAATAAATTATAAAATCTTCTCCTTTCGCTTCGGGCTTTTGATTGTTTTCCCTCGTACGGAATTGCTCTGCGATATATTCTTTAATCTCTAAGGATATTTCTTCCCCCAATTCTCCTTTGGGCAGAAGCTCAAACACCTCCTCTTCAACCTTTGGGGGATTACATTCCATACTTTCACTGTAATACGCAATATTTAACAATGCCGTTCTGTCTATTTCGCCTGCCTCATATACATCTTTTACCCTATAGAGCGGTCCTTCGCCAAGTTCGGGATTTTGGACTGGCTCCCCGCAAATGGAGTTCTCTTCCTCTCCGCAACCGACGATGGAAAACGCAAGGCAAAGCAAAAGCAATGCCGATACCACACTTTTTAAAATCCGTTTCATAAAATTTCCTCCTTGTTTTTTTAATTTTCCCTTGCGAATTTAAATCATTTTCAATTTCAATAAACAACTCTTGAGCGGAAGAATCTTCTTCACTTTCTTCCGTTTCTTCATTTTCTAAAACCTCTTCTGCATACGCAACGGTTATTTTGTTACCTTTAAAGATAGGAAATATCGCCAATAGTACCAATAAGACTCACAAAGTCAACAATTCTACGATAATTTTACTTTTTTGCAATCTCATATTTTTACTCCTTAAATTGCTAACTAACCCATAGGAATTATAGCAATCAACCACAGCTTTTGCGGCAAATATACAAAATAAACATCTTCCAGCCTTAAATAATAGTAACTTTCTTCTTTAAAATTTGGTAAAAACTCTTGCGGAATTTCTTCAATTTCGTTAGGCAAAAATGTTACTGCCCCCGAAAAAGCCATTTCAAATTTTTCGCCCCCATACTTATCTTCTTCAAAAGAATTTCTATTTAGCCAATCGGTGGGCTCGTTTTCAAATTCAAATACTGTATATTGAAAAGTGTTACCCTGGACAAATCCTTTTGACTCTTCGGAAATTGAATATACTATTTCTGAATCCGTAGGCACTTCTATCTTAGCACACCTCGTTATATAATCCCGCGCAATTTCCTCTTCGCTTTTTTCTCTAAAGCACCCGACGATAGAAAACACCGTACAGAAAAGCAAAACGCCCGTCAATATCATTTTTAAAATCCGTTTCATAAAATTTCCTCCTTTTCTTTTTTCAAGCAAAGTATAGCATACTTTTTCCTCTTTTTCAATAGAACTGAAAAATTTTTACGCCCGTAGAGGGATATTTTTATCGAATATTTAAAAAAAAGCGCGGCTATACTATAGTAAGGTCGTTTTTTCGGAGGGGGAAATGAAGAAAATATTATTCACTGGCGGGGGGAGCGCAGGACACGTTATCCCTAATATCGCCCTAATGGAAGAGCTGTTGAAAAGCGGCGACGTGGACGTCGGGTATATGGGCACGGACGGTATTGAAAAGGAAATTATCACGGGACAAAAAATCCCCTATTATCAAATCGAGTGCCCAAAGCTGATTCGCGGGGGCGGCTTTCACGGCTTGAAACGGAATTTAAAAATTCCGTTCGCCTTTTCCCGCGCGGTAAAAAAAGCGAAAGCGGGGTTAGAAACCTTTCAACCCGACCTTGTGTTTTCCAAGGGCGGGTACGTCGCTCTGCCCGTCGTCTTTGCCGCGCGAAAGCTGAAAATCCCCTGCTTTGCGCACGAAAGCGATTTTTCCGCAGGGCTGTCCAACCGCCTATCCGCGCGGAAATGCGAACGGGTTTTTACTTCCTTCCCCGAAACGGCGGAAAAAATCCCGCACGGGAAATACAGCGGTCCGCCTATACGCGCCTCGATTCTCTCTGCGCACCGCGCCAAGGCACGGCAAGAATTGGGAATTCCCTTTCCCGATAAAGTGTTGCTCGTCTTCGGCGGGGGGAGTGGGAGTGCGGCGATCAATAACGCCGTGCGGAAAAACTTAAAAACGCTGACGGAAAAGTACACGATTTTGCACGTTTGCGGGAAAGGAAACGTCTTACAAAGCAACGTAAAAAACTATATCCAAACGGAATTTGTTACGGACATGGGTGCGGCGTATGCGGCGGCGGACCTTGTTTTAGCGCGCGCGGGCGCGGGGACGGTTTTTGAAATTTTGGCGACGAAAAAGCCCTCGTTACTCGTTCCCTTAACGGGACAAACGCGCGGGGATCAAAAACAAAACGCCGACTATTTTAAACGGCGGGGGCTGTGTCGGGTATTGCCGCAAAATCGGTTGCACGAACTCCCAAAAGCGATAGACGAGGCGTTTGAAGATAAAAGAATGGTTTCTAATCTGTACGAAACCCGTTTTGCCGAAGGCAACGAAAACATTTTGCGGGAAATTAAAAAAAGGCTGGGAATATGAGCCGCCCCAACTACCGTTTACCCGCCTACCGACCGAAAAAACGCACGAAAAAAAGACGAAAGCGAAAGCTCGTCCTTATCCTTGTCATTTGTTTCACGTTATTGATTTTGCTGTTTATCTATTTCCAACGCAACGTAACCCGCGTTTTGATTTCTATCAGCGAAGCAACGATGCGCGCCTGCACGACGGTTGCCGTCAACGACGCGGTGTATTATACGCTCAGCGACGAGATGCGGTACGAAGACCTCGTTACCCTTACCCGCAACGAGGCGGGCGAGATTCTTTCCCTGTCCGCAAACCCTTTAAAAATCAACAAAATCGCGCGGGATACCGCTTCGATTTCCCAATCGAATTTAAAAAATCTCAGTCTAAACGGGATTCCCGTTCCCTTAGGCGCATTGACGGGAATTGAGGCGTTTGCGGGCTTGGGTCCGGATATTTATTTTCGTATCATCCCCGTCAGCAGCGTTACCTGCGCTTTTTCTTCCGAATTTGAAAGCGTGGGAATTAACCAGACTAAGCACTCGATTTACTTAAACGTGATTGCGGACATCAGCATCGTTATGCCCTCGCGCACGGAAAACTTCGCCGTTACCACGCAGATTTTGGTGGGAGAATGGATACTGCTTGGCAAAGTCCCCGATACCTATCTGCAATCGGATATTTTCGGCAATAAAACACCTTTATCGTAACTTTTTAAACGCGGTTTTCGCCGCGTTTTTTAATTTTTCTTACTGCGGGATTTAAAGAGCATCGCCATCAAAAAGGAGAAAATGACGGCGGCGGAAATCCCTGCGCTGGCGGCGGACAACGCGCCCGTAAACGCGCCGAAAAAGCCCCTCTGCGCGCCCTTAATCCCGCCGTTCGCCAAAAGATAACCAAACCCCGAAATGGGTACGGTCGCGCCCGCGCCCGCAAAATCAACGAGGTATTGGTACAAGCCCAAGCCCTGCAATACCACTCCCGATAACATAAACAGCACCAAAATTTTCCCTGCCGTGAGGTCGGTAAAATTGATAACGACTTGCGCAATCATACAAATCCCACCGCCAACGGCAAACGCCTTGACAAAACTCCATAAAATCGGTAACACCGTTTCCGCCATATCTTTCTCCTTATACGTTTTCAATCGCAACCGCGTGGCAAATACACGGAATACTCTCCCCTTGCCCGCTCGACACGGTGGAAAGAAGCGCGCCCGTCGCCGCAAACAAGGCTCTTTTAATTTTACCTTGCTTTAATTGTTCGTAAATATAAGAATTAAACACGACGGCGCAGCAGCCTGCTCCGCTGCCGCCTTGAAACTCGTCTTCAAGCACGTTGTAGACGATTTCCCCGCAATCGACGTGATTGTTTTGAATATCCACGCCCTTCTCCCAAAGTAAATCCTTCACGATTCGGCTGCCCAGCGCGCCGAGATCGCCCGTCAAAATCAAATCATAATAATCGGCGGGTCTATGCGTATCTCTTAAATGTCTGAGTATCGTATCCGCCGCCGCAGGCGCCATCGCCGCGCCCATATTGTTGACGTCGTCTATCCCGAAATCTACGACCCGTCCAACGGTTGCCGAAGTAATAGAGGGAAATTTTCCCCCACCCGTGTACGAGATGAACGCCGCGCCCGCCCCCGTAACCGTCCATTGTGCTTGCGGAGGACGGGTATTGCCAAGCTCTAACGGATAGCGGTATTGCCGTTCTGCCGAGGAGAAATGACTCCCCGTTGCCGCCACGATATTTTTCGCGTACCCGCCGTCGATAAACGTCGCCGCAAGCGCCATACCCTCCACCATCGTCGAACACGCGCCGTAGACACCGAGGAACGAGCAGTCGAAATCGCGCGCGGCAAAGGACGAGGAGATGATTTGATTTAGCAAATCCCCCGCCACCAGCATATCCACGTCCGCTTCCTTTACCCCCGCGTTTTCTATCGATTTTGCAATCGCGTAGGAAAGCATTTTACATTCGGCTTTTTCATAAGTGCTTTCCCCAAACATATCCCCTGATAAAGCCTTATCGACGTATTTTCCAACGATACCCGCACATTCTTTCGGCCCTGCGATTGTACCCGTCGCCACGATTTTCGGCTTGTTTTTAAAATAAATCGTCTGCATAGCTATCAACAGTATACAGCGACAAAAAATTTTTATGCTACAAACAAGAAAAAGAGAGCTTGCTCGCCCTCTTTCCTTTTTATAAAGTCAAAACTTTTGTTTTTCCCTTTTTAAGCGATATTTGGAAATAACCGTTCTCCTCTTTTATAGATGTTTCCGTTTTTCCATGCAACAAACGCAAAACGTCAAGCCCCAACGTATTTTTTAAGCAAATCGTTTGCGGACGGTCGCTTAAAAAACTCAATTTGGTTATCTTTCCCCGTACCCGCTCAGCGCTAATGCGAACTCCTCCATAACTGCGAAGCTTATTAAAGGATATCCGTTTCCCCTCGCAGGATTGCGATAAAGCAGGGAAAAGATGAATATACCCTTGGTGTTCTTGCAATAACGTTTCCTGTAATGCGTCGCAATATCCAAACAAACTCTCCAACGTAAACGGACGGTAATGCCACTGTGAAAAGCCGTGGTTTTTAAAATCGCCGTTTAAATGAAACCCGTTATCGGCAACAAAGCCTAACGCAAACGCGCGCAATTTCTCATACGCCGCATTCCCCATTTGCGCCATAGCGTATATCTGCGCGCTCATGGCAAACGAAAATCCAGCCCACCAGCCGCTGCCTAATTGTTCCAAATGCAATAACGTATTTTTGTAAATACGCTTATCGTCTTCCTTGTCATAATTGAGCAAATGCAAAGGATACATACACATTAAATGGGAAAAATGACGATGGGATTCGGGCAAACGCTGCGTCTTATCCAACAGCACAACCCCCTCTTCATCCACTGCAATTGAATCGAGTTTTGAAAGAATAACCTCGTACCTGCCCCTATCCTTTCCCAATTTTTCAGCATAACCCAACAACGTTTTATACAAATAAATCAATAACGCCTGATCAAAATTACTGTTCGGTTTTAAATACGCCTTTGGCGTATTATCGTATATTTCAGGCGAGGACGACAAGGGCAAGTACAGTTTTCCGTTTTTCTCTTCCAAAAGCCCTAGAAACGCTTCCCCGACCTCTTTAAAAAAGGGATACGCGCGCGTTTTTAAAAAATTCTCATCGCCCGTATACAAATAATACTCGTCAAAACTTTGCGCCGCCCAAATCGTCATCGTCGGCGAAAGAGAATACTGCGCCCAGCCGCCCATTGCTTTTCCGTCCAACGTCGAACAAGAGGGCAACAGCAAACCGTTCACGCCAAAAAATTCTTTTGCAAATCTTTCAAACTCCGATTTCAGCGACCAAAGATATTCAACGAAAACCTTCCCCTCGTCCATTCTATTCGCTTTTAAATAAGCTTGATAGGAAAGTTCGGTATTCGTGTCGTGATGATAATCGCCACGCCAAGGCGGCAATTTATCGTTATCCGCCGTCCATACGCCCTGTAAAGGCATTGGATAAAAACCTTTTCGCGAACAGGAAGCAAATAAATACCAAGAACGGTAATAGGTTTTTTCCAACAACTTGTCCCCAATCGTAATAGAAGATTTCGTCCAATATTTTTTCCACCACTTGACGTGTTCCGTCTTTAAAACGTCGTAGCCTATCTCTGCCGCCTGCTTTAATTCCTCTTTGGCGCGCGCAATGAAATCGCCCTCCTGCTTACCGCCGTTCGTCGCAATGGTAAAATATAGCTCCGAATACTCCCCGCAGTCTTTTTTCAAAGCCACAATGCCAAAACGAAATTCCGTATGCGTAGTTTGTTCATAATAAACGTATTCGCCATCCCGCACGATTTCTGCCTGCGGGTACGCCAATGTCTCCTCGCCGCTAACATTAGAAAGATACGAGGGGATATGAATATCTAACCGATACTCTCCGCGCACTCTTGCGATGCCTACGAAGCGGGTCGCGCTTAAAAAGCTTTCGATTCGCAAATTCTCCCCTTCCACGTTCGCAATAGCCCGATGAATATCCACGCGCGAATAAATATCTTCCGTTTTTAACCCGAAATCGAGTTCCATTCTCCCCGCCGTGATTTTAGAGGGATAGGCTTGCGATGTAAACACGTCGTCGAAAAGTCTTGTGTATTCCGCCCAATCCTCCGCCTTTTCACTTTTTACCAAGCGTAAAAGATTTTTAAAGGTAAATCCTTCTTCTTGCGTAACGGGGTTGGGGCGCAAATCCCAAAGATCTCCGCGATCCAACGAAAAACGGATAGGGCCGTCCCCATAAATAAGACACCCCATCTTTCCGTTGCCTAGCGGCAACGCTTCGTCCCAACTTAAAATACTCTTTCGATATGTAATATCGTAACGGTTAATATTCATAAATCCTCTTTTAATCTTGCAGCCAAACGATTTCTCCCGCCTGCAAGGTCAATTCTTTCTTCTCGCCGTTTACGTTATAGAACGTTGTGCTTTGTACTTCGTTCGCATTGTTGATAACCGCATATTTACCGCTTTCAGGATAATACGAACAATCGGTAAAGACGTTGGAAGAAAATACTCGCTGCATCACTTCTTCTTTATGGCAGGACCAATACATCGCGCGGAGTAACAACCGAGCGTTTTGCGGGCTATACGGTAATCCTGCAATATAAACGCCGCGCCCTTTTGCATAGTCGTTTGCCGCAAGCATTACTTCGCCCACGTTGACGTTCCGTTTAAAGCGGTCGGAAAATACGATATCCAAAACCTCCGTATTCTCTAGCGCATACACGTTCTTTTTCCCTTCGCCGTAATCAATTTCCCCGCAGACTTCTGCCGTGATAAAGTGTTCTTTCTTTTCTATATTATATTTGTCTTCAGAGAGCGTAAACCCCTTTTCCTTGTCTACGCCCAAAACGTCGGCAAGAACGAAACATCTTCCGCCCTTTTGATAAGCCGTCGGGTCACCGACGCCGATAAATCCGTGTCCTTCCGCCACCCATTTCCGCAGCGTCGTTACAATTTTTTCATCCTTCCAATATTCACCGCCGGAAAACGCCGTTCCCTCGTCCCCGACGTTAATAATTACGTCAATATCTTTATCAATACCCGCCTTGACGTCTTCAAACGAAATAAATCTTACGTCCACGCCCAAGCCGGATAATGCCTCGTACACTCCTTGATACGAATATACTTGTTGATACCAAAGCTCGTGCGCGACCATATGACACATCCAGCTACGCTTTTTCCCCCAAGCGTTCAGCACGGCAACCGTCAGCGAGGAATAGGGCTTCGCCGTCCCCGCCGCATCACATATCAAACGGAATTCGTCGCATACCTGCCCCGCCCTTTCGATAAATTTCGGAAACTTTGCTGCCAGAGAAAGATAACCGCCGAACCCCATTCTGTCCAAAGGTTTGCGCATCATCGCGCGCCTTGCCGTTACCCAGTTTTTATTCAGTTCCGCAATCGCGTTTTCCTCATTCCCCTCAAAGAAAGTATCGGGAAAGAAATAGGGCAAAAATCTGCCTTCGCGGTATTTCACGTGCGGAATCTCCGACAGCATACGGACGGTTACCCCGCCACCAACCGAGCCTACCACCGCGTCAAGCTGCATATCCTTGAAATAATCGCCGTACGGCTCCGTACCAATCCAACTATCCCCCAAGAACATCATCGCCTCTTTCCCTTCCGCGTGTATAACGTCCACTAGCTCGCGCACCGTTTTCGTAACGTATTTTTCGGTAAATTCCATATAATCGAGGAAAGGTTTGGTGGGATTTATAAAATTGCTTTGATAAGTTCCCTGCGAAATGATATCTTCCGCTTTAATCGCATAGCCGTATTCCTTTTCGAATGCGTCGAAAGCGCGCGGGCTCGCCGTCATCAAATACCCAAACCAGTCTACGTGTTTTTCCTTGTTTTTTTCGTTGAACACAAGGAAGAAATGATATAAAAAGGTGGTATACCGCACCACGTTGACGTTTTTATTTTCCGCGC
Organism: Clostridiales bacterium; assembly: GCA_015069295.1. Classification (GTDB taxonomy): domain Bacteria; phylum Bacillota; class Clostridia; order Christensenellales; family Borkfalkiaceae; genus Scatosoma. Next base: position 88,076 of record SVIW01000002.1, read on the forward strand.
ACCACTTGCGCATATTCTCCTTAATATGCGCAAAAGTCGCCTCATAGCGCGGTTCCATAACCTTGTGCTTTTCGATATTCCAGCCGTTTGTAATGTAATTGTACATTTGCGTAGAATCCCAAAGATTTACCGCAAAGAAGTTCACACTGTATTCGTGGTAGGGTATCGTGCCGTCAACGCGTACCTGCCCATCGCCAACGTACTCCCAAGAGAAAATTTCCTCCCCCGTAGTACGATCGAAAACCTGCCAATATTTTTTCGGGTTTTCCTCATTTACCGCCAGTTGATCGCACGAATACCCCTTCATTAAATCAACTGCAAGACTTTCTTCCGTTGCTAAAATATAATCGGTAGTCAAAAGCACGCTTTGCAATTCGTCCGTGTGCTGATCCGCCCACGCATTATCCCCGCGCACCACAAAATAGGTATTGTACACCTTTTCCGCAATCTCCAACGCGTTTTTAGGCAAATGCGTACCGTCGCAATCCCGTACCGCGTCCGCGCCCCAAAGCTCCGCTATTTCCTTCGTTCCCTCTACAAAATTTTCATCCGTGGGAATCGTTACTCTGCCTTTTCTCATTTTTATCTCCTTCTCTTCGAGCTTGCTAAGGCAATAAATCGTTCGCCTTGATCGTTTACCGCGCAATAATATTGATAAACAACTCCGTTTTCTTTGATTGTCCATTGCTTGTGTGCATAGACATTCTCCCATGGCTTTTCGGATTGCATCAACGGTTTCCCGTCCCATTTTGTCCAAGTTTTTAAATCGTATGATACGGCAAAAGTATTGTATGCCCTATCCCCGTCGCAAACAAAATACAGCATTACGTAAAGGTCATCAATTTTAACAATTTGAGGATCTCCGTTGATTAAAACGGAATCAGGGCATTCCCATACGGGAATTATTGCTTCACGTAAATGCCTTTTCCAATGCAATCCATCCTCCGACACCGCCAAAAAGATACTTTCCCTATTCGTTTGATCTTTTGCGTTATAGGCACATACGTACGGATATCCCGTTACTTTCGCCTCGTCAAAAAACATATTTGCCTTGTACAAAGTCAACGTTTCCCCCCTGCGCGCATCCGTATCTAATCCGCTCAAAATCGGTAAGGGCTCTTTTTGGTAGGCAGCAGGGTCGAGAATATCCGTCGTTACGGCAAGTCCTATCGAAAGCGGATCCCCTTCGTATCCTTCCGTATTGCCGCCTAAATAAGAAAAAATGTATTTCTCGTCAACGGTCAACAATTCGTTCGTGCCCTGAAAACGGATATCTTGCATTTGAGCATACCCGCCCGTTTGCGCCCTGTCCCAATCGCTCGGTTTTTCCAAAACGCGGAAAAGGTCCTGCCAATGTAACAAATCCTCGCTCTTCGCAATACGAGTTTCGTAGCCTTTTTTCTCCGTCTTGTCAATCGCCACGTACGACATATAAAAAGCGTCGTTATATTTGAAAACCACCGGACTATCCGTCCATTTCCCTTCCAATTTTAGTACTGCGCCGTATTTATAAGGAGTTTTCAATTCTTTATAGATTCTTTTTAATACTTTCTTATCAAGCATAACTCACCTAGCCTCTCTGCGTAGCTGTTGCGTTGTAATCCCCTCGGGCGCAATCACCATAACTTCGCCTTTTCCGCCGCGCAAAATTAGCTTTTCATTTTTATTCTTTCCCAGAGGCACGGTAATGCAAAAATCTGCGTTGATAGAAGGCGGGGAAATATACGCGCATTTCTTCTTTGCGTTATATCCAAAATAGCCGCAGCCTTCCAATATCCATTTCGATACGATTGCCGTAAAGCCATGGTTTAACGAGCCGTTCATGTGATTCTTCTCCCAAAGCGTATTCGTCTGCAATGCCATAGGATAAAAATATCCAATCAATTCTTCCAACAATTGATAATGCAAGCCGTGCTCGGAAAGGTATAAAAAGCGAGTAAAATTACCGATAAAACTGTTTGCCTTGTTTAAAGTTTTCCCTTTAAAAACGTATTCCTCGCCATAAGGCTTTATCTCTGTAAACAAGCGTTTATATAAGGTCGGATACCCTTTCTTCGTTGCAATCCCGAACGCAAACGCATAATACTGACAAGTTTCGGTAATATCGGATTGGACTCTTATTTTTCCGTCTTTGCGAACGGCGTGTTCACGGAAAAATTCCCCGTCGTAAGATTGCTTTACGATAGCGCTGACGACTCTCGCGTATTCCTTTTCTAAACGCTTATCCTCGTACATGGTAGCCATACATTGCAACATTTTAGCGTATAGCATATTCGTTGGATAATTTATCCCGTCAACGAAATCGGCGCATTTGCTCCATTCAACGAACACCCAGCCGTCGAGGTTTTCCAACAGCCCGTCTTCGTTGCGATATTTTTCAAAATAGTCTAGCAAACGGTAAAATTTATCCTTAAAAAGTTTTTTCCATTCCCCGTTTTCGGTACGAATTTCATAGTTCGCAACCTCCAAAACCAACCACATACCCCAATTCGGTATATACAATCCGTCGTTGTGGTCAGCCGGATAACACATCGGCACCATTCCTTCGGGAATATATTCGTACTCGTTTTTTAATAAGAATGCACGGAAAAAATTTTCTTCACATTTGTTGTTCGAACAAAGCAAGGTTTCTGCCTGCGAAGTAAAATAACTATCGCACAGCCAGCCTGCGCGCTCTCTACCAGGACAATCCGTAGGCACGTCTACCGTATTTTGCGCCAAAGTATTACGTCCCGCCTCAAAAACGACTCCTAGTTTTTTATTGCTGATTTCTAGCTGTAGAGCGTATGCTTCATCGTTTTGCCAAAGAATAACTTTCGGTTTTTCCTTTAAATGCAACCCGCCTTTCGTACAAATGAGCTTTAAGTATTTCAACGTATACGGTTCGCTTGTAATTAGATGGTATTCGCCCACCTTTAAACGGTACGCTACTGCGTTACAAATATGCATACGGTTGAAAATCAAAGGCCGAGCCTCTCCTTTGGGGATATCTGCGAACTTCGACTCTTCTTCTTGCATTCTATCCCAAAAAATCTCGTCAAAGGTCAAGTATAATTCGCAGTCTGCGTCCACCTGCATTGACAATTCAATAAACCCCGTTACGTTCGCCTCCAATTCGTATAAAGTATAGGTATTGGGCTCCAATTTTTCGCATATCCCGTTTTGGGAGATATAATCGAGTTTCAACAGCTCGTCGCTAATTTCAATATCTCTCTCGCCTTTCTTATACCCTAATACTTTTTCTCCAATATCGTCAAAGATTAACGACGAAGTAGGATGCAACACACCTGTATGCACCACCCTTCCGCTCTCTATGCAACGCTTTGCCGAAACTCTATTCCAGTCACAACGCGGAATATCCGCTTCTATCGTGATATTCCCTTCTACCTCGTGAACTTCCATTTTTGGAAAAACATCTTCGCCAAGATAGTGCCGCGTACGGCAAAACCGCATTTCATACGCTTCCGTAAAAGAACGCTGAAAATTGATTCTTTGCGTCTTTTCTATTCTATCGTTCAATTGATAAGCGAAAAAATCTCCCGCGTCGGCGACCATAAACCCGCCCGCGTACAATTCGCAAGCAAAGAAGCCCTCTTCATTAACGGGGTAATAGGCGTTGATTCGATAATTACATACGTCGACGCATAACACGTCGCCTTCTTTAACGCACAATTCTTTTTTATGCACAATGGAATATCCGTGCGCGCTGCGCGCCGGTCCAGCAAATAAAAACTCCCCGTTTAAAAACACACGAAACGTGGAAGCCGCCGCAAGCCGAAGCCGCAATGCTTTATACGGCTTTCGGAAAATATACCGAAAGCCGTACGTTTCGTTTAATGCGTATTCTTTCTTTTTTATCCAAACTTTTTTCATTTTAACCGTAATTTATCAGCCTTTCAACCCGCCCGCAACCGTATTTTCGATAATCGTATTGCTGAATATGCTAAATACGATAATCATAGGAACTGTCGCAATTAAATTCGCTGCGTAGAAGATTGGTTCTGTTACTTTCTCTCCGTCCGATAAAGATTTCCCTACCTTGTTTTTCAAATCGTAAACGGCATAGCTAAGAACGGGGGTTTTCCATTCAAGGAATAAAAGCGGGGTCATATAATCGTTCCAACAGCCGATTGCCGCCGTAATAAAGATTGCAACAAGCGCAGGTTTCGCCTGCGGCAACATTACCTTCGTGAATACTTTAAAGTTACTTGCCCCATCAATAAACGCCGCTTCAGCATATTGCCAGCTTATCCCTTTAAAGAAAGCGTATAACATAATGAAATTATACCCAAAGCCACCGGAATTTACGATTGCCATCCCAGGAATGGAATCAAAATGCAAAACCGTTTTAATCAAGCGATACTGCGAAGGCAAAGCCCCAACAAGAGGAATCATCATCGAGAATATTGCTAAAAGGTAGAAAAATCCCTTCAGTTTAAAGTTATATTTCGCCACCGTATACGCCGCCACTGCAGAGGAGGCAACCGTCATAAACGTTGAAAGCCCCGTATAAAGCAGGGAGTTTACAAACACTCCCGTAAAAGGCACGCTGCTATTCCCCATCGAAACGCTAAGCGCCTCGTACGCGATTTTGTAATTATGTCCAAATTCACTAAACGAGGACGGAAAACCAAGCACGTCTGCCGCGTATTCTTCTCTGCCTTTCATGGAGTTGATAAACGCCCAAATGAAAGGGTACACCAAAGTAAAGGCATAGATAAGGAAGATAGTAAAAACAATCCATAAAACCGTTTTTTGCGATTTCGTATAATTTTTCAACATTTCTCTCCCCTCCTTTAAAATTCTATGCCTGCGCAAATCTTATTCATAATCGCACGTATACCCATAATAATCGGCACGCCGATGCAGGTAAAAATCAAACCAGCAGCCGCCGCTTGATTATACGCCATATTTTCTTGTACAAGGTAATATATGTAATACCCAATCGTAGAGGTCTTATGCATATACGTCTGCGGCGATAACAACAATATATTGCCCACCTGCGTAAACATTCCGACCGCGCCCATAATGAAAATAGACGAAATCGTATCAAAAATCAAGGGAATTACGATTACTATGAATTCTCTAAAAAATCCCACGCCCTCTAAGCGGGAATATTCGAAAATATCCTCGGGAATTCTCGCAATTGCCCCGCTAATCAACAGAATGTTCATACCCATACCGAACCACAAACCGTAAAAAAGAATACTGCCTAATACGTATTTTTCCGATTCGAGGAAAGGAATCGTTTCTCCGCCGAAAACGTTGACGATGATGTTATTGATAACGCCCGTGCTGGGATCCGCGCTGAGCATATACCCGTAGATAGAGGTCAAAACGACGGAAGAAATAATACTGGGCAAAAAGAAAATTACGCGGAATATCTTACTGCCTGGTACTCGCTTATACATAAAGTACGAGTAAATAAGGGATATAGGCAAGCCGATAAAATCCCCTACGAGGAAAAACCAAATAGAGTTAATTATCGAAGGACGAGCCAACTCGTTGGGATTAGATGAAAAAAGAATACGAAAGAACTCTTTCATATAGGTTAAATCGAAAGCCCCAGATTCGTTTTGGAACGCCATCAAAATCGAATTAAAATTCACGTATACCCAAAAGATAAGGAACTGCAAGACGGGATACGCCAGCATACAGACGATAAAAATTTTCGTTTTTATATCCTTTCTTTTTTTCCTTTTCGCAGGGGCGGCAATTACCGCCCCTTCCGTTTGCATAGTATCAGAGAAGTTCATACGTCCCTCCGTTTTTTATTATTTGCCGCTTACACCTTGCCAGCCGCCCGTAACGGTGCTGTAATACGAATTAAACAACTGCAATGCAGTTCTGCGTTCGCCGCGAACAAGCGAGGACATCTTCGGTTCGGGGAATTGACCGTTGGGGAAGAATTCCACGATAGAGTTTTGATAGAATACCTTGTTAATTCTCGACCCGTCGTAAGCGTACGTACAGGTCTTATCCAAATCGATTTGCGATTGCAAGAAACTACCCGGTTTTACAAAATCTTTAAAAGTATTCGTAAACGAGCTGTCCGACCAATTGTAATTCAGCGGTAAAATCGATTTTGCATACTTTGCGTAAATCATAGCGCCGTAATCACTGGACATAAAGCGCAAGAAATTAATCGCTTGCTCTTGTTCCGTCGAATAAGCGGGAATTACACAGGTAAGGTCCGCGCCGCCCGAGAACTGCATATTCATCGCTTGGTCGTATTCCTTTTGCGTAACTCTGTCTTCCGCAAGCGCTTCGTCCCACATCGCTTTCGCGCTGCTTAAAACGGGCGTTTTCATAACCTTGAGTTCTACGTCCGCATTCGGATTTTCTTTAAACCAATCCTCCATTTCTCTTTCGAACCAGCTTCCGCAAACGTACATCGCCGCATTTCCGTTCATAAAATCGTACTGCGCTTTATCTACCGACGCGCTGGAAGAATAAGGAACGCAATAACCGTGGTCGTATCTCTCGTCCCCTTCTTTAATCGAAGAATCGCTTGCGTCGGGATAAAGAATCTTTTCCATAACCGTCAGCGTGTCCAATCTGCCTTTGTTGTTAAATACTTCGGGAGTTCTTGCGGACAAGTCCCCGTTACTGGGCGTACCGGGCATCGAGCCGTCGGCGCTTTGATATTCTTTCGCCTGCCAGAACGCTCTATAATTATCAAATCCAACGTACGTACCGTACATTGCATACTCCATTTGTTGCCAATACGAAGGGCATTTCCCCGTCCATACCCAAGGATAGATTTTTTCTCCTTCCTTCTTTCCGACGACTTCTTCGTTATAAATCTTATAGGTAAGTTCTAACAACTCGTCCGTCGTTTCGGGCACTTCCCAATTCTTTTCTTCGAAAAGCTTCGCATTGTAAATGATACCCGACGCGCCGCCCGCATACGGATACGCGTACATTTCCTTATCCGACTCGTTGGTGACGACGTCCTTAAATTCCGCACGAATCTTCGAACCTACGGTTACGCTTTCTTCCACGCCGTCTTTCCCGATCGGTTTTTTGTTATAAAGATTGTCGCTAAGATTTAAAACGAGGTCTTCATAAACCTTACCGCCGACTTTATAGTTCATTCCCACGTATTGATTGACGTTAAGAATATTCGAAAAAATAAGATCGTATTCGTTCGAAGAAGGGTCCTTAATCGCCGCGTCAAATTTGCTGGCAATCGTGTTATCCTTTACAACCGCCACCTCTACGTCCGGATAGATTTTGTTGTATTCTTTCACCATCTCGTCAATCCACGCCGTACCGTAGCCTGCGTCCAAAACCCAAATCGCCAATTTCCCGGAAAGGTCCACCACGTTACTGCAAGACGTCATACACGCCATCGTACCGCAAGCGGCAAACGCAGCCAAGGTACAAGCCAAAACTCTCTTTTTCATAATTTATTCATCTCCTTATTTTGCAATCTATCAATACAGCATAATGTCTTTTAATGCCGTTATTTCTTCCACCGTTACCCCGCATTCGCTCGTAAGGTAGTTCTCAATCGCGGCGGAAAGCGTTCCGCCTTCCTCTCCGTATCGAGCCATCATCTCTTTATATAACAACCCGAAAGCGACCCAATTGCTCGAATTCTGACACGCAATCCCGCTGTCGTTGAAGTGGTATTCCGAATAATTTAAACCGTCAATATCGCTGCGCCAACGATTTCCGTAAACGGAGAAGGACGTCGCTTCAAAATCCCTTACCAAATCTTCGTAAGAAACGCCGAGCAGCCCGTTTATCAAAAACGCCAACGTACCCGTTCTATCCGCCCCTGCGATGCAATGGAAGTAAACGGGATAACTGCTCTCATCGCTCAAAGTGGAGAAAATCGTTTTTAACGCCTGCGGCGTACGTTCGTCGTAGCCTCTTTGAATACTGGACGCGTCCTTATAGGAAAATCCAGGAAGAATGTAGGTGTATCCCGTAAACGATGCCTTTATATAAGTAGCATCGGCAGAGAAAGCACACTCCGTTTGCCCTTTATCGTCCTGCCCTGCGGTACGGAAATCGATTTCCGTCTTAACCTTTAAATCCTCTCTAAAGGTCTTTTTCCCTGCTTCCGTAAGGGCGTTTAATTCGCCACCGCGATAAAGCATTCCGTATTTTACCGTTTTGCCGTCCAACGTCTTCCAGCCGCCGATGTCCCGCATATTCAGCGTTCCTTCCGTATCGTCGGAAACCGTAACGAACAAGCCCGGCGTATCTTTCACTACGAAAGAATCCAACGCCGACGTTACGCCGTTGCCGCTCTTTACTTTCCAATAATAGGTTTTTCCGGGCGTTAAATAGCCAATAGACGTCGACGTTCCCGTTACCGTCTTTTCATAAGCCGCCGTGAAATTCTTCGACTCTGAAAAATATACGGTATATTGCGCGCTTCCGTCCCCTTCCCAAGAAAAGGTTACGCTTTGCTTGTCATAGATTTGTCCCGACGCCGTCTTTAAAATTCGAGCTTGTATCTTTGCGTCCGTTGCGTCTTGGTACTTTCTATACCCTTCTGCGGCAAAATCCAACGTTGCACCTTCGTATTTATTTAGGCCGAGTAAATCAACTTCCTGCACTTGTCCGCTGCTTGAACTGCTGCTGTCCTTTCCCTTGTCTTCCGCATCCGCACCGCAACCGACGAAAAAACAACTCATCGCCAAACCAAGCGCTAATGTTGAGGTAAATCTTTTCTTTTTCATTTGATTACCCCTTTCCTTACTCGTTAAAATACTCGAAATTATCAAGGTACATATTCAAATAGTCCCCTTCCTCTTCCAAAACCGTCCAAATCCTAATACGGTAGATAGATTTTCCGTCGAAGGAAACCCCGGTATTCGTATTCATTTTCATTGCAAGTTCCTCTTTAAACAAGGAAAACTCCAACCAACGATTCAAACCGAATTCGGAAGTATTGTTAAGGTTAAATCTTGCTTCCACGTAGTTAGAAGAAGCGGCGTCGCCGTCGGAATATACGAACACCCAAATGTCCTGCCGAGGGGAAATGTTCCCTTCCAAGTAGAATTTAAAACGAATCCCGTCGTATTCCGAATCGAATAAATTGGCGTGTGCAAAACTGCTGCCCATCAAATTGACACCCGGCCACGACTCCTTTGCCGCGACGTCGAAATGCGCCTTTAACGAACCCTCGGAGTTTGCATACGTATACGCCTTGTCCGTATTATGCGAAAGCTCCCACGTCACCACGTTTTTATTGTCGTCCGTCATCGTAAACATCGACATCAATTGAGGAGTTTCAAACGCGGAAATTTCCGTTTCTTCCGTGCAATAAATGCGCGCGGTCGTTTCGCCCTTATTTCCTAAATCGTCCCAAGCCGTATACTGTATGGTATAAAAACCGCCCGTCGTAGGGGTAATCTTACCGCCGGAAACTTTTGCCTCTTTTCCCTGCGAATCAAAAACCTTCATCTCGCAATAGGGGTCTTTCGTTAAATTATCTACCGCCAAAACAGAGGGAAGTTGATAGGTTTTCCCGTACTGCCAAACCGTATTATCCAAATTCTGTTTTATCGTAAGCTTGGGCGCTTCCTGCGGAAGAACGGTAACCAAAGTACTCTTTTCCGCCACTTTTGCACTCCCGTTTTTCGCCGTATAGGTAATCGTATACGTTCCTTCGCGGTCAGGAATAAACGAATCCCCTTCGTAAGACACTTCCTCTCCGTTTGGTGCATAGACTTTAATCTCGTACCCCGTTACGTTATCTACCTTGGAGGAGAGGGGGGGCAAAATGCACTTCGCCTCCCACCTCGGTAATCTCGCTTACGGGGATATAAAAGGGAATACTCGTTACGTCATCCGCGCAAGAACAAAGAGTCATCGCCGCAACTACACAACATAAACCAGCCGCAATTTTTCTTTTCATTTCTTTTCCTCCTTATTCCACACGGAAATTATCGATATTGTACGTCCAGATCCCGTCCGCATGCCCCTCGAACGTAATCAACGTCGAGAAAATGCTTTCTACGTTCATACCTTTCGCTACCATATCCGATACGTTCAGCGAAAGAGTTATCCAAGAATGCGGCGCAATCGTTTGCGGGATTCCAATCAAAGAAGTATAGCTTGCGTCCTGTACCCAAAACCGCACCATACAATCCACTTCGTTTGCGTTATAAACGTCAATCATCAATCTTTCATAGCCGCTGATGTCTTTCGTTCCGCAATAGGAAATATCGCTGTAAATACTCGTTCCCGTTACAAATCCATAGCCGTCTACGCCGTACTGCATCTGACTAGCCGAGCCAGGTACGACGACTTTGGTGGAAGCGATACTGCCAAACCCCTCGGAAATCACGCTTCTATCTTCGCTAAGCGTAGGCTTGGGATTAACGCTCATTTCGCCGCCGAAAGACCAAGCATATACGCCGTTCCCTTCGCAGCCATTGATAATCGAAAGGTCGCTTACGTTTACCAACACCGTTACCGTCGAAGACAGCGCTTTCTCGCTCTTTTCCGTTACCGTATAAATCGCTTCGTATACGCCTTGCGTAGCAGGACGGAATTTTAACGCGTACGCGTCTATTTCTTCATAACTGGAAAGCGCCGAGCCCTGTATGCCGATTTTAACGGACAAATCACATTCGTGATAATCGTAGGTCAAAATCGACGGCAGGCTTACCAAAGTACGCGTATATCCGCTTACCGTTTGAAATCCGCGAAGGTCGATTTGCGGCGCTAAATTGTCCACGACGTTGACCTTTTGCACCACTTCGTCCGCCACGTTCCCGTGCGCGTCTACGCTATTAAAATAGAAAGTGTATTCTCCCAACGCCGTTACTAAAAATCTCTCGTCTTTCGTAAAGGATACTCTCTCCCCGTTGGGGTCGGTTGCCTTAATCGTTAAAAACGGATTGGTATCGCAGTTATCCCGCACGAAAACGGACGGAATCTCCGCGTACTCGCTTGTTACTTGTACGCTAGAATAATCCCCTTTGACAACGATTACGGGTTTTTCCGTATCCGCCGACGACGTTGCGTCGTCGAGATTGAGCGAGGGCAGTTCCCCTTTCGTAATGATATTTGTCGCCGCGTCGCCGCCGCCAACTTCGTCGGAAAGGGTATATTTAGCTTCCTCTTCCCCGCAGCTTGTAAGCGCAAACGTAAAGAGGAAGAGCATACTTAAAGCAATTTTAGATATCTTTTTCATTTTCTTTCCCCCTTATTTACAAAGTTTTACGTTGTCCACGTAGAAGTGTTTTGCCGCCGATTGCGTACTTACGGGTTTATCCCACGCAAGCGCAATATAGAACAACGCGCCGAAGTTTTCTTGTACCATAACGGCGTTAAGCTTATCCGCATTGATATCCACGCGCACGTGTACCGTTTCGTTTGAGGGTATCGTAATATAATCGTAGGTCTTTGCCCCTCTGCGGTTTGCGAGATTTACACAAAGCTGGAAGGTTTCCCCGTAGTTGGTAATATCACATTCAAAGGTCTTATAATCAAAAACGTTAAAGTCTTTTCCAAAGAACCCCGTATACGATTGATTAAGATTATAGAAACGAATATTGGGATTTCCGTACGAACCGGGCATCGTTGCCGTTCCGTTATAGATAACCTCTAACGCATATTTCCCTTCCGTTACGCAATCTGCGTAATCCACGAGATCAACGTAGCTGTTATAAAGGTTATGGAACATCGTGCGGCGCAGGGATTCTTCATCCTCAAAGCCCGTCATTAGCAAATTCCCCTTCGAATCCTTCGTCGGATTGTAGGATACTTCGTTTACGTCCGCAATCGTCGATTGCTTTACCGTTTGGCGTAAAGTTGCATATTGACGGTAATGCACTTGAAGATTGTCCAAATACAGCGTCGCTTCTACGTTGGAGAAGGTGATTTGGAAATAGGTAACGTCTTTAACCTCCGACTCCTTCAACGCCGCGAAAGAAACGGAAATATGCTCTTTCTCCCCGCCCTCTACGTAGAACGCCGAAATGGAGGAGGCTTGATTGGTATCAAAATTAAGGATAACCGTTTCATTCGACGCGTTGTATACGTCAAATTCAACTTTTGCAAAGCTTTCCGACGCCGAAAAATCGTAGCCGCTTGCTTGACGGAATCGAAGATAACGATTCCCCGTTTCCGTTTGTTTCACTTCAACCTTTAAAGATTTTTCTCCCGTCAAAACATTATCGCTTTCACTCTCAATCGAAGTGTTACAATTGACAGCCGTTATCGATTTCGTTTCCGTCATATCCTCGAAATCTTCCAAAGTTTGCACTCTGCCGCCAAGGTTACGCACAACTTCTAACCTTCTTCCGTTTTGCGCCGTTGCCGTTACCACGACTTCGTTTACCGTCTTATCCAAAGGTACTGCCGCCGTGTACATCATTCCTTCGCCGCAGCTAATCCCCGTTGCTCCCTTGCCGTTTATCGCAACGCTTACGCCCGCTTTTGCAAAAACCGTAACCGTTCTTGTCTGCGAATCGGTATTCGTGCTGCCAAGATTAACGAGCATCGAGAAATCTTCGTCTTGCAACGCATAGATGAGATTGACAAGCTCTTCACGCACACGTAAGAATTCTTCCTGGTCGACAATGGGCTTTACCTTGGTAAACAGTCTATTATACAAATCGTCCACGTAATCGTTGAGCTGTACTTCTACTCCGTAGTGCAGGTTCGCTTTTTCAATCAAGCTTTCCAAGTAATACAAATACTCGTAATCTTCCTGCCCGTCCCGAATACTTGCCAAACGCAAGGTGGAAATAGGGCCGTCTACGTTGTACTTATAGCCGGGATACATCAAATACCCGTCGCCCGCCGTCGTGCTAAACGCCATAGAATCCGTCCATACGTCGCGAGGAATCGTACTCGACGTACCCGACATAATATCAATATAGCTAAACGCGTTACTCGACCAGTACAAATTACCGCCGACGTTATAATCTTGCGCAATCCAACCCATCAAGCGGGAAGAAATGAGATTGTCGTGGATATGATAGTTCGGCAAAGGATTCAAAGGCCCGTTACAAGTATACCACCAAATTTGGTCCCCTGCTTCCAAACGCTCTTGCAAGACGATTTCCGCTTCCGCGTCCATAAAGGTGCTAAGGACGGGACACCAAGTATCTACGTAGCCTACCAAGCTATTCAAAATCCCATAACTCATAATCGTAATGATGTTGGGAACGTTTAAAAGGCTGTCTTTAATCTGCTCGCCAAGTTCGCCGAGCGTCGACAATTCTTCCGCATATTCTTCCGCCAATTTTTTCTTAACGTTTTCGATGCCGTCCGAGCTTTCACGAAGCGCCTCATACTGCCAAGACTGGCTAGGCTCGTCGTGGTAAGGCACGTAGATATACATCTTTTTAAACATATCGAATTCTTTTTCGATTGCCACGTCAAGAATTGCGCGGAACATTTCTTCAAATTCTTCACAGTTTACGGTAGAAACCCCGTTGCCGTTTTCCGTAGTATATATATCCGTCGTCGGTACGTTATACGAGGAAACGTCCTCGCGGCTGACGTATTTATAAAGATCCTCTGCATACGCTTCGTAATCGGTAAGATTCATCGAAGGCACGTCCATAGGCATAATGCGGTTTTCCACCATAAAGTCGTAGTATTTTTCGTACAGCTCCGTGGATGAATAGGTATGCCCTTGCGCGATTTGGTCAACGTACATCGTCGTGCTTGACCACAGGTTAAACGCGGACATGGTATGGGTTTCCTTGCCGATATCGAAATTGTAGATTTCTACTTCCAGCTGTAATTTACGGATTTCCCCGTCCGTGTTTACGATAATTTCGCCCGTGTACACGCCGGCTTGCATATCGCTTTCCGCCGATACTTCAACCCAAACGCCCTGATTGTTTCCTTTGGAAATTTGATTTTCTCCCGACCATACGTAATTCGCCATCGGAACGATTGCGTCGGGATAATACCCCGCCGTAAACGCTTCGGTGTTAATGGTCTGGGTGTTGGGAACGTAAATATAATGTTCTGCGTATATCTCTACGGCAGAAGCAGGCAAAACTTCGCCGTCCTCGTTTTTCAGTTCGGACACGCCCACGGAAAAAGCAGAAATGTCCTTGGTTGCATAAATAATAAATTGTCCTGCTTCCGTCTCGTTTTTTGCCACCCCAATAGAAACCGTATCGCCGTATCCGTAATCGGGAATGTCGTCGTCTTGTTTTAAACGCAACGTATTGGGGATAACCGAAAGCGTTGCCTTCGTATTGCTTTTCTTACCCGCTGCCTGTTCTTCATCCGAGCTGCAAGCCGCGAATGAAGAAAACAACATCAATGCAAGCAACGAAGCCGTAATTCTTTTCAGGAATTTTTTCATTTCGCTGTCTTCTCTCCTTTATTTTACAAACTCTATCGAATTGATGTAGAAATACTCTCCGCCCCACATCTGGAAGGTAAGGTGCGGCACGTTGGATTTATTTTCTACTTTGGACAAATCGTAGGTATACGTTACCCATTGTCCCGAATCGTCCACGCCGTTGTTCGTTATCCGTTCGCCGTTGAAATACAACGCCGAATCGCTGGTTTCTACTCTAACCGTAATCACGATAGCGGTATACTCGCTGAGGTCATTCGCAAAGAACCGCCCCGACTTTCCTTCTGCGCCGCTTGCATTCAAAAGCCGCAAATTCGCATATTCTCTGCCCTCGTTTTTCGTTACTTTCAAGGCTCTTTCGCCGTCGTCGGTATCGACAACTCCCACAGTAGAGGTAACCCCGCCGGGGAAATCGTAACGATTATACGCATAATCGCGGTCGCTGTAATCTTTCTTGATACCGTATTCGTATCTATTAAGGTCCCCTTTGCTTTCGAAGTCAATGATATTTTCCATATCGTAATTCGTACCGTAAATATCATCGAGATAGAAAGTCGCCTCGTCCAGCTTATCCTGACCCATCTGAATCGCGTCCGTACCCGAGAATACGTTGCCTCGAACCCCCAACGCAATACGGTAAATACGGTTTTGCTCGTCCAGCTTCGCGCCCTTTGCCTTACTTAAAGCAGGGAGATTTACAATGACTTCGTTCCAACCCTCTTTCAGTCGGTACACGTATTCGGCGCGCTTTAAGCCCGTAGGTCCGTCTATCATAAATACTACGTTAAACTCACAATGCCCCACCGAAGAGTATACGCGTAAACCGAAATATTTTTTGGTGGAGATTTCACTGATGATGGGCTCGTATGCACCCTCTCTGTCGATGTACGCCAAGGGAGCATAATTGGGATACAACCCCGTATTGAGAATGGTGTACGCCAATACGTCCTCCCCTTCAAATTTTACGCCCTCTACGTATACTTCGTCCTCTTGGTATACCTGTCCGCCGATATCCAAATAATCCATCTTCCAATCGGCGACGTTCGTACCGTCGGAAAGCATTACGTCGTAACGGGTTTTCGCCGACCAAACCGCATTGAGGGACACGTCGCTGTATACGGGCGCGTCGAAATCAAACGATTCCCCGTTAAAATACCAATCAAGCAAGCGTTTATTCCCGTTTTCAGGGTCTTCGGGTCTTACGGCAAGCCCGCCGTACTTTATAATCTGTTGTTTTACGGCACTACCGCCCGTCGAATCGAAACGAATGGTAAACGTTTTTCTCTTATAGTACACCTTTAACGCCGTCGAGCCGTCCTCGGCTACCGTCGAATTTAAAAGGTTATTTTCGTTGCTTACGTCGAAATAGAACCCTTCAAAGGATTTGACTTTTGCGTCCACGCGCGAGCAAATCATTCCCGAAAGCGAAGTATCTTCCTCTTCCATTACGTAGCCGCCGTCCAAAGTTTCCGTATAATACTGTACGGAATACCCGGCGTTTTCACGGGAAGCTACGTTGAAAGTATACGTTTTTGTCTCCGAAACGTTAAACGCTCTATCCGTCGCCACGTATTCGAGCGTATATTGTCCATAATTATCCAATGCAACCGTATCCCCGATTGCTACGGGCTTTCTATCGCCGCTTGCATCGATTAACGTCGCCCCGATATCCACGGAAGCGTTATACGGCGCTTTCAACGAATTATCCTGTACGCTAATATCGGGAATCGTAATTTCATCGCCGATGGTTACGTTCTCCAGTTTTTCTTTTACTCCGCCAAGCACAGGCTTTTCTTTATCCGCCTTTGCCGTCAAGTAAATCGTCTTCGTATACGTTTCCCCCTCGGCGTTCGTTACCGAGTAGGTAATTTCATATTTTCCCTCTTGTTCGACGGTAAACGAATATTTCCCGTCCGTCTTATGCCCTTTCAGTTCTACGCCGTTAGGCTTTACGATCTTCGCCGTATACGCAAGCCCTTCGCCGATTTCTGCGGGAATTTCAGGTTCGGGCAAGGTTATCGTATACCCGACCATACCGTTAAAATCATTCAGCCCTTCCAAGCCCAGTTCTTCTTCACCGCAAGCCGCAAACCCGAAACAGCTTGCCGCCAACGTCGCAATGCTTAATCCAAGCAATAATTTTTTCTTCATGTCTTCTCCTTTCTTATGCCGCAAACGTAGAATACGTCGCAACCAGAGGTTCGCCCTCTAAGCCCCAAATATTGATGGGGATAACCTTTACGCTATATTCGGTATTCGCTTTCAACGCAGAAAGCACGAACGCCTCGTCCGCCGTAGTATCACCCCAATAAAATACGTCAAGGTAGTTATATTCTTTTTTAATCGCCGCCGCGTTATTATTGGGATTATCCGTCGGCGTAACGATAATTTTATACATAAACGGACAACTGTCGTCCATCATTTGCGGGAACACCGCCGTAGGACGAGTAACAGAACCCTCTAAAACAAATTGTAGCTGCGCCCCGTCTTCAAAATAAGGCTTCGCCGCAACTTCCGCCCGCTTATCCGTATAACGGAAAGTCGAAGGATCGGTCGGGTCGGTAATTTCAAACATCATTATTTCGTCAGGCGAATCCGTCGTTGCCGCTGTTTTTGCCAACTCATTCGTTTCAAGGTTACAAGTATAAATACGCGTACGGTTATATTCGTCCACCTCTACGATACGGTAATAGGTTGCCGCGTCCGTCTTGATAGCGTCCAAATCGTTAGAATTTCTAAACGCGTTTGCCTGCGTTACGAATTTATCAACACTCGCAACGCCCACGTTTTTAAGCGGCGCGGCCTCTAAAGCCGTAAATTCGCCCTGCCAAATCGAACGGGGCTGATTCGATACGGAATGCGTATGTCCTGAAAAATTGATAACCTGCGAATAATTTTTATACACGTCGTACAACTTTTGCGTTTGTCCTACCGAGAACGCGTCGTAAGAGCTGTACGTTGTATTCGGTAATTTATAATGCTGGAAAGTAAATATCGGCTTTTTCGAATCCGCCGCTTCCGCTTCTTCTAACTGCGTTTCTAACCATTCGACTTGCGAATTCAAATAGACGCCCGTATCTCTATCCTGCGTTACGTCGGGCATCGTGGACAGCGCAATAAAATGGAAACCCTTAATCGTGATATGTCTATCGACCTCACCGTGAATTTGTTCTTGATAATCCACAACGCCTTGCGTATGGCACAGCGTATCGTCGCTTGCGCCGTACGTTTCGTGATTTCCCGTCATCGTCAAAATCGTCGTTTCTTCTCTCTTGTTCGTCTCTACCGTTTGCACAAACGAGCTGTATGCGGTAGTATCCTTTACCGGGTTATCCGTCAAATCCCCCGTTACGACGATGGCGTCTAAACTCTTGTATTGCTCGTGCGAGTCCGAATAAGCGTACGCCGATTGCATAAACTTTTCAAACCGTTCCGCACGGGCGGGAATACTTTTTTCCAGATGGATATCAGAGCAAACGACGAAACGGAGAACGGGAACGAAATCGCCGTATTCGATGGGTTCGTCTTCTCCGGGATTTTCCGGAGGATCAGGCGTATCGGGCACGCTCGCCGAAGGCGTGCTATCGCTTGCACCGTGCGAGGAAGAGTTAGCCAACTCTTCTTCGCCGCAAGCTGCAAAGCCAAACGTCATTAACGCCGCCAAAACCGTACACAACCATTTTCTTTTCATATAAACCTCCGTTTCGTCATAGTTTGCTCTTTATTTTACTTCATTTTATTTCACGAACTCGATATAGTCAAAGTAAACGCAATCCGCGCCCCAAACTTCAAATTCGAATTTCGTAATGCTGCTTACGCCCGTAAGGTCTACTTCGTAGACGAACCATTCCCCGACGATCTTGTTGCCCTCTGCGTCCAAGTTGAGAGTCGTATAGTTAACCGACGTACCGCCAACCGTAGCGTTAAAGTTTGCGCTTTGATCTACTCTCGCGCAAATCAACATCTTCGAATATCCGCTAACGTCGTTGTTGAACCACGCGCCGTTACCGAACTTGAATTGATATGCAATAAAGCTTTCGCCCTTGTTTACTTTCAATACCGTTCTGCCGTCCATTTCCACGTATTCAACCGTCGTACCGGAATTGCTGGACGTATCCGACTTCTTAACTGCGTAGTCGATATCGGCATAGCTGTTCTTCGTTGCAAATTCATAACGGTTGACGTCGCCTACGCTGTCAAAGCCGATGAAGTTCGCCATATCCATATTCGTCGAATATACCTTGCCGACGGAAACCGTTACGCTTTCCGCAGAAGGATTCGTTTCTTTAAAGTAGTTCTGCGTTACCCCGATACCGAAACGGTAGATAGGATAATTGGTCGAGTTCATATCGGTAATGCCCGCTTTTGCTTTTGCCAATTCGGGCAAATTGATGATGACTTCGTTCCAGCCTTCCGCCAAACGGTATTTATATTTCAACGCCGTATTGCCGCCGTCCACTTTGTTCGTCAACACGAAAATAACTTGAATTTCCGTACCGCTCTTAGGCGCGTACACGTTAAAGCCTACGTACTTGCTGTCGGACATCGCAAGCAAGGGTTGTTCAAGCTTACCTTCTCTATCCAAAGTCATATACGTTTCCCCTACGACGCCGTTAATCACGGTAAGGTCGACCAAGTCGCCGTTTTGTTCGATATAGACTTCGTCTTCGTAGTTGCTGCCGCGGTCCATACCGTAGGAGCTTGCGGTACCGTCTACCACGAGGTTATGTGCATAACGGCTGTTTTCTTCGTAAACCGCTACAATCGTAATCTCCCCGCTAATTTCCGTCGCGAAATCGAACGATTCCCCGTTTGCTTCCCAACCGCTGAACGAGCAATACTTCTTGCTGGGCGTTTCAGGTTCTTCCAAAACCGTACCCTTTAATACGCGTACCGTCGTCGCCGCCGTACCGTTGTTCAAATCGATGGTTACGTTAACGAGATTGGTATTGACGTAATAGAGTTTCAAAACCTTTCCGTCCGCGTCCAACGTTGCGTTTGCTACGGTTTCCGCGTGTTCAAGATCCACCGCGTATCCGTCTACCGTCTTCGCCGTCGCCGAAACTTCCGTACCCGCAACGTCGCTTAAATTTTCGGTAAGTTCTTCGTCGAGAACGTATTCGCCGTCCGCATTTTCAAAATAATGCTCTACCGTATACGCAAAGGTCTTTTCTGCAACGACGATTTCTACCGTTTCCGTTGCAAAGTTGCCCGCAGCGTCCGTTGCCGTGTAGGTCAATACGTACGTGCCCGCAAATTCCGCCGTTACGCTTTCGCCCATCGCCGTAGGAACTTCCGCTTTGCCCGCTTTCAAAGTAACGGTAATGGTAACGTCGCTCGTTTCGTCCGTTGCCGTCGCCGTAGGTACGGTGAAGCTGTCGCCCGCTACCAAGCCCGAAAGCCCGCTCTTATCGATAGCAGCAAAGACGGGAGCCGTCGTATCGGGTTCTGCAACGACGATTTCTACCGTCTCCGTTGCGAAGTTGCCCGCAGCGTCCGTTGCCGTGTAGGTCAATACGTACGTGCCTGCAAATTCCGCCGTTACGCTTTCGCCCATCGCCGTAGGAACTTCCGCTTTGCCCGCTCTCAAAGTAACGGTAATGGTAACGTCGCTGGTTTCGTCCGTTGCCGTCGCCGTAGGTACGGTGAAGCTGTCGCCTGCTACCAAGCCCGAAAGCCCGCTCTTATCGATAGCAGCAAAGACGGGAGCCGTCGTATCGGGTTCTGCAACGATGATTTCTACCGTCTCCGTTGCGAAGTTGCCCGCAGCGTCCGTTGCCGTGTAGGTCAATACGTACGTACCCGCGTTTTCTGCAACAATTTCGCCGCCCATAGTGATAGGCGTTTCTTCTTCCCCTACCTTTAAGGTAACGGTAATGCTAACGTCGCTGGTTTCGTCCGTTGCCGTCGCCGTAGGTACGGTAAAGCTGTCGCCTACCACCAAGCCCGAAAGTCCGCTTTCATCAATAGCGCCAAAAACAGGCGCCGTCGTATCGGGCGTTACCACGGGAGACGTGCTGCCGCCGTCCGTCGAGCTATCCGTATCTTCACCGCAAGCGGCAAAACCGCAAGCAAGAAATGCGGAAAGGATTAAACTGCCAAGCAATTTCTTTTTCATCATTGATTCCTCCTAATGTTTCATTGCTTTAATTTTTTTGCGAAAATATATATTTTTTTTCGCAGTATCATTATATCTCAACAAACTCAAGCCCTCAATAAGATTATTGCTGTATTTTTTCGGTATTTTGCTCTATTTATTTTCCTTCCTCTTTTCCTATGGAAAAGAAAGGTAAATTTTTCCTTTTTTGCGCGTTAAATACATCAAAAATAGCGGGACTGCCGCAAAGCAGTCCCGCCGTCTGTTATTTTGTGAAGAATCGATTAACTCCACCAGTTGGTATCATAAGGATCGTCCGCGCGGTCCTGTTCGTCCGCAGCAGGCGACGCCGTAATAATATCTGCCACCTCTAACAAGCAAAGCTTAATTTCGAGAAATTCATATTGTTTCTTTTCTTTCATAACGTTACCTCACTTGACCCTTATTTCACAAACTTGATATAATCGATATAGAAGTACTCTGCGCCCCAAAGCTCAAAATCAATACTGCTTGCACTCGACAGCGAAGAGATATCCAAAGTGTAGGTTTCCCACGTGCCAACCTTGCTTTGGTCGTTAATCGTGGCATAGTCTTGAATACCCGACATATTCAAATTCGCCTTCGTATCCAAACGGAAACGGATCTCCATCTTCGTATATCCCGTAAGGTCTTTAGGAATAAAGCCTATTTGTTTCAGGCTCAACCCGATATACGAATTGGTTTTATAGAACTTCGCTACGTTTTCGCCGTCCACGGTAACGAACTCAATACCCGTAGAATCACTAACCGAATATTTTAAGTTTGCATAATCAATACCCGAAGTGTACTTCCCACGGTTTACGAACGTATATCGATTCATATCCCCTTTGCTTTCAAAGTCAATTACCGTCATATCGTAATCGGTTGCATAGAAATCATCGAAATACAAGACCGCCTCAGAAGCGCTTGGCATTGCTTCATTAAACGTTACCGTCGTGGCGCGAACGCCAAAACGGTAGATAGGATAGGTTCCGTCCCACGTTACGTTATGAAGCGCCATATATTCATCCATATCGATAATGATTTCGTTCCAACCATTCATCAAGCGGAATTTATATTTTGCCCCGCCGCTGATATTGATGCCGGAAAGAATGAATATCGTTTCGACTTCCACCCCGTTTGCAGGCGAATATACGCTGAAACCGAAGTATTTCTTGTTGCTTGCTTCCGTCAGCAACGCCGCAGCCTCGCCTTCGCAGTCAATCTTCAAATAATCGCCTTGCGCGGAAGTATTGTACGGATAGGTATACGCGATAACTTCGTCCCCTTCAAAGGTTGCCGAAGAAACGGTTGCCGTAGCGCCGTTGTTATCCGCTGCCCACTTCAATTTCGAGAAGGTCGAGCCGTCTTCGATATAGACCTGCGCGTAACGGCTGCTTTCCGCAAAGACCGCTACCAGTTCCGTATCCGAAGTAATCGGCGTATCAAAATCGAATCTTACCCCGTCTTTTTGCCATTCAACAAAGACATGGTAGGTCTTAACGGGCGTTTCAGGCACAGTTACGGTACTGCCGGAGCGCACGGAGGAAGTCGTATACGTATTGCCGTCCACCGTAAAGGTAACGGTGTTTTTAACAAAACGATAGTACGCTTTCAAAACCGTATTGCCGCTGATATTTACCGTCGCAGACAAGACGTTTTCTTCGTTTTCTTCGTCAAGCGTGTAACCGCTGATTTCCTTTGCCGTTACGGTTGCCGTCGTATACGCCTGCGCAGAGAAGGTTTCTTTTTCATACAGCGAATAGCTTCCGTCTTCGTTTTCGGTATAGTGTTCAACCGTATAATTTACGTTGGGAATTTCGCCGCCGTTGTAAGGAATTGCGAATACGCCCTGCCCTACTTCCAAGCTAATCGTTGCTTTCCCGTCCACGAGGTCGACAACCCGTCTGTTTCCGTTCTGGTATACGAGCAAACGCGTAGCGTTGTTAAACGTCAACGTAATATCGCTTGCGCCAGCCGAATCTCTCGGATCGCCGTAGTTCATCACCAAGAATCCGTCCGTTGCGTCCATCTTGCCGTCCGCGTCGGAGAAATAGCCCACAAGCACGTTTGCAGACGAGCTGATTGCCGTCAAACGGCTATGGCTCGTATTGGTTACCGTCTTCGAATTTTCCAGCAGGCTAAACTGACTGTTACTGCCATGATACATAACCCCTTCCCAAGTAAAGTTGAGGTATGCGTCCTCGAATGCGTGTACGCTGTTATTGACGTTTTTCGCCCAATACCAAGCCTCCTCGCGTTCCCCCGTCAGCATATCAATCAAGGATTTATCAACGCTGCCGTCGTCCGTGCGGTAATGGTTCGTATACATATAATAGGTAATATCTTTCGAACCGAATGCCAGCGCGCTGTAAATTTGAAGCGCAAGCTCGTTTTCGCTCTTTGTACCGCGTACGTTATAGGTCGTATCGTCTTCCGTCAACGAATACGCGTACGTGCGCAGTTCCAAATTATTTTCTTTCGCAAGCTTTGCCACCATTTCAAGATTGAGTAAATGCGTTTCGTTAAGATTGTCCGTATCTTCCAAATAAGGATAATAGTCAAAACTGATATATCCTAAATAAGGAGCAATATTTTCTGCGTAATACCGAATGTAATGGTTGTATCTTGCACGAACCGTGCTGTTTACCTCAGCATAAGGAAGCAAATTCACAATCGCTTTCCCTGCGCCGACGTATTCGTTATACAGTCTTACCGCGTCAATCAGCCTCGTAAGTTCGCCGTAATTGCGGTTTTCGTAGCTGATAAATGAGTTGCCCGTAGGAAGCGCAGGTTCATCCGTCAGATAGAACCCGCCGAACGCCTCGCTGTTGATTAGCTGTTGAATTGCAGGATCGTTGAAAATTTCCTCGTACAAAGCTCTATAGGTTGCTTCGTCGTACGAAGTATAGCCGTCGTTTCTAGCAAAACCGTTATAGAACTCGTGGTTGACGTAATAGGTTAAGCCGTACTTTTCCGCCAACGCCAACGCGCGCGCCGCGTCCGCCGCCGCTTTCGCGGTCTGTTCTTCTAACGTAGTCGTGCCGTCGTCATTGCCGACGTATTTATCCCCGTTTCTGCCCTCGTAAAGCGCAAGCAACGCAGTAAACCCTGCCTCGGACAGCCATTGATACTGCTGGTCGTTGAGAAGGTCGGGGTTGCCGCCGTTACCAGGGCCCCAGTTTTCCACCGTAGGCGGCGCGTACGCCGTAAAGTCGATTTGGTCGTTAGAGGAATAAATCAAGGTTTGTATACCCGAAGTTGCATAGAAATCAAACGCGATATCTGTAATCTTGACAACCCCTTTCCCGTTCAACAGCGTAAAGCTGATACCGGTAGGCGCAACTCCCGTCAAACCGTAATAAGAACTGCCGTTCATCTTTGCGCTTATTTTCCCGCCTGCCGTAACCGCCAAATACAAGGTATACGTATCCGATTCTGCCACAGGGATAGATTTCAAAAGTTGCGAGCCTTTATAATACGCCAAAACGTTTCTGTCTGCGTAGAGGAAAGTGGGCTGCGCCCCGTCGTCCAAGCGAACGGCAATACCGCTGTTTTGCGTAAGCGTGTACGTGAGTTGACCTTCCGCAATCAACATAGAAGCGGGAAGGTTGGTATCCCCCCATTCTACCCCTTTAATCGTAGCAGGTTTCCCCGAAAGTAAAACGCTGGAAATTTCGCCGTTCGCAAGGAGATATTCCAAGCTGTATTCGGGTTTTACTTCTTCTGCATCCTCTTGGGTTTCCAAGGAAAGTACCGTTTTACTAAACACGTTTTGCGGGTCTTCCGTGAAAAGCCCGTCCGAAAGACTGGTAAATTTATCCGTATACGTTTCGCCGTCTGCAACGATTTTGAAGTTATCGAGCTTGATAATCGTGCCCACGCCCCCCATTTTAGTGCTGGGACAAACCGTCAAATATACGTAATACGCTTTATTCGCCGTTTCATAAGAGCACGTGCCGATAAGGCTATATTCACCATCGTCCGCGCCCATAGTCTTATAATATACTTTAATCGAAGAACCGTCAAAGACGTATTTATAGGTCAGCCATACGTTCGTCAAGCTCGTATCGCCTTCATCGCCTTTATACAAATGTAATTGCGTATTCTTCGTCCCATCAATGGTACATTGATACCCGCTGCCGTATGCGTTCGCCGTAGAGTGGAAGGATAACCCCCAACGTCCCTCTGCCGCCGCATACTCCGCCGTTGCCATCGCATCGAAAGTAATTTCGGAAATATTATTGTACGCCGCTTTCGAAGTGAAAACCGCGCCTTCGTTACCGCCGACTGCGCCGCCGCTTACCGCCAATACCGTTTCGGCAGGCAAGGGCGCAAGGTCGATTTTTCCCTCTGCTCTTTCAATCGACTGTACGCCCGCTTTTGAACAGGTCTGGAATAAACTCCCCTCGATTCCCTTGTTAAAATCTTCCGTATAGGTTACGCCGCCCGCAACGATTTTGAAATTGTCGATTAGCAGGTTTTCCGTCCAATTCGCATCCCCCGCTACCAAATAAATATAGTACGAAGAAGCGTCTAACGTGGAGTCTTTACCATAGCCCGTCACTTCATTGCCAGCGGTATCGAAAATACGAGAACCGCAGTATCCGTCCGCTAAAATGGTATATTTTACCGACCACCATTCGCCGTTCGTTGAACAACTTGCAATAATTCTCGAGGTGTCGTAAACGTCGAGGTCGGCGCCGTCCGCATCGAAGGCAAGCCCCCACCAGTCCACGCCCGTACCCGTCTTTACGTCAAAGGAAACGGAAGTAATATTCGAATACGCCGTTTTGGTTATAAGCGCTTGACCGTTTGAGTTTACCGCCTTCGCTGCATTAAGGGAGAGCACATTACCTTTACCATCCGCTTCATAGCCCGCGGGAACGAGAATCTCGCTCGTTGCGCAGCCGTTGCTGTTAAACAGCCCGTTCGTTGCCGAAAGGTTAAAATCGTCCGTATAGGTTACGCCGCCCGCAACGATTTCAAAATTGTCGATCAGCAGGTTTTCCGTCCAATTTGCATCCCCTGCTACCAAATAAATATAGTACGAAGACGTGTCTAACGAATAGTCGCCGCCATAGCCTTTTACTTCGTTGCCAGCAGTATCGAAGATACGAGCGCCGCAATACCCGTCTGCTAAAATGGTATATTTAACCGACCACCATTCGCCGTTTGTCGAACAGCTTTTAATAATTCTCGAGGTGTCGTAAACGTCGAGGTCGGCGCCGTCCGCATCGAAGGCAAGCCCCCACCAGTCCACGCCCGTACCCGTCTTTACGTCAAAGCTAATCGAGGTAATATTCGAATACGCCGTTTTGGTAATAAACGCCTGACCACCCGAAGCGACTGCTTTGGAAGCGTCGATAGAAGCGGCTTTGTCCTCTTCGTACACCGCAAGGTCGCCGTAAATATCTATACTTTCGTCGCCAAGCCCGCTTATATAGCTATCTTTTTCCACCAAAATCCCGGGGTTGAAATACGCTTCCAACGTGGATTCTTGAGCTTTCGTCAGGTTTTCTTCATATTTCAAAGCAAGCTGCGCCACGTACGCCGCGCTACGCACGTTATCCGCACGGTCGATATCCGCATACGTATACTTCGCGCCGTCGTATACGTAACCAATACCCACGAAATCCAACGAATAATTGCTCTCCAAGATATTCGTAATGGAAAGGGAGATATATTTTTCGTTATTCTGCGTATAAGGACGGCAAACTTGATTGATGTACTTTCCTTCCCCGACTTCACTGTTTAAAACGCTGATATAATCGTCGTTAAACGAAAATTTATCCAGCGCTGCAGCAGGAATAATCAACATCCCGTATTGATTGGACGAGCTATAATTTTCAATACTCGCAGTGAATTTTATACCGGGATTGGTCGAATCTTTTCTGACCGCAGCCCCCGTTAGCATTTCTACGGTCGAATTGGTTGCCGCCTCGGCTGAAATCCGACCTTGCGAATCCCCCCAACCCGTCGTCGCCAATGCGCCCGTCATACATCCAAGCCCTATCAGCGCACCCAGCAAAAGAACGCGTTTTTTTGTTTTTTGCCTCATAATTTACCTCCGTTTTTAATATACTGCTTTTGCCAACCTGCCGCAAAAACCCTTTTACTTTTTCATCATAGCACCTTTTTTTCTTTTTTTCATTAGTAAAATTGCTGTAAAGTTTAGAGATATTGCTGTATATCTTTTTTACTCTTGAAATTTATATTTTATAGTGTTATAATTCGCATAAGATGATACAATTTAGCGCAAACTTCAATTCCATTAACAACACAAGACATTACCGTTTACTTTCCTACAGCCGTCAGACTTATTGTAAGGACTGGAAAAGCTACGAGCATATCCACCCTTACACGGAAATATTCTTCATAACGGAGGGTAAAGGATACTTTCACGCAATCGACAAAGACATACCGCTGAAGAAAGGAATGGTAATTTTAAATAACCCTAACGTTCGGCACACCGAATTTTCTTCGGAGTCCGAGCCTTTGGCGTACGCAGTTTTTGCCTTTGATAACCTTGCTTTTGCCATCAACAAAGAATCGCAAGCGTTACAACCCGTGCAAGGCGCTCCGTCGCAAACGCAAACGTTTTGCTTTGACTATTCTTCAAATTATGAAGAATTAAAAACGATTTTGCGCTATATCGAAAACGAATACGAAGAACATAAAGCGTTTTGGGAAATGGCGGTTTTGAATAAGATTGACGAATTTATGTTATTCTTATTCCGTCATACGGCAGTCGTTTCTTTACCGTACGATTCTTCCCAAAAACCCAACACTCTTTCTCTCGTACATCTCTACGTACGCTCTCGCTACCATGAGGATATTACGCTGGATAAGCTGGCAAACATCTTCTACCTTAATAAATTTTATCTCGCGCATGCGTTTAAGAAAAAATACGGTATGCCGTTGATTCAATTTTTAAATCAAACCCGTTGCGACGCGGCGCATAGAATGTTAGAAACCACCAATCTTTCCATAACGGAAATCGCAATTTCCGTCGGTTTTAACTCCGTTTCCCATTTCTCGGAAACTTATAAAAAATTCCAAGGAGTTACCCCTGCGCACACCCGTAAAAAGGCATTTAACTCAATGGATAACAACCCCGATTAAACGATAGCATAGAAAAAACGCCGTGCAAAACACGGCGTTTTTATTTTTGTCTTCATTTTATTCTTTTTCTATCTCGCTGATTTTATACAGCTTTATTTCCCCGGGCGCTAACCAAAAAGTACGGTCTTTCCCGCAAGCAAAGTGCACCGTAATTTCATTGGAATTGCGCTGGTGCGCGTTTACGATGGATACCCAACGCTCCTCCGAATCAAATTCTTTATAATACGAAATAATCGTTGGATAAGAAAATCTGCCGTTTACTTCGCGAATGGTTTCATCCGTACAAAAACTCTTTTTCAAATCATAGATTTGCCCCGTATGATAAACGTCGGTTAATTCCATTTTATTAAACTGCTCTTCATAATATTGATGAAAAATATCCTGCTGGCGCGCAAGATAGTTAAAAGTCTCCGTACGCTTAAAATTCTTCCCATAAAAAGGTGCGTTTCGATAACTTTCTTCCAACATGTATTGATATAAATGGAACCAAACGACCCCGCGCATACCATGCGCTAATGCCGTATATAATTGCCAACGAATATCGTCTTCGGTCGGGACACGGTGTGCCCAATGCCCTACGCAAAGAGCACTCGCCCAGCATACCGCATCGTGCTCTTTACAATGCTCGTACCACTTATCCAAATTGCGAAACCATGTATCGATCCCCGTTTGTTGATTAAACTGAGGCTCTATACACTGCGAATAGCAATCAAAACCCAAAAGTTTTGCATTGCCCTCCACCAACATTCTATCCACCAATTTGTCATAACGCTCGGTTTTTTGACCAGTCAACATCAAGAAATGCGACCCGCCCCAATAGGGAAAACTATTCCCAAAAGGAGTCAATTCGGGCATTTCCTCTCCGACAATTTTCAGCGTTTTAATAAAAGCCTCTTCTTCGTGCGGAGCAGGCTCGTCCCCTACGAAAAAGCCAAACGTCGCCTCGTGCCTCCCAAAATCGGCATACGCTTCCCTAACCCCTTTTATAAACTCTTCCGCAGGCTTTTCCGCATACGTTCTAAATTCGGTGCGCTTATCGCGAATAATCAGTTTCAAGCCCTCTTTCGCGCACTCATCTAATACTTCTATCATTTCTTTTTTGGAATGAAGCTCGACGTCAAAATCGAAACTCATCGCGATTGTCATACCTAACTCTTTCCAATCTTTTACCGCTGTTTTTCCAAGCATGCCCGTCTTTACGTAGTTCCAAAAGCTCAACTGAATATTTTTATTCATCGTCTCGTATCCTCTTTTAATTTTATTTCTTTAAAGGCTTTCAGCCATTCTTCCGCAATTATTTTTGCGCCCGTCTCCGCAGGATGCACTCCGTCGAAGAGCAATAAATACGGGTCCGTCTTCCGCGCCGTTTCCGTCAGCGTGTTTTGCAAGGGAATAAAACACAAACCGTACTCTTTTGCTAATTTCTTCACGACCGCAGCGTAATCGTATACGGAAAGGAACTTTTTCCATTTGTTCTCATCGTACGAGGTCGACTCTCCCGGTAAAACGAAGGGCTCGCAAAGCAAAATCTTTACGTTGGGAAGTACGGCTTTCGTATCTTCAATGAGCATACGGTAAACCTTTTCAAAACGGTCGATTTCCACACCGTTCCCCCCTTCAATTTCGTGCCAAACATCATTGACGCCAATTAAAATACTGATAACATCGGGATTTAAATTCCAACAATCCGCTTTAATTCGCGCGTATAAGTCTACGATGCGGTTGCCGTTGATACCGCGGTTAATAATATCTTTTTCCGTAAAACCTTGTTTTTTTAAAGCCGTCGCTGTATATTTCACGTACCCGCAACCGTAACTTTTTTCGCCGTATAACGCAGTATAATCTCTCCCCGCGTCGGTAATCGAATCCCCAAAAAACAGCACTTTCATTTTCATTCTCCGCTAATTTATCTCTTTTTTCGTTATTACACGGTTACGCTAACATTATAATCCAAATAAGAAAAAAAATCAATACCGATTCTTGCTGTTTTTTTCTCCAATCTTGCTTCCCGAGAAAGCACAAAAAAACGAGCATTTTTGCCCGTTTTTTTTACTTTATCTCATACCTGCCCCTATCCTTTTACAAAAACAAATAAATCAAGCCCACAGCCGTTCCCGCCAAAACGCCGTAGACGATAATCGGCCCTGCCACGACGAACATTTTCGCCGCCAAGCCGTATACCAAACCTTCCGTTTTAAACTCAATAGCAGGCGAAGCCACGCTGTTGGCAAACCCCGTTATCGGTACTATCGACCCCGCGCCCGCGCTCCGCCCGATTCTATCGTAAACGCCAAAACCCGTCAAAAGCGTGCCGAGCAATATCAACAATATACTAACAGCGGCGGCAAGCTCGTCCCCTGAAAGGGATAACGTCGTTTCCAATATCACCCGTAAAAACTGTCCGATACAGCAAATCAAGCCCCCGACCATAAACGCGCGAAAGCAATTTTTAAAATGCTGCGTAGGCGGGTCGAACGAATTGACGTACGCAATATAATTTTTGTTGTAATTTTCCCTATTTTTACCCGTCATTTCGTACCTGCCCCCCTTCTTTCAATCTGCCTCGCCCTACGGGAAAACAAGTTTCCCTCTCCTCTCTCGTGCGTCCCTCTCCATCGAAAATTGGTGTTTTTTTCATATATACAGTTTGCTGTTTTTCTTTCTTTTTATGCAAAAACCCGACTGCGGTTTTTCCGCAGTCGGGCTGTATATCCTCTTGTTATTTTACGAATAGAATTCCGATTTCGTATCTCTTGCAAACAGCTTTTCCAAGCCCTTCAAGCACCGTTCACGGTAGGGAAGCTCGCTTTCGCCGTAACAAATTTCGTATACCGCGCAGGTAATCGGCAATTCCACTCCGTATCGTTCCCCCAACGCTTTCATCGCCGCCGCCGTGGGAACGCCCTCGGCAAGCTTGGCAAATTTTTCGCCGCTTACTAGCATTTCGCCGTACCGTCTGTTGTGGGAAAATTCGCTAAATAACGTCGCCTCGTAATCGCCAAGATGCGCCAAACCGTACGCCGACAGTTCGTTGCCGCCCATCGCTTTCATAAGCCGCGCAACCTCGCGCGCACCGCGCGCCATCAGCGAGCCTTTCAACGACGCATAACCGCAGCCGTCCAAAATCCCCGCTACGATACCCATCACGTTTTTCGCCGCCGCGCCAATCTCGGTACCTATCAAATCCTCGCCGTAATAAAAACGGATAAGGTCGCTTTTAAACGCGTTGGCAAGTCGAACCTTTAATTCGGGATTTGCCGAGTCGATGACCATACAGTTGGGAATCCCTTGCGTAAACGCCTGAATATGTCCGGGTCCCACCCAAACGGCAACGCGGTTCGGGTCAATCCCGCTTTCTACAAGCACCTCGGACAAGCGGCAACCCGTCGAAACCTCGATACCCTTCATACAAAGCACGAAATCTTTTTTAGAAACGTCAAACTTTGTAATCCGTTTCATAAACCCGCGCAAGCCCTGCGAAGAAATGGAAATGATAATCGTCTCCGCGTGCTCGATCGCCTCTTGCAAATCGCAGGTAAGGTGGATACGCTCGTCCAACGAAACGTATTCGTTTTTGCCCGTGTCCCGCAAAACCTGATAGGAATAATCGTCTTCGGGTCCCCACGAATATACGTCGTGTCCGTGATTGCAAAGATACCAAGCGATAAACGAGCCCCAACGCCCGCAACCGAGTACAGATATTTTCATAAGTGAGTATGCCTCCTCTTTTTTACTGATTGATACGGAAAGGGTTCAAATCCCTTTCCTCTTCCTTGCCCTTTCTTTAAATACGGTTTCTTTCGACAAACGCGCGCGAAAGGGTAACGTCGTCCGTATATTCGATTTCCGAACCGATGGGAATCCCGTGCGCCAAACGGGTTACGGGAATATCGAGAGGCTTTATCAACTTTGCGATATACATCGCCGTCGCGTCCCCCGAAACGTCGGGGTTCGTTGCTACGATAACCTCTTTCACCTTGCCCGTTTGCAAGCGGGCAAGTAATTCGCGGATGCGGATATCGTTCGGGCCTATCCCCGCAAGAGGGTCGATAACGCCGTGCAAAACGTGGTATACTCCCTTAAATTCGTGCAGCTTTTCGATCGCCGCGACGTCTTTGGGTTCTTTTACTACGCAAATAACGCTATTATCCCGCGTACGGCAAACCGCGCAGGTTTCCTCTTCGGTGAAATTACCGCAAACCTTGCAATATTTTACCTTCCGCTTCACCCCGATTACAGCGTCCGCAAACGCGCGCGCGTCCGCTTCCGACATATCGATGATTTTGTACGCGTACCGCTGCGCCGTCTTTTTCCCCACGCCCGGGAGCTTGGAAAATTCGTTAATCAGCCGCCCAATCGGCTCGATAAAAATTTCCATCGCTTAGATCATTCCCCCAAGCGAGCCCATATCGCCGTATTTGCCCATCTTTTCTTCGTAAACCTTGTCCGCCTTAGCATAGCCGTCGTTGATCGCCGCCATAATAAGGTCCTCAAGCATTTCCACGTCGGTAGGATCGACAACGCTTTCGTCCAATTCGATACCGTCGATAATCTTTTTCGCGTTCATATACACGACGACCGCTTCGCCCGCCGCCGTGCCGACGACTTCCCAATCGTCCAAAAGAGCCGCCGTCTTTTCCATTTCTTCCTGCATTTTTTGTGCCTGACGCATCAAGCCTTGCATATTGTTGTTTCCGGGTTTAAAACCTGCCATAATTCCTATCCTCCGATTTTTCTTTCGATTATTTTACGTCGATTTTGACGCCGCCGAACGTCTCTTTTAATTCGCTCAGTCTTTTATTAAATTCGTCCGTTTTTTTTGCCCGCAGGCGAATTTCAAAACCGCCCGCTTCAATCCCCACGGCGGCAAACGCCTGCTCGATAAGCGCCCTGTGCTCTTCGCGCATCAACGCGCGGTACGGAGTGTCGCCCGTCGTGTACAGCACGAACAAATCCCCTTCGTATTCGCAGTCGAGATCCATACAAATCGTAATTAAAACCCCGCTTTTTGCAATCTTTCTAATACTCCGCAAAAACGCCCCGAAGGTCGCCTTTGCATTCCCTTTAAAATCCGCCCTAAGCACGGGTTTTGCCGCCGCAATAGGCGGTTTTTCCTCGACTTTCTCCTGCACGGGCACAGGCTTTTCTTCCGCTTTTTTCGGCTCGTCATAATACCCGTAAGCCGGCTCTTCAGGGGGCACGTCGCCGTCGGACGGAATATACCCCTCGTCGATAGGCGGTTCTTCTTTTATCGGCAAGGCTTCCGTCTTCGTCTCAACCCTGCCCACGTCCTTTTGTAAAACAACGCCGCCATCCAACCTTTTTTCCAGCTCGTTGATACGCGCAATTAACCCCTCGATATCGTAATCGGCTTGGGGCATTGCCGCTTTCAACACCGCCGTTTCAAACAGCACGCGCGGCGAGGCGGAATACTTTAAATCCATCTCTACGCCCGCAAAAATTTCCGTTACGCGCAAGAGTCTATGCCCGTCCGTTTCCCTCGCAGTTTTTTCCACTTCTTTATACAATCCGTCGGGCAAAGCCAAAATCGTTTTTCCGTCCCGACAGGTCTTTGCCACCGCGCAAGCGTTGAGATAATTGAGGACGTCTTTTAACAACATTCCCACGCTCTTGCCCGCCGATAAAAACGTTTCCGTACGCTCGAACGCCGTCCCTGCGTCCGCCGCAAGAACTGCCGCGCAAAGCTTTGCCACCGCGGAGAAATCCACGTTCCCAAGCACCGTCGTAACGTCGGCGTAGGTCAATTTCCCTTTGGTATACGAAACGCAAGTATCCGCCACCGACAGCATATCGCGCACGCTTCCCGCGCCCGCGCGTGCGATAGCGGCAACCGCTTCTTCGTCGTACGTTTTGCCGACCGTATCGAGCACGTACCGCAAGCGCGCCTCCAAATCCGACTGGGGAATAAGCTTAAAATCGAAACGCATACAGCGGGAAAGAATGGTTGCGGGAATCTTTTGCGATTCCGTCGTCGCCAAAACGAACACCGCGTGTGCAGGCGGTTCTTCCAACGTCTTCAAAAGCGCGTTAAACGCACCGGGCGAAAGCATATGAACTTCGTCGATGATATACACTTTATATTTGCCCGCCACGGGGGGATATTGCACCTTTTCCCGCAAATCGCGCATTTCGTCCACACCGTTGTTCGATGCCGCGTCGATTTCGGTAATATCGAGATTAGACGGGTCTTTCAGAGCCTTGCAAGCCTCGCATTTCCCGCACGGCGAGCCGTCCTTCGGCGTTTCGCAATTGATCGCGGCGGCAAAAATTTTCGCGATACTCGTCTTCCCCGTACCCCGCGGTCCGCAAAATAAATACGCGTGCCCGATTCTGCCCGTCGCTATTTGATTTTTCAATACCGTTACGATATGCTCTTGCCGCACGACGTCGTCAAGCGTCGTCGGACGGAACATACGGTATAATGCCAAATACGCCATCTTTTTCTCCTCGTTATTTCTTCAACACTGCCTGCAATTTCCGTTTGCTTCTTTGCAGAGCGTTGTCTACGCTTTTCATACTCTTGCCCGTCGCGTCGCAAATCTCCGCGCAGGTCATTCCGTCCACGTACATCGTGGTTACCTTAAACTCGAAATCGGACAACGCCCGACTCATTTTTTGCTTAAACTCCAATCTTTCGTCGCTTAAAATCAAAATATCCTCAGGCGACAAATTCCCGCTGGAAAAGGACCGCTCGTAATCTTCTAGCGCCTCGCCCGCGTTCAGCGGCTCGTTTTTCTTCCTCGCCGCCGTCTTTACCGCGTCGATAATCCGCCGCGACACGCAAAGATAGGCGAAATTTTTAAAACTGCTGCCGTTTTCTTTGTTTTTATAATCGCCGATCGCGTGATAGAGCCCAATCATTCCCTCTTGGATAAGATCTTCCGTTTCCCCGCCCACGAGGAAAAACCCGCGCGCACAGCTTCTGACCAACCCAGAATGTCGAACCAGCAGCTCGTCCATCGCTTGCTTGTCCCCGCCTTGGGAAAGCTCTACCAGCTCTTCGTCCTTGTATTTTTCGTAACTTTGCATTCTTTTATCCTTTCAAGCGGCACTTTACCACTTCGTACGCCGCAATCCCCAACGCCACCGAAGCGTTGAGCGAATTGACTTTCCCCTGCAAGGGAATGGACAACACCTTGTCGCATTTTTCCTTCGTCAAACGCTTTACTCCGCTGTCCTCGCCGCCGACGACGAGCGCCACGTTCCCCGAAAAGTTTTCCGCGTAAATATCCTCGCCACCCGCTTCCAACGCGTATACCCAGTACCCGGATTTTTGGAGCTTTTCCACCGCTTGGTTGAGGTTGACAACCTTTGCCACCTTGATATGCTCCGCCGCGCCTGCCGAAATGCGGATAACGCTTTCGGTTACGGACGCGCTGCCCGATTTGGGGATAACCACGCCGTCCGCGCCCGCGCACTCTGCCACACGCAAAATACTGCCGAGGTTATGCACGTCCTCAATCCCGTCGCAAAGCACGATAAAGCCGCCCTTTTCGCTCTTCTTTCCTTCGATAATCTCGTCTAAATCGTAATATTCGTAATCGGTTGTAAACGCAATTACGCCCTGGTGTTTTTTCGTTACGCTTTCCTTATCCAACACCTGCTTGTCCACGAATTGCACGCGGATATTTTTCTTGCGCGCCTCGGCAAAAATCATAGAAACCGAGCCTTGCGCGCCCTTTTCAAGCAACAATTTGTCGATATTCTTCCCCGTTTTCAACAGCTCGATAACCGCGTTTCTTCCTTCCGTTTTCATTTTCTTCCTCTCTTTAACGCACGGGCTTGAAAGGTTTTACCGTCAAAGCCGCCTCGAAAAATTCTTTGTCTATTTGCGCAAACAGTTCTTTAATCCGCGCCGTCTGCCCCGTAAAATACAAGAATCCAACCACCGCCTCAAAACCCGTTGAACGGTTATACTCAAGCTGGCTTGCGCTTTTACTTTTCGTGCCTTTTTTCGCGTTCTTTCCACGGCGGAACACGTCCGATTCCGTCTCCGTCAGCAAAGGAATCAGCTTTTCGCAAAACGCGCTTTGTCCCTGCGCGGAAACCGCTTTTGCGTTTACTTTTTGTAACTCGGAGGTCTTCCCCCCAATCTCTAACGTCAAACGTTCGCGCACGTACAGGGAAAACACGGCGTCCCCCACGAACGCGAGCGTTACGGGATTGATTTGCAACGCTTCTCTTTCAGACAAAATCTCTCTTTCCGTCAGCACCTTACAAGCCGTCCTTTTCTTCTTGCGTATAAACCCTATGGGTTTATGACACCTCTTTCATTATACCACAGCCGTTTGAAAATGACAAGCGATTGACGGATATTTTCTAAGCGGGAAAAGACATTTTCCGCCGCCTTCTCCGCTTTTACGCCGTATTCGAAGCAAAATACTCTAAAACGCCACCCGCAATCGCCGCAGCAATCTGCTTTTGCCAGCTTTCTTTTTGCAAAAGCGCCTCGTCCTGCGAGTTCGACAAAAACCCACACTCCACGATCACGGATGGACAAGCCGCGCAATCGAGAATAAAGTATTCCCCTTGCTTACTTTGCCGATTTTTTGCCCCGTCCTTTTGGTAGAGCTCGTTTAAGCGTTTTTGAATACTGTTTGCCAGTTCTTCCCCGCCCGTTTTCTCCAAGTAGAACACCTGCCCGCCGCGCACGCTGCTGGCGCTGTAAAAGTTTTGGTGTACGGACAAAACGAGATCGGGCGAAGCGCCTTCAATAATTTCCTTCCTTCGTTGCATATCCCGCCTTTTAAATCCTTTCGTCGCCGCGTCGTACAGCCCCGACTCCGTTTTTCTCGTCATCACCACTTCAAAGCCCATATCCGTCAGGGCGTCCTGCAAGAAAAAAGCAATCGACAAATTTAAATCGCTTTCCTTGACCCCCGTTCTTTTTCCGCACACGCCGCCGTCCACGCCGCCGTGCCCCGCGTCCACGACGATACGCATTTTCCCCTCGTCAAACGCCGATACCGCCGCAGGGGAAAACAACACGCCAAAACACATTCCCACCGCAACGAAAAAACCTATCATAAGCGCCGTAAAAACGGCAAAAAAACGCATCTTTTTCCTCATACGCCTATTGTATGCTCTCCCGTTTTCAAATATGAGAATTTTTTCCACTCTTTCAATTTCAACGCGTACCTGCCCCCGCTATTTTAAAAACCGTCTGCCTTTTTGCAAACGGTTTTTTCTCTCCTTTATAAAAATTTTAAATCCTTTCCTTCCAGCCTGCAACAATAATCGGTTTCACTATTGCTAGGCTTTTTCTCTTCCTTCTTTTCTTGTACGGGCGGCGGCAACAACACCTGCGCTTCTTTTACCGTCCCAAGCGCTTCGCTGGGCTTTTGCGCGGCGGTTAGTTCGGGGAAATCGATTTTTTCTATCTCCTTCATCCACTCGGAAAAAATCTCCCAACCGCGGGAAGTAACGATTCTTCCCACTCCCATATTGATTAAGCGTTTAAAAGCAGACAAATCCTCCACTTTGGAAACCTGCAATCTACACCCGCCAATCAAATCGCCGCGTAAGCGTTCGCACCCCTCGAAATACGGCACGCAAAAAAACTGCGCCCCGCTTTCGCTTGCAATCCGCGCCATTTGCGCCAACCGTTCTTTGGGATAGCGAGCGTCCACAAACACCTTTAAAACAGCACGCCGCGCCACCCGCCGCACCCGCCGAATCTCCTTGCGGATTTCCGTATATTTGCAATTTTCAATAAGATAGGGCGACAACACCAAAGTCAGTTCTTTTGCCCGCAGCCGCAACGCCATACGCGCTTCGTAGGCTTTCACCTTGGGCAGAGTATCCCCGTTTCCGCCAATCACGCAGTCCATTGCCACGGCGTTTCGCAAAAGATATTCGCCCGCCTCTAAAAGCCGCGCCGAGGGCAAACATACCGCGGCTTGCCGCAAACGCACGGCGCGCTCGCCCACCCGCCTAATCTCTTCCGTCGTTTCTAACACCCCCTCGGAAAAGGAAAGCGCAGACATAATTTCCGCGCGCTTTTTTTGCCGCTTATAATCTCGGTATTCGATTGCCTCGCGTTTGCTAATCGCAACTTTTTCTACCACCGAATTGTTCGCCTTGGTAAGAGCTTCCGTTGTCTTTGTTTGCTTTTCCATACGTTGAGTATGCGACAAAGCCCTGCCTTTTATTCCAATTTCATCCAATTTATGACAGCGCTTTTTTTATATACTTTCCCTATGTATACGTTTTTTTCAAACGCGCTATTATTAGCGCCCAACGCCTTAGGCGGCGTCTTTCTTTTACTGCTCGTTTTTGCAATTTGTTTTCTCGGAGTACATATTGCCAAATACGCCGTTTTAGGCTGGCAAGCCCATAACAAACCGCAAAACGCCTCGCCTCCCCAAAAGGAAGAAAAAACAGCCCCGACGAACCCGCCGGAGCCTGTTTATTATATCGTTGAGCGCAAACGAAAACGAGAAAAAAGCAAGTATTACGAACCCAAAGAAATTCGTTTTAAATAATTTCAACGCGTACCTGCCTAGCCCGTTTTCCTTTTAAGCCTTTAATTCGCCCGATTCCTCATCAAAGCGTTCAAGATTACCGCCGTCCGTCCACAATCTTTCCAGATGATAAAAAAGTCGGGTTTCGTCGTTGAAAATATGCACGATAACGTCGCCGTAATCGATAACCGCCCAACGCCCATCGCGCACCCCTTCGATACGAGAAGGCACTAAGCCCAAATCTCTTTCAATCAGCTCTTCCACCCGTTCGCCCATCGCCTTAATTTGCGGCGCGTTGCTGCCGCTTGCCAAAACGAAATAATCGCAAATATCCGTCTTTTCGCGCACGTACAGCGCGACGATATCCTTACCCCGCTTGTCCGCCAACGCCTTGCATACTGCAACCGCCAATTCTTTACTCGTTACCTTGTCCATATCCTACCTCCGTAAATTTTTATAAAATTGGTACGCCGCAACGGTCAGAGGAAAAATTTCCCCGCCCTTACGCTTTAAAAATACCAACGTTTGCCGCAAGGCTTCTTCTAAGCATAAATCCAAAGAATCCCCTTGCCAAAACAAATCCCGCAAAATCTCCACGCCCTCGTAACTGCGCGAGGGCTCTATCATATCGGCAAGAAATATCAACTTCTCCAATTCGCCCATATTCTCCCGCGCGCTGGTATGATACGCAATCGCGTTCAAAATCTCCCTATCCGTTACGTCGAACGCCTTTTCCGCCACGTACGCGCCCGCAAACTGATGAACGACTTCTTGGGGCACCTTTCCCCACTCCGTCGGTAAAACGAACCCCGATAAATAGGGCGAGTCTTCGCCCAAATTTTTCGCGCAATCGTGAAAGAGCGCGGCGGCAATCGCTTTCCTTTCAGATATCTTCAACCCGCTCGCACGCTTTGCCGCAACCTCCGCCACACGCAAGCTATGCGCCCGCCGAGTTTCCTTTTCCAAAGAGAGCGCCAACGCGGCGTTTTCGATACGATATACCCCGTTTTTTTGAATATATTCCGCCACCGACAGAGGCGTATATGCGCTTACATCCATACCTGCCCCCGCCAAAACGCGAATTTTAGTCGAGGATACGTCCGCGCCGTCATAGGCAAGCCGAACGAATTTTTTCCCAAAGCGTTGGAAAAAATCCCCCTCCAATTCCCCTTTGTCCGCCGCCCGTCCACAGACGGCAAGAGTCGCGTCGTTTAAAATGCTTTCAGGATTTTTCCAGGTTGGAAAATCGCGTAGCATATCCGCGCCCACCAGCCAAAATAATTCGGCTTGCGGGTATTTCTCTTTAAAATGCCGACAGGTAAGATAGGTATAGCTCGTCCCTCCGCGCCGAATTTCATAATCGCTGACTTCTACCCTTTCCTCGTCCGCAAACGCCAATTCGCAAAGCTTCAAGCGTTCTTCGTCTTTCGCCAACGTTCGCCAAGGCTTATGCGGCGGCGCGTGCGCAGGCATCACGATTAGCTTATCCAACCCAAGCTCTCGTATCGCCGCCTGCGAAAGGCGGATATGCTCCGTATGCACGGGGTCGAACGACCCGCCGAAAACCGCTATCCTCATACTGCCTCGTCTCATTTTACCGCTACGCGCGGTTCTTTCCTATAGTATACTATATATTTTTGCGTTTTTCAAGTTTAAAAGCAAAAAAATCCGTCAAAAATCTAATTATGAAAAAGTTTGCCCTGTATTCCGATTTAATTTTTTCCTTTTTCGTTACCGCAATCTTAGGACTGTGCTTTTTTCGATACTTAAAAATCGTATTCGTTTTATCCCTATTGCTATCCGTTCTTTGCGGCGGACTGGTTACTCTTGCCCTCGCTGCCTACCTCTTTTCCAAAAGAAAACACCTATTTTTAAAAGGCTCGGACGAAGCGC
The DNA here is from genome assembly GCA_015069295.1 of Clostridiales bacterium. Classification (GTDB taxonomy): domain Bacteria; phylum Bacillota; class Clostridia; order Christensenellales; family Borkfalkiaceae; genus Scatosoma. Next base: position 127,995 of record SVIW01000002.1, read on the forward strand.
AAAAAGAAAAACTTCTTTTTCACCTTGCGCTATCCTCTGACGAAGCAAAAACCGCCTACTTTCTTGCCTTTTTAAAAAAACAATTCCCCGCCGAGAATCCCCGCCGTTTTTCTAAACTCCGCCTGCAAACGGATACCCGATTTTTCTTTTTACGGTTTTCCTTCTCCCCCGTTTCCGCCGACGAAGTCGCCGCGATGGCGCGTTTAAAAACGAGCAAGCAAAAACAACTCCTTTGCGATACCATCGAAGAAGCCGCCCTTGCCCTTTGCCGCCGCTTGGGAATCGAGGTAAAAACGGGCAACGACGTCTACGTCGCCTTAAAAGAAGCGGAATTTCTTCCCGAAAGGTATTTGGGGGAAGATTGCAAAGCCGCTAAGAAAAAAAAATTTACCCTGTGGTTTTCCAAACGCAACGCCAAACGCTTTCTCGTCGGCGCCACAATGCTTTTTCTACTTTCCCAGCTGACACCGTTTCCTTTTTATTATCTGCTTTGGGGCGGAATCCTCGCCCTCGCCGCCGTCTTTACTCGAATTTTCGGCTACGCGTAAGCTTTAAAAACGCCGCCCCCAAACAATCGATGCAATCGCTTGCAGTCAGCGAATATTCTCCGCTCTCTTCCACGGCAATCTCCGCCGCGCTTTGGGATAAATACGTGCCCAAAACCGCCCCAAAAAAGGCAGACGTATTGGCGCAAAGTCCCGCAATTACTCCCGAAAGCACGTCGCCGCTGCCCCCTTTCGCTTGCCCTGACGTGCCGTTTGTTACAAGATAGGTTTTTCGCCCGTCCGTTACGGAAACCGCCGCGCTTTTCAATACCACGTTTACCCGATACCGCGCGGCAAATTCTCTTGCGGCAAACATACCCTCTTGCACAATTTCTTCCACGCTCTTTCCGCTAAGGCGGGAAAACTCTTTCAAATGCGGCGTAAGCACCACGTCGCATTTTTTATTTTTAAATAAACTATCAAACCGCTCTTTTTCGTACGCCGCCAAACTGTTCAAGCCGTCCGCGTCTAATACCAGCCGCCCCGTATACCTTTGCAAGAGGTATATAGCGCCTTTCGCCACCTCTTTCGAAACGCCCATACCCATACCGTACGCAATCGACTCGTACCCCAGCGTTTCTTGCATCGTTTCTTCGTTAAACGCGTACCTGTCCCCATCGTTTGTGCTTTTTAGCAATACTTCGGGGACTTTTAAAATATACGAAGACAATATCCCTTTGGGTAAAAACAGAGCCGTATATCCCACGCCCGAACGCAAGCAAGCCGCCGCGGAAAGATACGCCGCGCCCGTATACTCGATACTCCCCGCCACAATCGCCGCGCGATGATAACTGCCCTTATGCGAATTTCTCTTGCGCAAAGGCAACAGCCCCGCCATTTCTTTCGCTTCCGCCAAAACGGCATATTCCCTTTCGGGCAACAAAATACCGATATCCGCCCGCTTTACTCGCCCCGAAAAATCCAATCCGTCGCCGTACACGGCGTCCGCTTTTATCTCCCCGATACAAAGAGTAACGTCGGCGCGCACCGCGCAAGGTTCCTTTTCGCCCGCGCAAAGCCCCGAGGGAATATCTGCAGACAGAATTTTTACCCCCTGCCCTTTTAAAGCGTTCATTCTTTCAACCGTTTCGGCGTTTTTGCCCTGCAAACCGCCGCGAAGTCCCGTCCCAACCAAACAATCCACCGCCAAAGCGTATTTTTTATTTTTCGGCAAAAAAGAGACGACCTCTCCGTCCATTCTCTCCCATTTTTCCTTATTGAAAAGACATTCTTTCGTTGCTCTTTCCGCGAAAAATACGACGTCTACCTCTCGCCTACGTTCCCGCAAAATACGAGCGCAAACGAACCCGTCGCCGCCGTTGTTCCCGCCGCCGCAAACGCATACGATTGCCCCCGTCGGTGCCATTTGCTCCGCCTCGTCGGCAAGCGCAAGCCCCGCCCGCTCCATTAGCTCTATCGCCGACGTTCCGCTTTCAATCGTATACCGATCCGCCTCTCGCATTTCCTCGTTCGTCAAAACGTACATACTCTTCTCCTAACCCCGTTACACCCGCAAAGAAACTTCCGCCGCTGCAAACCGACGAAGTTCCCCGCCTGCCAAAGCCAACAAATTTCCTTCTTCATCCACAGAAACAAGGGTAGCAGGTATGCGTTCATCGCCTAAAAGCAGCGTCGCCGCGCCGCCCATATACCCAAGTCTTTTTTGATAAGCGCACAAATCGGTTTCCCGATATAAAAGCCGCGCCAATTTTTTCGCCAATTTATGCACGGAGAAACGCTTTCCCGTTTCGCGTTTTATCGTGGTAGCAATGAAAGCCAACTCCTCGTCCAATTCGTTATACACGTTCAACCCAATCCCCACCACGGAAGAGGTTACTTTATCTAACCCAAAAGCATTTTCTATCAAAATCCCGCAAATCTTCTTTCCGTTTACGTGAATATCGTTGGGCCATTTGATAACGGGCGACAATCCGCAATCTTCCAAAACCTCGCAAACCGCCGTCGCCGCTCCCGCCATAATTTTAAACGCCTCTCTTGCGGGAAAGTCCTCGTAAAAACGTAGCAAGGACAGATAGACGCCCCCCTTTTCCGATTGAAAGCTACGCCCTTTCGTCCCTCTGCCGCCCGTCTGTTTTTTCGCAACGGCAAGAAGATCCTTCCCCTCGCCCCGCCGTATTTTTACGTAGTCGTTGGTTGAGTCGATTTCTTTAAAATATACCGTTTTCAGCCCGTTTTTCCCTTTCATCAAGTACCTGTCCCTATTCTTCACATTCTCCGTAAACTTGCAACGCCTCTTTTATCACGTCGTACGAAAAGCCTTTTCCCAATAAATGCCGATAGGCTTTTTGCAGGGTTGCCCGCTCCGCCGTTTTGCCCCGCATATATTTTTCCAAAATCTCTTTTGCGGTTGCAATTTCTATTTCCTCATCCAAAGCCCCAAGCGCCCCGTCGATACTCTCGTCCGCAACCCCTTTGGCGCGCAGCTCCATACGAATCAACCGCCCGCCCTTACGCTTTGCCGCGTTTTCCACGTACGCCTCGGCATATTCGCTATCGTCAAGGAAATGATAACCGCGCAGCTTTTCCACCACGTACTCTGCCACGGCAGGCAAATACCCTTTCCCCGCCAAAAAGTCCCGCACCTGCTTTTCCGTCTTTCTCGTCGCGGACAAATGGTTTAACGCCTTGTCAAACGCCGTTTCCTTTTCGCTTTCCAGCTGGATTTCCGCCAAACGCTCCGGCTCGATACTTTGCCCGACCTTCAAACGGTTTTTCACCGCCGCTTCCAAAGTCAGCCCACAGCAAAACCGCCCGTCGATATAGATATTGCACCGCCGCTTGTCCTTTACCTGCGGCGAAATCCCAGTAATTTCGTTCATAGCCACCTCTACAAACAGTATACCCCAATTTCAAAAAAATGTCAACCCCGTACGCCGTAGCCGCACTCTTTCTATCCCTAAGAAAAATTAAAAAATCTTTCCGTTAGTCGTTTACTTTTTTAAAAAACCGTGCTATAATGAAAGCAGAACATTGTGATAGGAGATTTTTATGGAATACCATACCGTCGATATTAAAGGCTACACCGCCAAGCTTCCCATTCTTCCTTTGCCCAGCGGCATCAAAATCGCCTTTTTCAATTTACACGGAAATACGGAAATGACCGAGCATTGCGGCAAGGAGCTGGCGAAACTGCTTTCCGATTGCGACGTACTAATCACCGCCGAATCGAAGGGCTTGCAATTAACCCATTGCGTTGCGCGCGAGTTGGGGCACAAATACTACGCCGTGGCGAGAAAGAGTAAAAAATTGTATATGCAAGACGGAATCGAAACGCAAATTCTTTCCTCTATCACCACGGGAAAAGAGCAAAATCTGTACCTTTCCAAACACGACGCAGACCTTTTAAAAGGCAAAAAAGTCGGTATCGTAGACGACGTCGTTTCCACGGGCGCGTCCCTTGCGGGGCTTGAAAAAATCGTCGAACTGGCAGGCGGCATTTTACATAAAAAAGCCTTCGTCCTCGCTGAAGACGCGGCAGCGGACAGAACGGACGTTATTTATCTTGCCACCATTCCCGTTTTCGCTTGATTTTTTGGAAAATACTGTAAAAAAGCCTTTTTGCGCCGAACTTTTTCTCTTCGGCGCATTTATTTTTTCCAAAAGTACTTGCAATTTGCATAATTATAGTATATAATGTAAGTAACCGTTAAGATTGGCGCAATCTATGCCAATAAAACAAGGAGAGATACTTATGTCGCGTAGAGACGAAATGCTTTATTACGAAGACGATACATACGAAAGCAAACAAAAGCGCAAAAAACAACGCCCGAAAAAGAAAGGCCGTTGGCTGGGCAGAATTATTTGTCTGTTCCTCGGCTTTATCTTGGGGATTGGCGGCACCGTCGGCGCCGTCGTCGGTATCGGTTATTGGGCTTGGAATCAGCCCCTTGAAAAGACAGTCAACAAAATCGACAGCCTTGCCGGCACCAATCTGTACGCCTCCCTCTTTGGCGAAACGGACGAAAACGGCAACTTCAAAGCGGGGATTTTGCATAAAGATTATGCAAGCGCAAAGGTAAAAGAACTGATTTCCGACGTTTCCGACGTTTTTGGCGGTATTTCGGACGAAGGCACTTCGCTTGCCGATTTCAATAATATCTCCCCCAAGACGGGCGAAGCCGTAGAAAAACTTCTTAGCGCGCTTGAAAAATACGCCATTCATCTCGATTTGGAAAAAACCTTAAACGCACCGTTTAAGAGCCAATCGGAAACCACCCTTACCACGTACTTTAAGGACTCGATGATGGAAACGGCGGCGGGCGATTTCTTTAACGCGATGAGCGACGAAACCTCCCCCTTGCTTACGGCGATCTGCTACGGCGAAGAAAACGTACATTATACCAAGGACGCAAACGGCGTTATTAAAATGGAAGACGGTTGCAAAAAGACCACCTTCGGCGACCTTTTGGGCAACGATTTCAATACCATTTTAAACCGCGTGCCCGCAGAAACGGTTTTAAATCCCAGCGAAGACGACTCCGTTATGTGCGCCATCGCGTACGGCTCTTCCGCGCGCTATACCTTCGTAAACGGCAAGGCGGAAATGAACCAAGTAACCTACACGGTAGAAACGGTAGGCGGACAGCCCAAATTTATCGACGATAAAAACGAAGCGCTCGTTTGTACGTACGAACCGATTACAGACGGCTATAAACTGATTATCGATACGGGCAAGGTAGACGAAAACAATCAGCCCATCACCGAAACTCAGTACGTAAAAGTAGACGGCGACGAGGCAAAAGCGTATACCGACGAAAGCTTTGAAACCGTTTTGAAATACAAAAAAGTATCCCTTGGAGACTTGCAGCAAGACGCTATGTCAATCGTTGATAACGTTCTTTTGAAAGACGCGCTCGCCATCGACGCAAGCTCGCATAAAGTCCTTATTTCCCTTGCGTACGGCAACGACTATAAAATCGTAGGCGAGGGCGATTCGGCAACGATTGAAGGCGGCACCGCCCGCACGATCGGTCAGCTCCGCGCACAAGGCGGCAACCTTATCGACGACATTCCCCTTGCCGACATTATGGGCGAGGACCGCGACGACAAGCTCGTTATGTACCTGCTCTACGGTAAGAAAAATATCCATTACGCAATCAATCCCAGCACGAACGAAATCGAAATGCTGCAACGCCGCATCGCGATTTCTGCGGATAACAAAATTTACAACGAATACGGCGAATTCTTGAAGAATAAAGAAGACGCGGACGGCACTTACGTAGACGCGGACGGCACGGTTTACAAATACGTCGTTTCGGGGCTTGGCGATATCGAAACGAAGGACGGCAACACCGCTACTTTGTATTACCTTACCGACGAAGCGGGCAACGAAGTCAAATATAAAAAGACTAGCCTTGGCGATATGGCAGGCAGCGACAACCTGATTTCCCGCCTCAGCAGCAGATTGACCGTCGGCGAAGTTATGAACGTCGAAGACGACCACACCTCGCACAACCTTATCAAGCACGTGCAAGACGTCATCATCGACGACCTGCCCGCCGCCATCAACGATTTGACCGTATGGCAGGTCTACGGCTCGGACATCTTTGAAGAGGGCCACGAGGGCGACCCCAACTACCTTAAGAGCAATACCTGGTGGTATCTTTTGAACGTAAACGGCGTTATTGAAGATTATAAAATCAGCGAAATGGAACTTATGATCGATAACCTCAAAGAGAATATCCATTACGCGACCTTGCAGCAATTAAAAGACGACGGAATGATTCAATTCGGCCCTTCGACTCTTAGCGAACCCATTAAATACAAAATCTATTACACGACAACGCAGTATATCGAAGTTATGATTGAGGGCGAGAAAGCCGAAAACGTATTGGTCAATGCCGATAGCACACCCAAGCAGACGTACGGCGAATTGACGGTAGAAGAAATGCTGCTTTTCGTGGACGGTATGATTTCGGCAGTAAACGAATTGGAATCAATTCTCGGCGTATAAATAAAGGATAAAAGAGGGAGCGCAAACTTCCTCTTTTTTTCGTCAAAATCAGCAGGATTTCTATGAAAAAAGCCTGAAAAACGATTGACTATTTCTTTGAAATAGGCTATAATAACTCTACACGGTCGTAAAAACGGCTGTTTTAACCTTGCGTATCGGGGCAGATACGCCGAATAAGACCAGGAGGTGAAAAATATGGCTAAATACGAAATGCTTTATTTGCTCAACAACGACTTGACCGACGAAGCAAAAGACGCCAAAATCGCGAAATACGAAGATATCGTAAAATCGATGGGCGGCGCAATTGTTTCCACGGACAAATGGGGTACGAAGAAAACGGCTTACCCTATCAAGTTCAAGAACGAAGCGTATTACGTTCTGATGACGTTCGAAGCAGCAAGCGGCGCAACCGTAGAAGAATTGAAGCGTGTTGCCGGTATCGACGCTGACGTTGTTAGACGTTTGATCACGAAGCTTAACTGATAAGAGGGACATTTATGAACAAAGTATTTTTAATCGGAAACTTAACGCGCGATCCCGAACTCCGCGAAACCCCTTCCGGGGTGGCTATGTGCCGCTTTGCGATTGCAGTCAACCGTAACTATTCTTCGGGCGACGGCGAACGCCAGACGGACTTTTTCGAATGTACCGCTTGGCGCGGTATGGCGGAAACGATTGCTCGTTATACCAAGAAAGGCAAGAAGATTTCTATCGTAGGCAGCATCCAAATGCGCAACTACGAAGACAATCAAGGCGTGAAACGCACCGCGGTAGATATCGTGGTACAAGATTTCGAATTCCTCTCCCCTAGAGATGAAAACGATTCGTTTGACGACGTTGCCGACGCACCGCGCGCGTCCGCGCCCAAAAAGAAGCCCACGCTTCAGGCAATGGACGACGACAGCGACATTCCTTTCTAAGCAAAGGACCACAAATAATTAAAGGAGTTACCTATTATGGAAGAAAAAGCACCTGTTAAAAAGGTATTTAAGAAAGCGCCCCGTAAAAAGGTCTGCATGTTCTGCCAGGAAAAGCTTGACGTAATCGATTACAAAGACGTAAACCGTCTTAAGAAATTTATCACGGAAGGCGGCAAAATCATTCCCCGCAGAATGAGCGGCACTTGCGCAGCGCATCAAAGATTGCTTGCAACCGCTATCAAGCGTGCAAGAATCACCGCGCTTCTCCCCTTCAAAGGCGAGTAATTACCGAATCAACAAAAACCCGAAGTCAATCGACTTCGGGTTTTTTATTTTATTTCTTTATCTGTTTTTTCTTCGCGCCGATTTCAAAAATCATCTCTTCCATACGCCGCATACACTCGTCCTGCGCGTAGGTCTTTGCCGAACGTAAATATTTCTCTTCGTACAACGCGCGCTCGGCAGGGTTCTCGATCCAATACTCTATCAAAGCCGTTAAGCTCTTTACGTTGCGGTTTTTAAAAATACATTTTTCGTCCACGGCAAATTCTTTGGTTGCCGACTGTTTCGAATCGGACACAATCGTCAACTTCCCGCAAGCCACCGCTTCCAAACACGAAATCCCCTCCAATTCGAACTCCGCAGGATGCACGTACAAATCCGCATAATTTAAAACGTCGATAATCTCCGTTCGAGAATAAAACGCAAACTCGGCATCCACACCCAATTTTTTCGCCAACTTCTTATACTTTTTCTCTTTCAGTCCAAGCCCCGCCAAAATCAATCGAATACTGTTTTTATATTTACTTTTTGCCACCGCCTTAATCAAAACGTCCTGCGACTTTTCCCGCGCGTACCGCCCCGTGGACAAAATCACGGTTTTATCTTTTAACGCTTCGGGTTTTTCACACTCCCGCCGTTGCACGTACGCGTGTACCCCGTTGGAAATCACGTACCCGTTCGTTTCGCGCTTGATGTTCCTTTCAAATACGTTTTTGATAAACTCCGTCGGGTAATGAATCCCGTCTACGTCCTTGTAAAATCCCTTGTAAATATACTTGTAAATCGCCTTGTTTAAGAGGCGCGAATTGTTCATCTTGAAATACGAAGTAAAATTCTGCGCCTGCATATGAAATCCCGCCGTAAAGGGAATTCCCGTTTCTTTCGCCACTTTCAACGCCATTTTTCCAAGCGCAAAGGGCAGAATGCTGTGCACGTGGTCCACCCCGTCAAGCGCCGCGCGCACGATATCCTCTTGCGGTTTGGACAGCGTAACCCCTACTTTTTTCACGTACTTATCCAAAAATTTCCCCAAGGAGCGGTTGGGCACGACGAAATACCCCTCTTCGTCCTTACGGTCTTGGTCCGAGCAGAGTACGCGAACGGTGTGCCCGCGCTCTTTCAAAAACCGAATTAAATTCATCGCCGCAATCGTCGTACCGTTATTTTCTTCGCCGAGTACGTCGCTTACAACCGTAATTATCATAATAAGTCCTCTTTTGTAGCGTCGAAACGTAATCTTTTTCTATGACATTATACCACTTGCCAATCTAAAAGTCAAAAGTTTTTCCCGCTCTCGACCCTATTTCCAAAGAAAAACCGAGGCTTTTACGCCTCGGTTTATTTATTTTAGCTTTCCATTAAACCAGCCGCACGCAGCGCCGCCAAAATCTCGTTAATCTTTTCGGCGTTGCTCGTCGGCGTTGCGCTTGTTACTACAACGTCGGCAACGCTTGCCGCAGGTGTAACAACTCCAGGTTCACCCTGAGGACCTTGTTCACCTTGAGGCCCTTGTTCACCCTGAGGACCTTGTTCGCCTTGAGGACCCTGCTCGCCCTGAGGACCTTGTTCGCCTTGAGGACCTTGCTCGCCTTGAATCCCTTGTATACCCTGAGGACCTTGCTCGCCTTGAGGACCTTGTTCGCCTTGAATCCCTTGTATACCCTGAGGACCTTGCTCGCCTTGAATCCCTTGTATACCCTGAGGACCCTGCTCGCCCTGAGGGCCTTGTTCGCCTTGGATTCCCTGCTCGCCTTGGATCCCCTGTTCGCCTTGGGGACCTTGAGGGCCTTGAGGACCAGCGGGACCGATCGGGCCTACTATATAACGTGGAATCGAATCTATTTTTACTCCACCGTTGCACGGTCTACAACAACCGTTTTCAAACGTATACGCATCACACATAGCGTTTCCCTCCAACCTTTTAAAAAGGGCTTACGCCCTTATAGTATACTATATTCGGCAAAAGAGAAAACTGTTCAATCGGAAACGCCGCATAGGAATTCGAAACTCTTGCACACAGCCAGCAATCTTATCGAATTCGTTTATAAAAGGCAGCAAATTTATCCCAGATTTTTCTTAAAAAGCGTTACTCTTTGTTTGACAAATCAACGTTAGAAAATATATAATTATATCTGTAATAGGAGAAAATTTGATGGACGACGTTAAAACTATTGTTGCAAACAACATATTAGAGCTACGCAAATCTAATAATATGACACAACTGGAGCTAGCTGAAAAGTTAAATTATTCAGATAAAACCATATCCAAGTGGGAGCGCGCCGAATCCACTCCCGATATATCGATATTGAAAGAAATTGCAAGCTTTTTCGGAGTAACGTTAGACTATCTCGTAAACGAGCATACAAACGAAGAACTTAAACCAGCGCCTCGCAAGGGCAAGTATAATCTCAAAGCGATTTCTTATATCTCTGAGTGCTGTTCGTGGCTCGTTGCCCTTTTTGCTTTCGTTATCACAACGCTGATTTTAAAAGAGCAAAAGTTCCAATTCTTGTATTTCGTTTATGCACTTCCCGCCTCTTTAATCGTTAGATTGATATTAAACACGATATGGTTTAACATAAGGCATAATTATTATATAGTCTCACTTTTAATGTGGGCGACTCTTGCGGCTGTCCACCTCACCTTTTTGTATTTCGGCATTGACGCAATACTCGTTTATTTTTTAGGATTTATAGGTCAGTTTATCATTGTTCTATGGTCGTTTATAAGAAAGTCTAAAACAAAGAAATAACGCAAAAAAGCCCTGATTTTCATCAAATCAGGGCTTTTTTTGCGCAATTCTACGAAACGGAGAGTCCGAAATCCCAAACGGAGAGTTCCAAATTTCAGCTCTATTACGGAGAGGTTAAAGAGTAGATTAAAACTGCGGATAATTAGATTGATTTTTTTGCGATAAACAATTTATAATAAGGGCACAAGAAATCAAAACGGAGGGCTCGTACAGATGCGCAAGGAAATCCCTATTTTCTTCTCTGCCGACAATAATTATATCCCGTACTTAGACGTTGCAATTTTATCCTTGATAAGCAATGCCTCGAAAGAATACGAATATAGAATTTTTATTTTAAACACCGGATTGAACGAAGCGAACGTCAGCAAAATCAAACAGAATGAAAGAAAAGGTTTTAACATTCAGTTCGTCAACATAGCAAAGGACGTGGACAATATTAAAAAACAGCTTAAAGACGTCTATCACTTTTCAATAGCTTCCTATTATAGATTATTTATAGCGTCTTTATTTCCACAATACGAAAAGATACTTTACTTAGATTGCGATATCGTCGTGCTTGGCGACGTCTCAAAATTATATAACGTTGAGCTTGGAAAAAACATTTTAGGCGCGGCGCCGGAGCAATTCGTTCAAAGCACGAGAGAGTTCAGAGCATATGCAGAAAAAGCGCTTGACGTTAACCCTGATAGCTACGTAAATTCCGGAGTTCTTTTGATGAACTTAAAGGAGTTTAGAGCAAATAAAATCGAAGAGAAATTTTTGCGATTGATAACCGATTACGATTTCGATCTACTTGACCCAGACCAAGCGTATTTAAATTATTTATGCAAAGATAAAATTTATATCTTACCCAACGGCTGGAACAAGGAGCCTACGGATTTTGCTTGCGAAGGAGATAAAAACATAGTTCACTACGCGCTATACAAAAAACCGTGGCAGTTTGACAACGTAATAGACGGAGAGTATTTCTGGCATTACGCAAAGCAATCTATCTTTTACGAGGAAATATACAAAAGAAAAAAGAATTTCGGCGCGCCGGAGATTCAAAAAAAAGAAACTATGGCGGAAGAAATATTAGACCACGCGTTAAAAATTACCGAATCGAGATACACCTTCAAAAAAATGCTTTGTAAAAGTTAAGGATAAAAAATGAAAGAATCAACACGCAAATCGGAAATAATGAAACGCATCGCCAAGCTGGAAAGTAAAGAGCTTTGGAGCGTTGACGTTGAGGAAGACCCCGAAACCTATCCCCTTATGCCCAATAAGGCCGATTATCTTAATAAAAAATTATCCAACAAAATTAAAAATAAGATAGCGAACGCGGCTGCCACCCGTTTTTACGATAAAATGATTGACAAACGGCAGCTCATTATAAAAAAGATATGCGGAATTGAAAATTTTACGCGCGTCAAGGGCGGAAAAATCGTTACCTGCAATCATTTTAGCGTATGCGATAATTACGCGGTATGGCTCGCGTTGCGCAATCATATGGAAGGAAAGATGCTTTATAAAGTGATTCGTGAAGGTAATTATACGAATCCGCCAAAGCCCTTTGGATTCTTTATGCGACACTGTAATACGCTTCCTCTTTCCAGCCAACCGTCCACGATGAAAAAATTTTTGCAAGCCGTTAAAACGCTTTTGGAGCGCGGAGAAACGATACTAATCTATCCCGAGCAGAGTATGTGGCGGAACTATCGAAAGCCCCGCCCCTTACAAGACGGCGCGTTTACCTTGGCGGTAAGGAATAAAACGCCAATCGTACCGATTTTTATCACGATGGAAGACAGCGACGTACTGGATGCAGACGGTTTTCTCGTACAGGAATATACCATTCATATCCTACCTGCGATATATCCAAACGCCACGCTGTCAAGCTCGAACGCAAAAGAAAAAATGAAAAAGGAGAATTACGAGGCTTGGACAAAAGTCTACGAAAATTTTTATAATAAGCCCCTCGTTTACGATACGTTATGAATCTGCATTTTTTAATTATAGGCATTTCGATGCTTGTCATTTCCGTATTGAATATTCTTTTTTCAACGGCTACTTGGTATTACGTGGTGATAGCGGTAGTTTGGTGCACGGCGCTCCAATTCGCGCTTGACGGTTTTTTAGCGATTGCAATCAATAAAATGCCCGACAAATGGTTCGGCGCAGAGAATCGTTTTTATCACGTAACCAAACGGGAAAGAGCCTTGTATAAAAAGCTGAAAGTAAGGCTTTGGAAAGACAAACTGTGGGAACTTGGCGGACTTGGCGGTTTTAGCAAAAAAGAATTAAAACAACCCAATAACCCAGAATACATTGAAAAATTTATTATAGAATGTAACAAAGGCGTCTTAGTCCATAGAATTTCCTATTTCATTGGCTTTTTGGCAGCTTTAACGCTGCGACAGCCTTATTGTTATACGATAGCAATTCCGGTTGCGGCAGTTAATTTGCTCGTAAACGCTTTATCAACGATAGTCCTGCGTTACAACTCCCCAGCGCTGATAGCCCTTTATAAAAGATTGCAAAGAAGAGAAAGAAAAAATCAGGCTTCGACGTGAAGTCTGATTTTTTGTTATATTTCTACGCGACAAAAAGAGTCGCTCGTTTATTGATTGTTTCGAATTATCTTCCAAGACGCAGCAAAGCCCACGGCGTAATCGCTGTGGGCTTTTCGAACTCCTTTCTCGCGCAAAGTGCGGTTTTATGGACTCCTTCTCACGCAAAGTGCGGTTTGCTTTGCGCTCGGTCACCGTTCGCGCGCTATATATGCGCTCACTCATCTCGCCCCTAAAAAACATTATCAATGTTTTTTACCTGCTATGCAGGTCGGGCAGCTCGTCCTGACGCTCACGCAAAGCGTTCGCTATTCCGTCGTATTGTAAAACAATGCTCCTTGCGGTTCGACGTCTTCCTCGTTGCATAGGAGTTCAAACCTCTTGCACACAGCAAAAGCCCACAGCGTAATCGCTGTGGGCTTTTCGAACTCCTTTCTCGCGCAAAGTACGGTTTTATGGACTCCTTCTCACGCAAAGTGCGGTTTGCTTTGCGCTCGGTCACCGTTCGCGCGCTATATATGCGCTCACTCATCTCGCCCCTAAAAAACATTATCAATGTTTTTTACCTGCTATGCAGGTCGGGCAGCTCGTCCTGACGCTCGCAGGCTCGCTATTCCGTCGCGCTCACGCGCTCCTTGCGGTTCCTACGGAACCTCGGCAAGTGAGAACCTCACACGGAAACAAGGAAAAACGACCTGTGGGATATCCACAGGTCGTTTTCCTGGTGCACCGTAAGAGGTTCGAACTCCTAGCCTTCGGTTCCGTAGACCGACGCTCTATCCAGTTGAGCTAACAGTGCATATAGGCACTCCTGACCGAAGTGCTTATATAGTATAAAATTTTTTCAAATATTTGTCAACTGTTTTTGCCGTGTTTTTTGGGTTTTATCAAAAAACTTTTTCGCTTACATCAAAAGCGCCGCCGCGCCCAAAAGTCCTGCCGAATTTTCCAATTCTGCAATCTTCACGGGCACGCGAGGTCCTAAATCCCCCGCGAATATTTCTTTATCCACAATCGCCTGCAAGGGCTTTATCAAAACCTCTCTTTGCGCGCAAACCCCGCCGCCAAGCAACACCACTTCGGGACGGAACATATTGGCTATGTTCGTAACTCCGCAAGCGAGTTTTTCAATATAATTCTCTACGACCGCCTTAGCGTACGGGTCGCAATCCTTATAATCGAACGCCGTTTTGCCCGTTACCTTTTCCAGCGAACCAATCTCCCACATTTTACTGTCTTTATGCGCTTCCATCGCGCGGCGGGTATCCCGAATCAACGCCGTTGCCGAAGCGTACGCCTCCAAACAACCCTTTCTGCCGCAGGTACATTGTTCGCCGCCCGCAACGATTACCGCGTGCCCAAGCTCTGCGCCTGCGCATTTATTGCCTTCAAGCAGCTTCCCGTCTGCCACGATACCGCCGCCAACCCCCGTACCGAGTGTCAGCATCACCATATTTTCACAGCCCTTTGCCGCACCGAATTTCGCTTCGCCAAGCGCAGCCACGTTCGCGTCGTTGTCAATTTCTACACGTAAGCCCGTCAATTTCGAAACCGTTTCGCCGATACGGAAATCCTTCCAACGCAAATTATTCGAATAAATAACGTTGCCCGCTTTTCCGTCAATCATACCGGGCACGCCCATACCCAAGCCCTCTACGTCGTCCTTATTAAGACCGAGTTTTTTCATCAGCGACAAAGCCAAGTTCGCGATGTTCGTCGCAACCCTGTCCGCCCCTTTTTCGCTTTCCGTAGGCGTTTTATCCGAAATTACGATATTGCCGAGGTCGTCCACGATACCCCCTTTAATAAAGGTTCCGCCAAGGTCAATCCCCACGTAATATTTACGAACTTCCGCAACGATAACGTGCATTTCGCCCGTCAGTTTCACTTCGCCAAAGCCCGCCGGCACGAACCAGCTATCGCCAAGCGCAACCTTCTTCCCGTCGATTTCGCCGCTGCCCTCCACGCAGGTAACGCACTTAAAGGAATTTTTATCCGCGGGCAAATACGCTTCGCCCGCCACGCGCACGGAAGTCGTCGTGAAATAACGGCTTACCCCAAGCAAATCCCCCTGCGCCGTTTTCACCTGCAAGGGCGCGTATTCGTATCCGTCCAACGAAGTTACCTTCAACGCCTTGTCGACGTGCAGTTCTCTTTCCTTGCCGTCCTTGTCCTTTCTGCCGTAGTCGTATACGCGGTAGGTGAGGTTGCTGTTTTGCTGAATTTCGCAAATGAGACAGCCTGCGCCGATCGCGTGAATCGTACCCGAAGGAATAAAATAGCACTCTCCCGCCTTTACTTCGAAGAAATTAAGAAGGTCAGTCAAGGTATGGTTCTCAATCGCCTTTTCGTATTCCGCTTTCGATACGGGCTTTTTAAAGCCGAGATAAATCCCCGCGCCTTTCTCCGCCTCGACGATATACCACATCTCCGTTTTCCCGAAACTGTTTTCGTTTTTCAACGCGTATTCGTCCGAGGGGTGTACTTGTACGGATAAATCCTGCTTTGCGTCAATCAGCTTCACAAGCATAGGAAAAAACGGAAATTCCTTACAGTTTTCCCCCAAGTCCGCCGCCGTCGCCGTCTCTTCCAGCGTAGCGCCGTTTGCCAACCGAGTAGGTCCTGCCTTATGGAAAGACAATTCCCAGCTTTCCGCTACGGGCGTTTTGTCCGTTTGCTTTCCGTACTTTTCCAAAAGCAGCGTACCGCCCCAAAGATTGTCCTTACATTCGGGATACAATTTTACGATTTCCATACTTTATTTCTCCTGTTTGTCTTTACCTATTATCACGCAAAATGCATATTTTTATTAATTCAACGCGTACCTGCCCCCGCCTTAAAGGTCGAAAGCAATCGCGGTAATATCGTCGGAAAACTTCCCGCCGCTAAACACGTTTAGCGCCGCTTTTAACTTCCCGATATAATCTTCGGCGCTACGCGATTGCATCAACACGTTTTCTGCGCGCTCGATGCCGAACTGCTCGCCTTTGGCGTTGACGCATTCGGTAATCCCGTCCGTCAACAGCACCAACAAATCCCCCCGCTCAAACGGCAGTTCTTTTTCCTGATACTCTACCCCGTCGAACCAGTTGGAAATGGGCGGCGCAGGCGATTCGATTTCGTGAATCCCGTACGCGTTTTTCAATAAAATCGGTACGTTATGTCCCGCAATCGCATATTTAAGGCTTCCCGTCCTTCGGTCTATACGCACCGCCGCTACCGTGATATACGAACGCTCGTCTTGGTCAAGCTCGTTAAACTTCGCGTTTAAATTAGACAACGCCAACGCAAGGTTGGGCTGTTTTCTGTCAAACCCCGCGCGCACGAACGCCGACAGCATTCCCGCGGAAATCCCTTTCCCCGACACGTCGGCAAGCACGCCGTAGGTCTGACCGTCCAGCTCGTATACGTCGGGCAAATCGCCGCCGACCCCATAACAAGGAATATACATATACGAATAGGGCACGCCGCCCATACTCTTGCCTGCGGGCAACAACCGCCGTTGCATCTGTTGCGCGGACAGCATTTCCTTTTCCATTTCCGTTTGGTACGTCCCGTCCGTCAAGCCCAAAAAGAGTTTCTTGTTTTCTATCGGCAAAATGCGTATACGCACGGACAGCTTGTCTACGCGGTCTCCTTTGCGCACTTTGGTATGCACCGTCTCCGTCTTTTCCGTATTCTCCGCCACCGCGGCGCGCATCGTACGGTAAAAAGCGCAAAACTCGCAAGCGCTCCCCTCGCCGCACCTCTTTTCCTCGCCGCAACCGAGCACCTTCGACAAAGCCCCTTCGTATTTCGCCCCGTCCGAGCACGAACGCCGAAACGCCGCGTTCGTGAACTTCACGCGCAGCTTTTCATCAAAGACGAATACCCCCGACGGCATACCGTCCAATATCTTTTTATACGTTCTACTCAGCATACTTTCCTTCTTTCAACGCATACCTGTATGCGTGTTAGCAATAAAATTTCAATCCGCGGCGAATCTTTACGTCAAAATCCAAACCCGTATACAGCTCGCCGTCAAGCTGTACCGTACACGGCGTATCGGGGATAAATTTTATCCTATCGCAATGAAAATGCGTGGTTGCGGGATATTCTAATATCTTCCCCTTCAACAGTTTCAACAACGCCTTTATCAGCTTCCAGCGCCCGCCGATCGTTTCCACAACGATCACTTCGATTTTCCCGTCGTCCGCAAGCGCGCCCGGGCAAATCTTAATCCCGCCGCCAAATTGCGCGCCGTTACAAACGGCGGCAATCAAAACGTCGTGCTTTTCCTCCAACTCCCCGTTTTGTATCAAAACGGGATACCCCTTAAACTTAAACACGCTTTGCAAAAGGCTTTTAAGGTATTTTAATTTCCCCTTCATTCTGCCCTTTTGGCAACGCTCTAAAACGTCCACGTCCATACCCAAGCCCGCAACGTTCATACAACGCCTATCGCCGATTTCCAAATAGTCAATTTCCTTTGCTTCGCCGTTTAAGATTTTTAAAGTCGCCTTTTCCACGTCCAAAGACAGCTTCATCTGCTCGGCAAAATCGTTGCCCGTCCCCGAAGGGATTAACCCAAGCGTCCCCTGCGTAGGGTCGACAATCCCGTTTAAGACCTCGTGCAAAGTCCCGTCGCCGCCGAGCACCAACAAATTTTTCCCGCCGTCTTCCGTCAAGCGACGGGCAATATTTTCCGCGTCCCGCGCACAAGTCGATTTATGCACTTGATAGGCAATATTCCGTTCGGTTAAAATTTTTTCTACCGTCTGTAAATTTTTCAGCGCCTTTTTCTTTCCCGCGACGGGGTTGAGAATAATTTGATACATTTTTCTCCCTTGTGCGTCTCTTTCTTCCCCTCGCTTCTTTGCAAAAGAAAGAAAGCTTATCTTTTCTTACGAATATATTATATAACACTTCTTGAAGAATTGCAATTTATTTTCGAATTTGATATACTATAAATATAAAAATTTTTTATTCGGGAGCTCTTTATGCGCCGTATTTTGCCGAAAAACCTTCTCTCGCTTGCCGATTCGTTGTCCACCCCCTTGTACGCGGTGGGCGGTAGCGTGCGCGATTTTTTGGCAGGGCTTACTCCGTCTACTCACGATTGGGATATCTGCTCCCCTCTTTCCGCGGACGAATTTTCAAAAGCCGCGGCGGCGCTTGGCTTTAACGTAACCGCCGTATACCGCAACACAGGCACCGTCAAATTGAAAGATATCGAGGGCGTGGACTACGAATATTCCTCTTTCCGCTCGGATACTTACGTGCGCGGAGTACACGTACCCGTAGCCATTCATTTCACGGACGACATCGCTTTGGACGCGCGGCGGAGAGATTTTACGGCAAACGCCGTCTATTTCGATATCCGGCGCGGAGAATTCGCCGACCCCTTAAACGGGATTGCGGCAATTTCGGAAAAACGCCTAACGACCGTCGCTCCCGCAAAAAAAGTCTTCGGCGAGGACGGATTGCGCTTGATGCGCCTTGCCCGCCAAGCCGCGCAGCTGGGATTTTTCCCCGATAAAGACTGTCTTGCAGGCGCAAAAGCCAACGCCGCGCTCATTAAAGACATTTCCCCAGAGCGTATCTTAACTGAGCTAAACGCCATTTTGACCGCCGATAAAAAATACGGCGTGCAAGACGGACATTACCACGGTTTAAAGTTATTAGACGAAACGGGCGTGCTTGCCTATATCCTGCCCGAGCTTGCCCAAGGCAAAGGCTTAACCCAGCGCGCCGATTTTCATAAATACGACGTCTTAGAACATTCTCTCCGCGCGGCGCGTTACGCGCCCGCCCCTTTACGCCTCGCCGCGCTTTTGCACGACGTCGGCAAACCCCTTTGTATGCTTCGCGACGGAAACGCCCACGAACACCCCGTAGAGGGCGTGCGTTTGGCTACGGATATTTTACATCGCTTAAAAGCGCCGAAAAAGGAAACGCAAAAAATCCTTTTTCTTATCCAATGGCATATGTACGATTTTAATTGCCAAACGAAAGAAAGCAAGCTTCGCCGCTTTTTCGTTAGCAACGCAAATCGCCTTGACGACCTGCTCGCCTTAAAGCAAGCGGATTTTTCCGCTTGCACGGACGATTTTTCTCCCGCTCCCACCTGCGTGCGTTGGAAAGCCTTATTAAAGAGAATGGAAAACGAGAACGTCCCTTTCTCTTTAAAAACCCTTGCTATAAAGGGGGACGACCTACTGACCTTAGGCGTAGCCCCTGCGCGTATCGCCACGATTTTGCAACGTCTATTGACGCATACCGCCGTCGAACCCAAGGATAATAAAAAGGAAAAACTCCTTCGCCTTGCCCTCGTTTTTGAAAAGGAACTCTTTTAAAACGGGCATAGCAGGTACGAGATGATTTAAAAAGCCGCCGTAAAACGGCGGCTTTTTCGTTTACAGTTTTTCTACGGTTATTCCATCCTCAATCGAGGTTTCATAAAAACTCGCTTTATAACCGATTGCGTCTTGATAGGCTTTTCCGACCCGACGGATAAATCCGTCCACCGCCGTCTTTTTGACGATGGAAATCGTACAACCGCCGAAGCCCCCGCCAATCATACGCGAACCAAGACAATCCTTTTCTTTTCTCGCAAGCGCGCTTAAAGTATCCAACTCTTTTCCCGTTACCTCGTACAATTCGCACAAGCTATAATGGCTTTCGTTTAACAGTCTGCCCAGCTCGACGATATCCCCCCGTTTCAACGCCTCTACCGCCTTGTGCACGCGGTCGCATTCGCAAACTACGTGTTCCGCGCGCTTTGCCACAACCCCCGAAAGAAGGTACTTGTATTCGGCAAACTGCTTGGGCGTAACTTCCGCCAAATTTTGAACGGGTAAAACCGTTTGCAAAATCTTCAACGCCATTTCCACCTCTTGGCGGCGAACGTTATACTTACTTTCGACAAGACTATGCGGCTTGTTACAGTTTGCCACCACGAGGCAGTATTCCCCAAGCTGCAAGGGCACGTATTCGTAAGCAAGCGTAGCGCAATCCAGCAATACTGCGTGGTCCTTTTTCCCCATCGCCGAAGCGAATTGATCCATAATCCCGCAATTTACGCCCGCGTACTTGTTTTCCGCGCGTTGGGAAATCACCGCCAAATGCACTTTGTCGTAGGCTACCCCCGCATATTCGCAGAAGGTTACCGCCGTAGCCACCTCAATCGCCGCGGACGAGGAGAGCCCGCTACCAAAAGGCACCGTGCAATCGTAATATAAATCGCAGCCGACGATTTCCACCCCTTCTTCCTGCAAGAAAAAGGCAACGCCCGCCTGATAGTTCCCAATTTTTAAGTTGCGGTAAGAATCCAATTTGTCCACGTCCAATTCCACGACGCCGTCAATCCCTTTAAACGCCATACGCACCGTCTTTCCGCCCGTCTTGCGCGCGTACACGTTACAGCGCAAATTCAGCGCCGCAGGGAACACCTTCCCCCCGCAATAATCGACGTGTTCGCCGATGACGTTAATCCGTCCCGCCGCCGTGAACAAATCCTCCGCTTCCGCGCCGAAAATCTCTTGAAAGGCTTTTTTCGCTTCTTCTCTTCTCATACTATCGTCCTCTCTTTCCTCAACCTTGTTCGTCTTTCTAAAAAACAACCACCAAACGATCGCGTATCCAACGCCTACGGCAAACAAAATCACCGCAATAAGCTGGGAAGGCGTCAACCAAGGCACAATCGTCTCCCCGCGCTCGTCCCCGCGCGCGTACTCAATAAAAAATCTCCATACGCCGTACACGATAAGATAGACGGGCAAAAGCGGAAATTTCTTCTCCCCTTTTTTCGTCGTAGAGAAATATAACCACAGCAGCAATCCCGAAAGCGCAAACAAGAACAACGCCTCGAAAAGCTGCACGGGCACGTACGTACCTTTATAAACGAGCTCGCCCGTAATCCGTTCGCCATAATGCGCAATCCCGTACCAAGCGTCCGTCGCCTTACCGTGGCAGCAGCCCGCAAACAGACAGCCCAGCCGCCCAAAGCCGTGCGCCAACGGAATCAAACAAGCCGCCATATCCGCCACGTCGCCAAACCGCGCCTTAGCCTCTTTTCCGACCTTGTACCACTTCCCGCCTAAAAACCACGCTGCCAAAAACAAGCCCGCGCCGAAGATCAGCCCGCCGTAAAAGGTCATACCTTCCAAGGCAAATTCTCCCGTAGCGATATAGTTATACACGCTTTGAAACAAAATCGCGCCGCCAAAACCGATAACGATACCGCCCGCTCCTGAAAGAATCAAAAGGCGTTGCAAGCGAATGGAAAATCCACGTTTTATACTCATTTTATCCGCAAGGAACAGGACGGCGACAAGCCCTATCATAATGAAAATCTCATAAAATCCCATTCCCGCAAAAAAAGTTTTCGGATACATATCCCTTTTCTCCTTATACTTTTTTTATTATACAACATTCCCCCGCGTTTGTCAACCCCCTAAAAGGAATTATTATACGCCTAAAAAGACATTTCAACGCATACCTGCCCCCGCCAAAAATAAAAAACAACCGCAGAAACGGTTGTTTTTTATTCTCTGATAACGCTTTAAAGCGCGTGCACGTTTACGGCGCGCAGCTTTTCCGGATTTTTAGGATCGGGTTCGGTTTCGTAAGAAACTTTTTGCCCTTCCCGCAATCTTCGGTACCCTTCCGCTACGATTGCGGAAAAGTGTACGAATACGTCGTCTCCGCCTTCATCGCCCGCGATGAAACCGTAGCCTTTTTCTGCGTTGAACCATTTTACAGTACCCTGACTCATCTCTGACCCCCTTAAAGTATTTAATTGATAAAATGGCGCAACGTCCCCCCGTCATTTCTATCCGTTACGAGGATATTATAGCACATTTTAACATTAAATGCAATAAATTTTCAATTTTTTTTGTCGCTTTTTCTCTCTTTTACCTCATTTTTTATCTTCTTCCCCAAAAAGAGTGGACTTTTCCCCCTTCAAGTGCTATAATTTATAAAGTATCCGCATATCTTATTACTCTAGTATAAGGAATTTTTATGGAATTTATCAACGTTTTAAAAGTAATTTTTCTCGGCATCATCGAAGGGGTTACCGAATGGCTGCCCATATCCAGTACCGGGCATATGAAATTGTTTAACGCCTTTTGGTCGATGGAGAACGTCTCCGAAGGCTTTGCGGAAATGTTCGAATACGTCATTCAGCTCGCCGCCATTTTTGCCGTCATCATTCTCTTTTGGAAAACGATTTTCCCCCTTGGTAGAGAGAAAAACGAAGTAGGCGAAATGAAAACGGTCTGGAAAAAGGACGTACTTTCCCTTTGGGGCAAAGTAGCCGTCGCGTGCGTGCCCGCGCTTTTGGCGCTCGTCCTCGATATTTTATTTGGAAAGCTTTGCGAAAAGCACGAGCTTATCGAGCCGCTTGCCATCGCCTGCACCCTGATTTTGTACGGCGTTTTGTTTATCGTTATTGAAAATTTCAACAAAAAACGGGACCCGAAAATCACCGAATTTTCCACCCTTTCGTATAAATACGCATTCTTTATCGGTTGTTTCCAGCTTTTGGCGGCAATCCCCGGCACTTCTCGTTCGGGCATCACCATCATCGGCGCGCTGCTTTTAGGAGTAGACAGAACGACCGCCTCGAAATTTACCTTTATCCTCGCAATCCCGACTATGGTCGGTGCTAGCGCGTATAAATTGTTGCAATTCTTCGTCAACGAAGGCACGATGACGGGCGCGGAAGTTGGGTATCTGCTTATCGGCTGCGTAGTGGCGTTCGCCGTTTCGATGCTGGCAGTCAAGTTCTTGATGAACTTTGTCAAAAAACACGATTTCAAGGTCTTTGGTTGGTACCGAATCGTGCTTGGCGTTGCGGTGATCGGCGCGTTGATTATCCCTACTTTCTTTTAAAACGACAAACTTTTGAAAAAGATTTTAACTCGGCTTTAAAAAAGTCGAGTTTTTATTTTATAAAACCGCTTGATAAAATTTTGATTATATGTTATACTAAGTATGCCAAACAAATCAAATATTTAAGAGTGGATAGTTTTCTTTTTTAGGGATATTCTATCTTTTTTTCGTGCAACCTAATCCAATATGAATTTGGTAAAAGCGCAAATTCCACGGATTAGGACACAAAGGATTTATCCCTCTTCTATTTTCGATTTGTTTGGCGACAATCGGAATTTGCGTTTTTCGGTGCGCTAATTTCGGTTGGCGCACTTTTTATTATTTTAAGGAGGCTTTATGAAAAAGCAGGTTACCAATGAAGAAGTAGGGCAAGCAATAGGCAAAATAGCAGAAAAAATCCGTGATGATTTGGATTACGAATTTAGAGTTGCGCAAAGCCAAATGTGGATGGCAGAAAACGATTTAGTCGACGTGTTAGACGAGAAACAGCACGAAGCGTATAAAAATTACGCAGAAAAGCGGGAAGAGTTTTTCAAAATCGCAAAAGAACTTTATCAAAGAAAATTCTAAATAAAACAAAAAAAGCTAACGGAATTCTCGTTAGCTTTTTTATCTTCTAAGAAACTTTTACACCAATTTTGCGCCGATTGCCTTTAACGCGGCAAGGGCTTTTTCCACTTCGCCCGTCTTAAAGGCGATTTTTGCGTGTCCGTCCTTTTCGGCATACGAATACATATATTCGACGTTTACGCCGCTATCCCCAAGCGCAATGAGGATATCGGACAACGCGCCCGCCTCGTCGGGCACTTCCACCCCGACAAGCTCCACCTGAGAAGAAAGGAAGCCCGCTCCCTTCAACGCCGCCAACGCCTTGGCGTTATCTTCCGTAATTACGCGCAAAATCCCAAACTCTTTGGTGTCGGCAATCGACAAAGCCAACAAGTTGACCCCCGCGTCCTTTAAGACCTTACAGCAAGCGCTGGCTCTGCCCGCTTTGTTTTCCAAAAATACCGCGATTTGTTTTATCATACTTTCCTCCTATCGGTGATACGTTTTGCCTTCCCCTCGCTTCTGGGCAAAGTTCCGGGTGAAACCAAAGTAATTTTTGCGCCGACGGAAAGCGCGGACGCCATATCCGCCGCCAATTTTTTGCGGATTTCTTCCACGTGCCCAACCTCGTCTATAGAAACGTTCGGCGACAATTCCACCAAAATCTCCATCGTATCCAAATTATTGACACGGTCTACCACGATATGATACTGCGGCTGAATATCGGGATTTTTCAACAATACGCTCTCAATCTGCGACGGGAAAACGTTTACCCCGCGGATAATCAGCATATCGTCGCTTCTGCCCGTAATCTTGTTTAACTTAATCGTCGTTCTGCCACAAGGACAAGGGTCGGCGTTCAGGCTAGCGATATCCCTCGTCCGATAACGGAGCAAAGGCATACCCTCCTTCGTCAAGGTGGTAATGACAAGCTCGCCCGATTCGCCGTAAGGCAAAGGCTCTAAGGTATCCACGTCCACGATTTCGGGATAGAAATGGTCGTCTTGGAAGTGCATACCCGTTTTATATTGGCAATCGCACGCAACGCCGGGACCCGCAATTTCGCTAAGCCCGTAAATATCGCAAGCGCGAAGCCCCAATCGTCTTTCGATATCCGCGCGCATATCTTCCGACCAAGCCTCCGCGCCGAACACGCCCCCTTTCAGCTTGATATCCACGCCCGGCTTCAAACCCATTTTTTCCATTTCTTCGGTAAGATAAATGATATACGAGGGCGTACAACAAATGATATCCGCACCAAAATCGGCAAGCAGCTGTATCTGCTTTTGGGTATTCCCCGCCGAGGCAGGTACGACGCAAGCCCCTAATTTTTCCCCGCCGTAATGCATACCCAAACCGCCCGTAAACAAACCGTAGCCGTACGCTACGTGGACGATACTGTTTTCGTCCGCACCCGCCATCACGAGCGAACGCGCCGCGCATTCGCCCCACACGTCGATATCGTGCATCGTATACCCAGCCACGGTCAATTTCCCCGTCGTTGCGCTAGACGCGTGCAAACGCACGAGATCTTTTCTCGGTCTTGCCATCATTCCGAACGGATAGGCGTCGCGCAAATCCTGCTTTACCGTATACGGCAGCTTATAGATATCGTCAATCGATTTGATATCCTCGGGTTTGAGTTTTATCGCGTCCATTTTCGCACGGTAAGGCTTTTGGTTTTCGTATACGTACTTGACCATTTTCACAAGCCGTTCCGACTGCAAAACCTTCTTTTGATCCGCGCTCATTGTTTCTAATTCTTTTTGAAAATACTGCATTTCTTTTTTCCTTTTATACACTCTCGTAGCCAAGCTCAAACGCCTGCAAATTTAATTCTGCAAATTTCGCGGGAACACATTCTTCCACCGCGCGTTTCATCTTTTCCTTGTCAAACCCGTACAGCTTGCAAAGACTGCCTATCATTACGATATTCGTCGCCTTTTCACTGCCCGCTTCCAAAGCCCGCGCCTGCGCCTTTACGAAATGCACGCGCGCAACCTCGTTTTTTAAGCTCGTTTTTAAATCCTCAGGGTATTTCGCCGCCCCCGTAATGCAGGGCATCGGCAAAATTTCCTCTTCGTTGACAAGCAAAATACCGTCCTTTTTCAAATAATGCTTTACGCGTAACGCTTCTAAGCTTTCAAAAGCGATAATCATATCCGCGCCGCCCTCCCAAATCACGGGCGAATAAATTTTCTCCCCGATTCGCACGTGCGTTACAACGCTGCCGCCACGCTGACTCATACCGTGGATTTCGCTTAATTTACAATCCATACCGCAAAGCATTGCGTATCTTCCAAACACACGGCTGGCAAGCAAGGTCCCTTGACCGCCGACGCCTGCGATTAAAATATTCATCATAGCCGTTCCCCCTCTTACGCTTTGTTAAGGCAGCCAAACGGACAAACCTGTACGCATACCCCGCAACCCGTGCACTGTATCGGGTCTATCTTTACGCCACTCTCACCCATACTGATTGCAGGACAGCCCAACCGCATACAAATCCCGCAAGCACGGCAATCCTTTACCGCAACCGCCGTCTTTTTCGATTTATCCAAAAGCGCGCAAGGTCTTTGCGCAATAATCACGCTCACTTCCTTCGAGGCAACGGCGTTTTTCACCGCCTTTTCCACACCTTTCACGTCGTACGCGTCCACAATTTGCAAATCCTTGACCCCGCAAGCGCGGCAAAGTTCGTCCAGCAAAACCACGGGCGCAGGCTCGCCTTGCAGGTTTTTCCCCGTAGCAGGGTGCTGTTGATGCCCCGTCATACCCGTCGTGGAGTTATCTAAAATAATCAAGGTAATCCCACTTTGATTGTACACGGCGTTAATCAAGCCCGTTACGCCGCTATGTAAAAAGGTCGAATCGCCGATGACCGCCACGTTTTTCGCGTCCGCCCCGCGCGCCTTTTTAAAGCCGTGCGCCATACCCACCGACGCGCCCATACACACGCAGGAATCCACCGCCGAAAGCGGGGGTACAGCCCCTAAAGTATAACAACCGATATCTCCGTTGACCGTCAGCTTTAACTTGTTCAAAACGTAAAATACGCCGCGGTGCGGACAGCCCGCGCACATAACGGGCGGGCGAGCAGGCGCTTTGGCGGGCGCTTCCACCCCCTCGTTTTCTGCCCGTTGTACCCCGAATTTTTCCCGAATCTTCGCCACGGAAATTTCCCCTTGCAAGGAGAACAGCTCTTTCCCGATACAAGCAATCCCCGCCGCCTTTAAGGTATCTTCGATAAAGGGTTCTAATTCCTCGATGACGTACAGCGTTTTTACTTTTTTTGCAAAGCGCGCCACCGCCGCCACGGGCACGGGATAAACCGTCCCCAGCTTTAAGACGTTCGCCTTGGGCAACGCTTCTTTTACGTATTCGTATACCACGCCCGAACAAACAACGCCGATTTCATCTTCGCTCGTCAATTCTTCACGGTTACAAGAAAGGGTATTAAAATACTCCGTTATTTCCTTGTCCCGCTTTTCCACGACCACGTGCCGCCCGATGGCGTTGGAAGGCATCATTACGTATTTGGACGTATCCTTTACATAAGGGCGCAAAGGCGTTTCTTCCCGCTCCCCTATCTCTACGAACCCGTGCGAGTGCGCCACGCGCGTCGTTTCCCGCAAGAGTACGGGCGTATCGAATTTTTCGCTGATTGCATAGGCAAGCTTGACAAATTCTTTCGCCTCGTTCGCGTCCGACGGCTCCAACATCGGCACGTGCGCGCTGCGCGCGTAATAACGGGAATCCTGTTCGTTTTGCGAAGAATGCATACCGGGATCGTCCGCAACGGCAATCACCAGCCCCGCGTTAATCCCCGTGTACGCCACGGTAAACAACGGATCCGCCGCCACGTTCAACCCTACGTGTTTCATACACGCCATCGCGCGTACTCCGCCGACCGCCGCCCCGATAGCGACCTCAACCGCCACCTTTTCATTGGGTGCCCACTCGGCGTAAACGCCGTCGTATTTTACGAAATTTTCCGCAATTTCCGTGCTGGGCGTGCCGGGATAGGCAGACAAAACCTTTACCCCCGCTTCGTATGCGCCCTGCGCAATCGCTCGATTCGTCAACATCAATTCTTTCATTCGTAGCCTCTTTTTTCCGAGTTTTTCGTAATCTTACCGAAAAAAATATGATAAAAATATTATAGCACACTCGCCAAACAATGTCAATATTTGCAAGAAAAAAAAACGGACTGACTTTTCCGTCAATCCGCCTTTTTTTCTTATACCAACGTCTTTACGAACGCATATTTTTCCAAGAGTATACAACTCTTCCCGTCCGTCCAAGTCCCAAAACGCTCGAAGGTGTAAGGACCTACGCTAAAATTCTCTTGTTCGGGGGTATGGAAAGGACCCATCAAGTTACGGTTCCCTACCGTCAATACGATTTCCAGCTCGTTTTCCCCAACCTTCAACGCCTTGGAAATATCCATACGGTTGCCGAACATCCACTTGCCGATATATTCTCCGTTGACGGTTACTTCCAGCATTTGGAATCGTTCGTCGATAACGAGTTCGTAATCGGTCGCTTCGAGATTGATTTTCTGTTTCAAAACGATATCGCCGGAGAAGAAAGGATAGCCTTCGCAAACGAGGTCTTTAATCTCTTTTTTCTGCTTGCCGATGCGGAAGTTTTCTCCCAAAACGATCTTATCGTTTTTACCCGCTTCCATATCGCCGTAAACGCCGAAATCACCCTTGATAAGAATCGCTTCGATATCGGTGTCGTACGCCAAACAGTTTTTCAAGCTCTCGGTTACGTTTTCGCCAAACAACGCATAGTACACCTGTTCGCTCTGGAAATAATCGATAAGGATTACCGCCTCGTTCAGTCCTTTGCGCAAATGTTTTACGATGTCGTATTTATATAACGGCTTTTCTACGTCGGACGAGCCCTTTCTTTCCACCCGTACGCCGTTGAGCTCTACCCAAACGGTATTGGTGTCTTCCGCCAACAACTCGCAGCGAGAGGGCAGTTCGTCTACGAAAAATTCGTATTTCAAATACAGCTTGCCCTCGTATCTTCTTTGCAGCATCATATCGAAAATACCCATATGATGGAAGGGCTCGCTATACGTTACACCGTCCGTCGAATAGCGAATGAAATCCAAAGTCAAATAGTTATCGGGCGCGCCGACGACGGTAAATTCTTTACCCAAACGCAACGCTTTTAACGCAGGCTTTTCTACGGGCTTTTCGTCGCTGACGTACAAAAGGTAGGACTGCTCCTTGTCAAAATGCACGTTCGTGCCCATCGGAGTATATTCGTCTTTCAAAATATCGTAAGAAAGGAAGGAAGTCCCGTTCTTCAAATGGAAGGAAAGCTCGGTTTCTTCGCCAAGGTTGACGGCGTAAATAAATTCTCTGCCCTCTTTGTCCTTGCGGTACGCCGTACGTACGCTGGGATGTTGCGCCGTTTCAAAGGGCTGCGCCGCAATGATTTCCTCCCAAGTAACGTTGCTTTCCAAATAATCGTATACGAAAGGTTCCCCTTCCAAATAGGTGGGCTTTTCGTCCATCATCAAGACCCTGCCCCCCGCGTTTACGAATTCACGCAACAATTTTTCCGTGGTTTTATCCATCGTATAAATCTTGGGAAGTACCACGAATTCATACGCGCATTTGCCGAGCACGAGCTTCTTGCCCTCTACCTTCCCGTATTTCGCAAGCAAGGTTTCGTCGAGATAATGATGCGGAATCTGCTTTTCGCCAAGCTGCGCGATCGCGTAGAACAATCCGTCTTCCAATTCGCCGATGCCGTGGCGTTTTTCCCCTTCCCAATCTCTTCTATACTCAAAATAGGTACTGCGGATAGGATGCAGCATCGCCGTATTGACAAGCTCTTCACTCTGCGCCAAAATTTTACCCAACACGGAGAAATAATCGTTAAATTCTTTAAAGTTTTTCCGAACCCAAGGGTTGACCTTCGAATAGTGCGCGGGATAGTCGCGTTTTCTCTGCCCGTGTTCGGTGTACGGCAACAGGTGCTGACACATCAAATTAACGCCGCCTACGTATTGACACTCGGCAATCCATTTCAATTCCTGCGGAGTAACGTCCCAACCGCAGCAACCGTAGGTTTCGGTAATAATCTGTTCTTTCCCAAGCTGTGCCGCTACGGAAGCTACTTGTTTGGGCGCAAGCTCCGTATTTACGTTTCTGCCCAGCCAATCGATTCCGGGAATATGTTCGTACTCGTAGAAGGGCATAATCCCGCCGCAGCACCACATCTGCGCGCCCATCCAGCCCTCTTCTACGTAATGACCCGTAAGATTGTAGCCGTTTTCATCGCACCAGTTATAGACCTTTTCCGCAAAATTTTTCAGCATCAAGTCCTGCATTGCTTTCCAATATTTATAACGGAAGGCTCTGTAACCCTCTTTTTCTACGAACAGCAAACCCAGCCCGTCGAGAATATCCTCGCCGTAGGTATCTTTGAAA
The DNA here is from genome assembly GCA_015069295.1 of Clostridiales bacterium. Lineage (GTDB taxonomy): Bacteria > Bacillota > Clostridia > Christensenellales > Borkfalkiaceae > Scatosoma. Next base: position 157,903 of record SVIW01000002.1, read on the forward strand.
TAGGGCGCAAGCACCTTCGTATACGGCGTACCCCAGCGATAATACTGCGGCTCGTCCGTGAAAAAGCCTTTGAGATTATAGGTATCCCTCTTCTTGTATTCTTCGTGCGTCATCGCAAGGAATTTATCCACCACTTCACCGTTTAAAATATCCGCCGTAGAACCCGCGTAATGCTGATAAACGTTGAGACAGTTTTCGCAAGGCGAGGTCGTTCGTCTCAACCCTGCCCCCGTCATATCGTAGGAAACCAACGCCTTTTCGTCGTACGCCCCGATCGCAAAGGTGAGATATCTGTCGTGGTTTTCGATATCGTCAAGCAGCTTACCGCCGACAAACCCGCTAGGCCAGCCGTTTTCGTCGTACGCGTAAGCGTGCATACCCAATTCTTCCGCTTTTTCCGAGCAAGCTTTGATACAATCAAACCATTTTTCGCCAAGATATTCCGTTTTCAAACCGCCGCGCGCGTGCATAAAAAAACCACCCACGCCGTTTTCGTTCATCCATTCTACCTGCTCGACAAGTCCCGCCTCGTCCAATTCGTCGTTCCAGGACCAGAAGGGAATACACTGATATTTCTTTTCCGTTTCTTTCATATTTTCTTTCCTTTAATTCTCTTTTTATAAAACAAAAATCGGTTTTTCGCGCATCACGTACCTTTCACGAACCCTGCGGCGCGCACGCTATCAACCGATTTGCTTTTCTTTACAATAAATAATAGGGCATCGCCGTACCGACGCTGACGCGCTCGAACCCATCTTTGCTTTCCACGGGCTTATTTGCCGTTTTTTTCGCCGTCGGCTTTTTCGCCGAGGATTTACCCGCCCCGCACTTTTTCGTCGCAGCAGCAGGCTTTTTCGCGCTCTCTTCAATGGGCGCGATCAGTTTTTCCGTTACCTGCGGATCGGGCAAAGCGATAACGTGGCTATTCTCCATATCGGGAGCGCTCGTTTCCACCTTCGAATACCCGTTGTTTTCTACTCTTTTGATTGCATTTTTACCGATGGGCATATTTTACGATCTCCTTTGCAAGTTTTGTATATTCGACCGCACTGCGGCTCGTTTTCTTATAGATCACGACGGGCTTGCTGTTGTCCTGCGCCCATTCTACCGCGCTGTCTACGCGCACGTAGTTTTCAAAGAGTCGAGCAGAATCCAACTCTCCCAGCGTTTCCATCGTTTGCTTGAAATATTTCTTTCTCTCGTCCGCTTTCGTAACGGCAATCCCAAGCACTTCCAATTTCGGCGCAATCTTTTTCGCCTGTCCGATAAATTCGAACATATTCGCGAGCCCAAACAACCCCCAAGGACTTGCTTCCACGGGAATTACCACGTAGTCGGACGCGCACATAATGTTCATTACCCAGCCGCCCAGGGTCGGGGGCGAGTCGATGAGGATATAATCGTAATACCCCTTTGCGCGTACCCGTTCGAGGCATTTTTTCAAAACGGTTTCTCTTTGCCATTTTGCAAAGAGATCGAATTCGATAGCGCTCATCAGCGAGGTCGAGGGCACGATGTCAAGCCCTTTAATATCCGTTTCCACGATAAAGTCGGTCAAATCCTGTTCGGATACCACCGCGCGGTAGATATTCTTTTCCCCTTTTGCGTATTCGTAGGCACGCTCTTCGTCGAAAAAGGAAATCGTCAGATTGAGCTGCATATCCCCGTCGATCATCAATACCTTTTTCCCTGCCATAGCCAGCGCGCAACCGACGTTCGAACAGGTCGTCGTCTTGCCGCTGCCGCCCTTGTTGTTTGCAAATGCAATTACGATTGTCTTACTCATATTCGTTTCCCTTATTTATAATAACCAAGTCTGCAAAGTTTGCGGTTGCTTGTTTTCCACTTTCGGTTTTTGGACGGGCTTTTCCGTCTTTTTCTTAGGCAGATCTTCCTGCAAATACGCCGCAAGTTCGGGGATCCCTTCCCCCGTAATCGAGCTGACGGCAAAAATTTTCTTACAGCCCGCCAATTTCAGCCAGTTTCTGACCCGCTCTACCTTAGCGTCGGGCTTGTCAATGCCCGTGATAATCCCGATTGCCTCGCGGTTTACCATACTGGTAAGACAGGGCGAGAAAATCGAATAGGGCTCGTTTGCCGAAAGCACCAATCCCACGACGTCCGCCTCGTAGGCGTACAGAGCCAAAGCCCCGCTCGTTTCTCTGCGCTCGGTATATTCGCCGGGCGTATCGATGACGGTATCCAAATAATTGACGTACTGCGTTTTATAATATTTGATTTCTTCCCCGCGCAAAGCCTGCGTTAGGGTGGTTTTCCCCGCAGCGACTCTGCCAAAAAGCATAATCTTTTTCATAGTATTAGGTCTTCGTTAATTCGCAGCAAATATATCCAAGTTTTTGAATGAAATAGTCCCGAATCGCCACAAACGCCGCCTCTACGGAAGATACCGAGCCGGTAATAATCAACGTGCCCGTGAATCTGTCTACAAAGCCGATTTCCGCGCCCGACGCTTTCATCGCGATATCCGCTGCGATTACCGCGCTTTCGTAAGGAATGACCGTCAAAACGCCGATGGCGCTTTTGGTATAATCGGTCTGCGGGTCAAGCCCGAGCTTGGTATACAGCGTTTCACCGGGGTTTGCGATGATATGGCAAAGGGTGATTTGTTTCCCCGGAACGAATTCTTGTATAATTCTGGGGGGGATTTTATTTTCAATAGGCATAGTAAATTGCCTCCTTACTTTTTTAGATGTGGTAGAATTTAAGTTTACCGAGTGGCTACACGGGGCGGGTTAGATGCGAGCAGCAACGTGCCGTTGCATCCAGTCTTGTCTATCCTTCCGTCATTGTGCGATGTTACCTGTCGGCTACACGAAACTGCGGAGAAGGGTTGCAGATTTGGGTAAAACACGGAAGCTTCGCCGATGCGCCGAGCTACCCGTTAAGAAAGGCATTGGTAATGCCTTTTAGGGGCGAGTTGAGTGAGCGCATTTGCCCGCGCGAACGGTGCCCGAACGCAAGGTTTTCCTTGCCTTGCGTGAGAATTACTAAGCGTAAACGAGCGAGGCGAATACCGTTTTTGCCCGAAGAAGCGCCCTTATACGCGGTTTCTTTTTACCCGCCGATTTGGCATTTCAACCCACTTTCTTCCGCCACCGAAAGAAGATAGGACATCTTTTCAGGTTCAGGCGGCAGGATTTCTTTTAACGAATACTCTCTGCCAAGTCCGCCGTATTTGTCCTGTCCTAAACGGTGATAGGGAAGCAAGTGATGCTCTTTTACCCCGGGCAGGGTCGCGGCGAATTTGGAAATTGCGCGGATTTCTTCCGCCGTATCGTTAAATCCGGGCACTACGGGGGTACGGATAATCAGCTCTACGCCGCTTTGCGCAAGTTTTTTTGCGTTTTTCAAAATCCGCTCGTTACAAGCTCCCGTATATTCTTTATGCTTTGCCGAATTTATATGCTTGATATCCATCAGATACAAGTCAAGATAGGGCAAGATTTTTTGTATATCTTCAAAAGGCGCGTTCGCCGTCGATTCGACCGCGGTATGCAAACCGTTTTGTTTGCAGGCACGCAGCAAATCTCTTGCAAAGTCGGGCTGACCGAGAATTTCACCGCCCGAAAGAGTAACGCCCCCGCCGCTTCTGCGGTAATAGGGTCCGTCGGCAAGGAGTTCGGGTAAAATCTCTGCTACCGTTACGTCCTTGCCCACAGTTTTTTCCTTGCCCTTTTCCATCATCGTTTCAATCTCGTAAGACTGCGATTCGGGATTACAGCACCAAGCGCAACGCATAAAGCAGCCCTTAAAAAAGACAATGGTACGAATTCCCGGTCCGTCGTGGATCGAGAAACGTTGAATATTAAATATTCTGCCTTTTGTGCTGTAAAAATCCATAATAAAACCTTACTTAGAAACCTTGTTCGGTACGATTGATAATATCGTCCTGCAACGAACGGGACAGGGTCGTGAACAACGCGCTGTACCCAGCCACGCGGACGACCAACGTCTTGTATTTTTCGGGGTTCTTCTGTGCGTCCAAAAGCGTTTCTCTTGTAACAACGTTGAACTGCATGTGCATACCCTTTTGATCGAAATAGGAACGAATAAGCGCCGAGAATTTCGTCAAACCCGACATCCCTGCAAGCGCCGAGGGATGGAATTTTTGATTCAACAGCGTCCCGTTGCTGGCTACGCCTTGTTCCAATTTGGATACCGAGTTTGCCGTTGCCGTAGGCCCTTTCACGTCTCTGCCCGAAGCAGGGCCGATACCGTCTGCAATCGGGGTAAACGCCAAACGCCCGTCGGGGGTTGCGCCCGTTTGTTCACCCAAAGGTACGTTTGCCGATACGGGATACAAGCCCGCTTGGAACATACCCCCTCTGGGGTTTTTGTATTTTTCTACCTCTTTCGTGTACGTGTTGCCGACCTCGCGCGCGAACATATCCGCCTCGTAAATATCGTTGCCGTACTTGGGGCAGGTTTCGTCGATAAGACGTTTGATTTCTTGGTATCTTGCCTTCTTAGCAGGCTCGATAGCCGAACCCGTCGTTACTTCCTCGTAGATCGTTTTGATCACGCTTTCGTTGACTTCCAAGCCCTGCTTGGCAAGCGAACAAGCTACTTCGCTCGTAACCCGCTCCGCCGCTTTGCCCGTCAGCCCATAGCCGAAGTTTGCGTTCATTGCGTCGCGAAGCTCGGTCATCGTTACCTTTCTTTCTTCGAAAACGAGTTGTTTAATCGCCAACAAGCCGTCGGCGTTATTTGCAATCCCAAAGCCCTGCGGGCCGGTGAAATTATAAATTGCGCCGCCCTCTTGCAAGGATTTACCGCGGCCGATACAATCGTCTACCATACAGGACTGGAAGGGCAACGGGCAACGGGTTGCGTGCGCCATATCAATGGCGTTGTTCGCATTGACGAGCAATTTAATGAAATAGCTCTGCTGCGTTTTATACGCCTCGAACACCTCTTCAAAGGTCTGCATTTGCGCTACGTCCCCCGTTTCGGGTCCGATTTGCACGCCCTTATCCATACCGTTCGAGAACACGAGTTCTAACGGGCGGAGCATATTAAAGAACGCCGCGTCGTGCCAACCGTCCGTCTTCGCGCCTTTTTGGGGTTCTACGCAACCGATAATACAGTAATCGCGCGCGTCTTCCAAGGTAAGCCCTCTCGCCATAATCGAGGGGATAATAACTTCGTCGTTATAATACGCAGGCAAGCCCGTTCCCAAACGGGTAAGCGCCGCCGCCTTAATCATAAAGTCCTGCGGCGTTCCGTTCCAAACGCGGACGGAAATAGAAGGCTGGGGCAGGGGCACGTGCATTGCCGCTTCCAAACACATATACGAAAGGTCGTTCGTTGCGTCCAACCCGTGAACGTTTTGTCCGCCGACGATGAGGTTTTGGAACATCCCGTATCCGGCAAAACCCTCCGCCGAAGCCGCGTCGCGCACTTTGTTGATATCGTTGAGCTTGACCCAAATACAGTCGATAAGTTCCTGCGCCTGCTCTATCGTCAGTTTCCCTTCGTCGATATCCTTTTTATAGAAGGGATACATATATTGGTCGAATCTACCGGGAGAAATCGAATGTCCGCTCGATTCGATTTGCAACAAAAGCTGTACGAACCAGAAAGACTGGCAAGCTTCGTGGAAATCTCTTGCGGGGAATTCGGGAACCCGTTTACAGTTGCACGCAATCTTTTCAAGCTCTGCCTTGCGTTCGGGATTTTTTTCCTGCAACGCCAATTCTTTGGCAAGCTTTGCGTATCTTCTTGCATATTCGACAACCGCTTCGCACGATTCGATAACCGCGCAAAGGAAATTGCTTCTTTGTACGTATTCGGGATCGCCAACGTCCAATTTGTTCAGCGCCGCCTGCGCCTCCGCCATGATTCCGCGATACCCCTTTTTTAAGACCTTTTCATAATTAACGTTTACGTGCCCGATACCGTTGTAGAAATAGTTACCGGGAGTAAACATATTGTGCGTTACGAACGCTTCGTACGCCTCGGGTGCCATATTCGCCTTCGCAAGGTCGCTATTCGTCTTTCCCTTCCAGTAAGGGTACGCCGCGCGAAGCTCCGCCTTCGTCTTTTCGCTGATATAGAAGGGGTCCGCGCTACGGGTTTCCACCGTATCGAATTCCGCTTCCAACCATTCGTACGAATATTCGGGGAACACTTGACAACCACGGGGCGCAATCGTAGCGCTGCCGACGATCAATTCTCCGTCGCGGATTACGATGGGAAGATTGCGCAAAATATGCGCGAACGCCGCGCTTCTGCGCTTGATGATGGGCAAATCCTCCGTCTGCTTATAGCTCTCGGTTACAAGCAAACCACGCGCAGATTCAATCTCCGGCATCTTCGCGTATAAATCGTTTATCAGTTTTTCAATTCTTGCACTTTTTTCAATGACGAATTTGATATTTTCCATAATAAACACCTATCAAAGCTGATTCCAAAGCCCTTCGTGCGGAGCGGCAATAACCGCTTCGGAAGAGAGCTGCCCCGTCTGTTTTGCATAATTCGACGCCGCTTCTACCGCCGCCGTAACGTCGCCGACTTCGCCCGTAATCATAACGACGCCCTTGCCGCCCATACCACGAGAAACGCGCAAATCGAAAATTTCTACGCGCGCCGTCTTTACCGCAATATCCGCCGCTTTAATCGTCGTTGCCGCCGAGAAGGTTTCTACCAAGCCGAGCGAGCCTTTCCTTTCCGTCTTCTGCGTGCCGAATAACGCCTGAATAACCTGTTCGTCAATTCTGCCCATAACGGAAGAATCGATGACGTACGAATCGAATTTCGAAAGCACGTGGCTAACCGCCGCCGTAACGTTGGAAATCGAACCCGTCAATACGATTTCGTATTTGCCGGGGCACGCAGGGTGCGCGGAAACCACTTCAACGCCCGCGCTTTTAAGCGCCGCGTCCGTTGCTTCTACACCTTTGGGAATACTCTTTAACTCTAAAACACCAATCGATTTAAACATTATCTATCTACCTTGTCTATGACAATTTTTACCCCGTCGAACAGGGTTACTCTCCCGCTAATCGTCGCGTATTGCGGCAAGGACAAGCCCTCTGCCGCTTCTGCGATTTTATCGCCTACGTTTACGAAATCCCCGTCCGCTACGCACGCTACGCTCGGCGCACCGATGTGTTGGCGAAGATAAATTTCTACTCTGTCAAAATCCGTCTGTCTTCCGACGTATTTTGCCACTTTATCAAATTTTGCAATCCCCAAAACGCTTGCCCAACGCTCGGAGGGTACCATGCGGTATTCCCGTTCAGGCATAGGCTCTACGTCCTCTTTAGCAACGTAGCGCATCTTGTTCTTTGCCAAAAGCGCCTTGTATTCGTTGATGACCGCGCGCGGGGAAATCCCTTGGCAGCAAGCGAGTGTTTCGCAAATCCCGCAACCGCAGCAAAGGTTTGCCGTCAGTACCATTTGCGGTAGAATTTCCGCTACGCCTTTTGCCGTACGCACCATTTTATGCGGTTCTAAGGGGTACCCCAAAAGTGCCCTTGGACACATATCCGTACAGCGGGTACATTGACAACACGCCGTCTCCGCGCGAGCGATCGATTTTTCACCGTCAAGGAATTTACTTTCCACCGCCGGTACGTTAGGCGGTAAAATCAACAGCCCTTTGGTCGTTTTCGTTACGACCGCGCTTTCGGGATCTATTACTTTACCCATCGAAGGACCGCCGTCCAAAACGACGTAGCCTTCAGGGACTATAATCGAATTTTTTTCAAAAAGCGAAGCAACCGAAACGCCAATCGGGACTTTTACCACGATGGCTTCGGGGATATCCCCCGCAATCGTTACCCACTTTTCCGTCAATACGGCAGACTTTTTTACCATCTGCGCCACGTTGTACAGCGTTTCGACGTTATATACGATAACGCCCGCCGTAATAGGCAGATTTCCAGGTTTGACCACCCTGCCCGTCGCTTGATAAATCAAGCTGATTTCGTCCCCCATCGGATATACGTCGGGCAAAACTTTGAGGATAATATTCCCCGCAAGTTTCGTCCCGTCCGTAAGACGGAGGCGTTTTGCCGTATGGTCTTTTACGCACAGCAAAGCACGGGGTATCTTCGCGTAGTCCAAAACCGCCGCGATCCCCGCAAGTACCATAGGCATTTCTTTTTGAAGAAGCACGAGGTCGGTATACAGCAAAGGCTCGCATTCCGCGCCGTTGACAACCAGCGTATCTGCGCCGTCCGCCAATTTGGCATAGGAAGGAAACCCTGCGCCGCCACCGCCGACGATTCCAGCTTCTCTCATAATTTCTTTCAAGTTCATAATCTTATTATTGCTATTATTAAAACAACCGAGTGGTTACACGAAGTTGGGTAGACGGGTTGCAGCAAGATAATCTTGCAAATAGTTTTATCTATCTTTCCACCGTACCGCGACGTTACTTTTCGGTTTCACGAGGCGGGTTAGATACGAGCAAGACAAGAAGAAACGAGTACCCCGACGGGAGTTTACTGTGCGTAAACGAGCGAGGGGCACGGAGTTTCGACGAAGTATTGCGACGTATATAACACGTCCTTTCTCAATCGACGATACCGACGATTACAGCATCACACGGCGCACACGTATTGTGCAACGCAAGACGAGCGGACGAACCGGTCGTGATGAGTACCGTTTCCCCGATACCTGCACCGACGCTGTCTACGGCGACGAGGTATTTCCCCGTCAATTCACCGTTTTCCATAATCTCTACTTCCATAAATTTCGAGCCGACAAGCGATTCCTGCTTTCTCGTGGAAACGATGTTCCCTCTGATAATTCCTCTTAACATATTCTTACTCCTTAACAACCTTGACCTTTGCGCCGTTGCCGATACCGACTGCGTTTGCATCGTCCGTATCGATGTGCATTTCCAAACGGAAATCGGGGCTAACGCGTACCTGTACGTCGTACCAACGGGTACGGCGTTTTCCAAGAACGTCCACCGTTACCGTATCGCCGTCCTTCACCCCAAACGCTACGCCGTCCGACGGCGACATATGGATGTGTCTGTTGGCTACGATACAGCCCTCTTTTAATTGCACTACGCCCTTAGGGCCAACAATCGTTACAGGCGCCGAGCCTGCAATATTGCCCGATTCGCGTACGGGAGGCTTTACCTTTAACACGTACGAATCGGTTACGGAAATTTCCACCTGCGACTTGCTTCTAAGCGGTCCTAATACGCGCACGTTTTCAATCGGACGCATAGCAGGCCCAATCAACGTCAACGTTTCCTTACAAGCGTACTGTCCCGGTTGCGACAAGTCTTTTAAGGGCGTCAACTCGTACCCTGCGCCGAACAACGTTTCCATGTCCGCTTTCGTAAGATGAATATGTCTGTTGGATACGCCCACGGGCACTTCGTTGCCCGAAGCTACGGGCGCAACGTCGCCCATATCCGACAATACTTTTTTTACCAATTCCGCAATCTGCGCGCTAGAAAATTCCATTATAATACCTTCCGATTTTTAGTTTTGGGGGAAATTGAATTGAAAAACTCCCGTACCGCCCCTCTCAGTCGCCCGAAACGGGCGGTACGGTTTTCCTGCCTTTTCAAAAAATAATTATTTGATAGCGGGAAGAAGCTTTTCAACGTCTGCGTGGGGTCTGGGGATAACGTGCGTAGCGATAACTTCGCCAAGCGCCGTAGCTGCTGCCGTACCAGCTTCTACTGCAGCCTTTACTGCGCCAACGTCGCCACGAACCATAACGCTTACCAAACCGCTACCGATCTTTTCGCTGCCGATCAAAACGACGTTTGCCGCCTTAACCATTGCATCCGCTGCTTCGATTGCTGCTACGAGACCTCTGGTTTCAACCATACCTAATGCTTCCATTGTTAAATCCTCCTAAGATTTATTTTTTTCTTTTTTCTTTTTTAAGGCAGAGCCTTTTTTGTTTGTTTAGCCCGTCGTTAAAAATCTCATAACGTCGGGATGGGGGCGTGCAATCACTTCGCACACCTTTACGTTACCGACTTCCGCCGCTGCCGCCGCGCCTGCTTCCAACGCCGCTTTCACTGCGGAAACTTCACCTTCGACGACGATGGTTACCATTCTGCCGCCAAGCCGCTTTTCTACGTGTATCAGCCGTACGTCGGCTGCCTTTACCATAGCGTCAAGCCCGGTGATTGCGGCAACCATAGCCTGTACTTCGAGTAACGCTATTGCTTTCATTGAAAATTCTCCTTTCCTGTCTTTTTAAAAATGGGAAGAAGGGTTATCTCTTGCGACAAAACTCGGGTTCTGCCGCAAGCGCGCCCTTATGCACATTTTTTATTTGATTGCGGGAAGAAGCTTTTCAACGTCTGCGTGGGGACGAGGAATTACGTGCGTAGCGATAACTTCGCCAAGCGCCGTAGCTGCTGCCGTACCAGCGTCAACTGCAGCCTTTACTGCGCCAACGTCGCCACGAACCATAACGCTTACCAAACCGCTACCGATCTTTTCGCTGCCGATAAGAACAACGTTTGCCGCCTTAACCATTGCGTCTGCTGCTTCGATTGCTGCTACGAGACCTCTCGTTTCTACCATGCCCAATGCTTCCATCATAATTGTAATCTCCTTAAAATTATATTTTTTTATTTTTTTATCTTAATTTGTCTTTACCGAGTGCGCTCAAATGGGCAAACCATTCGATTTCCTCGCTTTGTCTTGCAATTACCTTGTGGGTAATGTACAGTTCTCTTTTTTCGGCTTCGGCTTTACCAGCTTGCACCGCCGCTTCGACGGCTGCCGCGCTGCCCTCTACCTTAATCGCCATGACCAGAGGCACACGCGCGGAATCCCCCGCCGCGGGCTTGTTTTTGTCGATTGCCACGACCTTTACGTCCGCAGCTTTCGCCATAGCGTCCGCGACCACAATCGAGGTTGCGAAACCGAATACTTCTATCATGCCAAGTGCCATAATTTTACCTCTTGTTTGTTCTCTACCGAGTAGCTAAATTCGGGATTCGGAATTGTGGTTGAATTTAAAACTACCGCTCGGTTACACGAAACGGGTTAGATGCGAGCAGTTCAAGGAGAAGTGAGTACCCCGATAGGAGCGTACTGGGCGTACGTGACTGAGGGGCACGGAACTTCGACGATGAAATGCGAAGTATATAAGCCGTTTCTTACTTATTAACGAAGCAGATCTTAATCCCCTTCTGCGCCACGTTCACTTCCATCGCTTCGTTTAACTGATCGAGGGGGAATTCGTGGGTGATAAGGTCTTTGATGGGAATGTTCATCTCACGAGCCTGACGCAAGAACGCCATCGTCGTGGGATAATCATCCGCCGAGTAGTCCCAAGAACCAACGAGGTTGATTTCCTTATTGCACATAGCAAAGTGAGGATTTACGTTGTATTCGCCGTTGTTTACGAAGAAGCCCATTTCGCAGAGCCCGCCGCCACGACGGATATATTCGTAGATGTCCTTTGCCGCTGCAGGCGCACCCGTGCACTGGAACGCAAAGTCTGCGCCAACGCCGTTTGCCACGCTCTTAACAAGGGCAACTCTGTCTTTCAAATCGGGAACTTCTTTAAAGTTGATGATCGTCTTTGCGCCGAGTTTCTTCGCCATTTCCAAACGCATCGGCGTACCGTCGATAGCGATGATATGGTTGATACCCGCTGCGCGAAGTACGCTGATCATAACGAGCCCTACGGGACCAAGACCTTGAATAAGTACCTTCGTATTGAAGTTCATAAGCCCCGTCGTTTGCGCTCTCTTCAACGCGTGTACGCATACGCAAGCGAGTTCGAGGATCATTCTTTCTTTAAGGTCGAGATCGTTTACTACGAAATAGGTCGAACCTTTCCCGCGGATCAAAAGATATTCGGCAAACCAACCCGTGAAAGGATTTGCGTCGCTGTGGGGAATCAACCCGAAAACGCCTTGCTTGTCGCAAAGGTTGGTGTTGGCAGGATGGTTACGGCAGATATGGCATTCGCCGCAGCTGATAACGCTGGTTACGAGCTTATCGCCGACTTTGATGGGTTTACCCGACGTATCCGCCTTGATGTTTTTACCAAGGTATACGATTTCACCCGTGCCTTCGTGGCCGAGGGTTACGGGGATAATCCCAAACGGGTCAACCTTCCATTCGTGTACGTCCGTACCGCAAACGCCGCAACCTTCTACTTTTACCAAAATATCGTCGTCCGTCAATGCGGGAATGGGATATTCTTTTACTTCGATTTTTTTCTGCGCGGTAAGCATCGCTACCTTTGCGGTCTTGGGGATTTTGCCTGCGCAGGAGGATTTCCCGCTTGCGCCCATTTCCCCGAGAATCTTACGGACAATGCTTTCTACTTGAGAAGATGTAATATCCATAATGCTTTCTCCTTTAAATAATTCTAAATGCGTCGGAAAGAACGCAACGACGGAATCTAGTAAAGCTACGCGCGCTGGTCAAGCCTTCGCCGGTAGGCCCTGCGATAGTGAAGGTCGTATGCCCTTCCCCGCCGAACCCGATCCCTGCGTACGAGGGCGCGTTCTTGACGAAAATCGTCGTTTCTACCGCCCGTGCAAAACGGGTCAGATTGTCGATGTTCTTCGAGTGCATATGCGCCGTATGGCGGTTTCCGTGTTCCGCCTTTACGGCAAGATCGATTGCCTGATCGATGTTGTTTACGCGTACGATGGGCAAAATCGGCATCATCAATTCTTCCTGTACGAAGGGGTGTTCAAAGCCCGTTTCGCAGATGATACAACGCACGTCAGGACCGACGCGCACGCCGATTTTTTCCAAAAGCACCGCCGCGTCGCGGCCTACGCAGTCGCGGCTGACCGTCTTCTTTACGATACCCGTCTTGGGATTCTTAACGTCCACCAATACGATTTTCGAAAGCTTGTCAGCTTGCTCTGCCGTAATCTTATACGCGCCGTTTTTCTGCATTTCGGCAATCAGTTCGTCCGCGATATTGTTAAACGCAAACACTTCCTTTTCCGCAATACAAGGCAAGTTGTTATCAAACGAGCAACCGTCGATGATGTCCTTACCCGCTTTCTTAATATCCGCGGTATCGTCTACGATAACGGGAGGATTCCCCGCGCCCGCGCCGATTGCTTTTTTACCGCTGGAAAGTACGCTTCTTACTACCCCGGGACCGCCCGTGCAAACGAGCAAACGGATATTGGGGTGCTTGTACATAATCTGCGCCGTATCTAAAGTGGGTTTAACCACCGAAGCCACCAATACTTGAGGCCCGCCCGCCATTGCGCTTGCGCGGTTGACGAGGTCCACTGCGTAGTTGGAGGTTGCGATTGCGTTGGGGTGGGGATTGAATACCACGCCGTTGCCTGCCGCAATCATACCGATACTGTTACAGATAACCGTTTCCGAGGGGTTGGTACTAGGGGTGATACTGCCGACAACGCCAAAAGGCGCCATTTCCGTCAAGGTCAGACCGTAGTCCCCCGTTTTTACTTGTGCTACGATATCCGCCGTACCGGGCGTTTTGTCCGCCACGAGGATATGTTTCGCCGTCTTATGTGCTACGCGACCCATTTTCGTTTCCGTAACGCCGAGGTTTGCCATAATAGGCGCCTCTTTACGGCACAGATCGCGAATGGCGGAGATCACTTTTTCCCGTTCTTCCAGCGACATAGCCCGCACCGCCTTGTACCCCGCCGTAGCCGCCTCGATCGCCGCGTTCATATCCGCGTATACACCGATGAGTCTACGTCCGTTGTACTGGGTGGAGTCCCAGCCGCTTTTTGCTACGGGCGCCCCGCCATTGAGGTTCTTAATGACAGCGTTTACCACTTCCTCAATTTGGGCTTCCGTCCAATTTATAGCCATTTTTATTTCTCCTTCCTTTTTTACGTAAAATGCAGAGCTACGAGCAGTTCAAGGCGCGGCGAGGGCGCGTACCGATAGTACGTAACCGAGCCGTAACGATGAAATGCGACGTAGATATGTATTTTACATTATTTGCCGAGGGCAGCCAATACCTTCTTGGTGATCGCTTCTACAAGTTCTGCGTTGCAGTTGCAGCTTGCGGGTTCTTCTTCGTATTCGATACCGGGGTGACGGCCGGGCAGGTTCATCTTCTTGCGAAGATCCATCAGTTTCTTCAACTGATCGTTTGCGATTTCGTGTACCGCGCCAAGGTCCATTGCGTGCTTGCAGATGACTGCGTTGAATTCTACTTCTTCCATAACGAAGAACGCCTTGGTCAAGTTGCAGCCAACGGTCAACGCGCCGTGGTTACGAAGCAAGAACGCGTCGTGGTTGTGGATATAGGGATCCAACGAATCGGGAATCTCCATCGTGGAGGGAGTACCGTAATCGCAGGTAGGAACTGCACCGATCGTCAAAACGGCTTCGGGCAAAACGTACTGGTCAAGATCGATATCCGCAACGGTGAAAGCGGTTGCAACGGGAGGATGTGCGTGAACGACCGCATTTACGTCGGGACGTTCGCGATACACTCTCATGTGCATCTTGATTTCGGACGAGGGGTTCAGCTTGCCTTCCAATTTCTTACCGTCTTTGTCAACCTTGATAATCATATCGGGGGTCAAAGACGCCTTGGAAACACCCGTGGGGGTGCAATAGTATTCGTTATCGCTGATCTTTACGGAGATGTTACCGTCGTTTGCAGCAACGAACCCTTTCTGCCAGAGCTTAAGCCCTACTTCGCAAATTTCCTTCTTGATTTCAAAGGGAGATTTCATAATTTTTTTCCTTTCCTTTATATTATTTTTTTATTTTGTCAAATTTTGGGTATCGAGAGCAATCATATACTCTTCGTTGGTGGGGATTACGTAGGTCTTTACCTTTGCGCCCCTTGCGGTAATATCCGCAACTTCCCCTCTAGGGCAGTTTTGGTTGTATTCTTCGTCGATTGCAATGCCGAGGAAGGACATATCCTTGCAAACTTCTTCTCGCAAGTCTCTGTCGTTTTCCCCGATCCCCGCCGTGAACACCAACGCGTCTACGCCGTTCATTTCCGCAACGTACGAACCGACGATCTTTTTGATATTGTGGCAGAGAATCTTCATCGCAAGCTGCGCGCGGTAATTTCCTGCCGCCGCCGCGTCGCGGATATCTCTACAATCGCTGCCGCAGCCCGAAACGCCCGAAAGCCCCGATTCTTTGTTGAGAATCTTATCCGCTTCTTCCGCCGTCAAGCCCTCTGCCTTTTGCAAGAAGGTAACGACGGTGGGGTCGATTGCGCCGCTGCGCGTACCCATCGGAACGCCGTCTTGCGGAGTAAAGCCCATCGAGGTATCCACTGCCTTCCCATTCACCGTCGCCGTAATCGACGAGCCGTTGCCAAGGTGGCAGGTGATGATTTTCGCGTTCTTATTTCCAAACATTTCCGCCGCCTGCGCCGCAACGTATCTGTGCGACGTACCGTGGAACCCGTAACGACGAATTTTGTGCTTTTCGTAAAGCTCGTAGGGAATGGGATAGATATACGCGTAATCCTGCATATCCGAATAGTAGGACGTATCGAACACCCCTACGTGGTTGACGGACGGCATCACCTCTTTGCAAGCCTTCAAACCGCTGATTGCAGGAGGCCCGTGCAAAGGATTGAGTCCTACGATGCTCTCCAAATATTCGAGCTCTTGATCGCCGAGCACCGCCGATTTTTTCAGCTTTTCGCCGCCGTGCGCGAATCTGTGCCCGACCGCCGAAATTTCCTCAACGCTTGCGATAACGCCTTTGTCCTTGTCGGTGAGCAAGGACAGTACGCAGGCAATCGCCGCTTTATGATCGGGGAAGTCGGCATTCGTCTTGTAATCCTCTTTACCGGGACGTTTGTGGGTTACTACCCCGTCGATCCCGATTCTTTCGCAGTTTCCCTTTGCCAATACCGCGTTCGTATCCATATCGAACAGCTGGTATTTCAAAGAGGAACTTCCTGCGTTTACAACAAGAATTTTCATTTCTTCTCCTTATATAATATAATAAAGATTTTTTTACAATTTTTAACAACCTAAAATACTTTCGGGAATTTCAAACAGCCGCGCTTCTTTTTCCGCCAGTAAGTTTCTGTCTATTCCTACGTGCAAACAAAGACAGTCCACGACCTTGTTCCCCACGAGCTTAATCCCCTCTACCGTATTAAAATGGGTCATATCCGAAAAACATTCTTTGGGCGCGTTCTTCGTTACTAAGTACAAATCGTCGAACTCTTCTCCAAGCGGCCCCAAGGTTTTGATTGCAATTTCGTTAAACAGCTCGATATCTTTGTTATATCTTTGGTACTCTCCTTGATACAAGTCTTCCTGTACCCAAGTACTAAGCGCAAAGACGATTTTCGCCTTAGGGAAGAGCAGTTTTATACGTTTATGAACCCTTTCTAAGGTCTCCGCGTAAAAAGCGGGAGAGGAAAGAGGCTCGTCGCCGCAGATTCTTAAAACGTCCCAAAGCCCTGCGTTCCAATGCACGAGATCCATATCGTCGGGAAAGTTCCCACGGCGTTTCCATTCGTTCAGCCACCGCTGAATAAATTGTGCCATCCCGCCGTTCACGTCCCCGGGCGAATATACCTTTGCGTGCCCGTCGAACATTTCCTTTACGTACCGTTCGTATCCAAGCCGTATCGAATCGCCGAGTAACAGTATTTTCTTCATCGTTATACTCTCTTCGCGATGACTTCCTTTTCGAACTTTTCCACTTCTTCCCACCAGTCTTCGCTAAGTCCTTGACGAGCGAGATATTCGTTCCAAACGTCTACGAAGGGAAGATATTTTACTCTTTCGTGCATATACAAAACTTTGGTGAAATTGCCTTCGTCTTGCAATTTCTTCATTTCCGCATACGGCTGCAAAATTGCCGAAAGCAACGCTTTTTGCATCGAACGAACGCCCGTTACCCAAGCGCAAAGACGGTTGATGGAAGCGTCGAAATAGTCGAGCGCAACGATAACCTTGTCGTCTGCGTCGTTGCGGATAATTTCTTTGGAAAGTTCTTTGAGTTCGTCGTCGACGACGATTACGTGGTCGGAATCCCATCTTACGGGACGGGATACGTGGAGCTGTACTTTGTCGTAGAAGGCAAGCATCGAGGGAATCTTGTCCGAAACGACTTCGGTGGGATGATAATGCCCCGTATCGAGCAAGCAGCAAATCCCGCGGGTTGCCGCATAGTTTTGATAGAATTCGTTGCTGCCTACCGTGTAGCTTTCTACGCCGATACCGAATACCTTGCTTTCTACTGCGGGGATAACCCATTCTTTATCGTAGCCTTCCAAAACTTCGTCCAACGACTTCTTCAATCTAAGACGGGGACCGAGGCGGTCTGCGGGGATATCCTTCGTACCATCGGGAACCCAAAGGTTTACGCAGCAGGGGCTGCCCATTGCCTTACCGATTTGGGCAGCAATCTTCATACAAGCCTTGCCGTGCGCTACCCAGAACTTTCTTACCGTTTCGTCGGGAGAGGAAAGGGACAAGCCGTCTTTCATCATCGGGTGGGAGAACCAAGTCGGGTTGAAGTCAACGCCTTCCAAGCCCGTTTCCTTCGCCCATTTTACCCAAGGCTCGAAATGCTTGTATTCGTACGCGTCTCTGTCTACCTTGCCCTTATCTTCGCCAAGGAGCGCATAGCAAGCGTGTACGTTTACGCGCTTTTTACCGGGCATCAGCTTAAACGCCGTCGTAAGGTCTGCAAACAGTTCTTCGGGAGTTCTTGCTCTGCCGGGATAGTTACCCGTCGTTTGAATGCCGCCCGTAAGCGAATCGCTACCGTCGAAACCGATAACGTCGTCGCCCTGCCAGCAGTGTACGCTTACGGAAAGCTTGCTCAGTCTTTCCATTGCCGCTTCGGTGTCAATACCGAATTGTGCATAGATCTTTTTTGCTTCTTCGTATCTGGACATAAAGTTTATCTCCTTCGTCTAATATCTTTTATTTTCTTTCTTACAGTTCCGCAATGTCGAACGAACGGGTAATGATTTCTCTGCCCTCGGCAACGCTTGCGATATCGCCGCCGCCGACCATCTGCATCATCAAGTTCCCAATCGCCGTGCCCTCCGCAGGCCCCGTAATAATTTTCTTGCCCGTATATTTTGCCGTCAGTTCGTTTAAGAACCCGTTTTTACTGCCGCCGCCGATAATGTTAAGGGTTTCGTATTTCTCGCCTGCAACCTCTTCCAACGCCTTCAAAGCAATATCGTAATATCTTGCAAGGTTGTTATAGATAACGTACGCCATCTCCCCTACCGTCAACGTCTTGCCAACCGCCGCGTTGATTTCCGCCGTCATATTCTCAGGCGCTAAAAACCGCTGGTCGTTGACGTTGATTTCGTAATCGACGGGGTTTTCTCTCGCCATACAAACGAGTTCGGCAAAGCCGTACTTGTCGTCCAATTCGTGGCGAACCTGCTGGATCATCCAAAGCCCCATAATATTGATTTGCAAACGGAAGGTATTGCCAAGGCTGCCCTCGTTCGAATACCCGGCTTTAAGCGCCTCTTTGGAGGTGTGCGCCGCGTTTTGTTCCACGCCGAGCAGCGACCACGTGCCGCTGGAAATATACGGAGTTTGCGCTTTCAAAGGAGCCGCCAACACCGCGCTTGCCGTGTCGTGCGTCGCGGGCAAAATTACCTTTGCCTTGTACCCGACGATTGCGGCGATTTCGTCCGTGAATTCGCCAACGACCGTACCCGGTTGCGCCAATTCGCCGAACAATTCTTTTTTATATCCAAGCTTTTCTAAAATCTCTTCGTCCCAAGTATGGGTAACCGCGTTGACCATACCCGTCGTCGTCGCGTTGCAGTATTCTTGCTTTTTCACGCCCGTCAAACGGAAGTGGAAATAATCGGGCAACATCAAGAGGGATTTCGCCTTTGCCATACGCCCCGTCTTCTTATCGTCAAGAAGCTGGTAAACGGTGTTAAAAGACGCAAACGCGATACCCGTCTTTGCAAACAGCGTTTCAAAGGGTAAAACCTCGTGCACCGCGGGAATCGTTTCTTCCGTACGCGAATCGCGATAGCAGTACGTCCCGCCGATCGCCTCGTCGTTTTCGTCGAGCAACGCATAGTCAACCCCCCACGTATCGATACCGACCGAATAGGGAATTTTCCCAATCTCCTTCGCCTTTTTCAATCCGTTAAGAATCTCCCCAAACAGCCGTTCGTGCGTCCACATCAAATGCTTCTTTCCGTCGTACGCGGTCAATTCTTCCGGACCGTTTTGGAAACGGTAAATTTCTTCGGTAATCATCTTCCCGTTTTCGAGGTGCGCCACGATGTGTCTACCCGACGAAGCCCCGATATCGATTGCAAGATAATATCTCATTCTCTTCTCCTTAAAACGTTCTGCCTCGCATACCTCGGCGTGCGTTTTGCGCGTTTTTGCGCATTTTCCCCACTCCCCCGATTTTATGCTTCGATTTATTATAACACACTTTTTTTTGCTTGTCTATATATGTTCGAAATATTGACAAAAAAAATTTTTTATGCTATAATATGAACACAAACGCGCAAAATCGCGCAAAAAACGAACGTTTTTCACTATGGAGAAAAGAATTATGGCGCTTACCGAACGGCAAAACGAAATTTTAAAACGTTTAAAAGAAAAAAAGACGGCGGTCGTTTCCGTCTTAGCGAAAGAATTATACGTCAGCGAAGCGACGATACGGCGGGATCTTTCAGAGATGAAAAGTATGGGACTTATCGAACGCAGCCACGGCGGCGCGCTGCTCCCTGAAAACGCGGACGAAATCTCCATCTTTTTCCGTATGGAAAAAAACGCCAGCGAAAAGGAACGCACGGCGACCAACGCGATCTTATATATTCCCCCTTTCAAAAGCGTTTTTATCGACAGTTCTTCCACCGCTTTGGCGCTTGCCGAACGGATTGATTTAAACTTTAAAACGGTGGTAACGAACAATTTGCAAACGGCGATTCAGCTCTCGAAAAAACCGAACATCAACCTGATTTTGTTGGGCGGCAACGTGCATTTTAACACCAACTCGACGACGGGGAGCTGGACGGCGCGACAGCTTGCCGATTTTTCCTTCGATTTGATGATTTCTTCCTGCGCCGCGGTCCTTGAAAACGAAGTTTTCGAACGCTCGCTCGAACAAAAAGAAATCAAACGCGCGGCGTTCGAACGCTGCAAAAAACGGGTATTGCTTATCGACCACACCAAATTTTCCGCGCACGGCACCTACCGTCTGTCCTCTTTATCCGATTACGACGTTGTCGCCACCGACGCCCCCCCTCCCGCTGGCTTAGACGTCGGCAAAGCGAAACTCATTTATTAATTTCCGAATTCCTAATTCCGAATTTTTTTGCTTGCTTTTTAAAAAACGGTGTGTTATAATACCGTTTAGAGGTGCATTATGATACAGGATTTACACGCGCATACCTACTATTCTTTCTGTTCGAAAGACAAGCCCGAAGCGGTGATCGAAGCGGCGATTGCAGGCGGAATTGAACAGCTTGGGATTTGCGACCACAACTACGGCGTAGGATACGGCAGAACGGAGCTTTGCTGGGGCAAAGGCAACGGTTTAAACGCCAATTACGGAGGCACGCTAAACCGCTATTACGACCATATGAAGTTGTTAAAGGAAAAATACGCAAAGAAAATCAAGCTCCTTTGCGGGATTGAGATTTGCACGATGCTCAACGGTGTGGATAGCTACGCCCTCCCCCTTGCCGCGGACGTGTCCTTTTTCGATTTTGCGCTCGTAGAAAACCTCGACCACCCCACCTCGATTACGAAGGGAGATATCGTAGAGTTTGCAAAGCGTTGCGGCTGCCCCGTCGGGATTGCGCATACAGATCTTTTCGCCTTTGCCAAAGCGCGCGGAGAAGAGCCCTATCGGTTTTTCAGAAAGCTTGCCGAAAACGGGATTTTCTGGGAAATCAACGTCAATTACGACAGCTTACATTCCTTTAAAACCCACGACTACGTTACCGAGTTCTTTAAAAATAAAGAGCAGCAGGAAATCGTCAAAAAGACGGGCTTGCGCTTATCCGTCGGTTTCGACGGGCATATCGTAAAAGAATACAAGCCCAGCCGCGTAAAGACGGCTTGTAAGTTGATCCAAGACATGGGAATCCATTTGATTTTTGAAAACAGATAATTGTTTTTTGCAACAAAAAGCGCAGGTTCACGCCTGCGCTTTTCATTTTAAAAAAGGAGCGAAAATCTCGCTCCTTTTTTTGCTTTATTTTTTATTCCCCGGCTTTCAATACCGCTTTTTTAATAAGGTCAACGGGAATCATCACCAACGCGCCCAAAAGGACAACCGCCCATTCTTGCAAATTCAAGCCATAACAACCGAGCACCTTGCCGCCGACGTAGGTAATGATTATCTGCGCCACAAGGATAAGCCCCATAATCGCTAAGAATATCTTGTTACGCTTGATATTCTCGAAAATATTAAATTTCTCCGTACGGGTGTTAAAGCCGTTAAAGATCGCCGCAAAGATGAAGAAATTGAAATACCCCGTCAACAAATGTTCTTGATCGCGGAAGACGTCCGCAATCGGCGTCAGCAGCATCAAAAGCCCGAAGACAAATACCCACAGCGCCCCCGTGAGAATGGAGATGAGCATATACTTGTTCACGATAGGCTCGTCTCGGCGTTTGGGTTTTTCTTCCATATACCGTTTGAGCGCGGGTTCGCCGCCGAACGCAAGCGCCGCAAGGGTGTCCATAATGAGGTTAATCCAAAGAATTTGCATAATCGACAGCGGATTTTCCAAGCCCAACAACGGACAGATAAAGGAAATCAACACCGCCGCCACGTTAATGGTCAGCTGATAAATGATAAACTTTCGAATATTATTGAAAATGGTCCTGCCGTACAAAACCGCCTTTTCAATCGAGTGGAAATTATCGTCCAAAATCACGATTTCACTCGCTTCTTTGGCAACCTCCGTACCGCCGCCCATCGCAAACCCGACGTCTGCACGCTTTAACGCAGGCGAGTCGTTTACGCCGTCCCCCGTCATACCGACGACGAGGTCAAGCTCTTGCGCAAGGCGCACAAAACGGCTCTTATCGCTAGGCAGTGCACGCGCTACGACGCGCACGTGAGGAAGTTTTTCCTTCAATTCTTCGTCGGACATCAACGCCAAATCGTCCGAAGTATAGACGATATCCTCGTCCGTTTTCACAAGCCCGATTTCTTTGGCAATCGCCGCCGCCGTTTCTCTTCTATCGCCCGTGATCATAATGACTTGCACGCCCGCTTCGTGTACCTGTGCAAGAGCAGCCACCGATTCGGGACGGACTTCGTCGCGAATCCCTACGCACCCAAGGAAGGTCCAATCCCCGCCCGGCAACGCCGTGCTCGCTTCGTCTATCTTTTCTTCCGAAGTCGCAAGCGCCAAAACTCGAATCGCTCTGCCCGCAAGTTCGTCCAATTTTGCGTCCAATTCGGCTGCTTTGTCAAACGGCACTTTTTCGCCCTTTTCGTTATAGCAATACTTACAGTTTTTCAGCAGTTTTTCAGGCGCGCCCTTTATCAAGGTCGTCTGCAAATCCCCTTCGACAACCGCCACCGAGTATTTGTTTTTACTGTTAAACGGAATACTGCTTACTACGTTGATCTTTGCGCCGCATTCGTGGTTCATTACAAATTGCAACAATGCGCGTTCGGTAGCGTTACCGCCAACCACGCGTTTGTCTTCGCCCTCGCCCGTAATGACCGCGCCCGAATTATAGCGCACGCCGACGGAAAAGTGTTTTTTTATTTCCGTAGGCAGGTCTTCGTAGGTCTTATATTCGTTGCAGTTCCCGTCCACGAATACGACCGCCTCTAATTGTCCTTTGGTAATCGTGCCCGTCTTATCGCTGAGGAGCAAATTCAAGCTGCCCGCCGTTTCAATCCCCGAAATTTTTCTAACCAAGACGTTGTCTTTTAACATCTTGCCCATATTTTGCGCCGACACGATAGCAATCATCAGCGGCAAGCCCTCGGGCACTGCCATAACGATAATGATAACCGCCAGCATAACCGCCTCAACCGCGGCGTTGGCAAGGTTCGTCCAATCCCCGCAGAACGCGGTAATTGCCGACCAGTTAAAATTGTTTTCCACGAAAACTTGGCAGAATAAGAAGGCTATGGCAATCGCGACGCCGCCGATATACCCGAACTTACTGATTTGCTTCGCCAGCTTGCTAAGCTTTAATTTCAACGGAGTTTCTCTGTCCGTATCCGCCTGCAATTCGCTGGCAATCTTACCGTATACCGATTGATCGCCGACGACGGTAACTTCCATCACGGCGTTCCCAAAGCATACGATCGAGCCACGGAATACCTTATAGGGATTGAGGAAATCCATCGAAATTTCCTCGTCCTTATAATCCTTCGGCATCACTAGCTTCGTCGCCTCTTTCGCCTCGCCGTTTAAAACGGATTGGTCGACCTGAATCGTACCGCTGACGAGGATCCCGTCTGCGGGGACTTTATCCCCCGATTGCAACATAATACAATCCCCAACTACGACTTCGTCAACGGAGATTTCTACGATTTCGCCGTTTCTATACACTTTGCACTTAATCTGCGAAGCTTCTTCTTGCAATTTTTGGAACGCGTTTTCGTTTTTATATTCGGAAAAAGTCGACACGAGCGTAGCAAGCAATACGGCAGCGCCGATAGCAACCGGTTCGTACCATTCACTCTTGCCTAAGAACGTAAATACGACGTTGATTAAAAGCGCGACGCAAAGAATTAAAATCATCGGGTCTAAAAAATTTCCCCATAATTTTTTCCAAAAGCCCTCGCCCTTTCTTTCCGTCATACGGTTCGAGCCGTGCCGTTCTCTCGACAGACGTACTTGTTCGTCGGTCAGCCCAAATTGTTCCATCTATACTAAACCTCCCGATGTTTCGGTTATTTCAATTACTTATTATACTCCCCTTTCAAAAGAATGTCAACGGTTTTATAAAATTTCTTTCCGCGCGTTTTGTCGATTGTTTTTATCTGTCCGTATATATTTTTTCAATACGCTTGCATTTTTACAAAACAAGTGCTATAATAAAAACGATTTTATAAAAAAGGAAAATTTATTATGTTGATTGGTCTTGATATCGGCGGTACGAAATGTGCCGTCGTAACAGGCGATGAAAAGGGGAATATTTTACATAGATACGTCATCAAAACGACGGATTTCCCCACTACCTACGCCGCTATTTTTAAATATTTGAAAACCCTTCCCCCTTTTGAATCGGTCGGAATTAGCTGCGGCGGACCTTTGGACGAAGAACAAGGCGTCGTCCTCTCTCCGCCTAACTTACCCGATTGGGACGGCGTGGAAATCGTCAAGGATATAGAAACTACGTTTGGCGTACCCGCAAAAATCCGCAACGACGCCAACGCTTGCGCGCTTGCCGAATACAAATTCGGAGCGGGCGTAGGCTGTAAAAATATGGTCTTTTTGACCTTCGGTACGGGTATGGGCGCGGGCATTATCGCAGACGGAAAACTTTACGGCGGTACAAACGGCAACGCCGGCGAGGTCGGGCATATCCGTATGGCGAAACAAGGTCCTGTCGGTTATGGGAAGATCGGCTCTTTCGAGGGGTTTTGCAGCGGGCAGGGTATACGCCAGCTTGCCGCTCTGTACGCGGCGAAAGCGGAAAAGAAAGGCGTTATCCCCTCGTATACGAGCGTAGAAAACTACACGACGGCAGACGTCGCCATCGCCGCAAGAGCGGGGGATAAAACGGCGTTATCCGTCTTTAGAAAATGCGGAGATATGCTAGGGAAAGGCTTGGCGGTATTGGTGGATATCCTTAACCCCGAACGCATCGTCATCGGCAGCGTGTATGCAAGATGCCAAGACCTTTTGGACAAGGCTATGTACAAATCGTTATCCCGCGAATCCCTTTCGGTATCTTTAAGCGCCTGCGAAATCAAACCCGCACAGCTTGGCGAACAAATTGGCGACAAGGCGGCAATCGCCGTCGCAACGGAGGCTTATTATGCATTACATACAAAACACAATTGAACGTTATCCCGTCCTTACTCCCTGTGCAAAAGCAATGGAAGAAGCGACCCTTCAACTCGTACACGCCTACCGCAAAGGCGGAAAAATTCTACTTTGCGGAAACGGCGGCAGCGCGGCGGATTGCGAACATATTTCCGGCGAATTTTTAAAGGGCTTTTTATCCAAACGCAAAATCGCCGAAAACGAATATCCGCTTTTTTCCGACGAGGCGAAATCTAAATTACAAAAGGGAATCCCCTGTATTCCCCTGCCCTCCCTCGTGGGAGTCAATTCGGCGTTTTGTAACGACGTGGACAGCGATTGGATTTACGCGCAGCTCGTGTTTGCCCTCGGCAAGAAAGAGGATATTTTAATCTGCTTGTCCACCTCGGGCAACGCGAAAAACGTTACTCTCGCCGCAGAGACCGCCAAAGCGCTGGGCATTACCACGATTGCTTTGACGGGCGAGAAGGAAAGCAACCTCTCCCGCCTTTGCGATATTTGTATACGCGTCCCCGAAACGGAAACCTATAAAATCCAAGAACTCCACCTTCCCGTCTATCACGCCTTGTGCGCGGAAGTGGAAAAAACGCTGTTTGAATAAAGTTCAACGCGTACCTGCCCCCTATGAGAGCGCAAAAAAAATATTGTCAAGAGGTTCTTAACAGAAGCTCTTGACTTTTTTTGGAAAAGTTTTATAATACTGTGTAGAGAAACAAGGACTGTTTACTATGGCAAAATCACTCGACTTTTTAGACAATCAAAAAACGGCGGCTTTAAAAGAATGGCAAGCCTTTGAAAACTCGCCCGCTCTTTTGGGAGCAAACTCCTTTTACGACCGTTTAGAACGCGACGTAAAGAAAATGTTCGGCTATCCCGCCAACCGTGTGAACATATCAGCAGCGACCCAATATTTGCTTTTACTGCACTATACCGCTCCCTTTTCCAACAACTGCGGCGACGTCAACGAACGGGGCAACTACGCGCTCGATTCTAAGGACGTAGAAAAGCTCATTTTGCGCGCGTTTGCGGAAAAATTCGGTATGGGTGAAAACCATTGGGGGTACGTTACCAGCGGCGGCACGGAAAGCAACTCCTGCGGGATTGCCTCGGCGTTTGCCAAATACCCAAACGGCGTGCTGTACTACTCGCAGTCGGCGCACTATTCTATCGGTAAAGCGGCAAAGCTCTATAAACACCTTGAAATCCCCACCAAGGGCAAGGACGTTATGGACAAAGAGGCGCTGTTTGCCGCGATTTTGAGAAATTATGAAAGCCTGCGCCTGCCCGCCAATATCGTCTTAACCCACGGCACCACGCAGTTTGGCGAATGCGACGATACGGACGCCGTCGTGGCGTTTTTGCGGCAGCATAAAATCCCCTATTATTTGCACGTGGACGCCGCGCTCTTTGGCGGAATCCCTAACAACCAGACGGACGCGCCGTTGATTAAAAACGCAAAGGAAAAGGGTATCCATTCTATTTGCGTTAGCCTGCACAAATACCTCGGTTTTCCCGACGTCCATTCGGTATTCGTCTCCACGGAAGCCCCGTACGGGGAAAAGATTGAATATATCGGACAGCGAGATACGACGGTTTCCGGCTCGCGCTCCATTCCCTCTTACGCGCTGTACAACCACGTTTTAGAACAGTTAAACGAAACGGACCCCTTGCGTTACAGCCGCAACGTCCACCTTTTTTCCGAAATGCTAACGAAACGGAATATCCCTTTCTACCGCGCCGAAAAGTCCAACATCTTCGTCATTGACGAACCAAGCTCGGCGGTTTGTAAAGAATTTCAGCTTTCCTGCTTCCACGAAAACCACGCGGACGGCACGCACAGTAAGAAGGCGCATATCATCATTTTTCCCTGCCATACCAAGGAGAATATGCAGGCGCTTGCAGACAGCTTATAACCGTTCAACGCATACCTGCTCTAGGCAAAATACAAACTCCCCGCTGCGAAAATTTCGCAACGGGGAGTTTTTATATCAAGATTTTACAACAATACAATCAACGCACTTTCGCCTGTATCCGAACGAATCGACGAGATTTCCCCAAAGCACACTCCATTTTCGTTTCGCCGTTTAAATAACGACACCCAAAACCTCACTCATAAATAAGTAGGAAAGCGGCAAAGTCGCAATCGAGCAAATCGTGGACAAAATGACTACCACCGAGGCAAAATCCCCGTCTTTTCCAAACTGTACCGCCATCATCGCCCCACTGGCGGCGCTAGGCATCGCCAAGAGGAAAAAGATCGTATATTGAATGGTCGCCGATATCGGCAAAAACGCCACGACAAACATCGAAACCAAGGACATAACCACCAATTTAACCGCCGTTGCGCCGTACGCCCATTTGTCCGTCAAAAGCTGTCTAAAATTCACGTTCGCCAAACGAATCCCGATGACAATCATCGACAAGGGCGTAACCATCGTCGAAAGGAAATTTAAACTACTCATCAATTTGCTTGTAATTTTATACCCAACCGTACCCTCGCTCGACAATTCGATAAGCGGTTTTTGAAACGCAAAGAAGAACACCAAGCTGATAACGACCGCAATAATTACGGGATTAAGTAACACTTTTTTTACCGAAATCTGCTTTCTGTCTCCCGTCATAATATAGACGCCGAACGTCCAGCTTAATACGTTAAATACGGCAAGCACGACGGCACAGTACACAATTAATTCCGCTTGTATCCCGCCGTCCGTAAACAAAGATTGCAAAAAGGGCAACCCCATAAACCCGCAATTAGAAAACACACTCAAATATTTAACGATCTTCGTTTTGTCCTCTTTGGCCCATTTGAAAAACAACAGCTTCACGATAAGGAACATCAAAAGGTGAATTACAAGCGCCAACCCCGCCACGATTAACATATTAAGGGCTAACTTTGGATCGTACGCGCAGCCTTGAAAACTGGTAAACAC
Source organism: Clostridiales bacterium (assembly GCA_015069295.1). Taxonomy (GTDB): domain Bacteria; phylum Bacillota; class Clostridia; order Christensenellales; family Borkfalkiaceae; genus Scatosoma. The sequence goes on from SVIW01000002.1 coordinate 185,742, forward strand.
CAAAATCGGCTGACAGCCGTACAATACGAGCGTCGATAACGCACCGCTTGCCGATTGGGGAATCATCTTTAATTTTGCAAAAATAAACCCCGGTATTGCCAACGCCAATAAAAACACCACGGTTATCAAAACGTCTAAAAAATCAATCAATCTTCTTCGTCCTTTTCTTCAAAATAGCATCCCACGAAGAAACGCCTTTTAATCATACTCCCTTAACACAAATTTGTCAACTTTTTTACAGCCGTGTGCACGTTTTTATATTTACATTCTCAAATTTTTCATAGATAAAACGCAAACCCACGCTCCTCTCTCCAGCTCCCGTATTTAGCGTTCATCTCGTACCTGCCCCGTCCATTTTGATAATACCTGTCCATCCTCACAAAGATAATACGCCAATTTTTTTCTCTTGCGTTTTTAATTAGTATACTATCATAGCTAAAAATGAAAAAAGATTATGGCAAATCGCTCGTTAGTTCACGCGCTGTCGGAGACAGCAAAAAAGCAGGTACGCTGTTATGCGTTCCTGCTTTTTTGGGCTGCCCCTGTCAGGATCGAACTGACGACACACGGATTAACAGGAATCCATTTTTTGCAAAAACAAAGCGCGGAACGCCTTATTTTCTCGGCTCTCCCGCGCTTTTTTCTATGTGATTCTTATTACATTTTCCTCACTGTACCACTTTGCAAAGCGGTTTTAGCGGGCTATTTTATAGATGATTGATACCCAAGCCCCCACGAATTTCTTTCATATATGCCAAATCATTTTCTTCCACGTCGTTCATTTTCTTCAACTGTCCAATCGCCTTTGGACGGGTGAAAAGTACCTGCAACCAACGCACCACATGAAAAATCGGCAACAACCAAATATGCTTTTTTAAGACGGGATAGGAAAACTTCATTTGCTTTTTAGATAAAAAAATCTTTTTCCAAACAGACTTTCTCTTTGCTTTCTTATCATCCGTTTCGCTTGCATTCGCCGCAACGTCCGACGCCGATTTTTTCTCCGAATTTGCAAGCAACGACGACTCCAAAATATGTTTAGCAAGCTTTTGCGTAAACTCGTCAGGCTCCGTATCCTCAAAGAAATATGCGGACACCTTTTCAAATTCATCCTTGAATTGTCTTAAGCCACATTTATCCAGCTCGGCATTCAAATATTCTTCGTTTAAATCGTAAGCCTTTCGATATAAATAAATGTCCGTCAAATGGCGAATGCCAACGCCTGCACTCTCCGCAAAATGGTACGCCGAATGCCCAAGCAGGGAGATATAAAATCTTTCACGGTCCATCTCGTAAAAGTATTGATATCCCTCTCTTACGTGCGTCATTTCAAAGCCTTTGTTTTCTACGCCGAAATACTCTTCAAGCGGCCCAACAAAAATCGTTTTGTGCAACTCAAAAATCGTCTTTGTTTCAGGATAGTAAACGATATCGTGGTGCTCGTCGTGGCGTTTTGTCGCAAGCCCAAGTTCATCCACGAGCGCGCGAACCTCTTTCAACTGATCAACGTCAATCAACACGTCGCAATCGGAGGCGTAGCGCATATCCGTTGAAGGATACAGCTTTTTTAAGTGATAGCCTTTGAGCGGCATATATTTCAAACCATGTTCTTCAAATGTCGTCAACACCGTATTGATATCGTATTCGCTTTGTACATCCAACATCACGTGACGGTGCACGGAACGCTGTAAGGCAGTCAAAAACTGCGGAAGGAGCTTGTCCTTCACCTTTTCAAGCGCTTTGAATACGACGACACTCATCGAATGCGACGCGCAAAGATTATAAAATTGTTTATAGTCAAGCTCGTCGGGAATAACGTCAATTTTCTCGTCTTTGATTCCCTTTTTTACGCACTCAACAAAGAATTTTTCCGTATTCGTCACGTACCTGCCCCCGCCTAATTGATTTTTGTTAGAACTTTCTCCAAACCATTTTATCAACAACGCCCGTGTAGCTTTGAATAATTTTCACGACCTTCGTCGAAACGTTTTCTTCCACGTAATCGGGTACGGGAATACCATGATTGCCATCATTCGTCAAATCCACCGCCGTTTCTACTGCTTGCAATAAATGCTTTTCATCAATCCCAGCAAGCACAAAACACGCCTTATCCAAAGCTTCGGGACGCTCCGTCGAAGTACGAATACATACCGCAGGGAAAGGTTTGCCAATGCTCGTAAAGAAGGAGCTTTCTTCGGGTAACGTACCGCTATCCGAAACAACCGCAAATGCATTCATTTGCAGGTTATTATAATCGTGAAAACCCAAAGGCTGGTTTTGAATCACACGCTTATCAAGTTTGAAACCGCTTGCTTCCAAACGTTTTTTGCTTCTCGGATGGCAGCTATACAAAATCGGCATATCGTACTTTTCCGCCAATTTATTAATTGCCGTAAACAAGGAAACGAAATTCTTTTCCGTGTCGATATTTTCTTCTCTATGCGCGGAAAGTAAGATATACTTCTTGGGTTCTAATCCAAGCCGAGAAAGCACGTTGCTCGCCTCAATTTCCACAAGGTTGTTATGCAAAACCTCTGCCATGGGCGAACCCGTCACGTACGTTCTTTCCTTGGGCAAACCGCAATCAGCCAAATAACGGCGAGCGTGTTCGGAATACGCCAAATTCACGTCGGAAATAATATCAACGATACGGCGATTCGTTTCTTCAGGCAAGCACTCATCCTTGCATCTATTCCCTGCTTCCATATGGAAAATAGGAATATGCAAACGCTTTGCAGGAATAGCGGAAAGACAGCTATTCGTGTCGCCCAAAATCAAGAGTGCATCAGGTTTGCAAGCCGCCATCAACTTGTACGAACAGTTGATAATATTCCCCACCGTTGCTCCAAGATCATCGCCCACCGCATCCATATACACTTCGGGGTCGGCAAGCTTTAAATCCTTGAAGAACACGCCGTTCAAATTATAATCGTAATTTTGTCCCGTGTGTGCGAGAATACAATCAAAATATTGACGGCACTTATTGATGACCGCCGCCAAGCGGATAATTTCAGGCCGCGTGCCAACGATAATCAGTAGTTTCAACTTACCGTTATCCTTAAATTTCACATCGGAATAATCCAATCTAATTTTCGTTTCCATATCATTTCACCTCGTACATGGTATGCTTATTCTACAATTTCAAAAAACGTGTCGGGATGGTTGAGGTCGAATTGCTCGTTTGCCCACATCACCGTAACCAAGTTCTCCGTTTCGGAAAGGTTAATAATGTTGTGCGTATATCCAGGGAGCATATGCACCGCTTGAATTTTATCACCGCTTACTTCAAAATTCAATACCTCGTTCGTGCCAATTTTTCTTTGCTGGATTAAGCCGTGCCCCGCTACGACAATGAAAAACTCCCATTTTGTATGATGCCAATGTTGTCCTTTGGTAACGCCTGGTTTAGAAATATTGATAGATACTTGTCCACACTTTTCAGTCTTTAATAGCTCAGTGAAACTACCGCGCGCATCCACGTTCATCTTCAAATCAAACGCCACTTTTTCTTTTGGCAAATAACTCAAATAGGTCGAATACAATTTCTTCGCAAAACTACCCTCTGGAATTTCAGGCACAATCAACGTTTCGCTTTGCTCACGGAATTTATAAAGCAAATCCACGATCTCGCCAAGCGTTACTTTATGGGTAATCGGTGCAAAATAATATCTTCCCTTCTCGCTTGCCACAGGCGTTAAACCCTCGTAATCGCAACGATGTCCTTTCCCTTCTAACAGGTCCAGCATTTCCGTTACCAAATCGTCTATGTAAAGCAATTGTAATTCGATTGCCCTATCATTTACGGTTATCGGCAAATCGTTTGCAATATTGTTGCAGAAGGTCGCCACTGCACTATTATAATTCGGTCTGCACCACTTACCGAATAAGTTCGGGAAACGGTAAACGCATACCTGCCCCCCGCCTTTACTCGCATAATCAAAGAAAAGGTCTTCGCCCGCCTTCTTGCTTTTTCCGTATTCGCCTTCCGCATACCGTCCAATAAGCGTCGCCTGAATAGACGAAGAAAGCATCACGGGACATTTGTTATCGTATTTTTTGAGTGTATCGAGCAAAATCGAGGCAAAGCCAAAATTCCCTTGCATAAACTCTTCTTGCGTTTGCGGACGGTTGACTCCTGCAAGATTAAACACAAAATCCGCTTGCTGGCAATACGTTTCCAAATCCACAGGATTACTGTCGATATCGTACTCAAACATCTCCTCAATCGACAACGCTGGACGGGTTTTATCCTTCCCGTCTTTTAAGTTTTTCAAGGCGGCACAGAGGTTTTTACCAACAAACCCCTTCGCCCCCGTAACGAGTATTTTCATAGCTTGTCCTTAATATTTAATTCCCATCGCGTCAAGCTCATCACGAATATACTGTAAAGTAAGTAATTTCGCTTTTACTTCTTCTACTGTCAAAAGTTTTGTATTATTAGAGTCGAACAACGTCAAAGGATTTCTTTCCACGTCACCGTTGTTAAAATACTTATCGTAATTCAACCCACGATTATCCGCTGGTACACGGTAGAAATCGCCCATATCGATTGCGTTTGCGCATTCTTCATTCGTCAAAAGCGTTTCATACATCTTTTCGCCGTGACGGATGCCAATCACCTTAATTGCATTTTTATCGCCGCCAAACAATTCACAAACGGCTTCCGCTTGCGTTTGAATCGTACAAGCAGGCGCTTTTTGTACAAGGATATCGCCACTAATCCCATTTTCAAAAGCAAACAAAACAAGATCCACCGCTTCGTCTAAAGACATAATAAAGCGCGTCATATTGCCATCGGTAAGCGTGATGGGCTGTCCGTTCTTAATTTGCTCAATCCAAAGAGGAATAACCGACCCTCGCGAACACATTACGTTACCGTAACGCGTACAACAAATCTTTGTCTTTTCAGGATCAACTGTACGAGCCTTAGCAACGGCCACACGTTCTTCCAAAGCCTTAGAAATCCCCATCGCATTTACAGGATAAGCAGCCTTGTCCGTAGAAAGGCAAACGACGTTTTTAACACCCGCTTCAATTGCCGCCGTAAGCACGTTTTCCGTACCGAGAACGTTGGTTTTCACCGCTTCGATAGGGAAAAACTCACAAGAAGGAACTTGCTTTAATGCCGCTGCGTGGAATATGTAGTCAACGCCGTACATTGCATTTCGAAGCGATTGAATATCTCTTACGTCGCCGATAAAAAATTTAATCTTATCCGCAACCTCAGGCATTTTTGCTTGAAATGCATGACGCATATCGTCTTGTTTCTTTTCATCACGCGAAAAGATACGAATTTCACCAATATCGGTCTTTAAGAATCTATTTAATACTGCATTCCCAAACGAGCCCGTACCACCTGTAATAAGCAATGTTTTATTTGTAAATGCTCCCATTTTAGTTCTCCTTATTTTTCTTAACCTTTAATTTAATGATTTTTAATATTTCTATGCCAGCACTTTTATTTATTAAGAAGTTAAGCACACACTGCAACGGTACAACAATAATACACGTTATTGCCGCCGCAATAAACAGTGGAATATAACTTGATAAATCAAGTGGTATCAGATTGAACATCAATACTGTCACAACCGAAAATATGATATTCACAAGCCATAATCTATATGTAGACCAAACACTTCTATTCAACAATTTATGGCTGGTATAGAATATAACGTCATTAATGCGATATAACAAAGCAATTACCGTTCCCATTAGCACGCCATATATCCCAAAAATAAACACAAGAACCAAAGAG
>SVIW01000017.1 GCA_015069295.1 Clostridiales bacterium
ATACTCGCTTTTTTGTAAAATCTTGCCGCTTTCGGATTTTTTTAGGCAAATTCGCTCGCTTGTTTTTCCAAAGCTTGCCTAAGTTTCCTTTCTCTGCGCTTTTTGCCTTTTTTCTCCTATTGACCGCACTTTCGTCTTTCTGTTACAATCGGAAAAAATCCCGCTTTCGTGCGGGCAGAAGGAGAATGATTATGAAAAAGAAAATAATTGCGCGGCTTTTGCTGACGACGGCCCTGCTTGCCTCCGCGCTTACGTTCGCCGCTTGTGATGACCCTATACAAAACGTGTCGTCCTCGTCCTCTTTAGGGGAAGAGGAAGTTCTGCCTGACGTACCCGAATCACCAAACGCGCCGAACACACCGAGCGTACCGAGCGTACCGAGCACACCGAGCCTACCGAGCGTACCGAGCACACCGCCCGCGACGTCCACGCCGCCAAGCGAGCCGCAAGAACCGCAAGAACCGCAAATACAAACCCAACAATACATACGCTGCACGGGGAGCTCTGTCAATATCCGCGCGGGGGCAGGTACGGGATATACCGTCGTTGGCAGCGCGGAGAAGGGTACCATGTATGCGATTATTGGAAAAACGGGGGATTGGTATAAGACCTATTATAGGGGAAAAACCGCCTATATCCACGCTTCGTACGCCAGCGTATTTACTTTGGAAAAAGCAAGCGACGAAACCGTTGAGGACGTTTTAGAGGAAGGGTATAAGCTTATCGGCGTGCCTTACGTATACGGCGCAGTACGCTTCCACGACGGTACAGGAAAGCTGCTCGGCGGGTTTTCCGCGCAAAAATTCGATTGCTCTTCCCTCGTGCAATATATCTTTTATCAAGGCGCGGGCGAGCTGTTGCAGGTAACCACCCGTACGCAGGTCGTGCAAGGCGAATACGTGCCCAAATCGAAGCTCCGTCGCGGGGATTGTATCTATTTTACGAACGAGGACAGACAGTATAAAACGGGCGTCGAGCGGGTGGGACACGTCGCCGTCTATCTTGGCAACGATTATATCCTGCACACCGCGTCCGATTATGCCCGCATTGAAAAAATGAGCGCAAAACGCTGGAATTTTTATATCGAAGCCCGCCGTTTCCTCTAATTTTAAGCGCGCTCGGACAACGCCGCCGCCACCAAAACGAACACTTCCTGTGCGCCTGCGTTTTTGATTAGGCGGGCGCACTCGCTCGCCGTAGCGCCCGTGGTCATAATATCGTCCACCAACAGCACGGTTCTGCCCTTGCAAATTTTGCGTTTATGCAGATGGAACGCGCCTTGCAAGTTTTCCATACGCTCGCTACGGGTCATATGCTTTTGCATCGGCGTTTCCTTCCTTTTCAGTAGGGTTTCGCCGTCCATTTCCACCTCTATCCCGTACTCTTTTAACCGCTTTTCCACCGAACGAGCCAACAGCTCGGACGGGTTATAGCCGCGCTCTTTTATGCGCGCAGGCGAGGACGGTACGAATAAGAGCAGGACGGAATTTGGTTGCTGCGCCTGATAAAAAGCGTCCGCCATTTTTTCGCCCAGATACAAAGCTAAACGCGGGTTTTCGGTTTTCATACGGTTGATAAGAAAGGCGGTTTCCCCCACGTAGACGAGGGGTGAAAATCCGCGCGCAAAGGCGGGCAGTTCTTGTTTACAAGTACCGCAAATCCCGTCCGCGCGCGTTTCCCTGCCGCATTTTTCGCAAGCGTTGCTGCCCACAAAGCGCAAACTCCCCTCGCAATTTTCGCAAAGGCGCAAAGCGGGATACTCGAACAATTCTTTCCCGCAATGGTCGCAGGTAAACCCGTACGGCTCCGTTTTCTCCCAAAGCTTTTTCAAAAGCCCGCTAATTTTTTGCCTTAATTTTTCCATACTCTTATGAAAAACAGCGCCTGCTTCGTGCGCCGTTTTTTGCTTACTCTTCTGTTTTTGGGCTAGGCAAAGCCTCTGTTTCTGTGGCTTGCGCGCCCTTTTTCCGCTCAAAGCGCACCAACAGGTACGAGACGAAGCTGCCGACCGCAAACAACGCAACCCCCAAGCCGACGGAAAGAGCAATCTGCCCGCCGCTTTTCTCTCCGCTAAACCACTCCATATATACGCCGACGATATCGCCGTTGCAAAGCATCGACAAAATCGAGCCAAGCGACAGCCCCACGATCATCGTATACGCCGTCAGACGGGATTTCCCAAAGATAAAGGTAAGGAGTTTAGAAAAGACGAACAGCCCCAGCAAAAATCCAACGCCCAACCCGCCGTATACGAGCAACACCGAGGGATTGGATTTTACGTAAGTAAGACTGACGCTCTCCATCAAGCTTGCGTACCAACCCACGCTCATAAGAAGCGCGCTGGCGCTAAGCCCGGGCACGACCTGCGTAACGCCGACCGCAAACCCGATAACTACCGCAAGCAGCACCTGCCAAGTTTTGACTTTGTTAAACACGTTATCGCCGCTGGCTTCCAACCCGCCCTCAATCGTGCCGATTGCCGAAATACAGCCAAGCGCTACGGGGATTGCTATCCCAAGCAAAAATAAGCCGACACGTTTTTTGTTCCACTGTATCCCCTTGATTTCGTCTTTCACGGCAGGGAACGCGCCGCACATTAGCCCTGCAAATAGGCAAACGACGGCAAACATATCGATATCGAGTAGCTTTTTCACGCCGAACAAGCCGAGCAAAAACCCGACTACGATACCAAGCCCTATCGGCAATAAAAACAAAAAGCAACGCTTGAACGCCTTAAACAGGTTGCCGATTGCGTATAAAAACTGGTCGTACAGCTTGAAAATAATCGCCACCGTCGAACCGCTAATCCCCGGCACGATCACCGCCAAGCCGATGATTGCGCCAAGCAACGCGCTTTTGCTCCACGTCTTTTTGTTGTATTTGATTAAAGCAATTTCAAGACTCTCTTTGCCCATTCTGCTCTCCTTTCTTCTTTTTTTGCACGCGCCGTCTATGCAGCCAAAGCCCAAACCAAACGGTTGCTACCGCAAAGACGAGCCCTAGTATCCCCCCGCCGATATCGAGCAGGATATCGGAAAACTGCATTCCTCTGCCGACGGAAAAGAGTTGTAAGCACTCGTCGATGAGGGGCACAATCAATACCCCGCCAAGCGGGATGAGTAAATATTTTTTCTTCGTCGTATACGAAAGCAGACACCAGCCCAACAGCACGCCAAGCAAGCCGAATTCGGCAAAGTGCGCTATCGTACGCACGATTTCGTGTAAGAGGTCGTAGTCTTCCCCTTGCGCCGTTACGATGGGCGAATCGGGATCGAACACCGCCACGAAGTCTTGCACGATTTGTACCGTATGCGAACTTTGTTCTATCGATTGCTCGGCGGATTTTAAGGAGTTGGAAAAAATAAATACCAACATCAAAGCGCAGGCTATCGACAAAAATATTTGTAAAATCAGGCGAAACCACTCGCCTTTGGTTTGCGGTTTTTGTATCATACCTCTATTATACGCCAAAAAGGGGTGCGGGTCAATCTATTGACAAAATTTTCTTTGTTTTTTTCACGGATTTTTTCTTCAAATTCTCTCCTTTTTATTAAAAAATTGACATTCTTTGCGCCTAAGTTTCTTTTATACTGTTTTTAACAATATATCGTTACAGGAAACAGATATGAATTACGTCAAAAAAATGTGTATTCTACGACAAATCAAGCAGGGGTTTTCCGGAGACGGCAAAGCCCTTTCCGGGCTTATTAAAGCCGAACAGTACGGAAAAAACCTCGCCGTCGAGGTTTCTATTATCAATTTTGCTCCTCTCGTTTCAGGGGAATATTACTGCCTTTTATCCGACGGGAAAGGTAAGACGGAAATGCTGTGTTTAAGGGGGAAAAGTCTGTTTAATATCCTCTCGGATATCGATATCTCGGGCGGTTTTTGCGCCGTGATTTGCCACGTAAAAACGGACGTCGTGCCCATTGCGTACGGTATCAACGGCAACGGCGCGTACGATTGGAAAGCAATTTTAAACGCAGCCCTGCCCCCCGTCTTCCCTAAAAAAGACAGAGTAAAAACGGAAATTGCCGAAAGTGAAATTTTCGAGAAAACGGCTTCCGTCCAACCCCAACAGCCTGCCGCTTACGAGGACGATATCTTGGCGGACGAAAATTATTATGAGGAGAAAGAAAATGAACGTAAGCAGTCTGCAGAAGCTGTCGAAAATGCACAAGCTGCGAGCCGAACTGAAAACGAAGACGAGAAAAAAGGGGCAGCATCTTCGGAAAATGGAGATGCTGAAAGCGTACTCCACCCGTTTAAGGAAAACCCCGACGGATATTATTTGTCCGTAAAAGGAGAAATCGACGAACTCTTTTCCACGTACCCAAAAGACACGAGCCTTTGCGGCGCGTTTTCTTCCAGCGAGTGGGTGCGGATTAAAGGCACGGAAAAAGCTCCGCAATATTTGGTAGGCGTTTTGTACGAGGACGGAAACGCAAGATATATTTGTTATGCTCTTGCCGCGAAAGACCCCGATCGTCCGCCCGAAGAAATTAAAAACGTGTGCACGTTCGTTCCCCTTTCGGCGTTGGAGAATAAAGGATTCTTCGTGATTTTTCAAAGCGCAACCAGCGGAGAGTGTATAAAACCGCAAAAAGGATAAGGGAATTCGGGCAACGTTCCGTTGCGTCCAGTCTTTTCTATCCCTCCGTCGTACTGCGACGTTTCGCGTCATTGCGCTCAGCTTGCTATTCGGTATGCTTGTCATACCGAGCGTAGCGCGGCAATCTCTTTATATCACGAAGATTGCTTCGTCGTTTCATTCCTCGCAATGACAACTCTACGCCCTCACGGACGAATGCGTAAAACAAAGAAGACGCAACCTGTCGGTTGCGTCTTTTGGTTTAATTTGTGTTTTAATTACATAAGGTCAGCAAGGTCGCCAAGGAGTGCTTTTGTTGCACATTCGGGGCAATATTCGCCTTCAAGACCCATGTATTCGTCGGAACCGTCGCAGTATTCTACGTTCTGATCCGTACCGCATTCGTCGCATTTGCCATCTTTACAAGCTGCGAAAGCGAAAAGAGCGCTGAGTGCCAAAACACAAACAAGTAATTTCTTCATAATAAGAAACCTCCAAAAATATTAGTACACTTATAATATCACACAATTTTCACCTTGTCAAGGGGGTTTTGAAAAATTTTTTACAAAATTATTAAAAAAATTTCAAAATTTGGGCTTTTTTTGGAAAAAATTTGCTTTTTGTGAAAATATACCCTCTTTTATAATGCGGAACTCGGAATGCGGAATGCGGAATTGTGGTTGGGATTGAAATAGAGATACGCTCCACTACATTCGCTTTGCTCATTTCGGTCGGTATGACATCTACACTTCTAGTCATACCGCTCAGCTTGCTATTCGGTATGCTTGTCATACCGAAGCGAGTGAAACGAGTCGAGTGTATCTCCGTTCTAATTGCAACCGCTCTTGGCTCCCTTGCACAGGGGAGACAATTTCAGGCTCCCTTGCACAGAGGAGGCAAGTTCAGGCTCCCTTGTGTAAAGGGAGCTGTTGAGGCGACGCCGAAACTGAGGGATTGTTAACAGCCCCGTCGCGAATGCGATCCACCCCCCCCCTTGCACAGGGGAGGCTAAAAATGTAGAAAGCTTACTCTTTTATCGACCGCTTTACCAACAAATCAATATATTCGCAAACCCCTCTAAAGTTGAAGGCAATTTCATTATTGGGTATTCTTACAATTTGCAAGCCGTAGCCCTCAAGAAATTTTGAGCGCCTTTTATCATACGACTCGCCCTCCTCGGTATAGTGCGCAGAACCATCTAACTCGATAACCAATTTCGCTGACGCGCAATAAAAATCCGCAATATATTGCCCCAATACTTTTTGCCGAGTGAAACGGACGGGATATCCCCTCAAAAATTCGTACCATAAACGCCGTTCTTCTTTCGTCATTGTTTTACGCAAAACTCTTGCTAACGGTACTATTTTTTTGTTGTGTTTCCTTTCCATTTTCATCTTTTATTTTCTTAATCCTTATATTAACAACCCCACCACCGCAAGCGGTCCCCCTCCCCTTACACAGGGGAGGCAATTTCAGGCTCCCTTGTGTAAAGGGAGCTGTTGAGGCGACGCCGAAACTGAGGGATTGTTAACAGCCCCGTCGCGAACGCGATCCACCCCTTACACAGGGGAGGCAATTTCAGGCTCCCTTGTGTCAAGGAGCGGGAGGATACTATCCTCCCCTACGAATTCGGAATGCGGAATTGCAACGTTCCGTTGCATCCAGTCTTTTCTATCGCTAAGTCGTACTGCGATGTTTTGCGTCATTGCGAGCGTAGCGCGGCAATCTCGTATACTTTCAGCCCCCCGACGCAACGGAAGCTTACAATTTTAATCCCAAGCGTGCAAATTTTTATTTTCTAAAAATCCCGCCGTGCGCAACGCGTCAAAACCGTACTTCATCTCCGTTACCGTACCGACGTAGACGGCGTATTCGTACTCGATGGGAACAAAATCAAGCATACGCATATTCGTTACCGGGCACATATAGTTATAGTTGTCGGCAAACGCGCTGGGGACGTACTTCCCATCCAAAACCCCGTGGACTTTCTGGTAATAGTGGTGATTTGCGTCTAAGGAATATTGAATAGACGTCCAACCGCGGGAAGCTCTATACATGTCTGCCCCGGGCATACAGAACCCTATCCCAAAGCCCTTGTCGTTGACGAAAGCAAGCCAATCGGCAGGTACCGATTTTTGGTCTAACAAATAATGGTACGGTCCTTCTATTCTATCGTTAATATGCTTTTTAGACGGACTTCCTATCGCAGGATAAAGGTTAGGGTCGTTAATCGTCCCCTTGTCCGTTTCGCAATAGAAATAATTGAGCGGGTACGCGACGTAAACGGCTGGCGTTTCTTGCCCGTCCTCGTTTTCTTCTTCCATGCCTGTAAATTGCGAGAAATTGACGAACCGATTATAAGATACCATCATCCCGTCTTGCGCAAAATAATACCTACTTTCCGCATACGAATCAGAAAGCGTGTTGTCCAAAAACCATTCTTGCAATCTCGCCTTGATATAAATTTCGTTTTGCGTGTGGCGATACTCGATAATTTGCGACTGCTTACTCCCCGCGCTTCCGCCCTGAATCGGGTTATAGCGCAGCGTTCCGCTGTACAAAACTTCGCTCTTAGGGAGGTAGCCGTTGCTTTCGTCTACCCACGCATAATAAGACTGCTGCACCTCTCTGCCATAATCGTGAATATTGACGAGGTTGACCTCTTCCGTGATGACGGTGACTTCGTCAGGGTTGGTGTTCGGCTCGATACGCACGTCGCCGTTCTCATCGATATATTCGACTACGCCCGCGTTGATTCTTTCCACGTGGGTTAACGCCCCGCCCATGCCAAGCGACGCGCCCACCTTCAACGTCCCGTCGTTGATATACAGCGTTTCGTCAGGATCGAAAACCCTATCGCTAATCTTCACGGCGGAAAGCGTTACCTGCCCTGCCGTCTCAGAGACGTTTTGCAGGGTAATTTCGGTAATTTTCTTTTCAAAATCGCCGAACGCGCCGCGGCGGAAAGCGTCTAAAAAGCTGGTGAATTCTCTATCGTTCGCTTCGATATAAATTTTTTCGCTGTTGGTTTTGCCCGTGCCCGCGATATCCTCGTAATGGATATAGCCCACCAAATTGACGTCTGTGGAGAGCTCGAATTTGATATAATTTTTATCACCGACGTCCTTGTTAATGGGAAAGCTTGCCGTCCCGCCTACGGAAAGATTGCGCGCCGTCTTTTCCGTGTACAAGGTTTCAAACCCGTCCTCTACCCTATTAGAAGACGAGGAAGAACTATGCTCCTCTTTCCCGCAGGCGGTGAAAAACGCCGTGGAAAATATCGTGCATAACGCTAAACAGATTGCAATCTTTTTAAACATACTTATCTCCTTTTATTTCCTTATATATAGTGTAACATTCTATTGAAAAACTGTCAAGTTGAAATTTTACGATTTTTCTTTCAAAATTTATTATTGGAGGGGAAAAGCAAGCAAGAGAAAAGGCGTGCCTTTTTTGGAAAGGCACGCCTGATTTTTATCCGTTTATCTTAGTTTCTGGGATTCTTGATGTTCGCCTGAAGGGGTGTGTATAGTGAAAAGTTGGTGGTGTATATTTATACCTTTTTCCGAGCGTTTTGTTTGCCTTATGCATACATATTGCATATTTTATCGAATTATGTATATTTATACAAAACGCGGTAGCTGTAGGTTTTTGGTGATTTTTGCCTAATTTTTCGTAGCTGGTCTTGACAGTCCTTGCCATTTTGAAATTGCGTCAATCCCTTATAAAACCTGACTTTTTCGGCATTTTTCAAGTGTTTTTTATTGCTATCTTTAACGCCACCCACTATCAGCGCAAGTCTTACTACGCTTTTTTACTCATCTTCATCCAAAACGTCATTTTCTTCCGCACGGCGAATCACCTTCTTTACGCGCTCAATATCCATTGGATATTTCAACAACTCAAGTTTTTAATAAATTCAGTTAATTGCTCGCT
>SVIW01000011.1 GCA_015069295.1 Clostridiales bacterium
TTACAGGTATTTTTGAAAACTGCTGTTTTTAATATAAAAAGTGATGTTTTTTAATGGTTTTGAACTGTTTTCAATGGTTAATTACATAATTACCAAGGACGCGCTCTACCAACTGAGCCATAGCAGCAAACGTTACTATGACATTATAGTGAAAAATCTGACAAAAGTCAAGCCGAAAAAGGCGTTTTTTAAAAATATTTTTTCGTTTTCAAAAAATATTGTTTTACGGGTGTGGAAGTGCAAAAACAGGGTTGCATTTTTCAGGTAAATATGTTATACTATATCTATAAGAAAACTTTGTGAGGCGCCTTATGTGGTGGGAGATTTTTTTAACGGAAGGCAGAATGTTGCTGGACGTGTTATTGTCCGCATTATTGGGCTTTTTAATCGGGTATGAAAGAAAACTCCGTTTAAAAGAAGCGGGGATTCGTACGCATACGATTGTGTGCGTCGGCTCGGCGTTGATGATGGTCGTTTCCAAATACGCCTTTGGCTCGGAGGCAGACTCCGCGCGTATTGCGGCGCAAATCGTATCCGGCGTCGGTTTTTTGGGTGCGGGAATTATCGTCTATAAGCAACACGAAGTAAGAGGCTTGACGACTGCCGCGGGCGTTTGGGCAACGGCGGGCGTAGGGATGGCTTGCGGCGGTAGGTTGTACGTGATTGCCGTCGGCGCAACGGCGATTATGATAGCGGTACAGTGTATTTTACATTTAAAATGGGGAATATTCCGTTCGAAGAAAACTTATTCGGTAAAGATAGAGTTTTTACAAACGAGCGATGAAAACTTGCAAATTAAAAAGCTGTTTGGCACGGATAGATTTAATCATCTCGTCATTACCCGCGTAAACGGCGAGGTCATTTACAGCGCAACGTTGAACACGGAAATCGAGTTTTCTTCCACAAAGTTAAACGAAATTATTCTCCATCATTCGTTTATCCGTTCCATCGAGCGTTGCGATAACGATTGAATTAAGGGTTAAAATGACAAAAGAAAAAACCCGTATCCGAAGATACGGGTTTTGGCAGGGGAAATAAGACTTGAACTCATCTCTTTGGTTTTGGAGACCAAGGCACAACCTCTATACCATTCCCCTAAACAACGAAGCTATTATATAACAAAAAAACACGTTTGTCAATTGTTTTTACCCGCAAAGCGGATAGAAATTTAAAAATATCAAAACATTTTTCAGTAGGCAGAAATATGAAAAAAAAAGTTGTCTTATACACGGACGGCGCTTGTTCGGGAAACCCGGGAATAGGCGGCTTTGGCGGTATTTTAATTTATAAAGATATACGGCGCGAATATAACGGCGCAGAGGCGGAAACGACCAACAACCGTATGGAGCTAATGGCGGTAATCGTTGGATTAAAGCGTTTGAAATACCCTTGTAAAGTGGACGTTTACAGCGATTCTGCCTATACCGTCAACGCCTTTTTAAACGGCTGGATTTACGCTTGGAAAAACAACGGTTGGAAAAAAGCGGACGGGAAAGCCGTTCTCAATACCGATTTGTGGGAAGAATTATACGCGCTTACCAAACAGCACGAGCTCGTTTTCCACAAAGTGGAAGGACACGCGGATAACGAACTAAATAACCGTTGCGACGAATTGGCAAGGGGGGCAATTACAGAATTTCGTAAAACTCTGCCAAAGGAAACGACGGACTGATTTAGGGCTTTAAGACATACTTTAAGCGGAATTTTCTTATACTATTGTATGGGGACGTAGAATATTTATGGACAACGTAACGCAGGAAAAGGAAAAAAACGAAAAAACTGAAAAAAACAAAACGCCGCTTATGATTCTTGTATTCTTTCTTTTAACGGCTGCGGCGATTGCTTTGGGAATAATATGCCTTTATAACACGGAAACGGCGTTTATACAAAATCATTTGACGCTGTTTATTATTTTGGCGGTTTTGCTTGGCTTTATTTTATGCGGATTGGGCGTATGGTTTACGAGCAAAAAAAAGACTTCGTGGGTTCGTTTGGTTTTCAGCGTCTATATATTTTTACTCTTTTGCCTCGTCGTTTTATTAATTTTGCAAAAGACGGGCTTTTTCAAGATTTTTAAAACCTCGGAAAGTATGCAAGAATATTTAGAAAAATCGGGCGGTTGGATGCCGATTGTCTATATTTTATTGCAGTATTTACAAGTCGTGGTTTTGCCTATTCCCAGCGTCGTCAGTACCTTGGCGGGCGTAGCGCTGTTTGGACCTTTTAAAGCCACGTTATACAGTCTTGTCGGGATTTTGTTGGGTTCGTTTACCGCCTTTTTTATCGGCAGGAAATTGGGCGCTAAGGCAGTCGAATGGATTATCGGCAAGGAAACGATGGAAAAATGGCAGCGCCGATTAAAGGGGAAGGATAATTTGGTGTTAACGATGATGTTCGTTTTGCCTCTGTTCCCCGATGACGTCTTGTGCTTTTTGGCTGGACTGTCGTCTATGACCAACTTGTATTTTACCGTAATGGTTATTATTTCGCGAATTTTGACGGTGTCCGTTACCTGCTTTGCCATCGATTTAATTCCTTTAAATACTTGGTGGGGTATTATGATTTGGGCGATTTTTTTCGTCGTCGTTATCGGCGGGTTTATCTTGGTTTATAAGAAATTGGATAAAATTCAAGCGTGGATAAAGAAGCGCAAGGAAAACCGAAAAAAAGAACGTGAAAAAAAATTATAATTTTCTTATTTTGCTATATACTGATAAGAGAATGAAATTAAAAGAAATAAGTTAAAAAATGAAAAGCCGACGTTTTTTCAAAAAGGAAGAGCGTTGGTTTTTTTGTGGAAAAATGTAAAAATTTTTCCATTGAGGTATTGATTTTTTCATCGATTTGTAGTATAATGATAATTGGTAGAAAGTTTTAATTTTTATTGGGGAGTATATGCCCCGAAAAAGTGAAGAACAGGCATTTTTCTTGGAGGAGAACTATGGATAAAATTCAATTACTGCAAGAAAGAAAAGCAAAACTTGTTGCCGCAGGAAAACAAATCCGCGAGGATATTGCGGCGATTGTCGACGAGGATAGTTTTGTCGAACTTTCCGCGTTCAGCTTTTCGAAGAACGAATTTTACAGCGAAGAGATTGCGGGCGAGGGGGTAATCACCGGCTTTGCAACGTTAGACGGGTATCCCTTCTATATCGTGGGACAAAATTTTTCCGTACAACACGGCGGTTTATCCGAGGCGCATTGCAATAAAATCGTAAAATGTCTGCAAGCCGCGGAAAAAAATAACGCGCCCGTAATTTATTTATTGAATTCGCAAGGGTTGCAAATAGGCGAAGGTGTTTCCGCATTAGAAGGTATGGGGAAACTCTTTAAACAATGCTCTTCTTTAAATGGCAGGGTGCGCCAATACGCAATCGTAAACGGCGAAGTTTATGGGTCGAGCGCGTTGCTTGCGGCGATTGCCGATTTTGCAATTCTCGTCGAGAAAAAGAGCGTTCTTGCCGTAAACAGCCCCTTCGTGCTTTCTGCAAAGAGCGGGAAGAATTTGGACAAAGAAGCGGTTGGTGGCGTGAAAGCGCTTGATAAAACGGGCATTTCGTCGGTGGTGGTTTCCGATCTTTCGGCGGCGCGAGAGGCGATTCTTTCTTTGTCTTCGATTTTAAACGAAAAAGTAGTGGATTCTGAACTCAACGCACACCTGCCTGCTCTTAACGAGGCGGCAACGGCGGAAAATCTTTTGCAGATTTTCGACGAGGCGGTTGAAATCAATAAGGGCGTCGACGATTCGATAAAGACAGTAATCGGTCGAATTGGCGGTATTTCCGTGGCAGCTTTGATTTTCGACGGAAAAGAAAAAGGGGTGGAGTTGAACGCAAAAAATATGGCGCGCATTAAAGATTTCCTTACTCTTGCGTACCTTTTTGAAATCCCGTTCGTTACCTTTGTGGACACGCTCGGTATCGAGCCTACTCTTTGCGCAAATAACAGCCGCGTTTTAATGGAAACGGCAGAATATGCGAACCTTCTGGATTTGATGGAAACGGCAAACATTCCCAAACTTTCCGTTGTATACAAAAAGGCGATTGGACTTGGGTATTCGCTGTTTGCCTCCAAGTCGGCGGGCTTTGATTATGCTTGCGCGTTCGCGAATGCTAAAATTGCGTTGTTTGACGGCGTGCAAGGCGCAAAGATAGAGTTTTCAGGGGAAGGGGCAGACGAGACCGCGTTGGCGCAACGCTACGCAGAAGAAAACTCCGACCCTATCCACGCGGCAAAGAACGGGTATATTGACGCAATTATCGAGCCGCAGTTTGTAAAACAGTATTTAATATCGGCATTGCAAATGTTGATATAAGGGGGATAAAAGGATGTTAAATGCGATTTTAGCAGCGGAAATGCGCCCGGTGCCTATCAGTGAGGCTGCATTATACGCTTTGCTTGGGTTTGCAATGGTTTTCTTTGGGATTACCTTTTTGATTTTCGTCGTATGGTTGGTCGGTAGGGTTATGACTTATACGCAAAAACGAACGGAAAAACCCGCGCAAGTAAAAACGCCTGCGATAGAAACGCCTGCCCAAAGCGAAAACGAGCTTTCTGAGGAAACGGTTGCCGTTATAATGGCGGCGCTGACGGCGTACTATCAGGCAAACGAAACGAAATGCGAATTTACGGTAAAACGAATAAAGAGAATTTAAGGAGAAAAAATTATGCGTAATTTTATTGTTACTGTCAACGGAAAAAGCTATGAAGTAGGGGTGGAAGAAGTTGGCGTTTCTTCGGCAGCTCCCGCTGTAAAAGAGGTAAAGGCGGCACCCGTGTCCGCGCCCACGCCCGCAGCCCCCGTTTCTTCGGCGCCTGCAAACGGAGAAAAGGTATTGTCTCCCTTCCCCGGTTTGATTAAAAATTTATTGGTTGCAGACGGGGCAAGCGTTAAAAAGGATCAGCCCATTCTCGTATTAGAAGCGATGAAGATGGATAACGATATTACCGCTCCTTGCGACGGCGTAGTAAGTTTTCGCGTTGCAAAGGGCGCGAACGTCGAATCGGATTCGGTTCTTGCCGTTATCGGTTAATAATAGAATAAGGAGTTTCTATTATGAGCAATAATTTACTGATAAATCTCGGCGAAATGTTCGGGGATTTATGGAATTCGCTTGGGGTAACGAAGGGCGATTGGTCGAACTACGTGATGATACTCGTATCCTTCGTTTTGATGTATCTTGCGATAGTGAAAAAGTTCGAACCGCTTTTACTGTTGCCCATAGCGTTCGGTATGTTCCTTATCAATTTGCCGGGTGCGCACGACATCGTTTGGGGTATTCAAGCCGAGGGCGCGGGTTATGAAGAGGTGGAAAAACGCGGGCTTTTATGGTACCTTTTCTTCGGCGTTGAAAACGTCATTTACCCGCCGCTTATCTTCCTTGGTATCGGCGCAATGACGGACTTTGGTCCGTTGATTTCCAATCCAAAGAGTATGCTTATCGGCGCAGCTGCGCAATTGGGCGTATTTTTAACCTTAATCGCGGCGGTTGCGATTGGTTTTAACCTTGCGGCTGCGGCTTCAATCGCCATCATCGGCGGCGCGGACGGACCCACGGCAATTTACGTTACGCAAAGCCTTTCCAAATGGGCGCAGTTTAACGGCGAAAAAGCTGATTTGCTTTCGGCGATTGCGGTAGCGGCGTATTCGTATATGGCGTTGATTCCGATTATCCAAAAGCCTTTAATGAAGCTTATCGTTCCCAAAAAAGAACGCCTTATCCGTATGAAACCGCTTCGTACGGTCAGCAAAGTGGAAAAGATTTTATTCCCTGTTATCGTTACTCTCGTTGTTGGGCTTATCCTGCCCGACGCCGTGCCGTTGCTCGGTATGCTGATGCTTGGAAATTTGTTAAAAGAATCGGGCGTGTGCGACAGACTTTCTTCGCAAGCGCAAAACGGTTTGATGAACACGATTACGATTTTCCTCGGCGTTTCCGTCGGTTGCAAAGCCTACGGACAAAACTTCTTGCAGTTACAAACGCTCGGTATCATCGGGCTTGGTTTGGTTGCGTTTAGCTGCGGAACAATCGGCGGATTGCTGATGGGCAGACTGATGTGCAAGCTTTCTAAGGGAAAAATCAATCCGCTTATCGGCAGCGCGGGGGTTTCCGCCGTGCCGATGGCGGCAAGAATCTCCGAAGACGTCGGAAGAGAAGAAGACCCCAGCAACCATCTTTTAATGCACGCAATGGGTCCGAACGTTGCAGGGGTTATCGGCTCTGCCATCGCCGCAGGTTTCTTGTTGGCGATTGTGTAAAGTGAGGTGTAAATATGGAACTTAATTTTGAAAACAGAAAAGTAATGTTAACGGAAACGATTTTGCGCGACGCGCATCAATCGCAGGCGGCGACGCGTATGAAAATCGAGGAAATGCTACCCGTATTAGAACAGCTTGACGATATCGGTTATTATTCGATAGAAGCGTGGGGCGGGGCTACGTTTGACTCGTGTTTGCGCTTCTTAAACGAAGACCCTTGGGAAAGATTGCGCACGTTAAAAGCCCATTTAAAGACGCCTATTCAGATGCTTTTGCGCGGGCAAAACTTGCTTGGTTATCGCCATTATGCCGACGACGTCGTGGAAAAATTCGTCGCAAAATCAATAGAAAACGGCGTAGGCGTTATTCGTGTTTTCGACGCGCTGAACGATCCGAGGAATTTGGAAGTTTCAATGCAGGCGATTAAAAAATACGGCGGCGTTTGCGAAGCGACGATTTGTTATACCAGTGCGGTTGTAGACGGTCAGGAAATTTTCACGGACGAATATTTTGTAAAACTCGCAAAACAGCTCGAAGAACGCGGCGCGGATAATATCTGTTTGAAGGATATGGCAAATCTTTTGTTGCCTTTCCGTGCGTATACCTTGGTTAGCGCTTTGAAAAAAGCGTTAAAACCTACCACGAAATTGCATTTGCATACCCATAATACCACGGGTACGGGCGATATGATGTACCTTATGGCGATTCTTGCGGGCGTGGATATCGTCGATACGGCGTTGTCGCCGCTTGGCAACGGTACTTCTCAACCCGCAACCGAGCCGTTGGTCGCAACCTTAAAAGGCACGCCGTACGATACGGGCATTGATATCAATAAATTGTTGCCTATCGTTAAACATT
This sequence comes from Clostridiales bacterium, assembly GCA_015069295.1. GTDB lineage: Bacteria > Bacillota > Clostridia > Christensenellales > Borkfalkiaceae > Scatosoma. Next base: position 7,118 of record SVIW01000011.1, read on the forward strand.
TTAAGACGGTTGAAAAACGCCTTAAAGACGATAAAATCCTCAACGAAAAATCGAAAGGAATTGACGTTAATACGCTTTTGTATCAAGTCCCCGGCGGTATGCTTTCCAATCTTATCAATCAGCTTGAAAAAGCGGGTAAGGCAGACAAATTGATGGAATGTCTTGCAGAAGTTCCCAACGTCAGAAAAGATTGCGGATATCCTCCCTTGGTTACCCCTTCTTCGCAAATCGTCGGTACGCAGGCGGTTATGAACGTCGTAATGGGTCAACGTTATAAAATGGTTACCAAAGAAACAAAGGATTTGTTTGCCGGTAAATACGGTACGCTTCCTATGCCAATCGACGCGGAAATTGCGAAAAAGGTTTTGGGCGACGCAGAGCGTATCACTTGCAGACCTGCTGACTTGTTAAAGCCCGAATATGAAGACATCAAGAAAAAGGTTATCGAATTGGGCTATTACGAAAAAGAAGAGGACGTGCTTTCGTACGCCGTGTTCGAACAGGTTGCAGAAAACTTCTTTAAATGGCGCGAAGCGCAAAAGAAAGGAGTGGATAGGGATTTGGCAAAAACGGGCGTTTATCCCGTTTAATGAAACAATATTCGTGAAACATAATTTGTGCGCAACCGATTTTTTCGGTTGCGCATCTTTCAAGAAAAAATTTAAAAATACTTGTGAAACTATTTCCGTGAAACTATATCAAAGGCACTTTTATGCGGGGGAATGGTTAGGGTAAAAATCAACGAAAAATTGACGGAAAAAGAAATGAAAAAGGTATGTGTAATCGGTGGCGGCGCGGCGGGGCTGATGGCGGCGTACGCAGCGGCGGAAAAGGGGCACGAGGTTGCGCTTTTTGAAAAAAATGAAAAATTGGGCAAAAAAATCTATATCACGGGGAAGGGGCGTTGTAACTTTACAAACGACGTTTCCGTGGAAGAATTTTTACCTAATATCGTTAGAGGGGAAAAGTTTTTAAGAGGGGCGTTATACGCTTTTTCGCCTCAAAATACGATAAATTTCTTCGAAAACAACGGTTTAACGGTCAAAATAGAGCGTGGAAACCGCGCTTTTCCTGCCTCTGACCACGCTAGCGACGTTACAAAAACGCTTGAAAAAGCCTGCAAAAAGGCGGGTGTAAAGGTATTTTTAAACGAAAAAATCGAAAAAATTTGCACTACTATGCCAAACATAATACCTATGTCTGACATAGAGGGTGGTACATCGCGAGACGTAATACCTATGCCACGCATAGCAAAAATTATATCGGATAAAAACGAGTATTTTTGCGACGAGGTAATTGTTGCAACGGGCGGGATTAGTTATCCGTCTACGGGCTCTACGGGGGATGGGTACGAATTTGCGCGCGTTCACGGTTTAAAGGTAACCGATTTAAAATGCGGACTTTGCGGGTTAAACGTAAAGGGAAACGAACTTAAAAGTTTGCAGGGTTTGGCGTTGAAAAACGTATCTTTTACGATAAAGCATAAAAATAAGGTTGTTTCCGACGGTTTTGGCGAGATGTTGTTTACCCATTTCGGAGTATCGGGACCTATCGTTTTGTCGGCTTCGTCGCTGATAAACCGCTTACCGATGGAGGAATTGACGGCGTTTATCGACTTAAAACCCGCGTTGGATATGCAAACCTTAGATAAGCGCTTGCTTCGTGATTTCGACAAGTATAAAAATAAGCAAATTTCCAATGCGTTAATCGAGTTATTGCCGCAAAAACTAATCGCTGTTGTGCTTTTCAAAAGCGGGATTTTAGAAACGCAAACGGTCCATTCGATTACGAAAGAAGAAAGGGGCAGATTGTTGTCGGTTTTAAAGGCGTTCCCGATAAAAATAGCGGGCTTGCGCGGCTTTGAGGAAGCAATTATAACGTCCGGCGGCGTTGCGCTTTCCGAAATCAATCCAAAAACGATGGAAGCCAAGAAAATAAAAGGCTTGCGTTTTTGCGGCGAGGTTTTGGACGTAGACGCGTTTACGGGCGGTTTTAATCTGCAAATCGCATTTGCGACGGGATATTTGGCGGGCTTGTCCATCGAGGGTTAATTTGCGCGAAAGCCCTTGAAAAGCTTGACGGAAAGCCGTTTTTTCGTTATAATAAATACAAGTGGTAATATTTGGAGGAGAATCGTATGACGGTTATTCGTGGAGCGACGACGGTTGCTGCCGATAAAAAAGAGGAAATCGTAAACGCGGTAAAGGAATTACTGGAAGAGGTTTTTCTTGTAAACGAATTACAAAAAGACGAAGTAAAGGGGGTTGTTTTTTCCCTTACTTCGGATATTCACGCCTATCATCCCGCAAAAGCGGCGAGGGAATGCGGGTACGATTTTGCTCCTTTATTTGCGGCGGTAGAGCCGGATATTGACGGGGGATTAAAATTTTGTATTCGCCTGATGTTACTTACGGATTTAACCAAGGAAAAAAATGTAAAGCATATATATCAAAAGGGGGCGAAAACCTTGAGAACGGATATTTCGGAAGTTTTTAACGTAGCGTTAGACGGCCCTGCGGGCAGCGGGAAAAGCACGATTGCAAAAGTGCTTGCCAAAGATTATAATATCTTGTATCTGGATACGGGAGCGATGTATCGCGCTTGCGGATTGAAGGCTTTGCGTGAGGGTATTGACCCGAAAGACGGCGAAGCGGTAGAAAAAATGTTGCCGAATTTGGACGTAAAGGTCGAATACCGCGAGGGTAAACAGCATACGATATTAGACGGCGAAGACGTATCTTTGGCGATTCGAGTAAACGAAGTGTCTATGGCGGCTTCTACGATTTCCGCGCATCCTTCCGTTCGGATCAAGATGGTGGAAATGCAACGGGAAATTGCGGGCAATATGTCCTGCGTATTGGACGGTAGAGATATCGGGTCTACCGTATTGCCCAACGCGAAGTTTAAATTTTTCATTACGGCGGACAGCAAAGTCCGTGCTGAGCGTCGCTATAAAGAGCTGCTCGAACGCGGTCAAACGGTAGATTTTGATACGTTGCATCAAGAAATCGTTGCGCGGGATAAGCAGGACAGCGAAAGGGAATTTTCGCCGCTCGTTTGTGCAAAAGACGCGATGGTGGTCGATACGACGGATATGACCGTGGACGAAGTGATTGCTACGATTAAAAAGGCGATTCAAACGAAGATTTGAGGGATTGAAGATAAGGACGAGAGAAATGGAAGAAAAGAAAACTCCCGAAGAAACGAAAAAAACAAAAAAACAGAAAAAAGTCAAGGATATCACCATAAAACCTAATAAAAAAGGCAGACATATTATGGGTTTTATGAACTTTTTGCGGATATTGGTTCTTCCCGTGTATTGGCTTTGCAAGCCCTACCGTTTGTACGGGCATAAAAAGGTTGCGGACGGGGCTTGTATTTACGTTTCCAATCACTATACCTTGTTAGACCCTGCGTTTTCGGCGTCGACGACGTGGGAAGGGATTCATTATCTTGGCAAAAGCGAGATATTTGAAGCGCCGCTTCTCGGCGCGGTTGCGAGGAAAGCAAAGGCGATTTGCGTTAATCGGGACGGTAACGACGTGCGTACGATGCTCGACTGTTTCAAATGCTTGAAAAACGGGGATAAAATTGCGATTTTCCCCGAGGGGACGAGGAATAAAGGGGAAGAGGTAATGCTGCCCTTCCATCACGGCGCGGCAATGATGGCAATCAAGACGAAAACTCCCATTATTCCCATTGTGATTTATAAAAAACCCCGTTTTTTCCGTATGACGCACGTTATCGTCGGCGCGCCCGTTGAACTGACGGAATATTACGGAAAGAAGCTTTCGGCGGAAGAGATTGCCGCGGCGGATGATAAAATTCGGGAGTTGATGTTACAGCTTCGCGAAGAGCATACGCAATATTTGCTTTCCAAGAAAAAGAAAAAGGCGTAATCGTTATGGAATTTGTCATAGCAAAAAGCGGCGGGTTTTGCCGAGGCGTTAAAAAAGCCGTAGACACGGCGCTGGCAATCGATCCGAAAAATACCTATATTTACGGGGAGATTATCCATAATCCCGAGGTCGTGCAGACGATTACCGACCGTGGGATTGCGATGGTAGAGGAGCTTGACCAAGTGCCTTGCGGGGCAACGTTGATTATTCGCTCTCACGGCGTAGGAAGAGCCGTTTACGAGTTGTGTAAGGAAAGAAATATAACCGTAGTGGATTGTACCTGCGAATTCGTTCGCCGCACGCAAACGATCGTAAAGGAAGAATACGCGAAGGGGAAAACGATTATTATCATCGGCGAAAAGACTCATCCAGAGGTTGTCGGCTTAAATGGTTGGTGTGATAACAAAGCCTACGTTTTTTCTTCGGAGGAAGAAGATTTTTCAATTTTACCCCCCAATGATTGCTGCGTTGTGGCGCAAACGACCTATTCTGAGGAAAAATTTGAAAAAATAATTAAAAATCTTAATAATATCCGTGAAAAAACAGTTGAAGTTTTTAAAACAATTTGCTATACTACTATAGGACGGCAAAACGAGGCGCGCGAATTGGCGAAGGAATGTGAAGCCGTGTTGGTTATCGGAGGCTTAAACAGCAGCAACACAAACAAGCTTTTCGATATCTGCACGAAACATTGTTCCAACGTATTTCGTTTGTCGAGTGCAGCCGATCTCGAATATAAAACAATCAAAAGATTTAAAAAGGTAGGTATTGTTACGGGTGCTAGCACCCCTAACGCGCAAACTCAGGAGGTTCTATTAAAGATGGAAATGGAAACAGAAGCAAAAGCAACGAGTATGGAAGAAGTCGTTGCGAATATGGACAGTCAACCCAAGTTCAAGAAAGGACAGTTGATTAAGGCTACGATCTCGTCGGCGGACGATTCGGGTGTTGCAGTATTGCTTCCCCTTGCAAAGAAGGAAGTAATTCTCGACAAGGAAGAAGTGGACTGCGAAGTTTACAATAAAGACGATTTCAACGCGAAATTGGGCGAAGAAATCGAACTTATGGTTGTTGCTGTAAACCCCGTAAAACTTTCCCAAAAACAGATCAAAGCGGTAAAAGAAGAAGAAGCTGCTATCGCTGAAATCCAAGCAGGGAAAGAATTCGAAGTCGTATGTACCGGATTCAACAAGGGTGGTTTGACGTCGGAACTCGGTTCTTATACCGTATTCGTTCCCGCACGTGAAATTCGTTCGGGCTACGTAAAAGAACTTGATAAATACGTTGGCAAGAAACTTCGCCTTCGTCTTATCGAAATCAAGACCGAGAGAAGAAAAGAAATCATTGCTTCTCAGCGTGTAATCATCGAAGAAGAAAGAGCGGCAAAAGAAGCTGCTAAAGCTGCAAAAGAAGCAGAATTCTTCGCTTCTATTCACGTAGACGATGTGGTAGAGGGTAAAGTGGAAAGAGTAACCGCATTCGGTGCGTTCGTATCCGTAAACGGTTTCGATTGCCTTGCGCACATTTCCGACCTTTCCTGGACGGGCGTTAAATCGGTTACCGACGTTCTTGAAATTGGTAAGAAATACGAATTTAAAGTATTGAAGATTGACGAAGAAGCAAAGAAAGTTTCTATCGGTTACAAACAGTTGCAGGCACAGCCTTGGGAACTCGCTGCTGAAAAATATGCAGAAGGCGACGTTATCCACGGTAAAGTTGTCCGTATCGTTCCTTTCGGGGCGTTCGTAGAAGTAGAAAAGGGTATCGACGGTCTCGTTCACGTATCCCAGATTTCTCACGAATTCCTTGAAAATCCTACGACGGCGCTTGCAATCGGTCAAGAAATCGACGCGAAGATTTTGAAGCTTGACTGCGCTGAAAAGAAAATGACCCTTTCTATCAAAGCGCTTGAACCCAAGCCCGAAAACTTGGAAAGAAAGCCTCGCGCGGCGAAAGCGGAAGACGGCGAAGTAAAAGAAAAAGCGAGAAAGCCCAGAGAAGCAAAACCCGCTGACGAAGTTACCGAATGGCACGACGGCGGTTTGGGCGGCGTATCCATCGCGGATTTGTTGAATAAGAACTCCTGATTGTTTTAGGCGTAAATACTTTTCATAAAAAAATAAAAAGTCTGTTTTTAATTCGATTAAAAGCAGGCTTTTTTGTTTATATATAACCGTTAATAAAATTGTAAGGAGTTTCCATTATGGCGAAACAGGGTAAAATTAAAATTTCTAGCGAAAATATGATGCCGATTATTAAAAAATGGCTGTATTCGGACAAGGACATTTTTCTTCGGGAAATCGTTGCAAACGGCGTAGACGCGATTACGAAGTTTAAAAAATTAGCGGATATGGGCGAAACGGCGGCGACGGAAGAGGAATATAAAATCAACGTTTACGTGGACGAAACGGCGAAAACCTTGACCGTAGAAGATAACGGTATCGGTATGACGGCGGAAGAAGTGGAAAAGTATATCGCCAACGTTGCTTTTTCAGGGGCTGCCGACTTTTTACAAAAATACGAAAACGCTTCGGGCGACGGAATTATCGGGCATTTCGGTTTGGGGTTCTATTCGGCGTATATGGTATCGGACAGGGTGGAGATTTACACCAAGAGCTACAAAGACGAGCCTGCCGTAAAATGGGAATCGGACGGAAATTCTACCTATAAACTCTCTGAAACGGATAAAACGCAACGCGGTACGAAAATCGTAATGCACCTTGCGGAAGGCGAAGAAGAGTTTTTAAAGGAATACCGCATTCGCGAATTGTTGCGTAAATATTGTTCGTATATGCCTTATAACGTTTATCTGAACCCGAAGGAAGGTGAGGAAAAGGCAATCAACAATACGACGCCGCTGTATTTGAAGGATCCGAAGGATTGCACGGAAGAGGAGTATAAAGAATTCTACCGCGAAGCCTTTATGGATTTTAGCGAACCGCTCTTTTGGATTCATTTAAATATGGAATATCCCTTCCGTTTAAAGGGTATTTTGTATTTCCCGCAGTTGAAAAAACAGCAAGTGCAGTTAGAAAAAGGGCAAGTAAAGCTCTATTGCAATCAGGTATTTATTGCCGATAATATCAAAGAGGTTATCCCCGAATTTTTGATGCTCTTAAACGGAGTGATCGACTGTCCCGATATTCCCTTAAACGTTTCGAGAAGTTTCCTGCAAAACGATAGACAAGTACAGAAAATTTCCAAGCATATCACTAAAAAAGTTGCGGACAAATTGACGGGCTTGTTCAATACCGATCGCGAACGTTTTGAAAAGTGCTGGAAGGATATTGCGACCTTTATCAAATTCGGCTGTATCAAGGACGAGGATTTCTATAAAAAGGTGGAAAAGAGCATCGTCTTTAAAAACTTGAACGGCGAATATAAACCGATGGTAGAGCTTTTTGGGGAAGAAATCACGGAAGAAGAGGCGAAAAACGGCGTGCAACCCAAAGCGGTGTATTACGTTTCCGACGAGGCGCAGCAGGCGCAATATATTGCAATGTATAAAGACGCGGGCTTGGACGCGATTTTCTGTGAAACCCTCGTAGACCCGCATTTCCTTAGCTATATCGAGTATAAAAACCCGAAAAAAGTGCGTTTTGTGCGCATCGACGCGGATATTGACAGTGTATTAAAGAGCGCGGAAAGTATCTCGGAAGAGGAACAAAAGGATTTAGTCGAGCTGTTCAAAAAGCATCTCGTCAATAAAAATATTGCGATAAAAGCGGAACGCTTTAAAAGCGGTAAAATCCCCGCAATCGTCAACGTGGACGAATTTATGCGCAGAATGTCGGAAATGAACGGATTCTACGGTATGGGGGAAACGGATGCAATGCAAAACGCGACGTTAGTTTTAAACTTGACCAACCCCGTCGTATCGGGTATTTTAAATCAAACGGAAGAAAAGCAGGCGTTTATCGTCAACCAAATTTATTATTTGGCAATGCTTTCCTATAAAAAGCTTTCGCCGGAAGAGCTGTCCGATTTCGTGGAAAAATCGGCGGCAATGTTGTTCGATTACAGCAAATAAATAAAAAACACAAGAAGAAAACATCCCGTAAAAGGGGTGTTTTTTTGTTCTATATAGACAAGCAGTCGCATATAGTATACAAATGCTTGAATTTTTACCGCAAAACGTAAAAGACGGGATAGCGCACCTAAATTTGCGTTACGTATACGAAATTCGTTTGCGTGCTCAAAAGCCCGTAAGGGTAAATTATGCGGGGAAATATCGGTATTTGGGAACGTACGGACTGGTAGAACACCCACAAAAGGCTGTTTTTTGCGATGTTGAGGATATAGACGATTGCTTGTTCAAGGCGGGGAAATATTCGATATATTCGGTAGAAGAACAGATGAAAAAGGGCTTTATTACAGGGGAAAACGGGGAAAGAATCGGGATAGCGGGAGAATACGTCTTTGAAAAGGGGCAACCGCTTGCCGTTCGAAATTTTACCTCTCTTTGTATCCGCGTCCCGCACGAAATACACGGGGCAGGGCAAGAGATTTATAACAGTTGTATGTCAGACAAAGTACGTAGCCTTTTGATTATGTCGGCTCCGGGGCTTGGGAAAACGACGATTTTAAGAGATTTGGCGCGGATTCTCTGTGAAAAGACGGGAAAAAACCTATTGATATGCGACGAACGCGGGGAAATTTCAATGGGAGATACGGGATGGACGAGCGACGTAATGAAATTTTCGGATAAAGCAAGCGCGTTTGAGGCGGGAATACGGGCGATGCGCCCTGAAATTATTATCACGGACGAGCTTTCTTTAGAGGACTGCGAGGCGGTCAAAAAAGCGGTTTTTGCAGGAGTTTCCGTGATTGCCTCCGCGCATTTTTCCAAAATGGAGTATCTTCCTCAGGCTTTTCAAGGAATATTCGAGCGGTACGTGCTTTTAGAAGAAGGGGCGCTTGGGTGCATACGGGCGATATACGATGCCGACGGAAAGGAGCGATAGAAAAATGCTGATAAAATTCCTTTTTGGGGTGGCTACGGTTGCTTTTACCAGTTTTTGCGGGTACTTATTGGCGCGTAAATATAGGCAAAAAAGAGAGTTTTTCACCCAGTTTAAAGAATTTAACGACCGTTTTATCAGCGAGGTGTCCTATTATAGACGTCCTATTGGAGAGTTTATTGCAAATTACGTCTACCGTGGAGAATTTAACCGATTGTTAGAGGAATATTTTACGGGAATATCCGAGGGAAAAACGCTCGGTTTAATCCTTGAAAGCGCAGAATATTCTTTTTTAAAACAGGAAGAAAAACGCGTGGTGGAAGACTATTTTTTGATGCTTGGAAAAGGGGACAGTAGCTCGCAAAAGGGATATTGTCTTGCGGCGAAAGACGGGATTGTGAAGTTACAAACGGAAGCCGAATTGACCTGTAAAAGATATGCGGATTTATACGTTAAACTTGGGTTTTTATGCGGTTTATTGATTTTAATTCTCATACTTTGACGGGAGGGAAAATGGATATTACCATTCTTTTTAAAATTGCGGCAATCGGGATTATCATTACCGTAATCTGTCAAATTTTAAAAAAATCCGATCGGGACGATATTGCAACGCTTGTCAGTATCGTAGGGCTCGTCATCGTGTTGGCGGTAGTCGTCAGTATGGTGGGTGATTTATTTACGCAGATACGGGAAATTTTCGGGCTGACGTAGAAAGGACGGCGTATGGAAACGGAGATTTTTAAAATAATCGGCATTGCGTTCGTTACGGCGATAACCGCCGTGCTTTTGCGCTCGACAAAGCCCGAATTGTCTTTTGCCGTAACGGTTACAGGCATTCTCGTTATTTTGTTATTCGTCGTAGACGCACTGCAAAACACCTTTTCCTTGTTTACTTCTTTGGCGGAGCTTACGGGGGTGGAAAACGGCTTGGTGAAAATTTTACTAAAGATTGTAGGAGTGGGATATATCACCGAATTTGGAGCGGGAATTTTAAACGATTTCGGGTCAAATTCTGTGGCGGACAAGGTGGTTTTGGCGGGGAAATTGACGATCGTATTGCTTTCCGTGCCCGTTTTGGAGGGGTTGATAAAAATGATTAAAAGTTTTTTACAGTTTGTATGAAAAGTCTTTTTAAACCTATAAAAAAACAAAAACCCAATCTTTTTTTAGCGATAGCTATTTTAATTTTATGCATTCTTTCTTTATGCGGGATTTCTGCGGATACACGGGTGAATGCGGAGGGTTTACAAGAAGAAAAAGCGGAAGAAGGGTACGAGGAGTTAAGCGATTCGGTGCAAGACCAAATTGAAAATCTCGATTTAGAAGACTTGCAGGCGTATCTCAATACCTTGGAAGGCTTTAAAGGAAAAAACGTAAAGGAAAGCTTGTTAGAATACGTCCAAGGCGGAAAAATGGATTACGGCTCTTTCTTCGAGGGCTTGTTGCGCGTTTTCTTTTCTAAAATAGCGGAGATTATGCCTGCGTTTGCCTGTATTACGGCGATAGCCTTGCTTTCGGGGCTATTGTCGATGTTGAAAAGCTCTGCGGCGGGCAATACGGCTTCGGAAATGATATTTTTGATTACGTACGCCGCTGCGTTAATACCGTTGATAGCCGTACTAATCGAATGTTTCCAAGAAACGTTTGAGGGCGTGTCCTCGATGACGAGACAAATGCAGGCGGTTTTTCCGTTGATGCTAACCCTGCTCTCCGCAAGCGGCAGTTCGGTTTCGGCGGCGATTTGCCGTCCCGCCGTTGGCTTTTTTTCCACGACCATCGTTACGATTATCGAAACCGTCGTATTGCCCTTGACGGTAACGATGATGGCGTTTTCTATGGCAGGGAATTTAACGAAAGAATTAAAAATCGGCAAATTTACCGCTTTTTTCAAAAGTATAAACAAATGGATTTTAGGGGTATGCGCTTCCGTTTTCGGGCTGTTTTTTACCGTGCAGGGGATTACCTCGGCGACCTACGACGGGGTGGTGCGCCGCGCTGCGAAATATGCAATCGGCAACGGCGTGCCCATTGTCGGGGGCTTTCTTTCGGGCGGGTTCGATTTGGTGGTTGCCGGTAGTGTTTTGATAAAAAATTCGCTGGGCAGTATGAGTATTTTTATGATGATTTCCGTGCTGTTCGAGCCTTTGATTTTGCTGATTTGCGTTACCTTTATGCTGCGTCTTGTTGCGGCGACTACGCAACCGTTCGGCGATTCTCGAATTTCCGATTTTTTGGGGGAAACGGCGGATAATTTACAGTATTGCACGGCAGGGTTATTGATTACGGCGTTTTTATATTTTCTTTCGATCGTATTGATGGTGTGTTGTACGGAGGCTTTGTTTTGAACGGATACGTGTTAGCGGTTATCGGAACGGTATTGATTTCTGCGGTCGTAACGGCGATTATTCCAGAGGGGAAAACTTCGTCCGTTGTCAAAGGCGTTACCCGCCTTGCCTGCGTACTGGCGATCGTTGCGCCCATACTCTCCTTTTTTGCGAAAGGTAATCAGGCGGACGGGGAAAATAAAACGGGGATTTTTCAAGAGATAGGCATAGAAACGGACGGGGCGTACATACAGTATGTTAGTGCTATACGTGTAACGGAAGCGGAAAAATCGATAAAAAAGGAGATACGAGAAAAGTACGCCGCACAAATCGAGGTGCGCTTACGTTGGGAATATACCGCGGAGGAATACGGGGGCTATCAAGGTGAAAGGGTGAAAATTACGCAAATCCAAGTCCTTTGCGAGGACGAATCCGCAAAGAGGCAAAAAAAGGAAATAGGGCAATATTTGGCAAATGCTTACGGCTGCGAGGTGGTGCTTGAGTAGAAAGATAGGCGATACGTCCGCAAAAAACGAAAAAAAGGGGTTCTTTTCCAAATGTAACGGTAAAACGAAAGAAATCCTGTTGTTTTGTCTTCTTGCGGCGATACTATTATTCGCCGCGTGGCGGCTTTTCGGCGGAAAGGATTCGGAAACGGCGTCGTTGGAGATGAGCGAAACGGAAGCGAAGGTAATACGGATTTTGGAAGAAATAGACGGGGTGGGCGAAGCCAGCGTTATGGTATACGAAACGGAGGACGGAGCGCAAAGCGCGGTCGTCGTTTGTGAGGGGGCGGAACGGTTTTCCGTGGTCGTGGACGTTCGAGAGGCGGTGGCAACGGCGCTCGGGATTCCGCAAAAATCGGTCAAAGTGTATTTAAAAAAAGAATAAGGAGATAAATTTATGTCGAACAAAAAGAAAATTATCGTGATGACTTCCTTGGTGCTGTTGCTTGCCGTTACGGCAATCTTCAATTTCGTGTTTGCAAGCACGACGACGGCTGCCGCCGTGGAGGACGGCGGAGTAACGACGGCGAACTATTTTACTACCTACCGCGCCGAGCGTACTACGACTCGCAACGAGGAGATCGTGCAGCTTGACAGCGTGATTGCGCTCTATGAAGAAGGGGACGAAAAGTACGAGGCGGCAACCGAAAAGAAGATGGATATCGTTGCGGCGATGGAGAAGGAATTGGTGCTTGAAAATATGGTAAGATCGCTGGGATTTTCCGATGCGGTAGTATCCGTTTCTACGGAGAGCGATAATATTAACGTCTTTATCAATTCGTCCGAACTCAATTACGATACGGCGCTTTCCATCTACAATATGATGAAAAATGAAACGGGGGTTGTCGCAGGAAACGTGATTATTATGCCCGTGTATGCAGAAAGCTGAAAAAAAGCATAAAAAATATCCTTCAAACAGTAGAAATATTCAAAAAGATGTGGTATAATGTATATAATGAAAGTAAGGAGATCTTTTTGAATGTCCAATATCAGATTAACGTCTAATGACAAACAGAGCGGAAAAATCGTCTATAACGCAGGGATCGTGCAAAACATTGTCGAGCTTGCGGTGGCGGAAGTAGAAGGCACGGTGCCCGCGCAAGGCAAGAAGAGCGGTATTTCGCTGTACATTGAAAAGGACGGCGTGTATGCGGACGTTTCCGTTGTCGTGAAATACGGCTATAACGTTCCCGAATTGGCGTACAGAATCCAGCAATCGGTAAAGCAGAGCGTAGAAAATATGACGCATTATAAGGTTGCGCAGGTAGACGTTCACGTGCAGGACGTAGTATTTTGCGACGGAGTTCCGGCTTTTGATAAAGAGGAAACCCGCGAGAATTCTACGGCGGAAGACAAGAAAGAAGAATAAAAATAAAGAAGACCTTTGCGTGTACGCGCAGGGGTTTTCCTTGTAATTATACGGTATTTACGGAGAGCAGTATGAGAAATGCAGCAAGAGAAGCAGCGCTGAATATTATTTTTGCGCAACAATTTAACAGCGATTGTATGGACTCGTTAAAGAGAAAGATTTTCAAACAGTTTGGGGTTTTGGATAATGAAGACGACCTTTCTTTTGCCTCGAATTTGGTGGCGACGGTGGAACAGCACCGCGCGGAACTGATTGCGGGGATTGAAGAGGCTTGTCATCATTATCGGGAAAACCGTATCAATCCTACGGATAAGAGCATTTTGCTGATTGCGATGGCGGAAATTCGTTATTTTGACGATATCCCGCCCGTCGTGTCCGTTTCCGAGGCAACGGGGCTTGCAAGAAAGTATTCGACGGAGACGAGCGCGGATTTCGTAAACGGCGTCCTTTCGGGGGTTATCAATAAATAAAACTAAAACGGAGTTATGATGAAAATTATCGATGGAAAAGCTTTGTCGGCGCAACTGCGGGCAGAGTTAAAGGAAAAAATTGAACACGCTAAAAAGAAACCGGGGTTAGCCGTCATTATCGTCGGCGAGGACCCCGCTTCCCGTATTTACGTGCGGAATAAAATTAAGGCTTGCGAGGAGTTGGGGATTCGTTCTTACGCGTACGAGTTGCCTGCTCTTTCCACGCAAAAAGAAGTGGAAGACCTTTTGGATAAGCTTGCTATGGACGAAGAGGTGGACGGTATATTGCTGCAATTGCCTTTGCCTGCGCACTTGGATTCGGACGCGGCGATTAAACGTATTCCGCATAGCAAGGACGTGGACGGATTTTCTGCGCAAAATTTGGGGTTGTTATTGCAAAATAAACAAGGAATTGCGGCTTGTACCCCGCTTGGCGTTATGAAAATGCTGGAAAATGCGGGGATAGACCCCGCGGGCAAGCACGCCGTCGTTATCGGGCGCAGCGAAACGGTAGGAAAACCGATGGCGTTGCTTTTGTTAAACGCAAACGCAACGGTAACGATTTGCCACAGCAAAACGAGGGACTTGGAAGCTATTTGCCGTACGGCGGATATTTTGATTGCCGCGGTAGGCAAGGCGAAATTTGTCAAAGAAAATATGGTAAAGGAAGGGGCTGTCGTTATCGACGTGGGGATAAACCGCGACGAAAACGGGAAGATTTGCGGGGACGTGGATTTTGAAGAAGTGAAAGAAAAAACCTCCTTTATCACTCCCGTTCCGGGCGGCGTAGGCCCTATGACGATTACTATGTTGATGTATAATACTTATAGGACGGCTTGTGAGGAGTAAAGACTGTGATCGACTTTAATCTTTTATACGACCGATACGTAAACGAATTTGAAACGTATGCAAATACATACGCGGACAAGCTGCATACCAAACCCGAGCTTTTGGGTGAAAGTATGCTGTATAGCTTATTGAACGGAGGGAAACGGATTCGTCCCGTTTTGGCGTTGGCTTGCGCGGACGTTTTGGCGCTGCCGCACGAAGAGGTATTGCCGTACGCTTTGGCGCTGGAAATGATTCATACCTATTCGTTGATACACGACGACCTTCCCGCTATGGACAACGACGATTACCGTCGCGGTAAATTATCGAGCCATAAGAAATTTGGAGAGGATAACGCAATTTTGGCGGGCGACGGGCTGTTAAACGAAGCGTACGCGCTTTGTTTTCAACAATGCTTAAAGGGTGAAAAGTACGTACTGGCGTCGAGCTTTTTAAACGAGTGCGCAGGCGTTTACGGAATGATTGCCGGACAATCGGCGGATTTGTATTATTCGCAGGAAAATAAAGACGTTTCGGAAGAAGAACTTGCGTATATACACGAGCATAAAACGGGAAAACTCTTGCTTGCGCCCGTGGCAATCGTTGGGATTTTAAGCGGAAAAGCTTATCTTGCGTTGGAGCGGTTTGGAAAGCTGTTAGGGTTGCTTTTTCAGATTACGGACGATATTTTAGACGTTACGGGAGATTCGAAACAGCTTGGGAAAACGGTAGGCAAGGACGAAAAAGAAAACAAGCTTACCTACGTAAAGCTTTACGGTTTGGAAGGGGCGAAAGTGCGCGCGGATATGTGCGCAAAGGATTGTCTTGCCGTCTTGGAAGGGATTGACGGGGAAACCGATTTCTTAAAAGAGCTTGTACAATACGTTTTAAAACGTAGCAATTAAAATTTAGAATAAGGCGGAATAAAAAGTTATGTTAAAAGACGTATCGCCTGAAAAAATTAAAAAGTATACGAAAAACGAGTTAAACGTTTTATGCGATAAATTGCGTTTGGTTATTTACGATACGGTTACCCGTTGCGGTGGACATCTTGCCTCTAATTTGGGCTCGGTGGAATCTATCGTCGCGCTTTTTTATACCTTCGATTTTCCAAACGACAAAATCGTTTTCGACGTAGGGCATCAATGCTATCCCTATAAATTGCTTTCGGGAAGATACGAGCGTTTTTCCACCCTTCGCCAAGCGGGCGGGATTTCCGGTTTTCCCAAGCGCAACGAAAGCGAGTACGACTCGTACGATACGGGACACGCGGGAACGTCCGTTTCGGCGGCGATTGGCTTGGCGAAAGCCCGTGATTTAAAAGGGGAAAAGCGTAACGTTATTGCGTATATCGGAGACGGTTCGTTTAATAACGGCTTGGTATACGAGGCGCTCAGCAGTTTAAAAATCGTAAATACGAATATTTTGATTATACTCAACGACAACGGTATGTCTATTTCGCCTACGGTAGGTGGTATGTATGACATAATAGCCGAAATCAAAAAGAACGGCAAAGAAGAGAATATCCGTTTATTGGAAAGTTTCGGGCTTTCTTACGTAGGGGTAAAAAACGGGAACGATTTAGAGGAAATGCTCGATTCCGTCGCGCAAGCGAAAGAGATGCTGAAAAACGGCTCGGTGCTTTTGCATATCGCAACGAAAAAGGGGAAGGGCTATGAATTTAGCGAAGAACACCCTACGAACACGCACGGCATTCCGCCCGTCGGTTCGCCGAAGGAAAAGGAGTATTCGGAGGTTTTAGGGGAAACTTTGTGCGCGTTGGCGGAAAAAGACCCTTCTATCACCGTAGTTTCCGCGGCGATGAAAGAGGCGTTGGGGCTTAGCGAGTTTTTCAAAAACTATCCCGAACGGGCTTTTGACGTCGGAATATGCGAGGAAAACGCCTCGGTGCTTTGCGCGTCGATGGCTGCGGGGGGATTAAAGCCCTATTACGCGATTTATTCGACCTTTTTACAGCGCGCTTTCGATGAGATTATCCACGATATTTGCGCGCAAGATATGCCCGTTACGATGTGTATAGACCGTGCGGGAATTTCCGGGGCGGACGGCGAAACCCATCAAGGGGTGTTTGATTTGTCCTATCTGTCTTTCATTCCGAATATGACGATTGCCGTTCCGAAAGATACCGAAGAATTACGGGAAATGTTGCATTTTAGCGCAACCTATCCCCATCCGTTGGCAATCCGTTATCCTCGTGCGGGCAGAGTATTGTTCGAAAACGGCGAAAAAACGCCGATCGTTGCGGGGAAATGGGAGTATTTACACAAAACTAATTCGGCAAAAGCAACGGTATTGGCTGCGGGCGAACGCTGCTTGATTATTGCGATGAAAGTCTTGAAAGCTTTGGAAAAGACGGGGAAATCCTTTAATATCGTCAACGCGCGTTTTGTAAAGCCTTTGGATACGCAAATGCTGCAATCTATCGACAGCGAATACGTCGTAACGATGGAAGATAACGTAGCTTTGGGCGGGTTTGGAATGATGGTAAACGGGGAATTGCTCCGTTTGAATAAGACTTGCAAAGTGAAAAATTTTGCGTATCGGGACGAATTTATTCCCCAAGGCTCCGTTTCTGCCTTGCAAAGCGAATACGGCGTGGATTGCAAAGAGATAGAAAAGTATTTATTGGAAGTTCTTTTATGAGGGCGGACAAGTTTTTTGCGGAAAAATACGGATCGCGCACGAAGGCTGCCGAGGCGATAGAAAAAGGGTTGGTTTTATTAAACGGAAAACCGATAAAGCCTAAGACGGAAATAGAAAGCGACGAGGGGATTACCTTTCTTTGCGCGAAGGAGGAATTCGTATCCAACGGCGGGTATAAATTAGACCGCGCGATAAAGGCGTTTTCCTATTCCGCAGCGGAAAAGGTTTTCGTGGACGTAGGGGCAAGTACGGGCGGATTTACCGATTGTTTACTGCAAAACGGAGCGAAAAGAGTGTACGCCGTAGACGTGGGCGAAAGCTTATTGCATCCTACTTTGCTGGGAGACGAGCGGGTTATCGTGATGGATAATACCAACGCGCGGTATTTAAAAAAAGACGATTTTCCCGAAGAAATAGACGGCGTTGTAACCGACGTCAGTTTTATTTCTTTGCGCTTGATTTTTCCCGTAATTAAGGCGATTTTAAAGGAAGACGGCGAAGCGTTCGTCTTGATAAAACCGCAGTTCGAATGTGAGAAAAAGCATATCGGAAAAAGCGGTATCGTTTCTCCGTCCGCGCACGCGGGGATTGTAAAAAACGTCTTAAAATACCTGCAAGAACACGGTTTATACGCGCACGGGGTTATCAATGCGCCGATACGGAAAGGAAAGAATATCGAATACGTATTGTCTATCAAACCGATAGAAAAAGGCAAAAAATCGGACGAAGAATTGATAGAGACGATAAAGCGGCTCGTTAAAAATAACAGTTTGGGGTTGTTGGAGTAGACAAAGGAGGAAATCGATGAAAATAGGGGTGCTTGGGAATTCCACCGTAAAACAAACCTTGCAAACGATGGAAGAATTGACCGTATTTTTACGCGGTTTGGGGTATGATACGTTTTCCTATCTTACGCCAAGCGAAATCAAAGACGTGGACGTCGTGCTCGTTTTGGGCGGAGACGGCGCGATTTTGCACGCGGCGGTCGTTGCGGCGCAGCGGCAGGCAAAAATCATCGGTATCAATTACGGAACGTTGGGGTTTTTGACCGAATATGAAAAGGACGAACGGGAGCAGGTAAAAGAATTGCTCTCTTCCTTGCAAAAGGGAGAATGTCCCATCGTTAAGCGCAGTTTATTGCAGTTAGAGGTAGACGGCGAAATCTATTATGCGTTGAACGAAATTGCCATACAGCGCGACTACGGCTGGCTTTCGGAGACGGGAAAGCAGGTTTTGCGCTTGGAATTAGAGGCAAAAGAGGGTAAAGATACCATTTGTGGCGACGGGTTATTGATTTGCACGCCGACGGGTTCGACGGCGTATTCGTTGTCGGCGGGCGGGGCGATTTTAACCCCCGAAGTTCCCGTGATTATGATGACGCCAATCTGCGCGTTTTCAATGCGCGCCCGCCCAATCGTATTTTCTGACACGGACGAGTTTATCGTGCGTACAGAGGGCGGCAAAGGTATGATTTTGGCAGACGGACGTGTTGTGGCTACGCTAGAAGAGGGAAAAGAAATTCGTATCAAAAAAGCGCCGTTTACAGCCGATTTTCCCGCCAAGAAAAACGCGGATTTTTTTGCAAGGGTACGAAATAAATTAAACGGATAATAAAGGAAAGGGGTGTACATATGTTAAGATCGGCACGGCACGCGAAGATTTTGGAAATTATTTCGCATAAAGAAATTGAAACGCAGGAAGAACTTTGCGCGGAGTTAAACGCGTTAAACTACGTCGTTACGCAAGCGACGATTTCGCGCGATATCCGCGATTTGCATTTATTTAAAGTGGCGGGTATTGAAAAGAAATACCGTTATGCCTATATCAATGACGGAGAAAGTGAAATTTCCCCGAAGATGAAAAATCTTTTCCGTGATTGCGTGATTTCCGTTAAGGCAGCGCAAAACCTCGTGGTTGTGAAAACGCTGTCGGGGAACGGCGCTAACGCAGGCGCGGTTGTAGATAAGCTCAATCACGAAGAAATCGTTGGCTCGGTTGCAGGCGACGACACGCTTTTGGTCGTTTGTTTGGATAACGTAGCTGCACAAACCGTGGTTAATAAGATTTCGGAGTTTATTAAATAAAAAATGTTATCGAAACTCCTTATTAAAAACGTGGCGTTGATAGAACGCGCGGAAATAGAATTCGGCGGGGGATTAAACGTCCTTTCCGGCGAAACAGGGGCGGGTAAATCGGTGATTCTCGATTCCGTCAATTTCGTGTTGGGTGCAAAAGCCGACCGTTCAATGATTCGGCACGGGGAAACGGAATGCTTGGTAAAAGCCGAATTTTTCGTACCGGAAACTTCAAGGGCGGTACAGGCTTTGCGGGAATTGGACGTTGAAACGGACGGGGAAATTATCATTTCCCGCAAGTTTTCCGAAAACGGTAAAAACACGATAAAAATAAACGGCAATACCGTTACGGCGACGATGTTGCGCTCGGTTAGCGATTTTTTGGTGGACGTGCACGGACAAAGCGAGCATTTCTTCCTTTTGAAAGAAAGTAACCAGTTAAAGACTTTGGACGGCGTTGTGGGAGAAAAGCTGGCGCCTTTAAAAGAGGATTTGGCTAAACGTTTGGCGCAAAGACGGGAGATTGCGGATAAGATAGCCTTGCTTGGCGGCGACGAGAAAGAGCGTGGACGGCGTTTGGATATTTTGCGTTTTCAAATCGACGAGATTCAAGAAACGGATTTAAAAGAGGGCGAAGAAGAGATATTGCTTTCCAAGCGCAATAAAATGACTCATCTTGAAAAAATTCTTTCCGCTTTACAGGAGTCGGTTTCCGCTTTAAGCGGCGAAGGCGGGGTGTTGGACGGCTTGCGCATTTCCCACCGCGCGATTGGGGCGATTGCCCGCTTGGATGAGAGCTACGAAGGGATCTTGTCCCGCTTGGACGAAATTGTTTCCGAAACGGAAGACGTTAGCGAAACTCTGTCCGATATGGGAGAAGAGCTGTATTACGACGAAAACGAAGCGGTGGAGATTGAGAGTAGATTGGA
The DNA here is from genome assembly GCA_015069295.1 of Clostridiales bacterium. Lineage (GTDB taxonomy): Bacteria > Bacillota > Clostridia > Christensenellales > Borkfalkiaceae > Scatosoma. The sequence continues at coordinate 27,143 of SVIW01000011.1, forward strand.
CGTTATCCGCGGTTTAAAGCGTAAATACGGGGCAAACAAGGCGGAAATAGACGAATATTTGGAAAAAATCACGGCAGAATACGATTTGTTGTCCGATTGCGAGGGGCAGTATTCGGCTTTGATGGCAAAAAAAGAGAAAAACGAGCAGGAAATCTATTCCGTTTGTCAAAAAATCACCGCCGTTAGAAAGGAGGGCGCGGAAGGATTTTGTTCGCGCGTTATCGGCGAATTAAAGAGCTTGAATATTCCCAACGCCCAGTTTTTAGTGGAGTTTAAAGAGTATACCAAGGCGGACGTAGGACGGGCGAACGGCAACGGATTGGATGAAATTTGTTTCCTTTTTTCCGCCAACGCGGGCGAGCCGGTCAAACCGCTTGGAAAAATTATCAGCGGCGGGGAAATGAGTCGGTTTATGTTGGCGATAAAGACGCAGCTTTCTGACGTAAATGAAATTTCTACCTATATTTTCGACGAAATCGACGCGGGGATTAGCGGTAAAACGGCGAAGGTTGTTGGGGAAAAATTGGCGAGAATCGCTAAGGAAACGCAGGTAATCGCCGTTTCGCATTTGGCGCAGATTGCGGTTATGAGCGACGACGAATTCTTGATTGAAAAGCAGGAAACGGACGGAAAAACTTTGACGAACGTTACGGCGTTGGATTTGGCGGCAAAGATAAAAGAAATCGTACGCCTACTCGGCGGCGAAAACGAGGACGAGTTTGCGACCAAGCACGCTGAGGAGCTTTTAAAACAAGCGGAAATCTATAAGGCTTCCCTATAAAATCGAATAAAAAGGTATAAAAAGCACGCAATTTACGCAAAGTATCTTCTGAACGGAGGAAACTATGCGCAAGTTGGGTGTTTTTATTTTGGGCGTTGCGGTATCTTGCGGGGTGCTTTTATATCCAAACGATAGTCTGCAAGCAGAGGCGGCTACGCCTGATAAAATCGTGTACGTAGGCGGTATGTCTGCGGGGTTTACTTTAAAAACCGGCGGAGTACAAATTATCGGTACGTGCGAGATTTTGACGGACGGCGGCGCGTCGTCGCCTGCGGGACGGGCAGGAATACGCGCGGGAGACGTCGTTACGAAAGCGGGCGGTATCCGTGTGGAAACGGTGGAGGAATTAAACGAAATCGTCAATAAAAGCGGAGATAAGGCGTTAGAATTAGAAATAAAACGGGGCGGCGAGGTAAAAATCGTCAAATTGACCCCTATAAAGGACAAAAATACGGAGAAATTTAGAATTGGCGTCTTGGTGCGGGACAGTGTTTCGGGAATCGGTACGGTTACCTATATAGAAAAGGAAAGCGGGCGGTTCGGTTCGCTTGGCCACGCGGTCGAGGGGGAAAACAAGCGGGAGATGCGGGTTGCCGACGGTTTGGTCTACGAATGTGATATCGTGGGCGTTAATAAAGGCGTGCGCGGAAAAGCGGGCGAGCTTAGGGGTATGTTTATCAGCGATAAACGCTTGGGGAAGGCGGAAAAGCTTTGCGATTGCGGGATTTTCGGGCAAATAAGCGAAACGTTTGAAACAAAAAGCTTGCAATGCGCCGTGGCTACGTCCGATTTTGTGAAACCGGGTAACGCGTATATTTATTCGACCGTGGAAGGAAATTGCCCAAAAAAATACGAAATAGAGATAGTAAAAGTAGATAAACGAAACAAAGAAAATAAAAATTACGTGATAAAAATCACCGACGAGACGTTGATTGAGGAAACGGGCGGTATCGTTCAAGGTATGAGCGGTAGTCCTATATTGCAGGACGGAAAACTGGTAGGGGCGGTAACGCACGTATTTTTAAACGACCCCACGCGTGGATACGGGATAGATATCGCAACGATGCTTTGTGAATAGTATGTCAGGCATAATTATTATGTTTGACATAGTAGTTAAGTGTTGTTATACAGAAAAGGGAGAATAAAAATGAAAAAAAAGATAAAAATTATCGGCGCATTGCTGTTGGGAACGGTATTTTGCGGGACGGTCGCAACGACTTCTTTTTTAACGGAAAAAGCAAGCGCGCAAACGATTGTCAAAGTTGAGGCGCAAAACGCGAAAGAAGACCTTGCTTTGCGGGCAAAATCTGCGTACGTAATGGAATATTCGACGGAAACGCCCGTTTACGCAAAGGCAGAACGGGAACATTTACCGATTGCGAGTATGTGCAAAATTATGACGTTATTACTTTCTTTTGAAGGGATAGAGAGCGGCGCGCTTTCGATGGACGAAAACGTCTGCGTCAGCGAGCGGGCGGCGTCTATGGGCGGCTCGCAGGTGTTTTTGGAGGCGAACGCAGAATATCCCGTACGGGAACTAATTAAAAGTATCGTCGTATGCTCGGCAAACGATAGTTGCGTGGCGATGGCAGAGCGGCTTGCGGGCAGTGAAAGTATTTTCGTGGAGCGTATGAACGAGAGGGCGAAACAGCTTGGGGCGAACGATACGCTGTTTGCTAATTGCACGGGGTTGCCCAAAGAGCCGCAATATTCGTGCGCAAAGGACGTGGCTTTGATGTTGAAAGCCTTGTTAAAGCACGAAGAATACTACGAATTTGGGAAAGTTTGGATGGATAAATTCGCGCATCCCAAAGGGCGGTACACCGAGATTACGAATACGAATAAATTAGTGCGTTTTTACGACGGTTGCGACGGGGGAAAAACGGGGTTTACGAACGAGGCGGGCTTTTGTCTTGCCGCGACGGCAAAACGCAACGATATGCGGGTTATTTCCGTCGTTATCGGCGAGGAAAACAGCGCGAACCGCTTTGAAGACGTCCGCACGAGTTTCGATTACGCCTTTGCCAATTATACCTCGCCGCTTATCGTTGAGGCGGGACAAATTATGGAGAAAAAAGGTTGCGTTGACGGCGGGAAGAAAACGAAAATTAACGCCATTGCGGCGACTTCGCTGCGGGATTTTGTACGGCGCGGCGAAAAGAGCGACGTGCGCGTAGAGACGAGATTGGAAAGGGTAAAAGCGCCCGTAAAAAAAGGGGAAAAGATAGGCGAATTGATTGTTTATAAAAACGGAATAGAATGCGGCGTAGTGGATTTACTTGCCGCGGAAAACGTAGGAAAAGCCACCTATTTTGACCGGATAAAAGAGATTGCCGGCGAGTGGAACGGTTAAAAGCCAATCCGCCTTTGCAAAAACTGTGCAAAGGCGGATTTTTCCGTAAAAAAACGCCTTTCAGCCCTTGCATTTTCCGTGAAAATCTGCTACAATAAATTTATAAATTTATTTTGCGAGAAAGAAAGATGAACGAAAGAGAAACTTTAAAAATAAATCAGCTTGGACACTTGGAAATCGGCGGGGCGGATTGCGTAGAACTTGCGCAAAAATTCGGCACGCCTTTATACGTATTTGACGAGGCGTATATCCGCAAAATGATGGCGACCTATCGAGATACGCTTAAAAAGCATTACGAGGACAACGGGCTTGTCTTGTACGCGTCGAAAGCCTTTTCCTGTAAGGCGATTTACCGTATTGCCGACGAAGAAAATATCGGCGTAGACGTCGTATCGGGCGGTGAATTGTACACCGCGTTGCAAGCAGGCTTTCCCGCCGAACGTATCTATATGCACGGCAATAACAAACTCGATTATGAAATCGGCGAAGCGTTAGACGCAGGGATTGGCTGTATCGTAGCCGACGCCTATTCGGAAATCGATAAAATCGACGCCGAAGCAAAAAAGCGCGGAATTCGTCAAAAAATACTCCTTCGTATCAATCCGGGGGTAGAGGCGCATACGCACGCGTTCGTGCAAACGGCGACGACGGACAGCAAATTCGGGTTTTCCATTTCGGACGGGACGGCGGAAAAAATTACGGCGTACGCAATGACGAAAGAAAACGTGTGCTTGGAAGGGTATCATTGCCATATCGGCTCGCAAATCTTTGAAAAACAGTCCTTCGTTTTGGCGGTGGAAAAATGTATGGATTTTGCCGCGGCGATGAAAGAAAAGCTCTCGTTTACCTTAAAAACTTTAAACCTTGGCGGTGGGTTTGGCATTTGGTATACCGACGAGGACCGTAAAATCCCGCCCGAAGGCTATGCGGAATATTTAGAAGCGTTAATAAGCGCGGTAAAAAGCAAGGCAAGCGAAAAGGGCTTAGAACTTCCGTATCTTTTATTAGAACCCGGTCGTTCGATTATCGGGGAAGCAGGCGTTACTTTGTACACGGTTGGAGCGATTAAGGACATTCCCGGCGTGAAAAAGTATATTGCCGTAGACGGCGGTATGTTCGATAATCCCCGTTATGCGCTGTATCAATCGAAATACACGCCCATATTGGCAAACCGCGCCGACGAAGAAAATACGGAAATCGTTTCGATTGCGGGAAAATGCTGTGAAAGCGGGGACTTGATCGCCGTCAACGTAGCTCTTCCCAAGGCGGAATCGGGGGATATTCTCGCCGTGCTTTCCACGGGCGCATACAACTATTCGATGGCGATGAATTATAACCGTAATAAAATCCCGCCTTGCGTTTTGGTAAACGAAGGGCAGGCGGAATATATCGTACGCCCGCAGAGCTACGAGGATATTGCCCGCAACGACGTAGTGCCGCAAAGACTGCAAAAAAAGACGAAATAAGCGAAGAATTTCCCTGTTTTTCACGGGCTTGACTTGCAATTATCAGGAAAAAATGCTATAATAGATTTGCTATGGTAGAGTACGTATTGACAATTTTAGCAGGGATGCTTGCGGCAATCGTCGTGATTTCCTTTCACGAATTTTCGCACGCTTTCGTTGCCTATAAATGCGGAGATCCAACGGCGAAATTTTCGGGTAGAATGACTTTAAATCCCGTAAAACATTTCGACCCGCTGGGGCTTTTGACCTTCGCGCTTGTAGGGTTTGGTTGGGCAAAACCCGTCCCCGTTAATCCTAACAATTTTAAAAACTATAAATGGGGCTCGTTTTGGACCTCTGCGGCGGGAATTATCACCAACTATTTGATGGCGTTTTTGTTTTATCCCTTGCTTTGGGTGGTTTTAAAATACCTTTCGCCGCTTACGGCGGGCACGTACGGGCAGATATTTATCGAATATCTTTTTGCTTATTTTTATTTGTATTCGTTGAGCTTTTGCGTGTTCAATCTTTTGCCCGTATATCCTTTGGACGGTTTCCGTATTATGGACGCTTTCAATACGAGACGGGGCAAGGTTTATTGGTTTTTACGCCAGTACGGATATTGGATTTTATTGGGCTTAATGCTGTTTAGCTATGCGGCGAGAACGATTCCCGGATTGGCGGTTTTGGACGTTTTCGGGTACGCGATGCGTTTTACGAAAGACTTTATCGGCAGACCGATTACCGCTTTTTGGGGGCTGTTCGACGTAGTCGTTTGGATTTAAAAAGGAGTAGAAATGGAAAAGGAGAAACTGACGATTGATTCGGTGAAAAATTTCGAAACGGAAGTGGATTATACCACCGTTTTGGAAAATTTCGAAGGTCCTTTGGATTTGTTGTTGCACCTTATCAAGCAAGAAGAAATCGAAATTAAGGACGTTTTCGTGTCTCACGTTACCGAACAGTTCCTTTCGTATATGAAAGGACTGCCGTATCTCGATTTAGAGAAGGCAAGCGAATATTTAAATATTGCCGCAACCATTATCGATATAAAAGCGCGAAGTCTTTTACCGCCGCCCGACGATGGATTCGACGATTATTACGACGAAAACGACGATCCCGAGCAAGAGCTCATCGCCGCTTTGGAAGAATATAAGATGATTAAGGAAGAAGCGGAAAAGCTGAAAGAACGAGAAACGGTCGGGTATTTCTTCAAGCAACCGGATAAAGACCTGACGGGGGTAAAAGTTCAGTATAAAGATTTGACTTTGGACGGCTTGATGGACGCGTTTACGAAGATGATGATTCGTTTGGAAGCGCAGAAAAAAGCCGCGCCGCCGCCCCGTGAAATCCCCAAAGACGTTTACACGGTACGCGATAAAATCAAACATATTCGCGAACGGGTAGGGGCAAAAGAGAAAATGGAGTTTGAAGAACTCTTTGAAGACGCTTCTTCGACCCCTGAAATCGTAACGACCTTTCAGGCGTTGTTAGAGCTTTTAAAGCATCAGTTTATTTTGGTAGAACAGGAAGAGCTTTTTTCCACCATCACGATAAAGAAAAATCCCAATAGAAGAGAGGACGAAGAAATTGGAGAAATTGACGAATATAATTGAGGCGATTTTGTTTGCGGCAGGCGACGCCGTGCCCATCGAATTGTTGCGTGAAAAATTACAGGTCAGCAAGCGGGAAGTGGATACGGCTATCCGTCAATTAGAAAAGAAATACGCGGACGATTGCGGGATTCGCCTTTTGCAGTTTAACCATAAATTACAATTTGCGACCAATCCCGATTATAAAGAGCTTGTGTCGTCTACCTTGATGCCGATCCGTGAAAAAGAATTCACGAAGACGATTTTGGAATGTGCTGCAATCATCGCCTATAAACAGCCGATTACCCGTGGGGAATTGGAAACCGTCCGTGGGGTAAGCAGCGATTACGCCATTACGACTTTGCTTAGCTTGGATATGATTGCGCCTTGCGGCAGAAAGGATACGCCGGGCAGACCCGTACAGTACGCGACGACGGATAATTTCTTAAAGCGGTTCAAATTAAAATCGCTTGCCGAATTGCCCGATTATGAAGATTTGATGCGCAAAATTGCCGAACTTAGCGCAACGGACGAGGATACTAGCAATTATCTGTACGAAAAGGACGTATACGACCCTGAAAACGATACGGAGTTTGAGCAAGAAGCTCCGAAATCTTTGGTAGAAGGCTTTGAGTTGCCCGACTTTTTGAAGGATATCGAAGAGGGGATTATTAAGATACAATAAAGAAAAAATACATAGAAAGCAAACGACTTGCCCATAGTATAAGTATGGGCAGGTCGTTTTTTTGGGCATTTCAAATTTTCAGCCTCGTGATGACGGTCGTGCAGTTGTTTTTACCGATCTTTCTAACGATCGACGCGCACTACGATATGAACAGGCGAAAATTTTGTTTTTCCTTGCGATTATTCGGCTTTTTACGGCTTGTCGGGGGGTATATTGCCACGTATAAAGGCGGGCTGGCTATTCACGTTTCCAAAAAGAAAGCCTTTCTATTGCCCTATTCCGAAGTGGATAAAAAGCGGAAGAAATTTTCGTTTATGCGCACCTTTCATCTCTCGTCTTTCGTTTTAACGACGGAAACGGGCGCGGAATATCTTCTGCCGGTTGCGACTGCCCACGCGCTTTTGCGTACCTATTTTTTCAGTAAGGGTGGTAAGAAAAAGAAAATAGAAAACAACCTTTGGCTGACGGACGGCGACGTGTTGCGCCTTTCCTTAAAAGCAACGCTGCGATTTACGTTATGGATGCTCTTATGCGCGCTTTTTAAATTTATCAAGGAGAAAATAAAAGAATTATGGCGGAAAAAAACCAAAAAATCAACAGCTTAATCGATTCGTCGCTGGGAAGATTAGATGAACTTGCAGACGTCAATACCGTGATAGGAAAGCCGATTACAACGGCAAGCGGGTTTCAAATTATTCCCTTTTCCAAGGTTACGCTGGGCAACCTTTCGGGGGGCGGCGAATACGGCGACGTGAAAATCGTAAAAGAAACGGATACGTTCCCGTTTGCAGGCGGCAGCGGCGCCGTAGTCAGTATGAAGCCGATGGGGTTTATCATTGACGACGGAAAATCCTGCAAAGTATTGCGCTTGACGGACGAGCCGCTCGATAATTTAATCGAGCGGGCAGGGGAAATCGTGCGCGACGTTCTCTCTAAAAACGAATGAGTATTCGAGCAAAAATCGCCAGCGCCGTCGCGTTTGCGCCGTTGCTTTGTTTTTTGTCCCCGTTACCCTTCTTTTTCGTTACGGCGAGCGTTTCTTCAACTGGATCTACGGAAGCGGTTGCGGAGTGCGTGATGGAACTAAACAGCCGTCGGGTTTTGTACGAAAAAAAGGGAGACGTACGACTGCCGATGGCAAGTACGACGAAAATTGCGACGGCGGCAACCGTTTTGCGGTTAGGCAAAGGGATGGAAGAGGAAGTTTCGATTCCAAGCCAAGCGGTAGGGATTGAGGGATCGTCCGTCTATTTAAAGGCGGGGGACGTGTATACCGTCGAGGATTTGTTGTACGGGTTGATGCTACGCTCTGGTAACGATTGCGCAACTGCGCTTGCGTTGCATTGTTCTTCAAGCGTAGCGGCGTTTTCCGCGGAAATGAATGAAACGGCGCAGGCGGCGGGAGCCTTGCATACTTCCTTTCAAAATCCGCACGGATTGCCTGCAAACGGGCATTACACCACGGCAAGGGATTTGAGTTTGATTACTTGTTACGCCTTGCAAAACCCGACTTTTAAGCAAATCGTATCGACGAAATTTTATCAACCGCGGGGTTGGAAAAACAAAAACCGTATGCTTAGCGAATACGACGGGGCAATCGGGGTGAAAACAGGCTATACGAAAGAGGCGGGGCGGTGTTTGGTTTCCGCTGCCGAGCGCGAGGGTATGACTTTGGTATGCAGCGTTTTAAACTGTCCTACGACCTACGAGCGGTCTACCCAGCTTTTAGACGACGCTTTTGAAGCGTATAGCTATGAAAAAATATTGGATAAGGAGCAGCGTTTTTTCGTAGAGACGGGGAAAGAAAAGATAGCTTGTAAGACGGGAAAGGATTTTTATTATCCGCTTTTGAAAGAAGAAAAAGGGTTGATAGAGATCAAAACCGTTGCGAAAAAAACGAAAAAGAAAGAGAAAATTGTAGGACAAGTGGAAATATATCTTGCAAAACGGTTGCTTTTTTCGGGGAATTTATATAAACTATAATGGTAAATATAAAGAAAAAGGCAAACTTATGAGAATTAACAAATTTTTAGCGGATAAAGGAATTGCAAGCCGTCGGCACGCAGACGAAATGATATCGGCGGGCAGAGTAACCATCAACGGCATTACGGCGACGCTTGGCGCAAACGTAGAAGAGGGCGACGAGGTTACCGTAGACGGGCGCTTGCTTTCGGTGGAAGAAAAAAAAGAAGAATATTATATTATGAACAAGCCCAAGAGCGTGGTTTGTACCGTTTCCGACGACCGCGGCAGAAAGACGGTGATGGATTTCCTGCCTGAGGGAATCGGCAGAGTTTTTCCCGTTGGACGGCTCGATTATGCAACGGAAGGGTTGCTGATTTTGACGAACGACGGAGACCTTGCTTTCCGCTTGACTCATCCCACGACGGAAATTCCCAAAACGTATATGGCGCGTATCGAGGGCACTTTGACGGAAAAAGACCTTAACCCGATTCGTTCGGGCATCGAATTGGACGGGGTATTGACGAAAAAGTGTAAAGCGCATATCGTAGAAACGAATAAAGCGTATACCAAGGTGCACGTAACGATTACGGAAGGCAGGAACCGTCAGGTTCGCCGTATGTTCGAGGCGATTGGCAAAAACGTAGAGTTTTTAAAACGTATCAGTATCGGTCAATTAAAATTGACGGGCTTGGATAGAGGGCAAATCCGTCCTTTGACCGAAAGCGAAATCGCTTATTTGAAAGGATTATAAAAAAATGACCCCGAAGTAAAAGCTTCGGGGTTTATCTTATAAATAAAGATTTAAGCGCGGTAATTGCGGATTAAACCGACGACTTTACCAAGGATTGATACTTCGTTGGGCTCGAATACCATATCCGATAACAGCTCGTTTTCGGGGTGTAAAACGATTTTATTGTCGCGGCGGAAGAAACGCTTTACGGTGGCGGAATCTTCCACGAGCGCAACGACGATTTCGCCGTTTTCCGCCGTTTGCGTTCGACGTACGATAATTTTGTCGCCGTTCATAATCCCTGCGTCAATCATCGAAGTCCCGTCTACGCGCAACATAAACAATTCTTCGCCGGAAAATTCGCCTGCGGGGAAGGTGTAATATTCTTCGTAATTTTCATACGCAAAGACGGGTTGCCCTGCGGTAACCGTACCGATAAGGGGAATAGATACCCCCGTGCTTTTTCCTATCGTTACCGAGCGCTTTTTATTGGTAGCTTTGCTTAAATAGCCCTTCGATTGCAGTTTTGATAAATAGCTGTGTACGGTAGCCGTTGATTTTATACCGCATTCCTTGCCGATTTCGCGTACGGAGGGGGTATACCCGTTTTCTTCGGAGAATTTGCGGATATAGTCCATAACCATAACCAATTTTTCTTCGCTGACCATAAACTTACCTCTTTTTCTTTCGTAAATATAAGCGTTATTTTCGTTCTTACCCCTATTATAACATAGTTTTTTTAAAAAAGCAAACAAATGTTTACACAAAAAACGCTTGATTTTTAAATTTTTTTTGCTATAATATAGATAGAGCGTGTGGAGGTTAGAAAATGAACGCGAAAAACCAAACGAAAAAGTGTGTTTTATACGATAGAGATTGCATAGATTGCTTTGAGTGTGATACTTGCGATTTAGACCCGTTAAAAGTGTGCGACAACTGCGGAAAATGTATCGATATGCAGGACGTCGCTTCGATAAAGATTGATAAAATTTACACAAATCCTGCAGATTATAAGGAAAATTAAAGTAAAAACACGGAATTTTATATTCCGTGTTTTTATATTGTGTGGCGTCGTTGGATAAAGGGGGTAAATTTGTCCGCATAGCGGGAGGGAATAACCGCCTCGATTTGTTGTCCTTCGTCGTTGAAAAGTACGCTGCGCTCGGTTAGAAGGGGCTTTAACGAGAGATATTCGTTGGCTTTTTCATAGGGTACGAAAAGGGAGCAAAAACAAAACTCATTTTGAAAGGTGCGTAAGATTTCCCGTTGTAAAGTAGTAATCCCTATATTTTCCTTCGCCGAAATTGCAATCGAGCCGTAAGGGAGCAAAGTTTTGTCCTTAATATCCTCGCTTTTGTTCATAACGACGAGATAGGGAGAGGAAAATTCCAATTCTTTCAAGGTGGCAAGGGTGGTTTTCAGTTGCATATCGTATTCGCCCGTAGCGTCGCAAACAATCAAAGCCAAATCACAATGCAAAGCGCTTTCTAAGGTAGATTTAAAAGCTTCGATAAGATTATGCGGCAAATCCTGCAAAAAACCGACCGTATCGACGAGTAAAAATTCCACGCCGTCAATGGTAAAGTTGCGCGCCGTGGGGTCAAGGGTAGCGAACAATTCGTTTTGCACGTACACGTCCGCGCCCGTCAAAAGGTTCATCAAGGTGGACTTTCCCGTATTGGTATAGCCGACCAAAGCAATCGTCTTCACGTTCGTTTTTTTACGCCTTGCCGATTGTAAGGAGCGGCGTTTTTCCGTTTCTTTCAAGCGTGCTTCCAAAAATTTCAACCGTCCGCGTATATACCGGCGGTCCGTTTCCAATTTCGTTTCCCCGGGACCGCGCGTACCCACGCCGCCGCCGAGACGGGAAAGGGCTTCGCCTTTGCCCTTTAATCTTGGATAGATATATTTTAATTGTGCCAATTCGACCTGCAGTTTGCCTTCGTTACTCTTGGCGTTGCGGGCGAAAATATCCAAAATCAAAGTAGTGCGGTCGATGACTTTTCTATCGTTTAACGCCGCGGAGATATTTAACGTCTGAGAGGGGGATAATTCGCCGTTAAAGAGCACGGTAATTTCTTCTAAGCCTTCCAAACGCTCGTTTAATTCCGCCAATTTCCCGCCCCCGATAAAAGTAGCGGCGTTGATTTCGCGAACGTTTTGATAAATCGTACCCGCATAGACTGCGCCCGCGCTTTCAATCAAGGATACGGCTTCGGCTTGTAAAACCTTGTATTTTTCTGCATTTTCCCGCGTAATCGGCTGAATAATGTAAATTTTTTCTAACGTATTGTCAATGTTTTCGTGCATATGTACTCAATCGTCCGTTTCGTCTTGGCGTAATTTTACGGCGCTTGCAACCTTTCTGCGGTTTTCCTCGGTAATCGCCGCGTAGTGCTTTTTCGTTGTGTTTACGTCGCGGTGTCCTAAAACGTCCGCAACGATATAAATATCCTGCGTTTCGTTATAAAGGCGAGTGCCGTAGGTGCTGCGAAGCTTGTGCGGCGTGATTTTTTTGAGAGGGGAAACGATTTTGCTGTATTTTTTAACGAGAATTTCCACCGAACGGACGTTAATGCGCTTGTATTGCATCGAAAGAAAGAACGCGTTTTCCGTTTCGGGAACTTTCGGGTCGTTGTTTTTCTCTGCAATATATTCCTGCAAAGCGTATTTTACTTCGTCGGAAAAATATAAAATCGCTTGATTGCCGCCTTTTCTCGTAACGAGAAAGGAGTTTTCTTCAAAATCGAAGCTGTCGTTGTCCAATCCCACCAATTCGCTAATACGGATTCCCGTGCCTAAAAAGAGGGTAAGTATCGCAGTATCGCGGATTTTCGTCTTTTTATGATAGCCGACGGCGTGTTTGGATAACCCCGCGCCCGTTTCCGCTACGTTGATTAAATCGGAAACTTCGTCTACGTCAAGCCGAATAATTTCTTTATCGTGCAATTTCGGGGTGGCAACTTTTGCCGAATTGTCTTTTTCAATCATACCTTTATTAAAAAAGTATTTAAACATAGCCCGTACGGCAGACAATTTTCTTGCCTTCGCTCGTTCGTCGCAGGACAAGGATTTGTCTTTGAAACGGTAGTGGGATAGATAACTTAAGAAAAATTCGATATCTTGATGGGTAACCGATTCCAAATGTTCTAACGTCAAATCGAGCACGTCGAAATTTTTAAATTTTCTTTTGCAGAGGAAATCGAAAAAAATACGTAAATCGTAAGCGTATTTTAATCGAGTTTGCGCGCTGGTACGCGTTTCTACGCCGATAAAATAATCGCTGCAAAAAGAGGGGAGCTCTTCTAAAAGCTCGGCTATTTTATCAAAATCATTAATATTACGTGTGGTATAATAGTTATCCTTTTTCATACCATTATTGTACCGCGAAAAGAGGAAAAAGTCAACAGGAAAATAAGATTTTCCGAAAAGTTAAAGAAAATAGGCGAAAAAAAAGACGCCGTTGTCAAGGAAACTCTTTTACAAAGACGTCAAAAGGGTATAAAATTGAGCTAAAAAGGGGCGCAATGCCTTGAAAATAAAGGGGTTGCGCGTTATACGCACACAGAAAGCCCAGCGGTAGGGAATAGAGTAAACTATTCGTAAAATGCAGCTTTTACGAAATCTTAACCCCAAAAATGAAAGGAAAAAGAGGATTTTTGTCTTTTCGACGGTTTATTTTTCAGCTTTGATAAAAATTCCAAAAGAATTCGGATTTATTTTTCTATAATTTTCAAAGCTTTCGCCGCTTAACAAATCTACGAATTTTCCCGGATAATGCAACAAATGACTTTTTGAGGAATTATTCGTATAGATATAAATATTTTCGTTATTTTTCGTGCGTTTAAAAAACAGCAAACCGCCTTCGCTGCGGATTTCTTGAAAATCGCCGTCTTTAAAAATATCGCGGTATTTTTCGCGAATTTTTCCGAGAGTTGCATAAAAGTCGATTAGCTCGTGATTTTGACGTTCCCAATCGTAACAACGGCGGCAAAACGGGTCGATATGCCCTTCGGCTCCGTTTTCATCGCCGTAATAGATACAAGGTACGCCCGCCACGGTAAACTGGATAACGGCAGCCATTTTCAGCTTTTCAATGGCAATTTCCCTTGATTTTTCGTCCAAATACGCCGTATCTTTCGCCATTTCAAGCTTATTGTGGCAATAGATACCGCCCAAAACGGTCAAAATACGCGCCGTATCGTGCGTACCCAAGATATTCATTAAGCAATCAACCGTTTGTTTGGGATAATGATTGATTAAAACGCGAATACAGTGCAACAATTCGTTAGCGTTTCCCGTTTGTATATAACGAATGACAGCGTCTTTTAAAGGATAATTCATAACGCTGTCCAGCTCGCCCCCCTGCAAATACTGGCGTCTTTGCGAATAGGCGATTTTATTGGACGCATCTTCCCAAACTTCCCCGATAATTATGGCGTTTTCGTTGCTTTCTTTTACCGATTTGCGCAGTTTTTGCAAGAAAAAGTCGGGCAATTCGTCGGCTACGTCTAATCGGTATCCCCCGATTCCAAAGCCTAACCATTTCTTTAAAACGCCCTCTTTGCCAAAAATAAATTTTTGATAGGACTCGGAAGATTCGTTGACTTCAGGCAGAATGTCAATTCCCCACCAACTGCTGTATTTATCAGGAAATTGCTGGAAGAAATACCACGAATAATACGGAGAATCCTTCGATTGATAAGCGCCAAGCGACGGATATTCGCCGTATTTATTAAAATAAACGCTATTGTCGCCCGTATGGTTAAACACGCCGTCTAGAATGATTTTAATACCGTTTTCTTCCGCTTTTTGCACTAATTCGGCAAAATCCGCCTCGTCGCCCAGCATCGGGTCGATTTTTTTATAATCGGAAGTATCGTAACGGTGATTGGAAGCTGCCTCAAAAATCGGGTTAAAATAAATCGTCGTAACGCCGAGCGATTTTAAATACGGCAATTTGCTTTGTACCCCTTTGAAATTCCCGCCGAAGAAATCGTTGTTTAAAACTTTCCCGTTTTTATTCGGTAAAAAGCTGGGAGTGCCCCCCCAGTCTTCTCGTTTTATTCGCCCTTTTATGTCAGGCATAGCACCTTCTTTGCAAAATCTGTCGGGAAAAATTTGATACATAACGCCGCCTTTAAACCAATCGGGCGTTTGATAATCTTCCGAAGAAACCGTTAAAAGAAAGGCGTTTGGCTCGTTAGACAATACTCCCATTTCCATATATCCGCAAGAGATATACCCGATATCTTGAATGAAAAAGGAATAGTAATACAAGCCGATTTCTTCAATCGCCAAGGCAATCCCCCAACCGTAGTTGGTCTTTTTCATTGGATAAATTTCCGTCTCTTCCCCGTCTTTATTTAAATAAAGACGGGCTTCGTATTCGGGTTTTAAGCAGTCTTTCAAATTTGGCGTTTTTGGGGAAAATGCGCCGTTTTGCTCAAAAACACTCCAAGAAGGTTGGTCGTTTTTAGAAAAGAAGATATTAAATTGCAATTTTTCCCCTCGTTTTGCCGCTCCAATCCTGCTTTTACAAGCGACGTCTAAGGGATTATAATAAATCTGCATAATTCGGTCCGTTTATTCGACAAAAAGCCGTAAAATACATTACAGCTTTTCGTCGGTTTCTATCAGTTTGTGTAAATAAAATAATTCTATTACAAAAATCTTTTAATCGTGTAATTGTTTCAAGTTCCAAATATTTTCCGCGTAATCCCGAATACTTCTGTCTGCCGAGAAATACCCCGCCGAAGCGATATTACGCAAGGATTTTTGGTTCCAGCTGCGTTTGTCTTCTGCATACAGATTGGAAAGCTCCGCTTGCGTGGAAAGGTAAGATTGATAATCTGCCATACACATATACGGATCGGCAATCGGCGAACCCGTCAAAAGATAATTTGCAATATCGGCAAACGATTCGCCGTTAAAGCCTACGATCAGCGCTTCGATAACTTTGCGGAGCATCGGGTCGTTGTTGTAATAAACGCTTGCGGAATATCCGTTTCTCCAAATTTCGGAAACTTCGTCCGCTTTCAAGCCGAAGATAAAGATGTTGTCTTTTCCGACCTTTTCGCTCATTTCTACGTTTGCGCCGTCCAAAGTACCGATGGTCAACGCGCCGTTAATCATAAACTTCATATTACCCGTACCGCTTGCTTCTTTCCCGGCAAGAGAAATCTGTTCGGAAATTTCGGACGCGGGCATTAAGGATTCGGACATCGTAACGTTGTAATCTTCCATATAAACGACGTTGAGCTTTTCCGCGATCTTCGGGTGTTTGCGAATATCTTCTGCAAGATAGCAAATCAGCTTGATAATCTTTTTCGCCATATAATACCCTGCCGCCGCTTTTGCTGCGAAAATATAGGTCTTCGGCTGCATCGGTGCGTCGGGATTTTCTTTCAACGTCAAATAATCGGTAATAATATGCAAAACGTTAAGAAGCTGGCGTTTGTATTCGTGCAGACGCTTTGCCTGTACGTCGAACAAAGTATTCGGATCAATCAAAACGCCCTGCTTTTTATACGCAAAATCGGCAAATTGTTTTTTCTTAATCGCTTTAATTTCTTCCAAACGTTTCAAAACGCTGTCGTCGTTTTCATATTTCATAAACTCCGCCAATTTGGACGCGTCTTTTGCGTAGCCCTGCCCGATACATTCGTCAAGCAACGCGCAAAGCTCGGGGTTGGATTGATTCAGCCAACGTCTGTGCGCGATACCGTTCGTTACGTTCGTGAACTTTTCGGGGGTGTATTCGTAGAAATCCTTAAAGATACTTTCCTTGATGATTTCGCTGTGCAACCCGGAAACGCCGTTTACGTGATGCGAACCGTGTACGGATAAGTTTGCCATTTTAACGATGTTATAGGACATAATCGCCATACGCGAAATTTTATCCCAATCCCCGGGATATTTCGCCCAAAGATCTTCGCAGAAACGGCGGTTAATTTCTTTCAAAATTGAATAAATACGAGGCAATCTTCTTGCGATGAGGTCTTCCGGCCACGTTTCCAACGCTTCCGCCAAAACGGTGTGGTTCGTATACGCGCAAACGGAAGTCGTGATATGCCAAGCCTCCTCCCAGCTCATACCGTTTTCGTCAATCAGCAAGCGCATCAATTCGGGTACGGCAAGCGCGGGATGAGTATCGTTGAGGTGAATAGCCGCCATTTTGGGCAATAATTTCAACGACCCGTATCTTCTCTTATGATCAGCGAGAATGTTTTGTAAGGACGCAGAAACGAGGAAATATTGCTGTTTTAAACGCAAAGATTTCCCTTCTACGTGGTTGTCTGCGGGATACAGAACTTTGGAAATAAGCTCCGCCTCGTTATCGTCTTTCATAACCGAAGCGTAATCGCCCTGCGAGAAGAGCTTCATATCGAAGTTTTGAACGCTGCGCGCTTTCCAAAGACGGAGTACGGAAACAGCTTTGCTGTCGTAACCGGAGACCATCATATCGTAAGCGACCGCTTGCACTTCTTTTGCGTCGCGGTAGATGCTTTCCAAACCGTGTTCCGTCCACTTTTCTTCGATATAGCCGTCGAATTTAACCGTGAAAATTTTATCGCTACGTTGAGTCAGCCAAACTTCGCCGCCGGGCAGCCAAACGTCAGGCAACTCCGTCTGCCAACCGTCGACGATTTTTTGTTTGAAAAGACCGTAATCGTAACGAATGGAAAAGCCCATAGCGGGATAGTCTTGCGTTGCAAGCCCGTCAAGGAAACAAGCGGCAAGACGTCCCAAACCGCCGTTACCAAGCCCTGCGTCCGGTTCTAATTCGTACAATTCTTCTAAGGTTACGTCGTATTCCTTTAAAGCTTCGCCGAAAACTTCTTTCAAGCCAAGGTTGTATACGCTGTTTTTCAAGGAACGCCCCATCAGGAATTCCATACAAAGATAGTATACGCGCTTTGCCTTGTTCGCTTTCGTGGTCAGGTGGAAATTATGCCGTTTTTCCAGCATAATATCTCTAACGCTCATTACGACCGCTTTATACAGCTGGTCCTTACGAGCCTCCGTAGGCGCGACCCCGAAATACCGCGAAAGCTTCCCTTTGATGAGTTCTTTCGCTTCCGTTTGAGTAATTTTTTCTTTTTCCATATTCTTCTCCTAAAAATTTTTCCTATGTTTAAGAGGGGCGATTACCGCCCCTCTTTTTAAGCGGTGTATTGATTATAAAGTACGGTAGGTTTCTTCGTAAAGCTTTTTATAGTCCTCAGCCGACCGCAGCCACGAAAAGTCGGTCGTTGCCGCCTTTTTCATTAAGGCTTTCCACTCTTCGCTCTTTTTATACGTATCAAGCGCTTCGTGTATTACGTACAACATATCATACGCATTGCAAGAAGCAAAAGTAAATCCGTTGCCGTTATCGCCATAGGGCTTGATACTGTCGTACAAACCGCCCGTTTCTCTTACCACGGGTACGGTCGCGTAACGGGAAGCGATCATTTGCGACAATCCGCAAGGTTCGCTGACCGACGGCATCAAAAAGATGTCCGAGCCAGAGTAAATTTTCTTCGAAAGGTCGCCGTTGAAAGCGATATTTACGGACGCTTTTCCTTCGTAACGTACGCCAAGGTCGCGGAAATATTCTTCATAGGCTTTATCTCCCGTTCCCAGCAATACGAACTGTACGTCTTCGTGTAAGATATCCTCTGCGACCGATTTGACAAGCTCCAAGCCTTTATGAGAAACCAAACGGGAAATCATTGCGATGATCGGCACGTTCTTAACGGGCAAACCGAGCATTTTTTGCAATTCCGTTTTGCAGATTTTCTTATTTTCTAAATGCTCTGCGTCGTATTTTGCAAACAGCGCTTCGTCCGTTGCAGGGTTATACATATCCACGTCGATACCGTTGAGGATACCCGTCAATTTAAAGGCGTTCTTGCAGATAATATCCTGCAATCCGTGCGCATATTGCGCCGTCTGGATTTCCTTTGCGTAGGTCGGACTGACGGTGGAGAATCTTTCGCAGCATTCGATTGCGCCCTTCATCAAATTGATACACCCGTCGTATTCGAGAAGATATTGATAGTTGGTCGAAATGCCGAACAAATCCTCTAAAATATCTAACGAATATTTGCCTTGGTATTCGATATTATGTATCGTAAACAGAGCGCGGATAAACTGATATTCGGGGCGTTTGCAATAGATGGTTTTCAAATAAATCGCAGCCAATGCCGATTGCCAATCGTGGCAATGCAAAATATCGGGATAATAACCGATAAAAGGCAGAATTTCCATAACGCTGCGCGAGAAGAAAGCAAAGCGTTCCCCGTCGTCGTAATATCCGTAGCAGCCCGAACGTTTAAAATAATATTCGTTGTCCACGAAATAGAAGGTTACCCCCTCTCTTTCGCAAGTGAACACACCGCAATATTGGTTGCGCCAACCCAAGGGTACGTAGATGTTCCCAAGGAAGGACATTTTTCTACGGAAATCGGGTTTAATATCCGAATACATCGGCAATACGACGCGCACGTCGTAGGTCGGGTCTTTTGCAAGCGCTTGAGGAAGGGAGCCGATAACGTCGGCAAGCCCGCCCGTAGCGATAAAAGGTCGAGCCTCGGAGGCTACGAACAAAATTTTTCTCTTTGGCGTAATCGCGGGATCCTTCGATTCCGGTTTGTTGACAACAGGTTCAAGGTCGTCGAAGAGCGTTACCGTCTTTTTCGCTCTTTTGGTTTCTGCCATATAAAATTCTCCTTACAATTTTGATACTTTGCTTTACGTGCGGACGGTCTGCGTTAAAAACGCAGATCGTCCCGTTTGGTTTTATAATCTCGTGCCCTTTTGGATAAAGTACGGCAAAGCGCTGCAACCGCAAAGGGTCTTTCTGTCGCTGATAACGACGTTTTTATCGGTAATAACGCAATCGAGCGAAGTGTTATTCCCTACGATATTGTCTTGCATAATAATCGAGTTGCGAATAACCGCCCCTTTCCCGACCTTTACGCCGCGGAAAAGAATAGAATTTTCTACAACCCCTTCGATCACGCAACCGTCGGAAATCAACGAGTTTTTCACAACGGCGTCTTCACCGTATTTGGTAGGCGCGCTATCTCTAACTTTCGTATAGATATCTCTTTCGCCGAAGAGCTCGTCGCGGACGTCTTTTTCCAAAAGTTCCATATTATGCTTATAATATGCCGCCATCGAATCGATACCTGCGTAATATCCCTTAAAATCGTATGCGAAAATTTTCAAACTGCTAAGCTGTTTTACGAGAATATCGCTTTCAAAGCTGGTGAAGCCGTGCGTTACCGAGTCTTCTACGACGTTCAAAAGGAACTGACGGTTGATAATCATCATATTGATGAAAATATTCGCCTTTTCTCCGTTTGCTACGTGCGGGGAAAGTTTAATTTCGTTTACCCGCCCCGTATCGTCGTGGTTGACGAGCATAAAATCCGAGCGCGTGCCGACTTTGCCGTAATGGGTTACGAGGGTGATATCCGCTTTCTTTTCTTCGTGATAATCGATAATTGCGGAAATGTCTACTTTTGCAACGCCGTCGCAGTCGGTTAATACTACGTATTTTTCCTTTCTGCGGCTTAAAAATCCGGTCAGAGAGCCGAGCGCTTCCAAACGGGTGGTGTACAATTTATCGTGCTTTTCCGAGAAAGGCGGGAGCAAGATAACGCCGCCGTCCTTTCTTGCGAGATCCCAATCCTTACCGCTACCGATATGGTCGATAAGCGAACGGTAGTTGTTGTTGGTCATAAGCCCAACCGTCGTAATGCCCGAATTGACCATATTCGACAAAGTAAAGTCGATGATACGGTATCTACCGCCGAAAGGGATAGACGCCATCGTTCTTCTGCGAACGAGTTCGGGTACGTTTTCTTCGTGCATATTAGAGAAAATAACGCCAATTGCAGATGCTGCCATAATTCAATCCCCTCCTTACGCCAAAATATCGTTTTCGTGTTTTTGCCCTTCGGATACGGTTACGCCGTCGCCGACGGTAATTCCTCTACCGAGCACCACGATTTCCGATTTCGGGTCTTTTGCAACGCCGATAACCGCATTTTTGCCTACCGTAACGTTTTCGTCGATAATCGAATAGGAAACGGTTGCGCCTGCTTTGATAACGCTGTTTGCCAATACAACGGCGTCTTTGACAACGGCGCCCTCTTCTACGATGACGTTGCTGCTAAGGACGGAGTTTTCTACCGTGCCGTAAATTTCGCAGCCGAGCGCGACCATCGAGTTTTTCACTACGCCGTCTTTGCCGATATGTTCGGGAGGAGCCAAAGGGTTTCTCGAATGCATCTTCCAAGACTTGTCGCCGACGTCGAATTCGGGGTTTTCGCCAAGCAGGTCCATATTGGCTTGCCATAAGGAAGCGACCGTACCAACGTCTTTCCAGTACCCTTCGAATTCGTAGGAGAACATCTTTTCCCCTGCGTTGAGCATGGCGGGAAGCACGTCTTTACCAAAGTCTTTCGACGAGTTGGGATTCGCGTCGTCCGCTTCGAGATAGCTAAACAGTTTTTGTGCGTTGAAGATATAAATACCCATCGAAGCAAGCGTGCTCTTGGGAATTTTAGGTTTTTCCTCAAACTGATAAATCGATCCGTCGGGGTTGGTATTGAGGATACCGAATCTCGATGCTTCGCTCAAAGGAACGTTGATTGCCGCAATCGTGCAGTCTGCGCCCTTTTCCTTGTGCGCTTTCAGCATTGCCGCATAGTCCATCTTATAGATATGATCCCCGGAAAGAATGAGTACGTATTCGGGGTTGTAACGCTTCATAAAATGCAAGTTTTGATAAATTGCATTCGCAGTGCCTTCATACCAAGAAGAGCGGGTTTTCGCCTGATACGGCGAAAGAATATGTACGCCGCCGTAGGTTCTGTCAAGATCCCAAGGCTGCCCGTTTCCAATATACTCGTTTAATACGAGGGGTTGATACTGGGTAAGCACGCCGACGGTGTCGATACCGGAGTTGATGCAGTTGGATAACGGGAAATCGATGATACGGTATTTTGCCCCGAACGCAACGGCAGGTTTTGCGATGTTCGTGGTCAAAGCGTACAGTCTGCTACCCTGTCCGCCTGCCAGAAGCATTGCTACGCATTCTTTCTTTTTTTGCATAGAGAATCCCCCTTTGGATCAGTTGATTTTTTTCAAATATACGCAAGTCAGTTTAGGCAAATCGAAGAAAATCGAGTATTCCTTTCCGTGGCTATACGTTTTTGTCGTGTTGAAAATGAGTTTTTTAAAGTTTCCTTTGCCGCCGTAGCGGGTGGAATCGGAATTGTAAATAACGCGGTATTTTCCTTTGGGTAAGCCCAAACGGTAACCGTAATAATCGGAGCCTGAGAAGTTAATCATAACGACAACCGCGTTTCCAGCCTTGTCCTTGCGCTGGAAGGCAAGGAAGTTTCTGTCCGCATCGTCGGGTGCAAGCCATTCGAATCCGTCCCAAGAATCTTCAATTTCGTATAACGCCGGCGTGGTTTTATACAGTTCGTTCAATTCGCGAACGGCAGTTTGCAGTTTTGCGTGCAGCGGGTATTGAGTAAGGAAAAATTCGATACCCTCTTTATAATTCCATTCTTTAAATTGCCCGATTTCCGAGCCCATAAAGTGCAATTTTTTTCCGGGGTGCGCCATCATATACCCCATAAACGAACGAACCGCTGCGAATTTTTCCTCGTATTCGCCGGGCATTTTCCCAATCAAAGAGGCTTTGCCGTGTACGACCTCGTCGTGGGAAATAGGCAAAACATAGTTCTCCGAAAAGGCGTACATCATAGAAAACGTCAGCTTGTTGTGATTGTATTTTCTAAATAAGGGATTGGTGGAAATATAGGAAAGCACGTCGTTCATCCAGCCCATATTCCATTTGTAGTTAAATCCCAAGCCTCCCATACTCGTCGGGCGGGTTATAATCGGCCAAGCCGTCGATTCTTCCGCAATCATCAAAATATTCGGGAAGAAAGAAAATACCGCTTCGTTTAACCGTCTTAAAAAGGCAATCGCTTCGAGATTTTTATTTTCCCCGTAGATATTGGGCACCCATTCGCCCTCTTTTTTGTCGTAATCGAGATAGAGCATCGAAGCAACGGCGTCTACGCGCAGCCCGTCGATATGGAACTTTTCCAAAAAGAACATAGCGGAAGAAATCAAAAAAGAAACGACTTCTTTCCGTCCAAAATCGAACATTCTCGTGCCCCAGCCCCTATTTTCCATACGGTCCCACTGTGAGGCTTCGTATAAAGGTTTTCCGTCAAATTCGTAAAGCCCGAACGCGTCTTTGGGGAAATGCGCGGGTACCCAATCGAGAATAACTCCAATGTCGGCTTTATGGAAGGCGTTGACAAGATACATAAAATCGTGCGGCGTACCAAGACGGGAGGTGATAGAATAATAACCCGTTACCTGATACCCCCACGAGCCGTCGAAGGGATGTTCGGTTACGGGCATAAATTCTACGTGCGTATACCCCATTTTCGCAACGTAGTCCACAAGCTCTACCGCCAATTCGCGATAGGTATAATACGTTCCGTCATCGTGCATTTTCCACGACAAAAGATTGACCTCGTACACGTTTATGGGAGAGGCGTAAATATTTTTATGTTTCTGCTTGTCCAAATATACCTTATCCGTCCATTTAAATCCGCTTAAATCGTACAATTTAGAGGCGTTGGAAGATTCGGTTTTAGGCGTTTCGCTGTGAAATGCGTAAGGGTCGGCTTTGAAAAGCGTTCTGCCGTCCTCAGTTTTAATGCAGTACTTGTATGCGGTAAATTCTTTTAACGCGGGAATGAACAGTTCGAAGGTTTCGTTGTCGATCATTTTTTTCATCGGGTGAGAATCGGGATTCCAATCGTTAAATTCCCCTACGACGGAAACGGATTGCGCTCTCGGTGCCCAAACGCGAAAAACGTAGCCGCTTTTTTTGTTTACAACCGCCTTATGAGCCCCCATCAATTCGTACGCTTTAAAATTTTCCCCGTGGTGAAACAAATGTAACGGTAAATCCGTTTGCCAAAAGTCCATTCTCTCCTCCAAAACAATAAATTCCATCCAAAACGACGTTAAATTTATTATGCTCTTATTATACTATATATTTGCAATAATTTCAATAGTATTTTGAAAAAAATTTCGCCTTTTTTACAAAAAATTTACAAGCGCGGCGATAACGCAATGCAAAAACGCCGAGATTACTATGCCTATCATAGGTATTATGTTTGACAAAACAAAACTATTATGTTACGCATAATATTGTAAAAATAAAGGGGTTGCGAGGTTTTTATTGTTGTATCATAGGTGGACTACTACGCGCGAAAAAATAAAAAAAATTCCCCTCTTTTTACAAGCGGGGAATCCTTCATTAAAAAAGCAAGTTATTTTTGTTTCACGACAATGGTTTCACGTTACGGTAAGAAATTGGTCGATTTTATTTTTTAAATCGTGGAGATTTCCATTGTTTTCTATAACGCAAGCGTTGCAATTTTTCAAACGCAAACGTCCCTCGTTGGAGGTATAGCAAAATTGGGATTGCATACGCGAATCAATTTCCTTTTCGGAGAGGTTGTCGCGCAAAACGAGGTCTTTTTTGCGTTTTTCTTCATCGCGAAGAAGAACGAGCACTTTATCAAAAAGATTTTCAAAATCCCCCTCGAATAAAAGCGGCACTTCGGCAAAAACCAAGTCGGAATTAACCTTTTCCATTTTTTTTAATAAGCACTCCATAATAAGCGGATGAGAAACCGAGTTTAAAAATTGAAGATTTTCTTTGCTGTTAAAAACGGCTTGGGCAAGTGCTTTTCTATCGATTCGTTTATTTTTTACCGCTTTGGGGAATCTATGTTCAATTTTTTCAATATAGGCAGGACTTGCGATAATCTCTTTATAAATCTCGTCGCAGGAAAAAACGGGATATCCTAAATCGGCAAGATATCTTGCTGCGACGGATTTTCCGCTGCCTATTCCCCCCGTAATAGCTATTTTCTTTTTCATAATATTTTTTTGTTTCCTGATTTTTGTTTCACAAAGGGTTTATGGGAAACAATTTTTGTGAAACAATATTTTTATTTCGTTTCGTACCAGCTCTTCCCCACGCCGACTTCAACGGTTAAAGGTACTTCTAATTGTACGGCGTTTTCCATTTCTTCTTTCAAAATTTCCGCGACCTTAGTCGCTTCCTTTTCGGGGCAATCGATAATCAATTCGTCGTGAACCTGCAAGACGAGTTTGGCTTTATATCCCTCTTCTTTCAAGCGTTTCACAACGTTAATCATAGCAATCTTAATAATATCCGCGCTTGAACCTTGCAAAGGCATATTCATTGCGGCTCTTTCTCCAAACGAACGTACGTTATAATTGGAGGAACGCAGCTCGTTAATAACTCGACGTCTGCCGCACAAAGTTTCCACAAACCCGTCTTTTGTTGCTTTTTCCACATTCCCGTTCATATACGCTTTTACGTCGGAGTAAGTTTCGAAATAACGATTGATATATTCTTGGGCTTTTTTCGACGAGATATTCAAATCGTTTGCGAGTCCAAACGCGCTGATGCCGTAAATAATCCCGAAATTGACGGCTTTTGCATCTCTACGCATATCGGGAGTTACTTTGTCTATAGGTACTTCGAAAACCTGCGCCGCCGTGGTGGTATGGATATCTTTTCCCTTGCAATACGCTTCAATCAACTCTTTACATTTTGAAAAATGTGCCAATAACCGCAGTTCGATTTGCGAATAATCGGCGTCGATTAAAACGCACCCTTCGCTGGCGGTAAACAGTTTTCTCAGCTCTCTCCCTTCTTGGGTTCTTACGGGAATATTTTGCAAATTGGGATTCACGCTAGAAAGTCTGCCCGTCTGGGTGTTTGCTTGGTTGTAGGTCGTATGCACGCGCCCGTTTTTAATCAACGGCTTAAACCCTTCGATATAGGTCGAATTGATTTTTTGTATTTTGCGGTAACGCAAAAGATACCGAACGATTTCCGAGTGCTCTGCGTATTTTTCCAATTCCTCAGCGGTCGTTTTATAATTTTTGCTGTCTTTGTTCTTCTTTGCCCCTGCCCCGATTTTGAGTTTTTCGAACAAAATTTTGCCCAGTTGTTGAGTCGAATTGACGTTAAAGCGTTCGCCTGCCAATTCGTAAATTTTTTCTACCAGCTCGGAAAGCTCTTCGTTGTATTTTTTGGAAAAATCGTTTAACGCCTTGGCGTCAACGCAAATCCCCTGCTGTTCCATAGAGAATAATACCTCGATTAAAGGCAGTTCGATTTCCCGATACAGCTTCCTTTCTTGGGGGCGTAGCTGACTTTCAAAAATCCCGTACAGACGATATAATCCGTAGGCTTTGTTTTTATCGGGCAGCGAATAATATTGCAAACAAAACTCCAATCCGTCCGAATTTCCAAGCCCGTCTGCAAGGCATTTTAAGATAGAAACGTCCTCAAAGGGCGCAGAATGCTCGATATCAAGCGGCGCGAGTTTGTGCATACAATCTTTAACGTTGTACGAAATTACCCGCTTTTTTCCCTCGTAAATGGATTTTAACAAGGGCGTAAGCTGATAATCGTAAAATCCGACGTCCAAAAGCCCCTTTTTAAGCGGGAAGAAGTATTCGTCGACAACCCCTGATTCGTTTTGCGGCAGATAAAGGCGTAAACCGTCGTTATCAAATTGACAGGCGAGGTAGCTTGCCGTGGAATTTTCCACGAGTGAAACAGCCTCTTCGACGGCGTTGGGTAACGTTTCCCGGACGATGATTTCTGCGTTCTCGGGTTGCGCGGAATTTTCTTCCTGCGTTTCGAAAACGTTTTTCGTTAATAGACTTTTAAATTCTAATTCGGAAAATTTTTCTTTAACGGCGATGGGGAACGGCGTGCGTAAAACGCATTCGCTAAGCGAGATATCAAAAGGCGCGTCGGTATCGATCGTCGCTAATTTTTTCGAAAAGTAAGCGTTCTCTTTCCCTTCGGTAAGCTTTCTGTTCAGCGCGCCCGTAATCTCGTCTAAATGAGCGTAAATCCCGTCCACGTCCCCGTATTTTTCAAGCAGCGTTAAGGCGGATTTTTCCCCCACGCCTGCAACTCCGGGAATATTATCCGATTTGTCCCCCATAAGCGCCTTTAAATCGATAATCTGCGCAGGCGTAAGCCCGATTTCGTTTTTGAAATTTTCTTGAGTTAATTCGAGAAGCTCGCTGACGCCCTTTTTGGTATAACAAACGTTGGTGCTTTCGTCTACCAATTGATAGGAATCCCTATCCCCCGTATAGATGTAGGTTTGTACGTTAAATTTCTTTGCAATCGTACCGATAAGATCGTCCGCTTCGTGTCCGGGCAATTCACAGATACGGATTTGCATCAATTTTAAAACCTCTTTCAAAATCGGCATTTGCACGGCGAGCTCGTCAGGCATAGGCTTTCTGCCCGCCTTGTATTGGTCGTACATCTTATGACGGAAGGTCGGCGCGTGCACGTCGAAAGCGACGGCGAAATAGGTCGGTTTTTTATCCGAAATAATTTTCAGCATCAGTTTCACAAAACCGAACACACCGTTGGTCGGCAAGCCGTCCTTGGTCGTGAAAACGGGCGTTGCATAATACGCCCTGTTAAGCAAGCTGTTGCCGTCGATTAAAACGAGTTTTTCCATATCAAATGCCTCTAAAATTTGTCTATAGAAGTATTTTACCACGAAATAAAAAAAATCGCAAGAGAATATAAAAAAGATTTAAAAAATTGTGAAAAAGCCCATTCAAACGCTTGCAATTTTATTTTAAATGCCGTATAATAATAAAGCTTTCGAAAGCCGAAGTGGTGGAATGGCAGACGCGACGGACTCAAAATCCGTTGGTAGTGATACCGTGTGGGTTCAAGTCCCACCTTCGGCACCATAAAAACGGGAACAGCAAACGCTGTTCCCGGTTTTTTCTTATCAGGTGGGACTTGAGGGTGGAGAAATTCGCGGGAGCGAATTGTTGGCGAAAAACGGTGAAGAAAAGAGACGGCAACAACGCCAACCAAACAATTGATAATTGTTTGTCGGGGCGCGCCGCCAAAGGCGCTGTCCCACCTTCGGCACCATAAAAACGGGAACAGCAAACGCTGTTCCCGTTTTTTTTCTTATGCTGAATTATACTATCAAGTGCAACGCCCTAATAAAAAAATGACAGTTCATATAAATCCGTGTTATAATAAGTCTACCACAACAAAAACAACAAGGAGAAATATATGAACTGCTACCATCATTTTA
>SVIW01000012.1 GCA_015069295.1 Clostridiales bacterium
TTCCGAACACAGAAGTTAAGCTCTTTTACGCCGAAAGTACTTGCGAGGTATCGCCGGGAGGATAGGTAGCCGCCGCTTTTCACTTAAAGACAACCTTTTCGGTTGTCTTTTTTCTTTGCTTGGATATCCTATTTGAGCATACCAGGTATGCGTTGAAATTAAAAAAGCCCCGCCAAAAGCGGGGCTGTTAAAGGAACAGAATTATTTAATGACGCCTTTTTTAAGAATGATATTAGCGTATACTGCGCCTTCGCCCGTTGCGATAACGGCATAGGCCTTTTTTGCGCGCTCGTAGAATTCGAAACGTTCCAAGTTTCCTGCGCGTAAATTTCCGTCGTGCTTTTTGGCGATGGCGAAATAGCTGTCCCAAATAGCGGGGATGGGGTCGCCGTTCGTCGTTTTCATCAAAAGAAAGTTTTCAAGCGCGTAGGTATCCAAGGGGATCAAGGAAAGTACGGCGTCGAGCATTTCTTCGCCTCCAAGCCCGTCTGCGCGAATTACCCGTTGTCCGTAGGCCTCAGCGGGGAAGTTACCGTCGGCGATGACGATTTCGTCGCCGTGTCCCATTTCACAAAGAATTTTTAAAAGGGCGGGGGAGATTATTTTGGGGATATTTTTTAACATAAAGACCAATACTCCTTTTTTCTTTTAGTCTACCATATTTTTTTGAAAAAGTCAACGATTAAGAAAAAAAAGAGCAAGAATACGATAAAAGAACAAAAAAGTGGGGCAGGTATGAGGATATTGAACGCGTACCTGCCCTATTGTTTTTTATATATCGAGGGGGCAGGTGTGCGTTGAGTTGGGAAATCTTGTGGAGGGAGAAAGTGTAAAAAAGCTGTTGACAAATAAAATACAGAATGTTATAATAATATCGGTTAGGCTCTTTTTATGTATACATAAAAAGAAAATTTACCCGTAAGAGGAAAACTTTGTTTTAACAGTTAAGAGGAAATTAGAAAAGTATGTACGGACATTTTTTTAAACGGTTTTTTGATATACTCATCAGCTTTACCGCTTTGGTGATATTGGCGCTTCCGATGCTGATTATTGCTATTATTATCCGCATAGACAGCAAGGGGCCCGCGATCTTTAAAACGCACCGCGTGGGGAAAAACTGTAAAAGTTTTAAATTCTACAAATTCCGCAGTATGCGAACCGAAGCGCCGGAGGACTGTGCTCCCCGTCTTTTGAAGACGGAGGATTACGTTACGAAGGTCGGCGCGTTTTTACGAAAGACGAGCTTGGACGAGCTGCCCCAGCTGTTTTGTATTTTAAAAGGGGATATGTCCATTGTCGGACCCCGTCCCGCGGGGCTTTCCGAGCAGGACCTTATCGAGGCGAGAGAGCGGCACGGCGCGAATAAAGCGACGCCTGGCCTTACGGGTTTGGCGCAGGTTTGCGGTAGAGATATTCTTGCCAGCCACCCCGAAGAAAAGGCGAAAATCGACGGCGAGTACGTGCGCAAAATCACGATGTGGGGGGATATTAAGATCTGCTTTAAGACGATCGGCAAAGTGTTTAAGCACGACGGCGTTGTAGAGGGCGAGGCGGCTTTGGAAGAAGAATTGCCCGAAGAGGCGGAAAAGGAATTGGAAGCGGCGGAGATTTCCGAGCAGTTAGAATGGCAGGCAACGCACGCAGCGGAAGGATTGCAAGAAACGGGCGAATCGTCCGAGGCGGTCGTATAAGCCGTAGGAGGGAAAAATGAAATTTTCCGTGTTAATGAGCGTATATAAAAACGAGAATCCCGAGTATTTTCAAAGGGCGATGGAGAGCGTTTTGGGACAAACGTTACCGCCTGATGAAATCGTTTTGGTGCGGGACGGGAAAGTTCCTGATTCGCTGCAAACCGTAATTGATAAGTATTTGGGAAATCCCATCGTAAAATATTGTCCGTTAGAGGAAAACGTGGGCTTAGGCAACGCGCTCAACGAGGGACTGCAACATGCAACGCACGAATTTGTAGCGCGCATGGATACGGACGATATTTGTTTGCCTGATCGATTCGAGAAACAAATGCGGTTTTTGCAAGAAAACCCTTCCGTGGATATGCTCGGCGGTCAAATTGAAGAGTTTCTCGAAGAAGAAGAAAACGTAATCGCTTTGCGCAACGTGCCTTGTGAGGATGGGGAGATAAAGGAGTTTATCAAAACTCGAAACCCGTTCAATCACCAATCGGTTGTTTTCAAGAAAGAAAAAGTGCTTGCCGTTGGCGGGTATATAGAACTGCATTATTTGGAAGATTATTATCTTTGGTGTCGGTTGTGGAAATCGGGCGCGACGTTTGCGAATTTGGCAGACGTATTGGTGAAAGTTCGCACGAGCGAAGATTTGTATAAACGACGCGGGGGGAGAAAATATTTTAAAAGCTTTAAGGCTTTGGAAGCGTATAAAAAAGGCGTCGGAATGATCGGCGCGGGAAAGAAGTTTAAAAATTTGTGTATTCGATTTGTGCAAACCCACACTCCGAATTTTGTTCGAAAATGGGGATATAATCGGATGGCGAGAAAAACGGTAAAAAAGTAAACGTACGCAGGAAAGAAATATGCAATACTCCATAAAAAAATTGTTCAATCATATCAAGTGGTCAGACATAGGACATTTTTTCCTGTGTCTGTTCGTCTTTCCTTGGGCAATTTGCGCAAAGCTGTTTTTGCGCGGATATTGGCTAGTTTGCGAGGATAAAAACGAGGCGCGGGACAACGGGTATCATTTCTTTAAATGGGTGCGCGTCCATCGTCCAAAGCAGAAAATTTTATACGCGATTTGTAAAAAATCTCCCGATTACGACAAAGTAAAAGGGCTGGGAAAAGTCATCGGCTACGGGACGATTTCTCATTGGTTTTGGTATCTCGTGGCGGATAAAAATATCAGTTCGCAAAAGGGCGGAAAACCTAACGCGGCGGTCTGTTATTTCTTCGAGGTCGTTTTAAAATTACGCAAGAAAAACCGCGTTTTCTTACAGCACGGTATCACCGTCAGCAACGGAACTTGGCTCTATTATAAAAATACGGGCTTTTGGCGGTTTATTACGGCGGCGAAGGACGAGCACGACTACGTAACGGCACAGTTTGGATATCCGAAAGAAAACGTAAAGCTTTTAGGATTTTCCCGCTTTGACGCGCTGCACGATATCGAGGTAGATAAGGACTTGATTTTGGTAATGCCCTCGTGGCGGCAATGGCTGGGCAGAGAGTCGCAGGAAAACAAAAACCTCGACTTTACCACGACATCGTATTATCAGCATTGGAACGGATTTTTAAACAGCGAAAAATTAAAAGAGCTTTTAGAAAAGCACGATAAAAAATTGCTGTTCTATCCCCATCGCAATATGCAAAAATTCTTGCGGCATTTCTCCGCAAACTCCGATCGTATCGAAATTGCCGACTGGAAGAAGCACGACATACAGGCGCTTTTGAAACGCGCGGCGCTTATGATTACCGATTATTCGAGCGTCTTTTTCGATTTTTCCTATATGTCCAAGCCCGTTATTTTCTATCAGTTTGACGAGCGGGAATTTAGAGAAAAACAGTACGCCGAGGGGTATTTCGATTATCATACTACCGTTTTAGGGGACTTTGCTGCAACGGAAGAAGAAACGCTGGATTTGTTAGAAAAACAGTTGCAAGACGGGCTTTCCTTGCGCAGCGAAGAGGTGACGAGAAGTTTTTTCCCGCTTTGGGACAAGCATAACAACGAACGTATTTACGAAGAGATAAAGCGAAAGTAAGGAACGAAAGAAAATGACGAAAGACGTTGAAAGAGTTTTTGATAAGGGGTTGCATAGTATTGCGTACACGCTTTTGGGCGTGTTCTTAGCGCGTATTTTCCTTTGCTCGACTTTTTTTGAAATGCCTGCTTTCGTTATTAAAACGTTTACGTATTCGTTGGTCGCTTTGACGGGGGCGGCGTTGGCGTTTGCTCTGCCAAAGCTTATAAAAAACAAGCTGCTCGTGGCGCTTTGGGTGCTTTTGTTCGCGGCGTTGTTTGCCTCTTATTTTCATCACGGTTCGGCGTTGGAATATATCCGCAATACCTTCTTATTGCTGGGCGTTTTGACGATATTGCCCTACGTTCGAATGAAAGAGCGTACTATGTGGATTTTCATTGGGGCGTTTTTGTTGTACGTGCTGTTGCTGGCGATATTCGTCAATCGCAGTAAAGAATCGGCTGCGTTTATCCAGATGAACACGAACGACAGTTCGTTCGTATGCTTTTTGGCGGAGGTGTTGTTGCTTTGCCTTGGCGAGCGCTTTTCAGATTGGAGGAAGAAGTTGTCCTTTTTCTTATTGGCGCTTGGGACCTTGGTATTGCATATTTTCTTGGGCGGACGATCCACCTTAATCGGTTCGGTGCTGTTTTTAGGGTTTTTCCTTTTAAAGCGCTTGTTTTCCAGGGTGAATAAGAGTGCAGTCTTTTTCATTGTGGCGGCGGTTTTTGCGTTTGGCGTATTCTTTGCTTATTTCTTTTCGGAAGTTTTATACGATTGGGTGGGCGGATACGGACAGCTGACTATTTTAGGTAAGGATATTTTCACGGGCAGACAGCGCATTTGGCAAGACGCCTTCGAACAAATCAACGGTGATTGGCTGTTGGGGCTTGGATATTCGTTCGTTACGTTTTATCGCCAAGGCGACGTGGACAAGCGGGGCTGGAATTTACATAATCAGCCGATGGGCTACTTGATAGGGTTTGGGGTCATAGCTTTCTTGCTGTATACGTTGCTGTTGTCGCTATTGACGGCGAAAGCGGGAAAGGGCAGAAAATTGACGGTAGGATTTATGATTGCCCTTATCGTCAACACCTACTTTGATACTAGTCTCTTCTCGACTAGTCGCGTGATGTATTTGCCGATAGCAATCTTTATACTCTATCAAATCGATTGGCGCAAAGAAGAGGAGAAATGCCCTATAACGTCGATTAGGGAGAAGATTTCGGTCTCGGAAGAAGGGAAAATCGATTTGAAAACTACGGAGGGCGAGAAGATGAAATTGCATTATTGCTGGGTCGGCGGCGCGGAGAAAAGCGAAAAGATAAAGAATTGCATCGAAAGCTGGAAACGAGTTTGCCCAAGCGCGGAAATTATCGAATGGAACGAGGAAAATTACGACGTCAACAAAAACGCGTATATCCGTCAGGCGTACGAGCAAAAGAAATACGCGTTCGTTTCCGATTATATGCGCTTTGATATTTTATATCGTTTTGGCGGGGTGTATTTGGATACGGACGTAGAGTTGTTAAAGGATATAACTCCGTTGACCAAGAATAATTTTACGGGTTTCGAATCGGAGAAAAACGTAGCGCCGGGCTTGATTCTTTGCGCAAAAGCGGGGAACCCGCTAATGAAAGAAATCGTCGAGTATTACGATAATCAAACGGCGTTTTCCATAGACAAAACGGTCGTGCAAATCATGACGGAAATTTTACAAAAGCATGGTTTAAAGCAGGACGGGAGCTTGCAGACGGTCGCCGATTTCGTGATTTATCCCACCGAATATTTCAACCCCAAGGGGGGGGAATACGGCAAGGATAAGATCACGGAAAACACCTATTCGATTCACCACTACGAGGCGTCTTGGAAATCTCCGCTCGATCAAAAGATTATGCGTTATAAGGTAAAATACGGCAACAAAAAGGGTAGAATTTTATTCGCCCTGCGCCATCCGCTATTGACTTTGCAAAAACGCAAAGAGAAAAAACAAAAGTCGAACTAACAAAGAAAAAATTACGGGAGGGATTGTCAATTGAATACGTTTTTGAAATTGTTACGCTACAATCTTACGCCCGTAAAGAAGGGCAGATGGGTATTTACCAGTTTCCGCGGCCATTATTCGGACAATCCGAAAGCGATTTCGGAAAAACTGCACGACCTCGCGCCCGAGATAGAAATCGTTTGGTTGGTAGAGGAACGGTTTTTGTCCTTATTGCCTAGCTACGTTACAGGCGTGGAGATCCATACGAAAGCGGCGGAAAAATACCGCGCGTCGGCGCAGGTTTTGGTGGATAACGTCTATGCCGAGCGGGCTTGTCCCTTACAAGGAAAAGGGTTTGCAACGAGATTAAAAGCGGGCTTGCTCTCCTTTTTCTATAAGACGAAATCGAAAAAACAAAAGGTGTTTACCACCTGGCACGGCACGCCGTTAAAGCGAATGGGCAAGGACCAAATCGGCAGCACGGCCTCGGGTTTCGTTGGACAAAAAACGGTGGGGTTGATGGGGAATCGTTTCACCGCCGAGATCATAGAGGGGATTACTTACGGAAAAATCAAGACGGTGTTGACGGGTTCGCCTCGCAACGACTGCTTGTTGGTAGACGAAGACAAAGCAAAGATAAAGAAAAATCTGGGCTTACCGACGGATAAAAAATTGGTATTGTTTGCGCCTACCTTCCGCAACGACGGCAAGGATTTACACGAACAGAACATAGAAAGGAGTGGTTTGGGGCAGTTGCAAGCAATTGATTTTGAACGCCTTTTTGCCACATTGAAGGAAAAATTTGGGGGCGAGTTTGCGCTTGTCTGCCGTTTCCATTACCACGTGGAAAACGCGGTGGATTGGGCGGCGCTGGAAAAATTGAGCGGCGGCAGAATTTTTAACGGCAATCTGCACGACGACATGGCGGCGTACTTGGCGTGCGCAGACGTTTTGATTACGGACGCGAGCTCGTCGATGTTCGATTTTGCGTTGACCAAACGCCCTTGTTTCTTATTCTTCCCCGATTTGACCTATTACGAGGAAAAAGAACGTGGTTTTTATCTGCCGATAACGACTTTGCCTTTTCCCGTTAGCGAAAATTTTGAAACGCTGCTGCAAACGATAACCTCGTTTTCAAAAGAGGAGTATCTTAATGGGCTTGTTTCCTTGGAGAAAGACTTGGGCTATGCAGAGGACGGCTCTGCCGCAGAAAACGCCGTAAAATACATACTAGAGAGGACGGGGGAATGAAATCGGTACTGTCGCGTTGGCGGAATATGCCAGTTTCGGCTCGTTCCGCTATCATATTTGTAATCAGTTCGTTTGCGCTCAAAGGCATCGCTTTTTTAACGACGCCGATTTTCACCCGTTTGCTGTCGCAAGAACAATACGACGTCATTACGACGTACGGCGCGTGGACGACCATATTAGAAGTGTTTGCCTTGCTGGGTATGACCTCGGCGGGGGTATTTAACGTTGGATTGAACGATTATAAGGGTAGGCGAGATTCGTATATCGCCTCGGTGTTGTTGCTTTGCAACCTCGTTACGATCGTCTTTTTCGTCGGGGTCTTTGCCGTCAAACAATGGGTGGGAGACACGTTTTCCGTCAGCAATAACTTGTTGTTTTTAATGTTCATGAATATGCTTTTCCACCCTGCGCACGTCTTTTGGATTACTAGACAAAAATACGAATACAAATACAAACTCGCGTTCGTATTGACGGTTGGGGCGGCGGTGCTGTCGCAACTGTTCTCTATCCTCTGCGTTACGTTCTACGACGGCACGAACGCGGGCGAAGTCAAGCTTTGGTCGATGACCCTCGTCAATATTGCGTTTAGCTTGCCGTTATATTTCTACATCTACGGCAAGGGGCTTTCTAAAAAGATTTTCTCCTATTGGAAACCGATTTTATTGTTGGCGCTTCCCTTGTTGCCGCACTATTTGGCGCAGCACGTTATGAGCTCGGCAGACAGAATCATGCTCGAATCGATGATGCCCGAGGGGGTGGCGGCGATTTATGCGGTGGTGGCAAACGTGGGGATGATTGCCTCGCTGATTTGGACGTCCGTCAACGCATCGCTCGTGCCGTTTACCTTTGATAAACTAAACGTTAAGGACCATAAACCCATCAACCGCACGGTGATTTTATTGTTGGCGTTCTTTGCCGTGGCGTGCGTGGGCGTATCGCTGATTGCGCCGGAGATTATGAAAATCCTTGCGCCCGAAAGCTATTACGGTGGGGTGTACGCCGTACCGCCCGTGGCGGCAGTCGCCTTTTTGACGGCGCTGTATAACGTGTATGCGAACGTCGAATTTTACCATAAGAAGACGGGATTTATCGCCCTGTCCACGATTGTGGCAACGATAATTAATATCGGCTTGAATTGGTGGTTGATTCCCAAATACTCGTACGTGGGCGCGGCGTATACGACGCTTATTTCGTATTCGGTGCTCGTCCTTATGCACTATTTGGGGTATAAGCGCGCGGCGAAAGGGAAGAAGATTTACAACAACGCGTTGATATTCCTTTTGGCGCTCGTCTGCGTTGGGTTGTGTTTACTTAGCAGTTTGCTATATTTTAGTATCGCGATCCGCTACGTGTTGGTTGGATTGGTATTGTTGGTTGCTATTTGGAAACGCAAAACGATTCTTAATCTATTAAAACGGAAAAAACCGACGGCGAAAAAATCGCAAGAAAATATCCCGACGGCGGAAGCGCTGCCGATGGGCGAGGATAAGGAGGCATAAATTATGAAAAGAGTCATCACTTACGGAACGTTTGATTTGCTGCATTACGGGCATATCAATTTGTTGCGACGCGCAAAGGCGCTTGGTGACTATTTGGTCGTTGCGCTGTCCACGGACGAATTCAATTCGATTGAAAAGGGCAAGAAAACCTATTTTTCGTACGAGCAGAGAAAACTGTTGCTCGAATCCTTGCGCTACGTTGATTTGGTAATCCCCGAAAGCGGTTGGGATCAAAAAGCGGAAGACGTAAAGCTGTATAAGATTGATACGTTCGTAATGGGCGACGATTGGGAGGGCAAGTTTGATTTTTTGAAAGAGCATTGCGAAGTCGTCTATTTGCCCCGCACGCCGGAGATTTCCACTACGCAGATTAAAAAAGACCTTTTTGAAAAGGATATCTCGAAAAAGTAATTGCAACGTAAACGAACAAAAAAACTCCCGACGGAAATCTCCGTCGGGAGTTTTATCATTTTGTTTTTAATTAAAACGCTTTGCCTGCCGAGCCAAGCACGTTGACGATCTTATGTTTTACCATTTCTTTCATCATCGCGCGCGCGTCGCCAAGGTATTGACGAGGGTCAAAGTGGCCGGGGAATTCGCTGTAATGTTTACGGATAGCCGCCGTGAACGCTACGCGAAGGTCGCTATCGATGTTGATTTTGCAAACCGCCATCTGCGCTGCCTTTCTAAGCTCGGATTCGGGGATACCGATTGCGTCGGGCATATGGCCGCCGTATTGGTTGACGATAGCAACCTTATCCTGAGGAACGGAAGACGCGCCGTGCAATACGATGGGGAAACCGGGTAATCTGTTGCCGATTTCTTCCAAGATATCCAAACGGAGTTTGGGGTCCTGACCGGGCTTGAATTTATAAGCGCCGTGGCTCGTACCGATAGCAATCGCAAGCGAGTCGATACCCGTTCTTGCGGTAAATTCTTCTACTTCGTCAGGGGAGGTGAAATGCGCGTGCGCCGCGTCAACGTTTACGTCGTCTTCGATACCTGCAAGCGTACCAAGTTCGGCTTCAACGACAACGCCGTGGTCGTGTGCGTATTCAACGACCTTTTTCGTGATAGCGATGTTTTCTTCCCAAGGATGGGAGGAAGCGTCGATCATAACCGAGGTAAAGCCGCCGTCGATGGAAGCTTTGCAGATTTCGAAATCTGCGCCGTGGTCAAGGTGCATTGCGATAGGAATATCGTTCGTTTCCACTGCGGCTTGTACGAGGTGCTTCAAATATACGGGGTTCGCATATTTTCTTGCGCCTGCGGAAACCTGCAAGATAACGGGGGATTTTTCCTCGTTAGCGGCTTCGACGATTGCCTGAATCATTTCCATATTGTTTACGTTAAAAGCGCCGATAGCGTATTTGCCTGCGTACGCTTTTTTAAACATTTCGGTAGTAGTTACCAAAGGCATAATTTTGTCCTCCAAAAATTTTACATTTTTCGTACGAAACTATTATAGCCTATTTTTTATAAAAAAGCAATGAAAAGAGGGGGCGTAGGGAAATTTCGTAAAAAATTTTACTTGACTTTGGGGATTTTGCTTTCGTCTTCGTTTCCTTATAATATATATAGAAAGGCGTAAAAAGACGGAAAAAACGGGGAAAAATCGTTTGCGATAGCGGGAAAAATAAGAAAAATAAAGATTTCAAAAAAAAGTTTGAAAAAAATAAAAAAAGTTGAAAAAACGCTTGCAAAACAGCTTGACTTAAATTTTTTTTCATAATACAATAAATAGGCAGAAAGGGGGAACCCCTTGGAAAACCCGTTTTTCCCCGTTAGTTGAACGGTTTTTTCTAACCAAGGCTATCCCGATCGAGAAAATGAAAAAATACACACGAAACAAGGAGTAACATAGTATGAAGACCTATATGGCTAAGGCCGAATCGGTTGAAAGAAAGTGGTACGTTGTAGACGCGGCAGGCGTTCCCATGGGACGTTTGGCAAGCCGTGTTGCATCCGTACTTCGCGGTAAAAACAAACCTACCTATACCCCCAACGTAGACACCGGCGATTTCGTAATCGTTATCAATACCGACAAAGCGGTTTTGACGGGTAAGAAGTTGGAAAACAAGTTCTACAGATACCATACCGGTTATATCGGCGGCTTGAAGGAAATCTCTTATAAAAAGATGATGGCGGAAAAGAGCGACCTTGCCGTATACGAAGCGGTAAAGGGTATGTTGCCCAAGAACAGCCTTGGCAGAGCAATGCTCAAAAAGCTGAAGGTATACAAGGGTGCAGAACACAACCACGCGGCGCAAAAACCCGAAGAACTTAAAGTTGACTAAGGAGAGGATAACGAATTATGGCTAAAGCAAACGTTAAAAAGAAGCTTCAATTCTGGGGAACGGGCAGAAGAAAAAAGGCAATTGCTCGTGTACGTCTTATTCCCGGCGGTAACGGCACGATTATTATCAATGATCGCGCATTCGAAGATTATTTCCCTCAGGGTACTCTCCAATATATCGTAAAGCAGCCCATCGCGCTTTTGGAAGTTGAATCCAAATACGATATCATTGTAAACGTAATCGGCGGCGGTTACACCGGTCAGGCAGGCGCGATTCGTCTTGGCGTAGCGCGCGCGTTGCTTGAAGCGGAAGAAAACAGCCGTTCGGCATTGAAGGCAGCAGGTTTCTTGACCCGCGACCCTCGTGCGAAGGAAAGAAAGAAGTACGGCTTGAAGAAAGCTCGTCGTGCACCTCAGTTCTCGAAGAGATAACAAAAACGAAATCCACCCTTTATGGTGGATTTCTTTTTTTGTTACTGCGAGGTGCGAAAAGACGAGCTTTATAAAAGGCTGCGTAACGACAAGCGGTTGATTAGCGTTAGCGATCTGTCGTTAAAAAATGCAAGCAAAACAAGCACGACGTGAAGGCGCGTACGCGGTCTAGTACGAAACGGAGCGTCTATGCGCTGTGTTGCGCCGTATTTTATAGACAGAAATCAACCGAGGGTTGTTACACAGCCTTTACCGGGCTCCCGAAAAAGATTTGCAAGGCAAAGATTTTTTGGGAAGAGGAAAAACGAATGCAAAAGGGCAGGTCTGCTTTGCCGACCTGCCGAAAAGGAATTCGTTTTGACGACGTGCACCTCAGTTCTCGAAGAGATAACAAAAACGAAATCCACCCTTTATGGTGGATTTCTTTTTTTGTTACTGCGAGGTGCGAAAAGACGAGCTTTGGAGAATTCGGAGTTGCGGAAGAAATTAAAAGAGAGATACGCTCCATTCGCTTGCGCTCAGTCGGTATGACAGGAACGTAGCCGTCATACCGAGCGGAGCAACTTTGTTGCGAAGTCGAGCGTATTTCAAAAAGGAATACTTATACTGCGCAAAGTAAAAAAGACGGGTTTTTACCGTCTTTTACCTTTTCCGCACGTTTTTTACTCGCTCGTCGTGTCGGGCAAGGAAGTCCAAGCAGGCGTTTTGTATAGGCGTTTCTGTGCCGTTTTCCGCCTTTTCAGAAGTGGCTTGAAGGGAAGGGGAATTCCCTTCGTCTGCCCCGTCTTCCGCCCTTTCTTCCGTTTTTGGTAACAGCGATTGCAACAAATGAAACAAGCCGAAAGCTTCCATTACAAAAAACCCCCAAAAATATAAAAATTTTCAAGCAAAAATCCCGAAAAGCAAGGCGTTTTCGATTGCTTTAATTGACAATTTGATATATAATAGAATATGCGTTAATATTGTCGGTTAGTCTATCGAAACGAAGAATCTGCGGCGAAATGCTTCGTCGGGCTTGCGTTTCTCCTCGCTCACGTACGAATCAGTACGCTCCCGTCGGAGAAGCCGCGCTCTCCTTGCCTTTCTTGCATCTTGCTTCATTTCACGAAGAATCTGCGGCGAAATGCTTCGTCGGGCTTGCGTTTCTCCTCGCTCACGTGCGAATCAGTACGCTTCCGTCGGAGAAGCTGCGCTCTCCTTGCCTTTCTTGCATCTTGCTTCGTTTCACGAAGAATCTGCGGCGAAATGCTACGGCGAACTTACGTTTTCGAATAGGCAAAACCAAACAATACAACAAAGAAGAATCAGACATTATTTTAAGGAGTCCTTATACAATGAGGGGTAAAGGCAACAAGATACTTGGTATTATCTCGGCGGTAACGATGCTTGGCGGTACGATTGCGTTTGCAGGTTGCAGCGGCGAGGTATATAAAGGCGAATCGTTATCCGCAGGCTACGTTTCGAACGCGGAAGTAACGTCTAACGGCGGTTTTGCGGTAGAAAAAGGCGATTTTGTTTATTTCATCAACGGGAAAGAAGAGTACACGGCGGAAAACGTATACGGCGAAGTCGTAAGAGGCGCGCTGATGCGTATTTCCAAAGAACAGCTCCAAAAAGGCGAATACGATAAGGCGCAGATCGTCGTGCCTTCCGTGCTTTCTACGCAGAACTATTCCAGCGGTATTTATATCTACGGCGATTACGTATATTATGCAACGCCGACGACGGACGAAGACGTAGACGGCGTCGTACAAAACTCGTCGCTTGACTTCAAGCGTTCGAAGATCGACGGTACGGAAGCGCCGATGGACGGGTATTTCTTCCGTCTTTCGTCGAACACCGTAAACTACCGTTTCGTACAAGCGGGCGTGGATAGAGACGGCGACGGACAAAAGGACGTATTCTGTCTTTACGAAGACGACGGCGCGTTGAAATCGTACAACACGGCGACGGGGGAAAATATGACCCTCGTTACGGGTGCGACGGTTTATTACGACCAAAGCGATTTGGAAAACCCCAACGTTTATTACACGATGAACGTTACCTATAACATCGAAGACAGCGCGATTGCGCACACGCCTGGGTATAACCAGATCTATTGCGTAAACGCGGCGGCGCGCGCTACCGTCAACGCAGACGAAGCTTCGTACACCGTAGAAGGCGGCAAGACGTACGACTTTGATAAAGCGGTGATGGAAAAGGCGAACGAGGACGCGGAAGAAGCGCAGGATAACGGCGAAGACGTAGAAATTCCTTACGATTTCGAGGACTATTCGACCTATCCGTACGTCAACCTTGGTAAACTTGTATTGGACGGCGTAGGCAGCCAAAAAGTTGCGTCTTTGCAGCCGGATACGAGATTTAACCAAGACGACGCAAAGGACGCAGGCGAACCTTTCGGTTACACCTACACGATTGCTCGTTATGAAAACGGCGGCGTATATTTCACCCGCGCGGCAAACGGCAGCGAAACCAAGCTGTATTATATGACGGACAACAGAAAGTCCACTCTCAATACGGTTACGGCAAACAACTTTGGCGAAAACGTAGACGTAGACCTTATCGCAAACGATACCACGAAAGCTTCGGGCTCGGCAATCTTCCAGCTTGCAACGGGGGATAACGGCGCGCGTACGCACACCTATATCTATCTTTCGGGTTCGGAAATTTGGCGCGCAACGGTTGGCGCAAACGCTGAAACGACGGAAGTTCGTGTCGCAAGCAGCGCGGCGGGTACGTTGTGGCAGACCCGTGGCGAGTATTTGTACTATTACGGAACGGGTACCAACGGGTATAATCTCAGCCGTGTCAACTATACGGGCGATGAAGAAGACTACAACGCAATTTCTATGCTGGAAACGGACGAATACAAGCCCATTACGGTGGCGCTCGTCGATTGGCATAACGATTGGTACAAGCCCGAATTTATCGGCGGTACGGACGTTGTATTGTACTGTAACGCACAGTCCTATGCAGGCGGCGACGTAAGCTATAACTATATCTACGCGGCAAAGGTCGGCA
The DNA here is from genome assembly GCA_015069295.1 of Clostridiales bacterium. GTDB lineage: Bacteria > Bacillota > Clostridia > Christensenellales > Borkfalkiaceae > Scatosoma. The sequence continues at coordinate 14,196 of SVIW01000012.1, forward strand.
CGACGGACGAAATCAAGAAAAACAACGACTTGTATCAAGAGGTAAAAGAATATCTTGACGAATACAGCACCAACGAAACGGCTACGAAGCTTATCGAATATTATTTCCAGACGGAAGGCGGCGTTAGCAAGGAAGTAGAAGAACTTTACGATAAAGATTTCTTCAAAGAAGTCGTTGAAAAGTTCGGGAAAGACGGTGAATTGGTAAAGGAATCCAAGCTCATCGCTTTGGTGGGTAAGATGTCGGACGCGCACGCGGAAGAAATCGATACGCTTTGGACGGAATATCTTTTACAGCCTGAAGAAGAAGCTGCGGAAGAAGAAACGGGTATGCCTGGTTGGGCAATCGCGTTGATTGTCGTTGGCAGCGTGCTTGTCGTTGCAGTAGCGCTTGGAATCCCCGCATACCGTGCGCATCAAAAGAAAGTGGAGGCGAAGAGAGAGGCGGAAGCAACTGTCAACGCTTACAAACGTCAGCGTATTGATACGACGGACGACAAGTCTATCGACGTATATGCAGACGAGGACGAAGAAACGAAAGACGAAGAATAACACAAAAAAGAGCTGTTCGAGAAAAAGAACGGCTCTTTTTTTTGTAAAAAAGAAAAAAATTTTTCAAATCAGGTAAAAAACAGTTTACAAAATCTGCAAATACTAATATAATATAGCAAAATCACGGTGTAAAAACCGATAACGAGGGAAAATCAGATGGCGAGATATATTATTTGTCCAAGATGTGAATTAAATTTCATTGACGCGGACGCGCAAGAATATTGCGACGTTTGCGTAAAAGAGCTCAGCGGGGAGAAAACCTTTTCGGACGGCTTTGAAAGCGAAGAGGGGGTAGAAGAAACCGAGCTTTGCCCTGTTTGCGGGGAAAATTATATGCCCTTAGGCGAAAAGATGTGCGAAGAATGTAAAAAGCAGCGTCAAGATTATGAGGTAGAGGAAGAGGACGACGAGGACGAAGAGAAGGAAGACGCTTCGTGGAGATCCTACCTTGACGATGAGGAAGAAGAAATCGATTTGGGGATTCCCGATTCCGAATTCGACGAGGAGGAAGAAGAGGAAGAGGAAGAAGAAATCGAAGAAGAAAAAGACGATTTCGAATACGTCTCCGCCGACGATTATTACGATATGGACGACGAGGACGACGATGATGACGACGACGATTTCGATTCGTTTGACGATGACGACGCGCCTACTCCCAAGACGAGCCGTAAAAAGAAAAACGACGATTTTTAATGGAGAACGTTAAGAAAAAAGCCAATCCTTTTTTAGGATTGGCTTTTTCTTTATTTACAGGTCGTCCGCGTCTTGAACGGGGACTTCCCGTTTGTTTTTAGGTCTTCCCGTATAACTGCCGTTTACGTCCGTGTTAGAAGGCCCGTTTAAGACGTCCAAAGCGCGTTTCGTGGGGGCAGGTATGCGTTTAACCGACTTTTTTGCAGGCATCAGTCGTTGTTGCCGCCGTGCTGATAGCTGTGGTTTTCGCTGTTTTTGCCACAGTCCTTATTGCCGCAATTTTTGTTTTTCTGATTGTTTTGATTGTTCTGTTTGTTCTGGTTTTTCATAAACTTTTACTCCTTTTAAAAATGAAAAATACAAAAGCCGACTTCGGGCAATTTGTTTCGTTTTATTGCCGTACGCCTTCAAAAGGCAGGTGTAAATCCACGTAGCCTTGCTCTGCTTTACAAAGCGGGCATACTTTCCACGCCTCGGTAGCTACGTGCATATAACCGCATTCGCTGCAAATCCAAAGGATTGGACTTTCGCTTTTATACAGCGTGCCGTTTCTTACGCCGTCGTAAAGATACTGAAAGACGATTTTGTGCTGACTTTCTACCTCTGCGACCATTTTAAACAGCGCTGCAACGTCCTCAAAGCCTTCTTTTTTCGCTGTTAAGGAAAAGCTTGGATAGATATCCTCCGCTTCGCTAAGCTCGTCTCCTGCCGCAAATTTCAACCCTTCTGCAAGCGTACCTAAATGGAAAGGGTATCCCGCGTCCACGTGAACGTTTTCTCGGTTTCCGCCCTTTTCAATCAATTTGTTAAAAAATTGAGTGGCGTGCAAGGTCTCGTTTTTCGCAATCGTGCGGATAGCGTCCGCCAACGTTTTCATTTTTTCCTTCATAGCAAGTTTTGCAATCATCTGATAGCGCATACCCGCCTGACATTCTCCCGCAAAGGCGCGGGCAAGGTTTTTAAAGGTTTCCGTGTTTTCAAATAACATAATAAACTCCCTTTTTGCCCGAAGAGGCTTTCTGTCGTCAGTATGCGCGGCAAGTTTCTTTTTATGCGTTTCCTTTTTGACAAAGTATGCCAAAGGCGGGAAAAACACTTGCAAAATCCCGCAAGGCATAGTAAAATAAGGATATACAAAAAAGGTAGGTAGTTTTATGTTCCACATTGTTCTTGTCGAACCGGAAATCCCGCAAAACGCTGGCAATATCGCTCGTACTTGCGCCGCGACCGGCACGCATTTGCATATGATTAGACCGCTTGGATTCGAGGTTACGGACAAATATTTAAAAAGAGCGGGGCTAGATTATTGGCACCTCGTCGAGATCTCTTATTACGATAGCTTCGCGCAGTTAAAAGAGCAATATCCGAACGGGCGGTTTTTCTTCTTCACGACGAAAGGGCGTCGTCGGCACAGCGACGTCAGCTTTCAGGACGGGGACTTTCTCGTGTTTGGCAAAGAAACGAAAGGGTTGCCCGAAGAATTGTTGCTGCAAAATGAAAAAACTTGTCTTCGAATCCCGATGTTTTCTCAGGCGCGCTCTTTAAATTTGGGGAACTCGGCGGCGATTGCCCTGTACGAGGCGCTCCGTCAAACAGAGTATGCAGGATTGAAAGAGACGGGCGAATTGCACGAACATAAATGGTCGGATTTGCAATAAAATGATAAAACAAGGTATAACTTCATAAAATTATGTCAATAACTTCCGTGTACAAAACGGAGGTTATTTTTTATGAAAAAGTTTTGCATAATTTTTTTGTTGTCAATCATAATAAGTTTAACGACGCTCGGCTTTTCGGGTGCGATTGGCTTAAAAACGGGAAATGGCGAGGGCAGGTACGAAACGAGCTTGCTTACCGACCAGTATTTGCGTATCCATATTCGCGCCGATTCGAACGAAGCGCAGGCGCAGGCTGTCAAATATTACGTACGCGACGAGCTCGTCGAATTTTTAACTCCTTTGGTTGCGGACTATCAAGAGAAAGAGGCTGCGGTAAAGGGGATCGCTTCAAAGTTAAAGGAAGTAGAAGAGATTGCCTCTGCCGTTTTGCGAGCAAAAGGTTTTTCTTACGGCGCGACGGCAGAAATTACCAAAGAGAGCTTTCCTACTCGCGTTTACGGCGAATATACTTTGCCTGCCGGCGAATATACCGCTTTGATTATCCGTTTGGGCAGGGGAGAGGGGGATAATTGGTGGTGCGTGGTTTATCCGCCGTTATGTTTTGCCGCGCCCTCAAACGAGGTTATATACAAAAGCAAGCTAAAAGAAATTATAGACGGGCTTTGGAAGAAAATGACGAAATAAAAGCTTTCAACGCGTACCTGGTAGGCTCTTTTTCTTAGTTTTGCGCTACATATAGGAGGAAACGGGATGAAGAAGTCAACGAAAAAAGGCATCGTATTGGCGGCAGCCGCCCTTACGCTGACTTTGACCGCGACAGTCGCGGCGATAGAAAATAAAGACGTGAATACTCTGTCTTTGGCAGAAACGTCTACAATGGAGCAAGAGATAGCGTTGCCCACGGCGGTATTAAAGCAAGGGGCAAGCGGGAGCGAAGTGCGCGAGGTGCAGCGCCGCTTAAAGCTTTGGGGGTATTATAACGGCAGCGTGGACGGCGTGTTTGGGAAAGGGACCCGCGCGGCGGTCATTGCTTTCCAAAAAAACAACGGCTTGACGGCAGACGGCGTCGTGGGGAAAGCGACCTATAAGGCACTGGGTATGAACAGTTCGTATCAAGCGCTTGTGGGAAATTCTACTTCCTCGCAATCGCAGGGCACAAACGGATTTTCCAGCTCGGACGTGTATCTTTTGGCGAGGACGATTTATGCCGAGGGACGGGGCGAGCCGTACACGGGGCAGGTGGCAATCGGTGCGGTGGTTTTAAACCGAGTCCGTAGTTCGTCCTTCCCCAACACGATTGCGGGCGTAGTCTATCAAAAGCACGCGTTTACGGCGGTGTCGGACGGGCAAATCAATTTGACCCCCAACGAAACGGCGATGAAAGCGGCGAGGGACGCGTTAAACGGCTGGGATCCTACGGGCGGCGCTCTGTATTATTATAACCCTGCCGTCGCCACGAGCGCGTGGATTTTCGATCGGCAAACGGTAACGGTAATCGGCAAGCACGTGTTTGCTATTTAAGGAGAGATTATGAAAAAAGAAGAAAGACAGATTGCGACGAACCTCTCTTCGGGAGCGGAAAAAGTGGAAAAAATAACGAAAGAAACCCGCCGCGCGGACGGAAAAACGGCGACGAAAAAGACTATGCAAACCAAGAAACAGACGACGGCGAAAGGGGAAGCGGCGCTCGGTGCGCCGAAAGAAGCCGCAAAGGAAGTCAATGCAAAGAAACTGAACTCTGCCCATAGCGGCGCGGCGGCGGAAAAGGAAAGCCAACGGGCAAAGCAACGGGTGGAGGCGGCGCTCAAAAAGAAAGAGGAAAAAGAAAAGAAAAAGGCGGCGGCGAAAGCGGCGCGGGCAAAGCGCAAAGAGGCGCGTAAAAAACGGCTTGCCGAATGGAAAGCGCAAATAGCAAAGCGAAACGCCGAAAGAAAAGCGCGCGCGGAGAAACGCGCAGCCGAAAGAAAGGCGTTGGCGGAAAAGCGCGCGGCGGAAAAAGAAGCAAAGCTTCGCGCGAAAAAGGAAAACGCCAAAAAGTCGGCTAAAAAACGCCAATCGAAAAAAGAATCGCAAGGCGAACGGAAAAATAACCGCAGCCAAGGGTATGGCGGTTGGCTGGCGGCAGTGGTAACCTTGGGAGTCGTTTCCTTGGCTTTGGGCGCGACGGCGACGGTGGAAAGAATGGAAACGCAAAGCGCGATGCAGGCAACGATGTCTTCGTATCGGGCTACTATGTACGAGTTGACGGGGATTATGGAGAACGTAGATAACGATCTTGACCGCGTCCGCGTTTCCGATTCTTCCGTGCAGCAAGAGCGGATTTTAACCGACCTTTTGGTGCAGACCCGTATGGCGGAACTCGATTTGGAAAAAATGCCTTTGACGGCGGAAGCCGACCGCAACGTTACCAGCTTTATCAACCGTACCGCGATGGAATGTGAACGTATGCTGTCCATTTTGAGAAACGGCGGCGAGTTATCGCAGGCGGATAGAGCCCGTTTAAACGAACTCTATCAGATCAATCACGCGATTAGACAAGAAATCAACGGTATGATGTCGAAGATGACGGATAAAGATTTAAAAGCCTTTATCAAAGAGGGCAAAGGCAGCATTGCCGACGCAATCAGCAAGGTGGAAAAGCTGACCTTGGAAGAAAATAAAGCCCGCCTTGGCGGCGATATGGGCGGGGCAGGTACGAAACGAAACACGCCCAACAGGGAAGAAGAGTCCGCGAGCAAAATCGACCCTGCGGAAGCGGAAGAGCTTTGCAAGGGGTATTTTAAGACCTACGATATCGGGGATTTCCAATGCGTAGGCGAAACGATCGGGCGGTTCTATACGGCGTATAACGTGCAGGGGTACGATGGCAAAGGCTCGATGCTGTTTGCCGAAGTCAGCAAGACGGACGGCGCGTTGCTCCGCTTTGATTATTATGAAGAATGTAAAGGAGACACGTTCGATATCGCGAACGCCGAAAAAATAGCGGAAGAATTTTTACAAAGCTTAGGCTATGCGGATATGGAAGCGGTGCGCTTGCGCCATAACGGCACGACTACTGATTTTACCTTCGTGTACGAGGCGGACGGGGTTGCCTATTATCCCGACGCCGTACGCGTAAAGGTCTGCCGTACCCGCGGCGTGGTTTCGGGCTTGGACGCGACGCAATACGTGCACAACCATAAAGCGCGCGAAGGGGTAAAAACGGAAATCTCGCTTGCAGAGGCTTACGAAAAGCTGTACGACGGTTTGGAAGTTGAGGCTTCCCGTCTTGCCGTCGTGCGTACGATGCGCGGCGAACGCCCCGCCTACGAGTTCTATTGTTCCTACGGCGAGGAAAACTATCTTATCTATTTAGACGCGTTAAGCGGCGAGGAAATCTCTATCGTCAACACGAAAAATCTTTAAAAAAGGGGGGCGTTTGCCCCCCTTTTCCATACCTTTCCAATATTTTTTATCAAAAACCCCTTGACAAACCCCCTCCGCTATGGTATAGTATAATCAGTATTCAATCTCAATAAGGAGAGGGTAATATGCAAGAACGGCAGACAAAGCAAAAGCAAATCATATACGATGCGCTAAAGACCTTGGATCATCCGACGGCGACGGAGGTATACGGGTACGTGCACGAATGTTACCCGACGGTATCGCGTGCGACGGTGTTTCGCGTGTTGAACGGCTTTGCGAGCAACGGCAAAGCGCTTGAACTGCGGGTTGCGGGCGACGAAGTGCGCTACGATTATAACGTAGAGCCGCATTATCACGCGCATTGTACGTCGTGCGGGAAGGTGGCGGACGTGCAAACCGAGGGCTTGAAAGGGGATTTGCGGGTCAAGGCGGAGCACGGCTTTGCGGTCAGTGGGTATAGCGTAGAATTTTACGGGACTTGTAAAGACTGTCAATCGTAAGACGAGGCGAGAGAAATTGCGATAGAATAAAGAGAAAAAAATAGAAAAGAGCAGTGAAAAATCGTTGACAAAAGGGAAGAAAAGGGCTATAATGGGAGAACGAAATGCAGGTGTCGCCTAGCGGTATGGCGGCAGCTTCCCAAGCTGTTCCCGGCGAGTTCGACTCTCGTCACCTGCTCCAAAATAAAAGTAGGACGTCTTGTGCGTCCTACTTTTATTTTTTATTTAATTTCCAAGAAACCCATTTCAAAAGCGGAAGGGAATACAAAAGTCTTTTCACCTTGTCCGAAATCGACTTTGATGTACTTTTGTGCTTTATCGATACGGATAATCTTGCCTTCGCCAAACTTTTTGTGAAGAACGGTTGCTCCTGCGACTGCACCCGAAAGGTCAAGTTCTATCTTTTGCGGTTCTTCTTTTGCCGTAACCGTCGTGGTAACGGTCGGTTTTACGCCATACGTAGCCGTGATGGAATCGCTCGCTTTAGGCGGTGTTTTCGGTTCGTCAACGGCAGGGGCGATTTCTTCAATAACTTCGGGTATAGCTTCCGCCGCAAAATCCATAGTCGCTTGTTGATTGAAGAACAACTTTTGATATTCTTCCCTGCGGATAACCGTATCCCAACCGCCGATTTCGTCGGAAATGTTCTTCTCGATACCCGTATAGGACAGCGACGAATCTTCATAACGCTTGAACTTGAAAATAGCATCGTTCATTAAGCTCGCATTGAATACACCGATTTCGCAAAGCAAATTAAAATCGTTTACGTCCAAACCCGTAACCTTCTTGAAAAGCCCAGGCTCTAACTGCGTAATAACGTCTTTCAAACAACGTTCGCGGTAGTCCGTCAAGTACATAAAGATAGGAATACGAGTAGCAAACTTGATAAGCTTTTCTTGAATTTGCTTGCGCAAAGACTTTGCCTTTTTATCTTCTTCGGAAATCTCTTTCTTTTCCTTTTCGGTCATTTTTTCCGTTTCTTTTTTGGCTTTTTTAACGGCTTCCGATTTGTTGATAATCGTTTGAATATCTTGATTAAGGGAACGGAATCCCTCGATATTCATAATCGCGTCCAAGGCTTCCTGATTCGCAAGCAAACGTCCCAAAGTGTAGTTGTCTACGTTGACAAGTAACGCCGATTCCCAACGTCTTGCAAGGAGCGTTGCACTCGTACCTGCCATAGCGATATCGAGAATATCCTGCGCGTTGATTTGCTTCATCGTACTGCCGTCGTAAGCCAAAACGGGCAAGAAATGAATGAAATCCGCAACCTTCTTTTCGGGGTTAGATTCGTCCACGTTCAGTCGGCAGGAGTAATCGGAAATTTGCCGTAAGGCTCTATCCAAAGCAAAGTCGAATACGTAACATTCCTGCTTTAAAAGTTGTTCGTTGCCGAAATCGTCTTTAATCTTCCAAGGCGATTGTACACGGAACGCCGTTTGGAAATACGTCTCGGGGGATTTGAGATTGCGGAGCATAAACACACCCGTCCACGGACGAATGGTAACCCCCGTCGTAAGCTTACCGCAAGAAAGGGTAATCGTCTTGGTTTCAAGCGGATTGCCCATCGACGCTTGCACGGGTTTGAGCGCGTCTAAACCGATACCTGCCCCCGTCCCAGCGCATACGTTTACCTTGTAATCGTGATAAAAAGTGTTTTGTTTTTGTGCAAGCAAATTCGCCATTGCTTGACAGCTTGCTACGTTTGGCAAGAACCATAACGTATGTGATAACACGTTTAATAAGCGCGTATCCGAAAAGGGCATAGGCGGACGCTTGTCCTGCCCAAGCTTCAAATCGTCCACGCTTGACGGCAAGTAAGAACCGCGTATCAAATCCAACCACTTTTGCACTTCGTTTTCGTAAACGAACTTCGCTTCGTCGCCTTTGCCTTTTGCGGAAAAGAATACGTTAAGGTCAAACTCGTCATACTCACCTTGTACGGCGATTTGACGGATGCTTTCGGGAATACGATAGGTCAGCATCACCATACGTGGCAATTCTAAATAAGGATTGTTAGAGCCTATCCACGATTCCTTTGCGTTTTGTTCGTCCGAATACGTCCAGTTATAGATTTGGTCTTCAATGAACTCACCGCTGTTGATAGCGCGGAAAGGCGTACCCGAAAGGAAAAGATAATATCCCGTCGAAATAGGCAAAAACGTTTCGTTGTATGCGTTGTCCGCTTCCGTGCGCTTGTACTGTTCCATATCGAAATCCGCGTTTTCTTCTTCGTCGGGATTTTCAAACAGTTTTTTCGCATTTTCACGCCACGCGCCGAAATGGTATTCGTCAAAGATAACCAAATCCCATTGCGTAGCGTGGATGAACTCGTTTTTCGCCTTGATACCGCCGTTTTCGTTCGTACCTAAAAGGTCTTGGAATGAACCAAATACCACGATAGGGCGCGACTTGTCCGCGCTTGCAAACTGCGTATCAATATTGATTTTATTGTCGTGTGCGTCCTTGTTGGAAACGAATTGCCAACCCTCAAAATCCACGTGGGAAACGAGGTCTTCACGCCAAGCCGATTCCACGGCAGGCTTAAAGGTAAGCACCAAAACGCGCTTAAAATTCATTTTCCGCGCCAACTGATAGCTTGCAAACGTTTTACCAAAGCGCATTTTCGCATTCCAAAGGAACTTCGGCGATTTTTCAGGTTCTTCCTTTTTCGCCAAAGCAAAATATTCCATCGTTTTTTGCACCGCAATTACCTGTTCGGGGCGCATTTTGAAATTCGCATTGCGGTTTTCTTCCGAATAGATACCTTCGCGGACTTCTAAAATCGCCGATTGCACGTCTTTTACTGTGCAACGGAACCATTCGTTTTTGTCTTCGCCTTCGTTGAGCTGTCTAAATCCCTTACGGCGCAAAACGGTATGTATATCGTGGTCGGTAAAGCAAGTGCCGTCCGTGCGCATAGCCGATTCTTTCAAAAGAATGCGGTACGGAATAGCGCTTGTATGGAGCTGTTCCTTGATACGCTCTTCGGCGGTACGGTCGGTAAAGCCGACTTTGATATAATTTTTATGCGATTCTACACCGACAAACTCATACGCGTAAATGGTCGGCGTAACCTGCGGTCTTTGAATAAAAAATTCTTGTGGCATAACTTATTTCTATTTCTTTTTCCCTTGTGTTTTTTGCGTGTATTTATCTAATTTTGTATGGTGGACAAACTTGTTGAGAAGCGCATTTATTTCGTCTAAATTACTATCTAAAATTTTCGTTTTAGTATTATAGCTTGTTAAAACATCTCTTAACCAAATAGAAGGCTCAAATTTGCGACTATCCACTTGTTGGACTTTATAGCGAAAATCAAAATCATCGAGGTATAAATTGTAGTCAAATGTGTTAAATTTATCCCTAATCGCAAACATAATTTTTTTAACGTCATCAATATCACGGAATAAACCGCTATAATCATCAATTAGGGTGTAAAAAGTTTCAGTGTCAAAATCGGAATAGTTCTTAATTGTGCACACGCCTTTTTTGACAGTATCTTTGAAAATATCATATAATCTTTGTTCATTATCATTTTCGGGTAAAATAGGAGGTTTTGTTTGTATGAGTCGTTCGTAATTTTCGTTATACCAACTTTTTATATCGATTAGCTTGCCTAACCTATTGAAGCATTGGTGGTAAAATTTTATTTGAGCTTGTCTCCGTGCAGAAAAATAATAAATCAAAGGGGTAATAATACCAACTATTGAACCTGCAAATAATGAAATGAAAATTGAGCTGATAAAATTAAGAATTTCGTTGTAATCTCGCACAGTAATTTTGAACGTGCAAAAGAAAGAAATTGCAAAAGTTATAATGGCAAGAATAATACAAGAAACAGTAATGGTTTTATTGGTTTTCATAAAAATCTCCTTTTACTTTTTATGTTAATTTACATTATACTTACCCTAAAAATGTTATTTTGAAACACTTTTTTGTTAATTTATTCCATTTTCTTAATCATAGACTCGATAAAATCGATTTCTTCTTGTGTTAGGGCGTACTTTGCGTATAATTCTTCGTCTGTCCAAGATTTTGAGAAATCCTGCATAGGGACAAAAGTATATACATTTTTAGCAGCATTTTGCGTGTTTTTCTTAAATAAAACGAAAAAGCGGAAAAACTTAGTCATCATATAGTTTTTGATGTTTTCAACTATCGCTTTATCGTCATTTGCTCCAATCACAAGATAGGTTTCAGTACAGCATGTGCCTTTCTCTCCAATAAAGGGTTTACCTAAAACAAAATACGGGAATTCACCACGTTCACCATAGGCTTTAGAAATAAATACTTTATATTGATTTATCCATTCTTTGTTTTGACGAACATTGTATTTTAGTATGTAGCCGTTTTTGGGATATGCAAATACAGGAATCAGATTTACATCTTCTTTTTCATAAATTTTGTCCGTGGCTTCTATTCCAAAGGGTTTACGTGGGCTGACTATCTTTTCAAAAGAGGATTCATTGTAATTGCGGACTTTACGCAAAATGCTGATAGCGTTGTTAAAGCGCACAAAACTTTCCGCGTTATCTTCTAAAAGGGGTCGTGTCATTTCGGTCGTTTTTTGCCCTTCGTGTGAAATAATAGTGCAATCACCCTCATTATCTCTATCCCATAAGAAAAAGCATACACCACCTGAAATATCGACGCCAGGAAAACATTCTTCGGCGTTAAAATAGTCTACCAAATGGCGAATGCGTTTATCAGAAAGCATAGTGGCACGAAATTCGTCTAACCCTTTACCACCCGAAAACCAACGGGACGGAATAATCATAGATAAATAACGCGGTTTCAACTTCTTCGCTTGCTCTACGAATAATTGATAAATAGGCTTTGCGCTTGAACCTGTACCGCCACCATCGCTGATTTGATACGGGGGATTGCTGATAATTACGTCGAATTTCATATTGAGTATTTCCTTTGCGTCTTTCTTGTGGATAAATTCGTATGCGTGAGTTTCTAATTCGTCGCCACGGTCGTATTGCCCTTTGTTTGCACCGCAGTAAATACATTTTCCACCCACCCAGGTATGGGGCGAACGCTTAAAACGGATATTTCCTTCGGCGGTGTCAAACTTGCTTACCGAAAAATCGGTGTTCGGGTATTTACTGCAATAGATTCCGCGACGGGAAAGTAAACTCGTGAGTTCGGTAATCGCTATCCCGAAAAGCTGTTTATGAAAAATATGGTTGATACGTTCTTGCAAATCGGGGAATTGCGGTTCAAGCCCTTTAATCAAGCGTTTTGCAATCTCGCGCAGGAACACGCCCGTTTTACACGCAGGGTCTAAAAACGTAGTGTCGGGGTTTTTGAATAGCTCCTGCGGCAGCATATCCAACATTTTGTTTACGATTTCGGGCGGCGTAAACACTTCGTCGTTGGAAAGGTTGGCAAGGCAACTCAAAACGTCGGGGTTATATACTTTGTTGAATAAATTTTCACTCATTTTCCTGTACCCTCCGATAGTGGGTTACGTATTTCTTAAGGAACGTTCCTTCGTCGCTTGGTATATCGTCTATGCGCATTTGCTTTTTATCGTCGTTTTGGGCAAGCAATTCCGCGAAGGTGTAATCGCTACGTTGCATTTGAAAGCCTGTGATAAACGCCCATTCGGAAAAGACAATCGGTTCGTCCGTGTCGTTGCCGTTTTCGTCCACGCATTTCAGCGTAAGCGCGTTTCCGCAAACGATATTGCGTCTGAAGATAAAGCGCACGGCGTCACGCGTCTGGTTGCTACATTCTTTCTTGCAAACGGCTTTGTATTCCTTATCCCAAATCTTGAACATTCGCTCCCTACAAGCGATAACGTTATCGATTAAAATATCCACGCCGTAAATGCTTGACGCCGCCAACACGGCGTTTTTTTCATAATCAAGTGCGGATTTTTTGTACTTGCGCTTGACGATTTCAAGTTTGCGCGTAAGGATTTCAGCAAGGAAATTGCCATCACCGCACGCAGGCTCTAAAAACCTACTGTCAATGCGTTCCGTTTCGTTTTTTACAAGGTCGCACATGGCTTTCACTTCGCGTTCGTTGGTAAAAACTTCGCCGTGGTCGCGCACCCGTTGCCTTGATTTTGTTTGAGATTTTTGCATAATTTTATCTTTCATACCATATATTATATGTGCAATACACATATTTGTCAATGTGTAAAGCACATTTTTGTTAAAATATATTTATGGATTTTGGCAAACATTTCAGACAATGCAGAAAGGATGCGAAGCTTTCGCAAAAATACGTGGCAGATAAATTGGGGATACACCAATCTAATGTTAGTGATTGGGAGAATAATGTTTCACGCCCAGAATACGAAAAATTGATAGAACTTGCAAAAATTTATAACGCTACGCTGTATGAACTACTTGGGTTGGACGAGAGGGAATTTTTTCGTTGATAAGCGTATAACGTTGATTTTTTTTCCTTCTTCTCTTACTGAAAAGCAAAAGCAATTATTAAACGACTTTTTGAATAGTTTATAAAAAGTAAAACGCCCTGTGGAAATCTCTCTCCACAGGGTTAGTTTAATATAAGAAAGCGCGGCAAAAAAACTTTTCAAATTTTTGTTTATTTACTAAAAAAAGCGGTTATATATACTTATCTTGAATTTTAGGGGGCGCGAACTCTCTTTGCGTATTGACAAAAAGGGAAATTCGTGGTATACTATACCAAGAGAATAATTTTAAGAGGTTTTTTATGAAATACGCACTTGCAAGAATTATGGCGGAAGAAGTCAGCTACTCGATGAACCGTATCAAGGTCGACAAAGATACGAAGTTCGAAATCAATCCTAAATTTTCCCGTACGGTTAGACGTGCCAACGACAACGAAAAGATTTGGTTCGTTACGTTAGAAGTCAACGTAGAATCCACGGAAGATTCGCCCAAGCCTTTCAATTTGAAGGTTCGTTTGGTTGGTATTTTCGAGGCGGAGGACGTCAACGACGAAATGGACAGACGCGACCTCGTTATCAATATGACCGAAGTCGTATATCCCTACCTTCGCGCGGCGGTTTCCTCGCTGACGGCAAACGCGTTCATCAACCCGATGATGTTGCCCGTTATTCCCGCAGGTACGATGTTCCCCGAAGACCGCGGCGAAGCGCCTGAACTGAAAAACTAAAAACAAAACTCCGTCCCATTGCGGGGCGGAGTTTTTTACGTTTAGTTTAATTTTTGCTGTCGCAGCCAAATCCGCATTACGAGTCGGTGGGGCAACAGCTTAACAAGCAGTCTTTGACCGCGCGTGTAAAGTCCGAAAACGGACACGTCGCGGTTTTTCTTTTTCGCGTCTTTCCACGCCCGCGTTACGATTTGTTTAGGCTCGTACATCACGGCGTATTTTTTGACAATCGTATCTTCCGATTTTGCCCGATCGAAAAACGCCGTTTTCGTCCAGAACGGACACACGCACAAGCACCGCGCGCCACGCTTTTTTTTCAGTTCTCTATTAAACGCCCGACCGTAGGACAGCACGAACGCTTTGCTCGCGCCGTAAGTGGCGATATAGGGTATCGGCTGGAACGCCGCAACCGAGGCGATAAGGATAACGAGACTGCCCTTTTCAAGGTACGGACAGACCGATTTCGTAACTGAAACGATCGAACGGCAGTTAAGGTCAATCATATTCTCTAAAACGGCGGTTTTATCGTCCTCAACGGCGGAAAAACGCCCGAACCCCGAAGCGCAAATAAGATACTTAACGCAAGGGTTTTCTGCCTGTAAAGCCGCCGTTAAAATCGCCGTGGACTCCGTTTTGGACAGGTCGAGAGCAAAAATGCGCAAGGGCAGAGGGGAGAGGGGCTGTAACGCTTTCAAATTCTCCTCGCTGCGCGCAACGACCCAAATTTCGTCCAACGGCTCGTCTTTTTTTAAAAGGGAAAGGAAGAATTCCTTTCCAATGCCGCTAGATGCGCCCGTAACGATGGCGATAGTTTTCATAAAAATTCCTCCAAAAGGGAAATGATAGGGGCAGGTACGAGTTTAATATTCCGCGCTCTCGATTACGCCCCCGCCAAGACAGTTGATTCCGTCGTATAAAACGGCGTATTGTCCCTCGGTAACCGCGCGTTGTTTTTCCGCAAATTCGATATGCAGATTCCCGTTTTCTCGAACCGAAACGAACACGGGTTGGTCGGGCTGACGGTAACGGAATTTCGCCATACAGGCAAACTCTTTTTTCTGCGGTTTAGAAGGAATCCAGTTAAAGGAAGATACCTCGCAGGACTTGGAGAAAAGGGGCGTTTCGTCGCCGTGCGAGACGTAGAGGATATTGTTTTGCAAATCCTTTTTGACGACGAACCATCTGCCGCCCTCGTCCTCGCCTTTGATACCGCCCAAATCCAAACCGCGGCGCTGTCCTAACGTATAATACATCAAGCCGATATGTTCGCCGACTTCCTTGCCCGAAAGGTCAAGAATTTTGCCTTTTGTGGCAGGCAGGTACGAGCGTAAGAAGTTTCTAAAATTCCTCTCCCCGATAAAACAAATCCCCGTCGAGTCCTTTTTCTTGGCGGTAGCAAGCCCGTTTTCCAAGGCGATTTTTCTAATTTCGGGCTTTTCCATATCCTGCAAGGGAAACAAAACGTCGGCAAGCTGATTTTGGGAAAGCTGGTTTAAAAAATAGGTTTGGTCCTTGTTTTGGTCCTTGGCTTTTTGGAGATAATGCACGCCGTTTTCGTGCTTGATTTTGCAATAATGCCCCGTCGCGATATAGTCCGCGCCCAAGCGCTTTGCCTCTTGTAAAAAGGGTCCGAATTTGATTTCGCGGTTGCACAAAACGTCGGGATTGGGGGTTCTGCCCGCCTTGTATTCGGCGAGGAAATAGGAAAACACCCTGTCCATATATTCTTTGGCAAAATTGACGGTATAATAGGGGATATCGAGTACCGAGCAAACCCGCCGCACGTCGGTATAATCGTCCTCGGCGGTGCAGCAACCGTTCTCGTCGTTTTCTTCCCAATTCAGCATAAATAAGCCGATGACGTTATAGCCTTGTTCCTTCAAAAGCAACGCGGCAACCGAGCTATCCACCCCGCCGCTCATTCCGACGACGACCGTTTTCGACATAACCGACCCCTCCTAAAGAAATTTTTTTCAGATTTTGAAAATAGTATACCATAATTGCTTGCAAAATGGAAGTAAAAAATAGTAAAATATAGGTACTTTTTAAAAAGAGGCTATGCACCCGTAGCTCAGCTGGATAGAGCACAGGCCTCCGACGCCTGGTGCCGTTGGTTCAAATCCAATCGGGTGTACCAAAAAACCGCTCCTTTCGGGGCGGTTTTTAATATTCTTTTAATCCTAACAAATAATCTACGCTCACTTCGAAAAAAATAGCCATCTCCGCAAGCACGGATAACGGCGGTTCGCGTTGCGCCTTTTCATAACGCAAATAGGTTACGCTGTTTAACCCTAACTTTTCCGCGGTTTGCCGTTGCGTTAAGCCCTGTTCTTCCCGTAATTCTTTTAAGCGTTCCCCTAACAATATCTTCATTTTTCACCTCTTCTATTTGACATATTACCATTTTGGTAGTATAATATTTGAAAAACCACCAAATTGGTAGTATATTGGAGGCTGTATATGGGAAAAATGAAAAAATGGTTACTTGGGGCGTTGTCCGTTTTGACGCTGTGTGCGGTATCCGTAGGGGCTTCGGCTTGCGGCGGGCAGAACGGCGCAGACGGTAAGGACGGCGCGGACGGTAAATCGGCATACCAAATTTGGTTGGACAACGGACATACTGGCACGCAGGCAGACTTTTTAGAGTGGTTACAGGGTGATGGCAAAGACGGTGTGGACGGTAAAGACGGTGTGGACGGCAAAGACGGCGCAGACGGTAAAGACGGCACTGACGGCAAAGATGGTGTGGACGGCAAATCGGCATACCAGATTTGGCTGGATAACGGCTATAAGGGTACGGAAGCGGACTTTTTAGAATGGTTAAAAGGAGACGGCGTTTCTTCGGCGGAAATTTTGCAATATCAGCGGATCAGCGGTAAGGAGGAATACCGCGTTATCGGTATCGGCACGGTATCTTCTTTGGATATAGAGATTCCTGTAACCTATAAGGGGTTTCCCGTAACGGAAATCGGAGAAAGAGCATTTTATGAACAAGTCTATTTGGAAAGCGTATCGATACCCGATTCTGTTGCGAGTATCGGCAATTCTGCGTTCTATGGTTGCAAGAGCTTGACGAGCGTAGAAATCTCCGATTCGGTTGCGAGTATCGGTGATTCTGCGTTCTATAATTGCACCAGCTTGACGAGCATAGAAATTCCTAATAGTGTAACGAATATCGGTGGTAATGCATTTGCCTATTGTAGCAGTTTAACGAAAATCTATTACAATGCAGAGACCGCTACGTGTGGAATCTGCTTATTCACAAGGGCGGGAGCAAACGGCGATGGGGTCACGCTGACGATTGGTGCTAGTGTGAAGACGCTCCCTTATGAGCTTACTTATGTGGTAGACGAATTTAATAAGCCTAAAATCACCAAGGTCGTTTTTGAAGAAGGCTCGGTTTGCGAAAGTATCGAATACACGTTTAAAAATCTCAGTAGTTTGACTAGCATAGAAATTCCTGATTCCGTTACGAGTATTGCGGAGGGCGCGTTCTCTGGTTGCAATAGCTTGACAATTTATTGCGAGGCGGAAAGTCAGCCGAGCGGTTGGGAGAATAATTGGAATGGCGGTTGTACCGTAGAATGGGGATATAATAAAACGGCTTGAGGAATTCGGAATTGCGGTAGAAATTAAAAATGAGATACACTCCACGCGGTCGTGTTACTCCCTTGGTCGGTATGACAAATGCGGAATTCGGAATTATGGTGGAGATTTAAAAAGGGGAAACGCCCTCGTTTTGGGGGCGTTTTCGTATGCCATTTTTTCAGGAAAGCGTGTTAAAGATTATTATTTTTCGTGCATAGGCTTGACAGGAATTTCCCCAAAGGCTATAATATAAACAACAACCGTAAGGAGAAAATTATGGGAATATTCAAAAAAATCGGCGTGTTTGCCCTGACTGCGTGCTGCGTAGTCGGTGGGTTTAGCGCCTGCGGAGAAGAGGAACGGGCTGTGGAAGAGACGATTAAAGCGGTATCGCCTAAAGAGGGTAAAATCGTGGTGCTTGCCAACGACGAAGTGGCGGAATTTGCTTTTAGCTATGAAAGCGGATACAACCTTGCCGAGCCTTATTACGGCAAAGGCGATCATTATTTTATGAAAACGCTGACTTTGGAATGGAGCGCGAAAAATCCCGCGGACGAATACGAGGTTGCTCTTTCCGAAAATGCGAATATGTCTAACAAAACGGTATACCTTGCGCAGGAAGAAAGCCTTACTTTGTCCGATTTGTTTGTCAATACTACCTATTATTGGCAGGTAAAGGGCGGGGAAGATACTTCGCGCGTATTCTCGTTTAAGACGGCGAATACCCCGCGCACGATAAAAATAGACGGGGTTTCCAATACTCGCGATATCGGCGGGAAAGCGACCGAAGACGGGCGTATGGTTCGCCAAGGAATCGTATACCGCGGCGGAAAGCTGGATAACATTACGCCGTCGGGTATTGAAGCGTTTACAAACACCTATAAGATAAAGACCGACCTCGATTTGAGAAAAGAGGGCGAAGGGAAGCAAGGCGGCTCGCCCGCAGGGGAAGAAATTGGCTATTACAACTATTCCTGCCCCTATTATACGGGCGGTAAAGTCGGTATCGACTGCGAAGATAACTACGAAAATCTTGCGGCGGCAATGCGTATTTTTGCCAACGCGGACAATTATCCCGTGTACATACACTGTTCCATCGGTAGAGACAGAACGTCGATGGTATCGATGCTGCTTTTGGGGGTTTGCGGAGTTTCCGTAAACGATATTTCCCTCGATTACGAGATGTCCTTCTTCTCGGAAAGCGGTTGCGCGGACAGTGCGACGGTAGAGCAAATGACGGGGAGTTTAGCCACGACGATGGCGTATCTTTTCCGTAACAGCAGTACGACGGGAACCTTTAAAGACGCCTGCGAAACCTATCTTTTACAGATTGGTTTAACGCAAGCCGAGATTGACGCAATTCGTCAAAATATGATAAAATAAAGCGGGCAGGTACGAGATGAAAGCCCCCTCGCCGATTGGCGAGGGGGCTTGTGTTTTAAAGTAATGCAATCAACCAAGTCAAGAAATTGACGGGAACGGTAACCGCCGTGCCAAGCGCGAGGGCGCAAGCGACGATGCCGAGGACGAGGGTTGCCACGGGCAGGGGCTGCCCTGCTTTTTTAAGCCGAACGGATAAGAGAATGGAATGAATCCCCATAATGGCTGCGGGTACGCAAAAGACGATTGCCGCCGCTAAAAACAAAAGACCGAGGATTGCGCCGAACCAACCGCTGTATAAGAGCGCGACGGAAACGGCGGCTACGATTTGCGCGATGGCGGCGGCAATCGCTCCGGTCAGCGCGGGTTTAAAGCCTACCATTCGGGGATTGTATTCCGCCGTAGGCGGGGGAGTAAGAAGTTCGTTTTCAGCAGCTTTTGCCTTACATTCGTCGCAAACGTCCGCTTCGCAATCGAGTTCTTTGCCACAATGTTTACAAGTCATAATTGCCTCCTTATAAGGTGTATTTTTTCTTTCGTTACAGTTTTTCGTGGGGTACGAAAACAAGCTTTCGTTTGGCAAGGTCGGGAGAAGCAACCGTTAGCAGGTACTTTTCGCCCGCAATTTCGATTTCTTGCGTTTCGACTTGTTCGTTTGCCGTTTCAATGTGCTCAGGATGAAAAACGGGCTGGTTTAAACTTTTAAACACACTTTCCTTTTGCGTCCATTTTTCCAAAAGATAACGGTTTTTCTCTTCGATAGGCAAAGCGGAAAACTCGTCTTTTTCTCTCGCCGTCAGAATTTTATTTTCCACGCCCGATTTTACGGCGGCTATCCGTTCGATATCCACGCCCAAGGTTTTTCGTGAGAGCGCGACGGCGACGGCGTTGCCGCTGTGAGAAAGGGAAAAAGCGCAGTCAGGACATTCCCATTTTCCGTTTTTATTTTTCGTAATCGAGAGTTTTTTTAGTTTTTTTCCAAACGTCCGTTCCAAGGCGTATTCGAGCAGTTTCCAAACGTAATATTTTTCCCGTCGTACCTTTTCCGAGCCGCACGCGTGGATTTCTGTGTTCCGTTCGGGGGGGTGGACGGTTTTTATTTTGCCGTTTTTTGGCAGTTCACTGACGTAAATATCCAAAAGCGGCAGGCTTTGAAATAGGCTGCGCACGTCTTCCGTTTGCGAGCAGTATTTTTCGCCGAGGTAACACTCGTAGGCGAAGTGTTCGCAGTTGTTGTACAAAATATGATAACCCGTCTCGCCGATTCGGCTGCGTGCAAAGGAAACAATTTCTTCGACCTTGCGTTTCTTTTTCAGTTCTTTTTTATCAGGCACGCCGACCTCTAAAAAGCTTCCGTTTAGAAATTCTTCCATATTGGATGCGCACACCGCTACGTCCTTTGCCGCCAAAGCAGGGCGCGCGGTGGGGGCTAAGCCGAACTGAATCACTTCGTCGTCCGATACGTAAATGCCATAATGATGAAACTGCCCGAAAGACATACGTATCATGTCCCCGCAAACGGGCTCTTTTAATTCCCAGTTCATTCTTCGTTGACTTTTTTCTCGATGTAGTTAAGGACGTCGGAAACCCTTTTAAAATCGCCAAACCCCACGTCGTCGAAACGGATAGAGAAAAATTCTTCAATCGCGATGACGATAAACAAAATCCCGACCGAATTTAACCCCAAATCGTCGGTTAAAACCGAGTCTTCTTGACACTTGTCGGCAAGCGTGGGATTGCCCGTCGCCGTGGTGATTACTTCTTTTAACTTATCTACAATTTCCGTTCTTGTCATCGCCATTTTTCATTCTCTCTTTCTTTTTATTTTCACAGTACGTTTGATAATACTGCACCAGTTCGTTTTCCTTTTGCTGTAAATATTCGCTTGCCTTTTGTAAATCGGCGAGGGTGGGCTTTTCGCCGCAGAGCTGCTTCAAATCGATTTTGTCGCCCAACACCACGATTTGTCGGTTGTACCAATGCGTTCTCTTGACGATATACACGGGCACAATCGGGGCGTTGCCTTTAAGCGCCATCATCGCCGCTCCCCATTTGAAGGTCAAAACGGATTTTGACTCGTCGCGGTTGACCATGCCTTCGGGAAAAATCGAAATCACGCCGCCGCTTTGCAGTCCGTCGCAAACCTCGTGGGTTGATTGCATACTGAAATTTTCCTTGTCGACGGGGATACAGTGCAAATGCCTGAAAAACCAAGCTCCCAGCTTAGTTCTGTAAAGATGTTTGGTCGCCAAAAACCGTACCCGTCTTCTCCAAAACAGGCAGTTGATAATAATCGGGTCTAAAAAGGTAACGTGATTGGAAGATATCAACGCCGCGCCTTTGATTTTTTCCGATTTCGTATTGCCGGCGCGTATCTTCTTTAATCGGAAAAACAGCAGCATAGGAATTGCGCCTGTAATTTTCACGAAATCGAAGAAAAAATAACGCCTACGCTTTTTTTTCTGATTTTCTTTCGAGCTCATATTGCAGTTCTATTATTTTGTCCCGTAAATACTTAGTAATATTGTTGACGTTTTCCTTTTCGCTTAAACTTTCGTCGTACAGCGCCGCCGCGTCGATGGGCTTGCCAATCATAACGCAAGTGCGCTTTTTAGAGAAAAGCTTGCCGTTCGTTGCAACGGGGATAATCGGCGCGCCGCTTTTTAGCGCCAAATATACCGTGCTGGGCTTAAAGGGCAGGGGGGATTCCTCGCCTTTTCTCGGCAGGCGGGATTCGGGATAAATTTCCACGACCCCGTTTTTATCAAGAATTTTTTTGCAAGAATCTAAAAACCGAAAATCGTTTGCGTTTCTGTCTACCTTGATACTGCCCATCGAGCGCAAAAAGAAGGACAAAAACGGGTTCTTTTCAAACATCAGCTCCGCCACTACGCAGCGCGGATTGCGCCAGAAAAATGTCATCATCATCGTCCCGACGTCCCATACCGAAGTATGCAGGGGCGCGATAATCGCTTTGCCTTTTAGTTTACGGCTTTGCGCCTTTTTGTCTTCATAATAAAATTTCGGTCTGCAAGCAATCCAATAGGGCAAAACTCCCGTGAGTTTTACAAACCAATGAAAAATTGCTCGCCAAATCGCCCGCCACATTACGTCGCCGCCTTTTCTTCTTCCGCGTACAGCTTATTGGCTTTGCTTTGTAACAGCGCAAGGGAAAGGAAGTTGAGGGGTAAAATCGGCAAAACACAGCCAAACAGGATATGGAAAACTTTTTTACTCTTACAAGCCACGCCGCGCGATTTTGCTTCGCCGCAAAGAGCCTCGTCCGCCTTGCAGGCGAGGAAAAGTCCAAAGAAAGGCAGACAAGAGGACAGCGCCCACAAAAGCGCGGGTTTGCCCTTGCCCGTCAAGGCTTTTACCGAACGCAGTAAAAACGCGCTCCAAATAAACCCGAAGATACCGCCCGAAAGCACCCAAAGCCCGATTTGCACGAAACCGATTTCCTCTTTTTCTTCCTTTACCTTATACTCGTCTAAGTCAAGCACGGACAAATCGATAGAGGGGTCTTGTTCTTTTAATTCTTTCCCAACGAGCTGGGGCGTGTATTCTTTGGGCATTCTAAAAGCGAGAATTGCACCTAAAATGCAGGCGATACAAACGATAAAGGGCACGAGCAAAGTGCCGAGATTTAAAAGCTGGCTTTCCGCAACGCCGAGGGTAGCAGCCGCTTCTTCCGCGCTTTCCGCCCAAGTAATACCGCCCGATTTGTTGATAAACACCATACGAATCAAGCCGTAGATAAGCGAGCCGGAGAGCGCGCCGACGATGGAAGAGAATACGGCGTTTGCCGCGAAATACATTGCCGAGTGGTTTTTCTTCGTCAATTTTTCCTCCACGCTGGAAATTTGTGCGGTAACGAGGTAGGGCATCATAAAGAACGCGCCGATCGCCCAACTGCCGACCATACCGCCGACGCAGCCGATAATATATTTCGGCATAGAGTTATCTCCCCAAATCAAGGACGAGCCGAAGAAGAAAGACAGTATCGATACAGCAAAGGCGATTAGGCAGGTTTGATAGGTAAAACGAATCCCTTTCTTTGCCTTGACCTTGTTGAAAAGGTACAGCATCACGGGCACGGGCGCGAACGCGCACGTGTTGAGTATTGCCATTCCTACGCCGCTCATACCCATACCGTCGCCGATAAGCGAGTTCATCGAGGCGAGGAACATTTGCAGACCGAAGAAGGTGCAGCAGTTGACCGCCTGCCAGCGCATAAAGGGTTTGTTTTTTAAGGTGATACGCAGGCTTTCGAAAAGCTTTACCCGCTGAGGGGCTAAGCCCTCGTTTTCGGGATAGCCGTATTTTGCGCCCTCTTTAATGAGGAAGAGGGGGATCAGCATCGTCAGCATCAACGGCAGGGAAAGGAAGACGAAGGTGTCGATTTGGATTTTTAAGGTTTCCAGCAACAAGGGAACGAGCGCGTATACCAAACAGTAGGAAATGGTGTCGAAGAAGGATTTATACCCCGAAACGCGCAGTCTTTGCGGCTCGTCTACGCAAGTGGTGGACAAGGAGCCGTAGAAAGAAATCAAAGACATCGTGTAGGTAGCAAAGAAGATAATCGACCAAAAGAAGGACCAAATCGTGTTAAGAAGCTGTCCGTCCGCGCCGCCGATCGGCAACCAGCACAGCGCAAAGGAAAGGACCATCGGGATAAAGCATACCGCAATCGCAGGGCGGCGTCTGCCCCATTTCGTCGAAAGGGTATCCGTGATATGTGCAAAGGGGATATCGATAATCCCGTCAAACACCTTTGCCAAGGCGTAGAGGATAGGGAAAAGGGCGGGCAGGATAAAACAAGTACCGCCCAAAATTGCCTGATACCCCTCGTTTGCGCCGAGGTTGACGGGGTTGAGCGCGCCCATATAATACGCGCCCATCAATACCATTAAAAAGTTAGGGCCAAAGCCCGAAAAGCCGAAGAGGAATTCTTTCCATTTGGAATTAAGCGATTTAATCATTCGTACACCTGCTTTTTATTCTCAATAAAGGGGGGATTAGTTTTTGGAAATACAGTCGCAAATTTCGCGCACGGTGGAAGGGGCTTGCTCTTCCTCGGCGGAAAGCTGTACGCCGTACCTCGTTTGAATACGGTCGTTTAACGCGAAATAATCGAGGCTGGAGCCGTCGAGGTCGCGGAAGAAGTTGGCGTCCACGCCCACCGTAGCGGGGTCTTTGTCTAAAACCTCGGCAACGCAAGCGCGCACTTCCAGTTCTAACGCGGAAAGCATTTCGTCGAGATGGCGTTGCATATTTTGCCAGTCAATCAAACGGAATTCGCCGTTTTTAAACCTTTTCGCGACCTTTTTGCGGCTGATTTTAAAATCGCCGTCCTCTAATAACGAGTCTGGGGTTACGTGGATTTTTCGCACGACCGTTTCCAGGTTTGCCGTTTTTATATTTTCCAATATTTTATCGTAAACGCCTTGCAGCTTTTCGGAAGAATAACAGTCTTTCACGTGGACAAGCAGTACGGGCTGCCCTTCGCTTTCAAACAAGCACACGGCTTCCGCGCTTTCGACGAGCAAGGCTTTTTCCGTTTGTACGGGGTTCAGGTTTTCGCCGTTTTCGCACACGATCAAATCGTCGTGGCGGCCGCCGACGTAATACCGTCCGTTTTCAAAGCTCGCAAGGTCGCGCGTTTGAAACCATTCGTTATAATCAGTCGCGCGCTTTATCCCGCCTTGCCATATCGAATGGGCGCGGGTTTTCCCTTTTACTTCCAACTCGCCCGTGTCGCCTATGCGGTATTGCGTATAGTTGAACGGTCTGCCGATAGAGCCGCTTGCCAAGGTTTTCTTGTTATCGCTAATTTCTACCGAGGTAATCCCGATTTCCGTCATACCGTAGCCGTTGGTAAGGTGATAACCGATTCCGTTGAAGAAGGACAGCGTTTCCTTTTGGATAAAGCTGCCGCCCGAAATAAGGAACTGCACGCTTTCTCCAAACAGCCCTTGGCGGATTTCCTTGAAGGCTTTGCGAGCGAACCAATCGCCGAACTTGCCGCGCTTTTCCGCAAAACGCAGAGCTTTTTCAAACTTTGCAAACGTCTTTTCGCCTCGCAGGCGGATTTTTTTCAGCGCCGCCTTATAGATGGAATCCCATACGAGCGGGACGGCGAAAATATGGGTTACGTTGTGTTTTTTGACGGTGTTTAAAACGGTCTGCGCCTGTAAATCCTTGGGGAAAACGAAGGTGCGGGAGAAAAATCCGAACCAAACGTAAACCGCGATAAACCCAAACACGTGGTAAAAGGGCAATAAAACGAGTTGTTTTAATTCGCCGTGATAATGGGCTGCTATTTTCGGGCAGTGCTTTACGATGGAAACGCTGTCGGCGATTTGGTAAAAGAGATTTTCGCCCGTATAGACGCACAGTTTTACCTTTTCCGTCGTGCCCGAGGACATAAATACGATTTCGTTTTCCCATACGGGGTTTTGCAAGGGCGACATTGCTTTCGTTCGTACGTTTTCCGAAAGCTCGTCGGTCAATAGCGTTTTTACGGAAAAGATTTTTCCGTCCGAAAGCACCGCTTCTACGCCGTAGTCGGCAAGAATGCTTTCCAATACCCGTTCGTTTAATCTCGAATTCATAAGCAAGGGCTTATACCCGCAAAGAAGAAGCGCCCAAAAAATCTCAATCCATTCGAGGCTGTTTGCCATATACAGTCCGACCATACTCCCTTTTTTTACGCCGTCAAGAGCAAGCGCAAGGTGCGGGGCAAGGGCAAGGATTTCCGCTTTACATTCGCCGTAGGTTATCTTTTTCACGCGGTAGCCGTCCGACGATTCCGCCATAATATTGTCCGACTCGCGAAACATATACGAAAACAGCGTTTCAAAGGTCTTTTCTTCCCTTTCAAAGTCCGCCAATTTTTGCGTAACGTATTTATCGATAGTTCTATATCCGTCGATGTTCGTCAGTCTCATTATACCTAGCCTTTTTATAGGTGCATAGAATGTATTCTATGCAAAAAACGTCGTATTTTGTTTATTATATCACACAATTATCAAAAATGCAAAAGTTTGAAAGCCAAAAACCAAAAAAAAGCA
Organism: Clostridiales bacterium; assembly: GCA_015069295.1. Taxonomy (GTDB): domain Bacteria; phylum Bacillota; class Clostridia; order Christensenellales; family Borkfalkiaceae; genus Scatosoma. The sequence goes on from SVIW01000012.1 coordinate 40,130, forward strand.
ATCCCTCGCGCGCTCTTTTTTTGTTTTGCTTTGCCTATAAAAGGGGGGCGGGGAAGTTTCTTCAACGCATACACGGTGCCTTCGTTTTTAAAAAAGCAAAGCAAAAAAACGCTTGAACAAGCGTTTTTGAAAGGGGTTAGAGTATTCTGCACAAAAAACAGCAAAAGACGACGGAGGCAAGGTAGGAGATAATGGAAATCAGCAGGGCAGAGGTCAACCGTTTCCGCTTCAACCCCGCAAAATAGACGGCGCCGATATAAAATATCGTTTCGGACGAGCCGTAGGCAACGCAGGCGCAGCGGGCGGGATAGCTGTCCACGCCGTACCGTTCTAAAATATCCGACAGTACCGCAATCGAGCCGCTGCCCGAAAGGGGCTTTATCAAGACGAGCGGGGCGATTTCCTGCGGGATTCCCGTAAAAGAGAACACGGGGGAAAGAAAGTGGGTTATTTTTTCGCCAAGCCCGCTGATTTCCAACAGCTTTGACAGCATCGTTACGGCGGCTATGTAGGGAAAGACGGACAAAATCAAAGGGATTGCCCCTTTGACCCCCTCGGTAAACGAGTCGTACACTTTTACTTTTTTAAAAAAGGCGGCAAGAAAGGTCAAAAGAAAGATTGCGGGGAAGAAAAAAGCCAAAACTGTCGTCATCTCGTACCTGCCCTTGTCGTTTTTGGTATAAAATCGGGGACAGCTCCCGCGCTTTCTTTCTTTTTAAACAAAAATATCCTCGTTAAGATTACCCCCACGGCGGTAGAAAAAAGGGTGGCGAGAAAGGAGGGCAATACGATGTCCGTGGGATTGCTGCTGTGCATCGCTACGCGCACGGCGATAAGAGAAGTGGGGATAAGCTGCAACGAGGTGGCGTTTAAAACGAAAAACATCGCGGAAGAATATTCGGCGTTTTCCGTTTTATCCAGCAGCTTTGCAGCTTGTATGCCGTACGGGGTCGCCGCCCCCGATATCCCCAGCATATTCACGGACATATTCATACATACCGCGGACAGCGCTTCCTCGTCGTTCGTTTTCAACAGTTTTTTCGCCGCGGGCTTTAACAGCTTGGATGCGCCCCGCGCCACGCCGCAATCCTCCCAAACCTTAATAAGCCCCATCCACACGGCGTAGGTGGCAAGCAGGGAAACACAAAGGGTAGCGGCGCGGCTGGCGCCCTCTAACATCGCGGGCAGAAAATTTTCGGGCGAGGTGCAAAGCAGTAAAAAAGTGCATACGGCAAAAATAGCGGAAAAAAGGGTGTTCATAGGGTTACTATATGCAGGATTTCGAGCGTTTACGCCCTCGCCGAGCAAATTTATAACATAAAAGGAACGCAAATCAACTGCGTTCCTTTTACGTGTGTGCCAACCTTGCGATACCGATATGTTTTAGTCGTCGCAAGCTCTACGAAAGTGTTTATAGTATATCATTTCAAACAAGAAAAGGATTAGAATAGAACTATAGTTCTAAAAAAAATGAATAGTGGTTTTTAAGTCTTATTAGACTTATCAAATACTTTTCCTTTTATAAGGTGTATACTGTAACTATGAAATTTTCTACACGGTTGAAAGAACTTCGCATAGAAAAGGATATGACCCAAGCGGATTTGGCAAAAGAGATAGGGTATTCCCAGAGGGCTGTTTCAAAATGGGAGCTTGGCAAGACGGAGCCGACGGCTTCCGCTCTGATTAAGTTGTCCGAATTTTTCGGGGAAACGGTACAGTATTTACTTGGTATAGAAGATTAAGAAAGCACCCGCAAGGGTGTTTTTGTTTATAAAGGCTGGCGGCGTGGGGATTGTTTCCCTGCAAGGCGGTTATCCGAGCGGGATTTCAAGGCAAAACGGGCGAAAAACATTTTACTTTTAAAGTAAAATGCTGTATAATGGATAGGAAAAAGAGTAAAAAGGAGCAAGGTTATGGCAAAGAAACCTTATTACATTACGACGGCGATTGCGTATACCTCGGGCAAGCCGCATATCGGCAACACCTACGAGGCGATTTTGGCGGACGCGATTGCAAGATTTAAGCGCAAGGAGGGCTACGACGTCTTTTTCCAGACCGGCACGGACGAGCACGGGCAAAAAATTCAGGAAAAGGCGGAGGCTGCGGGTGTAACGCCGCAGGCATACGTAGACAAAGTTGCGGGCGAAATTAAAAATATTTGGGACCTTGTGGGGACTTCGTACGACAAATTTATGCGTACGACGGACGACGACCACGTAAAGCAGGTTGCGAAAATTTTCAAAAAATTCTACGACCAAGGGGATATTTATAAGGACTATTACGAGGGAATGTATTGTACTCCTTGCGAATCCTTTTGGACGGAAAGCCAGCTTGTAGACGGCAAATGCCCCGATTGCGGCAGAGATTGCAAGCCCGCAAGAGAGGAAGCGTATTTCTTTAAAATGGGCAAATACGCCGATAGACTTATCGAGCATATCAACACCCACCCCGAATTTATTCAGCCCGTTTCCCGTAAAAACGAAATGATGAACAATTTCTTGTTAAAGGGCTTGCAGGATTTGTGCGTGTCCCGTACTTCGTTTACTTGGGGCGTGCCCGTCGATTTTGATAACCGCCACGTCGTGTACGTTTGGTTGGACGCTTTGACCAACTATATCACGGGGCTTGGGTTTGACGCGGACGGCAACCACGGCGAGCTGTACAAAAAGCATTGGCCTGCCGATTTGCATCTTATCGGCAAGGATATCTTGCGGTTCCATACCATTTATTGGCCGATTTTCCTGATGGCGCTCGGCGAACCTTTGCCCAAACAGATTTTCGGGCATCCTTGGCTGTTGCAAGGGGACGGAAAAATGAGTAAATCCAAGGGCAACGTTATTTACGCGGACGATTTGGCGCGCCTTTTCGGCGTGGATGCCGTGCGTTATTTCGTACTCCACGAAATGCCCTTTGACAACGACGGACAGATTACTTGGGAGCTTGTAACCGAGCGGTTCAATACCGAGCTTGCGAACGTTTTGGGTAACCTCGTTAGCCGTACGATTGCGATGATTGATAAATATTTTGGGGGTACGGTGGTAAAATCCCTGCCCGCAAACGAAGAAGACCCCGACGCAGAGTTTAAAGGTACGGTAACGGGGGCTGTGGAAAAGGTCAAGGCGAAAGCGGACGAGCTGCGGATTGCGGACGCGATTTCCGAAGTCTTTGCGCTTTTCCGTCGCGCGAACAAGTACATCGACGAAACGATGCCTTGGGCGCTTGCTAAGGACGAAAGCAAAAAAGCCCGTCTTAACGACGTGCTTTACAACCTTGCCGAAGCCATTCAAATCGGCGCGTCCTTGCTCGATTCGTTTATGCCCGAAACCGCGGAAAAGATTTTCGCTGCCTACGGCGGAGAAAGCAGAAGTTTGGAAGACTGCGGCAAATTCGGTTTGCGCGAATCGGTAACGGTAACGGCAATTTCGCCGTTGTTCGCCCGTCTTGATTTTAAGACGCTCGCGCCCGAAATTGAAAAAATCCGCGCGGAGCAGGCGGCGGCGTACGCCAAAGAACAGGCGCAGCCTGTGCAACCTGCGCAGCCCGCAGAAGAAGCCAAGGAGGAAGAAAAAGTGCCGGAAATCACTTTTGACGATTTTGTAAAAGTACAGCTTCGCGTGGGCGAGATTATCGCTTGCGAGGCGGTGCCCAAATCGAATAAGCTGTTGAAAGAAACGGTAAAATTCGGCGACGAAACCCGCACGATCGTTTCGGGGATTGCAAAGCATTACAAGCCCGAAGAGATGGTCGGCAAAAAGGTGGTGTTCGTTACCAACCTTGCGCCCAGAAAGGTGTGCGGAATTCTTTCCGAGGGTATGATTATGGCGGCGGAAGACGAAAACGGCACGCTTGCCTTAATCGTGCCCGACAAAGACGTCGAAAGCGGCGCTTCGCTCGGTTGATATGGCGGGGTATATCGACGTACACTGTCATTTGACGGGGGGCGAATACGGCAACGTGGAAGAGATGCTTGCCCGCGCCAAGGAAAAGGGCGTGGAGCGGGTCATTTGTTCGGCGTTCGACCTCGATTCGTCCTACGCGGCGGCGGAATTGGCGGCGCTTTATAAGGAAGTTTATTTTTGCGCCGGGTTTCATCCCAGCGAGCTTGGAAAATATCAAGACGGGGATTTGGAGCGGTTAAAGCCGCTTTGCGAATTGGAAAAGTGCGTTGCCGTCGGCGAAATCGGGCTTGATTATCATTTCGAGGACAATCCCGCAAGGGAAGTACAGCGAGAATTGTTCGTGCGGCAGTTAGAGCTTGCAAACGAGTTGGGCTTGCCTGTCGTATTGCACAGCCGCGACGCGGCGAAAGAGACGCTGGAAATTTTGCGGGCGAATAAGGGCCTTTTGAAAAAGGGCGGCTTGATGCACTGTTATTCGTATTCGTCGGAGATGACGAGGGACTTTTTAGAGCTGGGCTTGTATTTTTCCTTTGGCGGACCGTTGACTTTTAAAAACGCAAAAAAGGTGCAAGAAGCGTTTCAATGCATACCTGCCCACCGCATTTTGTCTGAGACGGACTCGCCTTATCTCACCCCCGTACCCCATCGGGGGGAATTTCCCAACGAACCTAAAAACGTAAAGCACGTCGTAAATTATATGGCGGAGCTTCGCAACGAAAACGAGGAGGAGCTGAAAACGCAGATTTTGCAAAACGCAAAAACTTTGTTTTTCAGGTTAAAATAACCGTATGGAAGAAAATAAAAACGTAGAACAATCGGGCGTAAACGGGGGCGGGCGCAAAAGACGCCGTCGGCACAGAGGGCACGGCGGGAATCAAAACGGACAGCCCCGTCAGCCTCAGCAAAACGCGCAAAACCAAAACCAAAATCAAAACCAAAATCAGAACAAAAATCAAAATCAGCAGGGGCAGGGCAAGCAGAAAAACAAGAATCAGCAACCCCCGCAAAAGCCGCAAAACGGGCAGCCCCAGCAAAAGCAAAACGGGCATAAAAACAACGAGAAAAAGGACGAAAACCGCAAGGATACGTACGCGTACACCTTGGACGGGAATTTGTATATCAATTTGACGAATAAATGCTCGAACGGCTGCGATTTTTGCGTGCGGAACGAACGCGCTAGCTATTACGGCAATTATCTTTGGCTTAGAAACGGCGACCCGACGGTGGAAAAAGTCGTTGCGGCAACGAAAGGGTTTGGCGATTTAAGCCGTTTTAAAGAAGTCGTGTTTTGTGGCTTTGGCGAGCCTACGTATAAAGTGGCGGAGATGGTTGCGCTTTGCGATTATTTCCACGAAAAGGGGTTAAAGACCCGCTTGAATACCAACGGGCAGGGCAATCTTATCAATAAGCGGGATATCGTGCCCGAATTAAAAGGGAAGATTGATTTCGTCAATATTTCCTTAAATGCGTCCTGTGCGGAAAAGTATCAGCCGATTTGCCGTTCGCAGTTCGGCGAAAGCGGGTTTGCGGGCTTGATTGAGTTCGCAAAACTTTGTAATAAAAACGGCGTGCCTTGTCGTTTTTCCATCGTCGATTGTATCGGGGAAGAGGAAGTCGAAGCGTGCAAGCGTTTAGCAGAAAGCGTGCGCGTGCCGTTGTACGTGCGGAAGTATATCACCGACTCCTAATTAAAAGGGACGGCTTATATACTTCGCAATACGTCGTCGAAGCTCCGTGCTCCTCAGTCACGTACGTCTATGTACGCTCCTGTCGGGGTACTCACTTCTCCTCGTCTTGCTCGTATCTAACCCGCCCCGTGTAACCGAAAGGAAACACCGCAGAACGTAAGAAAGATAGAAAAAATTGAGTGCAGGATCATCCTGCGAGGTTTTTATGCAAGAACTCCGTACCGTGCTTGAAAAACACGGATTCCATTTCAAAAAACAATTCGGTCAAAACTTCATATCCGATACCAATCTTTTGCGCTCTATCGTGGACGCGTCGGGGATTGATAAAACGACGACCGTCGTCGAAATCGGCTGTGGGGCAGGTACGCTTACGCGTGTGCTTGCTGAATCTGCAAAGCAGGTCTACGCCTTCGATATCGATAGGGACTTGCAGCCCGTTTTGGCGGAGACGCTGTCGGGCTTAGACAACGTAGAAGTAATTTTCCGCGATTTTAACAAACTCGACTTGAAGGAATTTGAAAAGGAAATTGAAAACTACGTCGTCGTGGCAAATCTGCCTTATTATATTACGACTCCGCTCGTAACCAAGCTGTTAGAAGAAAGCGACAAAGTGCAGGGGCTTTCGATTATGGTGCAGGAAGAAGTCGCCGAACGTTTTTGCGCCAAAGAGAATACGCCCGAATACGGTTCGATTACGGCGGCAATCGCGTTAAAGGGGAGTGCAAAAATTGTAAAACGGGTTTCCCGCAATCTATTTTATCCTCGCCCGAACGTTGATTCCGCGGTGGTAAAAATCGAATTTGAACGGGGCAGGGTTGAGGTGAAAAGCGAAAACGCCTATCGCCAGACGGTAAAATGCGCTTTTTTAAATCGGCGTAAGACCTTAGAAAACAATCTTGTCAATTATTTCAAACTGACCCGTGACGAGGCGAAAAGTGTTTTACAAGAAGCGGGGGTAGAAGACAAGGCGAGAGGGGAAACGTTGTCGCCGTGGGGCTTAGCAAAGCTCGCCGACGTTTTGTATGCCCACGGATTTGTGAAATAAATTAGGATAGATATTTATAGATAACGAAAGAAAAGCACGCAAGGCAAAGCGTTTTGCTCCCGCAAAACGGCTCCTACCTGCAAGTTTGTTAAGATATGAAAAAACAAGCAAAAATAGACAACCCGATTTGGGTTGTCTATTTTTGGTGCCGCTGGCCGGACTTGTTCCTTTAGCGGAGACGCCCCGGCAAACGATTATCAATCGTTTGGTTTGCCTCTAAGCCTTATTTTTTCTTCGCCGACATAGGCAAACAAATCGCTCCCGCGATTTCCTCCCACCCTCAAGTCCGTCCAGAAACGTAAAACAATACAAAACCCCAAGCCCTTGTTAGGGCTTGGGGTTTTGTGGTGCCGCTGGCCGGACTTGAACCGGCACGGATGTTACTCCGAGGGATTTTAAGGCAAGTTTGGCTAATTTCAAGCAAATTTACAAGGCGGTAAAAAGTGCAAAAATGGGGCAATTTTACGCGAAAAACCTATCAAAACGCCCCAAAACATACAATCCGCGTGCAATCCCGATTTTGCTCAAAAATCACACTTTCCCCCGATTTCCCCACGATAGAATTCACTCTTTTTAGACGCTTTTCCAAAAGTCTGGCGTAAAAGAGTGATTTTTTTATCCATAAAACGATTGCACTGCCAAATCCATTAGCATTTTTCTGGGTTTGTCCAAAAAATAACTTGCGAGGCTTAAAGAATAGTTAGTATAACGAATGGTATTTAGAAAGATTATTATGGGAAATCAACCGATTATGGGTGTATACGACGAGCAAGGCATTTAATGTTGTCATTGTAATACTTTTTGATTGAGCCTAATGTATTATTTT
>SVIW01000013.1 GCA_015069295.1 Clostridiales bacterium
ATGGTAGGCAGGTACGCGTTGAAATTCTTTTTGAATGCAATTTATCAAAAAGACTTGACTTTTTCCGAATTCGTGCTATACTTATGTCATAGTATATTTTTACAAAAGAAATTGTGGAGGTAAATGTTTATGTTTTGTCGTTTTTGCGGAAAAGAATTGGAAGAAAATGCTGCTTTTTGCGGTAACTGCGGCGCACCTGTAGGGAATAAAACCGCGGAAAAATCAGAAAAGGTTGCAGAGCCGTTCTTTGCGGAGGAAAAGCCGTTGCCCGCTGTCAATCCTCGTATGGAAGGCTTTGGAAAGGCTTTGACGGGGACGATTTTGTCCTTCGTTGGTATGGTGCTCTTTTTTGTCGTTTGTGCGTTGATTGTAGGCGCAGAGGAGTACAATTATTATTACGACTACACTTACGTACGCGAAGAAGATTTAATCGCGGCGCTGTTCTTGCTGCTTGGTGCGATTGCTTTGGGTGTTGTTTCGGTGGTATTCGGTGTAAAATCGATAAAGACCTTTAAAAATGCGCAGGGGCAAAAGCCGATAGCAACGCTTATTTTGGGGATTATATCCTTGGCAGAGGGCGCGGGCTGTTTGCTGGCGTGCGCGATTATCTTCTTCCCGCTCGCAGTTTTGCTTGGGTAAAGCTAACGAAATAAAAGGAAAAGCCGTCCGAATATCGGACGGCTTTTATCGTGCGTATACGTTATTGTTCTTCGGCGGGATTTATCATATCGAAACAGCGGATTAAGAAGCCCGATATCGGGAAACTTGCTTGTACGATAATGACGACGAGTAGGATTTGCGACATACTAAAATCGAGTCCTTTCCAGCCGTTAAAGACGATTTCGCCCAGGGCAGGTACGGAAATAACCAAGGCGCAAAGCCCTGCGACTGCAATAAAGAGAATTGCGCGCAAGAGGTTAAACGGCTTGCAGATTCGGTGCAGCATTACGAGCCCCGAGAAGGTCAATATCAGCATCATCAACGCGTGGTATTCCGCTTGTTCGACGCCGTTTACGACGAGTCCGAACTCGTCTTGTAAGGACGAGCCGCGCAGGATATACAGCGCCATAATCCCGACCGCCATCGTGAATGCGCCCGGTAGCGCGCGGCTTAGTACGTAGGGGATAAATTTGCCCTTGACGCGGTTGGTGTTCGGTTGCAAGGAAAGCACGAACGAGGGGATTGCGCTGACGAACATTTCAAACATCAGCATATTGCTGGTCTTGAAGAAATATTCGCTCTGCAAGAAAATACAAATAGTGGCAAGGGTGAGGGTTAAGAGCGTTTTCATAATATATAGCGCCGACGAGCCCTTAATATTGTTGATAACCCGTCTGCCCTCGTTGACGATTTTCGGCATTGAGCCGAAGTTGTTGTCCTGCAAGACGAGGTTGGAAACGTTGCGTGCCGCTTCGCTGCCCGAGGCAACGGAGATGGCGCAATCCGCTTCTTTCATCGCGAGGATATCGTTGACCCCGTCCCCCGTCATCGCGACGGTGTTGCCTGCCTTTTTAATCGCGCGGATTAAGATGGCTTTTTGTTCGGGGGTTACCCGCCCAAAGACGGTGTACTGATTGGCGGCGTTTTCAACGTCGATATCCGATAAGCCCTCTAAGGAGATGAACTGCGCGGCGTTTTTAATGCCTGCGCGGCGGGCGACTTCGGCTACGGTAACGGGGTTATCCCCCGAAATAACTTTGACGGCGACGTCGTTTTCCTTAAACCATTTTATCGTTTCCACGGCGTCGGGGCGGATATTGTCCGAAAGGGTGATGATTGCCACCGCTTTCAAGCCCGACGGGATTTTTTCGTTTTGCAAATTGCCGGGCGAGTGCGCTACGACGAGGACTCGCAAGCCCATTTGCGCGTACTGTTTTACGATTTTGTCGATACGCGTGGGAATAGGTCTAAGCACGAATTCGGGCGCGCCCAGTACGAAAGTGCCGACTTCTTCAAAGGTTACCGCGGAAAGCTTTCTCGAAGAGGAGAAGGGCAGGGTTGCAATCGGTTGCAAAGCCGCGGAATGTCCAAAGCGTTCGTACAGCGCGATAGAGGTTTGGTTGTTGTCGCTTAAAGACGCCAGCATCGAGCCGATGATATCGTCGATGCCGTATTCGGTCGTGGCGTTGATTAAAAGGCAGTCGCTTACTTTCATTCTACCGTCGGTGATCGTGCCCGTTTTATCGAGGCACAAGACGTTGACGCGGGCGAGCATTTCCAAAGAGTACATATCCTGTACCAAAGTGTTATATCTTGCCAAGCGCACGATGCCCACGGACAGGGCGATGGTCGTCAATAGCAGCAGTCCTGAGGGAATCATACCGATAATGACCGAGCAGGTTTTTTGTATCGTTTGGTTTAAAAGCAGATTGCCTTCGCCAAGGGAGGCGAAGAAGCCTTTTTGCGCAAAGGATTCCGCCGCTGCAAAATACTCCGGCTTTGCGCTGAGGGAATTGAAATTGACCCAAGCCATAAAGAACGCGATGGGAACGATCATAATACCGATAACCTTGATAAAGAGGTTAATCGAGTTCATAATTTCCGAGTTAGGGCGTTTGTATTTTTTCGCTTTTGCCGTCAGCTTGCTGATATAGGTATCGTCGCCGATTTTGTCCACTCTTGCGGCAATCGAGCCGCTGGCAACGAACGAGCCTGCGAACAACGGCGCGCCGATTTCCTTTTTCACGGGGACGGATTCGCCGGTTAAGAGGGATTCGTTAAATTCCGCGTTGCCCTCTAAGGCGATACAGTCCGCAGGGACTTGTTGACCGGCGGAGAGAATCAAAATATCGTCCAACACGATTTGGTCGACGGGGATATCGTTTTTTACCCCTTCGCGTACGACTTTCGCCGTCGGCGAGGAGAGTATGGACAGCCTGTCGATTTTGCGTTTTGCGCGGATTTCTTGGAAGATACTGACCCCGATGTTGCAAAGGAAAATAGCGACGAACAAAAACTGCGACGCGTCTGCTCTGCCAAGTAACAACGCTACCGTACAAATAAGACACAGCAGGTTGAAGAACGTGCAGATATTGCCCACGAAAATGCTCTTATAGCTTTTGGAATATTTTTTCGTCGTTTTATTGACGAGCCCTGCGGCGGCGCGTTCGTCCGTTTGCGCGTTGGTCAGACCATAGGTAGGGCTGGCGTTGACGCGGTCGACGTGCACTACGGGCGCTTCGGGTTGCTTACGGCGTAAAAAGGAGAACTTCCTTTTTCTCGTGCCCGTTTTTTCTTGGGGTTGCGCCTGAGGAGTTTCCGCCTTGGCGACTGGTTCTTTTTTCATAAAGTCAAAGTTCCTTATTTTGTCGGCGGGTTTTTATAAAAACCCGATTATTCATATTATAACATACCTTTTTGAAAAAGACAAGGTTTTTGCGAAATTTTTATAGGAAATCGCCGTTTGGAGCAGACAATTATTTGCTTTTAAAGCGGAAAAGTTGTATAATAAAGGCGAACGGTGGGGTTTTATTCTGCCGATATACGAGGTGTTATTATGATCGATATCAATCTTATCCGTACCAATCCCGAATTGGTCAAAGAAAATATCCGCAAAAAGTTCCAAGACCACAAGCTTCCGCTCGTGGACGAAGCGTTGGCGCTTGATACGAAACGCCGCGCTCTGATTTCAGAAGGCGACGCGCTCCGCGCGGCGCGCAACACTCTTTCCAAACAAGTCGGTATGCTGATGAAAGAGGGCAAGCGCGACGAAGCCGAAGGGGTAAAAGCGCAGGTAAAAGCGGATGCGGAAAGATTGCTTGCCATTGAAAAGGAAAGCGAAGAGGTGGAAGCGGCGCTCAAAAAAGCGATGATGAGTATTCCCAATATCATCGCAGACGACGTGCCTATCGGTAAAAACGACGAGGAAAACGTCGAACTTAAACGTTTCGGCGAGGCAAAATTGCCCGATTTTGAAATTCCTTATCATTTGGATATTTTGGAAAATTTGGACGGCATCGACGTGGATTCGGCGCGCCGTACCTCGGGGCAGGGCTTTTATTATTTGACGGGGGATATTGCAAGATTGCATTCCGCCGTGCTTTCCTATGCCCGCGATTTTATGATTGATAAAGGCTTTACCTACGTCATTCCGCCGTATATGATTCACGGCGACGTCGTTTCGGGGGTTATGAGCTTTGACGAAATGGAAAATATGATGTACAAAATCGAGGGCGAGGATTTGTACCTGATCGGGACGTCCGAACACTCGATGATCGGTCGGTTTATGGGACAGATTGTGGACGGTAAAAAGCTGCCCTTGACCTTGACCAGCTATTCGCCCTGTTTCCGTAAAGAAAAGGGCGCGCACGGCATTGAGGAGCGCGGGATTTACCGTATTCATCAGTTCGAAAAGCAGGAAATGATCGTCGTTTGTCGCCCGGAAGAGAGCGACGAATGGTACGAAAAGCTGTGGAGCTATACGGTAGAGCTGTTCCGCTCGTTAGAAATCCCCGTAAGACAGCTTGGTTGCTGTTCGGGCGATCTTGCCGATTTGAAATACAAGAGCTGCGACGTCGAGGCGTGGAGCCCCCGCCAAAAGAAATATTTCGAGGTCGGGTCCTGTTCGAATTTGACGGACGCGCAGGCGCGCAGACTGTCTATCCGTTACAAGGACGAGGACGGCAAAACGAAGCTGGCGCACACCCTTAACAACACCGTCGTTGCGCCCCCCCGTATGCTGATTGCCTTTATCGAAAATCATTTACAGGCGGACGGTAGCGTAACGATTCCTGCGCCGTTGCAACCTTATATGGGCGGCAAAAAAGTAATTTTCCCCAAAAATTAAGAATCCGCTACGAAACACCGCAGGGTGGCAGAAAGATAGATAAGACTGGATGCAACGGCACGTTGCTTGCTTCGTCGTTTCACTCCTCGCAATGACACGAAACACCGCAGGGCGGCAGAAAGATAGATAAGACTGGATGCAACGGTACGTTGCTTTGGGCGCAAGCGACGCTTGCGCCTATTTAATGGGAACTATGAAATACTTATTTTTTGATATCGAATGTTCGGTGGTATCGAAAACGGTGGCAAAGATTTGCGCGTTTGGGTACTGTCTGACGGATGAAAAATTTCAGATTTTGGAAAAGGAAGATCTCCTCATCAACCCGCAGGGTGGGTTTCATTTGACCGACCGCAAGGGCACGCAGGGGCTTGTTTTGCCGTACGAATATTCGAGTTTCAAAAAATATCCCACCTTCTTAGAAAAAGCGGACAAGATATATGCGTTGTTGCAGGACCCCGATACTTTGGTGGCGGGACACGCGACGATGAACGACGTCAAATACCTCAATTTTGAAAGCAAGCGATTTGGACTCCCGTCCTTCGTTTTTAATTTTGCCGATACGCAGTTTATTTATATGAACCGCAAGGGCGAATTTTCTCGGCAGTTCGGGTTGGGGATAATCGCCCAAGAGTTGGGGGTGGAGTTTATCGCGCACCGCGCGGTGGACGACGCGTATGCGACGATGAAAATCGCCGAGGCTATGTGTAAGGAAGAGGGGATTTCTCTGCCTAAGCTTTTGGAAAAATATCAAATCCGTATGGGCAGGATAGAAAATTACGAAATTACGCAAAACACTTCCGCTGCGCTCGTTGCCTATAAACAAGAGCAGGAAAAGAAAAAGGAAGAGCGGGAAAAGGCGAGAGCGGAATTCCACGTGTTCGTCGACAGAGAAAAGCGGCGGCGGGCAAAAGAGGGGAAGCTGAAAAACAAGCGGGTTTGTTTTTCCCACCCCGTGGAGCTGGAATTGCCCTTATCCAAACGACTTTTGAAAGAAGCGTTTGCCCAAGCCGCGTTCTTCACCAGCCGCGCAGAAGAGTGCGATATGTACGTTTGTTATGAAACGGAAGGCGGGCCGAGATTAAAATCGGTGATAGAGCGCAAAGCGACGATTTTTACGCCCGAGCAGTTTGAAGAATATTTGAGGGGATAACCGTGCAGAAATTACCCGAAGCGTTTGTTGAAAATATGAAAAAGCAGCTTCCCAAAACCGAGTGGGAAGCCTTTTTTGCCTGCTATGAACAAAAGCCGTTAAAAGGGCTGCGTTTTAACCCGTTGAAAGGGGGCAGGTTCGCGTTGAAACCTTTTTTGCCCTTCGTGCAAGAGCCTATCGAATGGGAGGAAGAGGGGTATTATACTACGGAAGAAAAGTTGGGGGGACATCCCTTGCATTTTGCGGGGGCGTTTTATTCGCAAGAGCCGTCTGCTATGAGCGCCGCGCCCCTTTTAGAGGTCCAAGCGGGAGAGCGTGTGCTCGACCTCTGCTCCGCGCCCGGCGGCAAGGGCACGCAGCTTGCTTGTAAAATGGACGGGCAGGGGATTATTGTGTTAAACGAACCGATTTCCTCCCGCGCGAAAATCCTTTCGCAAAACGTCGAGCGTATGGGCATAAAAAACGCCGTGGTGTTAAACGAATACCCGCACGCCTTGGCGGCAAAATTTCAAGGGTATTTTGATAAAGTATTGGTGGACGCGCCTTGTTCGGGCGAGGGAATGTTTCGAAAAAACGCCGAGGAAGCGCTCTCTCAATGGAGCGAGGAAAACGTCGAGCTTTGCGCCAAACGGCAAAAGGAAATTTTGGATTGCGCAACGAAGGTGTTGCGTGTAGGCGGTAGGTTGGTCTATTCGACTTGTACCTTTGCAACCGCCGAAGACGAGGGGCAGGTACGCGAGTATTTGCTTTCTCATCCTGAAATGCGGCTTATCAAGCAAGAGAAACTGTACCCGCACAAATGCAAGGGAGAGGGACATTTTTTAGCGCTTTTCGAAAAGACGGAAAAGAAGGAAGACTGGGATTCGCGGCTTAAAGAGGCGAAGCCGAGCGTAACGAACGCGGGGGAAAAGCTCTATCGTGAGTTTGAAAAATCCTTTTTCAAAGAACGGTTTGCCGAGCGGTTATACGAGGCAAACGGGGTGTTATACGCTCTGCCGCAAGGGGTGTTCGATTGGCGGGGCTTACAGGTGTTGCGGGTCGGGGTACGGCTTGGCGAAGTAAGAAACGGGCGGTTCGAGCCTGCGCACGCTTTGGTGATGAGCGCAAAAGCCGACGAGTGCAAAAACGTTCTTTCCCTTTCTCTTGACGATGGGCGCGTAGAGAAATACTTGCGCGGCGAAACGTTGGAAATAGAAGGCGATAACGGTTGGTACGCCGTCTGCGTGGAAGGGTTACCGATTGGGCTTGGCAAGGCGGTAAACGGCGTTTTGAAAAACCATTTGCCCAAGGGATTACGAAAATAAAAGAGCAAAAAATATTCCCCCGAAAGGGAAACAACCTTTCGGGGGAATATACTTTTTAAAATAGAAAAGCCGCGGAATTTTCCGCGGCTTTTTCAGTTAACCTTAGTCGTTGTAAGGACTGTCTTCGTCTTCGGCATTGTTATCCGTTTCGACTTTCTTTACCTTTGCAACTTTTTCTTTTTTCGGCTTTGTTGCGCCGCTCTTCTTCGAACGCGTCTTACGCGTTTTCTTGAGGTATTTGCGAACGAAGATACTTACGACCGTCAACAACAGAACGACTGCCAACGCGATGGAGCTGAACAGCATCCAAAGGTCGCCGCTTGCCGATTCTTCCGTTTCTTCGTCCGTAGAGGTCGAATCGCCCGTCGTCGTATCGTCTTCCGCTTCTTCTACCGTTTTTGCGATATTGATTTCCGAATAGGAATAATCGGCGAATACCGTATATTCGTTATCCTTTTCATAACGAAGGAACGCCGTGCCTTCCGCATAATTAGAAGCCGTGTAATCGTAGGTGTTTCCTACGCCGTTTTCGTCAAATTCCTTTGCATAGCGAAGGTATTTGTTCGAATCGTAATAGGAGAACGCGTCCTTAAAGCTTGCTTTTACGTTCGCTTCATCTTCTTCGTAAAGGGGAAGCAAGGTGTTGAAACCTTTTTCAGCCTCACGGGAGTTCAGGTCGAATACCACGTACGAATCCGCTGCGTTTGCCGCACCGTTTCTATCCCCGCTCCATACTTCAAGGCGATAGTTCTTTGCTACGTCGCCCGTATGGATATAGAAGGTAACGGTTGCCCATTCGTCGCCGGTATAATTAACCTTTTGCATCATAACTTGCTCTTCGGTCGTTGCCGCAAAACGGCTTTCCAAAGCGGTTACGTCCGCAAGGTTGTATACGGGAATGGTCTTCGCTTTGTCTGCGTAGTAGTTAGCGCCGTCGAAGTAGAACGCAATGCCGTCTTCGCCTTCGTTGTTCCAAGCGTCTGCGTACGCGTGATAAGCGCCGCCTTCCGCTACGACGAGGTTGCCTGCCGAATCCTTTTCGTACGCGTCAAGGTTTGCAAAGTAGCTGTTCTTTTCCTTGTCGGAAAGGGTGCTGTATTTATCCCAATATTTGTTTGCCTTATAAAGGCCGTAGTCCTTTTGCAGCTTGAACGCGATATCGCTGTCTTTCGGGTCGCCTGCGCAGATATTGCCTTTATCGTCGTACCAGTAGGAAACCTTTCTGTCGATGGACAGCGACGAGGAATAGCTCGTATCGTCCATATCGATAAGGTAGATATACGCTGCGAGTTTGCTAGTGTCAACGCCCGAAAGCGCGCCGACCTTCACACGGAGGGAAACCGCTTTATAGCTGTTTGCCGAAATCGTCGTCGAACCGCCGATGAAGCCGTAGGCTTTGGTCAAGGACGAATCGTTCCAAATGAGAAGGGGTTGGGTCAAGGAGATACCATAGCCGTAGGGAGTGCCGAACATCGTGTTCCAAACGTCCGTTGCCGTGGTTTTGCCTGTTGCCGCTTTCAATTTGTTTACGATATATTTCGTCGTGTCGCTTGCGTTTGCATCGTCGAAGTATCCGTCGTCTTCCGCGCTTGCCGTGAAATATTCTTTGTTCAAAAGCCCAGCGTATTTATATTGATTGATAAGCTTTTTGTCTGCGTCGATTGCCTCGCCCGCCGCGGGTTGTTTTACGTAGTAGCTATCGCTGTAAACGCCCTTGTAGGAGGTGGGATTTGCAAGACCTTTCTTGATTGCGTTGGTAGGAACGTTGGAAGCCGAGTCGAAACCGTTGTTGCCTGCCGCTTCTTCCGCTTTCACGCCTTCTACCGTTACCGATTTTGCATACGAGCCCGTGGAAACAGAGTCGTATTCGGTCTGGTTCATTTCATAGATTTGGAAGCCGGTAAACGCCGCAAAGCCTTCGTAGAAGCTGCTTGCTTTCATACCTTCGCTAATCGTCGTAGGACCGTAGGTGAAGGAAAGGGTGAAAGTTGCGTTCTTCTTGACTTCGTAACCGTTTTCTACGAAGAAGAAGCATTGCTGCCAACCGTCGAAGATGTCCTTGTTATCCTCGTTAAGATCGACCGGCTTTGCGTCCGTCGTGTCAAGGGATACGAACGAAGTCTTGTTGTTTGCGTCCGTCAAGGTGATGCCTGCGCCCGTGAACCCGTTCAAATCGGACGTCTTTACGAAGAAGGAAATCGCAAGATAATCCGCAGGTTCGTCGGTGGGCTGACGGAGCATATTAAAGTTGAACTGCATCGAAGGGGTAGCGGTGTATGCAACGCCGTGCGCACTGAGCAGCAACAAAACGTCTTGCGTGTCTTCGATGAAGGTCGAATCTTTGAAATAATGGTTGTAAATCGTATCAAGGTAGGTGTTGTCCGTATCTGCCGTGCGGATACCGTCCTTGCCCGTGAATACGCCGACAACGTCGTCTTCGCTGCTAAGCCCGCCCTTCAAAGAAGCGATGGGATGGTTTCCTTTTTCGCTGGTAACGGGGTTGCCGTCCTTGTCTTCGCCTTCCGTCGCCGCAACGCCGTCGGTGCCGATGGTGGAGAGGATATCGAGAGCTTCGAATTCGCCGTAGTAGTCCATTGCAAAGGTGGACAAATCTGCGGTTTTGGAAACGTCAACCGTCTTTTCCGCTTTTTCCGCGTCGAAGTCTACTTCCTTGTCTACCGTGGTCGTCTTATCTTCGTAGGTTTTGTGCGAAATGAGGTTGCACTGTACGTCGTCGAAGAATGCGTAACCGTTTACGTAGTCCAATCTGTCCGTACCGCCGCCCTGACCAAGACCGAGTACGATGGAAACGGTCGTGTTTGCGTACGCCGAGCCTTTCACGTAGAAGGAATATTGCATCCAGCCGTTGGAAAGAAGCGCCTCGTCCATATATTCGGTGTTGATGTTCTTAACCTCGAATACGGGCAACGCCTTGCTGCCGACCGACTGGGAAACGGTAATATACGCGCCCTTGCCGACTGCTTTTTGCGCTTCGCCCGTCGAATCGCCGCAAGTGAGGTCGGAGGTCTTTACCCAAACGGAAAGCTCTGCCGCCGTGCCTGCGGGAATGGTAACGGTAGAGGACGAAGAATATTTCTGCGCCGTACCCGTCGTCGTATCCTTGTCGGGATATTTGTTGTGAATCATCAAGACGTTGGTATCCTCGCCGTAGCCCTCGTCGCCCTCTTTGTGGTGGGTGCCGGGGTTTTCACAGTCGGGGATATCTTCCGCTTTGATGTTAAACGCTTCGTAAAAATCGAGGTCGTCGGCAATCGTGCCGTCCTTGTTTGCGTTCTTCCAAGCCTCGTAATAAGCAAGCTTGTCCTTGACGGAAAGGTTGTCCCAAATTTCTTTCGCCTTTTCTTCGGTCAAGTTTGCAACGTTGCCGTCGTAGTCGCCGACCAGCTTTTCCCAAGCTTCTGCGTCCGTGTCGATAATACCGCTCGCCGCTTTCGAGGTCAACGCCGTACCCGTCGTCGCCGAGTTTACGCTACGCGTCCAGCCCGTAACGGACGTGCCGATTGCGTTGAGACCCTTGTTGGTGTCGAAGATTTCGAACTTACCGTTTTTAATAAGCTGGGTGTCGTTGACGCTCGTGCTCGTATCCGTCGTGGTAGAGGAAGAGTCAGTCGTGGAGGAATCGGTTTCCGTATCCTCCGAACAAGCGGAAGCAAGCGCCGCCGTCGAGGTCAACATCAATACCGATAAGCAAAGGGCAAGAAAATTTTTCTTGCGGTTGTTGATACTTTTTTTCATGTAACCACCTTTGGTTTTGTTTTTTGCCAATTTCGTTCTTTGTGCGACATACGCTTGTCCCCAAGGGGACACTCTCGCACGTTGCACTATACTATTTTAATACAATTTTGCCCTCTTGGCAAGCGTTTACGGCGGGAAAAGAGAGAAAAAGTTTGATAAAAAGAAAAAATTTTACTTATAATAATGTAAAAGGGCGGTGAAAGGTATGCAACTGGAAAAAAGAGAGAATTTTACCCGAATTTTCTGCGGCGGGGCGGTGGGCGCGGCAAACAGCCTTTTTGGGGGTGGCGGGGGAATGATCGCCGTGCCGCTTTTGCAAAAAACGGGACTGGAAGAAAAGAGCGCGCACGCCACGGCGATTTTACTCATTTTGCCCGTTTCTTTGCTCTCTTTCCTCTTTTACGCTCTGCACGGGTTTTGCGATTTTACCGTTTTGATACCGACCGCTATCGGCGTAACGGCGGGCGGGGCGTTAGGGGCAAAGCTCTTGGGGAAACTGCCCGTACAGACGGTTGGCTTGGTGTTTTCGCTGTTGCAATTCTTGGCGGGGATTAGTCTTGTTTTCTTTTAAACGAGGCACCCGTGTACGAGATGAAAGGGGAGTTTGAAAGGTAAGAAGTAAGAGTGAAAAGTGAAAAGGTACGGGGGAAATTAAAAAAGAGATACGCTCCATTCGCTTCGCTCAGTCGGTATGACACGAAACATCGCAGGGCGGCGGAGCGATAGATAAGACTGGACGCAAGATTATCTTGCATTCCGCATTTTGTTACATATGTCCTTTTATCTGTATTTAATTCTCGGTTTTTTAGGTGGGATTCCCGCCGGTATGGGTATGGGCGGCGGCACGGTTACCATTCCCTTGCTCGTCTTGGTGGGCGGGGTGGGGCAAAAGGTTGCCCAATGCGCCAACCTGTTTTCCTTTTTTCCTATGAGTATAGGTGCGTTAAAAATGCACGCGGACAACGGATTGGTAAAGACGAAGGGGATTGGTTGGGTGATTTTGCCTGCGCTTGCCCTTTCGGCGGCGGGGGCGCTGCTTGCGTCCTGGTTGCCCTCGGCGTTTTTAAAAAAGGGATTCGGCTTGTTTTTAATCGGGCTTTCCTTTGCGGGGCTGCGCGGTTTAAAGGAGAAGAAAAGATAATTAGTTTCCTTTGTACGGGGAACAAAACGGGGGATTGCGCCTCCGTTTTTCTTTTTTCGCGTGCGCGTATCTATAATAGAATAATCAAAATACACGAAAAAAATGGCGAAAAATATCCAAAATAAGAAAAAAACGAAAAAAGTGAAAAAAATTTTCAAAAAGGGTATTTACAAACGCTCGATTATGTGGTAAACTATGGGAAATTCAAAATGGGGCGAAAGGGGAAAAATACCTTTCGCAGAAAAATCAAAAATTACGCGCGAGGAAACTCGGCAAAACCTAAGACAGACGAGGTATAAAGAAAGTGGAAAGAATTGGCATTATCGATCTGGGTTCGAATACGGCACGACTCGTGATCGTGGATATGTTTGCGGAAAACCATTATATGGTCGTAGACGAATTGAAAGAAAGCGTACGCCTTGGGCAAGATATGGACAGAGACGGCTTTCTAAAGCCGCAACGGATTGCAGAGACGATAAAGACGCTGAAAATGTTTAAACGGCTTTGCGACACCAGCAAAGTAGACAGAATTATCGCGGTGGGTACGGCGGCGGTGCGCCGTGCGAAAAACCAGCGTTCGTTCTTGGACGAAATTCAGGTAAGCTGCAATATCACCATTCGCGTGTTATCCGAAGAGGAAGAGGCGCTTTTGGTATACCGCGGCGTTATCAATTCGATGGATATTCCCAAAGGGATTATCTTGGAGATTGGCGGCGGCAGCACGAAAATTATTTATTATAACAGAAGAAACGTTTTGGGCTTTGCATCCCTGCCGTTCGGCGCGGTAACCTTAACGGATATTTTTGCAAACGAGCCCACGCCCGAACAGTCGGCTTTGCGGGTAGAGGAGTTCTTTACCGAGCAGTTAAAACGGATTCCTTGGTTGAAAGAGGTCGATCCCGAAGCGCAGATGATTGGCGTCGGCGGGTCTTTCCGAAACCTGTTTAAAATCCGTAAATTGGTATGCAAATACCCGATGGATTTGGTGCATAATTACCGTTTGGCAACGGAAGATTTTGCGGGCGTTTACAATATGTTGAAGGTATTGGACGTCGATAAGCGCAAGAAAATCAAAGGGCTTTCGCCCGCCCGCGCGGATATTATGCCGGCGGCGATGGCAATCGTCAACTCCTTCGTTTCGTATATGAACATTGATACCTTTACCATCGGGGCTTGCGGGCTTAGAGAAGGGCTTATGGTCAATCAGGCGTTGCCCATTACTTTGGAAAAGCCCATTTCCGACGTACTTGGGTATTCGCTGGATAGATTGGTAAAGTATTACGACTGCGATCCCAAGCACGTAGAACACGTGCTGTTGCTGTCCGTACAGCTGTTTAAGCAGTTGCGCGTATTGCATAAATTCCCCCGCCAGTATTTAAAGGTTTTGAAGATTGCGGCAAGTCTGCACGATTGCGGTATGCGGGTAAAATATTACGGCCACGCAAAACACAGCCGGTATATCATTCTCAATTCTTCCATTTACGGCGCGACCCATCGGGAAATCGTATTGGCGGCGTTCGTGGCTGGTTGTCATAACGGCGAGGACGTGCCTTTGGCAGAATGGCAAAAATACAAGGATATTGTTACGGAAGAGGACCTTGACGCCGTTAAGAAATTGGGGGTACTGCTTCGTATCGCGGAGAGCTTGGATAGAACTCATTGCGGTATGGTAACGGGCTTGAATTGCGACGTTTTAGGCGATTCGGTGATTATGAAGACGATTGTCGCGGGCGACGCGGCGTTGGAAGTACGGGACGCGGAAACGGCAAATCCCGAATTTAAAAAGGCGTTTAAAAAGAATTTGGAGATTTTGTAACGGATGAAAAAACCGCCGCTTCGCCTTGAAAAAGGGGAAAGTGGCGGTTTTGTTTTTAGTATTTGTATGGATTGGATTTTGGCAAGCGCTTCTCCGCGGCGCAAAGAACTGTTGGCGGAGCTTATAAAAGAGTTCGAAATTTGTCCCGCGGACGTAGACGAACGGGTCGAGGGCAGAGTTTCCCCGAAAAAATTGGTAAAAATTCTCGCCCGCCGCAAGGCGGTTGCCGTGGCTTGCTTGCCTGAAAACGAGGGCAAGGGAGTTATCGGCTCGGATACCGTCGTCGCGCTTTTTCGCAACGTGCTTGGAAAGCCCAAGGACGAGGCGGACGCCGTGCGAATGTTGCAGGCGCTGTCGGGGAAAAAGCATTTCGTCTATACGGGGGTTTGTATCGCCGTTTCGAAAAACGGAAAAACCCGCTTTGTCGTGAAAGCGGCGAAAACGGCGGTGTTTTTCGAAAAATTGTCTTTGGAAAAGATTCTTGCCTACGTGGAAACGGGCTCGCCGATGGACAAGGCGGGCGGTTACGGAATACAGGACGGCGGGCTGGTGAAGAAGATAAAGGGGAGCTATGCAAACGTCGTGGGCTTGCCCGTCGAGCTTTTGGAAAAGACGTTGAAAAAATACGCGAGGAAATTAGAAAAATAAGAAAATCTGCTAAAAGCGTAGCTTAGCGCGGGCAGAGGGAGAAGAAAATGATAAAACTGGCGATAGACCTCGGTTCTTCGATGACGAAGATATACCGTGCGGACACGAATAGCGGCGTGGTGCTTGCCGAGCCGTCTTGCGTGGCGGCGACGGGGGATGAGAAAATAAAAGCGATTGGGAAAGAAGCGAAAAACCTGATTGGGAAAACGGCGGAATATACGAATATCGTATATCCCGTATACGAAGGAGAGATTGCCCATCCGCGGTTTGCGGCGGCGATGCTGAAAGAATTTCTTTCCCGTATCGGACTGAAAGCTTCGTCCATAAAGCGGGCGCAGGTACTCTTTTCCGTGCCTTGCGGAATCAGTGAACGGACGTTAAACGACTATGTTGCTTTGACGGAAGAATGCGGGTTGAAAAAGGTATGGTTCGTCGAACAGCCCTATTTGGCGGCGCTTGGCGCGGGGGCAATTTTATCCGAGACCGACCCCGTGTTCTGTTTGGATATCGGCGGCGGCGTTTCCAACGCGGCGGTGGTTTCGGCGGACGGGATTATCGCGGGGATATCGATGAACGTCGGCGGGAATAATATGGACGCCAACATTATCGCGAAGCTTTCCTCGAACAATAAGCTCCTCGTCGGAGCGTTGACGGCGGAGAAAATTAAAAACGAAATCGCTTCCTTATCACCCGGCGCGCAGGGTACGATGGTTGCCGAGGGTAGCTCGATAGAGACTTGTCAACCGACGGCGGCGTCCGTGCAGGCGGCGGAGATTACCGATTGCGTGCGCGTGTATATAAATAAGGTGGTCGAATATGCAGTGGAAGTATTGCGCACTTTGCCCGCCGAAGTCGCGGCAACGGTGAATAGGGGCGGCGTTTTGCTGTCGGGCGGAATTATGAAAATTCCCTTCGTGCCGCAATATATCGCCGCAAAGCTGGGTATGCGGTATCGGGTGTGCGAAGAACCGCAGTACGCAACCGTCTTGGGCGGCGGCGTTTTGCTTCGGGATAAGGCGCTTTTGAGCCATTTTGCCAAAGTAACGGACGCGTGAAGAAAAAAATTTAAGCTCGGAATCCCTTGAAAATAAAGGGGTTCCGAATTTTTTTAAAAATTTTTTAAATTTTTTTTGAAAAACCCCTTGACAAATGAAAATTTTCTGTTATAATAAAGGTACAAAAGAAAGAAACGAACAAAAAATGTTCCAATCTTTCAAATTTAGACGAGGTTACACCAATGCACAAATAAAGGCAGCCGACAGGGGTTGGCAAAAGTGCCGTAGGGATGCGGCGAAAAAGACCACACGAAGGAGGGTACGAAAAGCGATGATTCCTACCCACGAAGAGGCGGAAGCTTAAAAGCGGAAGCCTAAAAAAAGCAGGCGTTCGTAATGGAACCTAGAACGGGGCAAATGGGAAATTGACGAAGTTCCGGTAGGCGCTCGGCGGTCGGAAAGCGACGGGGGAAAGAACGAACAAACACGGTAGCAAAGAGAAATTTGACGAAATTTCGAGGGCAATCGGAAACGCGCACCCGCTAAGCTGTAGAGGCGGAAAAAGTAGAAGGAGGTACAAAGCTATGATTAGTACAACTTCTAAAGGGGAACCCACGTACGGTTAAACGCCGGAGGGTTTCGGCGAAAAGAAAAAACCGAATAACGTATAAGGAGGAACAAAGACATGATCCTTTTTAAGACGGCAGAACGGTACTATCACAAAGAAGATTAAGCGAGGTATTAGTCCAATGAACGAGATATGCGAGGGCGTTAAATAAAAAAGTAACCCGAGTGGAAATTAGCAGCGTGGAACTGCAAAGCAACGTATGATTGCAAAAAACGGGTGAAAAGAAAAACGTAACGCCCAAAAAACTAAATATGAAAATAATGCTCCTGTTGGATAACAGGAGCTTAATTTTTTCTAAGAAACGGGTTATATACGTCGCAATACTTCGTCAAACTTTACGTTTTGCCTCGTTACGTACGTTAATGTACGCGCCTCGGCAAAGCCGCAGTTTTCCTTGTCTTGCTCGTATCTAACCCGTTCCGTGAAACCGACAGGTAACGTCGCAGGTCGGTGGAAGGATAGATAAGACTGGATGCAACGGCACGTTGCTGCTCGTATCTAACCCGTTTCGTGAAGCCACTCGGTGTTTTAAATTCAGCCGCAATTCCGAACTCGCAGAACGACGGAGTGATAGATAAGACTGGATGCATCCCGCGTTGCCGGCGCATCGTTTATAAATTCACCAAAAATACTGTAAAATACTTGACAAACCGGGGGAGGGGGCTATATAATAGGACTACAAATATATTTGGAGGTTTCTTATTATGAAGAAATTACTTATTGGCGCTTTGGCTCTTTGCTCCCTTTTCGCGTTCGCTGCTTGTACAGACGGCAAGTGCGACAAATGCGGTAAAGAAGGCGACGACGTATTCAACTGGAATGGCGACGTGATCGAATATGAGGGTGTAAGTATGCCTTCGTATGATCTCGGCGGTGAATACTGTATGGACTGTGCGGAAGAAGTTTTCTACGAACAGATGGGTCTTTAATTAAGTACAAAAAACAAGAAATAGGGCGCAGCTTTAGCTGCGCCCTATTTCTTGTGAAAACCACCCGCGCGAAAACGCAGGTGGTTTTTCATTAAAATTCGATTTTTTCTTCAATATACTTAACGGCTTCTTCCACGCTTACGCGGATTTGTTCCATCGTATCGCGGTCGCGCACGGTAACCGTATTGTCTTCCAAGGTCTGGAAGTCGATGGTTACGCAGTACGGCGTCCCGATTTCGTCCTGACGGCGATAGCGTTTCCCAATCGAACCGGTAACGTCGTAGGTTGCGGGGAATTTCTTGCACATCTTCGCGTAAATTTCGTCTGCCTTTTCGGAAAGGTTTTTCTGCAAGGGCAGGACGGCGCATTTATAAGGCGCAAGCGCGGGGTGCAAACGCAATACCGTACGGATATCGTTCTTTTCTGCGTCTACGACTTCTTCGTCGTATGCGTCCGTCAAGAATGCCAATACCACGCGGTCTGCCCCCAGCGAAGGTTCGATAACGTAAGGTACGTATCTTTCGTTCGTAACGGGGTCGAGATAATTGATGGGCTTGCCGCATTCCTTTGCGTGTTGGGAAAGGTCGTAATCCGTTCTGTCCGCAATCCCCCAAAGTTCGCCCCAGCCGAACGCGAATTTGTATTCAAAGTCGGTCGTCGCTTTCGAATAGAAACAAAGCTCTTCTTTCGAGTGGTCGCGAAGATGTAAGTTTTCCGCTTTCATACCGAGCGAAAGCAACCAATCGCGGCAGAAATCTTTCCAATACGCAAACCATTCGAGGTCGGTGCCGGGCTTGCAGAAGAATTCGAGCTCCATTTGTTCGAACTCGCGGGTACGGAAAGTGAAGTTGCCGGGCGTGATTTCGTTACGGAAGGATTTCCCGATTTGCCCGATACCGAACGGCACGCGCATACGCGTCGAACGCTGTACGTTTTCAAAGTTGACGAAAATACCCTGCGCCGTTTCGGGGCGAAGGTATACCGTGTTTGCGCTGTCCTCGGTAACGCCTTGGAAGGTCTTAAACATCAAATTAAACTTTCTAATCGAAGTAAAATCGGAGTTGCCGCAGATAGGGCATACGATTTTATGTTCGTTGATAAAGCTTTCCAACTGGTCGTTGTCCATACTTTCCACTTTGACGTCCAACCCCTTTTTCGCTACGTAGTTTTCTACGAGGTTGTCCGCACGGTGGCGGGCTTTACAAGACTTGCAGTCCATCAAGGGGTCGGAAAAGCCGCCGAGGTGTCCCGACGCTTGCCAAGTGCGCGTATTCATCAAAATAGCGCAATCTACGCCCGTATTGTGGGGATTTTCTTGAATAAATTTTTTCCACCAAGCTTTTTTGACGTTGTTTTTCAGTTCGACGCCCAAAGGACCGTAATCCCAAGTGTTTGCCAAACCGCCGTAAATTTCGCTGCCGGGGAAGATAAAGCCTCTGTTTTTGCAAAGAGAAACGAGCTTTTCCATCGTAACGGCTCTTTTTTCTGCCATAACCAAATCTCCTTTTGATTGCCTAAAAATTTATTTCCTCTATATTATACAACCTTTCCGTTGGGTAAGTCAAATCTTTCAATGCTCGATTTTTTATTTTTTTGCAAAGGGGAGCGGCTGCTTTTGAGAGGGAAATAGGGAATTTTAACAGACGGGGGAACAAAATAGAGGGGGCAGGTACGCGTTGAATTAAAAAGCTGGGAGAAATTTCTCCCAAAAATCACACTTTTTGAAAGAGGAGAGGGTCGGAAGAGGGAAAAGCGAACGAAAAAATAGGGTTGAAAGGAGGAAAAAAGGGGTAAAAAAATTAAAAATTTTTTAAAAAAATGCGAGAGAACTATTTCAATTTGCGAAAATATGTGCTATAATAGTAACGTATCATTTTGTACTTATGAGGTAAATTATGCTTTCTGATATCGAAATAGCAGAATCCGCCGAGCTTATCGACATTCGCGAGGTAGCGAAGAAGCTTCGTTTGACGGAAAACGAGTTGGAGCTTTACGGGAAATATAAAGCGAAGATTTCTTTGCCGAAGGACGCGAAACGCACGGCGAAATTGATTTTAGTAACGGCAATCAACCCCACCGCTTCGGGCGAGGGAAAAACGACCGTTTCTATTGGTCTTGCCGACGGATTGGCAAAAATCGGCAAAAGCGCGTGTCTTGCTTTGCGCGAGCCTTCGCTTGGTCCCGTGTTTGGGATTAAAGGGGGCGCGGCGGGCGGCGGCTATGCGCAAGTCGTACCGATGGCGGATATCAACCTGCATTTCACGGGCGATTTACACGCGATTACCGCGGCGAATAATTTGCTTTGCGCGTTGATGGATAACCATATTTTCCGTGGTAACGAATTAAAAATTGACACGGACAATATCTATTTCCACCGTTGTATGGATATGAACGAAAGACAGCTCATCAATATTACCATCGGCGGCAAGGGCCGAGGGGTGGAGAGAGAGGACCATTTCGATATCACGGCGGCAAGCGAGGTTATGGCGGTGCTTTGCTTGGCAACGGATATTGACGATTTGAAAAAACGCCTTGGAAATATCATCGTCGGCTTGAACACGGACGGCGAGTACGTTCGGGCAAAGGATATTCCCGGCGCGGTCGGGTCGATGGCAGTGCTTTTGAAAGAGGCGATGAAACCCAACCTCGTGCAGACCTTAGAGCATACCCCCGCGATTATCCACGGCGGGCCGTTTGCGAACATTGCGCACGGCTGCAACAGCGTGCAGGCAACCTACGCGGCGATGAGCCTTGCCGAATACGCGGTTACCGAGGCGGGCTTTGGCGCAGACCTCGGCGCGGAGAAGTTTTTGGATGCCAAATGCCGCGCGGCGGGTATCGAGCCCGATTGCGTCGTCATCGTAGCGACGGTCAAGGCGTTGAAATTGCACGGCGGCGCGGAAAAAGCGACTTTGTCGCAGGAAGATCTCGCGGCGCTTGAAAAGGGTATGCCCAACCTCTTAAAGCATATCGAAACGGTGAAAGAAGTATACAAAAAACCCGTCGTTGTGGCGATGAATAGATTCTTTACGGACACGCAAGCGGAAACCGACCTCGTTATTGAAAAGGTACGCGAGGCAGGCTCGGTGGCGGTATTTACCGACGTGTTCTTGAAAGGCGGCGAGGGCGGCAAGGAATTGGCGGCAGAGGTCGTCAAGGCTTGCGAAATTCCTTCCAAGCTTTGCTATCCTTACGAGCTTGAAGACGGCGTTTGCGAAAAAATCGAAAAGGTTGCGCAAAAGATTTACGGCGCGGACGGCGTAGATTTTTCCGAGGAAGCTTTGGCAAAAATCAAAACGATCGAAGAAAAAGGCTGCGGGAATTTGCCCGTCATTATCGCAAAAACGCAATACTCGCTTTCGGACAACGCAGAGCTTTTGGGCAGACCGACGGGCTTTAGAGTAACGGTAAGAGACGTAGCAATAAAAGGCGGCGCGGGCTTTATCGTAGCGATTGCGGGCAAGATTATGTTGATGCCCGGACTCGGCGCGCATCCTGCGGCGGAAAAAATCGACCTTTTAAGCGACGGCACGATCGTGGGCTTGTCCTAACGAAGAGCATAGTAAAAGCATACAATAAAGACAGAGAGAACAATGAAAACCATAGAAGCAACGAATTTTATCGAACAAATTATCAACGACGATATCGAAAACGGCAGGGTAGCGGCGATACAGACCCGATTCCCGCCCGAACCGAACGGGTATCTCCATATCGGGCATATCAAGAGTATGCTCGTCAACTTCGGTACGGCGAAAAAGTACGAGGGGAAATGCAACCTCTTCTTTGACGATACCAATCCGTCCAAAGAAAAAACCGAGTTCGTAGACGCCATTAGAAAGGATATTTCTTGGGTGGGCTACGATTGGGCGAAAGAGGTATACGCGTCCGATTTCTTCCCTATCATCTACGAGTACGCGGAAAAACTGATTATGGACGGCAAGGCGTTCGTGTGCGATTTGTCGCCCGAAGAAATCAGCGCGACCCGCGGTACGCTGACGGAAGGGGGCAAGGAAAGCCCGTATAGAAACCGCAGCGTGGAAGAAAATTTGCAGCTCTTCCGTGAGATGAAAGCGGGAAAATATCCCGACGGGAGCAAATGCTTGCGCGCGAAAATCGATATGTCCTCGCCGAATATGAATATGCGCGACCCCGTTATTTACCGAATTTTGCGGGCAACCCATCACCGCACGGGGGATAGCTGGTGTATCTATCCGATGTACGACTACGCGCATCCTATCTGCGATTATTTGCAAGGGGTTACCCATTCCCTTTGCACGCTTGAATTTGAGGACCACAGACCCTTGTACGACTGGGTGGGGATAAACCTCGGTTTTTCGCCCAAGCCCCGTCAAATTGAGTTTGCGCGGCTTGCGGTAACGAATACGGTTATGTCCAAGCGGTATTTGAAAAAGCTGGTGGAAGAGGGACACGTGCGCGGCTGGGACGATCCCCGTATGCCGACGGTGGCGGGCTTAAGAAACAGAGGCGTACCGCCCGAAGCGGTGCTCGATTTCTGTACGAAAATCGGGATTGTAAAAGCAAATTCCGAATGTCAGCTTTCCTATTTAGAGGCGTGTATCCGCGATAACCTCAACGAAAACGCCGAGCGGGCAATGGCGGTGTTAGAGCCTTTGAAGGTAACCATTACCAATTACGAGGGCGAGGAAACTTTGGAGACGGCGTTGCATCCGTTAAAACCCGAGCTTGGCGTAAGAAAGGTGGCGTTCTCTTCCGTCGTTTATATCGACAGAGCGGACTTTGCCTTAGTGCCGCCGCCGAAATACCAGCGCTTAAAGCCGGACGGGTACGTGCGTTTGAAAAACGCCTATATTATCCATTGCGACGAGGTTATCACCGATAACGAGGGTACCGTGGTCGAGTTGAAATGTTCGTATATCCCCGAAAGCCGTTCTTCTAACGACACCAGCGGTTTGAAGGTAAAGGGCACGATACAGTGGGTAGACGGCAAGACGGGCGTGGACGCGGAGATTAGAAAATACGGACCGCTTTTGAAAGACGCCGAATATCCCGGTCAGGATTTTGGCGAAAGAATGAATTTGGAAAGCGAACGTATCTATTACGGAAAAGCCGAACCCTACCTTGCGGAAAGCGAGGACGGGAAGCAGTTCCAATTGATGCGCGTAGGGTATTATAAAAAATGCAAGGACGAGAAGGGGAATTTGGTATTGTCCGAAATCGTTTCCTTGAAAGACAACTTTAACAAATAAAGGAGGAGAATATGTTTCCTTTACATTCGGCATTGTCCGTTATGGCGAACATAGCACAAAAATTGCCTTTGATTTTGACGATTGCGTGCGGTATTGCTTTGGTGATAGCGTTTATCGTCGGGTTTGTCAAGGGCTTCCGCCGCGTAGGCTGGGGCGGATTGTTTTGGCTGATTGCGGGGGTTGGCTTCGTTTTGTCGGCGTTGCTGTTGAAAACGAACCCCATCGCAAATCTTTTGGACGGGAAATTGAAATCGCCCACGGTGCATTTGATTGCCGTCCTCGTGATTGCGCTTGCCGTTATCGCCTTGGTCTTGGTGATTTACGGAATTTGCACGGCGGCGCTTCGTCCCCGTACGAAATGGAAGAAGGCAAAACACGTCGAATACGACGAAGACGGTTTCGAATTCGAGCCCTACGAAGGGTATGACGAAGATGAAGAAATCGATTATTTTGCCAAAATTCCCGTGAAAAAGGGACACGGCAAACCCCGCTTTATCACCCGTCTTTTGGGCGGCTTGACCTGCGTTATCAATACGGCGATGATATTGGCGCTCGTGCTTTCGGTGTTCTTGTTTATCGTCAACGCAACGGGCTTGAAATATAAGGCAATCGGGGAAATCTACCGCGTGCCTATCGCGCGTACGGTGCTTGGATATGCCGAACGGTATACGTGGGATTTCGTTGCTATCGGAATTATTTTGGGCTTTGCTTGCCTTGGTTGGAAGAAGGGATTTTTAAACAGCCTCCGTTCGTGTATCGTCGTGTTCGGTACGCTTGCGATTATCGGGTTGTCCTTCTATCTGCCTTTCTCTAAGTATG
Source organism: Clostridiales bacterium (assembly GCA_015069295.1). Taxonomy (GTDB): domain Bacteria; phylum Bacillota; class Clostridia; order Christensenellales; family Borkfalkiaceae; genus Scatosoma. Next base: position 23,201 of record SVIW01000013.1, read on the forward strand.
CAGAAAGTCCTTTTATCGGCAAAGTCGTTGACAGATCCAGCGATTTTATCGGTATCTTCTCGGAAAAAGCAAGCGGAATCGGCGGTAAGATTTTCGCGGGAATTTTGATGTGCGCAGTCGGCGGTTTAGTGCTGTTCTTGCTCAATTTCGGGCTGAGAAAGCTTTGCGACCTTGTGGACGGCTTTGTGGGCACTCGCACGGTGGACGGCATACTGGCTTGCTTGGTGTACTTTATCATCGGCGCGTTGGTCGTTACGGCGATTTGGGGCGCGTTCTATACCTTCGAATATTTCGGATTGTTCCATATCAGCGAAACGTTCAGCGAAAAAGCCTCGTTGTCCACTTCGTTCTACGACGGGGTAGAGGCGTATTTGAAACCGCTGCTCGATAAGGTCGTAGCAAAATTCGCATAAGAAGTAACGAAAATAAAAGACGGACCGCGAAGGTCCGTTTTTTATTTCCCCGTGAGGTAGTTTTTTCCAAACAGCTCTTGGGATAAAGGCTTGCCCGTTTTTGCGCAGTCGATAAATTCGGCAATCAAAGCTTTCGAAAGTTCTTCCGCTTGCGCCAACAATTTGTCGGCTTTTTCTAAGGAAAAAGGCGAACTTTCCTTGAAAGACGGATTTTCCGAAAAAATCGAAAAGGAAAGGGGCGTGTACGCGTTGAATAGGTTTATTGCCCGCAAAAACGAGGGCTTTAACAAGGTGGGATAGCCCGATTTTGCCGCGATGACGGCGTAGATGGCAAACAAGTCGTTGCGTTCGGGTTTTGTCAGCTTGATACGGAAAAACCCGCCGTCGGCGTGCGGATATTTCTCGTGCAAGAGCCTATCCACGGCGTTTTCAATGCGGGAATGGCGCAGCAGCGAATTTTTGGAAAGGGCGTATACGTCGGGATGAAAAAGAGTGTCCGCGGCGTAGTGTGTGATAAACCCCAGCGCATAAGAACGGGCAAAGGGGTCGTAGAAAGCAAGCTCTTTTAGAACGGAAAAGGCGGTATACCCGCCCTTGCGATGTAGAAAAGACCCGAAGTTATTGCTTTTCCCCCGCAAAGGGCGGTAGAAAAAGGCAAAATCTGCGCCCTGCGCTCCGAAATAGTAGGCGCGGGGGAGCTTGCAGACCGTTTGTTGCAACTCGTTAGACAGCGCATAAAAAACTCGATTGGCAAGAAGATGATGGGTGTATACGGCAGGCATATTTTCAGTATGCGCGAACGGATAAAAAAATTGCGTACCCGCCAAAAACAAGGGGCAGGTACGCGTTGAATCGTCCATTTTAAGAGATTCTGCCAAGCAAATAATCCACCGTTACGTCCAAATAATCGGCGAGTTTATCCAAATTCTCGACGGTGGGAAGACGGTTATTGCGCAACCAAAAATACATTGTGGCTTGAGAAATTTTCAAATCCTTTATTACTCTGTATTGCGTTGTTTTTGTCTCGTTTAAAATGTGATACAAAGTTGTGCCAAAGGGTTGGACGGGACGAAATTTTTGATAATTGCAATAATCCATTCTGCCAAGCAATACGTCCGCAGACACGTTGAAGAACTCTATCAATTTTACAAAATCTTGATAATTCGGTAAGCGTTCAGCGCGTAAATATCTCGTAATATTTGTGCGGTCTGTTTTTAATAATTTGGCTAAAGCAGGGGCGTTTAAAGTGTGCTCTTCCATAAGCGCCGAAAGTGTTTCGGCAAATTTCGACATAATAACCATAACAAAGACAATCTCCTACAAAATATTATCTTTCGTCCAGCCATCAAAAGGTTGCAAGATGGCAGGGCGAGTGGTATAATATTCTTACAAAATCAATCAGCGCGCGATTTGGTTTGTAGAATATAAAATAAGGAGAAAAAAATTATGGAAAAACAAAACGCTAATATTTCGGTAAAGGATTTGACGGAAGAAATCACGCTGCTTATCAAAGGGGATATCGTGGCTACGTATACCGAAGAAGAGGACGCGTTGCAAGTACATTTTTTAAACGGGCAACATTTCCGTATTACGGTTGCGGAAATGTAAACGGCGGTATTGACAAAAGAAAAACGCCCGTATAGAGTATAGTCGAACGGACGGGTTGTATATAGCATAGCATAAAAAGACAGACCGATTCTGTCAAAAAGAGTCGGTCTGTTCTTATTTTTGTCGAAAGTATAAAAACTGCGCTGATTTTAACAGAGTTATTCGAATTGATTTGCCAAAATGTCTGCGGTAAGGCGGGCAAGGTTGACTTCGTTGGCTTCCATTTTCGCGCCGTCTTCTTTCGAGAGCACGGCAACCGCGCCGAGACAGTCCCCGCCAGACACGATGGGGACGATGACCTGCGCCGTAATACCCTCTTCGCGGGTACTGGTGATAGGAACGATGTCGCCGCCCTCCGAGGCGTTCGCGATATAACTGCGCCGTTCGCGCAAAATCTTGTCCATATCTTCGGATAAGGGCTTTCCGTCAAGCTCCTTTTTCCCGTCGCCGAAGGCGTGTAAAATTCCGTCGGTATCGCAAATTACGGCAAGCTTACCGCTCAAATCGTTTAACGAGCGCGCGGTGGCTTTGCTGAATTTTTCCAAAGTAGCGATGGGTGAATATTTTTTAAGCATCAACTCGTCGCGGTCGGTAAAGATTTCCAAGGGGTCGCCCTCTTTAATACGCAGAGTGCGGCGGATTTCTTTGGGAATAACGACTCTGCCGAGCTCGTCGATTCTTCTAACAATTCCTGTTGCTTTCATAATTTTCCTCCGTTTACAAGTATTGTGCGTAGAGGGAGGGGGAATATACGCGGGGAGCAGGAAAAAAATTGATTTTTTTTGAAAAGTAGGGAAAAATGAGTTGACAAACAAAAAGCATTAAGATATAATATAGTTCGTTAATGCGGTCGTGGCGGAACTGGCAGACGCGCAAGACTAAGGATCTTGTGGGTAACTCCATGCAGGTTCAATTCCTGTCGACCGCACCAAAATCGGCGATTTTTGAGCGAAAAGGGCTTGAAAACGCCGATTTTTTGCTATTATCCGCCGCCCGAGCGGTCGAAATTTGGGGAAGATTTGGGGAAGTTTTCGCACGATCGCGAGCATTACCAAGCGTTGAGCTTCTTGCCCTCTTTCAAAAGGTATTCGTCCGAAAGATCGGTGTAAGTATTCCCGAGAACGCCGAACGAATGCCCCACGAAATGATCTCGCGCCGCGTCTGCTACGTCGTACTCTTTGCACCGTGTATAAAATGTAGTGCGGAGGTCGTAGAGCTTATGCCCGGGCAAGGCTCTTTTGAAATGGCGGCGGAGCATATCAAGGTTTGGGATATTGAATGCGCCGTCGGCGGGTAAGAAAGGACGGAGGCGGTCGATGATCGGTATGCGCTTATATTCCGTCTTTCTCGTTTTTCTTTTGCTATTTACCGCGACAATGAACGGGCCCTGTATTTTGGCTGTTTCGAGCTCGTTCGGACGCAACCCGCAAAAGAGGACGAGGGCGGCGGCTGTCGCGTAAATCGTACCGTTTAACGCGTTGAAAAGGCGCGTTTCTTCGTCCTTTGTGATTGCTTTGCCGCTTTCCCGTTCGTGTTGCGTGTATAAGATCAACGCGAGCGGGTTTCTTGCTATTATCCCGTGCGCGATCGCGCTCTTGAATATTCCGTTCAGTATCGAGTGCAGATCGTCGGCGGTTTTGCCTTTTCCCTGTTCCATTACCTCGTCCAAGAGCTTTTTGCAGTCGGGCGGGGTTATTTTTTCGATCGGCGTTTCCTTAAAGCGCGGCGATAGATAACGGTCGACCAAGCGGAGGTTGTTTTTGTAGTGCTCCGATGAAACCTTTTCCTTTCGGAACGTTTCATAGTGGTACAGGGCGAAAGCGGAGAACGTTGTAGGGATAGTCGAGCCGCCGCCCGTCCGCTTCTCTTTCGGCTGTGCCGTTTTCAGTTTTTCGATGAAATTCGCTTTTGCGAGCTCGATCGTCTTTCCGCTTGCGGAAATATCATACCCGTCCCGTCGAAAACGTATCTCATACGTCGTTGTGTCTTTGCCGCTTGCGTGTTTTCGTAGGCGGCAACGCTTTTTTTGTAGAACAATCAAGCGTTTAAATATTTTTGGCATTGTTTTCATCTCCTCATCGGTGAATTCTACAACGCCCTGCTTTGCAAGTGCCTTTTTTAGCTGTTCTTTTGCCTGTTTTTCGTCGAATTGTCCGCCGCCTGTTCTTTCCCTCTCGTGTGCTTGCACGGCGGCTAAAACGCCCGCAACGTCGTCATCTTCAAAAACTTTCAGTCTGACGCCGTCAAAGTCGACGAATTGCTTTTGATCGCCGTTATTCATCGTCGGGTATGTCGCGATCTCCTTTCTTTGTGGTGAGCTGTTGCGCGTTTTTGGCGTTCAGAGGGGAAACGACCGTTTGCCCGAGTTGTTTCTCGACGCTCTTGCGCGCGTCTTTTGCCACGCCGCCGCCCCGTTTAGCGACTTTGCGGCTTTCCTCGAACGTTGCGGGCTTTTCTTGCGCTGAAATGGCGGTTGTGGTAACCTCCGCAAGCATATTGAGCGCGAGTTCAATGTCCGTCATATTGTCGCGCAGGCTTTCTTTTTTTAAGCCTTTCAGCTCTTTATATTGGCGGACGGTTTTCCCGCTCCACGCTTTCGTCATTTCGTTAGTGAGTATGGCGTATTCTTTGCCGTCCTCAATGCCGCGCTCCCGCCATTCGTCCGTGAGCTTCTTTCGCGCCTGTATGGTCTGCATACGTTGATTGATCCACGCGTCGGAATAGCCTTTTTGACGGTAGAATTCCGCGCCACGGTGAAACGCTTTCTCGGGGTCGGCTATTTCATCAAGCCGCTCACTCCCGACTTGTGCGAGCCACATTTTGAACGGCTCGGCTTTGGGGGAGGGGATAGATTGCACGAGGCGCAAAATGCCTTTTGTAGATAATACGTCGGTCATACGCATTTTACCGTCGGCGGCGGGCATTTTCAACTGGTTACAATTTGTAACCGTTTCATTTCCCTCGGCGATTAAACGGTTTTTTAAGACTTTCCAATAGTTGCGCGCTGTTTGATAATTTGCGCTATCCGTCAGAACGGCAACAACGTCCACTACGGAAAAATACCACTCTTCCTCGTTCGCGTTCCAAGACGTGCGAATTTGTTTCTCGTTAAATAGTTGTAATTTTGTTTCCATTGTTTGAGGTTCCTCCTTTGTTTGGGCTTTCTCTTTTGCCTCTTTACCGCGCGAGCATATCCGCAAAGACGCGGTTGAAGCGATCGGAAAAGAATAAAACGGCGAGGACGTAGAAAAGCGCGCCCTGCTTCTTTTTCTTATTCATTGTCGTCCTCCCCGTTATTCTATTGACCTTTATAATGTCGTGTGGACTTCAATAACCTTGCCCAAGATTTTGAATTCCGTCCCTTGTGTGATAGGCTCAAAATCGGGTTCTCTACCCTCGGAAATTAAGGAAATCGCTCCGTTCTTTTCCCTGTATCTCCGAACGGTTTGCTTGCCGTCCATAAGTGCGGCGATAATGTCGCCGTCTTTGGCTTCGCTTTGTATGTGCACAATCAAAATCGAGCCGTTGCGAATGCCTACATTGACCATACTGTCGTCCGTAAAACGGAGAGCAAAATGGTCGTTTTTGTTTTTTTGCTTCATATAAACGTATTCCTCTACGTCATCATCTTTAATCTCGCCGCCTCGCCACGACAGTTTTACAAGGGGAACAGGATATAAATCGTATTGTATCACCTCGCAAGAATTTGATAATGATTTCTTTTTTGCGTCCTTGGGGTTGATGTCATTACCAATTAAATAGTCAACGGAAACATTGAAAAAGGCGGCAATTTCTTTTACACGATCAAGATCGGGCTGTCGCTTGTTGTTTTCCCACAAAGAAACAGTACTCTCCGCCGCATTGAACATTTTTCCGAAAACTTTCATTGTTAACCCCGCTTTTTTGCGCAGTTGTTTAATTCTATTCACGTTATTTTTGCCTCCTTTGCGAATAGGTGTTTGGCTTTATGGCTCCATTATAAACTTAATAAAAAATGAAGTAAAGGGAAAAGGGCATATATTTTTGAAAAATTTGCAAAAAGTCAAGATATTCGATTGACAAACAAAAAAAAGAATGATATTATTAAACAAAACTTATTAAAAAGTAAAGAAAAAACAAAAATTAGGAGGTTAATAATGAAAAATCTTAAAGAATTGAGGAAGAAAAACGGCTTGACAATGAAAAAAGTTTCCGAGCATTTAGGAATGGCGGAAAGCTCGTATTGCTTGTGTGAGCACGGAAAAAGGAAATTGAGCTTTGTGCGCCTTGTGAAATTGGCGAAGCTGTACGGCTGTTCGGTTGCTGATTTTGTGGACGAAGCGGAGGCGGCGGACGAATAAACGCGATCAAGCTTCCCCGGGCGTGAGCTGTTCGCGGGATATATCGGCGAATAAACGTGCCGCCGCCTTTTATAATAGCGGCGCGATCGGCAAAAGCCAAACATAACAGGAGCAGAACGATGAAAAGGAGCTTCGTGCTGTATTGCGACCTCGACGAACATTTGTCTTTGTTGACAATGGAACAGCGCGGCGTGCTTCTCACGGCAATTATGAGCTATCAAAACGGCAAGGACGTCCCCGAAATGGATAACACGACGGCGGTGCTTTTCTCGGTTATTAAAGCGCAATTCAAGCGTGATGACGAGAAATACAACGAAACCGCTGAAAAGCGTCGGGCGGCGGGTCGTATGGGAGGAGCACCGAGGGGAAACCAAAACGCGAAAAAACAACCTCAAAACAACCCACCCGCAAAAAAACAAGCAAAACAACCAAAACAAGCAAATGCTTGTAATGGCGCAAATGCGGGAAATATAAGCGATTGCGGCGGCGGGCAAGGTGTTGAAAAACAACCAAAACAAGCAAAACAACCCGATAATGATACTGTAAATGATACTGATATAAAAGAAATAAGTACGTCCGTACTTACAAAGAAAAGGACGGACGGTCGGTCGGATAAGGAAGCAATATGCAAAAAAGCACAGGCGGAGTTTTTCGCTCTTTATCCCGAAATCGGTATAGATAATTATTCCGCCGATTATGCGGACATAGATTTCGAAGTGTTGGCGCGTCGCTTTGAAGAAAGTGCATTTTTAAGGACGCGAAAGTCTTTCTCGTGGATATGTTCAAATTATCGGAAAATTGCGGCGGGCGAGTATAGAGATTATACAAGCAAAAAAGAGCCGCCGCCCGTTCGGAAAAACGCACTCGGAGCGGAGTGGGACGATTTAGAGGGATAGCGAGGAGGTAAAAAAGATGACGAAAACAGCAACAATGCCCGCGGGGGTGCGGTTATTCAATTTACTTTTACAAGGCGGCGGAACGGAGGAGCAAAAACGTCTTTATTGGGAGAGGTATGCCGATCAAACGGAAAAACAGCTCGGCAAGCCTCTTTGGGCTATGGACGCGGAGGAGTTCGAGGAGTATAAAATTCTCGAAGAAAATCAAAGCTACGGCACGGAGGACGGCGGGAACTGTAAACTTTGCCGCAATCGTGGTTACATAGTAAGACGCGACGGACAATATACGCGCTACGCTTCGTGTTCGTGTATGGAGCAACGCAAGCAAAACCGAGAGGTGCAAAACAGCGGCTACGCCGAGAAGATAACGTCCCAAACGTTTGAAAAATTCACCATAACCGAGCCGTGGCAAAAACAAGCCCTGCAGACGGTGAAAGCGTGGACAAGACAAACGAAGTTCCCCTTTTTGTTTTTAGGAGGGAGAAGCGGCGCAGGAAAGACGCACCTCGCGATTGCGGCGTTTTATAATCTCATACAGCGCGGAGTGCGTGGGAAATTTATATCGTGGCGAGAGCAGTCCCGAGAATTGAAAATGAGAATGACCGAGGCGGAAGTGTACAATACGAAGATCCGCGAGCTGAAATTTGTGCCGCTTTTGCTCGTTGACGATCTTTTGTGGACAAACGGCGGCGGGTTATCAGATGAAGATTTCAAACTTGCGAAAGAGATCATCGACGTAAGGCAAGCGAACGGATTGCGGACAATTTTCACGGCAAATTGGACGATCAAAGACTTAATAGAGCTTTCGGAGGTGATCGGCGGGCGCATATATGAGGGGTGCGGAAGCTCGACGAATTTCGTTCTTACTTTTGGCGGAGATACTCGAAACCATCGAGCGAGAAAGCAACTGACGCTATCAGAGATAGAGGGCATTGAAAGCCCGTTTGACGATGACGATCGGAAACATTAAAGCGGAGAGCTATGAAAATCAAAGCGAAATATTTGAGCTATACGGTTTACATTATCGGCGTTTCTTTGAAAGGGATCGCGACTTGCGTCTATCCGATCGACGAGAATCGCAGTCGCATTGTGTTTATTCGATTGAATGAACTGACCGTTATAGACGCGGCATATTTGACAGGAAAAAAGGCGGTGAAAAATGGAAAGAAAAACGACGAATAAGGGCGGACGCCCAAGAAAGAAAATCACGCGGGACGCGTTTCAAAAACTTTGCAAACTTCAATGCACCGAGGAAGAAATTGCGGGCTTTCTCGATTGTTCGGTTGACACGCTTCAACGGTGGGTCAAGGAGAATTACGACGGGGACACTTTTGCGGTGGTGTATAAAAAGTATGCGGCGGGCGGACGCGTTTCATTGAGGCGGCGGCAATGGGCTCTTGCGGAGCACAATGCGACAATGGCGATATGGCTCGGAAAACAGCACCTCGGACAGCGTGAAACGATCAACGTCGCGGCGGACGCGGAACAGCTCGACAAGCTCGACGCGATCTTGCAAGGTGTAAAGGCGGCGGCAGGAGCAAAACCCTCCCCGGGGGAAATATAAGCGGAGCACGGACAGGCGCGACCCTTTGAGGGCTCGACGCCTTTTCCCGTAAAAGGGACTACCGCAAAAAGACAGCAAGGGCGACAAAAATGACGGAGAGAGAACAGGCGAAAGTGTTGAACGCGTTATACAGCTATAAGACGTTCAAAAAGATTGCACGGGACGAGGCGCAACGGGCGCGCGGTATTTACATAAACAACGAGAACGGCGAACTCGAATATATGGGCGGCGAGCAAATCACTCGGGCTGTGTACGTTTCGGAGGAAACGCGCAAGCACTTCAATCGCATTGACGAAATCAAGGGGAAGTTCGTCGAGCTTTACTTTTTCCGTCGCGTCGGGTGGTTGCGAATTACGAGCGACTTGCCTATATCCCGCTCGACGGTTTTCGAGTGGAGGCGCGACGTCATTGAAATCGCCGAGAAAATCGCGCGAGAAATCGCCTTTATTTGACGGTCGGGAATTTAGTCGGGGTGAAATGTATCAACGCGTTTTGCCCCGTTTTTTACACAAAAAAAGACCTTGCGAACGCAAGAGACGGCAAGGTTGCAACGACAACCGTCAAATACGTCAGCAAGGCAAAAGGTCAGCGGTAGAAACCGCAAGCCCCGAACGATGGGGAGTGATGAGCTCCGCCGCCCGATCGAGTATGTATAGTATAACACAAATTTTCAAGAGCGTCAAGGAATTATATGGCAAAATATTCACACGATACAGGTGATAAAAATAAAATAGGGGGTACGACAAAATGACACCCCCACGAGTGCCAAAATGACACCCCCCCTTTTGCCGTTTTTTGCTTTTTATGCTCGTATGATTGCCAATATAAGAGCAATACGCACGAAAAATACGCAAAAAAGCCTCACAATGGCGATAAATGCCGTGAAAATCTTGTAGAGGGGGGGTGTCAAAATGACCGCCCCCCTCGCTCATGTTTATCTTAAACAGTTTTGTAGTTGCTCAATGGTTGTTTCGCTGACCGTTTGCAAGTCCACAATAAATTCAAGCGCGGCGCGAAGCAAATTACTCATTGCGTGGCGGCGGTGCAGTAAAGAGGCTTTGCGGTGTTCGTCCTCGTCTGTACCGTCAAACGTGATTTCGGGATCCAAGTCGTCGGCGATCTCGTCGAGTAAAGTGCGGATAACTTCGAATTTCGCTGTTTCAAGCTCGAATTCGGAAACAATATCCCACAGTTCATAGTTTTCGGGTTTAATTTGATTGTTTTCCTTTTGCATTTGCTTTTCCTCCTTATGCAACCGCCGCCGTCGCGCGGTATGTGATATTGATTATATTTTCAAGCGCATAGCACAGCGTAACAGGCTTTTCGCTTTTCTCGTCCTCTTTGATTGCGCCCATTTCCACAAGCTCCGCTTTCGTCGTGGGTGTTCCGTCGGCAAGGAAGAACGCCGTTTTGATATTGCAAGGGTTCATAATTTGCAAGTAAAGTTTCGTTTCGTCTTTCTTGCTTTTCACAATGCTCGCGTGTTCCGTGTGCTCAAACCACGTCGGGAGAACGCCGCCCTGCTCCGCGATCTTGTCCTGCACGCTTGCGACGTTTGCATAATTCACGCCGAATTGCGCCGTCAGAGTGGTGCGCTTGCGATAGGTGATCCCCTTGCGCTTCTTTTCCGTTTCCGCTTCGATCGCAAAGAAACGACCGTTTGTAATGTTCTTGCTTAAAATTTCATTGAGTGTCATTTTGTATTCTCCTTAAAAGTATTTGACTTTTTTTCTTGTGCCTGCTATACTTTAAGGGCAGAGGGGAGGCAGGCGCAACCCCTCCGACCTGTTCCCGTTTCGGTTTACTTTTCCACGAGCTGACCGAGCGGGGCTTTTTTAGTCCGTCGCTTTCGCTTCTCTTACGATTGCGGCGGCTTCTTCTTTGTCTTTCGCTTCGGCTTCAATTCGCTTGGCGATCGTTTCAAGAAATGCGTTGAGCTGTGCGTTCGTCATTTCTCCGCCCTCCTTTTCGTTATTCATAGGCTACCTCCTTTTGTTTTTTGCCTGCCTTTTAGGCTCATCGGCTTCGGTGTTCCCTCAACCTTTGTACTTATAGTGTATCATAAATATCTAATGTTGTCAAACAAAAATCAAATATATTTCAAATATTTTTAGATTTTTTTCAAAAAATATTAGATAAAAGTTTGACAGCGTAAAAATTTTATTGTATAATATAAGCGTAAATAGGAGGTGCATAATGACGTTACGGCAAAAAATTGATATGGCGTGTGCTTACAAAGGAATATCGCAAGCAACATTGGCGCGAGCGTTGGGAATTACCCCCGCAACCTTTAACGCACGATTGAAAGTTTGCAAGTTTTCGCAAGAGGAAATGGAGAAGATCGCCGCCGCACTCGGCTGTGCGTATACTTTCGGCTTTGAATTTCCCGACGGGACGCGGATTTGATAAGGTTTAAGAATACAAAAGTGCCCCCCTGTTTTGATGAATTGAGAGAGGGAAAGCCTTGAAAAATAAGGAGGTCTGCCGTTTTGAGCGCGTCAACACGGGGAGGGTTTTGCGGAGCTCTTGCGCGAAATGCGCGCACGCGCGCACGTAACGAAAAAACGGCGGCGCATAGGCTCACCGTCGTCTTTACAAAAGCAGGGCGTATATTTGGATTAAATGGTTGCATTTTTGAGGCTTCAAATTTGGGGAAGTTTCGCGAAGAAACAGCAGAAAGCCTTTATTTATAAGGGATTGAGCCTATCGGTCAACGGCTTCAATTCCTGTCGACCGCACCACAAAAAAGGGAATCCCAATAAGGGGTTCCCTTTTTTGTGGTATTGTCAACAGGGCGCGCGAACTTGCAAATTATTGCAGGTTCACGCGACGAGCGAGAAATGCGGCGGTAGGAAAAAGTACGAGGGCAAACGAGCGAGGACGCTCTGCCCAAAGGGCAGATACCTGTCGAGCATATTAAAATAAGCATATCGTCAATAGAAAAGGAAATCCCAAGCGGGGTTTCCTATTTTTGTTTTACCGAGTATCGACAGGAATTGAGGGTGGAGCTGCGAACGAGAGTGAGCATTTTGCCTTACGGGGCTAAAAAAATGAAAAGGCTTTGAGGCAAAACAAACGATTGATAATCGTTTGGCGGGGCGCGCCGCCAAAGGCGCAATTCCTGTCGACCGCACCACAAAAAAGGGAATCCCAATAAGGGGTTCCTTTTTTGTGGTATTGTCAACAGGGCGCGCGAACTTGCAAATTAGTAAGGATTCGCGCAAGAAATGAAAATGTTTGGCGGTTTGTAGGAGGGCGAGCTTTTAAAAAACTTGTAAACTTTACGCCGAAAAGGGCGCGTTTTTTATTAGAATATAGAAAAAACCGTTTTTATCTATGAAAAAATATATAGAATATGCACAAAATTTTCCATTTCCTATTGACAAGCGGGGGAAAGCGGGTTATAATAAAACAACCAAAATTAAAAGGTAATCTATTACAATTTTTAAGGAGGCTTTTTATGAAAGGGAAAGTGGCATTATTATCGTTTTTGGCAACGGCCGTAACCGTAGGCGGCGTATACGCAACCTGGACGTTTGCAGAAAACGAATCGACCGCGGCGAGCACGACGGTAAACGTAGCGATGACGGGCGTTAGCAGCGACACGAAGAAAGGTACGCTTAACGTTATGGTTATGACGGAAAACGGCTTTACCTTGGCAGTAGACGATGCGAACAACGACCACATTGCAGATATCAAGAAGACGGGCGTAGTAACCGTAACCTTTACGCCTTCGGCAAGCGCGTCTCAAGACGTAAAAACGAACGGTATCGACGTACAGTGCGTTATTTCTTACGCTCCTTATGCAAGCGGCGCGGATACTTTGGAAGAATGGGCGTATGACGGAAAGCAGATTTTCGACATTGTCAACGACGAAAGCGCGCCGATTTTGCTTAGCAAATCTGCGGCTACTTATGACCCCAGCACGACCACCTTTACTTGGACGATTGATGCGGCGGATATCGGCATCGAATTGGAAAACGAATTCCTTATCGATACGCTTGCTAAATACAACGCAATGAACGAAGAGCTTGGTAAAGGGCATTTCGTTTTGACGGTAAGCGAATATACGGCTCCATAAACGGAAAGCGGCTATAAAAAATAGCGTTAAAATTGCAACGTATCCCATAACCAAGCGTTATGGGATAGGTTGCTTTATGCGCTTAGGGCAGAGATATGACGAGTTATGAAAAATACGTTTTTATATTATGCCTAATCGTCTTTACGCTATTGACCTTGGTTTTTTCCTGTATGTTGGCAACGGTAACGAAGCAGGGGCTTCGTCTTATCCGCGCCGGCGCGGAAGATAAGCGGATTTATACAGAATACTTAAGATCGGTAAGACGTGGCAAAAAGAAAACGGGTTGGTTGAAAAGAATCATCACCGTCTTTTTTGCTTTGCTTTTAATTGCCGTTTTCTCCGTTACTATCTATATGCAGATAACGGAGAATAAGCAGACGACGGAGATTCCTGCCTTGCGCGTGGTACAAAGCGAATCGATGTCCGATAAATACGAAAAGAACACCTATCTTTTCGAAAACGACCTCAACGACCAATTCTCCCGTTTTGACGTAGTGGTTACCTATCAATTGCCCAAAGAGGAAGATTTAAAGCTCTACGATATCGTGGTGTACGAGGTGGACGACGTTTTGCTGATACACCGTATCGTCGGCATTGAAGAGCCGAATAAAAACCACCCTGACGAGCGTTGGTTTGTCTTGCAAGGCGACCTTGTGGAGCGCGCGGATAAGTTCCCCGTGCGTTACGAACAGATGAAAGCGATTTACCGCGGAGAAAGAATCCCGTACGTGGGGAGCTTTATTTTGTTCTTACAATCGCCTGCGGGATATCTGTGTTTGATTTTAATCGCAGTGGAGATGATTGCATCGCCTTTGATGACGAAGAAGTTGGACAAGGCGGAAAAAGAAAGGTTAGAGGTTATTAAAGAGGCGATTTATAAATCGCGTTGATTTGTAAAAGAAGAAAAAATAAAAAAGGAGGGAATAAAATGCGCGGATTGAGAAGAACGATCGTTATTTTATTTGCCTCCCTTTTTGTTGCCGTTACAGGGGTATACGCCACTTGGAAATACAGCGAGGCGACCCCGCAAAGCAGTTCGGAAAGGGTAAACGTAGTGATGAATGAAATCACTTTTGCCCCCAGAGAGACTTTGCATATCACTGCGGTAGAGCTGTTGGAAACGAGCGGCGCAGACAGTATCAGCGTGCATTTTACCCACCCTACGTATCTTGCTACGACCATCAGTTCTTCGCAGACGAACGGCAGCGTAACCTACAAAGTAACCGTTTGGAACAACACGGGGGTTACCTATTGGTATTTAGGACCGAACTTTGACAGAGCGTTCGAATCGAACGGGCTTATCGGCGCGCAAGGCGGGCTTACGATTACGACGAAAGATAATTCGGACGATACGAGTAATACCTTTAACAACGCCGACTGGGTGCCGCCTTATACTACGCGTGATTTTTATATCACCTACCGATTCGGTATCAACGCGCAGGGCGCGTATCTGTCGAATTTGATTATGTTAAAATTCGGCATCAAGATGGACGCGGTACACGACCAATTCCTCGCGATATTGAACGATAAAACTTCGGCGAACGGGTACCATTATTTGACGGAAATTTTCGAGCAGCGGTATAAAGAAACCGGTTCGACGGTGATTGCCAACGTAGGCGAAGACGAAGAGATTTTTGACAATTTGTTCGGCGGGCAATTGACCATTGACGTGGACGGCGAAACAGTACCCGTAACCGTAATGATTCGCCGCGAAAACGTGGACGGACGGGCAACGGGGGATAACTATGACAGCGGTCCTACGGGTTGCGAATATACCTTGTACATTACGGTAGACGCGCTCGATTCCCCGACGGGGGAAGCGATGGTATACGCAGTGTCCTATTCGTCGGGCGGCGTCGGGATTACGGACGGTACTTGGTACCAGCTTGGACAGCTTTACGAGGGCACGGCGCCGCGTGAGAGCTACGGCGACGGCGTTGCGTTTGACTATACGGAGTGGGAAGCGACGGCAAAGGAATACGAGTTTATCGGCGGAAAGACTTATAAAGTAGGATACGAGCAAGGGGATCAGTACGACAAGTATAAGACCTTGGAAGAAATTATGTCCGCAAACGATCAGGACGTTTTCAACGATATTGATAACACGGGCGTATTGAGAACGGTATACGCAATCGTATATTCCAGCGCGAATTACAACAAGCCCGGCTATGAGGGCTTGCGTACGGCGTTTGAAAGAGCGGCGCCTTTTTACGACGTGTATAACGGCGGGCAAGAGGTCAAGGTAAGAAGAAACGCTACGCGTGCGGAAATTCTGCCGTATATGATTGCTATCCAGCACGCGTTGGATTATTATAATCAAGTCAATCCTTGATAGGAAAGAAAAGAAAACGGGACGTCTGTACGGACGCCCCGTTTTTTGTTGCAAGCGGTGAATTTTTAAAAGTAACGGGGTATTATAATAGCCTTTTTCAAAAAGTTGTGGTATAATGGTTCTATCTACTTGGAGAGAGGAAAAAGTAAAATGGGTGGTTTTAAAAGAACGAAACTTGCGTGTTATACGGCGTATTTTACGATGTCGTCGGTATTTTGTTTGCCGCCGCTACTGTTCGTAGTTTTGCGCAACTCCTATCATCTTTCGTATACCCTGCTAGGGACGTTGGTATTGACGAATTTTTGCACGCAGCTCCTTGTCGATTTACTCTTTACGGTCTGTTCGAAAAAGTTTAACCCCCGTATCATCGTCAAAGTGATGCCGCTCATCACCACGCTGGGGCTGTTGATTTATGCCTTAGCGCCCACCCTTTTCCCCAACACCCCCTACGTAGGTTTGCTGCTAGGCACGGTGGTGTTCTCGGTGGCGGCGGGCTTGTCCGAAGTCTTATTAAGCCCTACGATCGCCGCAATTCCTTCTGAAAACCCGCAGCGGGATATGAGTTTATTGCACTCGCTATACGCGTTTGGGGTGTTTACGGTCGTGGTGGTAACGACGGTATTTTTCAGAATTTTCGGTACGGAAAATTGGCAGTACGTAACGGTATTTTTTGCTCTGCTGCCTGCAATTTCGGCGATTTTGTTTATGCTTTCGCCGATGCCTGATATGTCGGGAGCAGGACAAGCGCAAGAGAAATCGGGAGTCAAGCGCAAAACGCTGGGTACGGCGCTTTGCGTTGCCTGTATCTTTTTCGGCAGCTGCGCGGAAAACGCAATGTCGAATTGGGTTTCGGGGTATATGGAAAACGCCCTGCACGTTGACAAAGCGTTTGGGGATATCATTGGCTTGGCGGCGTTTGCAATTCTTTTGGGCTTGACGAGAATTTGGTATGCAAAGTTCGGGAAAAACATTTCTCGGGTGTTGCTTGTCGGTATGCTCGGCGCGGCGGGCTGTTACCTTATCGCAGGGCTTTCTTCAGGGCTTGTGTTTGCGGTGATCGCTTGCGTGTTGACGGGTCTGTTTACGGCGATGCTTTGGCCGGGTACGTTGATTTTAATGGAAGAAAAAATGCCTGCTCCCGGCGTCGGTGCGTACGCTTTAATGGCGGCGGGCGGGGATCTTGGCGCGGCGCTTGCGCCCCAGCTGATGGGCGTGGTGGCAGACGGCGTAGCCGCCAGCTCGCTTGGAGAAAGCTTGGGGGCGAGATTGCACCTTTCCGCCGAACAAATCGGCTTGAAAGCGGGAATGTTATTCAGTTCGATTTTTCCCATTCTCGGCGCGGCGGTCGTGCTGGTGATTATGCGGTATTTTAAGGAGAAGCCCGAAAGGGGTTTGCTTGAAAGTCGAAAAGAATAGAAAGGGGAGCGGGGAATCCTGCGCCCCTTTCCTTTTAGGGGAACAAAATTAAAAATTGACAGCTCTTTCTTAAAATTTGCTATTGACAAATCATAGATTTGTGGTATCATAAAGGACAAGACGGGCTCTTGAAAAGGGGGAATTATGAAAAGACATTGTTTAAACGGGACTTGGAAAATGACGGGCAACGGATACGAGGTAGAAGGGCAGGTGCCCGGCTCGGTGTATTCGTTTTTATATTTGGATAACGCACTGTTACCCGACCCGTATTATCGGGATAACGAGGGGATATATACCGAACTTGCCGAACACGAGTACGTTTTTGAAAAGAAATTTTTCTTTACGCCGACGGGTAACCCCGTACGGTTGGTATTCGAGGGCTTGGACACCCTTTGCACCGTCTATCTCAACGGTGTGAAAATTGCCGATACCGACAATATGCACCTTTGCTATACCTTTGACGTTGACGGGGCGATTATCGCGGGGGAGAATCATCTGCGCGTCGTTTGCCATCCCGTATTGCCGTATATGCGCGCGAAGAACAAGAAAAAACGGTTGTTCGGCGCGTACGATTGTATGGAAGGGTACCCGCACGTCCGCAAAGCGCATTGTATGATGGGCTGGGACTGGGGTCCTCGTCTGCCTGACGCGGGGATTTGGCGGTCCGTTTACCTTGTGGAAAAGGACAGTGCCGAACTTACCGACGTGCATATTTTTCAACGCCACGAGGGGGGCAGGGTCTTTGTGAAACCTGACGTGGTGGCTTGCGGCGGTGAAGTGGAAGTGCTTTTGACTTCGCCAAACGGCAAAACGCAAAGCCTTATCCCTTGCGAAGAAAACGAAGTGGAAAACCCGCTGCTTTGGTGGCCGAACGGGCTGGGAGAACAGCATTTGTACGAAGTAATCGTTCTTTTGAAAGAGGACGGGAAGGTTGTGGATACGCGCAGCTTAAAAATCGGCTTGCGCGAGTGCAAGCTGATTCGTAAAAAAGACGAATTCGGAGAAAGTTTTTACCACGAAATCAACGGCGTGGCGATGTTTGCGATGGGGGCGGATTATATCCCCGAGGATAACGTCTTCCGCCGTATCACGCCTGAGCGTACGCGTACCCTTTTGACGCATTGTAAGGACTGCCATTTTAATACCGTCCGCGTTTGGGGCGGCGGCTATTATCCCGACGATTATTTCTTCGAGCTTTGCGACGAACTTGGCTTGGTGGTTTTCTTCGATTTGATGTTCGCTTGCTCGGTTTACGAGCCCGACGAAAAGATGAATGAGGGCGTTTTGACGGAAATTACGCAAAACATCCGTCGAATCCGTCATCACGCGTGCCTTGCTTTGATTTGCGGAAATAATGAAATCGAGTGGCATTTCGCCGAATACGTCGCTATTGCCGGGCGCAGCGATTTAGAGCATTTGCAAAAGATATATTTCCGTTGGTTTGAAGACGAATTCCCCAAGGCGTTGGCGGCGGTTGCGCCCTATCTGCCGTACGTGCCGTCCTCTCCGACCTCGGTCGGCGGGTTCCGCGATCCTAACGGCGAGGGGTATGGCGATTGCCACGACTGGGAACCCGATTTTATGCGTTGCCGCAATCGGTTCTACCGCTACGTCAGCGAGTTTGGGTTTGAGTCGTTCCCTTGCGTAAAGACGGTGGAAAGCTTTACTTTGCCCGCCGAGCGCAACCCGTTTAGCAAGATGATGGACAAACATCACCGCAGCAACGGCGGGAACGAGCTGATTGCCACCTATCTTGCCCGCAATTTCCCCCACCCCGACGGGTTGGAGAATTTTGTGTACGCGTCGCAGGTTTTGCAGGCGGAGGCAATCCGTTATCGGGTCGAGCATTTCCGTCGCCACCGCGGGCGTTGTATGGGTACGCTGTATTGGCAGCTGAACGATATCTGGCCTGCGACTTCTTGGGCGAGTATCGATTATTGCGGTCGGTACAAGGCTTTACAGTACGCGGCGAAGCGGTTTTACGCGCCCGTGTTGCTTTCCTGTGAAGAAGTGGGCTTGGCGCAGACCCGTCCGTTTATCAATACGGAAAACGGAACGTATAACGAGGAAAAATCGGCGCGGTTTTGCGTTACCAACGATACCGTGTACGAGGTGAAGTGTAAAATTGAATGGGAGCTTCGGGACGAAAACAGCCGCGTTTTGCAAAGCGGCGCGCACGACGTAACGGTAGCCCCTCTTTCGGTGGCTTGGGTGGAAAAAACGCGTTTTGAAAGGCTTGACCCCGAAAAACACCACTTGCATTTTACGCTTACAAAAGATGGCGAAACGCTTTCTTGTGGCAGCGTATTGTTTACTTTGCCGAAATATTACGCGTTCGAAAACCCGCGTTTGCGTTGCGAGCGAGAGGGAGACGAGCTGGTGATATACAGCGAAGCTTATGCAAAGCACCTGCAAATCGAAGGGGTAGACGGCGATTTATTGTTAGAGGATAATTTCTTCGATATGGAAAAAGGAGTGCGTCGGATACGGATTCTTTCCGGCGATGCGAAGACGGTGCGGCTTCGCTCCTTATACGATTTGCAATAAAGAAAAGCGGTTTGCGTTGACGATTCTTTTGACGAGTGCCGAGATTAAAAACTGCTATCGTTGCGGATTATCGTACGTTTCAAAAAACGGTAGGTAGCACTGCAAGAGTATATTAAAAAAGGAAGGGATTTCAAAATGGACGAACAAATTAAAAAATACGGCGAATTTATTGTCGAGTACGTCAAGGAGAACTACAAAAAGGTTTTCCGTGAAGCTGCCGGCATTATGCCTTACAAATATATCGTTCCTGGAAGCGTTTACGAATCGCTGTGGGATTGGGATAGCTGGACGACCAATATCGCTTTGCGTGAGGTTGCCACCAGCGAGGACATCGGCGAATATGAAAAAGGGTGTGTTTTAAACTTTTTGGAGCGCGTGGACGAAAAGGGGAGAATTCCCATTTTGATAACGCCGCAAGGCGCAAATCCCGTGTACAATCAAAACGTGGATATGAACGTTCACAAGCCCTGTTTGGCGCAGCACGCCCTGTTCGTGGGAGAGAAAAACGGGGATTTCGAGTGGCTCAGAGAAAAGTTTTCGCGTTTAGAACGGTTTATTGATTTCTATTATACCTATTGTCGCCACGAGTCGGGTTTGTTCTTTTGGTTAAACGACGTTGCGATTGGTATCGACAACGACCCGTGCGTATTTTATCGCCCGGAGAAGAGCTCGGCAACGATTTATTTGAACTGCTTGATGTACAAAGAGGTGGAGTCGGTTTCTAAAATCGCGGAACACTTGGGGCTTGAAGAAAAAGCGGCTAAGTACGCCGAAATGGCAGGCGAATTAAAATCGTGTATCAGGGAAAATCTGTGGGACGAGAGAAACGGATTCTTTTATAGCGCAGATTTAAATCTTCGTCCGATCACGGATGAAAAAATGCACAAGGGCTGCCCTAGAAATTACAGTTTCCTTTTGCAAAAAATCGACGTTTGGTCGGGGTTTATGGCGATGTGGGCAAATATCGCTACGCCAAAGCAGGCGGAGAGAATGGTAAAAGAAAACTATTTAAACGAGAAAACCTTCTATTCGGCAGGCGGCGTGCGTTCGCTTTCTAAAGCTGAAAAAATGTACCGCGTCATCGTGTCGGGCAATCCTTCTTGCTGGACGGGACCGATTTGGGGTATCGCAAATTATATGACCTTTGTCGGATTGCTGAACTACGGTTATGAAAAGGAAGCGAAAGAGCTTGCGGAAAAGACGGTTTTGATGTTCGGTAGGGATATCGAAAAATACGGAAAAATGCACGAATATTACGACCCTGACACCTGCGAGGGGGTGCATAACATCGGTTTCCAAAGCTGGAATTTGTTAGCGATCAATATGTATCGGTATTTACAGCAATTGTAAAAGGTAAAAAGGAAAATCGGCTCTTTGTAAGAGCCGATTTTTAAAGTAAGTAAGAAAAAAACGGGGCAACCCCCGTTTTTTGTATTTGTGTTAGGCTAAAATCAATCGGCCTTTCAACAAGAAGTATATCAAGTCGACTACGCATAAAACCCAGGTCCAACCAACGGCAACGAACAGTATGAAAACGACCCAATGCAGGGCGTCCTGTTCGCGGATTGCAACGGACAAGCGGATGAAAAGTTCCATTGCCCAGCCCACGAAGGGAATCAAAAGCAACAAAACTTTTACGAGAGTAGATTGACTGTAAAACCATTTGTCGAATTTCATAACGACCTCCTTATACTGCGGAATTTGTTTCCGTGATTATAGTATATACCTTTTCACGGGTATTGTCAAGGGGTATACAAAAAAATTAAAAGTAAATTTTTTGTGAAATCAGTCGGGTTTTTTATCTTGATTATTTGCCGCAGGGTTAAAGAAATCTCCTTGAGGCTTGTTTTCAGGGGGCGGGTTTTCTTTCTTTTCCCGTATACTCTTGCAAAGGATAGTGCCGCCGAAAAATAAAAATGCGGCAATCCCGCAGCCAAGCGCGCCCAGCCAGTCCCAAAAAGTGCCGACGGGAAAGATAGCGGCAATGCACACCGCCGCAAGAATGGTAAATACGATTTGAAGTTTGACTAACATAAAATTCTCCGTGTTTGCATACTATATATAATATTGTATCACGCGCGCGCGCGTAAAGTCAAGAAATCAGGGAAGGATTTTTTCCTGAAAATTGTCGAAAAAAGTTTAAAAAAAGAGCAAAAAACAATTGACAATAGGGAAGGGAAATGGTAATATATACAAGCTGTCCGCGAGGAAGTGTAAAAAAAACGGGCTGGAAAAAATTTTTAAAAAAGTTTAAAAAAGTCTGAAAAAACACTTGACAAAAGGAAAAGGCTTGTGGTATTATATACAAGCTGTCGCCGCGAAGGGGACAGACCGAACTGTGGTTCGGGTAAAGAAGATTAAAAATGGAATAAGAAAGAAATGAGATTTTATTTGACAAACAAGCAAATGAAAGGTAATTTCCGTTAATTTTCAAAGTACTTGAAAAAGTAACCTTG
>SVIW01000014.1 GCA_015069295.1 Clostridiales bacterium
CTAAAATGATGGTAGCAGTTCATATATTTCTCCTTGTTGTTTTTGTTGTGGTAGACTTATTATAACACGGATTTATATGAACTGTCATTTTTTTATTAGGGCGTTGCACTTGATAGTATAATTCAGCTATACCCGAAAATATATTATTATATATAATATATTCGACAAAACTTTTCGATTTCCTCTTTTTTTACGAAATTTTTTAAGTTTTTTTGCTTTTTCCAGCTTTTACCCGCTTACAAACGCCCACGCTCTAAAAAATGCCCCGTACAGCTCTCCCACCTAAAAACCGCCCGTTCCAAAAATGAACGGGCGGTTTTCCTATTTAACCATTTAATCACAAAGCTGAAGTTCTATTTCTTCCATTAAAGTTTTCGAATTACATATTACAGGTTCCTCATCGCCATAAAAATTTTTAGGCAATTTTGATTTCACTTTATCAACGAGCGAATTGTACGTTCTTCCTAAAGTCGTACGCCCCCAATCGCTGTTATAAAGAATATGCTTTATCTTAAATTCCCACTTTTTACCACATTTGGGACATTCCGCGTAGTAATAAATATAACAGTAATATCTTATGGAAATGCTGTTACTACCGCGCAAGGTTTCTTTTCTTAAATCCCCTACCGAAATCAATACGTCTTTCGTCCCCAATTCACCCTTGCAGGTCTTGCAAACAGTCCCAACGCCTTTCGCGCGACGGACACGGACAGCAATAAACCCCATCAACACGGCGATTGCAATAATCCCAACAACAATCACACCAACATAATCACCCGCCATATACTTTCTCCTTTGTTTTAAGCCGCGTGGGCTATATATAAACCATATTGTATCATATATAGCCCACTTTGTCAACAGGAAAACGGTATAATAATCTAAAAAGTTAAAATACTATTGGGTGAAATATGAAAACTTACGCTGCCGTAAAAAACAGAATATTCGAGTTATTATATGAAAAAAAATTGTCCATTCATAAATTAGCAATCGATTCGGGGGTAGCGCCATCAACGATAAAAAATATTTTATACGGAAAAAGTCAAAACCCCGGTATCGTTACTATTAAAATGCTATGCGACGGAATGAATATTTCCTTAATTGAGTTTTTCAACACGGAAGAATTTAAAAACTTGCCCCAAGAATTAGAATAAACATAAAAAAATCGCTGAGGACTTCTCGGCGATTTTTTTGTTTTTAAGCATCACAGCGTACAAGTACGCCCTCGTCGAAGATACTCCTTTCTATCCTTTGGATAGCCACGCCTTTTTCCTTTCCGTCCAAAGCGTTTTTTTCGTCGCAAGTATAGAAAAGTTTCGTCTTATACACCTCCTCGTATTTTGCTTTGCAAAGTTCGAACGCCGCGTTTTTCATCTGCTCCGCGCCCGCCTTTTCGGAAAGAGAAAAATCGGGATAAATCGGCGGCAAAATATGATAGGTCATACGCTGAATGGGATAGCCGTCTTTATCCAGCCTCTTATCGTCCGTCATCGTAATAAAACTGGGCAAAACGGGCACGCCCGCACGATACGCCATTTTAAACGCGCCTATCTTGAAAGGACGGGGCTTTTTATAGTTCCACCACATACCTTGTTCGGGATAAATCAGCACCGTTTCTCCGCGCTTTAAAAGGACGTTGACCGCCGACATAAACTTCATCATCGTGCGGCGGTTGGAAGAGAGCGGCAAAGTATTGCAATGCCGAAAAAAATACCCGTATAATCCGGGGAAATTGGTGTAATTGCCCTCGCGAATCACTTTATAAAGCTCCTTTTTGGGCATTGAGTCCTTAATACAGTGATAGACGACGTAATTATCAAACGGCGAAAAATGATTGCAAATAATTACCGCGCCGTCTTTTAGCGCGGAAAGACGTTCTTTCCCCGTTACCCCCTCGATGACGAGACGTTTCTTTTTGATTTGCCGCAAAAAATACCGATTGGCGAAGAAATTGGCAATCCGCTTGCCTAAACGACTTAAAAATTTTTCGTAAAGATAATCGACCTGATGGGGCAACAGCTCAGGGGCGGCGGGATCGTTTTCCACGTCCTTGTCAAACCAGCCTTTTTTTTCGTATTCGGCAATTCGGTTTAACACCTCTTGCCTCCCTTTTGATATTTTCATCTCGTCCATGGTAGTCTCCTTTCTCTTTTAACCAATCTTTCCGTACCGTTTTCCGTACACCTTAAAATACCCGTCCTCTCTTGCAATTTCTTTCTCCGCCAAAGCCTTTAAATTTTTTTCCACCAATTTGTCCTTTTCCATATCCGCCTTGCTTGCGCCGTCGAACATTTTTTTAATATACCCGTAAAACTCCGTCTTTTTCGCATACTCCCAAAAATATTCTTGATAGGGAATATCCGAATATCGCCAAGGCTTCCAAGTCATCAAATAATGCACGATTCGCAAATCCTCTCTCGGTAAAATATCGGGTGCGACGGGGGTTTTATTCCAAGCCCTCGGCAAGCGCAACACCCTATCTTGACAAAGCACGTTCAAATAATCCTCGTCCTGTATCACTTTAAATTTGTATTTTTCGAGCAAATCGGCAAACTGCCCGTAAAAATTTTCCTCGCGAAAGGCTTTCAAATTCAAAAGCAACACCCCCGCGTTGAAAAAATAATCGGGATCAAGCCCGCCCAATTCGGCAACGTAACGCTTATACACCTCAAAGCTGTTTACCCCCTCGCAAGGCGCGCCCGCCAGCAGATTATCACCCAGCTCGTAGGCGTATAGCTCGCTGATATCCCCCAAAACGACGGTGTCGCAATCGAGATAGATCGCCTTATCGTATAAGGGGAACATCTCCGCGATGAACATACGGAAATAGGTGGTGCAGGTATAATAATCGCGGATGTGCAAACGATGGGCTATCCCTTTCAATCTTTCCGTTACGTCCACGAAAGAAAGGGTAAAACCCGCCCTCGAATAGCGTAAAATTTTTGCCATAAAATCCTCTCGCAAGCCCGAATGTAAAACGTAGATTTCGTATTCGTATTCGCGGGAAGAGTTTTCCAAAATCGATTCTAAAGTTAAGGACAAAAAGGGCAAATAATTATCGTCCGTCGCAAAAAACAAGGGAATCCGCCCTTTTTTTGCCCTTTCTTTCTCCTCGTTATGATATCCACGCAAGGACTTGCCCCGCTCTGCGCGCGCAGGGGTATGCAAAGATACGTCCGCCTCGTTCCACCCTCTTCTATACAGTTTTTCTTTCATTGTGCCCCCTTTCTCGCGTCCTTTTTAAAGTCTCTTCGCAAACTTTATAACGGTTTCTTTCCTTTTTTCCCTTTTTTCACTCCGTCTATACCAAATCCCCCTTATTTTTCCGACGAAACCTTTTCAAAGCACAAAAAAAGACGGTCAAAGCCGTCTTTTGTATATATCGTTTCTATTCCGTTTCGTTTATATTTCTATTTCCATACCGTCGTAAGCGGGTAGATATCCATACTCTTTTTTTGCCCTTTCCAGGTTTTCTTTTAAGGGTGAATTGTTATGCGAATAGTGCGTGATTGCGTACACGGTGCCCTCGTTTACGATTTTTCGCCTCAACATTTCCTCTTGTGTAGCGCGATTGTCTTCCAAGCCCATATGCCGAGAAATATTCCCTGCAGTATGAAAAAGAAAGGTACAATCGAAGGTTACGAAATCCACCGTCTTTCCCTTTTTAGAAAGGTAGGTTTGCAAATACGCAAATAACGTTTCATCTATCCGCCCCGTATCGCAAAGATGCAAATAGGTCTTTTTCCCCTTTTCCAAAAGATAGACGTACGCTTGTTCCGTCTTGCTGTGCTGGGCGGGCAGTGCGGTTGCCGTGTATTCGTTCTTCTCCCCAAACGAAAAAGGGACGAACGGCTGTACTTCTTTTACGCTGATCGTTTTTGCAACCTCTTCCCGAAGCTCCCTTTTCGTACACTCGTCAAACACCCTTTTTACTTCGGCGTTCCCGTAAATTTCCAAGGGCTTGTCCACGGGCGAACAATATTTGTACCCGCGCAAAATAAAATCGTGCGCGTAAAAATGGTCCATATGGCTGTGCGTTATCAAAAGATAGCGCAGCTTTGAAAGCTCTACGCCAAACCGCAGCGAATGATAATAGGCGTCGGGCGGATAATCGATCCCCACCTTTTCGTCGATTAAAAGCTGCGAACGGGTATGGTACTCGCTTTCCCCCCGCTTTCTAATTTCGCTGCAAACGGGGCATTGACAATATACGGCGGGCACGCCCTCTGCCGCGCCCGTTCCTAAAAACCAAAGCTTCATCTTTCGCCCCCTTACGCCTCTATGAAAATAGTAACGGGACCGTCGTTTTCCTGCCGAATCTGCATATCCGCGCCGAACACCCCTTTCTTGACCGTTACCCCGTGCGCTTGAAGAGCTTGCACGGCGTATTCGTATAACGGCTCTGCTTTTTCAGGACGTTCCGCCAAGGTGAAACTGGGTCTATTCCCGTGCGACGTATCGCCGTACAAAGTAAATTGCGACACCAATAACACTTCGCCGCCGACGTCTTTGACGGAAAGGTTCATTTTGCCGTTTTCGTCCTCAAAAACACGCAAGGCAGCAATCTTTTTCGCCAAATACTCCGCCTCTTTTTCGCTATCGCCGACCTTTACCCCCAAAAACACCGTCAAGCCGAAGGGGATTTCAGAAATCAACCGTCCGTCCACGGAAAGGGAAGTATATTTTACCCGTTGCACCACTGCTTTCATCGTATACCTCAAAAACAAAACGCAGGACACGCCTGCGTTTTGCGTTGTTTTTCTTTTGTACCTAAAATTAAACGCGGCTCATATATTCGCCCGTTCTCGTATCGATACGAATGGTTTCGCCTTCTTCTACGAACATAGGAACTTGAATAATCGCACCCGTTTCTACTTTTGCGTTCTTCATAACGTTGGTTGCGGTATTGCCCTTTACGCCGGGTTCCGCTTCGATAACTTTGAGTTCAACGAAGTTTTCAGGTTCGACGGAGAACGCCTTGCCGTACAAGAATTTCACGGTAACGGTATCGTTTTCCTTGATGTATTTAAGCGCTTCTTCTACCTGATCGTACGCAAGCATTTCTTGGTTGTATTCTTCGTCCATAAATACGTAGAATTCGCCGTCATAGTACGAATAGGTCATCTTCTTCGTTTCTACCTGCGCCGTTTCCAACTTGGTCGTAGGGTTAAACGTTTCGTTGGACAATACCTGACCCGTAACAACGTTCTTCAAGGTCGTTCTTACGAACGCCGCACCCTTACCGGGTTTTACGTGTTGGAAGTCCGTAACGGTGTACACGCCGCTTTTATATTCGAAGGTTACGCCTTTACGAATGTCGCCTGCCAAAATCTGTGCCATAATTTTTCTCCTTATGTCCTAAATATTTTTTTCTTTTTATAAAATGACGAGTTCTCTATCCGTTAAGGACATAAAACTGTGCACTTTTCCGTTTTTCAAAGTTACCGTATCTTCAATACGGATCCCGTATTTGCCCGCCTCGTAAACGCCGGGCTCGTCCGAAAACACCATACCGTTTTCCAAAACTTTATCGCTTTTGGGACTAACCGCGGGATATTCGTGTACGTTCAACCCGATACCGTGTCCAAGCGAATGGGTAAACAACCCGCCGTAGCCTTGCTCTTGCAAATAATTTCTTGCAATTCCGTCCGCTTCTTTACCCGTCATACCCGCCGTGATTTTCTCTTTTGCGAGCTCGTGCGCTTTTAAAACGCAAGCATACGCCTTTTTAAACGTCTCGTGTTTTCCATCGTCGCCAAAGAGGAAGGTGCGGGTAATATCCGAGCAATACCCGTTGACGCGACAACCGAAATCAATCAAAATTTCGTCGCCGAATTTGAGTTTCGTCAACCCCGTTTCGTGGTGCGGAACCGCTGCGTGCGCGCCAAACGCCACGATCGTATCAAACGACAAGCCCTGCGCGCCCCTTTTGCGCATTTCGTATTCGAGAAGCGCAGCGACCTCCGTCTCCGTCATTCCCTCTTTAATCTGCGGTAACAACGCGTTAAAGGCAAGCTCTGCAATTTCACAAGCCTTTGCGATATTGTCAAGCTCCCAATCGTTTTTCACCGACATTGCCTTGTCGTACGCGGCGTCGATATTCTGTAATTTCACCCCAGCCTCTAAAAGGGTAAGATATTCTGCGTGGGTGGTCTGCTGAAAAGAAATACCAACGCTTTCGCAGGCAGAAAGTCTTTTCAAAATTTCTTCCTGGTTATAGAGCACGGGGGTTACGTCGGTACCCTGCAGAAATTTTTCCGCCGCCTCCATATACCGCATATCGGTATAGAGGGTAGTTCCCGTCTTATCGACGATCGCCAAACCGTTCTCCGCCTCAATGCCCGTGAGATAGCGAAGTTGATACGAACACGAGGTAACAACCGCCTCGCAATCGGATAACTCCAATACTCTTTTTCCGTTCGTATAAACCATCGCAAACTCCCTATTTTCTATATTGTAGCAAAAAAAATGTCTTTCGTCAAGTATACGGCGGTATTTTCCCCTATCAAAGAGGAGTTTTTTTACAGATTTGTATAAATCCGCTTCATTTCCTCGGCTTCTTCTATCTGTTTCCCCGCCGATTCGCTGACGATATACGGGGTCAAGCCCAAATCCTTCAACGCCACCGCCAAGGGATAAAAATCCGGACCGTAAATTTCGTCCTCGAAAGTAAGGTGCTTAATTTCCCCTTTCGCCGAATACATAATTTTAGAAAAATGCACGTGCAGCTTTTGCATTTTTTCCATTCCCAATTCGTCAATCATATATGAAAGGCGGGATTTGTAATCGTCCGCGGTTTTCAACGAGCCCTGCTCGCGCGCGTTGATATGCCCGAAATCGACGCAAGGTACGAACACGGGGTCGATTTTGCAAAACCGCACGATTTCTTCCACCGTGCCAATCTGCGCCAATTTCCCCATCGTTTCGGGACAAAACAGCATATCTTGCATATCGTTAAGATAAATATATTCACGCAAAGTCTGCAAACGGCGCTCCGTTAAGGCAACCGCCTCTTCGCGGCTTGCTTTGCCCTGCGCGGCGGGATGGAAAACCACCCGTTTCCCGCCCATATTCTTCAAAGCCCGCGCCGTATCCAAAACATAGCCGTAAGATTTCGCCGCCATTTCGTCGTCGGGGTTGGCAAAATTGATAAAGTACGGCGCGTGCGCGGAAATCTCTACCCCCGAAGCGGCAAACGCCTCGCCGATAGAAAACGCCTTTGCCTCCGTCATACGCACGCCCCTGCCAAACGAATATTCAAAGCAATCTAAGCCGCGGTTTTTTACGAAATCCGCCGCCTCTTCCGTATGCGAAAACCCTTCCGCGTAAAAACTTTCGCTGTTTCCGCTCGGTCCAAATTTAATCATTTTCACGCACCCTCCGTATATCTTCCGTCAACTGTTTTTTCAACTCGTCTACGCCGTCGAATTTTTCGATATCCCGAAGATATCGCACGAACTCCACCTTGATCTCCCGTCCGTACAAATCCCCGTCAAACCTGTCCAAATAGGTTTCCGTCCATTCGTTGCAATCCCCAAAGGTCGGTCTTGCGCCGAAATTCGTAATCCCCTTATACGCTTTGCCGTCCAAACAAACGCGGCTTTCGTATACCCCTTTTTTCAAAGAAAATTTCTCTTTCGGATAGGCGATATTCGCGGTAGGAAATCCCAAAGTCCTGCCCACTTGACGGTCTTTTTCCACCTTGCCGATAAGGAAAAAGTTTTCTCCCAAAAGCGCGTTCGCTTTTTTAATTTCGCCTTTTTTCAAAAGCTCCTTTACCGTGCGCGAACTGACCTTTTTCCCCTCAATTTCCACCAAAGGCAATACTTCAACGCGTACACGGGTGGCTTGTTTTAAAAAATCGGGAGTACCTTGCGCGCCCATACCAAATCTAAAATCCTCCCCGCAAACGAATACGGCGGGCGAAAATTCGCCGATTAAAATTTCCAAAAAAGCCGTAGGCGATAAATCTTTTATTTCCGCAAAAGGCAGCTCAAAAACAAAATCGACGCCGTTTTCTTGAAAAATACGCGCCCGTTCGAAAGCAGTAAACAAGCCCTCGCGTTCCTTGCCGCCAAAGATACTCATTATCCCCACGGGCAAACCGCTGTTTTTTGCGCAAGACAAAAGCTGACGGTGCCCCAAATGCAACCCGTCAAAACCGCCGAGGAGCATTATCCCCCCGCGCGCATCGTTTTTTTGTTTCGTCAACCAAACCGTTTTCAGCATAATTTTATTTCTGCTTTCGCCAAGCCGTTTTTCACCTCGGCAATCCCGTAAAAGACGCCGTCTTTATAGATTTTATACAATCCGTCTTCCTCTTCCGTCGCAACGCGTTGCCCGTTAAAAAGTCTTCCCGCGTTTTTCTCGGTCAATAGCAAATCGGGGATGGGCAGCACTCGCTCGGTGGGGATAATCAATTCTTCCAACGCCGCCACCGACGGGTCGCTTTCTAAAATGGAAAAAGGGATCGCTTCCGACAATAAAAAGCAACCGCTTTGCGTGCGCCGAAGCGCGCTCATAACCGCTTTCGTTTCGAGCGCCGCCGCAATATCCCGCGCAAGCGATCGGATATACGTACCGCCGCCGCAACGGATTTTAAAGCGAAAAGCGTTTTCTTTGTCCTCCGCTCTCCCCAAAAGCTCGATACCGTAGATATGCACCTTTTTGGGCGGCAGTTCAAAATCTACCCCCGCGCGGGCAAGATCGTACCCTCTTCTGCCGTTGACGTTTTTTGCGCTGTACTTTGGCGGAACTTGTAAAATATCCCCAAAAAAAGCAGGCAAAACGCTCTCTATTTCCTTTTCGCTGGGTACCTGCCCCCCGTAAATCAACTCCCCCGTAGAATCGAGCGTATCCGAATCCACTCCGAAAGTAAACTCGGCAATATACTCTTTTTCCTTATCCAAGAAATAATTAAACAATCGGGTAGCGTTGCCGACGCCAACGGGCAAAACCCCGCTTGCGAGAGGGTCGAGCGTGCCCATGTGTCCGCAGGGCACACCCGTCAACCATTTGATTTTATTAACGACCGTCGAAGAAGTCATTCCGCTGGGTTTATCCACGTTGAAAAAACCGAAGGTCGTTATCTTTTCCGTTCTTTTCACAAACGCCCCCTTATCAGCGAAGCTCAATACCCAATTTAAATTTCAAATTACCCAAAATTTTCTTCACGAAATTATCCAAAACTTCGGGAGTAAACGCCTTTTCCGTCTGCATATCGGGGGTGAAGGTCAGCGTAAACGCCATACTCTTTTTCCCTTCGGGCACTTGCCCGCCGCGATATACGTCGAACAGCTTCGCCGCCGTAACGTATTTACAGGAATGGAGCAATACTTCTTCTACCTCCGCGCAGGTCAGCTTTTCGTCGACAAGCAACGCAAGGTCGCGTTTTACCGCGGGGAATTTGGGAAGATTGGTATAGCGGATAGAATCGTCCAATTTCTCTTTTGCCAAGGTCAAATCGAGTTCGGCAAGATAGACTTTCTTATCCAAACCGAGCGAAAGGGCAATGGAAGGATCCAATTCGCCAAAGCAACCGATTTCTTGTTTGTCGAGCAATACTTTCGCCGAAACGCCGGGGTGGAGATAAGATTTTTCCGCGCGCTCGTAGGAAAGGGAGAGATGGAACACTTCCGCAATGCGCTCTATCGCACCTTTCATATCGAAGAAATCGTTTTTACCGCCCCAAATACCCAATACGACGTGTTTTCTTTCCTCCGGCTGTTCGCTTTCCGCAGTAGCACGGGGCAGGTATACGTTTGCCGTTTCAAACTGTCTGCCCTCGTCGTTGCCGCGACGGATATTGCGCACGGCATTTGCAAGCATAGACGGACAAAGGAAGGTACGCATCAGCGACAGCTCCTCGCTGATGGGGTTGAGAATTTTTACGGCGTTGCGTTCAGTCGCGTCTTCGGGCAGTTTCATCAACTCGAAATCCTTCGGAGAATAGAACGAATAGTTATACGCCTCGGAAAAACCCTGCGTACGCAAAAGATTTTTCAAGTGCAATTCTTGTTTTTGTTCGTCCGTCAAACCGCCGCCCGTTACCTGCGCGCTGTCAAGGAAGGTAGGAACGATATGTTCGTAACCGTACATACGGATAATTTCTTCCGCCAAATCGGGATACCCGTCCACGTCGTCGCGATAGCCGGGAATTTCCACCGTCAAAATATCGCCGCTCAATTGCGGTTTAAACTGCAAACGGGTCAAGATTTCCAAAATCTCTTCGTTGGGAACGGTAATTCCGAGCAAAGCGTTGATTTTTGCAACGCTCGCCGTCATCGTGCGGGGCGCAAGCGACACCGCGCATTCGTCCGCAGCAAGATTGGTAACCTTTCCGCAGCCAAGCTCCTCGATAAGATGCAAGGCTCTGTCCATACCCAGTTTGTTGGTGTAAGCGTCCACACCCTTTTCAAAGCGGGAGGAAGAATCGGAGGACTGCCCCAAAGCGCGGGAAGTTTTACGCACGTTGTCGCGGGCAAATTTCGCCGATTCGAAGAATACGTTTTTCGTATGCGGTTTGATTTCACTGTTCAAACCGCCCATAATCCCTGCAAGCGCCACGGGTTTTTCCCCGTCGCAAATAACCAAATTGTCGGGCGTTAAAGTAAATTCCTTTTCATCGAGCGTTACGATTTTTTCGCCCTGCTCAGCACGGCGAACGATGATTCTTCTTCCACCGATATCGTCTGCGTCAAACGCGTGCATAGGTTGCCCCATTTCCAGCAAAACGAAGTTCGTAATATCCACGATAGGCGAAATCGAACGAATCCCCGAAAGCACAAGGCGTTTTCTCATCCAAGCGGGCGAAACGCCGCCCGTAACCCCTTCCACGTAATGCCCTACGTAACGGGGGCAAAGGTCGGGAGCTTGTACTTCCACCGTAACGGGCGCAGCCGCCGTGGGGTGCTGGGTATACGAAACGTCAGGAGCTTTGAAAGGTTTTCTAAGCACCGCCGCCACTTCGCGGGCAATCCCCAAAATACATTGACAGTCGGGGCGGTTTGCCGTAATCGAGATATCGAAAATCCAATCGTCCAACCCGACGATTTTTCTAATATCCTCGCCCACGGGTGCGTCCTTTCCCAAATCGAGCAGTCCATTGACTTCTGCGCCGGGATAGAAATCGTCGTTAATCCCAAGCTCTTCGCCCGAACAGAGCATACCGAAAGATTCTACGCCGCGCAGCTTGCCTTTTTTAATCTTTTTAATCCCGTCGGGATTTTTTTCGAGCATAGCGGGATTGCTCTCCACCACCGTCGAACCGTCGAGCGCGCAGGGCGTTTTCATACCCACGTATACGTTGGGCGCGCCCGTAACGATTTGCAATTCTCTGCCGTACTCTTCCCCGCAATCCACTACGCAAATCTGCATATGGTCGCTGTCGGGATGGGGCGTCAAGGCTTTTACCTCGCCGACGACGACGCGGGTTACTTTTTCGCCAAGGTAGGAAAGTTCTTCTACCTCAAACCCGCAAGAAAAGAGTTTCTCCGCAAGCTCTTGTGCCGAAATATCAATATCTACGTAATCTTTTAACCAACTGAAAGGCGCTTTCATTTTTTCCCCCTCCTTACGATTCGAATTGTTCGAGGAAACGCACGTCGTTTTCGAACAGAGTTTTAATATTGTTGATGCCGTATTTTAACATCGCGATACGTTCAATCCCCATACCGAACGCAAAACCGGTATATTCGTCAGGGTCAACGCCGCAGTTTTCCAACACGCGACGATTTACCATACCTGCGCCGAGTACCTCAATCCAGCCCGTGCCCTTGCACAGTCTGCAGCCCTTGCCGCCGCATTCCGAACAGCTTAAATCCACCTCTACGCTGGGTTCGGTAAACGGGAAATACGAGGGGCGTAAACGCACTTTCGTCGAGGAAGTAAACATTTTGCGGGCAAATTCCGCCAACATACCTTGCAAATCGCAAAGGGTTATCCCCTTATCCACGACCAATCCTTCCATCTGATGGAACATCGGCGAATGAGTCGCGTCGTCGTCCGAACGGAACACTCTGCCGGGGGAAAGGATTTTGATAGGCGGCGCTTCCTTTTCCATAACGCGGATTTGTCCCGCCGAAGTCTGGGTTCTCAGCAAAAGATTGTCCGCCAAATAGAAGGTGTCCTGCATATCCCTTGCCGGGTGATCCTTGGGCGTGTTCAACGCCGTGAAGTTATAATAGTCCGTCTCCACCTCAGGACCTTCGAAAATTTTAAAGCCCATTCCCGCAAAAATGTCGATCAGCTCGTTTTTTACGAGGGTAATGGGGTGCAACGCGCCCGCCTTGTAGGCTTTGCCCGGCATCGTGATGTCAATACGCTCCTCGGCGTATTTCTTTTCCATTTCCATCTGTCTTACGGCCACCGCGCGCGCCTCGAATTTTTCTTCCATATCTTGCTTGAATTCGTTGACGATTTTCCCAAACGTGGGTCTATCCTCTTTGGCAAGATCTTTCATTCCGCTCATAACGCCCTTTAATTCCGTTTGAAACTTTACCTTTAATTCGTAAAGCGCGCGTCCCGTTTCCGTCTTTGCCATCGCCGCGGTTATCTCCGCGCGCAACGCCTCGATTTTTTCTTTCATAATATTCCTCCGAAAATTTTTTACAAAAAAACCTGCGCAATCGGTTTCCCGACCGCGCAGGGCGAATCTATCCGCTGTACCACCTGCTTTTATGCAGCAAACGCCGCACCTTCTTTCGCGCATTACGCCGCGCACGCGTCTCTCCCTACCCCCGCTATGCGGGCTCAAAAGAGCGGCTCCAAAGGGAAACGGCAATTTTTTCCGTCTTACGCACCTTTCAGCCCAAGGATGCGCTCTCTTTCAAGACGGCTGATTAAAAACGCCAACTTTTTCATCGCCTTTATCGTTTGATTTATAGATATAGTATAGCCTTTTTTCCTTGAAAAGTCAACGGTTTTTCTTTACTTATGCCTGTTTCCCTTTCAACAAATCGCGAATTTCTTCCAACAAACGGGTATTCGCCGTCGCTTTTTCTTCCGCGATACGCGCTTCTTCCGCCGCCTTTTCCGCCGCCAAGCGCTCCGCTTCCTCTTTCGCTTCTTTTGCCTCTAACAAACGCTGCGCGTAAATCGCGTGCGCCGTATCCTTGGAAACCTTTTCTTCTTTGCGAATTTGCTTGATTATCTTTCTTTCGTCGCCGTTGATGCCCTCTAAAGCTTCCTCTTTCGCCTTAGCCACGCGGTTGATTGCGCGAACGATCATAAACAACACGAACGCAATCAGCAAGAAATTGATAATCGCGCTGACGAACGCGCCCCAATCGATATAAATCGACGTTTCAAGGTTGATAGCGCCCGTTTCGTCGTATTGCTTATCCAAGAAGGTAAACGCCTCTTCCAAGCCGCCTTCCCCCATCATCAGCATCAATACGTAGTTGATTAAGGGTCTTAAAATGTTGTTGCTAAGCGCGGTAACGATTGCCGTAAACGCGCCGCCGACGATAACGCCGACAGCCATGTCAAGCACGTTGCCGCGGGTGATGAATTTTTTGAACTCGCCAAAAAATCTTCTGATAGGTCCCGGTTTCTTTTCCATATTTTTCGTCCTCATTCGTCCTCGTCTTATTAAGACGAGTTATTTTGGTATTTATTATACTATCCACTCTTTCTTTTGTCAAGCAAAAACGGGTCGAAAGGCTATTTTTTACCCCGACCCGTTTGGAAAATTTTCTTCTTTTTCAATCCCCGTTTCCTGCAATCTCCAAAAAACGGGAAAGAGATTTTTGCAAGCGTCTTTCAACGAACGCCATTTCCTTTTCCGTCTCTTTTTTTAGCTCGCTCAATACCGCTTTCACCTCTTTTCTTTGCGCGCGCTCTAAGGCGTCGCCGTAAGCTAAAAGCAAGGTTTTTTCCATATAAAACATATCTTTTAAGCTATCCGCTTCGTTTAACGTAACCTCTCGTTTTTCCAGCTTCATTTTTATTCACCTCGTACCTGCCCACCCGCTTTTTGCATATACAACGATTTTATTTGCTTCTTTCTTTGCGCGTGCCGCTTAGAGAGCGCTTCCATATCCTTGGCAAGCTCCGCGTCCATCAAAAGCCGCGAATAAATAGCGGACTTTTTTTCCGCCAAATCTTCCAAACCGCACAGCGTTTTCAACTTTTCCGTATTCTCCTTTTCCGGCATAAAAAACCTCCCGTAGCCGCAGTATGCGAAGGGAGGTAAAATTTTATGCTTATTTTTTCTCGTTCTTTTTCGCAAAATCGCAAAGCGGGCGCAAGGTACAATGCCCGCAATCGGGCTTTTGCGAATGGCAAACCCGCCTGCCGTGATAAATCAACCAGTGATGCGCCTTCGACCAATCGCTTTTCTCAATCGCCTTACAAAGCCCCGCCTCTACCTCTAAGGGCGTTTTTCCCTTGGCGAGCCCCAAACGGTTGCTGACGCGGAAAACGTGGGTGTCTACCGCAATCGCGTCCCCGCCAAACGCCACCGAATATACGACGTTCGCCGTCTTTTTCCCCACGCCCGCAAGCGTCATTAATTTCTCCACCGTATCAGGCACGTTCCCGTCGAATTTTTCCAAAATATCTTTGGACGCGGAAAGAATATGCTCGGCTTTCATACGGTAAAACCCGCAAGAAAAGATATAGCCTTCCAACTCCTCTTGCGAAAGCGTAACCATCGCCGACGGCGTAGAATAGTTTTCAAAGAGTTTCTCCGTTACTTTATTTACCCGCTCGTCCGTACATTGCGCGGACAAAATAACGGCAACGAGCAACTCGTAAGGCGTCGTATAGCGCAAAGCAGGACGGGCGTCGGGATATAACGTTTCCAATTCGGCAAGAGCCGCTTTTTTATCTACATTCTTCATAGCGTATACAGTATAACATATCCCCGCCGATTTTGCAAGCGTTTTTAATCAACTCAACGCGTACCTGCCCCCTGTTTAAATCCCACGTACGGCGTAACGGACAGTCTGCCGCCGACGAAATCTTGTTTATAATACCCTTTAAAAGAGGAATACCGTCCCGTCTTTAAAATGGCGTTGGCGCGCACGAAGCTGCGCTCGTCAAAGCGCACGCAAAGTCCGCAGCCAATCCTCGCTTCTTTGGGCGCCGCCGTCGTCGTCGCCGCCACCCCGTATTGATACAACCGTTCCGCATATTCTAAACTTTGTGTGCGGGAACGGAAAACCGCCAAAATCATCATATCATAAGTGCCCCCTTTTCGGAATACTATATTGTATGTACAAAGTTAAAAAAGAGGTGCCAGTATGATTTATTTTGACAACGCCGCAACGGGCGGTAGAAAACCCGACCAAGTTCTTACCGCCGTCGCTTCTTCGATTAAGGTTTGCGCCAATCCCGGCAGAAGCGGACACCAGCTCTCCCTTTCCTGCGCCAATCTCGTACACGCTTGCCGAGGGGCGTTAAACGAGTATTTTAACGGCTACGGCGTAGATAAAGTCGTGTTTACGAAAAACTGCACGGAAGCGTTAAATATCGCCCTTCTTGGCGTTTTAAAAAAGGGCGACCACGTCGTAACGACCTGTATGGAGCATAATTCCGTCCTGCGCCCGCTGGAATTTTTAAAAAATATAGGAACGATCGAATACGACGTTTGCCCCTTACGCGGAGACGACGAACGGAGTAAAAATATCCACCCCGAAGACATCCTCGCGCTAATAAAGCCAAACACCCGTCTTATTGCCGTTACCGCCGCTTCCAACGTCAACGGCGCGATTCCGAACCTTGAAGCAATCCGCGCCGTCCTGCCAAAACGAGTCTTATTGCTTTGCGACGGCGCGCAAGGCGGCGGACACCTTCCTATCAATATGCAAAAAACGGGCGTCGATTTGCTTGCGTTGGCGGGACATAAGGGAATGCTTGGAATCCAAGGCAGCGGCGCGTTGCTTTTCTCAGACCGCGCCGAGCCCTCGCCTTTATTATTTGGCGGAACGGGTTCAATGAGCGTTTCTTTGCAGATGCCCGATTTTTACCCCGACGCTTTGGAAGCGGGCACGCTCTCTTTCCCCGCCGTGCTTTCCCTCTTAGAGGGCGTTCGGTATCTGACCGTACACGACAGACAAATCCGCTCGCGCTTGACGATGCTGACCGCGTGCTTTTTAAAAAAACTGCGCCTTTTACGCGGGTACGAATGTTATTCGCTGCCCAACCCTTGCGGTATCGTTGCTTTTAAACACCAACGTCTTCCCTCGGAGCATATCGCCGAGCTTTTGTCAAATTCCTTCCACATCGCCGTCCGCGGCGGGCTGCACTGCGCACCCTTAATGCACGAAGCCTTGGGGAGTTTGGACGGCGGGCTCGTGCGGGTCTCCTTTTCCCATTTCAACAGTGAACCGGAGGGCGACGAGCTGATTTATGCGCTGGAAAAAATCGACGCTATGTAATTTCAACGCGTACACGCCCCCTATAAAAGCCGTTTTATTACTCTATCTTCTTTAATTTATCCACGATAGAGCGCAACTGTCTACGCTGAAAACCGTTTAGCATAGGCGCGAAGTTTTGATAAAACGTCTCGATTTCTTCGTTGGAGAGCGTGCCTGCGCGTTTGCTTTTTTCCGCTTCCGCCAAGATATTTTTCAGCACGGCAATATTACTTTTTCCGTTATACGCGCTAGCGATTTTTTTCGTCAATTCCTCCGCGGAAGCCGCGTCCGCCTCTCTACCGCCCGCCAACGAATCCACCGTTTTCTTCTCTTGCGACGAATATTCTTTAAAGCTTTTCATTTCCACCTCCGACAAAGCGTTACTATATCTTATTCGTATTTTTGCATTTTCGCCACCCATTGCATATAGTAGAGTATGGAAATTTTAATTTTAGTGCTTTTGTATTACCTTTCGCAAAACCCCGATTTTTCAAAAAGCGTCAAGCCTTTGATGGACGAACTGAAAAATTCGGAACAAATGCTCTCTTTTTTAAAAGATTTATCCTCTTTTTCCGATTTGTTTAGCACTTTCAAACAAGAGCCTTGCCAAAGGAAGACGGAAGAAGTAAAGAAAGAAAAAGAAGACAAAAAAAATCCGCAATCCCCTACGCAAGGCATTGCGGACGAATTCATCCAAAATATTTTAGATTCGTATTTAAAGAAAACCTCAAACGATTGAAAAGCCGCCGTTGACGGGAATATCCACCCCCGTAACGTATTCGTTTTCCTCCAAAAATAAAACGGCGGCGGCAACGTCCTCGCCCGTGCCAATGCGGCCGACGGGGATCTCTTCCTTTAACGCCTGCATTTCCTCCTCGGAAAAGCGGGCGTTCATCGGTGTATCGATAACCCCGGGGGACACGCTGTTGACGCGAATTTTCGACCAACCGAGTTCTTTTGCCAAAGCTTTTGTAAACCCCAAAAGCGCCGCTTTGGACGCCGAATACACACTCTCGCAACTCCCGCCGACTTCTCCCCAAACGGAAGAAATATTGACGATTAATCCGCTTTGACGGGAGATCATACCCTTTGCCGCCTCGCGCGCGCACAAAAATGCGCCGCCGACGTTGATAGACATCACGCGGTTAAACTCCTCCATCGTAACGTCTTGTATTTGCTTAACGAGCGCAACGCCCGCGTTATTGATAAGCACGTCTACTTTGCCGATTTTTTCAAACAAAGCCTGCACAGCCGCCTCGTTAGAAACGTCCGCAAGATAGGTTTCTATTCCCAACGCGCGAACCGCAGCCGCGCCCTCCTCGTCTTTCGAATACGCCGCGCATACCCGATAGCCTTTTTTTAAAAACGCAAGGGCGATACTTTTGCCAATCCCGCGCACTCCGCCCGTAATTAAAACCGTTTTCATCTCGTACCTGCCTATCCCTTATTGGTTGTTACAGCCCGTCAACGCGATAATTTCGTCCGCAATTTGTTCGGGAGTTTTCTCGTCCACGTCCACGATATAATCGGCGGCGTGTTCGTAGACGGGCGCGCGTTCGTTTAATAAACGAGCCAAGCGATCGCGGATACTTTCGGTGGAAGATTGCAGCAAAGGTCTGCTGCCGTCCACCTTTAAACGCTGCGCCAACGTTTCAAATTTCGCGCGAAGAAAGACGATTTTTCCGTTTTCCTGCAATAAGACGTTATTTTCTTTCAATAAAACCAAACCGCCGCCCGTTGAAATAACCAACCCGTCCTGTTTGGCAAGCTCTTTGACGATTTCCGTTTCCAGTTTCCTAAAATGCGCCTCGCCGTAATATTCGAAAATGTCCGCAATTTCGCCGTATTTGTCCACGATGAGCCCGTCGGTATCGTACCAACGCCGACCGGTTTTTTCGGCGACCTTAATCCCGATCGTCGTTTTTCCCGCGCCCATCATACCGCATAAGATAAGGTTCATATCACACCCCGTAAAGACGATTATTTTTTAAGCGCCGCGCAAAGCCCCGTCATCGCCGCAAGATAACTGCCCGCGCCAAAGCCGCATACCACCCCGCAACAAACCTCGGACAGTACGCTGCGACTTCTAAATTCCTCGCGAGCGTGCACGTTGGACATATGCACTTCGACAACGGGAATATCAATCGCCGCAACGGCGTCGCGAAGGGCGTAGCTATAATGGGTAAACGCCCCCGCATTTAACAAAATCCCGTCAACGGACTTGTTTTCAAACGCCTCGTGCAGCTTGTTGACAAGCTCCCCTTCGATATTGCTTTGATAAAAGCTAACCTCATCGCCGTTTGCCCGACAAAAGGAAGCAATCTTTGCGTTGATTTCTTCCAAAGTTTCCACCCCGTAAACCCTCTTTTCCCGCTTGCCCGTGAGATTGAGATTTACTCCGTTGATGACCAAAAATTTCATAACCGTATTCTCCTTTCGATTATCCTTTCCGTACGTATTTTTCATACAGCGCTTCCGCCTGCCCTTCGTCGGGTTTTCTCCCCAAGTACAGACAATCGGCAAAATACGCTTGATAAAAGAGCATCGCCGCCCCGTTTACCGTCTTTAACCCCGCTACGCGCGCCAGTCGTAAAAACTCCGATTCTTTCGGCTCGTAGATTAAATCCACCGCCACGCTCGCCCCTAAAAAGGCTTTTTGCGTAACGGGAGAAAATCCTTCTTTTTCGTGCATTCCTACGCCCGTACAGTTGACGAGGATATCGTATCCGCCCTTTTCAGGATCTTGACAGGGCGTAAGCGACAGTTCTTGGCAGGTTTCGAAAAGCTTTTCTTGATTCCGCTGATACAGCTCCACCTGCGCGCCGCCGTGCTTTAAAGCCACCGCCGTACTTCTTCCCGAACCGCCCGCGCCAAGCACCAAAACTTTTTTATCCTTATACTCGACGCCCGCAAAGCGTAACATCTGCAAAAATCCCGCGCCGTCCGTGTTATATCCCGCGCCGCGTGCGCAGACCACGGTATTAACCGCGCCGAAACGGAGCGCGTCCCCTTTGATTTCGTCCAGATACTCCATTACGTCCCGCTTATAGGGAATCGTTACGTTGAACCCGTCGAAATCGCCGAGCAATCGCCGCATTGCCGAATCAAAATCGCAGGGCGGAACGGACATAGCCTCGTATTCGCACTCCACGCCCAACTCTTTTAAAATAAAGGCGTGGATTTTGGGGCTGTCCGATTTGGAAACGTCTTTGCCAATCAAGCCCAAACGCAATTTATTTTTTTCCATAACTCCACCCTTTTTAGTACAGTTTCAACCCAAGCTTTTCAAAAAAATCAGGGAAGGAAATGGCGCAACATTCCGGTCTATAAATTCTCCCGCCCGTTTGCGAAGCAATCATCCCCACCGCCGCCGTCATTGCAATACGGTGGTCGAGATAACTGTCCACGTCCCCGCCAACGAGTTTTTCCCTGCCGCGAATGATAAATCCGTCGGGCAATTCCTCGCAATCGCCGCCGAGGTTATTGATAAGCTCCGCCGTCGTACGAATACGGTCGCTTTCCTTTACCCGCAATTCTTTCGCGCCCGTGATACGGGTTTCCCCGTCGGCAAAGGCGCATAAAAGCGCAATCAGCGGCAGCTCGTCAATCATCGAGGGCACAAGCTCTCTCGTCAGATTGATAGCGCGCATATCCGATTTCTCTACGAGGATATCCGCCCGCTCTTCGCCACCCGAAACCTGCCTATTTAAGAGGGTATAGTTTACCCCCAGCAAATCGAAGGCTTTTAAAATCCCTGTGCGAGTCGAGTTTATCCCTACGTTTTTGCAAAGCGTTTTTCCCTTTAAGGCACCGAGCGCCATAAAATACGCCGCCGAGGAAATATCCGAAGGCACGCAAACGTCTACTCCCTTTAACGCGCTCTTTTTTACCCTTACTTCGTTGCCGTCCACGCGCAAATCCGCGCCCATCGCCTGCAACATTCTTTCCGTATGGTCGCGGGATTTTATCGGCTCGATTACCCGCGTTTCGCCGTCAGCGGACAAGCCCGCCAAAAGCACCGCGCTTTTCACTTGCGCGGAAGCAATTTGCAAAGCGACGTCCGCCCCGTGCAAGGTCTTTGGCGACACGTAAACGGGCGCGTGCCCGTCCGTAGTTTTTACGTCTGCCCCCAAAAGCGACAACGGCTCCGCCACCCGTTTCATCGGGCGCGCGGAAAGCGACTCGTCCCCGTACAGCTCCGCGTCGATTTCTTTCCCCGCTACAAACCCCGTCAAAAGGCGAATGGTCGTACCCGAATTGCCGCAATTTAATTTCGTGCCGCGGCGAAAACGCGGAGTCCCTACTACCCGAAGGGTCGTACCGTCCACGTCAATCTTCGCCCCCAGCGCGCGCATACAGCGACAGGTAGAAAGACAGTCTTCCCCCATCAACGCGTTGGTGATAACCCCTTCGCCGTCCGCGCCGCCGTTTAACATAATCGCGCGGTGGGTTACCGATTTATCTCCGGGGAGCGAAAACTCCCCCTCAAAGCAAGCTCTGGGACTGATTCGTTCCATACCTGCCCTCCTTCTTTTCTCGTTTAGTCTTTAGAGGCTTTTACCAAAGCCGCGCGGTATTCGTCATACCCAAGGGAAAAATCCGTCCATTTCCCGAGGGCTTTCGCCACCGACATCCGTATCTTCCCATCGCCTATATTTTTCTTGTCCGATTTTGCTTTGCCCGCATACTCGTCTACGGAAAGCGAGGTCGGCGTAGTCGGTAAAACCGCCAACGCACCGTCGATAATTCGCAACAGCTCTTCCCCGTATTCCTTTTCGCAAACGCCCGCGTCTATCGCCATTTTCGTCTCCAAACGCATACCGTGCAGCACGCATTCTCCGTGCGAAAGCCCGTACACGAGCTCGATGGCGTGCCCCGTCGTATGCCCGACGTTAAGGCTCCGCCGTTCCCCCGATTCCTTTTCGTCCGCTTGCACGACCCGCGCTTTGTGGCGGATACAATCCAAGGTCAATTCGGTCAAAAAGGCAAGGTCGCCAAGTCTGTCTTTATGCTCTGACAAACGCTTGAAAATCTTTTTATTCAGCGCGGCGTATTTGACGATTTCACCCAACCCGCATTTGATTTCCCGCGCGGGCAACGTCTTTAAAAAGTCGGAATCCACCAACACTTCGCAGGGCTGATAAAACGCCCCGACGATATTTTTTACGCCGCCAAGGTCCACCGCCGTCTTGCCGCCCACGCTACTGTCCACCTGCGAAAGCAGGGTCGTAGGGATTTGCACGCAGGAAATCCCCCGCATATACAACGCCGCCGCCAATCCGCCGATATCCCCGACCACGCCGCCGCCAACGG
Source organism: Clostridiales bacterium (assembly GCA_015069295.1). GTDB lineage: Bacteria > Bacillota > Clostridia > Christensenellales > Borkfalkiaceae > Scatosoma. The sequence continues at coordinate 21,672 of SVIW01000014.1, forward strand.
CAAAAAGACGAGAAGTACGGTGCAAATTCGCCTCCGTCATTTTCGTCAATATCTCGTAAAGAGATTGAAAATTTTTCGATTTTTCCCCTGCGGGCAGCACGAAAATTTCCGTTTCTTTAAAATACCTTTCAAACCAAGCCGCATACAAGGCGTATACGTTCGAATCGGTAACGACGAAATTCTTTTGTCCGCTACTAAGCGCGGGCAAACGGTTTTCGACCGCGCCGTCGCCCACGTAAATGTTACCCGATAACGTCGGAGTTTTCAAACAGACCCGTTCCATACCCCCTCCGTTACGGCAAGAGCGCATAGCGGCTCGTTACTTCCGCCATCGTATCGCCGCCTAAACGCTGTGCCACCGCGTTTGCCAATACCTCAGCAACCACCGCTTCGGCAATAATTTCTAATGCGAATATCGCGCAAACGTCGCTTCTTTCCGACGCCGCAACTACGCTTTCTTTGCTAAGATAATCCACCGTCTTCAACCCGTGCATCAGGGTCGGAATAGGCTTCATCGCCAACCGCAAAACCAGTTCTTCACCGTTGGACATACCGCCCTCGATACCGCCCGCGCGGTTCGTTTCCCGATAAAATCCCTTTTCTCTTGTATACGAAATTTCGTCGTGAACTTCGCTGCCGCAAACGCAAGCAACGGAAAATCCCGCGCCGATTTCCACGCCCTTTACCGCCTGTATACTCATCAGCGCGCCCGCCAACCGTGCGTCGAGTTTTTCCCCGTACGTCATCACGCTGCCAAACCCGCTCTTTAACCCGCGTACACGGATTTCCACCGCGCCGCCCGCAGTATCCCCCGCCGCTTTTAAGCGGGCAATCTTTTCTTTTGCCGCCGCTTCTATTGCGGGGTTTAACATTCCAAGTTCCGTCGTTTTCGCCGCTTTCAGCTCGTCAAACGCGTACACGCCCTCGTCCTTTACCCCGCAAACCTCGCGCACGTACCCGCCGATTTCCACACCGAGCGCAGCAAGATAAGCCCTATACACCTCGCCCGCCGCAACCCGTATTGCCGTTTCACGGGCAGAAGCACGCTCTAACACGTTACGCGCGTCAGTTTGCGCAAATTTTTGCATACCCGTCAAGTCCGCGTGTCCGGGACGCACCTTCGTCAAGGCTTTTTTTGCCATCGCCGCTTTATCGCAGCTTCCCGCAGACATACAATTTTCCCAATTCGCAAAGTCCTTATTGTAAATGCAAAGGGTTACGGGACTGCCCAGCGTTTCACAATCGCGTACTCCCGTCAAGATTTCCACTTGGTCCTTTTCGATTTTTTGTCTTCCGCCGCGACCAAACCCGCTTTGCCGCAAAGCCAAAGCCCCGTTGATTGCTTCCACTTCGATTTTTAAATGTGCGGGTAATCCTTCGATAATCGCCACCAAAGCCTTGCCGTGCGATTCGCCCGCCGTCGTCAATTTCATATACTCCTCCTAAACGCCGTTATGCGTTTTGCGAAGAAAAAATAAATTCTCCCGCGTAATACTCTACCGTTACGTGCTGTCCGTTGAGAATTTTGCCCATCAAAATCTCCTCGGAAAGTTTGTCCTCTATCCGCCGCTGCACCGCCCGCTTTAAGGGCCTTGCGCCGTATTGCGGATCATACCCTTCCTCTACGAGCGCAGAAAGCGCCGACTCGGTTACCGTCAATACGATACCTCGCTGTTCCAGTAGGCGTTTTGCCAGCGAAGACACGATTTTCGAGCCAATCCGTATGCAATCGTTTTTCGTCAAAGGATGGAAAACGATAATTTCGTCCATACGGTTTAAAAATTCGGGACGGAATTTTTCTTTCAACGCCTGCGATACGCTTTCTTTCAGCAGTTCGTACTGTTCTTCGCTCTGTCCCACGTACCGCTCGGAAATCGCCGCGCCCGCGTTGGACGTAAGAATAATAACCGCGTTTTTAAAGCTGACCGTTCTGCCCTTGCTGTCCGTCAATCTGCCGTCGTCGAGAATCTGCAACAAAAGATTAAAGACGTCGGGGTGAGCCTTTTCCACCTCGTCGAACAAAATCACGCAATAGGGCTTCGTGCGTACTTTGTCCGTCAACTGCCCCGTGGAAAGCTCGTCGTGTCCTACGTAGCCCGGAGGCGCGCCAATCAGTTTGGAGATGGACTGTTTTTCCATATATTCGCTCATATCCAAACGAATCATTTGGTCTTCCGCGCCAAACATCGTTTCGGCAAGCGCCTTGCAAAGGTCGGTTTTCCCCACCCCCGTCGGTCCGACGAAAATAAACGAACCAATCGGCTTGGACGGGTCTTTTATCCCCGCGCGCGCACGGCGAATCGCCTTTGCCACGGCGTTGACCGCCTCGTTTTGCCCAATGATACGCTTGTGCAGCTCCTCTTCCAATTTAAGGAGCTTTTGCCCTTCTTCCTGCGTAATGTTTAAAAGAGGAATCCGCATCCGCGCGCTGACGATTGCCGCGACGTGTTCGCCTCCGATCGCCGCTCTGCCGTCCGACAAACGAATGGGAGCTTGCGCTCTTTGCAACGCCTTTATCTTTTCTTCCACTAAACGCTTTTGATTAAAAGCGTCCGTTGCCAAAGCATATTCTTGGCGTTGAAGATGTAAAGTATGTTCCTCTTCCAAAAGCCTTGCTTCCGCGCGGGCTTCTTCCAATTCCACCCCGCCGTTTTCAGTGGCGATGCGCACGTGCGCCGCCGCCTCGTCGATAAGGTCGATTGCCTTGTCGGGCAAAAACCGATCGGTGATATAGCGCGAAGAAAGTTTCACCGCCGCTTCAATTGCCTCGTCGGAAATCACGATGCCGTGATGCTCTTCGTATTTCCCGCGCAAGCCTTTTAAAATCTCTACCGCGTCCGCCTGCGAGGGTTCTTCCACGTATACGGGGGTAAAGCGACGCTCTAACGCGCCGTCTTTTTCAATGTACTTTCTGTACTCCTCAATCGTCGTTGCGCCGATAATCTGCAAATCGCCGCGAGCAAGCATCGGCTTTAAAATATTCGCCGCGTCCATACTCCCTTCGGACGAGCCGCCCGCCCCGACGAGGGTATGAATTTCGTCGATAAAGAGCACGACGTCCCCGTCTTCTAACACGAAATCGATAAGATTTTTCAGCTTTTCCTCGAAATCGCCGCGATAGCGAGTACCCGCCAACATTCCCGGCAAATCGACGGAAAAAATCTTTTTGTTATATAGCTGTTCAGGTACGTTGCCCTGTACGATAAGCTGGGAAAGCCCCTCGATAATCGCGCTTTTTCCAACCCCCGGCTCCCCTATCAAAACGGGATTGTTCTTTATACGGCGGGAAAGAATTTGCACGACTTTTTCAATCTCTTTTTTGCGCCCGATAACGGGGTCCATCTTTCCCCTTGCCGCGCGCTCGGTCATATCGATACCGCACTTTGGCAGTTCCTTGTCCTTTTTCTTTTCCTCCGTCTTTACTTTGGGCTTTTCTTCCGTGATAATCGCCGTTTTTTCATAAGGCGAATCCAACCGCTCGCCCATCGAAGGGGACAAAACGCAGTCCTGTTCGTATTCGATTTCCCCGCAGCTTTTTTTATACGCCAGCACGCGGATTGCCGCCGCTGCGTTGTTTTTCAATTCTTCTATATCCGCCAGCGTACTCAAAAACGCCACCGCGCGCGTCGTGGGAATGGACAGAATTTCATACAGCATATGCGCCGTACCCGCCAACATCCCCTCTTTTTCCGCCGCTTCTACGGCACGGTTGAACATTCTTTCCGTATTGGGAGTCATACCCTTTCCCTTATACGTCCTGTCTACGCGGTCGATAAACCATTTCTCATAAAGGTCTTTCCCAATCCCCGCTCCCGCAAGAATACGGTAAGCCTCGCAACTGGGCATACTTAAAAAGGCGTAAATAAAATGCTCGCTGCCGACAAACGTCGTGCCGACGATCTCTGCCGCCGCCATATTGGCAACCTCTAACGCCTTTTCAAAATTCTTCGTTACCTTTGATGACCAAGGATACATATCCTTTTCTCCTTTTTGCACCTACGCGCCAAAATCACTTGTTTTTCCTTACCACCCGCACGAGTTCGGGTAACACGTTGCAAACCGTCTCCGCACGCGCCTCTGCGCAACGCCTTTCGCTTGCCTTCTCCAATCCGTTTTCAATACGGAACGCCGCAGGACGCATTCCCCTGCAAAAATCCTCAAACCCCTTGTCGTCCAAGGTTTCCAAAATCCCCAACACCGTGCCCGCGTGCACGTCCGCCATCTTCTTCGTGAACTCGTCCAAAGGCAAAACCGCACAGTTCGTCAACGTGCCGTACGCGCGTAAGCAACGATCCCGAATTTCCGTTTCCGACGTTCGCATCATCTCTTCCCTAGCGCGCAGCTCCAAATCGGATAAGGTCATCGTTACGCGTATCATCTCGTCCAAAATTTCCCGCTCCGACATTCCCAGCGTGCGCTCGTTGCTGATCTGGTACATATACCCTTCCGAGCTCGTCCCCTCGCCGAACGCCCCGCGCACCGTCATACCGCCCCGCTTTAAAGCGGGCAGGTACTCTTTCAGCTCGCCGCTATGCGACAATCCGGGCAAAAACATCATCACCGAAGCCCGCATTCCCGTCCCCAAATTGCTGGGACAAGCGGTAATAAACCCCAATTTTTTATCGAAAGCAAAGTCGTATAGAGATCCAAGCCCTTCGTCGATCCCGCTGATACGTTCGTACGCTTTATACAAATCAAAGCCCTTGTAAATATACTGTTGCCGCAAGTGATCCTCTTCGTTGACCATAATCGAAATAGCTTTATCAAAGGACACAAACGCCACGCCCCCCTTGCTCTTTAACAGCGCAGGACTAATCAGCCGTTGTTCAAGGAGCAAAGCCGCCTGCTGCTTGCTAAGCGAAGAAATGTCGTATCTCGTAAACTTGTCGAATTTTTCCAAACCTGCGCCCACCAAGTAGGCGATATCCTCCGCCTGCGCGCTATCCATCTTCTTAGGGAAGGGATAGGCGGCAAAATTGCGCGCCAAACGGATACGAGTGGAAACTACGATCGTTTCGATGAATTCCGTTGCGTACGCCATACGAATTCCTCCTCTATCGCTAAGTTGCTGCGCATCAAGGAAAGCTTATCCGCATACCCTTTTGCGTCCTCGTAATTATCCTCGGCTTTCAGCTTGGCAATAATCGTTTCCAGCTCGTTACACTGCCTTTCAAAACGCGCTTTTTCCATCGCGCGCGCACGAAAATCTACCTCGGCAAATTCTGCGCGCAAATAATCGTCCGTCTCGAAAAAATCCAACGGCGGCGTCTTCCCCGTATGCGCGCGCTCCCCCTGCATTTTTACGATCGTCGGCGTAATACCCTCTTGCAAAGTACGATAACAATGCGCGCAACCGACCAATTTGCTCGCGCGGAACTCTTCCAAGCTCGTCCCGCAATACGGGCATACGGACAAAGCGTTTTCCCCGCTTTTCGAAAGAGAAAGAAACAACTGCTCGTAACACTCCATACAGTAATATTCGACGACTTTTTTATTGCCTTTTATCTGTTCGTAGGTCTTCGTTGCCTGATTCCTACCGCAATGCCCACACCGCATACCCCTTTTTCGCGTATCTCCCCTTTAAAAATATTTTTATCCGTCCTCTTTTTTGCAATAAGCAAGCAGATTACGGTATGATACTCCATACTATAATCATAACACTTTTTTCTTCTCCCGTCAAGTGCCCGCAAGGATTTTTTCCCGCTTTTTCCTACATTATTTATTCGCCGGCGCGTGCGTACGCGTAGAATTTTGTCAAAAAGTCGCATAAAACAAGAAAATGCGCACACCAGGTACGCATTTAACAAAAAAATCGGGTCGTTTTTAACAACCCGATTTTTAACTTCTTAATACGCGCGAGCGTAAACGATGACGTGTTTCGCCTCTTTACCGCATACCGCGCATTTTTCCGTGCTTTCACCTTCAGCGTACACGCGCGCCGTTGCCGCCGTCTTTTCTTTTACTTTGTCCTCGCATTCGCGACAGCCGCACCAACCCGCTTTCACGAAATTGCCCGCTTCAACGCCTGCTAAAATCCCGTCCATATCGTCTGCGTATACGATACGGTTATCCCGACGTACCCGCGCCGCTTCCAACATATCCTTTTGTATGGTAGAAAGCAACGCCTTAACGCTTTCCGCCGCGTTTTCAAGAGGCATTTCCACCTTTTCACAGGTATCTCTACGCGCGCACAGCATCTTGCCCGCCTCGATGTCGCGAGGACCGAGCTCGATACGCACGGGCACCCCTTTCATTTCCCATTCGTTAAACTTCCAACCGGGACTATTGTCGGTCGCGTCCAAGGTTACTCGAATACCTGCCCCCTCCAATTCGGCTTTTAACGCCTCGCATCTTTCCAAAACTCCGCCCTTTCTCGCCGCGATAGGAACGATGACGCATTGAGTAGGCGCAACCACGGGCGGCAATACCAAACCGCGTTCGTCGCCGTGGGTCATAATCACCGCGCCGATAAGGCGGGTCGATACCCCCCAAGAGGTCGTGTACGCCGTTTGCAGCGTGCCTTCGTTGCCAAGGTATTTGATATCGAACGCCGTTGCGAATTTTTGTCCAAGATAATGGGAAGTACCCGATTGTAAGCTCTTACCGTCTTTCATCATCGCTTCCATCGTATACGTTTCAATCGCGCCCGCAAAACGTTCTTTTTCCGTCTTTCTGCCCGTCAACACGGGAATAGCAAGGCAGGTTTCCATAAACTCTTTATAGGTTTCGAGCATACCCAGCGTTTCTTCTTCCGCCTCCTTTGCCGAAGCGTGTACGGTATGCCCTTCCTGCCATAAAAATTCGCTAGTACGCAGGAAAGGACGGGTAGTTTTTTCCCAACGCATAACGTTACACCACTGATTTACTTTCAAGGGCAAATCCCGATAGGACTGTACCCACTTTGCGCACATCGTCCCGATAATCGTTTCGGAAGTGGGACGGATCGCCAAAGGCTCGGCAAGCGTTTCGCCGCCCGCCACGGTAACCACGGCAACTTCCGGCGCAAACCCCTCTACGTGCTCCGCTTCCTTCGTAAAAAAGCTCATAGGAATCAGCAAGGGGAAATACGCGTTTTGCACGCCGCGTTTTTTAAAGCGTGCGTTCAACTCGTTTTGGATATTCTCCCAAATCGCATAGCCGTACGGACGAATAACCATCGTGCCTTTTACAGGCCCGTAATCGACCAATTTCGTCTTTAAAACGACGTCCGTGTACCATTGCGGGAAATCCCCGTTGATATCCGCAATCTGTTCTACGTACTGATTCTCTTTTGCCATAACAAACCTCTTTTCCTTCTTTCACGGACTCTTGCCCGCTCTTCTATCCATTATACCGCAAACCCCGCCGTTTTTCAAGCGTTTTGAACTACTTTTTCCGCCTTTTTGACTTCGGAATGAAAAAGCGGCGGATTTTCTCCGCCGCTTTTTTCGCTTTTAAAGATTAATGATTTGTTCGCAGGAAGGGCAACGGTATTTTCTCGAAGTTCCGTCTACCCGCAAACGCTGTCCGCAATAGGGGCAGGAAAGTTCCTTTTCCCCCATCGATTCGATGGTTTCAGGCATCGAGAAGAGCATCGATTTGATATCCGCGTCCTCTACCTCGTCGCCCGCGGTAAACAACAAGCTTTCCACGTCCACTTCCGCAGGCTTTTCTTCGCCCACCGAATAGACCGCCGTTTTGTTCGTATCAAAACGCTCGCGAGGCAATTTGCGCATTGCTACCTCGATAATAAAGGACACAAGCGCAACCCCTGCCAAAATCGTCGAATTATAATCCGCGCCTTTGTTAATCATCTTCACAAAGCCGCCCGCATACTGCGCAAAGCACGCTTCCCCAAGCACGTAACGGAGCACCGCCGTACCCGCTGCCGTCAAGAACAAAAGGAAGGTAACCACGCGGAAGGTTTTCATACCCGCACCGTCCGCGCCGTCGTGCGAATATTCCGCTATGCCCGTAGCGTGTTTGATCAAAATCATAATAAACAGCAAGGAGAAGAATTGCAATACCATCGGGATATACGAAACGAGGTCGTTTAAGAAGTAGCCCTTCATCGCGCCCTTTGCGAGCAAGGGAGAAAGGTAGCTATCCAAGGTATTGGCGCGCAAGAAGACGTACGCCCCGCCAAACGCAACGCAAAGCTGAATAAGATTACGCACAAAAGGAACGCCTCTGCCTACGGGACGAGCCTGTTCTACGATTTTACCGCCCGCTTCGATATCAAAATAGCTGACTTTTGCGCCCAGCACGTTACAAAACAAAGCAACGAGCACGCCGCCGCCCAGCACGATAAGAAGCAACAGTCTTATCTTTGCGTCGGGACAAAGCGCGTACGCAAAAAGATTGACGTTAATAACCCAAGCAAAGCAACCGCCAAACGTTTTCCCCAGCGATTCCATCGCGTATCTATTGCGATTAAACCCGTAGGTTTTACTTGCTTTACGCTTGAACAGCCAATTCAGCTTCCCAAGCGCGCGCAACACGCTGATAAGTAAAATCAGCAAAGTCAACGCATACAAAACGACGTTGACAAACTGCAAAACGTCGCCGCCGTCGCGGAAGTTAATCGCCTTTATGTTTTTCGGTAAAAACGCCTTCCAAAATTCGGTTACGCCGCCCGCCGCCGCTTCAGCCGAGAGCATCGGAAAACAAACAGCCGCCGCAAGCGCAAACAATGCGAACAGATAAACAACGCCGACGAACGCCGCGCGAGAGCGGTTTTTCGCAATGCGCTTTCTCAAAAAATTGCTTTGGTGCGCAGGTGATTTAATAGGATATTTTTTCATACGGTATCCTCCCCTTTTATTTGCTGGTAAATATAGTTTTATACGTATCGATACATTTATTGATGATATCCATCGCCTCGTCGCGATGACAAATTTCTTTTACCGTCGTCTTCTTATGTTCGAGGGATTTGTACACCTCGAAGAAATGCATCATTTCCTCGAAAACGTGTTTGGGCAGCTCCTGGATATCGTAATAGCTGTTATAGGTAGGGTCGCCGAAAGGAATAGCGATAATCTTTTCGTCCAGCGAACCGCCGTCGATCATGGTGATAACCCCGATGGGATAACAGCGCACGAGGGTATGCGGATAAATCGTTTCGCCGCATAACACAAGTACGTCCAAAGGATCTCCGTCGTCTGCAAACGTACGGGGGATAAACCCGTAGTTGGCAGGATATACCGTAGACGTGTACAATACGCGGTCGAGCTTTAAAAGCCCCGTTTCCTTATCCAGCTCGTATTTTGCCTTACAGCCTTTGGGAATTTCGATATACGCCTCAAAACTCTTCGCCGTAATACGGTCGGGACTGATGTCGTGCCAAATATTCATATTCGTAACCTCTTCACTTTTTTCCTCTTTCTATATAGTTTAACACATTTCCTTCCGTAAAGCAAGGGGGTAAGTAAAAAAAGTTTCGTTTTTTTTCGGGTTTTTTCAGCTTTAAAAGAGAGTAAAAGCGGAATTTTTATCTTTCCGCCTTACCGCCCGCCCAGCCGACGTACCCGTCGTCGAGGAAAAATTCGGCGCGTTTGTGCATCATAAGCCCTACTTCGTCCCCCTTGAAGCCAAAGGTCGTAAACCAGCTGCCCAAGTTGGTATCCACGATATACACGCGAAGAAGCAGTTTTTTATCTTCCGTCCAGTTTGCCGAGCACAAACAGTCGAATTCTCTATTTGCAGGCGTCATAACCTGTCTATCGTAATAGTGCGCCTCAGGGAAGGTCGTCTGCACGAACGTATTCATACCAAACGGAATTTTCTTTACGCCGCGCTCGTTTTCGTATTGCAAAAGCCCTTGTTCTCCCTCAAAGGAAAGCGAGAACCATTTCCAACCCATACGATTAGGTTTTAAAACGTACTTCACGCCGTGGATTTCCTTTTCAAAATCCGAGTGTGCTTCGCCGTAATCCACGTGCAAAGAAAGCCCGTTCAATTCCTCTTGCAAGCGCGCGTAATTGCCCTTATCTTCCATCGGCTCGTCCTGCAAATATTCGTATACTTCGTGTACGACTTGTTCGTAGATATAATCCCCTTCGGTATCGTTATTGCATTGGGTATCCCCTTGGCACACGAACATAAAATCCTTATCGGGGAAACAGAATACGTACTGACTGCCCATACCGTAAAGCGCAAAGCCGTGCTTGGTTATCCATATCTGATAACCGTACCCACACGTTGCGCGCGTACTGAAATGATTGTCTTGGAGATTGCAAATTTGCTTGCTCGTAGCTTTCTCCATGTACCAGCGAGGCAAAAGCTGTTCGCCCTTGTATTCGCCCTTATGCAAAATAAGCTCGCCCACCTTTGCAAAGTCGCGCAAGGTACAAACGACGCCACTGCCACCCCAAGAAAATCCGTCGGGGGCTTTGACGCACCAAATATCCTTGCTTACGCCGATTTTATCAAATACGGGACGAAGATATTCGAGGAAGGTCATGCCCGTAAGTTTCTCCACGAGCACGTCCAAGATAAAGGATGCGGAGGTATTGTAACTAAACACCGTCCCCGCAGGCTTTAACGATTCTTGACGATTGAAAAACGTCCACGCCCATTCGTTATATTGCAAATCAAAATAGGTATCCGTCAGCATCGGAACCGCCATTTTTAAAGCGTCCTCCACCGTACAATCCCGCATCCACTCGTCCTGTTCTCTATCGAGATATTCGGGGAATAAATCAACGAGCTTATCTTCCAAACGGATTTTTCCCTCGCCAATCAAACGGCCGATTGCCAAAGATACGTAGGTTTTACTGCACGAATACAAACGGTGCATAAAGTCCTTGTGGAAGAAAGGTTTATAATACCCCTCCGCAATGATATTGCCGTGGCGGACGAACATAAACGAGTGCAAGTTGGTTTTTCTCTCTTTAATTCGTTCGATAAATTTAAGAATTCTTGCCGAGTCTACCCCCTCTTCTTCGGGTTTTTTAAAAATAAAATCGTTGACCATTTTTCGTTCTCCTTATAACGAATTTTCTCGTGTCATTATTGTAACACAGCAAAATAGATTTGGCAAGTGTTGTCCGTTTCAAAATCTATGAAAAAAGTTAATTTTTTAGACTTTGCAATTTCTTTTTTAAAAAAGCATATACTGAAAACAAAAAAGGAGACTTTATGCAAAAAACGACTCTAGACGGCGGACAGGCAGTAGTACACGTTGCGTACGCCTTTACTGAACTTTGTTTTCTCTATCCCATCACTCCCTCCACCCCGATGTCGGAACTCACCGACGAGTGGGCGAATTTAAACAAAACGAACGTGTTTGGCAAAGTCCCGAAAACGGTGGAAATGCAATCGGAAAGCGGGGTTGCCGGCAGCGTACACGGCGCGCTTACCTGCGGAGCGCTGACGACCACCTACACTTGCAGTCAAGGACTTTTGCTTATGCTCCCCGATATGTATAAGATTGCAGGCGAACTCTTACCCGCCGTCTTCCACGTCAGTGCGCGGGCGCTATCCACGCACGCGTTGAGCATTTTCGGCGACCACCAAGACGTAATGGCGTGCCGACAAAGCGGATTTGCTTTTCTTGCCTCTTCTTCCGTGCAGGAGGCGGCGGATATGGCACTCGTTGCCCACCTTTGCGCGATAAAATCCAGCCTGCCTTTTTTGCATTTTTTCGACGGATTCCGCACCTCGCACGAAGTCCAAAAAATCGAAATCCCTACGCAGGAAGAAATGTGCGGTTTGCTTGACGAGCAAGCCTTGCAAGATTTTAGAAACCGAGCGCTATCCCCCGACGCGCCCAGCGTACGCGGTACGGCGCAAAATCCCGACGTCTATTTCCAATCCCGCGAAGCCGCAAACGCCCGCTACGCCGCTTTACCAAAGGTTTTAGAAGGGATTTTTGCGGAAGTTTTTAAACTGACGGGCAGAAACTATCGCCTTTTCGAGTTTTACGGGGCAAAAGACGCCGAGCGAATTATCGCCGTCCTCGGCAGCGCCGCCGAAACGGCAACGGAATGCGTGGACGAGCTTGTCAAACGCGGAGAAAAAGTAGGCGTTATCAAAGTACGCTTATACCGTCCTTTCGCCACGGACGCTTTCCTTGCCGCTTTGCCGAAAAGCTGTAAAAAAATCGCCGTACTCGACCGCACGAAAGAGCCGGGAAGTCTTGGCGAACCCCTCTTTCTCGACGTCTGCGCCGCCCTGCGATTAGGCGGTCGAACGGACGTCCTGACCGTCGGGGGGCGGTACGGCTTGGGCGGAAAGGAATTCACTCCGACGATGTGCTACGCCGTCTATGAAAATTTGAAAAACGAAGTCCCCAAACACCCCTTTACCGTGGGGATTGACGACGATAAAACCCACCTTTCTTTGGACTATTCGCAACCCTTTTCCCCCGCCATTTCCGCCTATTGCTGCAAATTTTACGGTTTAGGCTCGGACGGGACGGTAGGCGCAAACAAAAACTCGATTAAAATTCTCGGCAATCATACGGACAAATACGTGCAGGGGTATTTTTACTACGACTCGAAAAAATCGGGCGGGATTACGGTATCCCACCTGCGAATTTCCAACGAACCGATACGCTCCGCCTACTTGATCGAGGAAGCGGATTTTATCGCCTGCCATAACCCTTCCTATCTCGACCGCTACGATATCCTTGCGGGAGTCAAAGAAAAGGGAGTTTTTCTGCTCAACTGTCCTTGGTCGGATATCCCTGCCTTGGAAAAACACCTGCCCGATAAAATCAAACGGCAAATCGCCGAAAAATCACTCTCCTTTTTCGTGATCGACGGCACGAAAATCGCCCACGAAGCAGGCTTGAAGGGCAGAACGGGTACCGTTATGCAGGCGGCGTTTTTCCTCTTAATCGACGGCGTTTTACCCAAAGAGAAATCCTTGGCTTTTTTAAAAGAAGAGTTAAAAACCAAATTCGCTAAAAAAGGCGAACAAGTCGTAAACGCCAACCTTGCCGTTATCGACAGCGCCGCGGCGGCTTTACGGGAAATCACCTCGCCGAAAGAATGGAAAAATTACAAAAACGCCCCACCCGTGTACGAAAACACGGGGGATAACTATTGCGATAACGTACTTTTCCCTACCCTTTCGATGCAGGGCGACAAGCTGCCCGTGTCCCGTTTTGACGAACGGGGAGAATACCCGACGGGCACGACCAAGCACGAGGATAGAAGCGGCGCCGCGCAATTACCCGACTGGATTAAAGAGAACTGTATTCAATGCAACCAATGCGCGTTCGTTTGTCCACACGCTACCATTCGCCCCTTCCTTTTCGACGAGGAAAAAGAAGAGCTCCCCTCTCTGCCCGCCGTCGGCGTTACCGGCAAGCGTTTCCGCATTCAAATCGTACCCGAAAAATGTATGGGCTGCGGCGTATGCGCCAATACCTGCCCCGCCAAGGAAAAAGCCTTGGTTATGCGTCCCGCCCCGCAAATTTCGGATAGAGAACGAACGGCGTGGGCGATCGCAAAAGACCTTGCTTACGAGCCGCCCTTGCCCCGCAACAGCGTAAAGGGAAGTCAATTTTATCCCCCGCTTTTCGAATATTCCTACGCCTGCGCAGGTTGCGGCGAAACTCCGTACGTGCGGATATTGACCCAACTGTTTGGAGAAAGACTGCTGATTGCCAACGCCACGGGTTGTTCTTCTATCTACGGCGCGTCCTTCCCCGCCTGTCCGTACACGAAAAACCGCGAGGGCAAGGGTCCCGCTTGGGCGAGTTCGCTGTTTGAAGACAACGCCGAGTTCGGGTTGGGTATGCGCCTCGCTTGCGATTTTCAAAACAAAACCGACCAAAGCGTATGGCTGATCGGCGGGGACGGCTGGGCGTACGATATCGGGTACGGCGGGCTTGACCACGTGCTTTCCCTCGGCGAGAACGTAAACGTTTTACTGCTCGATTCGGAAGTCTATTCGAACACGGGCGGACAGGCGTCCAAAGCCACGCAAACGGGAGCCGTAGCTCGTTTTACCCCCAAGGGGAAACGCCATAAGAAGAAGGAATTGGGGTTGATGGCGATGACCTACGGTAACGTCTATATTGCGCAAGTGTGCATGGGTGCCAATAAGCAACAGTTGTTGACCGCTTTGACGGAAGCGGAAAGCTATCAAGGTCCTTCGCTGATTATCGCCTATTCCCCCTGCATCTCCCACGGCGCCAATATGAGCAACACGATGGAAGAAGAAAAACGCGCCGTTTTGAGCGGGTACTGGAATTTGTACCGCTATCACCCTGCGCGAAAAGAAAAGGGCGAAAACCCCTTTATCCTTGATAGCAAAGCCCCCACAATCCCCTTGCGGGAATTTTTATTGGGGCAAGGTCGGTTCGCCTCGTTACAGCGAAACGACCCCGAAACCGCCGAAGCCCTCTTTACCCAAGCGGAAAAGGAATGCCAAGAACGCTTTGCCCTGCTTTCCCGCCTTGCGCAGCAATAATGATTACGCCCCCTCTACCTAAAATAGAGGGGGCGTGTACGCGTTTATTTACTTTTTATCCGTTATTCCTTTCTTTTCTTAGCCGCGAGCGCTACGCCTGCGCAAAGCGCCGTTATCGCCGCGCTAAAACCAATCACGCTACCGCAACCGCCTTCCTCTTCCTTTGTCTCGGGCTTAGGCTCGGGCTCAGGCTCGGGTTCGGGCTCGGGTTCGGGCTCGGGCTCGGGTTCAGGTTCGGGTTCGGGTTCAGGTTCGGGTTCAGGTTCGGGTTCGGGCTTATAAAGCTCTTCCTCGTCCACTATATTATCCCCAAAATCTTCCTCGGCGGTAACGTATACGGTAATCACCTTTTCCGTCTTATTGCCCGAAGGGTCGGTTGCCGTTACGGTATACGTATGCGTACCCACCGTCAATCTTCCTTTCTCGTCCAGCGCGCCCTTTGACCACGCCGTTTTTAACTCCACCTTACCGCTATCGTCCGTTGCGGAAATATTCAAAATAGGCTTCGTTCCCACAGCGAGGTGCATTTCGCTGAAGGAAAGAGAAATTTCAGGTGCAACGGTATCTGCTTCCTCTACCACGATCGTAAGTTCTATACTCGACTCGTTGCCCGCACCGTCGCGCGCAATCAGCGTCAAGGTATACTCGCCGCGCGGCAAAGTACCGTCTTCCAACAGCCCGTCGCAGCCCTCCCAAACGTATTCGAGCTCTACTTCGCCGTCGATATCGTCTTGCGCGCGAACGTCCAAATCAAACCTCGCGTTCTCGCTGATTGTTATCGTCTTTTCGCCGTTATAAATAATCGTAGGCGCCGTTTTGTCCTCTATCAACGTATACGAAACGCTGTCGATATAGAAAGGCGCAACCGTCCCCTTGCTACGCACGGAAAGCTCGAACCCGCCCAAATATCCGTCCTTAGAGATGTCTTCAAAAGAATTCGAATCGAAAAAGTTCGTTCCGTCTTTGTTGAGCTCGATATCCACCCATTGGTCGGTGGTACTGCTGATATTATAGCGCATTACCCAACCGTTCGCGCCCGTACCCGCTTCTACGATACGCATTTCGGGATAGTTATCCGTATCAATTCCGTCGCCGCCCACGTAAACGCGGAAAGTTAAGCTGTCCAAAAGCTTAACGGGAATTTGCGACTCTGAAAAATCCAACCAAACCCCTTTCGAAGCCTGCGATTTATTGACGACCAAAACGTTGCCGCTATACCCAGCGGGAATCCCCGCCTCCGCCGCTTCCGTCTCCGAAAGGAGGGTAACCGAATCCGCGCCGTAGGCAACCGTGTCTGCATTTGCAGCCTTCGCTTCGTACGCACAAGGAAAATCCGCCGTGTCCGCATTCGCCGTTACGCCGTGTTCCCCGCCGATAAGGCAGCCGCCGCACACACAAGCCAGCGCCAACAAAGAAAATACTTTTACTTTTCTCATTTTGCCACCTCCTCGATCATAATCGAACGAATCGAATCGATTTCTTCTTGCGTAATGCCGAGGTAATTGCGCATAAACGCCGCCGTCTTTTCCGCCAAGGTCTCGCCCTCGTCGTAGCCCTTGATATACGAATACAGAGAACCGAATATGTTACCGACCATATTCGCAGGGCTTGCATTATCCAAACAGCCTTTTACGGAGAGGAAAGAGAGTTCGTAATCGAGGAACAAATCCATATACCCTACCCCGCAAAGCGCGTTGATAAGGAAACAAATCGTACCCGTTCTGTCGCGGCCAAGCGAGCAATGCACGTAAATAGGATAGTTATCGGGGTTGGCAAACGTCTTGACTTCGGTAATCAGCGCTTGCTTATAGCTTTCATTGAGAATGCCGTTCCCCATTACGTAATAGGGAGCGCTGACGTTGACGAAATTCACGGACGAGCCAAACGGCGAGGAGGATATTTCCCCGCGCAAGTCAAGGTCGGTTTTAATTCCGTGATCGCGGATGAACTTTTCAAGGCTTTCTTTGCTTGCCGTGTCCGCTTCGCCCCCTCTAAATACCATACCTTGGCGGATACGGTTTCCGTCCGTCGTATAATAGCCGCCCATATCGCGGGTATTCGAGATTCCCTCGACGTAAACGGTGCGGGGCAAATACGCCGTTTCGAATTTGAAAATACGCGATTTAACCGTCTTGTCCGCAAAGACCGCAATTACTTGATAATAATACTTCGTACCCATAAACAGGTTTTCAAGCTGTAAGGATGTGTCCAAGGTTACGAAACGTTCGGGATTAGACATATCCGCGTTTTTCGAAAGGTTCAGCACGTAATACCCTGCACCCTCTTCGCTTTCCCAAGACAAAGTAACGGGTTTGGGGGCATACTGGTCGGTTCCGTCGTAGTATTCCTCCGATTTATATAAACCGTAATTAGCCGCAAATTCGTAAACGTTTCCGTCTAATAAATTTACAATATTTTCATCCGACGGCGTGGAAAAAATCGTTTGTTGATAATTCGTTGCCGCAGGGCTGTCCGCCAACGTCCCTGAGGTTGCAACGGGCAAAATCGTCGCGCTCATCACCGCCGCCATAGACAAACAAAGCAGTTTCTTTCGCATAATTTTCCTCCTAGTTTTGACTATATTATATCATTTTTCCCTCTTTTGTCAATAGCACAAAGTACACTTTTTGTTTCATAGTTTCATAATTTATGGTGCAAAACTGTTTTTGTTTGGGCAGTTGCAACTCCAATAGAATATTTTCCGAAAAATTTTTCCATAGCGCTAAAAATAGTTTGACTTTTAAAAGGGTATTTGCTATAATCTTATCGTTTCTAAATAACGAGGCGTAGCGCAGCTGGTAGCGCGCAGCGTTCGGGACTCAATCACCACGCTCGGCGCAGAATTTTCGAGAAGAGCCGAAAACCCCCACAAACACTGACTTTTTCGGCTCTCCCGAATGTCGAAAAATCATCAATTCCTCGGTCTGACCACATGTTTGACCACTTACAAAAAAATCTAATAATTTTACCATTTCGAGGTGTAGCGAAGGTGGTATC
>SVIW01000003.1 GCA_015069295.1 Clostridiales bacterium
ACATTTACCTCCACAATTTCTTTTGTAAAAATATACTATGACATAAGTATAGCACGAATTCGGAAAAAGTCAAGTCTTTTTGATAAATTGCATTCAAAAAGAATTTCAACGCGTACCTGCCTACCATAAATAAAAAAGCAAGCCGTTTGGCTTGCTTTTTGCTTTTTTATTCTATCGGTTCCATAACAGACAAATACGCATACCACGCACTCGTTTCCGTCACACTGTCGATCAAGCTCTGTGCACAATAGAATCTGAATGAAGTCGCGGCTCCGCTGAAAACACCCGTTCCCACCGACGGTAAAGCATCCCCCGTAAAGGTTACGCTAACAAGGTCGGGATTGTTTGCAAATGCTTGGTTCCCGATATATTGCAACCCGTCGCCGAGCTGAACCTCTGAAAAATTCGTTCCCTTAAATGCATACATTCCTATCGAAACGATGGACGGTAATACCATTTCTCCAGACCAAAAACCAAGCGCATTAAATTTACTGCAATTGTAAAATGCACCCGTCCCTATTGTTTGTATTGCCAAATCGCCAATATAGATTATCTCCGTTAAATTTGTCGCCCCGTAAAAAGCGTAATCACCAATATACAACAATGCACCGCCGACGTGTACAAACTCTAAGGAAGAACAACCCCAAAACGCACTATTCCCAATCGTAATCAACGCCCCCATATACGGTAGATTTTCCAAAGCGCTGCAATCTTTAAACGCCTCGTCGTTTATTGTCGTTACTCCCGACATTCCCGTTACCGTTTGCAACGCCGTGCAACCTTGAAAAGCTTTCGAACAAATTCTCCAAACCGTAGCGGGGATTTCCACTTCCGTTATTTGCGTTTGTCCCGCAAAAGCACTAGTCCCTATGGAAACCACCGTCTTTCCGTCTATCGTTTCGGGAATGGAAATTTCATCTAAAAGAGTAGCCCTTACAGTAGTAATTTCCACCTTGTCCGTGGCGAAATCGGAAACCTCATACCAATAATCTTCCAACGCCCCCAACGCGTTTAATTTTTTTACGGTGTGTTGCCCACCATTGGGCAAGGTAATTTGTATTGTATCCGCGCCCGCTAAAATTTTATCCTTTAACTCACTTGCCGTCAAAGTAGAGTCTTCTGCCAATAGCAATGCCGCCACCCCCGCCACGTGCGGTGCCGCCATAGACGTGCCTGATTTATAATTATAGCCCGTACTACTTATTGAAGTTGGGACGGTACTGTAAATATTACCACCTGGGGCATATATAGAGACTGTGTTTATCCCATAATTTGAACTCGTCCTTCTCTCTCCATTACTATTTAATGCCCCCACGGAAATCACTCTATCACTGAAATCATTATAACTAGCATTACTTTCATTACAATAATCTGACGGATAATGCGGATTGACATCCACATCTTCCCCTTCATTGCCCGCAGAACATACAAATAATCCCGTATAATTTTTTATGGCTGCTTTATGCAAAGAAAACAAGATTCCGTTTGATGAAATCCCTATACTATGGTTTAAAATGGGAATATTGTTATTAGTTGCCCAAACAATGGCTTTCACTATTGCTGCAATATTAACGCCCCATTGTTGAGAGTCTTCATTCCATCTTGCTACTTGTAAAGGAACCAAAGAGACATTCCAATTTATTCCCGCAACACCTAAATCGTTATCGCCAACAGCCCCTATCGTTCCTGCAATATGCGTACCGTGTCCAATCGGATCATCACTAGTTATACTGTTATCATTATGAAAATCCCAACCCGCAACTAAATTTGCACTTAAATCGGGATGATTGGCTATCCCCGAATCAATGATGCCCACCTTAACGCTGCTGTTACCCGTAGTAATATCCCAAGCTTGCGGCGCATTGATTCCGTTTGTCCCATTTAATCCCCACAGGTCTTCATAAAAATCATCCTCTGGAACTTCCTCAAAGGAATCGTAATAATTGGGCGAAGCGCTTTCCACCCCCGTTATTTGTTCTACTTGATTTATAACTTCCAACACGTTTTCTTTAGAATCTATCGGCAAATGTAACTGCAATATCTGACAGAAGTTTTGCGTGTTTAGATATTCTTTATCGGTAATATCTCCCGTTATGTAGGTTAAATCTTCAATGGAAGAAATTTCAATATCGCCGAAAAAAGATTTGTCATATACCTTGTTGATTTCGCTCATTTCTTCGGTCATAACGACCAACACGCTTTTTCCGTCAAAATCTTGATCTATGCTTATTTCACTTGTAATACTATTTTCTTCTATCTCGTCGGCGGTTCCTATAATTCCTTGCACACCGAACGTAGAAGAAACTAAAAACGCGCTACATAATAATCCTAAAATAAACTTTTTATTTTTCATTTTTTATCCTCTTTTCCACATATATATTTTTTCACTACTGTATCCCGCGCTATAAAAGATAACTCCGTCTACCTCTGTCCAATATTCTTCCCAAACATCAAAATGCCCCTCGTTTAAATCCTCAAAAACAACGGCATAATATCCATTATAGCAACCGTAATACTGCGTAATTTCATAGTTTGCATATCTTGGATTTTCCTCATCCGTCCTTGCTCTTTCCGCAAGATATTCTCGTATCTCCAAAGAAATTTCTTCGCTTAATTCGCCTTTTTCAATGGGCACAAAATCTTCCCCTATCTCGTCGGGGTTATGTTCTGCATTGCCGCTATGATATGCAATATTTAACAACGCGGTTCTGTCTATCCCGCCCGACTCGTATACTTCTTCCAAAGTATACATAGTTCCTTTATCCAACGGGCTTTCCTCGCCGCACCCGCCGATAGAAAATATCGTGCAGAAAAGCAATATACCCGTCAACAATAATCCTAAAAATTTTCTCATAAAATTGCCTCCTTTATATCTTATTTCATTTTTTTCTTCTCTGCTCTCGTGCACGGGTCTTTTCCTCCTTTTTCCTTTTACACGCGCATTATAACATAGGAAAGGCGCTTTGTCAATAGGGGAATTAAAATCTGTAAACGACAAAAACGGCAGGTCTTTTACCTGCCGTTTTTTATCGGTTTCCTTTTATTCTTCCGTTTCGTCGTTCGTTTCGTCGTCTAAAACGGGGGTATCTTCCAGCTCTTCCGCGCTATCGGCTTCGCCTGCAAGGTCTTCAGGAGAGAGGTCCGCCGCCGTTTCTTCGGGGGCTTGGGTTTCCGCTTCGTCGTCGCGTTCGGTAACGTCTACCGTTGCCACGAGGCTGTCTTTAACGTTCATCACGCGTACGCCGCGGGTGCTTCTGCCGATACAGCTAATCGTGTCGGCGTGCATACGGATAATCGTGCCGCCCGTCGTGATAATCATAATATCGTCTGCGTCGGTTACCGGTTTCAAATTGACGAGATACCCCGTCTTTTCGTTGAACACGCCCGCCTTGATACCCTTACCGCCGCGGCTTTGCAAACGGTAATCGTCAATCTTCGAGCGTTTGCCGTAGCCAAGCGAGGTAAGCGTGAACAAATCAAACGCGGGGTCAATCACCAGCATATCGACCACGATGTCGTCCTTTGCAAGGGTAATCGCTTTTACGCCCTGCGTGCCTCTGCCCGTAGGACGGACGTCCGTTTCGCTAAAGCGGATACATTTCCCGCCGCGGGAAGCGATCAGCACTTCGTCCTCGCCCGTCGTAAACCGTACGGCAATCAGGCGGTCGTTTTCCTGTATCTTAATAGCGATTTTCCCGTTTTTGGGGATACGCTTAAACTCGTCGGTGTGCGTTTTCTTAATCAAGCCGTTTTCCGTCGCCATCACGAGATAGCCCGTGCCGCTTTCCAAAACAGGCAGGACGGTTTCGATCTTTTCGCCCGGGTCAAGCTGCACGATATTGACGATGGCTCTGCCGCGCGCCGTGCGGTTGGCTTCGGGGATCTCGTAGCCCTTGACCGAATATACTTTGCCTTTCGAGGAGAACAGCAAAATCGGGTCGTGGGTACAGCAAACGAACATTTTTTCGACGTAATCCTCGTCCTTGGGTCTGTGCGCCGTAATGCCCTTGCCCCCTCTGCCCTGCGCCTTGTATTCGGCAACGGGAAGACGTTTGATATAGCCCGAATGGGTAATGGAGATCACGACGTCCTCTCTGTCGATAAGGTCTTCGTCGTCAATGTTGCCGTAATCGACGGAAATTTCCGTCTTTCTCGGCGAGGGATATTTCGCTTTGATTTCCGTCAAGTCGTTTCTGATAATTTCCAAAACTCTGCTTTCATTCGCAAGAATATCCTTCAAATCCGCAATCGTCGCGTGCAACGCCGCCAATTCTTCTTGTAATTTTTCTACTTCCAGCGAAGTCAGTCGCTGCAAACGCATTTCCAAAATCGCGTTCGCCTGCTTTTCGTCGAGCGTAAACGCCGTCGTCAAGCCCACGATCGCCGCGTTTTTGTCCGCCGAAGCTTTGATAATGCGGATAACCTCGTCCACGTTGGCAAGCGCAAGCACCAAACCTTCGTAGATGTGCGCGCGTTCTTCCGTCTTGTTGAGTTCGAAACGGGTACGTCTTGTAATAACCTCTTTTTGGTGTTCGAGATAATAATACAAAATCTCTCTAAGGTTCAAGGTCTTGGGCTCGGTACCGTTTTCTACGAGCGCAAGCAAAATGATACCGTCCGAGGTTTGCAGTTTCGTCTTTTTATACAAAGTATTCAATACGACCTGCGCGTTGGCGTCTTTTTTACATTCGATAACGATACGCATACCCTCGCGGTCGGACTCGTCGCGGATATCGGAAATGCCTTCGAGGCGTTTGTCGTTGACCATATCCGCAATCGTCTTGATAAGCTGCGCTTTGTTGACCTGATAGGGAATTTCGGTAACGACGATACGCGAACGGACGTTGCCGCCCGTGCCGTATTCCTCAATTTCGCATTTCGAACGGATAATGATACCGCCTTGCCCCGTTCTGTACGCGTTTTTAATCCCGCTTCTGCCCATAATGATACCGCCCGTAGGGAAATCGGGAGCGGGGATATATTCCATCAGCTCGTCCACCGTAATTTCGGGGTTGTCGATCATCGCAATCGTACCGTCGATAACCTCGGCAAGGTTATGGGGCGGAATATTCGTCGCCATACCGACGGCGATACCGTCCGAACCGTTGACGAGCAGGTTGGGATATCTTGCGGGCAAGACGGTGGGTTCTTCCTCGCTTCCATCGAAGTTGGGAATGAAATCGACCGTTTCCTTGTCCAAATCTTTCAGCATTTCCGCCGCCAGCTTGGTAAGGCGGGCTTCGGTATAACGCATAGCCGCCGCCGAGTCGCCGTCCACGCTGCCGAAGTTACCGTGCCCGTCTACTAACGGGAAGCTGATGGTAAATTCTTGCGCCAAACGCACGAGCGCGTCGTAAACGGAGCTGTCGCCGTGGGGGTGGAATTTACCCATACAGTCCCCGACGATACGGGCGCATTTTCTATACGCTTTATCGTTGTAAAGCCCCATTTCGTGCATCGAATACAAAATTCTTCTGTGCACGGGTTTTAACCCGTCGCGAACGTCGGGAATGGCACGCGATTTGTTTACCGCCATTGCGTAGGCGATAAACGAACGCTTTAACTCGTCGTCGACCTCGACGTCGAGCATCTTGGTCATCGCTAGAGTCTTTTTAAATTCCTCTGTCAATTCGGGGCTGGTTTCTTTTTTAGCCATTTTCATTTCTCCTTATCAATCAGGCGAAGGTCTTTTTTGTGTTGTTTGGATTTATTTAAAACGGAGATACGCTCCATTCGCTTACGCTCGATCGGTATGATGCAAGATAATCTTGCAGCTAGTCTTATCTATCGTTCCGTCGTACTGCGACGTTTCGTGTCATTGCGAGGAGTGAAACGACGAAGCAATCTCTTTCCGTATAGAGATTGCCACGCCTACTATCGTAGGCTCGCAATGACCGTACGTTCGGTTACACGAAACGGATTAGATACGAGCAGTTCAAGGCGCGGCGAGGGCGCGTACAACTAGTACGTAACCGAGCCGCAACGCCGAAATGCGACGTATATAAACCGTTTCTTCGAAACTGTGGAGAAGGGTTGCAGATTGGAACAAAACACGCGGTTCTGCCCGATGGGAGTTTACAAGTCGTAAACGAGCAAGGGCAGGTTCCGTTTTTGTTTCAAGGTGCGCCCTTATACGCAGTTTCTTAAATGTCGAGGTCGGTTACCAAAGAAGCATTTTCCTCTATAAACTTTCTTCTCAGTTCAGGACGTTCGCCCATCAACATCGCAAACATCTGGTCGGCTTCCGCCGCGTCTTGCATCGTTACGCGGATCAGCGTACGCGTTGCAGGGTTCATCGTCGTGTCCCAAAGCTGTTCTTTGCTCATTTCGCCAAGCCCTTTATAGCGTTGGTATTCGACCTTGCCCGTTGCGTTCTTGTCGTATTCGAGCTTTTCTTCTTCCGAATACAAATAATCGTCGTGTCCTTTAAAGCTTGCCTTGTAAAGGGGCGGCTTTGCCGCGTATACGTGCCCGTGTTCGATAAGCGGGCGCATATAACGGAAAAGGAAGGTATACAACAAAATACGGATATGCGCGCCGTCTACGTCGGCGTCGGTCATCGAAATAATACGGTCGTATCTCAATTTGCTCTCGTCAAAATCGTCCAAAATCCCGCAGCCGAACGCGGTAATCATCGACTTGATTTCTTCGTTTTCCAAAACGCGGTTGAGTCTCACTTTTTCTACGTTCAAAATCTTACCGCGAAGGGGCAAAATCGCTTGGAAACGTCTGTCGCGACCCTGCTTTGCCGTACCGCCTGCCGAGTCCCCCTCTACGATATAAATTTCGCAAAGCTCGCTACGTCTGTCCGAACAATCGGCGAGTTTCCCAGGCAGGGTCGTCGAACCCAAAACCCCTTTTCTTCTCGTCAAATCTCTTGCGTTTCTCGCCGCGTCCCTTGCCTTTTGCGCCGTAATACAACGAAGTACCAGTTCTTTGGCAATAGAAGGATTTTCCTCTAAGAAGGTTGCCATATGCTCGGTTACGCACTTGTTTACGAAAGTACGAATGGAGCTGTTGTTCAGCTTGTCCTTGGTCTGGGATTCGAACTGCGCGTTGATAAGCTTTACGGAAACGACCGCGGTGATCCCCTCGCGCACGTCTTCGCCCGTTAATTTTTCGCTTTCTTTTAAGATGTTTTGTTTTCTGCCCGCCTCGTTAATGACCTTGGTCAGAGCCATCTTCAAGCCCTCTACGTGCGTACCGCCGTCGATGGTGTTGACGTTGTTGGCGTAGCTGTAAATGACTTCGTTGTACGATTCGTTGTACTGAATAGCGACTTCGCAAACGGTGTCGCCCTCTTGTTCTTCAAAATACACGGGCGCAGGGAAAAGAAGTTCTTCACGGCTCTTGTTCAGTTCTTCTACGAACGAACAAATACCGCCCTCATAGCAGAACGAATCTTTCTGCTCTTGACCCGTTCTCGTGTCTTCAAGGGTAATACGCAAGCCTTTGTTGAGATACGCCAATTCGCGAAGTCTGCCCTTTAAGGTATCGTATACGAACACCGTCGTTTCGAAAATATCCTTATCGGGCAGGAAGGTTACCTTCGTACCCGTCTTGTCCGTTTCGCCTACGACCTGTACGCTGCGCTGCGGCACGCCGCGGTTGTAGATTTGTTTATGGATTTTTCCGTTTTGGTAGACTTCCGCTTCCAACCATTCGGACAGCGCGTTGACGGCTTTTACGCCGACCCCGTGCAGACCGCTGGATACCTTATAACCGGAATCCCCGCCGAATTTACCGCCCGCGTTGACTTTCGTGAAGACAACCTCTAACGTCGAAATCCCTTCCTTGGGATGAACGTCCGTAGGAATACCGCGACCGTTGTCTTGTACCGTACAGCTGCCGTCTTCGTTCAGCGTTACCTCAATATGCGTACAATACCCCGCCAACGCCTCGTCAATCGAGTTGTCCACGACCTCGTGTACGAGGTGGTGCAACCCCTTTGCATCGGTGGAAGAAATGTACATACCCGGACGTTTACGGATATGCTCCAACCCGTCGAGAACTTGTATTTGCTCGGCGCCGTATTCGGCTTCTACTCTTTCCGCCATCTTTTTTGCCTCCTTGTTTCCGCGTGCGTTTTGCCCTTTCTTTCCCTTTTTTATATTTAAAAAGGGAAAAACCCGCTTTACTCTACTATTATACCATACTTTTTTTAAAAAGTACAGCGTTTGAACGAAAGTTTTTCGCCATTCTCTTTCTTTTTTGTTTTTTTGCCCGTCTTTTCCCCTTAAAACACGAATTTCATAAGGTTTTGGTAAGATATACGGCAGTAGGGTTTGCGTGCGAAAATCGCCCCGTTTTCGCTTTTGCGGGTTTTGGGTAAATAATTGAAAAATAAAAATTTAACGCGGGGGAATTTTTAATCGCAATAATTGACATTTACTAAAAAAATTGATATACTGTTTTTAGGAGAAAAAAAGATGAGCTATTACGAGTACGTCGCCGACACAAAAAATTATTTCTTTTTCGAAAAGCAATCCGCCCCGATCGTCTACGCGCATTTCCACAGCGCCGTCGAATTCGCTTTCGTCGTCGAGGGCATACAAGAAGTGCTCGTCGGGGGCGAAAGGCGGATTTTACACGCGGGAGACGCCTTTTTTGCGGACGGGTTCTGCGTACATTCGCACCTTGCCTCTAAAAACGCAAAGGTTGTGGCGCTCGTGGGGGACAGAGGATATTTCGAACCCATTTTTCAGCGGTTCGACGGGCGGCTGCCGCCGAAGTTTTTCCGCTTTGAGGATTTTGCGCTTTTGGACTTTTTGCTGGGAATTTGCTCGTTAAATTACCAAAACCGCGAGGGCAGGTACGCAACGAACGAGGGTTGCGCGCAAATTATCGTCGGCGCCGTCGCCGAAAACGTGCCCTTTGTAAACACCCAACAAACCCGACACGAACTTTTTATTTGCGACCTTTTGAAATATGCGGAAGAACATTTAAGCGAGGATTTATCCTTGGGCGCTTTGGCGAAAATTTTTGGGTATTCGCACGAACATCTCTCCCGCATTTTGCACAAATACCTTTTGGAGAATTGGAGCGTATATTTGGCGCGCTTGCGGGTAAGAAAAGCGGATAGGCTTTTAAAAAGCGATCCCTCGCTATCCGTGCTTGACGCCGCCCTGCAATGCGGCTTTAACAGTACCAATACTTTTTACCGTGCGTATAAAAAAGAATTCGGCGTCCCGCCGAAAAGAATTAAAAATATCAATTTTTGACATATTCTTGTTCGCATAAGGGAAGAAAAAGGAAAAAATATATTGTATAATAGTGTCAAATATTACGAGGAGTACACTATGAGCAAGAAAATTTACACCGTTGCTATATTGGGAATCGGCGCGCGCGGCGCGGACGCGTACGGCGAACTTATCAATCAGGCAAAGGACCGTTTTGACATCGTTTCCCTTTGCGATTTAAGAAAGGAACGCTTAGAACGTTTCAGCAAGCATTTTGGCGTGCCTGCCTGCGCTTGCTTTGATAACGAAGAGGAATTTTTTAAAGAAAAACGCGCCGATTTGTTGTTGGTTGCCACACAGGATAGAGACCACGTACGGCATTGTTTGAAAGGGTTCGCCCTCGGTTACGACATTATGACCGAAAAGCCCTTGACGGACAAAAAGGAAGAATGCGAGGCTTTGTTGAACGCGCAAAGAAAAAGCGGAAAAAAAGCGCTCGTTTGCCACGTGTTGCGGTATGCGCCCGCCTTTTTGAAAGCGGCGGAGTATATTGACCAAGGCGCGATTGGGAAATTGGTTGCCATCAACGCGCTCGAACGGGTCGAATTCGCTCACCAGTCGCACAGCTACGTGCGCGGGAACTGGAGAACGACGAAGGAAGCCGCGCCGATGATTTTGGCAAAGTGCTGCCACGATTTAGACCTTTTGCAGTATTACGCAAAATCCAAATGCCGCAGCGTATCCTCCGTCGGGGATTTGGTGCATTATAAAAAAGAAAACGCGCCCGAAGGCGCGACGGCGCGTTGTATTGACTGCCCGCATATTGATACCTGTGTGTTCAGCGCGAAAAAGCATTATCTCGATAAATGGAAATCGGTCGGCTGCCCGGAAAATATGTGGCCCTTCTGCGTAGTTGCCAGCGCGCCCGTTACGGAAGAAAAACTGCAAGAAGTGCTGAAAACTTCGCCGTACGGCAGATGCGTATACTTCTGCGATAACGACGTGGTTGACCATCAGTTGACGAATATCGTCTTCGAAAACGGCGTAAAAGCCTCCCTTACGATGACGGCGTTTACCGCGACGGGCGGGAGAAGATATCATTTCTTCGGCACGGCGGGCGAGCTGATTTTAGAAGAGGCGGACGACACGATTACTTTAAAGCCTTTCGGCAAGGAAAGCCAAATTATCTCTCTTGCCAACCTGACGGAAAACGGCTACGGCCACGGCGGCGGCGACGCAGGGCTTATCAACAGCTTATATGCTATGCTTTCAGGCGAGGCAAGCGAGGTTACTTCTTTCGACGCTTCGGTAGAAAGCCATTTGATGGGGATCTGCGCGGAAGAATCCCGCTTGAAAGGCGGCGCGCTTATCTATCTTCGCTAAGCTGAAAAAATACAAAAACTCCGTTGCGTTTTTGCAACGGAGTTTTCTTTTTACAAATCTTTAAAAGCCTCGCAGGCAATCGTCCAAACCTCGTCGGGAGTAGCGGCTTTAAAGAGTCGGTCTTTAAATGCCGCCGCGCCGCGCACACCCTTTAAATAGAACGCCGCCATTTTGCGCATAAATACGGTCGTGAAGCGTTCGTCGCATACCTGCCTAGTCCATTTTAGCTGTTTTTCAAACATAGCAAGCTTACTCTCGGTAGGCGTTGCCGTCAAAGCGCAAAAAATTTGCGGGTCAAACAACGCCGCGCGCGCGACCATAACGCCGTCCGCGCCCGTTTCCTTTATAAGCCGTTCGGCATCCCCGCCAGAAAAGACTCCGCCGTTGGCGATCACGGGGATTTGCACCGCGCGCTTCGCCGCCGCTATCTCCTTATAATTTACTTCGCCCGCATACACCTTGTCTTTCGTTCTGCCGTGGACAGTAATCAAGCTCGCGCCCGCCCCTTCCATACGCTTGGCAAACTCCGCCGTTATCAATTTTTCTTCCGTAATTCCGATACGGAATTTCACCGTGATAATCTTGCCGCTTTTTACGCATTCTTTCACGATTTCCTCGGCAAGAACGGGATTTTCGAGCAGCGCGCTGCCCTCGCCGTTTTTATAAATTTTCGGCACGGGGCAGCCCATATTGATATCGATAATCGGGAAAGGCGCAAGGGCGGGATTTTCACACGCCGCGCGCATAATTTCCGGCTCGCTTCCAAAAATCTGCGCCGCGCACAGCCCCTCGTTTTCGTCGGTGTACAGCAGGGATTTCGTGTTTTCGCTGTCGTATTTTAACCCCTTTGCGCTGACCATCTCGCTAAAGCAAAGCCCTGCACCGTAGCCGTGGCAAAGCCGCCGCATCGCATAGTTGGTATATCCCGCCAAAGGAGCGAGAAATACGTTGTTTTTTATTTGGATATTTCCTATCGTTATAGGCGTTAAACGCATACCTGCCACCGTTGTTTAAGTAATAAGTAAGAGTGAAAAACGAAAAAGTAAGGAAGGATTAAAGAGTTAATTCCGCCTTTGCCAAAAGGTAATATTCGTCCCATTCCGCCTCGGAAAGTTTCGTTACGTCCTTGCCCGATAGCAAGGCTTTTTCTTCCGCTAAGGTAAAGCGTTTTGCGAACCGTTCTACACTCTCTTTTAACGCTTTTTCGCAGTCGCAACCCGATTTTCTGCCGACGTTGACGACGGCAAACAGCAAATCGCCCAGCTCCTTTTCTACGGCTTCTCCAGCTCCGTTTCGATAGGCTTCCCGCCATTCGGAAAGCTCCTCTTCCACGCGTTTTGCCGCGCTTTCCGCGTCCGCGAAATCCATACCCGCTTTCGCCGCGCGCTTGCCTACCTTTTGCGCCCGCATTGCCGCAGGGAAGCACTTGGGCACGTCGTTGACGGAATCGGCAAAGGTCGTTTGATGCTTTTCCGTCATCTTGTTCTTTTCCCAAACGGACAGCGCGCCGCCCTCGTCCTTTGCTTTGTCCTCGCCGAATACGTGCGTGTGGCGGGAAATGAGCTTTTGGCAAACTCCCGTCAAGGCGTCGGCAAGGTTAAACGAGCCCGTTTCCTCTTTAATGACGGCGTGGAAAACCGCCTGCAACAAAACGTCCCCCGTTTCCTCTAAAATCTTTTCGTCGTCCTCGCAATCGATGGCGTCCACTAACTCGTACGCCTCCTCGATTGCCGACATTTTAATACTCTCGTTCGTCTGCACGCGGTCCCAAGGACAACCGTCGGGTCGGCGCAGGCGGTAAAGAATTTCCTTTAAATCCCCGATTGTATACCGCTTTTTCTCCAAAAGCCCGATTTCGTCAATCGCCACAGCCGAAGTATAATCGTAGTGGTTTTGTCTGTCCAACTCGTACAGCGCCGCCTTTTTCGCCCCGCCGCCGCAAAGATAGCGCACGGGGATTTCGTCGCCGAACGCGTCGGCAAGCAGCAGTTTTACGTCCCCTGCCACTCCTTTGTCGTCCATATCGTACACGATCAGCGGCAAACTTAACCCCTCCGCGCTGTTTTTCTCCAACAAATCGTACGCGGAAACCGCCGTATACGAACAGCTTTGAAAGTTCGCCGCCCTTACGAGCGAGGTTATTTTCGAAACGCCGTCCACGATTTCTATCTTCCCGCGCAGACGTTTTTGCAGGGCTTTTACCGAATAATCCTCCGTCGCCGCGCCGTCTACGAGATAAACGGCGTCCTCCCCGCAATCGGTTACCGCCTTGGCGAGGTTTTTGGAAAGGGTGCGAAAATTACGGCTGGTTTCGTAAACGCCGTCCAAACAAACGTGGGGCAGCCCCAACGCCGTTACCGTTTCGTACGAAGCCGTTTTCGCCGTGCGTACGACGATTTTTCTGCCCGCTTTGACCGCTGATAAAAGAATCTCTTCCCCGCGTTTCGTCAAATCTCCTTTCGCCGTTCCTAAACCGATTACCGTAATCATTTGCTTGCTCCTTTTAGGCTTTTTCTGCTTACGGAAAAATTATACAATAAATTGAGGAAAAAGGCAACCAAATAACACAAATTCGTCGCATACGCCAGCCCAAAAACGGAAATTTGCGGGTTTTGCAGCAGCCAAACGTATACCGCCGTTTTTACGGTAATTGCAAGAAACATACTCAAAGAGGCGTACTGCGGTTTACCCTGCGCCGTCAAGCACGCAGACAAGGTCTGCACGCAAGAAAGCGTAAACGCGCTGACGGCGTACGATTTTACAAGCCGCGTCAAAATTTCCGATTCTTCCCCGCTTAAACTGCGGAAAATAATCCGCACCGCGGGCGAGGCAAAGAAATATAACCCCGCTGCGCTGACCGCGCCCACCGCCGCCGTTATCCCAAGCGCAAAGAAAATCTTTTTTCTGCGTTCGATAGGCGGCGCGCCCGCTACGCTGGGAATACTCGCCGCCGCAATCCCGTAACAGACGGAAACGGGCAGAGAAATCATCGTTACCGCGCCGCCCGAAAAAAGCCCGTATAAGGTTACGGCGTTGCCCGTATACACCCCCAAAAGCCTAGGCACCAACACGCTGTCCAAAAGGTTGGACATCGGGAAGAGCAAAGAGGACAGAGTAACGGGAATACTCATCTTCAAAATCGCTTTCAACGCAACCCTGCCCCCGCTGTTTTCTTCTTTTTTTGGTTTTTTGCGACGATATAGACACAGCATAAATACGAGCGCCGCAGCCTCGGACAAAGACACGGCAAGCAATAAAAACACAACCGCCTTTTCCACGTTTGTGCGGAAAATATAGGCAAATAAAAGCCCAAAGCCCACCTTGACGATCTGTTCTAAAATTTCCGACAACGCCGTCGGCGACATCTCGTTCCTGCCTTGAAACCAGCCCCGAAAAACGGAGATTGCCGAAACCAAAACCACGGCGGGGGCAAGGGCGTAATACCCACCGACCACTTCTTTACTGCCCTGTGCAGCGGACAAAAGCGGAGCTAACAGCGCCAACAACACAGACCCGACAAGCCCAATGAGCACAAACAGTTTCATCGCCCGCAAAAAAAGCGGACGGGTCGATTCGTTTTTACCGATACGCTCTGCCGTCAGTTTGGCAATCGACGAGGGGATTCCCGTAGCGGAAACGGTCAGCAAAAGGCAATAGGCAGGGTACACCATTTGATAAAGCCCCAGCCCCCTGCCGCCGATGAGATTCGTCAAAGGAATACGGTACACCGCCCCGATAATTTTTGCAATAAACCCGCCTGCGGCGATCCATACCGCACCCTTAATAAACCCTACTCTGCCCCCTTTCTTTTTTCGTGATTCCATACCTGCCCCCTTCTTTTTCAGTTTGTTTAAAGGCGGGCTTTTTTATTGACATTTGCAAGGAAAAGTGCTACACTAAATAAAAAATAAAGGAGGCGCTCTATGGAAAAATACGCTTGGAGTGCGAAAATTAAAGAAGGCAAAAAAGACGAATATATCCGCCGCCACAACGAAATCTGGCCGGAACTTGTCAAAGTTTTAAAGGACGCGGGGATTTGCAATTATACCATTTGGGCGGAGGGCAATACGCTGTTTGGCTATTACGAATGTGAAAAGGGCGTTGAGTTTGCCGCAAAAACGCAGGCGACCAGCCCCGTCGTGGAGAAATGGAACGAATATATGAAAGACGTAATGGATATGACGCTTGACCCCGAAACGGGCGCGCAGCCGAAACTCGTCAAAGTCTTTACCCTCGACTGATTTTTCCCTGCTCCTCATCCACCGCTAACGCGGTTCCCCTTCTCCCACAGGAGAAGGCTAATTATTGTAGGTGCAGATACTATCCTCCCGCCGTTATATCGGACAATAAAAAACTGGAGGCTGATAGCCTCCCCTACAAAGATACCGATAAACTTTCAATAAACGGCAAATATACAAAAAAGCTTTCCAAAACGGAAAGCTTTTTCTTTTTACGGTTTGAGTTATTTCAATTCGAAACGGGCAACCCGCAAATTGCGGCTGGTTCCGTATTGGAAGGGTTTTGCTTTAAACACGCCGTTCTCCTCTTGGCTGACGAGTTCGTTCGTGTCCAACCAACGCAAGTTCTTTATCTTCTTGTCCGTTTTGATTTTTACCGTACATACCCGCCCTGCCATCGCTACGTTGGGATCGGACGCCATCGCTACGTCGTTTATAATCGCGTAATAATATTTCCCGTCCGTACCGATTTTTGCGTTTTCCGCCTCGATATCCGCCCCGCGAAGGTTGTAGATAAACTTCTTGTTGACGCGAATCCAGTTCCCGATTTCCGTAAACGTCGCTTTGTCCATATCACGGATTTTTCCGTCGCCCATCGGCCCGACGTTCAATAAGAAATTGCAGTTGTACAAACGGCAGTCTATAAGGTCGTTTAAAAGCGAGGGTATCGTCTTATAGTTCATATCCTCTTTCGCATAGCCCCAATGGTCGTTCAATACCTGACACATCTCGCCCGCGCGGATTTTGTCCGACTGGTCGACTTTCGTGGGCTTTCCCCTTTCAAAAGTTACGCTGTCGATTTCATAATGCCCCACTTTTCCAAGCGCGGAAAGCCCCGTATTATTGATAATCATCGCGTCGGGTTGATAACGGCGAATCAAGGCGTATAATTCGTCAAATTCCCAGTTTTCGTCCTTTTTATCCCACCAACCGTCAAACCAAAGCCCGCCGATTTTGCCGTAATTTTTACACAAAATCTCGACGCTTGCACGCAAATATTCGAGGTATTTGGGGAAATTCTCCTTATAATCGGGGTTGTACCAATCTAGCAAGGTATGATAGAAAAAGGGCACGATTCCCTGACGGTTACACTCGTCCACGAACTCTTTCACAAGGTCTCTGCCCGTGGGGGAATGGGGTGCGTCAAATTCGTTTAATCCGCAGGTATCAAATAAGGAAAACCCCTCGTGATGGCGGGTGGTCAGCGTGATATATTTCGCACCCGCTTTTTTTGCCGTGGATACAAGCTCTTTTGCCCAAGTCTTTCTTACCTTGAATTTGTCGAAAAGCTTTACGTACTCTTGCATAGCAATCCCGTGTGCAAAGCAATACCATTCGCCCTTGCCCGCCACGCTGAACAAGCCGAAATGCACGAACATACCCATTCCGAGTTTTTCAAAATTTTCTATTCGCTGTAATTTTTCCATCTTTTCCACCTCTTATGCGCAAGGTTTATTTTTTTTCATTATACCCGCTTTCCCTTGAAATTGCAAGCCTTTCAACGCACTTTTTTTCTCTGTTTTTTATTTTCGTTGTTTACCGTGAAACAAAATAAACATTCGCGGATTTTGACATAACCTTCTTAAATTTTGGCTTGAAAAAGCGAAAAAAGTATGTTATACTATTCATACGGAGGATTATATCAGTGAAAAATGGCTTTTTAAAATCCGCTTTGTCCCTCGCCTTGTGCGTGGGTATGGCGTTTGGCATCGCCGCTTGCGGGGATAATACGGAGGAAACTGAAATGAAAGATAACGGACTTAGTGTCAGTAAATTCGACGAACCCGTAGCTTTGGTGGACGAATCGGTTTTAACGTATATGAACGTTCCCTCGTCCGTGCTCGTTTCCAATATCGTGCGTTCGTTAGGAAACGAAGTTCGGCAAGACAAGGGGTTGCCCGTAACGATCGAATACGATTTGGATAAAGAAATCGTCCGTGCAAACGTCTCCACGGCAAAGGTAAAAATTTCGGAAAATAAGGATTTGTCTGACGCGCGCTCCGTTTTTTTTGAGGAAGGGAACTCCGTAGACGTATATAACCTCAAAACCGGGAAGAAATATTATTTTCAGGTATCCGTAAAACTGACCGACGGCTCTTCCCTGACGGAAAACGGCGAATTTGAAACGGTCGCTTCCCCCCGTTTTATGAACGTAGAGGGCACGAATAACGTAAGAGACGTCGGCGGTTGGACGACGGAGAGCGGCAAGAAAATCAAGCAAGGGATTTTGTATCGCGGCAGCGAAATCGACGGCGGGAAAAATACGGGGCACGTGGATTTTTGCCTGACCGAAAAGGGAGTCGAACAGCTTCGCGCCCTCGGCATTAAGACGGATTTCGATTTGCGTGAGGAAAGCTGCAAGGTTGGCGAATACAGCATTTTGGGCGAAGACGTAAGCCGTAATTTCTACAACGCGCCGCAATACCAGTCTGTGCTCAACGAAAGCAGCGCGGAAACGGTGCGCAAACTCTTTTCCGACCTTGCAAACCCCGAAGCGTATCCCGCTTATATCCACTGCACGCACGGCGTAGACCGCGCGGGTACGGCAAGCTTGCTTTTAGAAAGCCTTTTGGGCGTAGCAAAGGAGGATCTCGTCCGCGATTACGAGCTGTCCGCATTCTATTATAATTACGCCCACGTCAACAGAAGCCTTGAAAACGGCGGCAACGTCTTAAAGCTTTTAGAACGCCTTGAAAAATACGAGGGGAAAACGCTCGCCGACAAAACCGCGGCGTTCCTGCTTTCCGTAGGCGTTACGCAAGAAGAAATCGACAGTATCCGCAATATTTTCTTAGGCTAAGTTTTCACTTTCGCCCCGACCGAAAATCGGTCGGGGTATCTTTTTGTAAAACGCTAAAATAATTTTCACAACTATTGCGCAAAATTATTGACGAATGGAAAAAATTATGCTAAAATATTATTTGGACAAGAGCGGGTTGCAAGCAAATCCGTTTATTCACACGTCACAAAAATAATTTTTTCATATATTGGAGGAACTTAATTATGGCAAACGTAAAAGTTGCAATCAACGGTTTCGGCCGTATCGGTCGTCTTGCGTTCAGACAGATGTTCGACGCAGAAGGTTATGAAGTAGTTGCTATCAACGACCTTACCAGCCCCTCGATGCTCGCACACCTTTTGAAGTATGACACTGCGCAAGGCAGATACAAATACTGTGATAAGGTTACCGCTGACGACGAAGCAGGTACGATCACCGTTAACGGCAAGACCATTAAAATCTATGCTGAAAAAGACGCTGCAAACTGCCCTTGGGCTCAGTACGACGTTGACGTAGTTTTGGAATGCACCGGTTTCTACTGCTCCAAAGCAAAGAGCGAAGCGCACATCAAAGCAGGCGCTAAGAAAGTCGTTATCTCCGCTCCCGCAGGCAACGACCTTCCTACGATCGTTTACAGCGTAAACGAAAAGACGCTTACGAAGAACGACACGATCATCTCCGCAGCTTCTTGCACCACGAACTGCCTTGCTCCTATGGCAAACACCCTCAACAAGCTTTCCAAGATTAAGAAGGGTTATATGACCACGATCCACGCTTACACGGGCGACCAGATGGTTCTTGACGGACCTCACAGAAAGGGCGACCTTCGCCGTGCTCGTGCAGCTGCTGCAAACATCGTTCCCAACTCCACGGGTGCAGCAAAAGCAATCGGCCTCGTTATCCCCGAACTCAACGGCGTTCTTGACGGTTGCGCACAACGCGTTCCCGTTCCCACCGGTTCGCTTACCCAGCTCGTTGCTATCTGCGACGGCGAAGTAGACGCAGCTACCGTAAACAAGGCTATGCAGAACGCAGCTTCCGCATCCTTCGGTTACACGGAAGAAGAACTCGTTTCCTCCGACATCATCGGTATCACCTACGGTTCGTTGTTCGACGCTACGCAGACGAAGTGCATGCCCATGGGCGACGGCACGACGCTCGTTAAAGTCGTTTCCTGGTATGACAACGAAAACTCCTACACCAGCCAGATGGTTAGAACGATTAAGTACTTCGCAGAACTTTAATCGTATCGGGGTTTGAAGAAAACCAAAAATATAACCTCCGACGGAAACCCGTCGGAGGTTTTTTTATCGTTATCATAGAATAAAAGCAGAGCGATCTTAAAAGTCGGCTCTGCTTTCTTTTTTAATTCAACTCGTACCTGGTGTGCCCGTTTTTCCTTAACGGCGGCGACGACTGCCGCCGAATAATATCAACACCCAAAGGAAAAAACGCAAGAATAAAATCAACGAAGTCAAAAGGGAAGCCACGTAGGTTTGCGCCGCCGCCGACAGCATTTTTTCCGCGTACGGCAATTCCTCTTTCGTCAAAATCCCCTCGGAGACAAGCAGTTTTTTCGCCCGACGGCTCGCGTTGTATTCTACGGGCAGCGTTACCAAAACGAACAGCGTGGAAAGCCCGTACAAAGCCACCCCGCCAAGGGCGATATAAAATCCCACGTTCGAGTTTTGCGTTGCCGTTACAAACAAATCCAAAATCAAGCCCACGAGAACGAGGGGAAGCGCCAACGCGCTGCCGACGTTCGTAATTCCTACGAGGACTTGACGAAGCTGATAGGGCGCATAGCCCTTTTTCTTTTGCAATACGTGCCCGACCTCGTGCGCCGCCACCGCGCAAGCGGCAATCGAATCGTTGCCGTACACGCTTTCAGAAAGATTGACGATTTTCTTTTTGGGGTGATAATGATCGCTCAAATGCCCCGCCACTTTGCCAACTTTTATATCGTGTACGCCGCCCGCGCGCAACAGCCGTTTCGCCGTATCGTATCCCGTCATGTGCGAGCTCGTCGGCATACTTCCGTACTTTTTATAGGCAGAGCGCACCTTGCCGCTTGCCCACGCCGCAATTGCGCCGCAAAGCAGCATCGCCGCCAAAGATAATACGTAATATTCTAACATACTCTCTCCTTTTTTACAGTTTGCGCTATTTTTACAAATCTATCGCAAAGGGATATAATTCCGATTTGGAAACACCACGGTCTTTCGCCGCCCGCTTTAACGCTTCCTTTTTCTCTAACCCCGCCGCCATATAATGCTTTATATGCTCCCGTTCCGACAAAGCGTTTAAAGGACTTTCTTTCTCCTGCGCCCCCTCGACGACGAGTACGTATTCTCCCCGCTTTTCCCCGTCCAAGCCTGTTGCCAAACGGAAAGGGGTCGACTCTTCGTGGAGTTTGGTTATCTCCCGCACCGCACAAGCCGCTCTGTCGCCGAACACCTCGTACATCGCCTTCACGTCCTTATCCACGTCCTGCGGCGCGCTGTGGAACGCAAGCGTCAAATCGCTATCCTTATATTTCTCCAAAACCGCTTTTTTCTCCCCGTTCTTTTCGGGCAAAAAGCCAATGAACGCGAACCTGCCTGCGGGTAACGCCGACAAAACGAGGGCGGCAACAAACGCGCAAGCCCCGGGAATCAGCGTGTACGGCTCGTTGTTTTCCCGTAAAATTTTACAAACGGTATTCCCGGGGTCGGATACGACGGGCGTCCCTGCGTCGGACACGACGACGACCTTTTCCCCACGCCGCGAGGCGGCGAGAATTTTCTCCGCCGCTTCCGTTTCGTTAAATTTATGACAGGCGTAAAGGGGCTTTTTAATCTCGTACGCGTTTAACAGTTTTATCGTATGCCGCGTATCCTCGCAAAAGACCACGTCTGCCTCTTTCAAGGTTTCCAACGCTCGCAACGTAATATCTTTTAGGTTGCCTATCGGCGTCGCCACAAAACTTACCATACTTTTCTCCTTATTTTTCGTTGTAGACCGTTTCTTCGATTTCGCAATAGGGCTTGCCGCCTTTTACGCCCTCTATCATCACAAGATAGGGCTTCGACCCGTACCTGCCCCCCACGAATTGAATTCTCTTTACCTCGATATTCTCTTCGTGCAGAGTATAACAAACCTCAGCAAGCCTATCGGCGCGGTGCAGCATTGCAATCCGCCCACCGTACTTTAACGCGTACGCCGCCGCGCGCGCAATTT
The DNA here is from genome assembly GCA_015069295.1 of Clostridiales bacterium. Lineage (GTDB taxonomy): Bacteria > Bacillota > Clostridia > Christensenellales > Borkfalkiaceae > Scatosoma. The sequence continues at coordinate 20,799 of SVIW01000003.1, forward strand.
CCTTTAAGGTAATCGTCAATTCTTTCCGACAAATCGCCTTGTGATAGTCGTCGTTTTCAAAACCGCCCCGCTCGTAAGGGGGATTGCATAAGACTAACGAATATTTTTCGTGGTGCTCTTTCCCCATTTCCTGCAATTTGCCTTGTACGAACGAGAAGTTTTCAAAATCGTTATATGCCGCCGTTTTTTTCGATAAATCGGACAGTTCTTTTTGCAGTTCGAACAAAGTGCAGGGCATATCGGGATATTTTTCACGGTGCAAGCTGTAAAAGTGAAATCCCACAATCCCGCTTCCCGCGCAAAAATCCGCCACGACGTCTCCCTTTTTAGGGCGTGCGAAACGGGAAAGCAACACCGAATCGGACGTAAAACGGTACAGCCTCGTATCCTGCACGATTTTTAAACCGTTTATCAGCATATCCTCTAACACTTCGTATTCGCCAAGCTCGATTTGCATATTCCACTCCTAAAAGTTTCTGTTTACAGTATAACAATTTTATGCAAAAATGTCAAGCCCTGCCGCAAAATACGTATACTTTTCCCGCCTTGCGCACAATCTGTTTGCGTGAATACACCAACTCTGTCCTTAACGGAAAATGTAAAAGAAATAAAAAAATCCCTTCCCGCAGAAGATATTTTGACCTTCGAGTTTACGATGCAGGATAACACCGCCTGCGCCATCGTCTACGCCGACGGCGTCGTCAATAAAGAGGCGCTAGGCGATTTGGTTGCACGTCCCTTATCCAAAGTCAGTTTTTCAAAAAACGAAGGGGGCAGGGACGAGACGAAAGAGGATTTTATTAAAACCTCCCTGCGCTTTCCCGAACTGAAAACCGCCACGGATTTTAAAGACGCCGTCAAAGAAATTTTGGACGGAAACAGCGCGCTTTTAATCGACGGAATAAAGACCGTCTTTATCGTGGGCGCAAAAATGCCGCCGACGCGCGCCGTTATCGAACCGCCCACCGACGTTGCCGTCAAAGGTCCGCGCGAGGGGTTTATAGAAGATATCAAAATCAATATGGGGCTTTTGCGCAAACGCCTAAAAACCCCCAACCTGCGCTTTGAAACGGTGCGAGTGGGCAAACAATCGGACACCGCCGTCAATATTTGCTATCTGAACGGGGTTGCCGACAACGGGTTAAAGGACGAATTATTAAAAAAAATCCAAGCCTTGCAAATTGACAACGTCAGCGATTCGTCCTATATCGCCGCTTTGATATCGCCGCGGAAACACTCGGTTTTCCGCACCCTCGGCACGACGGAAAAGCCGGACGTTTTCGCCGCGAAGCTCAGCGAGGGCAGAGTGGGGATTTTGGTGGACGGCTCGCCCATCGCCCTCACCGCGCCTTACCTTTTGACGGAAGATTTGCAAAGCAGCGAGGACTATTTCGTATCGCCGTTTGCGGCAACCAGTTTTCGGTTTTTACGCGCGCTTGCCTTACTCGTCGCCATTTTTCTGCCCGCCTTTTATATCTCGGCGCAACTTTTTAAAATGCAGCTTTTCCCGCTCGGCTTAACGCTGACTATTGCCAGCAGCGTGCGCGAATTGCCTCTTTCGCCAAGCCTGGAAATGTTCGTCGTGCTGCTCCTTTTGGAAATTTTAAAAGAGGCGAGTATCCGTATGCCCAAATACGTAGGAATGTCTTTATCCGTCGTCGGAGCGCTCGTTCTTGGCGAAACGGCGGTGTCGGCAGGGTTTTTGTCTACGCCCGCCATCATTATCGTTGCCTTTTCGGGGATTTGTCTATACACCGTCCCCAATTTCGTGGAAACGGGGAGTATTTTGCGTTGGCTGTTTTTAATCGTCGCTGGCAGCGTCGGACCCTTCGGCATCGTGCTTTTTAGCGCATTTTTACTGTATTATCTCTTGTCTGCGGACGTTTTCGGCACACCCATTCTTGCGCCGTTTTCGCCGCTTTTGCCTCGGGATTTGCGCGACTCCGTTTTAAAATACGATATGCGCACCTTATCCAAACGCCCCCGTTTTTTACGCCCGAAAAATAAGACCCGACTGACGGAAAAAGAATAAATAAAGATACCGTGTACGAGATGAAATGAAAAATAGGAGAATCGATATGCCCGCAAACCTTGCCTCCACCCCGAAAAACGAACGGGTTTATACCCGACAGCTTGCTTTTATCGCCGCTTTTTTATTGCCGATGGGCAAGCTTTTGGAAGCGCCTTCCATTTTGGCGCGCTCTGCCCAAGGCGACCTGCTTTTGCCCGCCATTTTACACTTTTTATTGCAAAGCCTGCTTTTGCTCAGCGTATTGTTTGCCTGCTCACAAAGCGAACAAACTCTGCTCGAACGCTTGGAAAACAAGCTGGGAAAATGGACGGTTCTTTTCTACGTGCTTTACGGCGTATACTTTCTCTTTGCCGCCGTATTGCCCCTGCTGGATATGGAAAAGTTCGTTTACGCCGCCTTTTTCGATACCGCGCCGAGCACATTTTCCTTCGCTGTGTTTTTCTTTTTCAGCGCCTATGCCTGCGCGAAAGGCTTTAAATCGATAGGGCGGAGCGGAGATATCAGCTTGTTTTTGTTTTTGCTGCCCTTTTTCGCTCTCGTACTGATGTCCTTTTCCGCCTCCGATTTTTCCTCGCTGTTGCCGTTATTTGGAACGGATTTCAAACAAAGTCTTACCGCTTTTTCCGATTCTACCCCTTATTTTTCGGACGTCGTTTTGTTGTTACCGCTGCTTGCAAGCCACCGCTACAAGAAAAACGACGGGGTGAAAATTGCGGCGGGGTACTGGTCGGGCGCGGCGTTTACCCTGCTCTTTCTCTCGATTTTTTACGGAGTCTATTCTACGATTGCGCCAAGACAGCATTACGCCTTTTCCAAAATAGCGCAATATTTCCCCGCTCTGAACGTGATTGGACGGATAGATTTGCTGCTCGTCTATCTTTTAACGATTATCTTGCTTTTTTATACCGTGCTGCCCTTGCAGCATTTTACCGAGCTAACCGCCCGTATTCTCAATACGAAACGAAAAGCCCTTATCTCCGCCCTTTTAAACCTCGCGCTGCTGTTTGCCGTGCTTTTCCTCAACCGTTTTTACAACCTTTTCCACTCGCTAATCGAAAGGAAGCTTTCCCTCGTATTTTGGCTCGTCGCAGACCTGCTGCCCTTGTTTTTCTTATTGTTGCCGAAAAAACCGCAAAAAAGGAGACCGTTATATGCATAACCGCCACGCCCGAAACACCGTACGATATTACGTTCTTATCGCCGCTCTGCTTTCCTTTTTATTTTTTACCAACGATTTCGGTTTGATCGACGTACAGAAAACCGCTATCGTTTTGGCGGCGGGCATCGATAGAGAGGGGGACGAGTTTATTATCACCTCGCAAATCGCCGTCCCGCAAGCCTCGTCGCAGGGAAAATCCACGCAAGCGGTACAAATCGTCAGCCGCGGAAAAACGGTTGCCGACGCCTTTGAGGAAATCAACGCCAAAACGGGCTGGTATCCAAAACTCGTATTTTGCGACTTGATTTTAATCGGCGCGGACGCCGCAAAAGAAAACGTCTTCGACGCCCTGGATTATTTTTTGCGCGACGAATACCTCACCGATAACTGTTACGTCGCAACCTGCGCGGAAAAAGCGCAAAGCCTGTTAAACACCGCCGCGCTCGTCGACCCGTCCAGCAGCGTCGCGATGACGAAGGTACTTTCCGACCACGCCGCGCGGGTGGGCACGGTCGCCCCCTCGACTCTGCGCGAGTTCGCCATCGGCTATTACGGAGACGCCAAAAGCGGATTTTTGCCCGTGATAAAACTCGAAGACCAACAAGAAACTCCCGACCCGTCCCTTCCGTCGACGCAAGGCGGGGGACAAAGCGGGGGGCAAGATGCGCAGCAGGGCGGTCAAAGCGAACAGCAAAAAAATAAACCCGTATTCAGCGCGCAGGAAACGGCGTTATTTGTCAACGGAAAACAGGTAGAAACGTTGACGGCGGAAGAAACTTTTGCCTACAACGCCGTAAAAAACAGTCTGCAATTAGCGCCGTACACCGTAGAGAAAGCGGAAAACAGCTGCACCCTTTCCATTCGCCAAAATTCCCCGAAAATAAAATTGCAGGTCGGCCGGGACGGCAAGGCGAATCTGGAAATCAAAGTAACCTTAACGGCGGGCATTTTAGATTATTCCAAAGCCCTGCCCGTGGAAAAGACGGCGGACGGCGGCGACGTTCCCGTAGGAGTGTTTACCGCCGCGGAAAAGAAACTGTCGGGAGAAATCTCTTCCGTCTTTGAAAAAGCCCGCGCCTGCGGCTGCGATATCTTCGGCGTGCAGGATCTTTTGGTGAAAAAAGAAAGCCGAAAATTGCACCGCTTTAAAAACACCCTGCTTGCCAACACCACGCCAACGGTGAAAATCCGCTTTCAGGGCGTTCGCTAAAACTTTGCCCACAGGGGTAAAAGTTATCCACATTTTCCGCTTTATCCACAATTTTTACCCTCTTCCCCTTGCCGAATACTGTCGAAAAGTACGATTATAAATTCATACTGTATATGCGTATACTCGATTTTTTTCCAAATTGTGGACAATTTTAGGGTTGTCCACGCCTTCTACAAAATATATGTGGATAACTTTTTTACATTTTTGTGGATAAACTTTTATTTTAAAGGGATTTGCGCATCAAAAGGCAAAAAACAGCCGTTTTTGGTGGATAACTTTTCTTATTTGAAAAAATTTCGACAAAGAAATTCTTTTTTCGATGGTGGAAAAGTGCCCCTAAACACACTTGAAAAGGAAAATTTTAAACATAAACTGTCGAAAAAAAGTGAAAAATCCACATTTTATCCACAAACAAACGTTTATTTATAAGAAAGAGCGTTTTTTATCCACCGTTATCCACTGTGTCAAAACCACGTTTTCTGCATAATCGGGTGTTTTTCGTGTATAAAAGCGCGGCTAAAATCAGCCGCGCTTTTTTGCTTTGCTATTCGTTTTAAGAAGGGGTTATAAGAAGAGCCCGATAAACCAAACGAGAGGGTTGTGGTCGTACAAGAACCCGACGACGAAGCTTTCGGAGAGGAAATTTGCAATCCCCTGCGAGGGGATAAGAGTCAAAACCGCCAATACGCCGCTGACAATCAGCGTGCCTTGGATAAGCCCGATTACCGCGCCGAGAATGGTGTTTACCGCGCCGAGCACGCACAGCCTATCCGCCAATTTTTGTAACAATTTATTTACGAGATGCAATACGAGCTTGCAAAGAATGAACAGCACTACGCCGACAATCAGCAAGCAGATGAGCTTTGCCACTACCGTCCCCAGCGCCGCACCGAGGGTCGTGCCCGCCAACGCGCCGTCGCCAAACCATTTCAACACGAGCGAAGCGATCGTCGTGGAGAAATTCTGTTGCGCCAAAGCGCTTTCGACTCCCGACTGCGGAATGACCGTATCAAACCCCTCTTTTTTCGAGAACGACGCAGTCAACGAAGTTTCCAGCGAGCCTTGCAGCCCAAACAATCCGCCCGTTACGTTTAAAACGAGCTTTGCCAACGTGATGGCAACCACCAAAGAAAGCAGGGTGGAAACGAACCCGAACAGACAGCTGACGAAGCCCCGCCTTGCGCATACGATTACGTAGCCGAGCAGGAACAACGCCACAACGCCGTCCACCACGTAATTCGACCATTTTACGGCGCAAAGCCCCGCAAAAATTTCCGTCATAATAACCTCCTTATCGATTATAAGGCTTTTTCCTTTTTTATTATACCATACTCTATGTAAATTTTCAAGCCCGCGTGCAAACTTTTCCCCCTTTAAAAAGGTTTAATTTTTCAAAAGTTGGCTATACTCAATTGGCTATACCAAGCAAGCGGTTTTTATTTTTCTAAATGCGAGGTCTTTATGGAATTTTCCTTTCATATCTACAACAAACTGGCGGCAGACGGCGCCGCTATGGCAATCGATAGATTACTACGCGCGGACATAAACAAGAAAACGAGGGGGGCAGGTACGAGTTCAAATGAAATTTCACCCCTGCCCGTTATCGTTTGCGTGGGGAGCGATCTTGCCATCGGGGACAGCTTAGGGCCTATCGTTGGGTCTATGCTAAAATACAAAACGCAAAATCTCAACCTGTTTGTTTACGGCACTCTTTCCGCTCCCGTTACCGCCAAAGAATTGCCCTATATGCGTTCCTTTTTAAAGGAAACCCACCCTCGTTCGCAAATCCTTGCCGTGGACGCGGCGGTGGGCGAAAAAGGGGATATCGGTCTTATCCGCATCACCGATTCACCCCTTCTTCCCGGTGCGGGCGCAGGAAAAAAATTGGACGCCCTCGGCGACGTCGCCGTGATGGGCATCGTCGCGGAAAAATCACTTAGCAACTACGGCTTGTTAAATACCACGAGGTTAAACCTCGTATACACGATGGCGGAAACCCTTTCCGACGGGCTGGCAACCTTGCTTTGGGAACGAGCCTCGGGCGAAAAAAAAGCGGAAAAAAACGCATAAATTTTAAAAAAGCGTTTGACAAAAAGGAAAATGCCGTGCTATAATAACGGAGCAAGGAAGGTTTTCGGTAGAACACTTCCCTTGCCAATCAAATCCAAATGAAAACAGGTTTTTGACTTGGACTTGATTGGCAAAATAAAAAAACCGAGGACAAACGAATGAAACGGATTTCCAGTACCCGACGCCTTTGTCGCGCAGCCGTCGTTGCCGCGCTGTACACGGCGCTGTCGTATGCGTTTGCGCCCCTCGCCTTCGGTCCTTTACAGGTCCGTCCCGCAGAGGCGCTTTGTATTTTAGCGCTATTTTATATCGAAGCGATTCCCGCTCTGTACGTGGGCTGTATGCTGACCAACCTCGCCTCGCCCTTTCTTTTTTACGACGTATTTATCGGCTCGGCGGCGACGCTGTTTGCGGCAATCTGCACCTATTTTATCGGCAGAGCCGTGAAAAACACCCCTTCAAAAATCGCCTTGGGCGGGCTTTTTCCCGTGCTGTTTAACGGAGCGGTTATCCCGCTTATCATCGTCTTTTTGTGCGGCGGGGGAGTAGGGTATTCTTCTATGACGGCTGCCTATTTTGCCTATGCGGGCTCGATTGCGTTTACCGAAGCAATTTGGGTCTACGCGCTGGGCACGCCGCTCTATCTCGCCGTAGCACGGCTAAGAAAAAAATCTGTTCGCATTTTTTGCGATTAAAGATAAAACCGACCGTTTTTCGGTCGGTTCTTTTTTATTCTTTGTGTGCATTCGGCTTTACAAGCAAGGTTTTATAATCGGTATAGAGGACAAACCCCGCCTTACTCTTGCTCGGTTTTTTGACGTATTTTCGTTTGCAATAATCCACGGGAATTTTATCCCCGTCCCGTCCGTCCGAATAATACGCGCAAATCTCCGCCGCAAATAAAAGGATTTCATCTCGTACCTGCCCCCCTTGTGTCGCGATAATCACGTGCGAGGAGTGGTATTTTTGCGTGTGCAACCAGATATCGTCAGGGGAAGATAAACGAAGAAGTCTATCGTTTTGCAAATTGTTTCTGCCCGCGTAAATTTTCATACCCAAATGCTCGTATTCGCGGAAGGGCACGACGATTTCCTTTTTCTTCCCGCTGCGAACAGTAGGCAGCCGCAACAAGCCCATTTGCACGAGCTCTTGTTCGATTTCTTGCAAATCGTCCACCGTCTCCGCGTTCGTTACGGCGGATAACACGCTGTCCGTGTACGCAATTTCTTGCTCTTCCGTTTGCAGCATCGGCACTAAAATTTCTTTCGCTCGTTTATGCTTGTTATAATTTTTAAAATATTTTTGTGCGTTTTTCGAAGGGGATAAGAGGGGATCTAACCCGATTTTTATCCGATCGCAGTCGGCGGAATACCAATTTTCCAACTCGATATACGAACTTCCCTTTTCAACGCGATACAAATTCGCCGTCAACAGCTCGCCTTTTATCCTAAGCTCGTCCGCTTTTTCCGCCTCTTGCAAGCGTTCTTTCGTGTCCTGCCATTTTTTAAGCTGTTTCTTTTTCAAGCCCCGCACGAGATTTTCCATCTTTCGCTTTTTATCCGCAAAGCTCTTTTTTCCCTCGCGTCGGGTAAAAAATTCGTCCTCCGCTTCCCACAAAGTAGGGGTCTTTACGCCGCCCGACACGGGGAACGCGAAAAAGTCCACCGCCTCACCGTTTTCCACTTTCACGCACGGCGAGCAAGGCTCGTTTTCGCAAAACTCGCCGACGAATTCCCACAGCGGTTTTTCGCTTTTTTCACTCCGCTGCGCCACCTCTCTCGCGGTGGATAACGCCAACCCGCAAACGTTTTCAAACAAAAACTCCGCCAGCGTTTCCACATCCTTGCTTTCGCGGTTTAAAAGGTGGTTTTTTAAACGTGAACAAATACCTGCCCCGTCGAAAGGGGATAATTTGTCCTGCGGTGCAGGGTAGAGATATTTCGCGCCCGCCAGCAAAATCCGCCTCGACGAATCCTCCAAGGCGGTCGTTTTTAGCGCCCCTAAAATCACGCCGTTCTCCGTCAAAACGACGTTGGAATATTTCCCCATCAGCTCGCAATGCAAGGTGCGTTTACTTTCGGAAAAATCCGTCGTACAATGCAAATCAATTTCGATAATTCTCTCAAAAGCGTATTGACGAACCTCTAAAATCTCCGCGCCCTGCAAATGCTTTCGAAGAAGCATACAAAAATTAGGGGCAACGGGCGCAGGCTCTTTCTCGATCGCGGACAAACAAACGCGTGCGTTCGACGCATTTGCGCTTAAAATCAGTTTAACCGTCGTCTTTCCGGTGTATATAATAAAGGTAAGCTCGTCTTTATTGACCTGTGAAATGCGATTTACCTTCCCGTGCGCGAGAAGGGTATTCAATTCGAAAGCCAGTCTTCGTATGTGAAATGCGTCCTGTGGCATACTCCCTCCTTTTTTCCGCCGAAAAGCGCAGCGAACGGGTTTTTCGCTTTCCTAAATTATACCGCAAATTTATGAAATTGTAAATAAAAACGAGCGAAAAACGCTTTATTTTCTTCAATAAATATGGTAAAATAGAAAACAGTGTAAAACAAAAAATAAAAAACAGCAATAGATTTAGGAGAAACGTTATGAAACACACTACCAAAGCGGCAGAAAAAAGCACGGTAAAAATCACCCTCAAATTCGACGGTGAAGAATGGAAAGCAGCGCAACAGAACGCTTATTTGAAGACGAGAGGCAAGTTTGCTATCAATGGGTTCCGTAAAGGCAAGGCTCCCAAAAACGTCATCGAAAACGTATACGGCAAAGGCGTATTCTACGAAGACGCGCTCAACAACCTTTTCTCGGAAAACTACGGCAAGGTTTTGGACAAGGAATCCAAAAAATACACCTTCGTCGGCGACCCCGACGTATCCGTTGAAAAATTGGAAGACGACGGCGTAACCCTCGTGGCAATCGTTGCGGTAAAACCCGAGGTAAAAATTTCCTCCTACAAGGGTATGAAAATTCAGCAATTCGCGTATACTGTTAAAGACGAAGAAATCGAAGCGGAACTCAACCGCGTCTTGGACAGAAACGCTCGCAAAGTGGAAATCACCGACCGCGCGGCAGCAAACGGCGACATCGTCAATATCGACTTCGTCGGTACGGTTGACGGCGTAAAATTCGACGGCGGCGAAGCGCAAGGCTTTGACCTTACCCTCGGCAGCGGTCAGTTCATTCCCGGCTTTGAAGATCAGGTCGTTGGTATGAACGTAGGCGAAACGAAAGACGTCAACGTTACCTTCCCTGAAAACTATCAGGCAGAAAACTTGAAAGGCAAAGCGGCTGTTTTCGCAGTAACCGTCAACAAGATTCAGGGCAAAGAACTTCCCGATCTCACCGACGAATTCATCAAGGAAGCTACGGGTAGCGAAACGGTAGAAGCGTACAAAGCAAAGACCGCGGAAAGATTGCAAAAGCAAGCAGACCGCCGCGCAAACGACGCTACGGAAAACAGCATTCTCGAAGCCATCGCTGCAAACGCAGAAGCGGAAATTCCCCAAGCGATGATCGACAGAGAAATCGATTCGATCGTACAAAAGTTCGAATATCAGCTTATGTATCAGGGCTTGAAATTGCAAGACTACCTCTCCTTCTTGAAGACGACGGAAGCAGATTTCAGAAAGCAGTACGAAGACCAAGCGAAGAAGAACGTTATGCACCAGCTTATCATCTCCCAGATCATCAAGGACGAAAACCTTGAAGCAACGGAAGAAGAAGTTGACGCAAAAGTAGCAGAACAAGCGGCTTCGGTAGAAAAGAGCTTGGAAGAATATAAGAAGAATATGGACCCTCGTCAATTCGATTATATCCGCAGCGATATCGTCATCACGAAGCTGTTCGACTTCTTGAAAGCTAACAACGAAATGTACGTAGAAGCGTAAAGCGCTTTTACCCCCGCGAAACGCATAGCGCACAGCGCGCCGTGCGTTTCGGATACAGTTAAGGACCGATTATGGAAAAGAACGTTTTAATTCCCTACGTCGTAGAGCGCACCTCGTCTGGCGAACGCACTTACGACTTATATTCCCGTCTTTTGGACGACCGCATCATTTTTTTAAGCGGTGAAATCAACGACGCTTTGGCAAACACCGTCGTTGCGCAGCTCATTTATCTTGAGGGAAAAGACTCGACGAAGGACATCAGCTTGTACATCAACTCTCCCGGCGGCTCGGTTTCGGCGGGTATGGCGATTTACGACACGATGAACTATATCAAATGCGACGTCTCCACGATTTGTATCGGCTTGGCGGCGTCGATGGGCGCGTTCTTACTTTCCAGCGGCGCAAAGGGCAAACGGTACGCGTTGCCTAATTCTGAAATTATGATACACCAGCCTCTCGGCGGCGCGCAGGGACAGGCAAGCGACATCAAAATTCAGGCAGAACACATTCTCCGCACGAAAGCGAAGCTCAATTCTATCCTTTCCAAAAACACGGGCAAGGACATCGAAACCATCGAAAAAGACACCGACCGCGACAACTATCTGTCGGCGGACGAGGCGAAAGAATACGGGCTTATCGATAAAGTTTTCGTCAGCAGAAACTAATAAAAAATACGCGCGCAAAACGGTAGGTTTTGCGCGTTTTATTCCCCCGCGTTTTTGAAAAACGAGTGGGACAGGTATGCGATGAACGTATTTTCACAAAAAATTTTTTCCTCGCATATCGTTACATTGTAAAAAGTAATTGGAGTTTTTTCTATGTCTAATAAAAATCAGCATTGTTCTTTCTGCGGAAAACCCAAGGAAGAAACCCGCCGTCTTATCACAGGTCCTGACGGGGCTTGTATCTGCGACGAATGCGTGGAAATTTGCAAATCGATGGTGGACGAATGGTCGGGCAGCGACAAAGAGCCCTCTTCGAAAGTGCCTTTGAAAAAGCCCGCCGAAATCAAAGCGGAACTCGACCAGTATATCGTCGGGCAGGATAAAGCAAAGCGAGTCCTTTCCGTTGCGGTATACAACCATTACAAGCGCATCAACGCCAGCGCGGCGGCAAAGAAAAAGGACGACGACGGCATCGAAATTGAAAAGAGCAACGTACTTTTGCTCGGTCCTACGGGCAGCGGTAAAACTCTGCTTGCGCGGACTCTTGCCAAAATTCTCAACGTACCGTTTGCGACTTCCGACGCAACCACGCTGACCGAAGCGGGGTACGTTGGCGAGGACGTGGAAAATATTTTGTTAAAGCTTATCCAAAACGCCGATTACGATATCGAACGCGCGCAGCGCGGTATTATCTATATCGACGAAATCGATAAAATCGCAAGAAAGAGCGAAAACGTTTCCATCACCCGCGACGTATCGGGCGAAGGCGTGCAGCAAGCGCTTTTGAAAATCATCGAAAGCACTACGGCAAGCGTACCCCCGCAGGGCGGCAGAAAGCACCCCAACCAAGAATGTCTGCGTATCGACACGACGAATATCCTCTTTATCTGCGGCGGCGCGTTCGTGGGCTTGGACAAAATCGTTTCCTCGCGTAAGGACGACACCACGCTCGGCTTTGGCGGCAAAGTCCGCCTCGGCGCAAACGAAGCGGATTATTCGGTACTCGACGACGTGAAACCGCAGGATTTGACGAAATTCGGTTTGATTCCAGAATTCGTGGGCAGACTTCCCATCGTCGTCAACCTCGACCCGCTCGGCGAAGACGCGCTGATTAAGATTTTAACCGAGCCGAAAAACGCGATTATCAAACAGTATCAAAAGCTCGTTGGCTTTGACGGCGTAAAACTGACGGTAGAGGACGACGCGGTACGCGAAATCGCGCAGACGGCAATCCGTTTGAAGACGGGCGCGCGCGGCTTGCGTACGATTATCGAAAACGTGATGACGGACGTTATGTATAAAATCCCGTCCGAGGACAACGTAGAAGAGGTCGTTATCACGAAAGAGTGTTTAACGGACGGCGCTTCGCCGAAACTCGTTTACAAACAATCGGCATAAAGACGAAATAAAAACACGGCGGTTTATTCCGCCGTGTTTTTTGTTTGCTCTTTTTTTCCTTTCGTTTTCGAAGTCAGCCATTTAACGACTGCCGCGCCGATGATGATACAATACCCCGCCACGCTCCAATAATCGGGATATTGCGAAAGGAATACCGCCCCCCAAACCGCCGCAAAGAGCACCTGCGAATAATCGTAGACGGAAATGTCCTTTGCAGGCGCGTACGAATACGCCGCCGTTACGGTAAACTGCGCTCCGCTTGCCGCGACGCCAGCCAAAATCAACCAAACCGCTTGCATCGTTTCCATCGGCTGATAATCGAGTAAAACCATCGGTAGCATCGAAAGGCAGGAAAAGGCGGAAAAGAAAAACACGATGACCGCTTTTCTCTCGCCGCGCATGCCAAGATACCGAACGAACGTATACGCAAGCCCTGCGCCCAAACCGCCGAGCACGCCTATCAAAACGGGTACGCCTTGCGAAAATCCAAACGAGGGCTTTGCGATAAACACCGCGCCTAAAAACGCCACGACGACGAGCAGCCATTCCTTCCAAGAGGCTTTTTCCTTTAAAATCAAAATCGAAAAAACGATGGAGAAAAAGGGCGCGAGCTTGTTTAAAATGGACGCGTCGGAAATGGGGAGATGATCGATGGCGTAAAAGTTACACACAATCCCGATCGTGCCCGCCACCGAGCGCGCCAAAAGAGCGGGCAGGCTGCCCTTTTGCCATTTGAAATTCCCGTCCTTGACGAGTAAAACGAAGGCAACGAGCGCGGCGACGAGGTTTCTAAAAAAGGATTTTTGGAAAACGGGTAAATCCCCCGCAAGCCGCACGAACAAACTCATCAGCGAATAGAAAAAGGCAGACAAAAGGATACAGAGTACGCCTTTAAAATGGCTGCTCCGTTTTTCCAAAGGAGTATGCAGTTGCCGCGCCTTGTTTTCCATACTTCTATTATACGCCTACCTTCAAAAAATAGCAATGCAAAAAAAAGAAAAACCCGATTTTCTTTTCGAAAAATCGGGTTGGTTATCCGTTTACGGATGGTTACGCGTTGGGATAAACGCTTGCTTTCTTTCTGTCTTTGCCCATTCTTTCATACCGAACAACGCCGTCTACGAGCGCAAACAACGTATCGTCTTTGCCGATACCAACGTTTGCACCGGGATGAATCTTCGTGCCTCTTTGGCGAACGAGGATGTTCCCTGCGAGAACCGACTGGCCGTCGCTACGCTTCACGCCAAGTCTTTTCGCTTCGCTGTCTCTCCCGTTGTGGGAAGAACCGGTACCTTTTTTATGAGCGAATAAACTGATAAAAATCATCTTTATTTCTCCTTAAAAATCTTTTTTCCGCTTGCCCTAAAAAGGGAAGCCCGTGCAATTAAAGCTCGATTTTTTCTACCTTAACTGCGGTGAAGGGTTGTCTATGACCCTGCTTCTTACGCTCGTTCTTTTTCGCTTTGTATTTAAAGACGATAATTTTCTTCGCCTTATCCTGCTTAACGACCGTAGCGGTAACCTTTGCAGAAGCAACTTCCGCGCCGGTCTTGATACCGTTTTCGTCAGCAACCATCAGCACTTTAAAGGAAACGGTTTCGCCTTCCGCCGCTGCAAGCTTTTCTACCTTTACAACGTCGCCTTCCGCAACCTTATACTGCTTGTTGCCGTTATCGATGATAGCGTACATAAAGTTTTTACCTCCTCTTTCCAGTCTCGAAGAATACCCAAGGCGCGGATTTTTTCTAATTTTCAAGAAAAAATGCCGACTTAAAAAAGCCCGTTTCTATCGGCTCGACTATCACTATACCACATTCCTTTCTTTTCCGTCAAGCGTTTTTGCAAAGAAATACAAGATTTTTTCGATATTTTTCGGTATTGCCCGCCCGCTTTTTACACACATTATAAAAAAGGAGGCATTATGGAACAGAAAACCTTGAAAAAACCCGAAGAAGCGCTCTCTGAAATCTACCGAAACGCACAGCTTGCTCTCGAATCGATTTCCGATATCCTGCCCGCTGTCGAGGACGCAGAAATCAAAAACGAGCTTTTATCTCAGCACGAACAATACGAACAGTTTTCCGCCAAAGCGCAAATGCTGGCAAGAAACCTTGGCACCGAATTAAAAGAGCCGGGTGCCTTTAAAAAAATGATGATGTGGGGCTCGATTAAAATGAACACCCTGACGGACAATTCCCGCGCGCATATCGCGGATATGATGATACAAGGCACGGTCATGGGCATCACTTCGCTGCGCACGACGGCAAGCGAAGTGCCCGTTGACGGCAACGACGAAATTCTCGCCCTTTTGGACGAAATGATAAAAACGGAAGAAGCCTTTGAAAAGAAATGGAAGGAATACCTTTAAACGCTACCCGCCGAGTTCGGCGGGTATTTTCATCTCGTACACGGTGCCCCCGTTTTTATTCGTCTCATACACGGTAGCCCCGTTTTATAGGAGCGGAATCGACAAAGTTTTCTTTGCAAGCTTTCCCCGTTTTCTTTACTTTTGTAAATTTTTATGTTATACTATAACATAAGTATGAATGAGTTGTTGCAAAAAACGCGGGCTTTTCGCCTTTTAAAAACCGAATACGAAGAAAACCGGCTTTCCCACGCCTATCTTCTTTTACTGGAAGATACGCGCAATTTGCGTTTTGCTTTAAAAACCTTTGCAAAAGTTCTGTTTTCATCGGACGGACAAAACGAACGGATTGCCCGCCTAATCGACGCGGAAAGCTTTTCCGACTGTCTTTTTTTTCCGCAAGCGGGCAAAAAACTGACCGTAGAAGACGCGGAAAAAATCAAAGAGGAATGTACCTTAAAGCCGCTTGAGGGGGATAAAAAAGTATTCGTGCTCGGCGATTTTGCCGAAGCGAACGTGCAGACCCAAAACAAGCTGTTAAAGCTGTTAGAAGAACCGCCGCAGGGAGTATATTTCCTGCTTGGCGCAACCTCGGTGTATCCTCTTCTTTCCACCGTGCTTTCCCGCACGAAGCGGCTGGATATCCAACCCTTCAACGTCGAGGAAACGGACGCTTGTTTAGAGCGGATTTACGGCGAAAAATACGAAAAAAACAGTCTGTTGCTTTGCGCGGCGGCGGCAAACGGCAACGTCGGCAAAGCCCAATCGATGCTGGAAGGCGGTTATTATAAAACGCTGCTTTCAAGCGCGTTTTCCCTTTGTCTTGCCGATAGTTCTTCCCTGCCGCTTGTCGTAAAACAAATCGGCGAAAGCAAGCACGCGAAAGAATTACTTTCTTCCTTGCGGCTTATTTTTAGGGACGCGCTCTTGATAAAAACGGGGCAAAAAGAAAAAAACCTGCTGCTTTCTACGGAAAAAGAAACCCTTAAAAAAGTAGCAAGCCGTTATACTCTGCCCGCCCTTTTTTATGCGCAAGAGGCGCTTTCAAACGCGGAAAGAGAGGTCGCTTTCAACGCGGTATTCCCGCAGTGCATCGAGCTTTGTTTGGCAAAAATTCAGTCGAAAAATAAATAATTGTAAGGATAGTTTATGGTTAAAGTAGTTGGTATCAAATTTAAAAACGGCGGCAAGCTGTATTATTTTTCTCCTAAAAAAGGGGACGTTTACGAACGGAATATGCCCGTCGTCGTGGAGACGGCAAAGGGCTTGGAATACGCTTGGGTAGCGTACCCTGAAAAAGAAGTCGAGGACGACGAAATCGTTTCGCCCTTAAAACCGGTTATTCGTATCGCCACGCAAAAAGACAAGGATTTTTATAATTCCTGCCAAGAAAAACGCCCCGAGGCTATGCAAATTTGCAGAGAAAAGATTGCGGCGCATAAATTGGATATGAAACTCGTCGATTGCGAATATGCTTTTGACGGCAGTAAAATTTCCTTTTTCTTTACTTCGGCAAACCGCGTGGATTTCCGCGAGCTGGTCAAAGACCTCGCCTCCACCTTCCATACCCGTATCGAGCTTAGACAAGTCGGCACGCGCGACGAAACGAAATATTTGGGCGGGCTTGCGCCTTGCGGCAGAATTTGCTGCTGCGCGGGGAATATGCCCGAATTTAAAAAGGTCAGCGTGAAAATGGCAAAAACGCAAGGGCTTTCTTTAAACCCCGGCAAAATCAGCGGGCTTTGCGGCAGACTGATGTGCTGTTTGAGCTATGAAAACGATTATTACGCCGAGGTGGGCAAGAAAATGCCGAAAGTCGGTGCGGAAGTCGGTACTCCCGAGGGGAAAGGGATCGTTGCTTCCGTCAATATGTTGAAATTAGAAGTCAAAGTGAAGTTTTCCGATCAAAACGGCGGGCTGACTTTTAAGGATTACCCGCTCGAATTCGTTCGTTTTAAGAAAAACGTACAAGCAGAAGAACAGGACGATTTGGACGACTAAGCAAGCTGAGCTTGCAGGCAGTCTTGTCTATCTTTTCGAGAATTTTAATGCAGTCTACCGTTTGGCAGGTTGCATTTTTTAACGAGCTGGACTTGCATCCAGTCTTGTCTATCGCTCCGAAGATTTTAATGCAGTCTGCCGTTTGGCAGGCTGCATTTTTTACAAAAATGCGAAGTGCGGAGTGCGGAATTGTGGCTGCATTAAAAACGGAGATACGCTCCATTCGCTTTGCTCAGTCGGTATGACAGACGGCTTTTTACTCTCTACCGCACTTCTTCACTTCTTCACTTTTTCACTTTTACTTATTACTTATTACTTATTACTTATTACTTTCCCCCTACCAGGTACGAGATAAACGATAAAAAGCACCCGTAATGGGTGCTTTTTTTATCCGTTTAATATTTTCTCCGTCTTTTAAAAACGGAAAATTCTGCGTACGTAATTTAAATTGCAGTTTTCTCTATCCAGCAAAACGAAAACGTCTACGCTGCCAAACTCCCAATCGGTAAAGCTGTCTTTGGAAAATTTCGAACCCATTTCCATATATACGCGAATTAAGGTTGGCAGGCTGCGTTTTAAACTGCGCTCGTCTAATTCTTCCTTGGGTAAAATTTCCACTTGCTTTTCTTCGTTGGCTTTGATAGAAAAACTTTCGTCTACCGCGTGATAGTGAGCGAGATAGGAAAATTCCTTTTGATACAAGCTCTTATCCGTTCCCATAAAACTCGCTTCGCCAATCGTAAAACGGTACCCGTTATCCAGTATGTATTTTACGACGAACCCTAAAAGGTGCATCAATACCGTCGTGTTTCTGTATTCCTTTTTAATCACCGCGCGGCTTAATTCTACAATCGTTTCACCCGTCGCTTTCAGTCCGTCGATACAAAATTCGTCCTCGCATAAAAACCTTTTTCCCAACGGCAAATCGTTAGAGGTAATAAAACGGTAAGTCCCTACTACTTCGCCCGTGTCGTTGTCTTTACAAAGGATAATCTTTGCGTATTCGTCGTATTCGGTAATATCCAATCCGTCCTGATTATTTGCGTCCTTATTAAATTCTAACAGCATATCTTGATACCGAAGCCGATAAACCGCCAGTTTTTCTTCTTCCGTTTCCGCAAATTTTACGCTAAATTTTTCCGATGCCATCGTAAACCTCTCTTTTTTGGTTTCCTTTATTATACCATAAAATTAAAAAATGTAAATACTTTTTACAAAATTTGTCGAATTATACAAAAAAAATCCTCTTTTAAAGAGGATTTTTCCGTTCTTTTCCCTGCCCTCTCGGATACAAAGAAGGGGTGTCTTTCGTCTTTTCTACGACCGCCAAAACTCTCTCTCCGTAACGTTCAGGAAGCGAATACGGCAATATTTCCTTTATCTTCCCGCCCAAAATAAAGCAAGCGTTTTTCGCCTCGTGTATCTCTTCTACGTCGCCGCTTTTATAAGCGATAAATTTCCCGCCTACCTTTACGAACGGCATACAATATTCGCAAAGCGTATTCATTCTCGCCACCGCGCGCGCCGTCGCTATATCGTAACGCTGTCTAAACTTTTTATCCCTCGCTGCGTCCTCGGCGCGAATATTATAAATATGCACGTCGTTAAATTGTAATTTATCCACAACCGCGTTCAAAAACTCGCATTTTTTTCCAACGCTTTCAAAAAGGTCGAATTTTAAATCGTCGCGCACTATTTTTAATACGATAGAAGGGAATCCCGCGCCGGAGCCGATCTCTGCCGTCAACGCGCCCCGTTTAAATAAGTCCATTCCCGCCGCGCTGTCTAAAAAATGCTTGTAATACATATCTTTTTCTTCTAAAATCGTCGTAAGATTGTATTTTTTGTTGTATTCAAGCAGCAGAGCGCGAAAAGCTTCTAACTTTTCCTTTCCCTCTCCCAATACCTTTTCTTGATAAATTTTTTCAATATCCAACGTCTTCATAACAAAAATATTATACCACCTTTCAAAAAAAATAGCAAACTTTTTATCACCGCTTTTTTTATTTCTTCCACCGCGCGGTGCAGTAAGTTATCCACTTGTTTATAACCTTTGTGGATATCTTTTATTTTTAATAATTATACATTTTAAATTTATTTTTATTTATTTTTCTTTTTAAAATTTATTTCTTTTTCTCCACAATTCCACTTTTCTTCCACCTTTTTATCCACCTTTTTTTTACCGCTTGTCCACCGAATAGACACTCTGTTTTTTCCCTTTATATTCCCGCTTGTTTTTATTTTTAAGGGGGTGGTTGTCCACAATTCCACCTTGCCTACTACTATAATACTACTATTATAAAAATAAATATAACATCTTCTTGCAAGGCTGAAAAAAATTAAAAAATTTTCAAGAAAAATCGGCAGTCTTGTCTTGACAAATTTTTAAGGTGTGGTATAATAAGTTCGATTTTTTAAAAAAGGAAAAAAGTGGTATGTCGCAGCTCTTTATAAAAACGGAAACAAGTAAAAAAGCAGAAAGCTGCGTTTTTACCGGGCACAGAATTATAGAGGAAGATTTTTCCCCACGACGTTTAAAAAAAGAGATAAAAAAGATGATAGAAAAAGGCGTTTCTGTCTTTTATAACGGAATGGCGATGGGGTTCGATTTGTTAGCGGCTCAGTACGTTCTGTCTTTAAAAAAAGAATATCCTTTTATAAAATTGATTGCCTGTATTCCCTGTTATCAGCAGGAAAAAAGTTATAATGAAAAGGACAAAAAAAGATACGTTTCCATTTTAAAAAAAGCAGACGAAAAAATTATTCTTTCCGACCATTATTTCGTGGGCTGTATGCAGTCCAGAGATCGGTATATGGTAGACAGAGCGGACGTTATGATTGCCTATTGTAAAAAAGAGAAAGGCGGCACGGCGTTTACCGTCAAATATTTTCAAAAAAAACACCCGGAAAACGAAATAATTTTTTTATAAAGAAGAAGGAAAAATCCTTCTTTTTTGCTTGCAAAAAGAAACGGTATATGGTAAAATAAAAGGGAATGAAAACGAGGCTTTTTTCCGTAGGAAAAAGGCGAGGAAAAGAAGGAGTATTTTTATGAAATTCGTATGTAACGGAATGGTTCTTTCCGAAGCGGCTTTGACGGTCAGCAAAGCTTGCGCTTCTAAGACGATCACCCCTATTTTAGAATGTATCAAAATACACGCGGAAAACGACGGGATTACTTTGACGGCGTACGACGGGGAAATTTCCATTGAAAAGAAAATAAAAGCGGACGTTTTCGAAGAGGGCGAAATTTGCGTCAACGGGAAAATGTTTTCCGATTTCGTGGGAAAAATTTCCGCTTTTGAGGTCGTGATTGCAACAGTAGACAGCGGTATTATTATCAAATACGCGGACAGCGAATCCTTTATGCAGTCTCTCTCCTCCGACGATTTTCCCCGTTTTTTAAATAACACGGCGGAAAATAAAGAGTATTTTGAAACGAAAGAAAGCGAATTAAAAGGCTTGATTGCAAAGGTAGTGTTCTGCTGCGCGAGCGACGACAGCCGTCCCATTTTAAAAGGCGCTTTGTTAGAAGCAAAGGACGGAAAGTTAAACGCGACGGCGCTGGACGGATACCGTATGGCTTGCTCGTCTATCGAAACTCTGTCCACGAGCGGGAATATGAAAATCGTTTGCCCTGCAAGAACGCTTGTAGAAATTTCCCGTATGCTGGACGGCGACGAAGAATTAAAAATTTACGCGGATAAAAATCTTTTGTACGTATCGGTAAAAGACACCGTTATCACTTCGAGATTGTATCTTGGCGAATTTGTAAGAAAGGAAAATATCTATCCCATCGATTTCACGACGAAAGTAGAAGTGAAGAGAAGCGAAATTATCGAAAGCGTTGAACGCGCGTCCGTTTTGATTCGCGGGGAAAAGGATAATTTGATAACGTTGGATATTAAAAACGAAAAAATCGTTATCAACGCCGTGTCCGATATCGGTAAAATTGAAGAAACGGTTGCCGGCGATTTGGACGGGAAAGAATTGAAAATCAGTATGAACAGTAAATTCTTGTTAGACGCCATCAAAGCTCTGGACGAAGAAAAAATCCTGCTTTCTTTCAATACTCCCGTTTCTCCGTTCACGGTAGAGAACGTTGAGGACAAGCGGTGTCAATATTTGATTTTACCCGTCAGCAGCCGTTAAAAATAGAAAGGTTTAAAGATTTTATATTAAAAAACGCTTGACGGCATTTATATATTTAAGGTATAATAGTGGGGTTATCGTGGGGAGAAGCCGCGATAGCGACTAAAAAACAAAACGATAAAAACCAAATTAGGAGAATAATTATGAAAAGAACCTATCAACCCAAGAAAAGACAAAAGAGCAAAGTTCACGGTTTCCGTAAGAGAATGGCAACGACTGCCGGCAGAAAAGTTTTGAAAAGACGTAGAAACAAGGGCAGAAAGAGATTGACCCACTAATCCGTTCTTAATATACGAAAAGACGAATTCCTTTCCTTTTTTTAAAAGGAGAGGATTTGCCATTTTAATAAAGGTTGCTTTTTTAAAAACAAAAGGTCTTTTATACGCAAAATGAAGTATGTACGGTTAAAAAAACAAACGGATTTTCAAAGGCTGTTCCAAAAGGGAAAACGCGCCTTTGCTCCGTCCGTAACCTTGCTTTACCGTCCGTCTGAAAGGATGCGGATGGGGATTTCTATTGGAAAAAAACACGGAAAAAGCGTGCAAAGAAACCGTATTAAAAGACTGCTTAGAGAAGCTTTTCGTAACACGCAAGGAGAGATAAAGGGTACGTATTCGGTAATTTTAATTCCGAAAGTATGCGAAGAATATTCGTATGCTACCTTTGAGCAACACTTGAGATGTATCATCAAAAAAGAACGTTTGTAAAAATGGATTTTTTCGCGTTTGCGTATGCAAATTGGCGGTTTTTACGCCGCACGGTGTTTAAACCCTTTTTTAAAATACTGTGTATGCGTATGATTCGTTTTTACCAAAAATATCTTTCCAAGCATACCTGTAAGTATTATCCGACTTGTTCTGAGTACACTTTGGAAAGCATCAATAACAACGGCGTTTTTATAGGTATTATCCTTGGAATTTGGCGTATACTGCGGTGTAACCCCTTTTCCAAAGGCGGCTTTGATCCCGCCCCTATCCCCTTTTGGAAAAAGCGTTGGTTGTTATAAATAAGGCTCTGTTCCAACCCCCGATTGATTTTTAACGGAAAAAAGACTGCGAAATACGGTGCGTTACGCTTGGTTACAGACCGCTGTGGGTATGCGCCCTCGCGAAACGCTTGCCTTTCTTGCTTTTTTCTCGTTAAATCGCAAAAAAGAGCTAATCAATCGTTCGTTGTAACACAGCCTAAAAAAATAAGCGTTGCGGCAAAAGCCGTAAAGGAAAAAAATGGGAAGTTTAGCAAATATTTTCGATACGGGTTTGACGATTTTTAACAGCACGTACAGCGTTGAACTCGACTGGATTGGAAGATTTATCAGATGGCTCGTTACCTCGGTAGGTTCCGTAGGTTTGGGTATCATTCTGTTTTCTTTGGTATTAAAGCTGATAACGTTGCCTTTCGACGTTTTTCAGCGTATTTCTATGCGCAAGCAGAACCAAAAGATGAAAGCCAACCAAGAGCGTATGGAAAAGTTGCAAAAGCAGTACGCTAACGATCAGGACGCCTATAAACAAAAGGTAATGGAAATGTACAGAGAAAGCGGTATGTCCATTTTCTCGTCCTGCTTGCCGATGATTTTGTCGTTGGTTATCTTTATTATTGCCATCGGGTCGTTTAACTCTTATTCGACCTACGCAAACGTGGAAAATTACAATCAAATGGTTGGCGCGTACAACGAGACTCTGTACGAATATTGCGTGGAAGACGTTACGGAAGACACTTTGTTTTTCGATGAAACGACGGATATCAATGTAACGGAAGAAAACGGTAAAATTACCGCAAAAACGGTAACGTATACGGTAAAAGATAACGATATCACGAACAACAACTACGTATACTATACGGTAAAATACAACGTTCCTAAGGGAAAAGACGGCTCGTTTGCCTACACTTACGATTTTGAAAAAGCAAAGAAATATATTGAAAAAGCAGACAAAGCGTACTATATCTATACGGCGAAGGTTATGATGTCGCAAATAGAAGGCGCGAAGGAAATGCAAGACGAAATTTGGGCAAATTCGGGGATTGCGGAAAAGAGCTTATCCGAGCTGTCCAAAGACGAAAATACGGCGTTGAACGCGGCGATTAAAAATTATTTTGAAAGTATGGGTCAGCGCGCGGTAAAGACGGCGTACGATACCGAAATCAAGGACAACGTTTCCTTTATCTGGATTAAGAATATCTGGGAAACGGACGCAACGTATAAGAGCCCCGTTTTGGAGTACGATAGCTTTGGCACGGCGGTAACGGAAAGAGGTACTTGCGGTTGCAGCTCCGAATCGAAAGTAAAGGGTATGGCGGCGTATTCGCAAGACGGGTATAACTTCGTAACCAAGAATTTGACGGCGGAAAAAGACGCGTCGAACGGGTATTTTATCTTGATTGCGCTGTCTATCGGTACGATTTTATTGCAGCAATTCGTGTCGATGCGTTCGCAAAAAGAACAGCAGAAATATTCGTCCGTAGACGGGCAGGGCAAAGGTCAGCAAAAAATGATGATGATCATTATGACCGGTATGTTTGCGATTTTTTCGTTCTTGTACAGCTCCGCGTTTGCGATATACCTTATCGTCAGCAACGTCTTCTCGTTGCTCTCCACCATCGTTATCAATAAATTGGTGGATAGAAAGCTGAACAAACAAGCGGCGGCGGTAGAAACGAAAAAGTACCAAAACAACGCTTTGGAAAGAATCGAAGCGGCGAAAAACGCAGGAAAAGCGGCGGCAAGCGAAAAGCGCGGCGAAAAGACGCCTGATAAAAAGAATAAAAAATAATAACGAGAGAAAGGATTCCCCTTTACACAAGGGAAATAAGGAGTAAAAAATGGAGTATCAAGAATTTACGGGCAAGACGGTGGAAGAAGCCGTTGAAAAGGGCTTGCAAGCGCTTGGGATTGCAAGAGAGGACGCCGATATCCGCGTTTTGGAAGAAGGCAAGAAAAAACTGTTCGGGTCGGTAAAGGCGCGCGTAGAAATTGCGGCTAAGACGGTTTGTGAGGCGTGCGTTTGCGAAAAGGAAACGAACGCAAGCGTAGATACGAACGCAAGCGACGGCGAAAGAACGGTGGTATTTTTGGAAGGGCTGTTTAAGCTGTTGAATATTACCGCTTGTACCGAGCTCGTCGGCGAGGGCGATAAGGTAGAAATTAACGTAACGGCGGCAAACACGACGGCAATTATCGGCAAACACGGCGCGATGTTAGACGCTATCCAGACCCTTGCGGGCGCGGTAGCCAATACGGGCAGAGACGATTATAAGCGGGTCGTTGTCGATTGCGAAAACTACCGTGAAAACCGCGAAGCGACGTTGAACAGACTGTCTGAAAACTTGGCACAAAAAGCCATTCGTTTGGGCAAGAAAATCAAGTTAGAACCGATGAACCCTTACGAAAGACGGATTATCCACGCGGCGCTTGCTGAACGCGAAGGCGTTTCGACGATTAGCGAAGGGAAAGAACCCAACCGTTATATCGTTATTATTCCCGACAATTTGGAAGACCCCGACGCTCCCGCGTTGCCCGCGAGAAACGAAAGAGACAGACGTGGCAGAGGGAACGACAGAGGTTTCAACCGCGGCGGCAGAGGCAGAAACGACAGAGGCTTTAACAAGGACGGCAGAAGCGGCGGCTTTAACAAAAAGCCTTTTAATCGCGACAGAGGCAACGGCGGCGCAAGCGGCGGTACGACCTTGAAGACTTCCAACGATTTCTTTGGGATTTTCCTTGGGAACAGCGGCAATAACGACGAGAAATAAGCACGAGTAACAAAAAACGAGCAAGGCGAAAAGCTTTGCTCGTTTTTCTGTTTTTTGTTAGAGATTGTTTCGTCGTTTCACGCCTCATCCGTCTTGCTCCGAAAGCCACCTTCTCCAGTGGGAGAAGTCTTTATTTATGGTTGAAATATGTAACTTGACAAACAGTCTACTACGTTGAAACCTTAGCTCAGTTTGTCTTAGCCTTCTCCAGTGGGAGAAGGTGTCACGAAGTGACGGATGAGGTGTTTGTTTTGTTTCTCAAATCGGTAAAGGATAACCCTAAACGTGAAAGTATATCTTCCGCAACCCCGTTAAAATTCTTATTAATATCTCCGTTGGTATAGCGCAAAACAGTAATACCCCAAGTGGATAAATCCATATCCCGTTTTCTATCTTTTCCTTCATGTGGTTGAGAAAAGTGTTGAGCTCCGTCGATTTCGATTACAATTTTTTTCTGCGCAATATAAAAATCAACGATATAATTTTTAATGGAGTGTTGTCGTTTTACGGTAAGGGGAAGGCGTTTCAAAAAATCATACCATAGATGTTTTTCTTCTGCGGTCATATTTTTTCGTAATAATTTCGCGGTAGGGGTTAGCTTTCGATTGTAAGGTATCATAAATCTTGGACTCCTCATCCACCGCTGTCGCGGTCCCCCTTCTCCCACAGGAGAAGGCTTAATATAAGGGTGAAATATATAATTTTATAAATAGTCTACTACGCTGAAATCTTCGGAAGGATAGATAAGATTGGATGCAACGGCACGTTGCAAGATTATCTTGCTGCAAGCTCAGCTTGCATTATTCCTCTGCTTCGGCTTCCGTTTCTTCTTCGGCGGGGGTGTTGACCAAATCCAATACGAAACGGATTTTGTCTAACACGTCCTCTTTTCCATAGCCCGTTTCCGAGCTCGTTGCCAATAGATTGGCGGGGGCAAGGTACAAATCCGCCGCAATCGCGCGGATATGCTCTTTCAATTTCATTTTCGAGAGTTTATCCGCTTTGGTTAAAACGATGGTAAAGGGAATGGTATGGAAGTGCAAAAATTCGATCATCTGCACGTCGTCCGCCGTGGGGTCGTGGCGTGAATCCACCAGCATAAAGACGTGGGCGACGTTTTCTTTCATTTTAAAGAACTCGTCTAAAGTTTTTGCCCATTTTTCCTTTTCCCCTTTCGATACCCGCGCAAAACCGTAACCTGGTAAATCGGCAAGAATAAACTCGCCGAAATCGAAATAATTGACAAGTCTCGTTCTGCCCGGCTCGCTACTCGTTTTCGCCAACTTTTTGCGATTGGCAAGCATATTGATAAACGAGCTTTTTCCCACGTTCGATTTTCCGCAAACGGCAAGCATCGGTTTGTCGGGAGTGATAAATTGTTCTTTTTTCGCGGCGCTGGTGATAAAGGTCGCGTTTTTAATAACCAGCGCGCTTTCGCGTTTTTGTTGTTTGCTTTCGTACATGGTGCCACCGTTTAACAGCGTACGCCGTCTTGGCGAACGGTATTTTCGCTAAGCACGGGTACGGCTTTTTTGCCTTTTTTTGGAGTCTGCGAAGGGGGTTGCGCCTTTACGGTCGCGCACTGTTCTATGGCGAGCGCAAACACTTCGTCTATCTTTTCCACGGGGTAAAAGCGCACGTCTTTTTTCAAAACCTCGGGCAAATCCACGATTTCTCTTTCGTTGGCTTTGGGAATGATAACTTTTTGAATCCCTAGCCGTCTTGCCGCCAACGCTTTTTCTTTCAAGCCGCCGATGGGCAGGACTCTGCCGCGCAGGGTAATTTCGCCCGTCATCGCGACGTCGCCGCGCACCCTATTGCCCGTAAGGACGGATAAAATTGCGGTGGCAATGGTAACGCCCGCGCTTGGCCCGTCTTTGGGGGTTGCGCCCTCGGGAACGTGGATATGCAAATCGTAAGCGGAAAATACGGTTTCGTCTATGCCGTATTTTTCCGCGTTTGCGCGCAGATAGGAAAGGGCGGCTTGCGCCGATTCTTTCATCACTTCGCCCAATTTCCCCGTCAGTTTTAACTCGCCTTTCCCTTTCATCAAGGACGCCTCGACCGTCAGCGTAGTGCCGCCGACTGCCGTCCAAGCCAGACCCGTAACGGTGCCGATTTCCAAATCGAACCGCTCCTCGTCTTTTTTGAATTTGGGCGTGCCGAGCAACTGTGTGGCGGTTGCCTTGTCTACTTTGATAAGGGGCAGAGTCTTATCGGAGGCGTATTTTACGGCGATTTTGCGGCAAATCGTGCCGATGGTACGCTCTAAGGTGCGCACCCCTGCTTCGCGTGTATAGCCCTCGATAGCGGCGCGTACGCCCCCTTCCGTGAACGACGCGTTCTTGTTCGTCAAGCCGTTTGCCGCAAGCTGTTTGGGGACGAGATAGCGCTTTGCGATTTCCGCCTTTTCTTCCAGCGTATAGCCCGAAAGCTCGATAATTTCCATACGGTCGCGAAGGGGGGCGGGAATGGTATCGAGAGAGTTTGCCGTCGTGATAAACAGCACTTTGGACAAATCGTAGGGCGCTTCTAAATATCTATCTCGGAAGGAAGTATTTTGCTCGGGGTCGAGCACTTCTAAAAGCGCGCTGGCGGGATCGCCGTGCATATCCGAAGTGATTTTATCAATTTCGTCGAGCAAGAACACGGGGTTGATCGACCCTGCGTTTTTCATACCGTACAAAATTCTGCCCGGCATTGCGCCGATATAGGTGCGGCGGTGGCCGCGGATTTCCGCTTCGTCCTTTACGCCGCCGAGGCTCATACGGACGAATTTTCTGCCCAAAGCGCGCGCAATCGATTGCGCGATACTCGTTTTACCGACGCCGGGAGGGCCGACAAAGCACAAAATCGGGGCTTTCATCGAGCCCGTCAATTTTAAAACGGCAAGGTATTCGGTGATACGCTCTTTGATTTTTTCCAAACCGTAGTGGTCGGCTTCTAAAACGGCGATACAATCCTTTAAGTTTTCGGTGTCTTCCGTTTCTTCCGTCCAAGGCAGGGCAAGGACTTGGTCTAAATAGCCCGTAATGACGGTATATTCCGCCGAAGACGAGGGCATTTTGCCCAGCCTGTCCACCTCTTTCAAACACTTCTCTTCGAGGTCTTTAGGAAGGTTTTTACAAAGGATTTTTTCTCGGTATTCGTCCTCTTCCTTGTTATCGTCGCCAAGCTCGGTATGAATGGCTTTTAACTGTTCGCGCAGGAAATATTCCTTTTGGTTTTTATCGATGCTTTGACGTACCGCAGCGGCGATTTTCTTTTCCACGCGGGAAATTTCCAGCTCGTCGTTCAAACAGCGTTCGAACTGTTTCAAGCGTTCGATAACGCGGTGTTCTTCCAAAATCGCTTGTTTTACCTCCAAACGCACCCGCATCGAAGAAAGGGTGATATCGACGTATTCGTCGGGGTCCTGGCAGCGGTCGAGCTTTGCCAACGTGTCCTTGGCGATTTTTCCGTCCGTTTCCATTACGTCTTTTACGAGCGCTTTTGCCGTGCGGAAATACGCCTCTTCCAAGACTTCGTCGCCGTGGACGGGGGCAATGGGGTCGGCAACGGCGTAGAAATAGCCGCTTTCCATATCGATAACGCGGGCGCGGGCGCGGTATAAGCCCTCGCAAAGCACCCGTATCGCGCCGCCCGAAAGCTGGGCGATTTGTTTGATTTTCGCTACGCAGCCGACGGCGTAAAGGTCGGAGGCGGTAACGTCCTGTTTTTCCGTTTCCCGTTGGGTTAAAATCAAGACCGTGCGATCGCTTGCCGAGGCGCGGTCGATGGCTTTTAGCGTAACTTCCCTACCGACCTCGAAAGAGATATTGGTATGCGGAAACGCCACCTTGCCGCGTAAGGGCACGATGGGAAGAATGTTCGTCATTTTGTTTTCGTGTATCGTGTAATTTTCCATATATGTATTATTACCCGTTTTTGCGGGTTTTTAAACGAGTCGGTTTTATGAAAAAAGGGCGGGAAAACCCGCCCTTTCGTGTTTATATTTAGGATTGCGACGGCTCGTCGTCTTGCTCGTTGGGGTCGGTGGACCCGTAGGAATAGGACGAATAGTAATAATATTTTTTATAACCGCCGTAATAGCCGCTGGTGGGCGCGGTTTTGAAGTCGTTGACGACGACGCCCAAGACGTTTGCTTTTGCAAAGCGCAAGGTGTTCAGCGCGCGTTCGATATCGCTGATATAGGATACCTGATGACGGCAAACGAGCACCGCACCGTCCGTTTCCGTTGCTAACGCCAAAGCGTCGGAAAGAAGAAGAACGGGGGGCGTGTCGATAATGACGTAATCGTAACGGCTGCGAAGTTCTTGCAACAGCTTTTTCATTTCCTCGCTTTCAAGAAGTTCGTAGGGCTTGGGAGAATGGGTACCGCAAGTGATATACGAAAGGTTTTCGTTGATGGACGAGTGGTGAATTACTTCGCTTAAAGTGTTTTGACCCGAAAGACAATCGGAAAGACCGGGAACGGACTTGTCCTTGAAATATTTTGCGACTCTGCCTTTACGGATATCGGCGTCAACCAAAACGACGGATGCGTTGGAGATAGCGAACATCAACGCAAGGTTTGCCGTAACCGTCGTTTTCCCGTCTTCGGGGTACGCCGACGTCGTCATCAATACGACGCCGCCCTCTTTCTTCGGGACGGAAACGGAAAGGGAGGCTTTCAAATTACGGAAAGCTTCCGTTACGTCAAAGGGAGTATCTTCGTTGAGAAGATATTCGGCTCTGTGCGAGTGGTGTTTATGGGTTTGGGAGGCTTTTGCCGCGCGTTTTTCGTGCGAGTGTTTGGAAATTTTTCCCGTGAAATTAGAGAACAGACCCATTATTGCACCTCCGTATCGTTCTTGTTGGATTTCTCGCCCTTTCTCTTGGCGTTGGATTCGTCTACCAACTCGTCAATGGTCGGGATAACGCCGAGAACGGGAACGTTGAATTTCTTGGAGATAACTTCGTGGTCGCGAAGTTTCTTATCCGATTTGTCGATGATAATCACGGCGATACAAGCCACGACGAGGGAAATTGCCGCGAAGATGAGCGCGAATTTAATCGCCTCGGTAATCGTGTAATATTTGTTCGTCAATTCGGGCGCGTCCATACGCGTAACTCTTTGGCAGTTCGTGCCCGTATAGCCTGCGGGAACAGTCATATTTTCTTCTACGTACTGAGGAACGACGGTTTTAATACGTGCATACAGCTCGTTTGCAAACTCCTTGTCGTTGAGGACGGAAATTTCTACGTAGATGAAACTGCGCGCGAGGTTGTTTGCATCTTCAATGTCCACGTCTTCTTCCAAATACGTATAGGTTACGGTAGAGGAGTATTTATACAGCTCGCTTGCGTATTTGTCCGTCGAACGCCATACTTCCAAAGCCGCTTCGGTATAGGTTTCCGCGTCGTCCCTTGCCGTTTTTGCAACCGCTTTCGCACTCTTTGCCGCTTCGCTTGCCAAAACGTAATGTTCGTGCGCGCCTTCGAGCGCCATGATATAGCTGTTGGAAGCGCCGACCTTCGTCTTTAAGGTTTCAAAGTGCTTTTCATAGGCTGCGTCGCTGTACGAAATATCTTTGTAATCAGGGAGATCGCAAACGACGAGATCCCACGCCTTTTCGAGTGCGGCAAGGGAGTCTTTTACGTCGGTATTGGCGGTGTTGACCGTTTCTTCTGCTTTGGTTGCCGCGTCGATTTTTTCTTGCGCAAGCGCAACTGCTTCGGTAAGCTCTTTGGATTTTTCTTCGTCGTCCGTCCAGCCTTTAGGGTTGGGCAAATTTTCACCGTTAAGCATCAATTTTTCGGCAAAGCTTTCTGAAGAAAGTAATTTCACCATATTGTCCATAACGTGTCTGCCGTACGCGCCGTATACGCTGTATTGGCTGCTTTCCCCTTCGATTTCCTTGGGGTTTTCGGGGTTGACGTAAAACTCGATAGGGTCTACCGTGCCGTAGTAATCTACGCCGTAGGTACGGAATATCGCAAAGATACCGCCTGCCATGCCGCCGATGATCATCACCAAAATAAGAATTTTGATCTTACTGAGGAGTAAGCGCAAAATATCCATTAAGCTGACGCCTTCTTCTTTTTGAATGGTTTCTTCCATCACGTTCTCCTTGAGAATAGTTCTTTCGTTGCTGCTTATTATTTTATAAATATTTATAAAATACAGTTTTCCGTTACCTATTATAACATTTTCTTTTCGGCTTGTAAAGCGTTTGTGCAAAGAAAAAAGAAGGTAAAAAAAGTAAAACGGGAAACAAAGGGGAAAAGCGGCTGATTTTCAACGCGTACACGGTGCCCTCGTTTTTCTTCGTCTCGTACCTGGTATGGAATAAAAATAAAAAGAGCGGTCGCGCTCTTTTTACAATCAGTATAAAATTTGTGCCTTTGCGGGCAAAGTTAAAACGGTGGCGTTGTCGCCGCGGACGGTGAAATACGTAGGGGAATAGGTTTTGTGCGGGATAAAATATATCCGCTTATCCTTCCATCTGTTTTTTGCCTCGATGGAGAAAAGCCCTTCGCCAAGTATTTTTTGCAATACCCCTTCGTGCAGGTCGATAATGGCGGCGGTATAGCCGTCGGCAAAACAGTCGAGAATACTTTCCCGAAGATTTTTAATCGTCATACTGTCCTTTTGGATGTAGCCGCTGCCCTCGCAGTGGGGACAGACTTTTTCGTAATAGGAAAAGGTTTCGTGCCCTACCCGTTTTCGGGTAAATTGCGTAAGACAAAGCTCGCTCATCGGCAGGACGTTGCACTTTGCCTTATCCAAAGCAAGGCAGGCGCGCAGCGCTTCGGTTACCGCGGTTTTATGTTCCTCGTTTACCATATCGATAAAATCGACGACGACGATGCCGCCGACGTTGCGCAAGCGTACTTGACGGGCAATTTCCTTGGCGGCGGCGAGGTTGACGGAAAATACCGTTTCTTCAAGGCTCGTTTCCCCGACGTAGCTGCCGGTATTGACGTCTACGACCGTCATCGCTTCGGTGTGGTCAATGACGAGGTAGCCGCCGTTATCCAAAGGCACTTTGGGCGATAACGATTGAGTAATCAGCGGGGAAATGCCGTATTCTTGATAGAGCGAGCGCTCGCCCGTGTGTAATTTTAATTTGCGGGCAGGGAAGTCTTTTCTCAGCTTTGCAAGGTGGGAAAGACGGTGATACAACGTTTCGTCGCCCACGTGTATCACGGAAATTTCGTCGCCGACGCAATCGCGTATTACGCGCGCAGGCAAATCGTCGTCCTCGTATAAAAGAGTGCCGACGGGCGCGGTTTTGGCGAGTTTTTGCATTTCCAAATGTAATTTTTTAAGATAGAGAACCTCGGCTTTTAATTGTTTTTGCGTGGCAAGCGGGGCTTGCGTACGAATGATAAAGCCTTCGTTTTTATCTTCCCGCATTTTTTCGACGGTGGAGAGGGCTTCGGCGCGCAGGGCTTCGTCTACGATGCGTCTGGAAATGCCCAAAAAGTCGGTGTTGGGCAGAAAAATGACGTTTTTCCCTACGAAAGAAAGGTGCGTCGTTACCTTTGCGCCCTTGTTGCCGCGCGGCGGCTTGGTAACCTGCACGATGATTTCGTCCCCGACGTTTAAATCCAAGTTTTTTTGGTTCGCCTCGCCCATGGTACCGTCGTATTTGCTGTAATCGGTATACGTTTCCTCCATAGAAAGGTAGCAATTTTTTGCCAATCCGCAGTTTATAAAAGCGGCGTTCATCCCCGAAAGAACGTTGGTAACTTTGCCTTTATATACGTTCCCCACGCAAGCGACGCGGGGTTCGTTTTCACAGGAAAATTCTACGAGCTTCCCCTCTTCGACGAGAGCGGCGAACTGTTGTTTGCAATAACGGTCTAAAAACCATTCTTTTTTCGTTTCTTTTTTCATAAAGCGGTGTTTCCTTGCGTTCGAAATTTGGTCGGGCAGGCGCGGAAAACCGCACAAACATTAGTATAACATACCGCGCGGGAATTTGGCAAGCCGTTTTACAAGATTTTGCCTTATTTTATAGGAAAAGCGTCTATTTTTAAAGGGGAAAAGGGGCGGAGAGGAGATTTTGCAAGGGTTCGTACGGGGTTTTTGCCGCGGCAAAGAGCGCGGAAAGCTCGGTTTGGGTAACCTCGCAAAGGCGGCGCTGCTTTTCGTCGTACACCTCCAAAACGAGGAAGGCGTCGCGGGAAAGGAAACGGAAGACGTCTTTTATGGGACAGTTGCCGCTAACGGCGACTCGACGGATTTCCACGCCGCGCTGCAAGGCGTTTTGAAAGGAAAAATCAAGGCGGGAATAGACGGCGGCTTTGTTGCGGTTGCCCAAAGCCCCGACTAATAAAAACACGCTGAAAAAAAGCAAAGACGGGTTAGGATTTCCGCTTGCGCATTGCAGGGAAAAGGTCAGCAAAAACAGCGCGCAAAAGGAAAAAGTAACTATGCGGCAAACGCCGTCTGCTCTGCGTTCGGCGCGGGCGGCGTCGGGGTGCTTTTTTAAAAACAAACGGGTAAGAAGTCCTTTAAAAATCCGTCCGCCGTCCAAGGGGTACGCCGGCAGGATATTGACGAGGGCAATCGATAGCGAGGTATAGCAGGCTACGTCGGTGAACGCGTACAGGGTAGGGGCAATCCACCATAATGCGACAAAAAACACGGCGGTTAGAAGATTGCAAAGAGGGCCGCAAACGGCGACGAAAATTTCGTCTTTTGCGGAGATTCCGCGAAGATCCCCGTCGATAACCGCGCCAAAGGGCATCAAGACGATGGCGTTGAGCTTATAACCGAGTTTTGCGGCGGCAAAGGCGTGCGCGCACTCGTGCTGAATCGCCACTAAAGCGCACAGTAAAAACAGAAACAATTCGCCCGTGAGCGCGTACCAAATCCCGACGAGCAAAAAAAGCGGGTGCAGGCGAAAAAGCCGGAAGGGATTTTTTCGGGGCGGGCAAGAAGAAGAGCGACAGGGATTCTGTCGCTCGTGTTTTTTAAAAGGATTTTTACGGATAGACAACGGTGCGCCCCCTTTACGATTGCGTCCACGCGAGGCAGTTTTCTTCCGTCAAACGGAAACAGTTTAACGCCTTGCCCGACGAGTACATCGTAATTTTTACCTCCGTTTCCCCGTTCGAATAGCCTACGGGAACGTTGGCTTTTACTTCCTCGCCCACGGCGTAATACACGTAGTCTAAACCGTCAAACGAGCCTGTAAATGAGTCGGAGTATTGGATTTTTAAGGTATAAACGCCGTCCGTTTGCGTTACTTCGTAAACTCTGCCGTTTGCGGCGGGATAGACGCAGCATTCGTCTTGGAAGGAAAGTACGCCGTCTTCGGATAAGCTAAGCGTTGCGCTCGAATATTCGCTGACGATGGGCGAAAGGTCAAAATCGGCGTAGCTGCGGGTATCGACGGCGGCGGTTTCCGCCGCAGGGGTCGTTAAAGTGCGGAAGAAGGTATTGACGCCGCTTTCGGGCAAGAAGACGTTGGTTAAAAAAATCGTGCCGCACAAGGCGCAGGCGATTGCAAATTCTGCGCGCAAAAGCAGACGCGTTTTGCGTGCGGACGGAGCGTTATCCTCGTTCATCTCGTACCTGCTCCCCTCGTTTTCTGCAAAGTCTTCGATTTCAAGCGGTTTTTTAAAGCGGAAACGGTCTAGCCAACTGCGCTTTTCTTCGCCGTGCAAGCGCACGGTGTCGATGCGGTCGGGAATCGAGTCGAACTCTAAAATCCCCTCGTTTTGCTCGCCGTCCAAGGGCAAAAGTTCTTCCGTTGGAGGTTGAGGGGGTTGCGGCTCGGTTTCGTCCAGCCGGTCGTTGACCTGCGCGATAACGCTGTCTTTTAACGGAAGTTCGAAAAGGGGCGTTTCGCGTTTTGTGCGCGCAGATTTTTTACGGCGGCGGGTTTTTCGTACTACGTTGACGGTAGAGACGGGTATTTCCAGCATTTCTGCGTATTCGATTTCTTCGTTCATAACTATCTCCTTAAAACTTGTGCTTTTCAATCCTGTTTTATCGTATGCGCAAAAGGCGGGATTTAGAACAAAGGACAAGAACAAAACGAAGCCTGCGCTTCGCTTTTTTAGGGCTCTTTATACCCCTGCCGCCTCGGCGTTATCAAGAACGGGGTCGTTTTTTTGTAGGGAATACAAATCGAATTCGCTGTCGATATCAAAATCCTCCGCCGAATCGAAGGCGGCGAGCTTGGAGACGGAAACTTCGTACGCCGTCATCGTGCGCACGTCCGTTTCCGAATATTTTTTCTGATATTCTCGGCTTTGTATCCGTCCGGAAACGGCGATTCTGTCCCCCACCGTCAAATTTTTCACAAACCGCGCGTTTCTGCCCCAAGCGATGCAGGGGATATAATCGGATTTGTTATAGGCGCGGTTGACGGCGATCAGCACGTCGGCGATTTCGCGGTTAAAGGGAGTCGTGCGGTAGACGGGCGGTTTGCAGATGTATCCGCTGAGGAGTATGCTGTTCGGGTTTTTGTCGGGGAGCTGGGGGAGCAGTTCGCGGATAAAAATCGTCAGCATCAATCTGGATTTTCCGTTTTCGATTTTGTTATAACTGCGAAATTGTCCCAAAGCGCAAATCGTCTTGCCTTTGCCGAGCATACCGCCTTGTATCAAGCGGTCGGAAAGCGTTACGGGCAAAATATCCGCTTGACCCGAAAGGCGCATCACGCGGACGAAA
Source organism: Clostridiales bacterium (assembly GCA_015069295.1). Taxonomy (GTDB): domain Bacteria; phylum Bacillota; class Clostridia; order Christensenellales; family Borkfalkiaceae; genus Scatosoma. The sequence continues at coordinate 56,178 of SVIW01000003.1, forward strand.
AATTCGTAAAATCCTTCTCCGTAGACCTCGTGGGAAAAAGTAGCGTCGCTGACGATTTCTCCCATAATAAACACTCTGTTGTTTTTTTCCGTTACGTAGTTCATAAAAACCTCCAATGTAATGTAATATTTTTGTCAAAGAACGGTACCGTGTACGAGACGAACGGCTTTTACGTGCGCAAATGCTGTCTGCCGTTGACGTCGGTAAAAAAGTTTTCTTTATAGATTAGCTCGCCGATGGGGACGAACTCAAATCCCTTGTTTTTTAAGGTGGAAAAGATAATCGGCAGGGCTTTTGCCGTGTGCAGCCCGTTGTTGTGGCAAAGGATAATCGAGCCGTTTTTCGCGCCGTTTACCACGCGCAGGGCGATTTCCGAGGCGGAAAGATTTTTCCAGTCGAGCGAATCCACGTCCCATTGGATAGGGTACAAGCCCATAGAAAAGGCGGTGTCGATAACGAGGTCGTTATAATCGCCGTAGGGCGGGCGAAAAAGGGTTACTTTTTGACCCGTATGTTTTTCGATTGCCTGCGCCGATGTAGTCAACTCGTCTTCAATTTGCGCTTTCGTGAGTTTACTCATATAAGGGTGCGTACGGCTGTGCGTGCCGAGCTCGTGTCCGCTTGCGACGATTTTTTCCGCGTATTCGGGGTATTTTTCCACCCAAAATTCGACGGCGAAAAAGGTGCAGCGGATATCGTATTCTTTCATAACGGACAAAAGAGTATCCGTGTGGTCTATCCCCCACGCGCAGTCGAAGCTGATGGCGATTTTCTTTTCCGTAGTTTCGACGGAATAAATGGGCAAAGAACGGGTTGAAGGCGTACCTGCTCCCGTCGTTTGGGCGTTTTCCTTCGTAATACGCACGCAATAGGCGACGGTGCAGAGCATAGCGATCGCCGCGCATAGGAGTAGCGTAAAGGTCGCAAACAGCCGTTTGCCGCGTGGGCTTGGCGAGGGAAATTTCATAGTTTCGTATCTCCATAATAGCAGGTGTAGTTTGTCAAAATTTCGATGAAAAACACTTTTTTTGGCTAAGCTTATCGAAAACCTTTTACTTCGGCAGGGAAAAAGCGCCGTGGATAGTTTACTGTATGCGGCGACGCGGGGCAATATGAGGGAAAAAAGGAAAAAAGGAAAACCCCGCCTAAACGGTTTACTTTTTTTGTAAAAAAGAGTATAATAGGGCATATCGTATATAAGGAGGCGGAGCGATGCGGATTTGGGCAAAGCTGATGACGGAAGGACGAATCAAACGGCAGTTCGTTTTTGAACGGGACGAAAAGCTGGTATATTCGCAGTTTTTCGAATATCTCACCGAGATTTGTCAGGCGTTAGACGCGCCTACTCCCGTGCTGACGAAAACGCATATTTTTAATTTTGCAAAGTTCAATCACGTAAAATTCGTGGGCAGGGATTTTGTCGAGCCGCTGGGGTACGATTGCTTGTTTTTGGAAAACCTGCATTAAAAGAAGAAAACGGAACGGGAGGAAAAAACAATGACGGTTTTGGAAAGAGACGTATTAAAAATTTTGGCGGAAGACGCGCGCATTTCGCATAAGAAAATCGCGGCGATGCTGTCGGTGGACGAGGCGGAAATAAAGGCTTGCATTTCGGATATGGAAGGCAGGGGCGTCATCGTAAAATATACCGCCATTATCAACAGCGAAAAGGCGGACGACGCGCTGGTAGAAGCACTTATCGAGGTCAAAGTAACCCCGAAAAAGAAGGAGGGTTTCGACGGTATTGCAAAGCAAATTGCCACCTTCCCCGAAGTCAAGGCGGTGTATTTGATGAGCGGGGCGTACGACCTTGCCGTGTTTTTAGAAGACAAGACGTTGCAGCAGGTTTCCCGCTTCGTTTCCGAAAGAATTTCTACTTTCGACGGGGTTATCAGCACGGCAACGCACTTCATTTTGAAAAAGTATAAAATCGAAGGCAGCCTGACGGAAAAAGAGGACGAGGATTACCGTTTGTCCGTGCAGGCGTAAGGCGAAAAAGGCGGTCAACGCGTACACGGTGCCGCCATTTAACAGGAAAAAGACTATGCGAGATTTTGTCAATAAAAAAGCAAAACTGTTACAGCCCAGCGGGATACGAAAGTTTTTCGATATCGTATCCAGTACGCCGGGCGCGATTTCGCTCGGCGTGGGCGAGCCTGATTTCGTTACGCCGTGGCGGGTGCGTTCGGCGGCGATTACCTCTTTACAAAGGGGGTATACGCAGTATACGGGAAACCGCGGGATTCCCGCTTTGTTGCAGTTGATATCGAGGTATTTGGAAACCCGTTTCCATTTGCAGTACGACCCCAAACACATTCTGGTTACCGTCGGCGGCAGCGAGGCGATCGATTTGGCGCTGCGCGCTTGCGTGGAAGAGGGGGACGAGGTGTTGATTCCTGACCCTGCGTACGTTTCCTATTCGCCGCTCGTAGAAATTTCGGGGGGCAAGGCGGTGCACGTGGAGTGTTTGGAAGAGGATTCGTTCGTGTTAAAGCCCGAACAGCTGGAAAAGGTGATTACGAAGAACACGAAAGCCATCATTCTCACCTATCCGAACAATCCGACGGGCGCGATTATGACGCAGGAAGAGTTGAAGGCGATTGCGGACGTGTTTATCCGCCACGATTTGCTCGTCATTACGGACGAGATTTACGCCGAGCTTACCTACGGCGGGAAACATTCGTCGATTGCCGCTTTGCCCGGAATGAAAGAACGCACGGTGTATATCAGCGGTTTTTCCAAGGCGTTTGCGATGACGGGTTGGCGGTTGGGGTACGTTTGCGCGCCGAAAGAAATTGACGAGGCGATGTTCAAAATCCACCAATACGGGATTATGTGCGCGCCGATTATGTCCCAGCACGCCGCGATGGAGGCGCTTAAAGACGGACTTTCGGACGATTTCGCGACGGTGGAAGAAATGCGCGATTCGTACGACAAGCGCAGAAAGTTCGTGCTCCATTCCCTCCAAGAAATCGGGCTGGATTGTTTCGAGCCTAAGGGTGCGTTTTACGCTTTTCCGTCCGTGAAAAATACGGGGTTTAGCGGCGAGGAGTTTGCAAACGGTTTGCTTGCAAGCAAGAAAGTGGCGGTCGTACCCGGCAGCGCGTTTGGGGAGTTTGGCGCAAACAACGTGCGTATCTCGTACGCGACGAGTATGAACGCGCTTTCCGAGGCGTTTGAAAGAATGTCGGCTTTCTTGTCGGAACGCAAATAAGAGAAGCGGAATTTGTCAAAACGCCGTGAAAGGCGGGTTAAAAGTTGTGAAAAGAATGGAAATTCTTTTGAAAAGTGGCAAAAAATATTGACAAATCTTATAAAATAAGATATAATGTGGACAATGAAAGAAGTATACCGTGGCTTTTGGGAAACAAAAAGTCACGGTTGTATTTTTAAAGTTCCGCCTTACAAAGCGGTTTTTTTCTGAAATTTTCTCCGTTTAGGGTTCGTAAAACACGCGAAAACAAAGGGGAAAAACTGTAAAATAACAGGAAGCGGGACAGGAGGAGTTTAATGTCAGAACAGCAATTTATTATGACCCAAAAAGGGTACGACGAAGCGGTGGAAAAGCTGAACTATCTTATGCTTGTAAAGCGCCCCGAAATCGTTGAACGCATCGCGGAGGCGAGAAGCCACGGCGACCTTTCCGAAAACGCAGAATACGACGCTGCGCGTAACGAACAGGCGGCGAACGAGTTGGAAATTACCGAACTCGATTATAAAATTAAAAACGCCGTGATTTTGGAAGAAAACACCGACACTTCGTTCGTGCATATCGGTTCGAAGGTACGCGTTTACGATATGGAGCTGGAAGAAGAAGAGGTGTACGAAATTACCGGCACGACGGAAGCGAACGCGATGGAAAACAAAATTTCCAACGATTCCCCTTTGGGCAAGGCGATTTTAAAGCACAAAGTCGGCGACGAAGTAAAAATTATGGCGCCCGACGGCGAATACAAGGTACTCATTAAAGAAATTTTCTGATAGACGCAGAGGTTTACAAATGCAAGAAAGCAAAACGATGAACGCGCCCGCAGTCGGCGCAACGGAAGAAGAACAGCTTATCGAACAGGCGAGAATCCGCCGTGAAAAGCTGGCAAAGCTCGTTTCCGAGGGTAAGAACCCTTACGAACAGGTGAAATATCCCGTCAACGCGGATTCGAAAACCGTAAAAGAAAATTACGAAGCCTACGAGGGCAAGACGGTTATTATGGCAGGGCGTATGATGTCCCGCCGTATTATGGGCAAGGCGTCCTTTTCGCATATCGCGGATAAGAGCGGGTCGATCCAAATCTACGTAACCCGTCAGGATATCGGCGAGGAAGAATACACGTCGTATAAGAAAGATTACGACATCGGCGATATTTTCGGCTTTGAAGGGTACGTATTTAAAACGCAGACGGGCGAAGTGTCCGTGCACGTTTCCAAGCTGACTCTGCTTTCCAAATCGTTGTTGCCCCTGCCCGAAAAATACAACGGGCTGCAAGACAAGGATATGAAATACCGTCTTCGCCATATCGATTTGATTATGAACAAGGACGTACAGGACACCTTCCGCAAGCGTTCGCAGATTTTGAAGGAAATCCGCAACTACTTGGACAACAGAGGGTATTTGGAAGTAGACACGCCTACTTTGTTGCCCTTGGAAATCGGTGCGGACGCAAGACCTTTCAAGACCCATCACAACGCGCTCGATCTCGATATGTATATGCGTATTGAAACGGAGCTGTTCTTAAAGCGTTTGATCGTCGGCGGTATGGACAGAGTCTACGAAGTAGGCAGAATTTTCCGTAACGAGGGTATGGACGCTTACCATAACCCCGAATTTACTTCGATTGAAATGTACGAAGCATACAGCGATTATTTCGATATGATGGATATGATCGAGGACTTGTATAAGACGGTTACCTTAAAGGTTTGCGGGACTCTCGATATCACCTATCAGGGCACGGAAATCCATATGGGCGACTGGACGAGACTGACGATGGCGGAAGCGGTGAAAAAATACGCGGGCGTCGATTATAACGACTGGGCGACGGACGAGGACGCACGCGCGGCGGCAAAAGGCTTGGGCGTAGAACTCGAACACGAAAACGCAACCAAAGGCTGGGTGCTTATCGAGCTGTTCGACGCGTTCGTGGAAGATAAGCTGATTCAACCCACCGTTATCTACGATTATCCCGTGGAAAATTCGCCTTTGGCAAAGCGCAAGCCTTCCAACCCCGCTTTTACCGAACGTTTCGAATATTTCATCTGCGGGCACGAATACGGCAACGCGTTCTCGGAGCTGAACGACCCCATCGACCAAAAACAGCGTATGGTAAAACAGGTAGAAGCAAAGCGCGCGAAGGGAAACAACGACGCGCAGGTGGACGAGGATTTCATCAACGCCTTAGAATACGGTTTGCCGCCCACAGGCGGTTTGGGTATGGGGCTTGACCGTTTCGTAATGCTGCTTACCGACAGTTCGACGATCCGCGACGTTATCCTCTTCCCCACGATGAAACCGAAAAAGTAATCTAGCGTTTCGCCTGGGTTTCGCGCGGGCGGATAGGAGAAAATGATGGATGCGAAAATAACGAAAAAACGGCTGGGGCGGATGCTCTCTTACGACTGGATAAAAATCATTGCGGTTGCGGCGGCGCTCATTTTCGGATGGGTTTTGATTTTTACGATGACGGCGACGAGAATTACTTCCGCGCAACAGTTTACCGTTTATAATTATATGAACAACGCGACCTTTACGACGACGGGCTTTAATAGTTTTTTAGACAAAGCCCATCAAAACGGCGTGTTCTCGTACGAGATTTTGGAAACGACGACGCTTGATTTGGCGGCGACGCCCGACAACGCTACGATGCTGCTCGAAACCCGTATTGCGACCTACGAAGGGGACGTGGTATTGGTGGCGGATATCGGCAACCCTGCGCTTGGCTATAAAGAGGACGAGCAGACGGGGGAGAAAATTTGCGATTATACCTACACGGACACGTTTGCGGCAAATTACCGCTATACCTTGTTCGATTTGGATAAGGACAATCCCAACGGGTATTTCAAGCAAATGGAAAACTTCTTAATCGAGTATTTCGGTGCGGATTGGGCAAACGGTGCACTGAAAAAATCGGTGATGGAAAAGAAATTCCGCGCCCGCGTAGAGGACGACAAGCGGTTTAAAAAGGAAACGCAAATTAAGGCGGGGCTTAAAGACGAGGAAAAGCGTCTGGAAAGCTATCGCAAAGCGCTCGTACGGTTTTACGAATTGTTGGAAGAAGGGATCGTAACTTTCGTGAATACGGACGTACAAACGAAAGAGGTTTCCGTGAAAGGCACGTACTTTATCAATATCTGCCCTACGGAGAAAACGGAGGACCTCGTCAATATCACGGGGTATTATAGCGAATATTACGACGACGCGACGGGCAAGCAAGAAACGAAGTTGACGGCAGAGAATATGTGCGTTGCGTTTATGAATATTTTCGAGGACGACTATGATTTAAACGAGGGCTTCCAGTACGAGGATTTGGTGTTCACCGTGTACATGGTGGATAGCTGTTTGAAAAAATAAACGGCAAAAGATAAAAAGGAACGGGTTTAACCGTTCCTTTTATGGCTTTTAAATAGGAGGGCGGCGATGCATAGAATTTTCACAAACGAACGGGTTTTGAAAGATTGCAAAATCTATTCTATGCTGGTTGACGCGGCAAAAAAACCGCACGCCTCCTTTCATATGCCCGGGCATAAAATAAGCGAATGGGATATCACTGAGTTATCCTATTCGGACAATTTATCCGCGCCGAGCGGGTGTATTCAAGAAGCGGAAAACGACCTTGCAAAGATTTTGGGCGCGGAAAGAAGTTTTCTTTTGACGGACGGCAGTACCGCGGGCGTGCTTTCTATGCTGTACGCGGCAAAGCGTTTGGGGGTAAAGAGCTTGGCGGTGTGCCGCGCTTCGCACAAGAGCGTGTTCAACGGCTGCGCGTTGGTCGGGATTACTCCGCTTGTCTATCCCGAAAAGGTAGTGGACGGGATTCCCGTGGGATATACGTTGGCGGAGCTTAGCGAACTTTATCCAAGCGTACTTTCCGCAGACGGCTTGTTTTTGACTTCGCCCAACTATTACGGAAAGACGGCGGATTTGGCGGCGGCGCGCGCGTTTTGCGACAGGGAAAACAAGCTGCTGCTTGTCGACGGGGCGCACGGCGGGCATTTGCATTTTGACAAGGATTTGCACGCGGGCAGATTTGCCGATTTTTGGGTAGACGGCGTACATAAGAGTTTGCCTGCCTTAACGCAAGGCGCGGTGGTTTCCGCGCGGACGGTGAAATTTTCGCTGGCGCTTTACGAGGGAGTGCAGATTTTTAGAACGACCAGCCCGTCCTATCCGATTATGGCGTCGGTGGAATATGCGGTGAAATACCCAAGAAACGAAAAACTGGAAAAAGCGGTGAGGAAATACGTAAAAACCCAGCCTCGCATAAAAGCGTTTGAGGATTGGACGAAGCTGTCGGTTTTGTTTAATCAATCGGCGTTTACGGTGCAATCGGCGCTGGAAAAGCAGGGGATTTACGCGGAGTTTTGCGACGGGAAGTATTTGCAGTTTTACTTGTCCCCCGTACAGACGAAAGAGGAGTTCTTCGCCTTGACAAAGGTTTTAAACGTATTACTTAAAGAGTTCCCTTTGGAAGAGGAAAATACAAGTGAACGCGTACCTGCTCCCGTGGCTTTTGACGAAAACGCGGAAATTATATGGGTGGATATGGAAGAAGCGGTAGGCAAAATTTGCGCCGTGGACTGCGGATTGTTCCCCCCTTGCACGCCGCTTGTGGCGCGTGGGGAACGGGTGGAGCAAGACAAAATAGAGCTAATGAAAAAAGCAAGCAACGTCTTTGGCATCAAGGACGGAAAAATAGCGGTTTTAAACGAGAAGAAAGGGGAATAAAAATGGCAGGAAGCAGAGGGAAATTTATCACGTTCGAGGGCTGCGACGGGTGCGGAAAAAGCACGCAGCTTAAAAAATTTAGCGAGTATTTGACGAAAGAGGGGATTGCGCATATCTTCACGCGCGAGCCGGGCGGCGGCAAGATTTCCGAAGCGATTCGGGAAATTTTGTTAAACGGCAAAAACGCGGAGATGACGGACGAGTGCGAGGCGCTCTTGTACGCGGCGGCGCGGGTGCAGCATTTACACGATCGAGTCGAGCCGGCTTTGGAAGAGGGAAAACTGGTCGTTTGCGACCGGTACGTCGATTCGTCGCTTGCCTATCAGGCGTTTGCGCGGGGGCTGGGCAGAGAGTTTATCGAAAAAATCAACGCGTACGCCTTGGAAAAGTATTTGCCCGATTTGACGGTGTTTATCGACTTGTCGCCCGAAGCGGCGTTTTTGAGAAAACACGGCGCGGACGAGAACGATAGGTTAGAGCAGGCGGGCATGGCTTTCCATAACCGCGTGTACGAGGGTTATAAAATTTTAGCGAAAGAAAACCCCGAAAGAATCGTTTGCGTAGACGGCAACCAGACTCCCGACGAGATTTTTTGTCAGGTTTTGCGAATTTTGCAAGAAAGAGGGTGTTTATAAGCCGTCTTTGTGTGCGGCAGGTGAACGTTTGTTAAAGGTTTATAGTCTGCGGGCGAAACGCTTGAAAAAGAAAAACGCTTGTGATACAATGATAAACGAAAGATTTTTGTTTAGAAAGTTATCTTTCCGTTTATAATAAAGAGAAAACGTCCGCGCGTACGCGCGCGGAAAATGAAAACGAAGAAAATAACAAACCTGCTATCGGCAGGAGAGGAGTCAGTTTTGAACAGAAAAACGAAAACTTGGATATGGATACTCGTCGGGCTCGGCGGCTTGTTGTTGCTTGGAATTTTATTTACGAATATTCTTGGCGGCGCAACGGAATTGAGCGCGACGGAGATGTTAAACCTCGTCCAAACGGGAGAGTACAATCAAAAGCATTACGTGATTGAAGAATTGTACGTAGACGCGTATAACTGGACTTTGTACACCAAAGACGGGTCGTCTTTCGAGGCGGTTATGCCCAGCTTGTACGATTCGAACGGGATTTCGTACGTGGAAATGTTTATCGGTATGGGGGTTTCCGTATCCTTAACCGACCCCAACGCAGGCAGCATTTGGTCGAGCCTGTTCCCTATTTTCGGGGTGATTTTGGTGGCGCTGTTGTTCTTCTTCCTGATGCGCAGCGCAGGTTCGGGCGGTCCTTCGATGGGTATGAACAAATCCAAAACGCAGGTGCAGACGAATTTGAAAGTTCGTTTTACCGACGTGGCGGGCGCGGAAGAGGAAAAGCAAGAATTGCAAGAAGTCGTCGAGTTTTTAAAATCGCCGAAGAAATTTTCTTCGCTGGGTGCGAGAGTGCCTTCGGGCGTATTGCTCGTCGGGCCTCCGGGCACGGGTAAGACTCTGTTTGCCAAAGCGGTAGCGGGCGAGGCGGGCGTGCCCTTCTTCTCTGTTTCGGGTTCGGATTTCGTTGAAATGTACGTCGGTGTGGGCGCAAAGCGCGTACGCGATTTGTTCGATATGGCGAAAAAGAGCCAGCCTTGTATTATTTTCATCGACGAAATCGACGCAGTCGGGCGGCGCAGAGGCGCGGGGCTTGGCGGCGGACACGACGAGCGCGAACAGACGCTTAACCAAATTCTCGTACAGATGGACGGGTTCGATCAAAACGAGGGGGTTATTGTAATGGCGGCGACCAACCGCGCGGATATTTTGGACCCTGCGTTGCTCCGTCCCGGTCGTTTCGACAGACAAATCAACGTCAATTTGCCCGACGTAAAGGGTCGCGAACAAATTTTGAAAGTCCACGCACGCAACAAGCCGTTTGCGCCCGACGTCAATTTCAAGACGGTGGCGCGTATCACGGTCGGGTTCTCGGGTGCAGAGCTTGAAAACCTTTTGAACGAAGCGGCGATTTTGGCGGCGCGCGGCAATAAAAAGCTGATTGAAAACGTGGATATTTACGACGCGTTTGACAAGACGGTAATGGGCTTGAAGAAAAAGAGCTACGTTATCACCGAGGCGGACAAGAAAATTCTTGCCTACCACGAAGCGGGACACGCGGTTTTGGCGGGAGTCTGCAAATACTGCGACCCCGTGCACGAAGTAACGATTATTCCTCGCGGCAACGGTGCGGGTGGGTTTACGATGACTCGTCCTATCGAGGACAGCGTGTTCAATTCGTACAACGAAATGCTGGACGATATTTGTATGACCCTCGGCGGCAGAGCGGCGGAAGAAATCGTCGTCAAAGACGTTACGCAGGGTGCAAGCGGCGATTTAAGAATGGTAACCTCGGTGGCGCGCCGTATGGTAACTCAATACGGTATGAGCGAAGAGCTGGGGCTTGTGGCGTACGATTCCGATCAGCCCGTATTTATGGGTATGGAATACGGACATTCTGAAAGAGTGTATTCGCAGGAAACGGCGGCGAAAATCGACGCGGAAGTGCGCCGTATCATTTCTCAGGCGTACGAACGTGCGGTAAAACTCTTGAAAGAAAACCGTTCGATTTTGGACAATATGTCCCGCGTGCTTGTGGAAAAAGAAACCATTTACACCGAAGAAGTCGAAATGCTGATGCGCGGCGCAAGCTATAAAGAGGTCATCGAAGAGATGGAAAGAAAGGATTCGGAAAGCAAGGGCAATCCCTTCGTGCGTATGACCGAGCCTTCGAAACCCTCAGAGCAGGAAAACGCGGAAAACCCCTCTGAAAAAGAAACGGAAAAAACAGAGGAAGAAAGCGAAAAAGAAGAATAATTTTGCCAAAAGGCGGAGCGACGGAAAAGTTGCTCCGTTTTTGGATAGGATAGGGGCAGGTACGAGATGAACTCGCTTTTTGCGAGAATGAGGAGTGGACAATGAAACGGATAAAACGTAAAAAAATATTCGACGTCGATTATGAGAAAAAGGTAGTGCCTATCCGCCTTATCGACGCGGATACCTCTTTTGAGGACTGGGACAAAAAGGAGTTAAAAACCCGTTCGACGTACTTTTTATTGAACGGCGTACCCGAATTTTCCGTCAATCAGCAGGAGAACGGGCGAATGAAGCTGTTGGCGGCGGACAAGGATTTTTACGCGGCGGGCGGAATGGGCGTAACCGAGCTGACCGTGCGCGTGTACCGTTTTTCCGAAAAGAACGCCGAGGTGTTTTCCTGTGTGGAGAAACTGAAAAACGGGCGGCTTGGCGCAATGGAAGAAGCGTATCTTATGGAAAGGCTGATTAAAGAATTTTCGATGACCCAAGACGACGTGGGCTCGCTGATAGGAAAATCCCGCCCGGCGGTAGCCAATACTCTGCGGCTTTTGACCCTCGTGCCTGAGGTTATCGGGCTGGTGGAAAGCGGCAGACTGTCGGCAGGACACGCGCGAACCTTGGTAAAGGTCCCGCAAAAACAACAGCTTGCGTTTGCGGAAGAGGGGTTAAAGCGCGGGTATTCGGTGCGGGAAATGGAACGCGCGGTCAAGGCGTTTTTGACCCCGCCGGAAATTTTGCAGCAAGAGGCAGAGGCAAAGGCGGCGGCAAGGGGGGAAGAATTGAAAGCCCTCGTCGAGAGAATGCGCGGCGTGTTCCGCACCAAAGTTTCCCTCATTGGCAACGCGAAGAAAGGCAGAATTTACATAGATTATTATTCGGCTGAAGATTTGTATCGGATAGAAGAATTTTTGGACGTTTTGGAAAAGAATTTTGATTGACGAAACCCCGCCCGTGTTTGGGCGGGGTTTGTTTTGATTTTATCGCAGTGGCAAGGTTTCTCGTCATTGCGCTCAGCTTGCTATGTGGCAATCTTAAGAGATTACTTCGTCGCATTCTGCTCCTCGTAATGACGGCGAAGTGGAAAAACTTTCCAACCCCTATTGACAAACTGCCTTTCCTATGCTATACTTCGCTTGAAAAAGGAAAAGGAGGAAAATTGTATGAGAAAATTTTTAGGATTAGTATTGACGGGCGTTTTGCTTTTCTGTACGGTGTTTTCTATCGTCGGGTGTGGAGAAGAAACGGGGAACGGTATGACGGAAGAAGAACGTATTGCGTATGAAAATATTGAGAAATACCACGCGGAATATATCGGCGACGCGGAATATACGATGACAGAGGAATATTTGGAGAATGATGGTCGCTTAGAGGAAGTAAATATAATTTTTACGCAAGAAGAATTAGAGGAAGTGTTTTTAGATTTTCCAAAGGTAGATTTTGAAAAAGAAATGGTGCTTGTTTATTTCTATGATTCGTTTTACCACTATGATATTCCGTTGTTGAAAGGGATTACGTTCGAGGAAGATAATCGCTTGCAAATAACGTTTTATATGAAAGATATGGAAGAAGCTCTTCCTGGATATGCAACAGGATTGCCGCCCCGTACGTACTCTTTGGTTGTGAAAATAGATAAATTAGAGGTTTCGACTGCGGAGTTTATAAGAATTAGAAAATAAAAGAGGCGATTTTATGAAAAAATTTTTAGGATTAGTATTGACGGGCATTTTGCTTTTCTGCACGATATTTTCGGTTGTCGGGTGCGGAGAAGAAACGGAAACGAGCGCAAAAAACGAAGAATTAGTATGGACAAACGAAAATTCCGTATATGCTTACGTTAAGGCGGGATATGAGGACGATATTTTAAAAGACATCGAGGGAGCGTTTCGTTCGCTTCCTTTTCAAGAAGTTTACGTGGCGGAAAAGAATACCAACGAATGGACGCCGTTATCTCTTCTTTTTATCTTGGACGAGCGCGGCACGATAACGCAAAAAGAGTTTATTGCGCTTTTAGAACGAGACGAGAGAATTAACCACGCAACCAGCGTGCGGGATATTCCTTTTGAAACGGTGGATACGCGATATATTGAAAGGGAAAAGGATACTATTTCCGTCGGGGAAACGTTGCAACTAACTTTAATGGGATATATGGATTATTACGTCCAACCGTTTGATTTTAAGGGCTTTTTCATAAAGCCTGCTACGGAAAAACAATATAACGTGCAATCCTTTCCTGACGTCGCACTCAAATCTGTAACGGAGACAAATGATGGGTGGCTTTATTTAGAACTGGAAGAAGAGGGTTATTTCAACGTGGTAAAGGCTTGCGATAAAGTAGCGCGCTTGTCTGAAATAGAGAAAGTAGAGAAGGATAAGCGCAAGGTTGTTAGCGTCATTCCCCCGATTTGGCAGGTTTCAGATGAAACGATTGTAAAAATAGAAATAAATTCTGAGAATTACGCAATAGCGGAAATCAAGGGGCTGAAATCTGGGAAGGTAACAGTTGACTATGCTGGCGTAAAATGTGAAATTACAGTCCAATAAAATTTGAGAAAAGAAAAGGAGGAAAATTGTATGAGAAAATTTTTAGGATTAGTATTGACGGGGATGTTGCTTTTCTGTACGGTATTTTCGATTGTTTCGTGCGGAGAGGAAAAAGATACGGGGAAGAGTTCTATGCTATATGAGGTGCCAGCCAAGGAAATTGCCTTTACGCAAGGGGATATTGGCGGGACTTTAAAAAAGAATGAAATTAATTTGTATAAGGATACGAGGAAAATTATTCGAACGAGAGTAGAGCTTGTAAGCGTGTTTAGCGGGATAGAAATTACTTGGGGGAACCAGCCGATTTGGCAAAGATATGACGAAAATTTTTTCAAAACGAAAAGCTTGATTTTCGTTTTGCAAAGAGAAAGTGGAACCGATATTGAACGAGTAGTGGAATATGTTGGATTAGAAAATAATGAAGTAACGGTCTATATAACGGAGTATAACGATGGCTTTGCAAATGATGCAATGGTGGTTTTTTATAGTCTATTAGAGGTAAATAAGGCGGATATTGTAAACGTGGGTATCATAAAGACGGAATATGTATACAAAATGAAATAAGGAGCGAGTAAAATGAAAAAGGAGGAATTTTTATGAAACGGATTTTAAAAAGTGTGGTATCGGTATTGCTTTTGCTTTGCCTTGCGTTTTCAATCGTCGGGTGCAAAGGAGAGGCTTATAAAAATATCGAAAAATACCACGCGGAAATCATTTCCGACTACGAAATGAACTCGGACTATATAATGGCGAATCAAACAAAAGGGTATACGGGTAACAACGCTTTGCCTAAAGAGATAGTAAACGTAATTACAAATCAAACCGAATTAAAAGCGGCTTTTTCTGATTTTCCTAAAATAAATTTTGAAAAGGAAATGGTAATTGTATATTTTTATACTTCCGTATACAATAGACCGAGGGAATTAAAAGGGATTGAAATCACGGAAGAGAAAGAAATGCGTATACATTTTATTGAGGTAAGCCCTGGTGAGGGTATAGTGGATGCTTGTTCTCCTAAGACAAGACCGCTTGTCGTGAAGTTGGATAAAATAGAAGATTATTCGTTTGTGTTCATAAAAGAATAAGGTGAGGAGTTTATGAGAAAATTTTTAGGATTAGTATTGACGGGAATGTTACTTTTCTGCACGATATTTTCTATCGTCGGGTGTAGGGAAGAGAAGGACTTGATAGAAGGCTCGTTTTACAGTCTGGAAGAGGCTTATGAAAACGGCTGGCTGACGGAAGAAAATTTAGAAGATATAGCAGGATACCATAATAATGGGATTCAGTACCCTGAAAGATTGAATGAAGAGATATTAGTAAGGATAAAAACAGATTGGGCAAAGAAGTTGCGTGAGGATAAAACAAATCCAATATCTAACGTGACGGCAGACGAAATTAATGTTTATAAATACTATGGTACTTATGGGGATTGCGTAGTTATTATGTTGGATTATAGTCTTGCAGAATATCCGGCAGAATATATCCCAAGCACAATAGAAATAGGAGGAATAACTTTTAATTTTAGCCATCCTAGATATATCAGTCAACTGGTAATTTGGAAGAGTTGAAAAGTTTGGAAAAGGGGATAGAGAATGAACTCTACTACCGCCCGAGAAATCGGGCGGTATTTTTTATTTTATTCGTAAAAAAATAAAAAAAGGCTATTGCTTTTTTCATCTTTCCGTGCTATAATTTTGCTGATATCAACGGGTGGTGGCAATATGGAAAAACAGAAAGTGTATATGATTGGCAACGCGCATCTTGACCCTGCTTGGGTTTGGTCTTGGCAGGAGGGGAGCTGCGAAGCAAAGGCGACGATTCGTTCGGCGCTCGATAGAATGAAAGAGTTTCCCGATTTTAAGTTCGTTTGTTCCTCTTCGTCTATTTATCAATGGATTGAGGATTTTGACCCTGCTATGTTCGAGGAGATAAAGCAACGCGTAACCGAGGGGCGGTTTATCATTGTCGGCGGTTGGAAAGTTCAGCCCGATTGCAATTTGCCATCAGGGGAGAATTTTGCCCGCCAAAGCTTATACGCGCAGCGGTATTTTAAGGAAAAGTTTGGAAAAACCGCGGTTGTAGGGTACAACGTAGACAGCTTTGGGCACAACGCGATGCTGCCGCAGATTTTGCGAAAAAGCGGTATGAAATACTACGTATTTATGCGCCCGATGGATTATGAAAAGGCGTTAAAGGACAACGTGTTTACTTGGGAATCGCCCGACGGGTCTACGGTAACGGCGTTTCGTATCTATTGGGAATACTGTAAAAAATTCAACGAAATGGAAGAGCTGGAAAAATATCTTGAGGAGGCTTCGGCGTATTATAAAGGCACGGAGTTTATGGGATATTACGGGGTTGGTAACCACGGCGGCGGTCCGACGATTAGAAATATCGAGCTGATAAAGGCATACAACGAAAAGGCGGACGGGAAATTTCAGTTGATTATGGCTGACCCTGCCGAATTTTTCGAGAATTACGAAAAAGAGCATACCGTGTCCGTGTTGAAAGACGAATTGCAGCACCACGCCAGCGGTTGTTACAGCGCGGTTTCTGAGGTAAAAACTCTGCTTAGAAAGGGGGAAACGAAGCTGGTCGAGGCGGAAAAGTTTTCGACTTTGTGCGCGTTGTTGACGGGAAAAGAGTACCCCCTTGCCAAAATTCAAGAGGGTTGGGAAAACGTTAATTTTCTTGCTTTCCACGACACGTTGGGCGGGTGCTGTATCAAGAGCGCGTACGACAACAGCTTGTATATGGGCTACGAGGCGATTTCTTTGGCGGAAAAGCAAAAAAACAGCGCTTTGCAAACTCTGTCTTGGCAAATCGATACGACGAAGAAAGAATACGGCTTGCCCGTAGTTATCTTCAACGCGCACTCGTTTGACGTGGAAGAGGTCGTAGAAATCAACGCGCACGCAAACTCGGTACGCGATAGCGAAGGGCGGGAAATCCCGTTTACCAACGCCGTTTCCGAGGCTTTGCCCGTCTTTGCGCGGGATAACGCGATTTTTAGAGCAAAAGTGCCTGCGTTTGGGTACGCCGTTTATTATTATCAGCCGTCTGCAGGATTTAACGTCGTCAATCGCACGGAAGGGGATTATGGCGTGCGCGCAAAGAAATCGGACGCGCTTAGCTTGGAAAACGAGCGGATAAAAGCCGTCTTTGACGAAACGGGGCGTATGGTTTCCCTCGTAAACAAAACGAGCGGGGAAGAACTGCTGTCTGCGCCTGCCGCGAATATCGTAATCGACGAGTCCGAGCACGATACTTGGAGCCACGGCAAAAATCATTTCGAAAAAGAAATCGGCGGGTTTTCTACTCTGTCCATAGAAAAATTAGAATCCAACGAGCTGCGGGAGACGGTCAAAGTAAGCTCGGCTTACGGGGATTCGTTGCTGACGCAGTATTATACTCTGAACACGGACGAAGATATGGTGCGCGTGCGGGTAAAGCTGGATTGGAGAGAAAAGCATAAAATGTTGAAATTTGCCTATCCCGTGGCAAGCGAAACGCCGACGAGCGTGTATGAAATCCCGTTCGGGACGCTGGAAAGACCTTGCAACGGCGAGGAAGAGGCGGCGCTGATGTGGGCGATGGTCGGCGACGAGAAAAAGGGTTTGGCGATTTTAAACGATAGCAAATACAGCTATTCGGCAAAGGAAAACGTGTTGGCTTTAACGGCGATTCGAAGCCCGATTTATTGCGATCACGGCGCGGCGCGAGGTGCGGAATCCGAATATACCGACCAAGGCGCACACGAATTTTCTTACGCGCTGTTGCCTGCGGCGACAACGGAAAAAGCGAAGATCTTCCGTCGTGCGCTTGCGTTTAATACCCCGCTTACGGTAGTGCTTGAAAATCACCACGAAGGCAAGCTGCCGCTCGTGCACTCGGGGATGAAGATCGACAAGGAAAATATCGTCGTGTCGGCGTTTAAGCGTGCGGAAGACAGAAACGGTTATATTTTGCGCGCGTACGAATGTGCGGGGCAGGAAACCGAGGCGGTTATTGATTTGGGGCAGGCAGGTACGCATCGAATTGATTTTAAACCGTACGAAGTGCGGACGGTGCGGATAACGGATACGGCGGAAGAAGTGCTCTTTACCGAGTATACGGAGTAAATAAAAACGGCGGGGCAACCTCTCGGTTGCCCCGCCAATTTTTGTCGTTGTGGGAGAAGGTGGCTTGCAAAGCAAAACGGATGAGGTGTAAAGGCTCTCACTTTGGGAGAGCTGTCCGTGGAACGGACTGAGAGGGCTCATAGTCATTGCACTCAGCTTGCTATGAGGCATGCTTGTCATTGCGAGGCGTTAGCCGCGGCAATCTCAAGAGATTACTTCGTCGCTACGCTCCTCGTAATGACGGGCAAAGTGCGTAAAAAATTGAGTCTAAAACCGTCATATAAGTAGAAAGCAAAGGAAAAATCTTCCAAACCTATTGAAAAATGGGGAAAAGTATGCTATACTTTCCTTGAAAAGGAAAAAGGAGGAAAATTGTATGAGAAAATTTTTAGGTCTGTTATTGACGGGCATTTTGCTTTTCTGCACGGTATTTTCGATTGCCGGGTGCGGGGAAACGGAAATTGTGGACGATAGTTCGAAAAATTCTTCTAATGGGGAAAGTCCAATGCCCGAGCCTGAAAAAATTTTTGCAGGCTCGGTATGTACTTTGGAAGAGGTGTACGAGGCAGACGGGATAGACAGAACCGCGCTATTAAATATTGCGTATTACAGCGGAAACGCAGAGCATAACCCCGACGAGCTTGGCGCAGACTTCGTGCCCATTGAGAAAGGCGAATTAAGCGAAGAAGTTTCTTTGGAAATAAGAGAGTGCCTTGCGGAAAGCGCGCGCACAAATGAAAAGAATCCGGAAGAGGACGCGAAAGCCGAGGATTATAGAATAACGGAATATTACGGTTGCTATAACGGGTATTATGCATTTTTCTATCAAGAATTAGATTTAGACTATGTCTATCCTGCCGTGGAAAATCCCATTTGGCGGGAAATTGATGGCGTTACGTTTTACAGTTGGACTTACCTTGAAAAGGTAATATATATGTGGAAGAAAACAACGGGCTCGTTTTACAGCTTAGAAGAGGCTTATGAAAACGGCTGGCTGATAGAAGAGGATTTAGAAGGTATAGCGGATATTTATAACAATAAAAAAGACTGCGCATACGTTGCGGGGGACTTACCATTAAACATAGAAAATTCTATAAAGCACACGTATTTGGAAGATTTAAGAGAGGACGTTCCCCAAGCAAAGATAGAAAACGTAGAATTGAGGAAATACTACGGTACGTATGGGGATTGTATTGTTGTAAATATATACAGCCAAGATATGCTCTGTGATATAAGATTTGAAGATACGTACATTGGGAACGTATTATTTCGCAACTTTGGGGGGACATATTCAATCACAGTTTGGGTTGCGGACGGTGCGGATAACGGATAGAGCGGAAGAAGTGCTCTTTACCGAGTATACGGAGTAAAAAAGAGAGTATAAAAAAGGGCGGCGCAACGAGAGGTTGCGCCGCCCTATCTGTTTACAAACGTTAGTTTTTCGCGGGCAAAGCTTCGTCAGAGAGTCCAACCACGCTATCCACCGGCATAGAAAAGGCGATGCCCTGTCCTGCTGAGTCCAGCCCGACCTCTTTATATAAGGCGTGCATAACGTCGTCCTTAATGCTTGCAGGGACGAGAATCATAACGATTTCCTTTTCGGGTTGAATGGTGATATGGAAAAAGGTTTCCGCTTCTTTGGTTGCCGTGCCGCGGGCGTTAATAACCGTGCCGCCACGCGCGCCCAATTTCTTCGCGGCGTCCATAACCGCTTCGCTGTGTCCGCTGTTTACGATACAAAAAATGGCTTCGTGGGTATATTCCATAACTCTTCTCCTTATTTTACGATTGATGGTTGCTGAAAAAGCGGTAGATAGCGGCGCCGATGACGCTGGACATCGGGATGGTAAAGGCGATACCCTTGCCGTTTTTCAAGGTGTGGAATTTTTCGTCCAACGCCTGCATAGCTTCGGCGGCTTTGTCCTCGCGCAGTACGCTGAAAATAACGCTTTTGTCCGAGTCTTCCAAACCGAGCATATACAAGGTCTCCGACCTTGCGGTGCCTTGCGCTAAAACGGAGGTTTGGAAATTGATATCGAACGCCGAGAGAAAGTCGACGTAAAATTCCGTCTTATTGCGGTTGACGACCGTGATAAGCAGTTTTAATTTTTTAAAGCCGCTTGCCGCAGGGGCGGGCTTTTTCATTTTGTTGTTTTTTCGTAGTAAACCCATACCTGCCTCCTTTAAAGAAAACGGATAATTTGTTCGTCGTCTGCTTCGAGAATGCGTTTCATTGCAATCTTTTCGCGGACGTGTTTGGTAACGACGGCTTTAAAGCCGAGCGTTTGGATCGTGATAAGCGGGGTCATAGCAACCATAGCGACCAGACCGAACGCGTCGGTGAGGACGAAGGAGGAATCGCCGCCGTGCATTGCAAAGCAAAGCCCGATGATAAAGGGCAAAATAAAGGTCGAGGTCAAAGGCCCGCTGGCAACTCCGCCCGAGTCGAACGCAATTGCGGTGTAGAGTTTCGGGACGAAGAAGGACAGCCCCAAAGAGAGGAAATAGCCGGGGATAAGATAATATAAAAGACTAAACCCGTAGATGACGCGGATAACCGAAAGCCCGATGGAAAGTCCCACGCCGACGGAAAGGGCTATTAGCATAGAACGCTTGCTGACCGCGCCGCCCGTAACCGTTTCGACCTGCTTGTTGAGGACGTGGATAGCGGGTTCGGCAAAGACCACGGTAAAGCCGAGAACGAACGCAAACGCGATCATAACGGCTTCGTTTGACTTGGAAAGCTGCGCGCCCATTGTGAACCCGACGGGCATAAAGCCGATTTCTACGGCGGTCAAGAAAATGACCAGACCTACGAAGGTATACAAAATCCCAAACACAATTTGTTTTACTTTGCGCTTTGACGAGCGCATAAAGATTGCCTGCAAAATAAAGAAGAATATGACGATAGGACCGAGTGCAATCGCTACGTTTTTCAAGGTGTGGAGCAGCACTTGCGGCGCTTGGTTAAGCTGCATTGCGTAGTTGCTTTCCGTGATGAGAAGATCAGGGGTTTTGTCGGCGGTAAGTCCTAAGATCATAACCGCGAGAATGGGACCTATCGAGCAAAGGGCGATAAAGCCGAAGCTGCTTTCTCTGTCCCGTTTGTCGCCGAGGATTGCGGAAACACCGACGCCGAGCGCCATAATAAAGGGAACGGTGATCGGGCCCGTCGTAACCCCGCCCGAGTCAAAACCAAGGGGCAGGAAATTTTCTTTGCCTTGCACAATCAAAAGGGTAACGAGCGCAAACAGCAGCATATAGAAAAAGGTCAGCATATGGGAAAGACTGACGCGGAAGACGATTTTGAGAATAGAGAGCACCAAGAACATTCCCACGCCCATACCGATTGCAACGGTCAGCGCCGTGCTGTTGATGACGCCTGAAACCTGCGAAGCCAAAACCGAAAGGTCGGGTTCGGCAATCGTGATAAACACGCCCATTAAAAAACAGATGATAAGCAGCGTTTTAAATTTCCCCGTTTTAGACAGTCCCGAACCGATTTGTTCGCCCATCGGGGTCATCGCGATATCCGCGCCGAGGTTGAAAAGGGCGATACCGACGATAAGGGCGATAGAAGAGCACGCAAAAATAACCGCTTCTTGCCACGAAAGGGAAAGAATCGGGGTAAAGTTTAAGATGAGGACGAGCAGGGCTACGGGCAAAACCGAAACCGCCGCTTCCGTCAATTTTTTCACAAGAGCTTTCAGCATGACTCCCTCTTGGTAAAAATATATCGTATAACAGTATATCATAAGGAAAGGAAAAAGTCAATAGAGGGGATTATAAATAAATGTGAAAAAAGGGTCGAATTTTGTTGACAAAGGCGTTTTAGTGTGCTATCATATACCCCAAGCAAACGCTATAAGAAGATTGCAGGAGACAGACGAAGGTCTGACCGAAGGAGTAAAGCTCTCAGGTGATCGAAAGATTAAATACTGTAATCGGATAGCACTCCGGAGAACTCCGCATAAGGCGGATACCGAAGGGGCAAGCGGCGAAAGCCGTCAAACTCTCAGGTGAAAGGACAGAGTACTGCTTTAAAGATAAAAGGCTGTGTTTAGAGGTTTCATCTCGTACCTGCCCCTATCTTTTTATAAGTTTGTATTTTGTACGGAGTGGTTTTTAACCGCTCCTTTTTGTTTGCTTTCGACGAGGAAAAATTTTTCACATAAGGAGAAGAAGTATGGAAGAGTGGCTTTTGAAAGTGGTCGGTACGGTCAATGCGTTTTTATCCGATTATTTTTTGATTGCGCTATTGGTCGGCGTGGGGATTTGGTACACGGTTAGGACGAAATTCGTACAGGTACGTTGCTTAGGACAAGGTATGAAAAACGTCTTTGGGAAGATGAGCCTAAACGGAAAAAAACAAAAAGGCGGTATGAGTTCCTTCCAAGCCTTTGCAACGGCGGTTGCGGGGCAGGTCGGTACGGGGAATATCATCGGTGCTTCGGGCGCGATTTTGCTCGGCGGGCCGGGCGCGATTTTCTGGATGTGGATTATCGCGTTCCTTGGAATGGCAACGGTATACGCCGAAGCGGTTTTGGCGCAAAAGACTCGCGTCGTGGGTGAAGACGGCAGTATTTCAGGCGGTCCCGTGCACTATATTAAGAAGGCGTTCCCCAACAAGTTTGGGAAATTCTTGGCGATCTTCTTTGCGGTGGCGTGTGTGATGGCGCTTGGCTTTATCGGCGCGATGGTACAATCGAATTCGATCGGCGAAGCGGTTAGCAACGCAACGGGCGGCGTCGTGCCGACCTGGGCGGTGGGTATCGTGTTGGTATTGGTTTGCGGATTTATCTTCATTGGCGGGGTTTCCCGTATTGCATCCGTATCCGAAAAGGTAGTGCCCGTGATGGCGATCTTCTATATCTTGGGCGGGTTCGTTATTATTTTCGCGCGGATTACCTATATCCCCGAAACCTTCGGTATGATTTTCAAATACGCGTTCAACCCGCAGGCGGTTATCGGCGGCGGCGTTGGTATGGCGATGAAAACGGCAATCAGCCAAGGCGCAAAGCGCGGCTTGTTCTCCAACGAGGCAGGTATGGGTTCGACCCCGCATGCGCACGCGCAGGCAAACGTCAAGACGGCGCACGAACAGGGTACGGTGGCAATTTTCAGCGTATTCCTCGATACCTTTGTGGTGCTTACCTTTACGGCGCTTATCGTCATTTCGACGTTGTACGCAGGGGATAGCGCAGGGGCTTGGCAGAGCTTGGATAAGAGCGAATTGGTCGCAAACGGGTTTGCCGTGGCGTTTGGCGGCGGCAATACCGCCCTTACCATCGGCAGTATTTTCGTGGCGATTTGTCTTACGTTCTTCGCCTTTTCTACTATCATCAGTTGGAATTTGTTTGGGAAAATTAACTTTGAATACCTGTTCGGGAAAAAGGGCGTTATCGTCTATTCGATAATTTCGCTTGCCTTCATTATGCTCGGGTCGATTTTCCAAAACGATTTGGTATGGGAATTGACGGACTTCTTCAATTACCTGATGGTGTTGCCTAACGTCATTGCGCTGTTTGCCTTGACGAAAATGGTCAAAACGGAATTAAAAGAAAACGGTTATAAGGCAGGAAAGGCTTTGTATAAGACGAAAGGAAAGGACGCGGAAAACAACGCGTAAACGAAAAAATTTGACCGCCGCGAGGAAGCGACGGTCTTTTTTTGCGCTTTTTTCTAAAAAAATCTGCTTTTTGTCAAGTTTTTCTTGGACAAATCGTTGACTTTTTCCAATCGTTTGTGGTATCATAGTATCATTATTATAAATTATGCGCACGCGCGTAATTCGAAAAACGAATAAATCAGAGGGGAAACATTATGGAAATCCGTATCACGAAAACGACGACTCCCCAAACGATGCCGCCGGAAGAAAAATTGGGGTTTGGGAAGGTGTTTACCGACCATATGCTGCTGGTAGATTGGCAGGAGGGGAAGGGCTGGCACAACGCAAGAATCGAGCCGTTCGGCAGAATCTCTTTGCACCCCGCTTCCACCGTATTGCACTACGGCGCGGAAATTTTCGAGGGGTTGAAAGCGTACCGCCGTCAAGACGGGGGCGTGCAGCTTTTCCGCCCGATGGAAAACGTAAAACGTATGAACCGTTCGGCAGAGCGTATGAGCTTGCCGCAGATGGACGAAGAGGAAATGTTGGACTTGATTACTACGTTCGTTCGTTTGGAGGAAAAGTGGGTGCCCAAATCGTTTGGGACTTCGCTGTATCTTCGTCCGTTTTTATTCGGCAACGACGAGGCGCTGGGGGTACACGCGGTACACAACGCGACCTTTATGCTGATAGCCTCGCCCAGCGGCAGTTATTACGCCGAGGGAATCAATCCCGTTTCGATTATGATTGAAAGCGAGGACGTGCGAACGGTGCGCGGCGGTACGGGGTATGCAAAATGCGGCGGGAATTACGCGGCGAGCACCCGTGCGGGCGAACGGGCGGCAAAGAAAGGCTATTCGCAGGTGCTTTGGCTGGACGGCGTGGAGAGAAAGTACGTCGAAGAAGTGGGCGCGATGAACGTTATGTTTAAAATCAACGGCGAAATCATAACCCCGAAGCTGACGGGTTCTATTCTGCCTGGGATTACGAGAAAGAGCTGTATCGAAGTGTTAAAATCGATGGGCTATTCGGTAAATGAAAGGCTGCTTTCAGTGGACGAACTGGTATCTGCGTTAAAGGACGGGAGTTTGGAAGAGGCGTGGGGTTGCGGAACGGCGGCGGTGGTTTCTCCGATTGGGAAGCTTGCCTTTGGCGAGGAAGAATTCGTGGTCGGCGGCGGAAAAATCGGCGAAGTTACGCAAAAGCTGTACGACACCTTGACGGGTATCCAATGGGGAAAGACGGAAGATACGTTTAATTGGGTGTACAAGCTATAAGGAAAAATTTAAAAATCTTCTTAAAAACGGATAAATGATAGAAATTCCCTTATAAAATAAGGGAAAGGGCGTGTTATTCGGTTGACAAATACTTTAGGAAACTGTACAATAAAGCTACCTAAAAAATCAAAAGGCAACGACGGGATAAAAAATCCGTAAAGAGCGCTTTACAGAGAGTCGGCGGTTGGTGAAAGCCGATACCTCTTACGGAATATAGCTCCTCCCCGAGCCGCCGAGAGAACGGCGCGTTTGCGCTTAGTAGATTCGGACGGGTTCTCCCGTTACAGAGAGGTCTTGAAAAGGACAAAAGCGGGTGTTTTCACCAAATAGAGTGGTACCGCGGAGAATTTTCTTCGTCTCTGTAAACGGCGTCAGTGCGCCGTGAAGGGGACGATTTTTCATTATAGAAAGGGAAACGAGATGAAAAACAGTAAAAAATACGTGAAACAATATTTTGAGCCGTGCGGCGTAACGATGGATTGGACGAAAAAATCCGCCATTGAAAAGCCGCCGATTTGGTGCAGCGTGGATTTGCGCGACGGCAACCAAGCCTTGATTATCCCGATGAGCTTGGAGGAAAAATTAGAATTTTTTAAGCTTTTGTGCAAAATCGGGTTTAAAGAAATCGAAATCGGTTTCCCCGCCGCCAGCGAAACGGAATATGAATTTTGCCGTAAGCTGATTGAAGAAAACCTAATTCCCGACGACGTAACGATACAGGTGTTGACCCAGTCGAGAGAGCATATCATCGCCAAGACTTTCGAGGCGCTTAAAGGCGCGAAACACGCCATCGTGCATTTGTACAATTCGACGTCCGTGGCGCAAAGACAGCAGGTGTTCCGTCGAGAAAAGAAAGAAATCATAGACATCGCCGTGGCGGGCGCAAAGCTTTGCAAGGCGTACGCGGAAAAGGCGGAAGGGAAGATTACTTTCGAATATTCCCCCGAAAGTTTTACGGGGACCGAACCGGAATTTGCCGCCGAAATTTGCAACGCCGTGCTGGATATTTGGCAACCGACGGCGGAAAATAAGGCGATTATCAACCTGCCCGTAACGGTGGCGCACTCGATGCCGCACGTGTACGCAAATCAAGTCGAATATATGTCGAAGAATTTGCATTATCGGGAAAACGTCGTTATCTCTCTGCACCCGCACAACGACCGCGGCTGCGCCGTGGCGGACAGCGAAATGGGCTTGCTTGCCGGTGGCGACCGTATCGAGGGTACGCTGTTTGGCAACGGCGAACGGACGGGGAACGTCGACTTGGTTACTCTTGCTTTGAATATGTATTCGCAAGGGGTGGACCCGCAGCTGGATTTTTCAAACCTGCCCGCCATCACGAAGGTGTACGAACGGGTAACGCGTATGAAGGTCAGCGAAAGACAGCCCTACAGCGGACAGCTCGTGTTCGCGGCGTTCTCGGGCTCGCACCAAGACGCGATTGCAAAGGGAATGAAATACCGCGTGGAGAAAAACGCGGACACGTGGACGGTACCCTATCTTCCCATCGACCCTGCCGACGTGGGCAGAGTGTACGAGGCGGACGTTATCCGCATCAACTCCCAGTCGGGAAAGGGCGGGATTGGGTATATCCTCGAAACGCAGTTCAACCTCGTCTTACCGCCGAAAATGCGCGAAATCTTCGGCTATCACGTCAAGAGTATTTCCGACCACGCGCACAAGGAATTGTTGGCGCAGGAAGTATACGAGATTTTCCTTCGGGATTTCGTCAATATAGACGACAGATTAAAAGTCGTTAACGTCGGGTACGATACGGTGAACCCCGATTTCGTCAAGGCAAAAGTGGAAATCGCGTACGAGAATAAAACGGAAATCGTCGAGGTGGACGGAACTGGACGTCTTGATTGCGTCAGCAACGCCATTAAGAAAGTCATAAACAAAGACTACGTTTTGGAAAGCTACGTACAGCACGCCTTGGAAGAAAAGTCTTCCTCGCAAGCGGCGTCCTACGTATGTATAACGATGGACGAAAAACCCTATTGGGGCACGGGTATCCACGCGGATATTATGACTTCGTCCATCAAAGCGTTGGTATCGGCAGTCAACGTAATGCTTTCAAAGTAAGTTAAGGAAAGGAGAAAGAAGTATGAAATTAAAAGGAGCTCAAATTTTAATACAGACCCTCATCGAACAGGGCGTAACCGACGTGTTCGGGTATCCGGGCGGGCAGGTTATCAATATCTACGACGCTTTGTACGAATATAAGGACAAAATCAATCACGTGTTGACGGCGCACGAACAGGGTGCGGCGCACGCGGCAGACGGGTATTCCCGCGCGACGGGCAAGGTCGGCGTATGTATCGCCACCAGCGGCCCTGGCGCAACCAACCTCGTTACCGGTATCGCAACGGCGATGCTCGATTCGATTCCTATGGTTGCCATTACGGGCAACGTGCCTTGTTCGCTGATCGGGAAAGACAGCTTCCAAGAAATCGATATCACCGGCGTTACGCTGCCCATCACCAAACATAATTTCTTCGTTAGCCGAATCGAGGAGTTGGCGGACACGATTCGCGACGCCTTTTCGATTGCGAAATCGGGCAGACCCGGACCCGTCCTCGTCGATATTCCCAAGGACGTGCAGCTCGCGACGTTCGAGTACGAACCGCAACCCGTCGCGAAAAAAATTCCTTTGCCCAAGGTAAAAGAATCCCTCGTGGAAGAGGCGGTAGCGCTTATCAACCAAGCGAAAAAGCCGTACATATACGTTGGCGGCGGCGCAGCGGGGCTTGGTATGGGTGCGGACATCGTGGCGTTTGCGGAAAAAATCGGCGCGGTGATCGGTTGTTCGTTTATGGGGCTTTCGTCCGTTCCGCAGGACAACGAGCGGTTCCTTGGTATGCAAGGTATGCACGGGCATTACGCTTCGTCGATGGCGCAAAACGAAGCCGACTTGATTTTGGGGGTCGGCGTGCGGTTTTCGGACAGAGCAACGGGCAACGTTTCCAAGTTTGCAAAGCAGAGCAAAATTATTCAGCTTGACCCTGACAGCGCGGAAGTCAATAAAAACGTGCGGGTAGATTTGGGGCTTGTCGGCGACGTCGAGGATTCGTTTAAACGGATTGCGGCAAAGTGCGCGGCAAGCGAAAAACCCGACTGGTTTGCACGGGTCAAAGCTTTGAAAGCGGAAGAAAAGAGCTTTGAAGAGGAGATTGCGGCGGAATCGAAAGCGACCCTCACTCCCAAACAGGTATTCGATATCATCAACGAGAAGAAACAGCCTAAGACGATTGTGGCAACCGACGTAGGGCAACACCAAATGTGGGCGGCGCAATATTCGACCTTCGACGGCGCGAGAAGATTCGTTTCCAGTGGCGGCTTGGGCACGATGGGCTTCGGGCTCGGCGCGGCAATCGGTTCGTACGTAGCAACGAAAGATCCCGTGGTTTTGATTACGGGCGACGGTAGCTTTGGTATGAACCTCAACGAGCTGGCAACGGCGGTTACTTATAAAATCCCCGTCGTCATCGTTTTGATGAACAACGGCGTGTTGGGTATGGTAAGACAGTGGCAAACCTTGTTCTTTGGGAAACGGTATTCCAGCACCGTGCTTTCCCGTCAGACGGATTTTGTAAAGCTTGCCGAAGCGTTTGGCGCGGAAGGGTACTTGGCGGAAACGCAAATCGAATTCAAGCGCGCGTTTGAAAAGGCGCTTGCATCGGATAAACCCGTCGTTATCGACGTGCGCATCGACAAGGACGAGTTGGTATTGCCGATGTTGCCGCCTGGCGGAGCGATAAGCGATATCATCACTAAGGTTTAAGAAACCGCGCATAAGGGCGCACCTTGAAACAAAAACGGAACCTGCCCTCAGTTACGTACGATTTGTACGCGCCTGTCGGGCAGAACCGCGTGTTTTGTTTCAATTTGCAACCCTTCTCCACAGTTTCGTGGGACGGCTTATATACGTCGCATTTCATCGTCGAAGTTCCGTGCCCCTCAGTTACGTACAGACGTACGCGCCTGTCGGGGTACTCACTTCTTCTTGTCTTGCTTGTATCTAACCCGTTTCGTGTAGCTACTCGGTCGTTAAATCTTCGATGTAACATCGCAGAACGACGGAGTGATAGATAAGACTGGATGCAACGGCACGTTGCCCGTTTCGTGTAGCTACTCGGTAACATCGCAGAATGTCGGAGCGTATCTCCGCATTAAACAGAAACTATAAAGAGTTAAAATTGAGGAAAAATTATGGAAAATAGATTTGTCATAGCAGTATACGTAGACAATAAATCGGGCGTATTGACGCGGGTAACGGCAATGTTCACCCGTCGCGGGTTCAATATCGACACTTTGACGGTAGGCGAAACGGAACGCAGCGAATATTCCCGTATCACCATCAGTATGCACGGCGACGAGTACGTGAAAGAACAGATGGTCAATCAATTGAAAAAATTATACGTCGTCAAAAAGGTCGAGGTTTTGGAATCCGAGCCCATCAAGCGCGAATTGATGCTGATTAAGGTGGAGAACAAATCGGAGAACCGCAGCGATATTATGACGGCGGTGGACGTCTTCCGCGCGAGCGTTATCGATTATTCGCCCGAGGCGATGTGTATCGAAGTAACGGGAAATCCCTCGAAAATCGACGCGTTTGTAAAATTGATGCAGCCGTTCGGGATTTTGGAAATGTGCCGTACGGGTATCGTAGCGCTTGATCGCGGCGCGGACACTCTTTTTACAGAGTAAAATTCGGAGTTCGGAATGAGGAATTCGGAATTGCGGACAAAATTAAAAAATAAAAATTTTAACATAAAATAGGAGATAGTATTATGGCAAGAATTTTTTATCAACAGGATTGTGATTTGAACAAGTTAAACGGCAAAACGGTTGCGATTATCGGCTACGGCTCGCAGGGGCACGCGCACGCGTTGAACTTGCACGAATCGGGCGTTAAAGTAGTCGTCGGGCTTTATAAGGGCAGCAAGAGCTG
The DNA here is from genome assembly GCA_015069295.1 of Clostridiales bacterium. Taxonomy (GTDB): domain Bacteria; phylum Bacillota; class Clostridia; order Christensenellales; family Borkfalkiaceae; genus Scatosoma. The sequence continues at coordinate 85,455 of SVIW01000003.1, forward strand.
GGCAAAGGCAGAGGCGCAGGGCATGACCGTTATGACGGCGGCGGAAGCGGCGAAGGTTGCCGACCTTATTATGATTCTTATCAACGACGAAAAGCAGGCGAAGCTGTACAAAGAAAGCATCGAACCCAACCTTACCGAAGGCAAGACTTTGGCGTTTGCGCACGGCTTTAATATCCATTACGGCTGTATCAAGCCCCCGAAGAACGTCAACGTTATTATGGTTGCGCCTAAGGGGCCCGGTCATACCGTCCGCAGCGAATACCAAGCAGGCAAAGGCGTGCCTTGTCTTATCGCGGTAGAACAGGACGCAACGGGCGACGCTTTGGAAATCGGTCTTGCATACGCGTTGGGTATCGGCGGTGCGCGCGCGGGCGTTTTGGAAACGAACTTCCGTACCGAAACGGAAACCGACCTTTTCGGCGAACAGGCAGTCCTTTGTGGCGGTGTTTGCGCGTTGATGCAGGCGGGTTTTGAAACGCTTGTAGAGGCAGGCTACGATCCCAGAAACGCATACTTTGAATGTATCCACGAAATGAAATTGATTGTAGATTTGATTTACCAAAGCGGTTTTGAGGGTATGCGTTATTCCGTTTCCAACACCGCAGAATACGGCGATTATATTACGGGTCCGAAGATTATTACGGAAGAGACGAAGAAAGCGATGAGAAAGGTCTTGAAGGATATCCAAGACGGTACGTTCGCAAAAGACTTCCTTTTGGATATGTCGGACGCAGGCTCGCAGGTACATTTCAACGCAATGAGAAAAATTGCAGCGGAACATCCCTCCGAAGTAGTCGGCAAGGATATCAGAAAGCTGTATAGCTGGGCGGACGAAGAGAAATTTATCAATAACTGATCGCAAAGCTTGCTTTGCGAAAATACGCCGCAGGCGTAAATGCGGCTTTGCCGCAGAAAGGACAAAAATTATGATTAAAGACACCATAGTAGACGGCTTCTCCAACGCGCCACACAGATCCTTGTACCACGCATTGGGGCTGACCGACGAGGAACAGTCCCGCCCCTTGATCGGGGTCGTCTGTTCGTACAACGAAATCGTCCCCGGGCATATCAACCTCGACAAAATCGCGCAAGCGGTAAAATTAGGGGTTGCTATGGCTGGCGGTACGCCCATTATGTTCCCCGCTATCACCGTTTGCGACGGGATTGCGATGGGGCATACCGGTATGAAATACTCTCTCGTTACCCGCGACCTCATCGCCGATTCGACGGAAGCGATGGTTTTGGCGCACGGCTTTGACGGGCTGGTTATGATTCCAAACTGCGATAAGAACGTGCCCGGGCTTTTGATGGCGGCGGCGCGGTTGAATATTCCTACCGTATTCGTCAGCGGCGGGCCGATGCTCGCAGGGAGAGTAGGCGGCAAAAAACGCTCGCTTTCGAGTATGTTCGAAGCGGTCGGTGCGTACAGCGCGGGCAAAATCGACGAGGAAAAACTGACCGAGTTTGAAAGAAAGGTCTGCCCGACCTGCGGGTCTTGTTCGGGGATGTATACGGCAAACTCGATGAACTGTCTGACCGAAGTTTTGGGTATGGGCTTACGTGGCAACGGCACGATTCCCGCGGTGTATTCCGCGCGTATCGAGTTGGCAAAGCACGCCGGTATGCAAGTTATGGAGCTCGTCAGAAAAAATATCCGTCCCCGCGATATTATGACGGCGGCGGCGATTAAAAACGCCATCACGGCGGATATGGCGCTGGGCTGTTCGACGAACAGTATGCTGCACTTACCGGCGATTGCCAACGAATGCGGCGTGCCGTTTAACCTCGACGAGGTCAACGAAATCAGCGAAAGAACTCCCAATTTATGCCACCTCGCGCCGGCGGGTTCGACCTATATGGAGGACTTAAACGAAGCGGGCGGCGTACAGGCGGTTTTGAAAGAATTGGAGGCTTTGGGGCTTTTGGACACTTCCGTGATGACCGTAACGGGCAAAACGATGAAAGAAAACCTCGAAGGAGTCGTCAATTTGGACGAAGAGGTTATCAGAAAACCCGAAAACGCGTTTAGCCAAACGGGCGGGATTGCGGTATTGAAAGGCAACCTTGCTCCCGACGGCTGCGTAGTAAAACGGGCGGCGGTTGCGCCGGAAATGCTCGTGCACGAGGGACCTGCCAAGGTCTACGAGAGCGAGGAAGAATGTATTGCGGCAATCTACGGCGGCAAAATCGTCAAGGGCGACGTGGTAGTTATCCGCAACGAAGGGCCTGCGGGCGGTCCTGGTATGCGCGAAATGCTCTCTCCCACTTCTGCGATTGCGGGTATGGGCTTGGATAAGGACGTTGCGCTGATCACCGACGGCAGATTTTCGGGCGCAACGCGCGGTGCGTCGATCGGGCACGTTTCTCCCGAAGCGGTTTCGGGCGGCGCGATTGCCTACGTTGAGGACGGCGATATTATTTCCATCGATATCCCCAATTACAAAATCGAGTGGAAAGTTTCTAAGGAAGAGCTTGCCCGCAGAAAAGCGAATAAAGTCCTGAAAAAGAAAGAAGTTTCAGGGTATCTGAAACGCTATGCGGCGCAGGTGTCGTCTGCGGATAAAGGCGCTATTATTAACAAGTAAGGGACGGTTTATATACTTCTCATCTAATTCGTTCTGTTTTTTAAGGGAAAAGGAATTTAGCTATGTCAATGACAATGACGCAAAAAATTCTCGCGGCGCACGCGGGCTTGGATAAAGTCGAAGCAGGGCAACTCATTCTCGTAAACGTAGACAGAGTGCTCGGCAACGACATCACTTCGCCCGTTGCGATTCGCGAATTTGAAAGAATCGGCGCAAAAGAAGTGTTCGATAAGGACAAAGTAACGATGGTTATGGACCATTTTGCGCCCAACAAGGACATCAAAGCGGCGGTACAATGCAAGACCTGCCGCGATTTTTGCAACAAGCACGAGGTTACTCATTTCTACGACGTAGGGCGTATGGGTATCGAGCACGCGTTACTCCCTGAAAAGGGTTTAGTCGTGCCCGGCGACGTCGTCATCGGCGCGGATTCGCACACCTGCACCTACGGCGCGCTCGGCGCGTTTTCGACGGGCGTGGGCTCGACGGATATGGCGTGCGGTATGGCGACGGGCAAGGCTTGGTTTAAAGTGCCCTCGGCAATCAAGTTCGTACTTAAGGGCAAACTGAACAAATACGTGTCGGGCAAGGACGTGATTTTGCATATTATCGGCAAAATCGGCGTGGACGGCGCGCTGTACAAGTCTATGGAATTTACGGGCGAGGGAGTTAAATCCCTGACCGTTTACGATCGTCTGACTATTTCGAATATGGCGATCGAGGCGGGCGCGAAAAACGGGATTTTCGAGGTGGACGAACAGACGGAAGCCTACGTAAAAGCCCATTCGGACAGAGAATTCGTCGCTTACAAAGCGGACGAGGATGCCGTTTACGACGCAACGTACGAAATCGATTTGTCTGCGATTCAATCGACGGTTGCTTTCCCGCACTTGCCCGAAAATACCAAGACTTTCGACGAAATCGGCGAAATTAAAATCGACCAAGTGGTCATCGGGTCGTGCACCAACGGGCATTATAAAGACCTTGCCGAGGCGGCGGAAATTTTCAAAGGCAGAAAGATTGCCAAACACGTCCGCGCGATCGTAATCCCCGCTACGCAGGATATTTATATGCAAGCGGTGGAAAACGGCTTGGTGAAAATCTTTATCGAAGCGGGTTGCGTGGTTTCCACGCCCACCTGCGGGCCTTGTCTTGGCGGGTATATGGGCATTTTGGCGGCTGGCGAACGCGCGGTTGCGACAACGAATCGGAACTTCGTCGGGCGTATGGGGCACGTAGAATCGGAAGTATATTTGGCGTCGCCTGCGGTGGCGGCGGCAAGCGCGGTAGCGGGCAAAATTGCCGACCCTGCGGCTTTGTAAGAGGTAAACGGTATGAAATTTTCAGGTAAATCGATCAAATACGGCGACAACGTCGATACGGACGTTATTATTCCCGCCCGCTATCTCAACACCAGCGACCCCAAAGAGCTGGCTAGCCATTGTATGGAAGACATTGACAAGGAGTTCGTTTCCAAGGTGCAAGCGGGGGATATTATGGTGGCAGGGTATAATTTTGGTTGCGGTTCCTCGCGTGAGCACGCGCCGATTGCCATCAAGGCAAGCGGAATTTCCCTCGTCATCGCCAGAAGCTTTGCGCGCATTTTCTATCGAAACTCCATCAATATCGGGCTTGCGATTGTGGAATGTAGTGAGGCGGTAGACGGGATTTTAGACGGAGACGTAGTGGAAGCCGACCTCGACGCGGGCGTTATTTATAACCGCACGACGGGACAGAGCTTTCAAACCCAGCCCTTCCCTGCGTTTATCCAAAAAATCATCGAAAACGGCGGCTTAGTGCCCTCTATCCAAAAGGGCGAAATTTAAGAAGGTGAGAATATGAAAACGTATAAAATTGCGTTATTAAAAGGGGACGGAATCGGTCCTGAAATCGTCGAAAGCGCGGTGCGCGTTTTAGAGGCGGTAGGTAAAAAACGGAATATTTCTTTCGTGTTTACTCCCTACCTTATCGGCGGGTCGGCAATCGATAGCTGCGGCGAACCTTTGCCCAAGGCAACGATCGAGGGGTGCTTACAAGCAGACAGCGTTTTGCTCGGCGCGGTAGGCGGGCCGAAATGGGATACTCTGCCGGGGCATCTCCGCCCCGAAAAGGCGCTTTTGGGGATTCGCGCGGCGATGGGCTTGTTTACCAATCTGCGCCCCGCAAAACTGTACCCTGCTTTGAAAGGGGAGTGCCCTTTGCGGGAAGATATTGTGGCAAAAGGCTTTGATATGACGATTGTGCGCGAATTGACGGGCGGGATTTATTTTGGCGAGCGCGGCTATCGCGAGGGCAAGTACGGCGAAGAGGCGTACGACACCGAAAGCTACAGCCGTATGGAGATCGAACGTATCGTGCGCGTGGCGTTTGAAACGGCGAGAAAACGCCGTAAAAAGCTGACGAGTATCGATAAGGCGAACGTGTTGGAAACTTCCCGTTTGTGGCGTAAAATCGTGCACGAAATCGCGGAAGAATACCCCGACGTTGAGGTTGCGGATATGCTGGTAGACAACGCGGCGATGCAGCTTGTTCGAAATCCCTCGCAGTTTGACGTCGTGGTTACGAGCAATATGTTCGGGGATATCCTCTCCGACGAGGCTTCGCAAATTACAGGCTCTATCGGTATGCTGCCGTCGGCGTCCTTATCGCAAGGGAAACGGGGCTTGTACGAGCCGATTCACGGTTCGGCGCCCGATATCGCAGGGCAAAACAAAGCCAACCCGATTGCGACGGTTTTGTCAGCGGCGATGATGCTTTTGTACGCGTTCGACGAGGAGGAAGCGTCCGAGGATATCGTGAAAGCGGTGGACAAAGTGTTGGAGCTGGGACTTCGTACGGCGGATCTTGCGCACGGCGCGCCTGCGCTCGGCACGAAAGAGATGACGGATAAAATTATTGAAAACCTTTGAAAGAAGGTAGGATATGAAAGAAAATAAACTCAAAAAAATTTACGGCGGACTGTGCCTTTGCTCGGTGTTCCGTTCCGTTTGGGATAGCCCGTTATTGCGCGCGTATGAAGCGTACTGTCTTTGCGAGGACGGAAAAACCTTTGAAAAATACAAGGCGTACGCGGCGTTCGTGGCGGAAATCTATCGCCAAGGCGGGTCGTTGACGGAGCTTGTAAAACGCCTCGTGTTCGAGGACGAAAACGTCTATATCAAGGGCGTGGCAAACGGGAAAGCGTTGCCTGCTGCCTTGAAAGACTCGGCAAAAAGCGAGCTGCGTTGTTTTGCGGCTTTTGGGGCTTTGACCCGCGCGGATTTTGCGGCGGATATGGGGACTGACGAAGAAAGCTTACCTGATTTTTCGTCCGTGAATGCGGACGTGGTAGGGGCGTATCAAGAGAGATTGCAAAATTTGCATCGCCACGGTTACGGGATTTTTTCTTCCCACTGTATGTTCCGTTTTTCCGATGACAAGAAAATCGAGCCGATTGTCAGCGCGGATAAAACGGGTATGGCGCAGTTTATCGGCTATGAAACGCAAAGGGAAAGCGTGGTGGCGAACACCCGCGCCTTTTTAGAGGGCAGACCTGCGGCAAACGCCCTGCTTTGCGGGGACGCGGGCACGGGGAAATCTTCGACGGTAAAAGCGATCGCTAACGAGTTTTTTAACGAGGGCTTGCGGTTAATCGAATTGCGTAAAGACCAGCTTCGGTACTTGCCGACGGTGATGGCGCATATCAACGGCAATCCTTTAAAATTTATTATTTTTATCGACGATTTATCCTTTAATCAAAACAACGACGATTTCAGTATGTTAAAGGCGGCTTTGGAAGGCTCGGCAAGCGCGACGGCGGACAACGCGGTGATTTACGCGACGAGTAATAGACGGCATATCGTAAAAGAGAGCTTTGGGGATAGAGAGGGCGACGACGTGCATAGGAACGATACCCTGCAAGAAACCCTTTCCCTTTCCGAACGGTTTGGTTTGACGGTACTGTTCTCCAAACCCGACAAGGCGCTGTATTTAAAAATCGTGCGCGAGCTGGCAAAAAGAAATTCGCTGAATATTCCCGACGCGGAATTGGCGATAAAAGCGGAGGCGTTCGCCTTGAAAAAGGGCAGCCGTTCCGCCCGCGCGGCAGAGCAGTTTATCCACAGTTTATTATAAAACGGGCATACCAGGTATGCGATGAGGTGAAAAATGTTGACTATTGACAACGTGTATCGCGCAAGCCGTGCTTTAAAGGGCGTGGCGCGCGTAACGGACGTAATCTATGCGCCTAAGCTTTGCGAAGGGGCGCAGCTGTACTTAAAAACGGAAAATTTACAAGTAACCGGCTCTTTCAAGGTGCGCGGCGCGTATTATAAAATGACCCGTCTTTCCGCGGAGGAAAAGGAACGCGGGGTGATTGCCTGTTCGGCGGGCAATCACGCGCAAGGCGTGGCGTTGGCGGCGCAGAAAAACGGGATAAAAGCGACGATTTGTTTGCCCGACGGCGCGCCGATTTCCAAGGTCGAGGCAACCAAAAGCTACGGCGCAGAGGTTTGCCTTGTCGAAGGAGTTTACGACGACGCTTATAAAAAGGCGATTTCTTTGCGGGACGAAAAAGGGTGTACCTTTATTCATCCCTTTAACGACGAGGACGTAATTGCAGGGCAGGGAACGATTGCGCTCGAACTCATCGAACAAATCCCCGATATGGACGCAGTGCTCGTGCCTATTGGGGGCGGCGGCTTGATTTCGGGTATTGCGTATACCTTAAAAACCCTCAATCCCCGTATCAAAGTCTACGGCGTGCAGGCAAAGGGCGCGCCCTCAATGAAAAACGCGATCGAGCACGGCGAAGTGGAAGAATTGCCTTCCGTATCGACGATTGCAGACGGTATCGCCGTGAAAAAACCGGGGGATTTGACCTATGAGCTTTGCGCTAAATACGTGGACGAAATCGTAACGGTTACGGACGATGAAATTTCGGCGGCGATTTTGGCGTTGATGGAAGGACCCAAACTCGTTTCCGAGGGCGCGGGCGCGGTAGCGGTTGCGGCGGCGATGTTTCATAAAGTAGACTTGAAAGGCAAAAAAGCGGTTTGCGTACTGTCGGGCGGCAACATCGACGTAACTATACTTTCGCGCGTTATCAAGCGCGGGCTGTTGATGTCGGGCAGAAGCTGCCAACTGATGGTCGAGCTTGTGGACAAGCCCGGACAGCTGAAAAACGTTTCCCGTATCATTGCGGATATGGGCGGCAACGTAACTTCTGTACACCACGAAAGAGCAAACGAGGGCTCGGACGTCAACGGCTGCTATTTGCGTATCGTTTTGGAAACGAGGAATTTCCAGCATATCCAGGACATACGAAAGGCGTTGACTGATTTCGGGTTTAAACTGGTAGAATAAAGGAGAAAAGAAGATGGCAGTTTTGAGAAAAGTTTCTACGGACAAAGCCCCCGCGGCAATCGGACCCTATTCGCAGGCAATCGTCTGCGGCGATATGGTGTTTACTTCTGGGCAAATCCCCATCAACCCCGCAACGGGCAACGTCGAGGCGGAAGGGATTACGGCGCAGGCAGAACAGGTGATGCAAAACTTGGGCGCGGTTTTAAACGCGGCGGGTACGGGCTTTGAAAAAGCGGTAAAGACCACTTGCTTTTTGGCGGATATGGGCGATTTTGCGGCGTTCAACGCCGTGTACGCAAAGTATTTCACGACCAATCCCGCGCGTAGCTGCGTGGCGGTAAAGACTCTGCCAAAAAACGTTTTGGTCGAAGTCGAAGTAATCGCGACTGTTTAACGGATATAATCAAGGAAAAAAACCGACGTCTTTCTGGGCGTCGGTTTTTGTATGAAAATCAAAAAAAACGGCATACTATATAAGAAACAACGCGCCCAGGTACGCGTTGAATTTTGGAGGGGAGATGCTGAACAGACGAGAAGCGGAGGTGATGAACGCGGTATATACCCTTTGCCACGAAAAGGGAGTATGCCTTATCGCGCCTTCCGAGCTGTTGTCTATTCTGCCCCCTCGGAAAAAATTTACCGAAGAACAGCTGGATAGAATTTTAGCCGAACTGTCCTTGGACGATTATTTCGAACTCCTTTCTTCCGATAGAAAAGGGGAGAAAATGTACGTCATTTCCCTGCGGACGAACGGGTACGCGTTCAAGCGGTACGCCGCGCAAGCCCGTCGGGACGCGGCGGTAAAAATTTTTTGGGCGGTTGCCTCCGCCGTCGTGGCGTTTCTCGTCGGTTTGGTCTTGAAACGGATATTTTAAAAATATCCGTTTATTTTGTTTACTTTTCCCCGCAAACGTGCTATAATAACCTTATCAGACAGGCAAACAAACGTTTGCAAAAACCGTCGGGAGGATACGGATATGGAGTTTAAATTACACGCGCCCTATTTGCCGACGGGGGATCAGCCGCAGGCAATCGAGAAATTGACGGAAGGGGTGTTAGACGGAATCCGCACGCAGGTTTTGGTGGGGGTTACGGGCAGCGGAAAAACGTTTACGATGGCGAACGTCATCAAGAACGTCAATAGACCCACTCTCGTGATTGCGCACAACAAGACGCTTGCGGCGCAGCTTTGCAACGAGTTCCGCGAATTTTTTCCCGAAAACCGCGTGGAATATTTCGTGTCCTATTACGATTATTATCAGCCCGAAAGTTATATTCCGACTACCGATACCTATATTGAAAAAGATTTGAGTATGAACGAGGAAATCGACAAGCTTAGAAACAGCGCGACGGGCTCGTTGATGGAAAGAAAGGACGTGCTGGTGGTGGCATCCGTTTCCTGTATTTACGGGCTGGGCGCGCCCGAAGAATATTTCCGTTTGTCGCTGTCTTTGCGCCCCGGTATGGAATGGGAGCGCAACGCGCTGATGCGTAAGCTTATTGAATTGCAGTACGCCCGCAACGATACCGATTTTAAACGCTCGACCTTCCGTGTGCGCGGCGACGCGCTAGAAATTTTCCCCGCGTCCAATTCGGAAGTAGCGATTCGTCTGGAGTTTTGGGGGGACGAGATTGAAAAAATTTACGAAGTCGAGGCGCTGACGGGAAACAAGCTTAACGAGCTTTCTCACGTCGCGATTTTCCCCGCCAGTCAATACGCCGTCGGGACGGAAAAATTGCATAGCGCGCTTGCGATGATTGAAGAGGATTTACAAGGCGAGGTCAAGGCGTTTGAAGCGGAAGGGAAGATTTTAGAAGCGCAGCGATTGAAGCAGCGCACCGAACACGATTTGGAGATGATGCGCGAAATCGGGTATTGCAGCGGGATAGAAAATTACAGCCGTTATTTTGACGGGCGCACCCCCGGACAACCGTCCTTTACTCTGCTTGATTATTTCCCCGCGGGCGAGTTTTTGGTGTTTATCGACGAAAGCCATATGACGATTCCGCAAATCCGAGCGATGTACCACGGCGATTTATCGAGAAAACGCAACTTGGTTGACTACGGCTTCCGTATGCGCGCGGCGTACGATAACCGTCCGCTGACTTTCGACGAGTTTGACGAGCGCGTACCGCAGCTGATTTGCGTTTCGGCAACCCCTGCCCCGTACGAGTTAGAGCAGGCGGGGCAAAAGGTAGAACAGCTTATCCGTCCGACGGGCTTGCTCGACCCTGTCGTAACGATTAAACCGACGAAAGGGCAGATAGACGACCTTTTATCCGAGCTTAGAAAGGTGATAAACGAGGGGGGCAGGGTTTTGATTACGACCCTGACCAAGCGTATGGCGGAAGAATTGACCGATTATTTGAAAGAACATTCCGTCAAAGTAAAATATATGCACAGCGACATCGACACCTTAGAGCGTATCGACATTGTAAACGGATTGCGGCTTGGCGAATTTGACGTGCTTTGCGGTATCAATCTGCTTCGCGAGGGATTGGACTTGCCCGAGGTGAAATTGGTGGCAATTCTCGACGCGGACAAAGAAGGGTTTTTGCGCAGCGAAACTTCGCTGATTCAGACGATTGGTAGAGCGGCGCGAAACAGCGAAGGGCGGGTAATTATGTACGCCGACGTTATTACGGACAGTATGAAACGGGCGATCGGGGAAACCGAGCGCAGAAGGCGGGTACAAGACGAGTATAACAAGGCGCACGGAATCGTGCCCAAAACGATTATCAAAGAGGTAAAATCTACTCTTAATATCACCAAAAAGCATACGGACGAGAATATCAAAATGCAGGATATCCCCGACGAAATCGAGAAGCTGAAAGCGTTGATGAAAGTCGCCAGCGGGCAGCTTGATTTTGAAAGGGCAATCGAGATACGGGAGAAAATCGCACAGTTAAAGATGAAACTGCGCAAGGCGCAAAAATAACCTACCCATATACGCGTTGAAAGAAAAACGCAGGGGGCAGGTACGAGATGAAAAGGAAAAGTATGAAAGAAGAAATCGTCGTTAGAGGCGCAAAAGAGAACAATTTAAAAAACGTAGACGTAACGATACCCCGCAACCAACTGACGGTGTTTACGGGGCTTTCGGGCAGCGGAAAATCGACGCTTGCGTTCGATACGATTTTTGCCGAGGGGCAAAGACGGTACGTAGAAAGCTTATCTTCCTACGCACGCCAGTTTTTGGGGCAAATGGAAAAACCGGACGTGGAAAGTATCGACGGGTTATCCCCCGCCATTTCCATCGACCAAAAAACCACTTCGCGCAACCCCCGTTCGACGGTGGGTACGGTAACGGAAATTTACGATTATTTCCGTCTTTTGTTTGCACGTATCGGTGTGCCGCACTGTCCAAAATGCGGCAGGGAAATCCGCCGCCAAACGGTGGACGAGATTTGCGACCATATTTTGGCGATGCCCGAGGGCAGTAAAATCCTCGTCAACGCGCCCGTCGTGCGCGGTAGAAAGGGCGAGTACGTCAAAGAGCTGCAAGCCTTTAAAAAGAGCGGGTTCGGCAGAGTAAAAATCGACGGAATCGTGTACGATTTGCAAGAAGAAATCCGTTTGGAAAAGAATATCAAGCACAACATTTCCGTCGTCGTGGACAGATTAGTGGTAAAACCGAGCGTGCAAAAACGCTTGACGGACAGCTTGGAAACGGCGTTAAAGCTTGCCGACGGCTTGGTGGTCATCGATTGCGAGGGAAAGGAAGAATTGTATTCAGTCAACTACGCCTGCCCCGATTGCGGCGTTTCCTTGGAAGAAATCGAGCCGCGTATGTTCTCGTTCAACACCGTATACGGGGCTTGTCCCGCTTGTTCGGGGCTTGGTTTTAAGCAGTTTGTCGACCCTGACTTGATTTGTCCCGACAAGACGAAGACTCTGCGCGAGGGGGCTATGAAAGTAACGGGCTGGAATTTAGGACCAAGCTCGATGGCGTTGATGGAGTTGTCCGCACTTTCCAAAGCCTACGGTTTTTCCTTGGACGTACCCGTGCAGGATTTGTCCAAAGAAGTCTACGATATTTTGATGTACGGCAGCGCCGAGCGGGTGGATATGCAGTATCAAACTCGCTCCTTTTCGGGCAGCTTTAAAAAGACTTGGGAGGGGTACGTCAACAATTTGCAGCGCAGGTATTCCACGACGACCTCAGACGGCGTAAAGGGGGAAATCGAGCGGTTGATGCGCAACGCGCCCTGCGACGTTTGCGAGGGGAAACGCTTAAAAACAGAGGCGCTTTCCGTGCGGATTGACGGAAAAAATATTTGGGAAGTCTGTGAAATGTCCATTGACGATATTTTTGCGTTTATGGACGGATTGAAAGAAAAACTCACCCACACCGAGCATCTGATTGCCGATGCGATTATCAAGGAAATCAACAACCGACTTGGGTTTTTAAGAAACGTGGGGCTGAATTATCTTACGCTCACCCGTACCGCCGTAACCCTTTCGGGCGGGGAGAGCCAGCGTATCCGCTTGGCGACCCAAATCGGCAGCGCGCTGTCGGGCGTACTGTATATTTTGGACGAACCAAGTATCGGCTTGCACCAGCGGGACAACGAAAAGCTGCTCCATTCGTTAAAGGGCTTGCGGGATTTGGGGAATACGCTGATCGTGGTCGAACACGACGAGGACACCATTCGCGCGGCGGATTATATCGTGGATATCGGTCCGAAAGCGGGCGTACACGGCGGGGAAATCGTTGCCTGCGGTACGCAGAAGGATATTGAAAACGAGCCGCGTTCGATTACGGGCGATTATCTCGCGGGGCGTAGAAAAATCGAAACGCCGACCGTTCGAAAGGCGCCTAATGAAAATTGGCTGAAACTGTACGGCTGCAAACAGAACAACTTGAAAAACGTAGACATCAAAGTCCCCGTGGGACTTATCACCGCCGTTACGGGGGTTTCGGGTAGCGGGAAATCGAGTTTTGTCAACGAAATCGTCTATCCGTTGTTAGCCAATACGCACAACGGCGCAAAGCATAAATTGGGCAATTTTGACCGCGCCGAAGGGGTGGAGCTTTTCGACAAAGTCATCGCCATCGACCAATCGCCGATTGGCAGAACGCCGCGCAGCAACCCCGCGACGTACACGGGCGTTTTCAACGCCATTCGCGACTTGTTTTCGATGACTCCCGACGCAAAAGAGCGGGGATATAAGGCAGGCAGGTTCTCGTTCAACGTGTCGGGCGGCAGATGCGAGCATTGTTTCGGCGACGGGATTATTAAGATAGAAATGCACTTCTTGCCCGACATTTTTGTGCCCTGCGAAGTGTGCGGCGGCAAGCGGTACAACCGCGAAACGTTAGAGGTCAAATACAAGGGCAAAAGCATTTCCGACGTCTTAGAGATGACGGTGGAAGAGGCTTGCGAGTTCTTCGCGCCCGTGCCCTCTATTTATAACAAAATCCGCACTCTAAACGAGGTCGGGCTTGGGTATATCCGTTTGGGGCAAAGCTCCACCACTCTATCGGGCGGCGAAGCGCAGCGCGTTAAGCTAGCGACTGAGCTTGCCAAACGCTCGACGGGCAAGACGTTGTATATTTTAGACGAGCCGACGACGGGTTTGCACAGCTACGACGTGGACAAGCTGATTAAAATTTTACTGCGCCTGCGCGAGGGCGGCAATACCGTTTTGGTCATCGAGCACAATTTGGACGTTATCAAAACGGCGGATTATTTGATTGACCTTGGCCCGGAAGGGGGGAGCGGCGGCGGACAAATCGTTTGCGAGGGCACTCCCGAAGAGGTGGCAAAGGTAGAGGAAAGCTATACGGGGCAATTTTTAAAGAAAGTATTATAAACAAAAAAACGGGCGTTCACCGCGTACACGGTGCGCCCGTTTTATCATTTTAGATTATTTTTTCAAGGTAACCTTTGCGCCGTCCATATCCATTACCAGCGTATCGCCGTCGCATTCGCAAACCAACGGATCGCCGTCGACGGTCAGCTCAATCGTTCCGTCGCCCAAATCCTTCCAAGTGCCCTTAAACGACATAGAGCCGCTCATCGACATAGAGAAAGAGCCGTCGTTTTCGATTTCCACGACGATATATTCCTCGTCAATGGTAACGCCCATATACGGTTCGCCTGCTTCGATGTGCATACCGTTTGCTTCCATACTTTCAAGATAGTAGGTACCGGGAATACCGCCGCACGCCGTAAGCAGCAGCATACAAAGCATAAAAATGCTAATCAGCATCGAGGTTAAAAATACTTTCGTTTTTTTCATAATTTGCCTCCGAATAAAAAAGTACGTTTATTATAGCATAGGGAATAGGAAAAGTCAATAGGGGATGTTAAAAAATTTACAAAATATTCCCGCCGTTAGAGTTGCATTATAAACGTATTTAAATTCCAAAGCCCTTTCCGTAGGGGAATAGCATCCTCCCGCCGTTTTCCGAAAGGATGAAATACAAACGGGAGGCTAATAGCCTCCCCTACGGATATGTTTTGCGGTTGGCAAGGTGTATTGAGTTCTCAATTATTACCGTAATTGTAGGGGAGGATAGCATCCTCCCGCTGTTTTCCGAAGGGAGTGAAACAAAAACGGGAGGCTAATAGCCTCCCCTACGAAGATATGAAAAATTTTCTGCGCCAACGAAAAACGCAAAAAAATCCGCGCCGTAAAGGCGCGGATAAATAGGTTATTCTTTTACGAGGTTGTAGGTAATACCGCCCATTTTTAAAGTCAGCGTATCGCCGTCGCGTTCTGCAACGACAACAGGGTCGTCAAGGTCGTCGTAAAAAGTCAATTTCCCGTCCGATTCCTTCCAATGGAAGTCCTCGTCTTCAAATTCGTTGCCCATCTTCATACGCATTTCGCCCGTTCCGTCTTCATAGAGCTTAATCACGAGGATATCTTCCGCGACCGTAGCGTCCATCAACGTTTCGCCAATCTCGTATACCTTGCCTTCGTATTCTACGCTTTTAAGCTTGTAGGTGCCCTCTACGCCCCCGCACGCCGTAAGCAGCAGCATACAGAGAGAAAGCACAGCGATAAAAGTAGAAAGTAAAAAGTTTTTCCATTTTTTCATCTTTACGTCCTCCTGCTTTTTCTAGTATACGCAGTATATCACAATTTTGTCCGTTTGTCAATACCCGAAATTGCGGTGTTTTTCCGTTGCCCGATTTTTATAAAAGGAACCCAAACAGTTCGTTCGGCGTAACGTCTAAGCGGTTGCAAAGATACACGATTTTTTCATAATCGAGCTGCACCTTTCCCGTTTCGTAATCGCTATAATCGGGTTGCCGCTTTCCCAGCTCCGCCGCAATTTGTTTTTGCGTAATCCCTTTTGCCTGCCGTGCCGCTTTCAAGTTTTCCCCAACCGTCTTTGCAATATCCGTCGCCATAATTTCCCCTATCTTTATCCTATTTTATTTAAATTATAGGAAAATATCCCATAACAGGTTTCGAGTATGGAAAAAAATCCTATATCCGCAGAGATAGCAGAGATAGGGGAAAAGAAATTTACAGCTTTTTAATTTTTACGTTTCCGCAAAGCACGTCCGAATAGGAGTAGGCGGTTTTTCCTAAAAAGTCCTTATCGTCGGGTTTCACGGTAAACAACGCCGGATAAATGCCGGACAAAATCCCTGAAAAGCTGACGGTTTTGTTTCTGCCGAGGTTGACGCGCACGGCAACGCGCGCGCTGGCGCAGTCTTTTACCATTTGTTTGACGTCTTTGATATTTTTCGTGGGCTTTATCATACGCTTAGTATGCCCAAAAAAGCGGAAAAAGATACGAGGGAAGGAAAAATATGGCTAAATCCGTTCTATGCGGCGAGGGGTTTGCATACGATAGAGGGACGAAAAAGAGGAGAAAAGGAGGCTTTTAACTATGTCTGTAAAACCGCAATTTGACACCTACCGCTATATCGGGGAAGTCTGTCGTTTGCACGGGCAATCGGCGGTAGAATGCCGCCTACCAGGCAGCGAAATCAGCGGAGTTTTGGCAATCCACGCCAAGGCAGTCCCCGCAGAATGTTCGTGCGCTGACGGCGAAGTGCGCTATAACGGAAAGGTATTGCTTAGCATCGTTTACGAGGACGGGGAAAAGAAGGTATGCCGCGCGGAACGGGGAGCGGAATTTTTCCACAAAGCGGAGGGCGGGCTCGTTTCGCCCGCGTGCTTTGCGAAGTGTATTTTTAGCGCGGAAAACGTAACGTGGCGGCGCGAGGGGTCGGGGGTGTATATTTCCGTCGTCGTGGACGCGGATATTTACGTATACGGCAGCCGACAAATCGAATATCTCTCGGGCGGCGAGGGCTTAGTGTGCCAAAAACGCGCGCTTTCCCTTTGTAAGACGATTTGCGTTTCGGGAGAAACGGAAGGCGAGGACGAATTTGAAGCGGACGAAGTGGGCGATATTTTGCTGCACAGCGAAACGGCGGTCGTGCACTCCGTCAGCGCGGGCGCGGGGCAAATCGATATCGAAGGGGAATTGGCTTTGAACATTTGCGTGTTGAAAGGCGAGGACGAAATTCGCTCTTACGAGCGGTTGTTGCCCTTCCGTATGCAAATCCCTGCCGACGAAGCCTTCGGCAGAATAAGCGCGTGCGCGCACGCGCTGGTAAAATCGGCGCACTTGACCGCGGGAGTGGACGAGGAGAGGGGAAAGAGCAAAATTTTGTTTTCCTATTGTATCTCCGCCGACTGTTTCTTGTCCGTGCAAGAGGAAATCTCCGTGGTTGCAGACGCCTTTTCGGTTGAGAAAGAAATGCTGCTCACAAAGAAAAAGGACGGGGGCAGGTATTTGATGAGTCAAATAAAATGCACCGAACGGGTCAGCGGCGTCGCGGCTTTGTCGGCGGGCGGGGACGAGAGTTTTTCCTTGCAGGCGGCGGTGTTGCCGCACGCGGAAATCCTTTGTAAAAGAACGGAAAACGGGTTTGAAGCAGAAGGGGCGGTTTTGGCGGAGGTCCTGCTTTGCGGAGCGGACGGAACGCATAAGAGCGCGCGGCTGTCCCTACCGTTTATTTTCCCTTTGAACGTCGACGGGGAAGAGGTCGAGGCGGAAGGAATCGTCTGCGGTTTGAACGTGCGGCGTAAAAAAGGGGGCGAAACGGAAGCGGAAGCGACCTTAAAGCTTTGCGTTCGCGCTTACGCGAAAAAGGAATGGGAAAGCGTATGCGAGGCGGTTGAGGGGGAAGAATATCCTTGTGAAACGGCGGCGTTTTCCGTCTTCATTCCCTATGCGGGCGAGGGGGCTTGGGAGCTTTCCAAACGCTTGCGGCTTGCGCCCGAGGATTTACAAAAGCATAATCCCGACCTGCAATTTCCCTTGACGGGCAAGGAAAGGATTTTCGTTTATCGGCAAATCCGATAAATTTCACAAAAAATACGCTGGGAAAATCGTATAAAGCATTGAAATTTTAGAAAAAATGTGCTACAATTATATAGAACGAAGCCGACGGCGGGGGAGTTCCCCGCCGTTTTTTAGGTAGGGTATGAAAACGGTAAAAATAAAATCCTATGCAAAAATCAATCTTACCCTGCTGATCGACGGGATAGAAAACGGGTATCACTTACTCGATTCCTTGGTGGCGAGTATCGATTTGTACGATTATCTCGTTATCAAGAAAAAAAAGGGCGATTTAAGCGCGGTAACGATGAAAGGGATGGGCAGCGAAAGCATTCCGCCCGAAAAAAACAACGCCTTAAAAGCGGCGGAAGCCTTTTCGAAACGTTTTCAAACGCAGGGCGCGGATATCACCGTGTACAAAAATATCCCCATCGGCGCGGGGCTTGGCGGTTCGTCCGCCGACGTCGTCGGGGTGTTAAACGGTATGGCGAAGCTGTATAAAGTTACCGACCGCGCGGCGTTAAAAGCCTTGGCGGACGAGCTGGGCAGCGATACGGGATATATGCTTGACGGCGGCTTTGCCCGCATACGCGGGCGAGGGGAACTCGTAGAGCGGTTGCCGATAAAAACGAAACTGCATTTTCTTTTGCTTTGCCCCTCGTTTTCCGTCAGCGCGGGAGACTGCTATCGCAAGTATGACGAGCTGCCCCACACCCTTGCGCTTCGCCCCGATTTTACGGGGGAATGTATCCGCGCGTTACAGCGCGAAGATAAAAACGAGCTGGGCAGGTATTTGACGAACGACCTTTACCCTCCTGCAATCGCGCTCAACGCGGACGTGGAAAAAACCTATTGCGAAGCGGCGTCTTTCTCGCCCTTGGGCACGGTTATGACGGGTTCGGGCAGCGGCGTTATCGCCTTTTTTGAAACGAAAGAGCTTTGCGATTGGGCAAAGAGTAGGTATAGGGGCAAGTGCCGCGCGTATACGGTATCGACGGTGATCCCCGATTACGTGGGACAGGGAAAAAGCGTATGGAAAAATCCGTACGCCTTGACGGACGAAGAAAACGAACTCTTGCAAAGAGAAGAATAAAAATAACGGGAGACGGTTATGGAAGAAAGAATGATTGACGACGAATACGGCCGCGGCGTGCGTTTGAAAAAGACGGCGGACGGCTACGTAGACGTTACGGACGAGCTTGCAGACGAGCTTGCAGACGAACTTGCGGGCGAAGGGGTTGCTCGGCAGGAAAGCGACGAAGTGCATTTTGAATTTCCGATGCTGGACGAGGACGACGAAGACCTCGTAGGACTTAGCAACGAGGAAGCGGCGGCGCTCCGTCAAAAGAAGAAAGAGGCGGCGGCAAAGCGCAAGGCGAAATACGACCGCGTTTGCGCGGAAGGGGAGGCTTTGCTTGATTCGGGCAGCTACCACGCGGCGGAGCTCAAATTTGAAAAGGCTTTGGAAATGGACGAGCTGGCGACGGTGGCGTCCGTGGGGTATTGGCGTGCAAAAACGGCAAACTTTACCGACCCCGACGTACTGATTGGCGAATATGCGGCGACCGGGATTGAAAGTTTGGAATACGACCTTGGTTTGGAAGCGACGGACATCATCAAGCGCGATTATAAAGAAGTTTTTAAAAAGCGCATTGCCGAGCTGGAAGAGGAAGAAAAGCCTTTAGTGGAAAGGGTAGAAAAGGTGCAAGAACGTCGCCGCGACGTGCTTTCTTCCCGCGTACAACGGGCGTGTTTAGCGTTCGTTGCCTCGGCAATTCCCTTTATCGTGGGCTTGATATTGACGATTATTTACGCGTTAAAAATTCCGACGGTAAACGATAATACCTACGTTTTGCCTACGGCGGTATTAGGCGGCGTAACCTTCCTGCTGCTGTTCGTATTTATCGTGTTTGCCAACCGTTTCCTCAACGGAATCCGTATGTATCGCAGGAACGAACGGCTGTCCTCGACGGAGGAAGGGGAACGCTTGCTCGTAATCCGCGCCTATAAAGAACTCTATCAAGACCTCCTTTCCCAAAATGAAAACTCTTTCGCAGGCGGCGAGGACGAAGAAGAATAAAAACAAACCCGCGTTTCGTGTAAAAAGCGAAACGCGGTATTTTTTTGTCCGCAGAGGTATAGGCACGCCCGCTTTTTATTATAAGGAAGTAAAATTCTCTTGATTTTGCGAAAAAATCGTGCTATAATAAAGGCGTATGAAGAAAATTTTGCGCTATTTCAAGCCCTATAAAAGCCAAAGTTTCTTAGGTCCGCTTTTCAAATTATTAGAGGCGACCTTCGAATTGTTGGTGCCTTTCGTCGTCGCGGCAATCGTGGACGAGGGGTTTGGCGCGCGCATTGGCGGCGGGTATCCCAATGCAGACAAATCCTTTATCGTGTGGGCGTGCGTCCTACTCGTTGGGTTTGGATTGCTTGGATTTGTGTTCGCGGTGGCGGCGCAATATTTTTCCGCGCGCGCGGCTACGGGCGTATGCGCAGGCGTGCGTAAGGATTTGTTTAAAAAAGTGCAATCCCTCAGTTATAAAGACCTCGACGGTATCGGCGAAGCAACCGTTCTCACCCGTATGACGGGGGACGTAGACAAATTGCAGACGGGTATCAATCTGTTTTTGCGCCTGTTTTTGCGCTCGCCTTTTATCGTATTCGGAGCAATGTTTTGCGCGCTGTTTATCGACCCGACCTCGTTTGGTATTTTCGCCGTAACCATCGTCGTGCTTGCCGCCGTCGTGTATACGGTGATGCTGATTTGTATGCCGCTGTATAAAAAATCGCAGGAAAAGCTGGATAAAGTCCTGCTTTCCACCCGCGAAAACCTTTCGGGCGCGCGGGTGCTGCGAGCGTTTTGTCAGGAAGAGGACGAAAGAAAAACTTTCGACAAGCGCAACGGCGAGCTGAACAAGGAAAGAAAATTCGTCGGCGCGCTTGCCGCAATCACCAACCCCTTGACCTACGTGCTTATCAATCTCGCCGTAATAATTCTTCTTTATACGGGCGCAATTCGCGTGGATAGCGGCAGCTTATCCCAAGGCGAAGTCATCGCTTTGTACAATTTGATGGGGCAAATCCTCATCGAGCTTATCAAGCTGGCAAACCTTATCGTAACCGTCGCCAAAGCGGCGGCGTCGGGGAGCAGAATTGAAAGCGTACTGGCGATGCAATCCTCCCTTCAATGGGAAGAGACGTGTGAAAAGAGGGAGGAAGATTACGTCGTGTTCGACGGCGTAGGGCTGCGTTATCACGAAGGGGGCGAGGCGGCGCTTTCCGACCTTTCCTTTACCGTGAAGAAGGGCGAAACGGTCGGCATTATCGGCGGTACGGGTTCGGGTAAAAGCACGCTCGTCAATCTTATCCCCCGTTTTTACGACGTAACCGAGGGGCAGGTACGTATTGACGGCGTAGACGTGCGCAGTAAAACGCAAAAGGAATTTTTGCGCAGCCGTATCGGCGTCGTGCCGCAAAAGGCGAAGCTTTTTAAGGGGAGTATCCGCAAAAACCTGCTGTGGGGCAAGAAAGACGCCACGGACGAGGAGCTTAAAACCGCGCTCTGTTTGGCGCAGGCGGACGGCGTCGTTTTCGAAAAGGGCGGGTTGGACGCTCTGGTCGAACAAGGCGGCAAAAACTTTTCGGGCGGGCAAAAACAGCGTTTGACGATTGCCCGCGCGTTGGTTCGGCGACCGGATATTTTGATATTGGACGATTCTTCTTCCGCGCTCGATTACGCAACGGAGGCAGAGCTTAGAAAGGCGTTGCGGGGTTTGCCCTCGACCACCTTTATCGTTTCCCAGCGGGCTTCCTCGGTGCGGGACGCGGATAAAATCGTGGTGCTTGACGACGGCAAAGCCGTGGGGATCGGTACGCACGAAAGCCTGATGCAGTCTTGTGAGGTCTATCGGGAAATTTATTATTCGCAGTACGAAGCGGAAGGGGGTAGCGTATGAAAAAGCCTTCCGTAAAAGCACCTAAGGGCACGCTGAAACGCATTTTACGCTACGTGGGCAGATACCCGTTTTCTTTGGCAGGCTCGGTGTTGTTTGCGCTATTGGGAGTGGCGGCAACCTTGTTCGTACCCGTCTATTTTGGCGACGCTATCGACTGTATTCTCGAAAGGGGCGTGCTGTGGACGGAATTACAATATATCTTCGTCAAAATCGCGGTAGCGGTGGGGATTGCCGCGCTGTCGCAGTGGCTGTCCAGCCTTTGCAATAACCGCATTTCTTGCAACGTCGTGCGGGATATACGAAAGGACGCCTTTCAAAAGCTCGGCGATTTGCCCTTGCAGTATATCGATAAGAAATCGCACGGGGATATCGTCAGCCGTATCGTGGCGGACGCCGACCAGTTTTCGGACGGGCTGTTGATGGGCTTTACCCAGTTTATTAGCGGCTTTATGACAATTTTGGGTACGGTTGCGTTTATGCTTGTAACCAACTGGAAAATCGGGCTTATCGTAGTGTGCGCAAGCCCCCTGTCCCTGTTCGTGGCGCGCTTCGTTGCCACCCATACCCACAAATATTTTAAAGAGCAAACGGAGGCGCGCGGCCTCCAAACGGGCTTTTGCGAGGAAACCGTCGGCGGATTAAAGACGGTCATTGCCTTTGCGCACGAAGAGGAGAACGAACAAGAGTTCAACGAAATCAACGCTCGCTTTGAAAAAGCGTCGATGAACGCCACTTTTTATTCGTCGCTCACCAATCCTTCCACCCGTTTTATCAACAACCTTATCTATGCAACCGTTGCGCTGCTCGGCGCGTTCAGCGTAATTGGCGGCAGCTTGACGGTCGGCGGTTGGACGAAATTTCTCTCCTACGCCAACCAGTACACCAAACCCTTCAACGAGATTTCGGGAGTAATTACCGAACTGAAAGGCGCGTTCGTTTGCGCGGCGCGTATATTCGAGCTGACGGACGAGCCCGAACAGCCCTCGGACGAAAACGCCAAAGCCTTGGAAAACGTAAAAGGGCGGGTGGAGCTTTCAAACGTCGATTTTTCCTACTCAAAAGAAAAACCTTTGATAGAAGATTTGTCCTTGTCCGTTGCGCCGGGACAGCGGATTGCCATCGTCGGCAGAACGGGTTCGGGAAAAACTACGCTAATCAATTTGTTAATGCGCTTCTACGACGTAGACGGCGGCGCGGTAAAATTAGAGGGCGAAGACGTGCGGGAGATTACCCGTTTGTCCTTGCGGCAAAACTACGGTATGGTTTTGCAGGAAACGTGGATTAAAAACGGCACGGTACGGGAAAATATAAAACTGGGCAAACCGAATGCCAGCGACGAAGAGATGATCGCGGCAGCGAAAGCGGCGCACGCGCATAGCTTTATCAAGCGTATGCAAAAGGGCTACGATACTCTGCTTGAAGACGGCGGGGGATTGTCGGAAGGGCAAAAACAGCTGCTTTGTATCGCGCGGATTATGTTGACCGACCCGCCGATGCTGATTTTAGACGAGGCTACCTCGTCCATCGATACCCGTACGGAACGAAAAATCAGCGATGCGTTTGCAAAGCTGATGGAGGGCAGAACTTCCTTTATCGTAGCGCACCGCTTGGCTACCATCGAAAACGCCGACAGGATTTTGGTGATGGAAAACGGGGGCGTGGTCGAGCAGGGCTCGCATACGGAACTGTTGCGGCGCAAGGGCGCGTATAGCCGATTGTACGACAGCCAATTTTCCTAACGGAACGCAGCCTTATAAAAAGTCATATCTATCCCCCTCCTTTCATATACTGTAAAGAAAGGAGCAAGGTATGCGGTTATACGACGAGATTTTTAAAAATGCAGACGGCGTGTTTGTACCAAAATGCTGTTTCGTGCCGGAGGGCGGCGGTTATTTCGAGGGCGTAAAAACGTTGGGAGAGCTTTCTTCCGATCGCATCGTGCTCTATTTCCCCCGTACGCAGATTATCGTCGAGGGTCGGGGGCTTTCGGTAAAAAAATATTGCGACGGCGATTTGGAAATCGCGGGTAAAATCGTTTGCGTGCGCGCGGAAACGGACGAAAAAGGGAGGGCGTAAGGTGG
Source organism: Clostridiales bacterium (assembly GCA_015069295.1). Taxonomy (GTDB): domain Bacteria; phylum Bacillota; class Clostridia; order Christensenellales; family Borkfalkiaceae; genus Scatosoma. The sequence goes on from SVIW01000003.1 coordinate 108,743, forward strand.
TTTTCCCTTTCAAAGAACGCTTGCAAATCGAGGGTATAATGCCCGAACGCGCGCTTTTGCGTTTGCGCCGCGCTCAAATCCCTTTGTACGACGTCAAAAAAACGGAAACGAACAAGCTTTTGGTTTGCGTTCGGAAAAAGGACTGCCCAAAAGTGTTTTCTATCTATCCCGCCGCGGGTTATACGCCGAGCGAGTATACTCCGTACACGGTCAAAAGCCTCGGGGCGGTCGGGCTTTTACGGGTTTTCGAAAACGCGAAAAAGCGGATAGGATTTTTGCTTGGCATATTGCTTTTTTCCCTTTGCACGCTGTATGCGGACGGGTTCGTGTTCGGGGTTGAGTTGGCAGGGAGCAAGGTATACGCCCGCGAAACCTACGCGGCGTTGGAAGAAAACGGGATAACCGCTTTTTCCAGATACACGGACAACAAAGCGGAGGACATTTGCGCTCGCTTGCTTGCTTTGGACGGCGTCGAGTTTTGCTCGGTACAAAAAACGGGGTTTCGCGTGCGGGTGGAGATTCGTCTTTCGAAAAGCGAAACGGCGAAAATGGAAAGCGGGGAAATGCTCGCCTTGCATACGGGCGAAATCGTTGCGATGACGGTGCTGCGCGGCACGCCCTTGAAAAAAATCGGGGACGCCGTTTCGGCGGGCGAAAGTCTGGTCGGGGATTGGTTTGAAACCGAAGGTAAAGGGCAGGTACGCGTTGAACTTATCGCGCGCGTGCGTATAGCGTGTACGTACGAGGCGGAAATAGAGGCGGAAAACGAGGAAGAAGCGTTTGCAAAAGCCTATCTTGCTATCGGACTTCGCGACGAGGATAAAATCGTTCAAAAGACTTTTGAAAAAACGGAGAGAGGATACTGGGCAACCGTGCGCTACGAAGCGGTTGAAAGCAAGAATATGTAAAAGGGTATTATCGGGAGGAAAAACTTTGTCGAATTTGGAAAAGACGTCTCAATGTATAGACGTGCAATCGGTGGACAAGCTGGCGAGGATTTTGGGCGCGTTTGACGAAAACCTCAATTTCCTGTCCAAAGAGCTGGGCATCGTCGCCTACGTGGACGGCGTAAAAATCCGTTTAGAGGGCAACGAAGAGGGGGTTGCAATCGGTATGCAGGTCCTCGGCGCGTTGGTCAAGGTTGCGGGCGAAGAGGAAATCGACGCGGGGCGTATGGCGTATTGTATCGAGCTTGCCAAAGAGGGCAGAGCGGGCGAAATCGCAACGCTGGAAAGCGGCGTAGTCGCCATTACCGCGCGGGGAAAACAGATAAAATGCAAAACGGTCGGTCAAAAAACCTACGTGGACGCGATACGGAAAAATACGGTAGTCTTCGGGGTCGGTCCTGCGGGCACGGGGAAAACCTATCTTGCCGTCTGTATGGCGGTGGCGGCGTTCAAAAGTCGTCAGGTGGAGAAAATCATACTCACCCGCCCGGCGGTGGAGGCGGGGGAAAAGCTTGGGTTTTTGCCCGGCGATTTGCAGACGAAGGTAGACCCGTATCTGCGCCCACTGTACGACGCCTTGCAAGAGCTTCTCGGCTTGGAATCGTATGGAAAGCTGATGGAGCGCGGCGCGATAGAAGTTGCGCCTCTTGCGTATATGCGAGGCAGAACGCTCTCTAATGCGTTCATCATTTTAGACGAAGCGCAAAACACGACGAAAGAGCAAATGAAAATGTTCCTTACCCGTATGGGCGAGGGCAGTAAAATGGTCGTTACGGGCGACGTAACGCAAATCGACCTCGACGGAAAGGAGAGCGGGCTGGTACACGCGACCCAAATCTTAGACGGCGTAGAGGGGATATCGGTTTGCCGCCTGACGGCAAAAGACGTAGTAAGACACCCGTTGGTCATGCGCATTATCCGCGCCTACGAAAAGGACGGGGGAGAGACGGGCGGAAAGAAACGCCCGATAGAAAAACCCCGCACAAACAACGTGGAAGGAGAATAACCAAAGATGGCAGTAAAACAGTTTGGAAGAACTTGGACGAAGCGCGACACGCTGAAAAGCGCGATGTATTTCTTGTTGCATTTCTTCATATTCATCGTGCTGGCGGCAGGCGTACTGCTGTTCGATAAGCTTTCGAATATCGGTCCGTATATGAAAGAGAACGGCGCAGATTATTTGTACGCATTGTTCGGATGCTTGTTGCTGATCACGATTATGTACTTTTATTTCCTGTTTGAAAACAAGGAATTGCTTTCGCGCGGAAAAGATATCACGATGTTGTTTACCGTCTTAGACGTGTATTTCCTCATATGCTGGGTAGTCGGCGCAAAAATCGAGCTGTACGCCCGCCCCGTTGCTCTGCTTTCTTTGTTGATTTTCGTTTTGGTTGGCAGAAGAGAAGCGATTTTTATGACGGTTATCAGCTCGCTTTTGATTTTCGTTATCGATACCTTTACCTGCGCGGCGAGCGCTTCGGCGAAAGAATATTATTCCTCGTTGATTATTTCTTTCTCGTCGGGTATGATTGCAATCTTCTTTTGTAATAAAGCCAAAACCCGTTTTGCGGTAGTTGGGATTGGCGTTTTCATCGTTTTCCCGATAAATTTCATCATCTTCCTTTTGGAGATTTCGACTTTCGTGGACGGCGCAACGCAAACGGGGCTTTCCGATTTTCAAAACATCGTTATCCGTATGGGCTACGGGTTTGGCGGCGGCGTGGCTTCGGCGGTAATTTTCTTGTTTATTCTCCCGATTTTCGAGGGAATGTTCAACCGCCTCACCGTCTTCCGACTGCGGGAATTGACCAGCTCGGACGCGAAAATTTTGAAAAAGTTAAAGGAAGAAGCCCCCGGCACGTATAATCATTCGGTTATGGTAGCCCAGCTTTCGGAGGCTTGCGCGGCGGCGATTGGCGAAAACGTGGACTATGCCCGCGCGGCGGCGCTTTACCACGACGTCGGGAAATTGCACAACCCCGAACACTTCACGGAAAACCAGGGCGATTACAATTTGCACGACGAGCTTTCCCCCGAGCTTTCCGCGGACATTATCCGTTCGCACGCGCACGACGGGTACACGCTAATCCGTAACCATCACTTACCCGAATTTTTTGCGGACGTAGCCTTACAGCATCACGGCACGATGCCCATTCGGTATTTCTACGCAAAGGCGTTGAAGATGACGGACGGCGAATTGAACATTGAAGACTTTTCCTACCTTGGCCCTAAGCCGCAGACGAAGATAGCCGCAATCGTTATGATTTGCGACGCGTCCGAAGCGGCGGTGCGCGCCGTCAACGCGCGTACGCCCGAGGCGGCGGAAAAGGCAATCCGCGCCGTAATTGAAGAGCGTATGGACCTTGAACAGTTTGCCGAATGCGACATTACGCTCGGCGACTTGACCAAAATCCGTCTTGCGCTCGTCAACACGCTGACGGGGGTTTATCACCACCGTATCAAATACCCCAATATCAAATACAAGCGCACGGAAAGCGGAAAAACCAAAGGGGAAAACGAATAATGGATTTTAGGTTGCTTTGTGAAGACGGCGAATTGACGAAAGCGGATATTGCAGCGCTGACGGCGGCGCTGGAAGGGTTCGTGAAAACGGACGTTCCCCTTTGTATAGAGCTGCTGTTTGTGGACGAAGAAGAAATCCGTACCCTTAACCGTGAAACCCGCTTAGTGGACAAAGTAACGGACGTGCTCAGCTACCCTGCGTTAGAAGATATCTGCGGGAAAAGCATTTCAAAAAAAGACCACCCCTACGAAATCGACGAAGAGGGGAACTTGCTTTTGGGCTCTATCGTGATTTGCGCAAAGCGTGCGAAAGAGCAGGCGGAAGAATACGGGCATTCGTATAGAAGAGAATTGCATTATCTCGTCGTGCACGGGATTATGCACTGTTTGGGCTACGACCATATCGAAGAGTCCGACCGCGTTATTATGCGGGAAAAAGAAGAGCACGTCTTGCAAAAATTGGGCATTACGCGGCTGTAAGAAAAAGGAGAAGAAGAAATGAGAAGCGGATACGTGGCGGTAATCGGCAGAGCAAACGCGGGCAAGAGCACGCTTATTAACGTAATGGTCGGGGAAAAAGTATCCATCGTTTCCCCCAAACCCCAAACGACGCGCGATCGGATTTTGGGGGTATTGACGGAGGACGAGTATCAAATCGTTTTCGTGGATACGCCGGGGATTTACAAGGCTCGCAACGCCTTGACGGATATGATGATGCGCACGACGGAAACCAGCGCGAAATCGGTGGATTTTATTTTGTACGTGCTCGACGGGCACGAGGGGATTCACGAAGAGGATTTTTCGTTGATTGCGAAGTATAAAGAGCTGGGCTTGCCGATGGCGGTTGCGTATACCAAAATCGACATTATGCCCAAGGAAAATATCCCCCTCGATATGGCAAAATTTGCAGACAGCGGTTTGGATATCGACGTGTTCCCCGTTTCGGCGCGCAAGGGCAAAAACGTAAAACACCTCAAAGAATTTTTGGCAAGCCAAATGCCCGAGGGCGAAAAAGTATTTGAGGAGGATATCGTTTCGGACAAGAGCGAACGGTTTATGATTTCGGAGATTATGCGGGAGAAAATTTTGTTGAAATTCGACAAAGAAATCCCGCACGGTATCGCCATCGTTATCAATACCTTTGAAAGAAACGACAAGGGCGTGTACGAGGTGAATTTGGATATCGTCTGCGAACGCGCAAACCACAAAGCCATTTTAATCGGCAAGCAAGGCAAAGCAATAAAGGAAGTTTCTTCCTTTGCCCGCCAAGATATGGAAAAGTTTTTAGGCGCAAAAGTTTTCTTAACGACCTACGTCAAGGTAAAGGAAGATTGGCGGGATCGCACAAATCTTTTGAAAGATTATGGGTATGAGGATATTAAGCTTTAACAAAACCAAAAGCCGAGTTTCACATTTTAATCTTGTATAAGCGCGGATTTTTCTCCCCAAACTGTAAAGGGAGGGGGAATAAAATGCGAGATAAACACGACGAAACGGGCGCGGCGAAAATGGCTTGGGAGCTCTTTGAAAAAACGGGCAGTATCAGCTATTATATGCTCTATTACGAGCTGCTTCGAAAACGCTAAGAAAAAAACGGGGGAAGTATGGAAATTAAAACGGACGCCATCGTTTTACAAACGCTGGACTATAAAGACAACGACAAACTGCTTACCCTATTTTCCCCTGCACTCGGCAAAATCACGGCGGGAATCCGTGGAGTAAAAAAACCGAAAGCCAAGCTCGCTTTTTCCGCGCAGCCCTTTTGCTTCGCCGAATATATTTTGGCGGAAAAGGGGGGTAGGTACACGGTAACGGGCGCCTATCAGCACGAGAGCTTCTATGCTTTGCGCGGCGATATCGTCCGTTTTTACGCCGCTTGCGCAATGGCGGAAGTCTGCTTGACCGTCTTAATGGAAAACGAAGTCTACGACGGGCTGTTCGTCGGGCTAATCGAGGGGTTAAAAGCACTCTCTCTTGGCGAAGAGGACGTCGCCGAATCGTTGATATCCTTCCTTCTTATCGCGCTGCGGGAAAGCGGTTATCCCATTGAGCTTTCCTTTTTGGAAGAATGCGACGGCGAGATTGGGGATAGGCTGTATTTCGATTTTTCGGACGGACGGTTTACCACCTTCGAACGCTGCACGCAGGGCGAACGCGCCAGCGTCAGCACCTATTACACCTTGCGCAAATGCGCGGGACTTACTTATCGGGAAGAATGTTTAGAGGGCGGCAAAAAACGCGCCTTGCGCCTTTTGAAAGCCTTTCTTTCCGAAAAAACGGAAGAGAGGTTTGAAAACCTCGGCGAAGTCATTCGGTTGCTCGATTGACAAAAAAAAGAAAAGGAATAGAAAATATGGCAAGAACGAAAAAACAACCGGTTGCGGTAACCCGTGCGGAAAAGAAAGACGCAACCAAAAATATCATCAGAGAAGTCTTGGCGGTTAAACCGTATAAACACAACGAACTCATCGAGGAAACGGCAAAGCTGTACACTCAGCGTTTCGGCGGCGAAGACACCGAAAACGTCAACGACGTCAAGGGGCGCGTAGGCTCGGTTCTCGATATTATGAAAAAGGACAGCGATATTATGTACGACGGGGGCATGTACGCGTTGAAAGCGCGTTTGCCTATGTCGCCTACCGCGGAAACGCCCGAAGAAAAGCCCGCGAAAAAAGCGTCGCGGACGAAAAAAACCGCGGTAAAAACGGAAGCGGTAAAAACGGAAATTTTGGAAGAAAAGCCCGCGAAAAAGACGGCGAGAAAATCCGCCAAAAAAACGGAGAAAAAGGCAGAGCCTTTGCCCGTCGCGCCCTTGCAGCCAATCGCGCCCGTCGCGCCCGTAACGCCCGAGACCGCGCCCGAGCCTATCCCCGAAAAGACGGAAGAAAAGCCCGCGCCCAAAAAACGCGGCAGAAAACCCAAGGCAAAAACGGAAGAGGTAAAAAGCGTGCCTGCTCCCGCAACGGAATCGCCCGAAAAAACGGAGATTGTGCCTTTGCCTCAAGATGCGCCCAAAGCGCCGCGCGAGGAAGAGCCTGCGCCTGAAAAGCAGGACGAAAAGACCGAGCTTGTCGCAAAGGAAAAGGGCGAATTGGCAAAAGCTCCGATCGTGATGGATATGAGTTTTTTATTCGGCGATAAAAAACCGACGAAGCCCGCTATAAAAGCGGACGAAAAGCCGACGGAAAAAGCGGAAGAAAAACCATTGCCCTTACAGCCCGTCCAACCCGCGCCCGTGCAAGCGGCGGAGAAACCCGTAAAAGCAGAAACGAAAGAGGAGCCTGTAAAATCCGAGCCGCTCAAAGCGGCGGAAAAACGTGCGCCCGTGCAAAACCGTATCAGGGCAACGATTAAAAAACCCGTGCAAAAGCCTTTGACGGCGGACGAAAAGCTGCAAGAAAGCTTTTTAAAACGCCTGCGCGCGCTCGGCGGGGATTATTTCGAATACTATTCGGTCTATCTGTTGGAAAGATACTCGATGAAAAACGGCAGAAGATTAGAGGGGTTAAAAATCAGCGGCGGCGACCACGACGGCGGTATTGACGGCGAGATTGAATTGACGGATAAACTCGGTTTCCGCGAAACGATCTACATACAGTCGAAGAATTGGAATCCCGACAAGGGGGACGAAAGGCTGTGGGTCGTAGGCGAAACCTTATTGCAGCAATTTATCGGCGCGTGCGCTTGTCGGCAGGCAAAGGACGGCAAACAGCATTGCCGCGGAATTTTCATAACGACCTCCCGTTTCACCCCCGAGGCAAAACGGATACTCGAAACGATGTCGGACAAAATCGTAGGCTACGACGGCGAGGATTTGTACGAAGCGGCAAAAGAATGTTCCTTTGGCGTAGTCCAAAAAAACGGCGTGTGGTGCTTGGACGAAAAACTGCTTAGTGGCACGAAAGCCTTTTTCAATTTGTTATAAAAACTCAAACGCCCCGTGTAAAAAGCGGGGCGTGCCAAGAAAAAAAGAAAAATACTCCTAACCCCTTGACAAAATCGGGGAGGGGTATAATAAAATGGATAAAAAATTTTTGGAGGTATACATAATGGTTTGTAAACAATGCGGGTTGGAAACGAACGCAGACGGCGCGGTATTTTGCAGCGCTTGCGGCGGGCGTTTGGACGGCAAAACGGCTTGTCCCTATTGCGCAGGTTTAAACGACCCTGCCTCGGCGTTTTGCGTATATTGCGGAAAACGCATCGACGGAAAAACGGTTTGTGTTTCTTGCGGTACGGCGCACGAGGGCGCGTTCTGTCCTCAATGCGGAGCTTCCGCGCAGCCCGTAAAAGCGGGGAAACCCAAGAAGCAAAAAACGGAAAAAAGCTGGTGGAACCCCCTTTTAAAATGGTTCGGCGCAGGCTCGGCGATTTTGGCGGCAACCTTCGCCTTTATCTTCTTGTTCCTTATCGGTACGGAAACGATAGCCTCGCCCTTGCTTGGCTCGCTTGTGGGCAACAGCACTAGCTCGTCGACGGGGATTTTTAGTTATTTCGGCTCGGTTTATAAAGACATAGAAACGTCGCTCTCTGCACTGGAGGGGATGAAATACGAATCCGAACAAATCGTCAACTTGTACATCGCGGCGGGGTTAGGTACTTTAATCTCCGCGGCGACGATAGTTTGCGTAACGACCTTCTTTATTCTTGCGGTAATCAAATTCGTGCGTTTTGCAACGGGCAAAGCGGACGCAACCGGCTTGAAATTTGCGATGATAACCGTCCTTGCCTACCTTGGCGGCGCGGCGGGTATCTACGCAATCAACGGTATGATTGCGGAAATCTCCGCGACTTCGGGCTATATGTCCGTGGATGTGGAAATGGGCGAAGTCTTAAACGGCGCGACCAGCGCAGGGATTGTGCTTAGCCTTATTTTCTTACTGCTTTCGGCGGCGACGGCTTTGGTGGCGCACGGCAAAGAATGGATAAAACCCGCGGTAATCAAGAAAAACGCCTTTATCGCAGGCGGCTTGGTTTTCGCGTTGATCGTCTTCTTTATGTGGCAATCGATGGCGATATCAACGGATTTTCAAACGGTAGAGGGAGAGTATGAAATTTTCGCTTCGCCGCTTGCCAATTCCTCGATGTTCCTTTCTATGGTAGAAACCTTGGACGGAAGATTGTCCGGCATGGTAACGGTATCTTGCGACGAAGAAATCGCGTTCGTCTATATCGGCGATATCGTCGCGCAGCTTTTGACGCTCGGCGGTATTGCTTGCGGAGCAGGCTTGGTATCGTCCCGTATCCGCCAAATCGGCGGTAAAAAGGGCACGGGTATGGGCTGGTCGATTGCAACGCTTGCCCTTTCCGTTTCAGCGTTGGTAGCGTTTGTGCTCGTAAAAGTGAATATGGAAAGCGTTCTCGACGCGTATATGCAAGCGCTGAACCTTAGCGGCACGAGCATTTCCTCGCTTAGCACCCGCTATAAAATTAGCGTCGGCGGCGCAATCGGCGCGGTTGTTTTGTCTGCGATTGGCTTGGCGATTTGCATCGTCCAAAAAATCCTTTGCAAGGACAAGGAAGAAACGCCCGCAAAAACGCCTACGGCAGAAATCGAATAAGAAGAAACGCTCCGTGAAAAACGGAGCGTTTTTCTACGCGCACGCGCGTACAATTAAAATATTTTTCGCGAAAAGGGAAAAAAATCTCGTTTTCCTGCCTCAAAGACTTGATATTTCTTTCAAATTATATTAAAATGATATATGGCAACGAAGTAGGCTGTCTCTTTTTTCGTGCTTAAAATTCGTGCCAAAAACCTAAAAAACGAAAAAAATTACTTGGAGGAGATAAATTTATGGCTAAAAAGTATTGCTACCTCTTTACGGAAGGCAACGCGAAGATGCGTGAAATCCTCGGCGGTAAGGGTGCAAACCTTGCGGAAATGACCAACATCGGTCTTCCCGTTCCTCAGGGCTTCACCATTTCCACGGAAGCTTGCACGCAGTATTACGAAGATGGCAGAATGATTAACGCGGACATTCAAGCGGAGATTATGGAGTACATCGAAAAGATGGAAAAAATCTGCGGTATGAAGTTCGGCGACAAGGAAAACCCCTTGCTCGTATCCGTTCGTTCGGGCGCACGCGCTTCGATGCCCGGTATGATGGACACCATCCTTAACCTCGGTCTTAACGAAGAAGTAGTCAACACGATCGCTGCAAAATCGGGCAATCCCCGTTGGGCTTGGGACTGCTATCGCCGCTTTATCCAGATGTTCTCGGACGTCGTTATGGAAGTCGGCAAGAAGTATTTCGAAAAGCTTATCGACGAAATGAAAGAAAAGAAGGGCGTTACGCAGGACGTAGAGCTCGACGCAAACGATTTGAAAGAACTTGCAAATCAGTTTAAAGCAGAATACAAAAAGCAGCTCGGTAAAGACTTCCCCAACGATCCGAAAGAACAGCTTTTCGAAGCGGTTAAAGCGGTATTCCGTTCCTGGGACAACCCCCGTGCAAACATTTACCGTATGGACCACGATATCCCTTACAGCTGGGGTACCGCAGTAAACGTACAAATGATGGCGTTCGGTAATATGGGCGAAACTTCCGGTACGGGCGTTGCGTTCACGCGCGACCCTGCAACGGGTGAAAAGGGTCTTATGGGCGAATTCTTGACCAACGCGCAAGGCGAAGACGTCGTTGCTGGCGTTCGTACCCCGATGCCCATCGCACAAATGAAAGAAGTGTTCCCCGAAGTATACGAACAGTTCTTGAAGGTTTGCAATATCCTTGAAAATCACTATCGCGATATGCAAGATATGGAATTCACCATTCAGGACAGAAAGCTGTATATGTTGCAGACTCGTAACGGTAAGAGAACGGCTGCGGCTGCTATTAAGATCGCTTGCGATTTGATTGACGAAGGTATGATCACCGAACAGGAAGCGGTTATGCAGATCGACGCGAAGAGCCTTGATATGCTCCTTCACCCTCAGTTCGACGCAAAGGCATTGAAAGACGCAGACAAGAACAACGTCGTTGGTAAAGGTCTTGCGGCTTCCCCCGGTGCGGCTGCTGGTAAAATCGTATTCACCGCAGAAGACGCGGTTATCGAAGGCAAGAAGGGTGAAAACGTAATCCTCGTTCGTTTGGAAACCTCCCCTGAAGATATCGAAGGTATGAAATATGCGAAGGGTATCTTGACCGTTCGCGGCGGTATGACCTCGCACGCAGCGGTTGTTGCTCGCGGTATGGGTACCTGCTGTGTATCCGGTTGCGGCGAAATCAAAATGCACGAAGAAGAAAAATACTTCGAACTTGCAGGCAAGATCTTCCGTGAAGGCGACGCGCTTTCCCTCGACGGCTCGACGGGTAACATCTACGACACGATGATTAAGACCGTTCCCGCTGACCCCAACTCCGGTTACTTCGGCAGAATTATGGCGCTTGCTGACAAGTTCAAGGCACTCGGCATCAGAACGAACGCAGACAGCCCCGAAGACGCGAAACAAGCAGTTGCTTTCGGCGCGCAGGGTATCGGTCTTTGCCGTACGGAACATATGTTCTTCGACCCTTCCAGAATCGGCGCGTTCAGAGAAATGATTTGTGCGGACACCGTAGAAGAAAGAGAAGCGGCGCTTGCAAAGATCGAACCTATGCAGCAGGCAGACTTCGAAGGCTTGTTCGAAGCGCTCGGCGGTTATCCCGTAACCATTCGTTTCCTCGATCCTCCCCTTCACGAATTCGTTCCCACCGCAGAAGAAGACATCGCGGCGCTTGCAAAAGCACAGAACAAATCGGTTGCGCAGATTAAAGAAATCATCGAAGGCTTGCACGAATTTAACCCTATGATGGGTCATCGTGGCTGCCGTTTGTCCGTAACCTATCCCGAAATCGCAGTTATGCAGACGAAGGCGGTTATCAAGGCAGCGATCAACGTAGTGAAGAAGCACCCCGATTGGAAGCTTATCCCCGAAATTATGATTCCTTTGACGGGCGAAACGAAAGAATTGAAGTTCGTTAAGGACATCGTTGTAAAGACGGCTGACGAAGTTATCGCGGCAAGCGGCGTTGCGCTTAACTACGAAGTCGGTACGATGATCGAAATTCCCCGTGCTTGCTTGACGGCGGAAGAAATCGCAAAAGAAGCAGAATTCTTCTGCTTCGGTACGAACGACTTGACGCAGATGGCGTTCGGCTTCTCCCGCGACGACGCTGGTAAGTTCTTGCCTGCATACTACGCAAACAAGATTTACGAATCCGATCCCTTCGCAAGATTGGATACGACGGGCGTTGGTAAGTTGATGAAGATGGCGGTAGACGGCGGTAAAGCAGTTCGTCCCGAAATGCACCTTGGTATTTGCGGCGAACACGGCGGCGATCCTTCGTCCATCGAATTCTGCCACGAAATCGGTCTTTCCTACGTTTCCTGCTCGCCTTACCGTGTGCCCATCGCAAGATTGGCTGCTGCGCAAGCGAACATCAAGAATCCTAGGGGCTAAGAATTAGCACCGAAAAGCGGTAAAAATTCAATTTTTAATTAAAAAATAAGGTTTTAGTAGTCATTCTTCTCGGAGAGTGGCTACTTTTTTTCTCTTAAAAATCTCTTGCAAAGCCAAAAATCGGTCAAAAAAACGGGGTGGTTCCTCAAATGTTACATTTTTCTGTATCTATCGCTATGGGTAAAAAAGGGCGATAAAATAGGAGAAAATTATGTCAAAATACAAATTAATCATTATATAACGCGTATCGCAGACCGAAGATTGTAGTTGAAGACCCTAACGACAAGATTCGCAATAAATTAAAAGATTTTAACTTTTTATTATCGTGTTGCTCGCGTGGAAGTATAAACTATCAAGTAATCCAACGTAAAAAGGAAGAATGGCTCAAATCCTTAAAACTCGAAGAAGATAAAATCTTGGATAACAACGAATAGTTGTTTCAGTATTATAAATTATACCCTAACGGGTGCATCCACGGCAAAATTCCATAAAAATAAACCCTATTGGGTATAATTAGTGCAAAACGCTTGACAAAAGCCCCGAAAGGGTATAAAATAGTAGTATCAAATATTATAAGTTTTTTGTGGCGGTGCTATGAAAGTTATAAGTGAGTTTATAAAACAAAACAGAAAAGCGTTGGGGTTAACCCAAGAGGAGTTTGCTATGCGTGCAGGCTTAGGGCTTCGCTTTGTTCGAGAACTTGAACAAGGCAAGAAAACGTTGCGCCTTGATAAAGTCAATCAAGCATTGGCGGTGTTCGGCGCGCAAGTATCGGTGGGGAGATTGAATAGCGATGAGTGATACGTATAGAACTGCCTATATTTACGTACGAAACGTTTTTGCGGGTGTGTTGGCGGAAACGGACTACGGATATTCTTTTGCCTACGACGAAGAGTATTTGCAAAGCGAAAACGCTACTGCCGTCAGTTTGACGTTACCGCTTACGGCAAATAAGTATCGGGCGAAAACGTTGTTTCCGTTCTTCGACGGGCTGATTCCCGAAGGGTGGCTACTCGATATCGTAACGCATAATTGGAAGATTTCACTGAGCGATAGGTTCGGTGTGCTTTTGGTTGCTTGCAAGGATGCGGTAGGGAACGTGAGCGTAAGGGGTGAAAAACTATGAAATGTTTATGTTGCGGTAAAGAATTTACACCAAAGGCATCCATAGAAGAAGTGGAAAACGGTTGGCATAAAAAATGCGTGAAAGCGTTTTTCGGCGGTAATAAGTTGCCGATATTAGATATTTCGGAAGAAACGTTAAAACGACTTGCCGAAGAAAGCACGAATAAAGGGTTCACTGTTCCCGGCGTGCAAAAGAAATTGTCCTTGCATTTAACGGAGGGTGCGTCGCCAAGACTTACGCTTGTCAACTATCCTACGGGGTATATTTTGAAACCCCAAACGGAAGAGTACGAAACCTTGCCCGAAGCCGAATATTTGGTTATGCAAATGGCAAAGCAGGTTGGGATAAAAACCGTGCCGTTTGCGTTGATTAAGATGAATAGTAAGGGCGAATTTGCCTATATCACCAAGAGAATTGATAGAGCGAACGTGGACGGCAAAATGCAAATGCTTGCGATGGAAGATTTTTGTCAACTTGAAGAGCGCTTGACGGAAGATAAGTATAAAGGTTCTTACGAGCGTTGCGCGAAGGTTATCAAAAAGTATTCGTCCATGGCGAAATTCGATTTAACGGAACTGTATTTGCGGTTAGTTTTCTCGTTTGTAATCGGCAATTCGGACATGCACTTGAAGAACTTTTCAATGATAGAAAAAGCAGAGGGAAGTAGCGAATACGTGCTCTCCGCGGCATACGATTTACTGCCTGTAAACGCGATTATGCCCGAAGACGAAGAAGAATTCGCCTTAACCATGTGCAAGAAGAAACGCAAAATCAAACGAAAAGACTTCCTATCTTTCGCGGAAGAAATCGGCATAGAAATCATTACTGCGGAAAAATTACTTTCAAAGGTTATCAAGGAAAAAGAAACATTGCTTTCCATGACTGATGAAGCTTATTTGTCGGAAAGCATTAAAGCGCGTTTGAAAGAAATAATATCCGCGCGTATAGGCGTTTTAGAAGAATAAAATAAAATTTTTATAAATATTTTTGTAAACATGACGGAAGCTGTCATATTTACTATGCTAAAATCAAGGTGATTTTAGAACAAGGAGATTTTAATAGTGAAGTTATTTGGATTAAGAAGAAAGACTCGAAAATCAAAACCGACATCAAAACCGACATCAAAACCTAGAATTTATAAAGGAACGGATGCGGATGCTTTTAAAAAAGCGTCGGTTGAAAAAACTCCTAAAAAAAGAAGTGAAAGATATTATGAAGAAAAAGCAAAAAATGAAAAGGCAAAGAGTAATCCATTTTCTTCAACTAACAATTATAACGTTCATTCTTTAAGTCATACACCAACAAGAACGTCTTTAAGGGCAACAACAAAGAGAACAAGTCAATCAAAGAGTTTTAATCAACCAAAGAGATGTGGAGTAGAGTTTCGTTATAAAAAAACAATTATTGATGACTTAAGAAATTATAGAAACTCAAGATTTGTTTCAAAAGCATGTGATGTTTTTGCGATTGCAGTGGTAAAAACAACAGGAAAAAGTTTAAGCAATACAGAGAAGAACATTTTAAGGTCAACGATTTCGTTTGTTGCCTCAGAAGTTTTTAACAAAGTTTTTGAGGAAGAAAAAGAGTTTGTTGAAAAGGTAAAACTCTATATAAAAATTGGAAAATTTATATATAAAGTGATTTCGTGGATTGATGAAAAGACAAATGAAATTAGGATGGCGGAAACAGTTGAAAGGGTGCCATTTGAAACTCTAGGATACAAAGCATTTTTGTCTAAATATCCATCGGTCAATGCGTATTATAAATTAACGGAAACATGTTTAAGTAAAGATGAGATTTTAAGCGGACGAAGATGTTTGAAAAGTTCATTGTTAGCTGATAAAAATACTGAAAAGAATAAAAAAGAAGAAGCCCCTAATTTTTGTGAATATTATAATTACTGTCACGGTATAGAAAAAAGCGAGGAATAAGATAATGGTACAAAATAAAATTATAGATACAATGTGGGATGAATCGCCTGTTGACGTAACGCAAGAGGCAAACTTTATTTGGTCGATTGCCAACAAGCTTCGCGGTTCATATATGCCCGATAAATACGGCGACGTTATTATTCCAATGACAATTATTCGCCGTTTTGAATGTGCTTTAGAAAACACAAAAAAGAAAGTAACGGATGCGTTTAAAGCGAATCCAAATTTTCCAGCGAAGGCTTTATGTAAAATATCGGGTTATCAGTTCTATTGTACGAGCGAATATGACTTGACCGAGCTTTGCAATGACGCTGATCATATTGCAGCAAATTTCAAATCTTATGTCAATGGTTTTTCTTCCAACGTACAGGATATTTTGAACGAATTGGAAATTGCCAAACACATTGATAAAATGGAAAAGGACGGCTGTTTGTATTCCGTTGTAAAAGCCTTTTCCGAACTCGATTTGAGTCTTAAAACCTTTGATAGTATCCGTATGGGCTATATCTTTGAAAATCTCATCGGCAGATTCTATCAAAACGTGGATGCTGGGCAATTCTACACAGGGCGTGATATTATCAAACTCCTTGTTGAAATTCTCATGTCCGAAGGTTGTGATGATATTTTCGACGACGGAAAGGTAATTACTGTTTGCGACCAAGCTTGTGGAACGGGCGGTATGCTCTCGACGGCGTACAATTACATAAAACATTATAACCCGACAGCTGATGTGCGTTTATTTGGACAAGAGTTTATGGGTCCTTCTTATGCGGTAGGTCTTGCGGAAATGCTTATCAAAAATCAAAACGCAGAAAATTTTCGTCATGCAGACACTTTCAAGGAAGATTGTTTTGCGGATAAGAAAATGCGTTTTGTTATCGAAAATCCTCCGTTCGGTACGCCTTGGTCGGGGAAGGACGCAAAGATTGGGCAGGAAGATGCCGTTCGTACAGAATATGCAAAAGGTGAAAAAGGTCGTTGGGGACATGGTCTTCCTGACGGTGGCGATTCTCAGCTGATTTTTATGCAGTCCGCCATTGATAAAATGGATGAACGTTGCGGTCGAGCTGCAATTATCGAAAATAGCTCCTCGTTGATGTCGAGCAAAGCTTCCGCGGGCGAAAGCCAAATCCGTCGGTGGATGCTGAAAGAAGATTTGATTGAAGCCATTATTGCTTTACCTACCGACTTGTTCTACAACACGGGGATTCAAACCTACGTATGGATATTATCCAAGAATAAACGTCCGGAAAGAAGAGGCAAGGTACAGCTTATCAATGCGGCATCTTTCTATCATAAATTGCGTAAAGCGGTGGGCGATAAGAAGAATGAAATCACACCCGAAGACAGAAAGATTATCGCGCATTTATATGCGGATTTTGTGGAAGGAGAGTATTGCAAAATCTATCGAAATGAAGAGTTTATGTATCGTGAATATACCATTATGCAGCCGTTGCAAAGGAGCTATGCGATTACGGAAGAACGCATCGAAGCGATGCTTATTAGCGGTTCGCTTAATGGATTGTATGACGAAGGGAAAGTTCGTGAATACGAAAACCAAGGCGTAGCAATTTCCAATGAAGATAAAAAGAAATTGGACAAGTTCCTTGTGAGCAAACCGTTGTACGATACTATTCTCACGACGTTAAGAGCGAACGTTTCCGATAAGGTGTATTTGTCGCCGAAACCTTTTATTGACCATTTGGCAAGTATGTTGTCAGTAGAAAAGAAATGGCTTGACAAGATTGCCGACGGGCTTTCTAAAATGGATAAGAATGCTGAAATTCAACGCGATAAAAAGGGTGGAATTATTTACGATAAAACAACGGCTGAAACGGAAATTGTGAAAATTGAAGAAGACATAGAAACGTATATGGAACGTGAAGTGTATCCGCACGTTCCCGATGCTGTCGCATTCTTTGAAGAAGATTTGGGCGCAAAAAAGCCCGTTATTAAAACGGGCGCAGACATAGCGTTTACAAGATATTTCTATCAATATCAAAAACCGCAAGACAGCGAAGAATTGGAAAAGAAATTCTTGGAATTGGATAGAAGTGTAAACACAAGAATTAAAAAATTGTTTAATTGCTAATATAGAAAAACAATAAAAGGAAAAATACAAATGACATTAGCAGAAAAAATAAACTTAATATTGTTAATCGGGACATTAATTTGGAGTGTTATATCTTTTTTTATCAATAGAGATGGAATAAGAAAACAAAATTTAGAATTAGAAAAGATAAAAAAGTATAACAGCAATGAATCCCGTTTAACGCAGCTTGAAATTGATTATCAATTTGAGGCTTATACGGAATTGAATAAATACGTATCATTTCTTTTTAGATCGACGATGGATTTACAGCCAACGGAAGCTTTGGAAGATAATTCTTCGGAAGAAGAGTTAAATGAAATGTATATGAAAATGTATGGTACGGCAATATCGGCCCACGGGAGATTTATGGACGAGTTATATACAAGAACGCCATTTATCGATAAAAGGGTAGTGAAAGAGTTCTTTATGTTAGCTTTTGCGTGTTATGAGAATATAGAGTATTTTTTAGAAATAAAAGATAAATTGTGTAAGCGTACATATAAAAATGATAAGCAATATCAAAAATATACAGAAAATTTAGAAGACATTTTGCAAAAACAACAAAAATTGAATAACTTTATTTATACATATATAAAATGGCAAAAGAGTTGCTTGAGAAATGGAACAGATATTCGTGATGCGGAGATTGTTCGGTTTCCAAATATAGAAGATTATTTTGAAAACTTAATGTAATTAAGAGAGTAGTGGAAAGGTTTTTAACAAATGACGAAATTTGAACAAGATAAAATCGGAAGAGAAGAAATAGTAAATAGAATATGCTTATTGGTGGATAATCTGCAAAAAGACCAACATTTTTGCCTTGCTCTTAATGGAGAGTGGGGTAGTGGTAAATCTTTCGTTTTGGAGTATATCGAAGAAGAATTACAGAAGCATGAAGAATATATCGTAGTCAAATACGATGCTTGGAAAAACAGTTTTTATCAAGACCCGTTGATTGCGATTTTATATTGTATTTTGGACTCCGTAAAAGAATATTTCTATTACGTGGATACGGCGGAAAAGAAATTCAAGCGAGTAGCAAAATTTCTTAAAGGTTCGCTGCAACAATTTTTAGATAGAGCAATGGGAAAGACGACCGAAAGTCCCGATATAGAAACCAAGAAATTTGCCATTGGTTATTACGCCGTTAAAAAAATCGCAGGGATTATCAAAGAGATTAGTGTGAATCAAATATTAAATCATGAAAAATTGGCTGATTTCAAATCTTATCAAGATTTGTTAAATAAAGCACAGGATTTATTAAATGAGATTGCCGATTATCAAATGTATGAAAAGAAACAAACCAAATTAATTATATTGGTGGACGAGATAGACCGTTGCTTGCCTGACGAACAGTTAAAGATTTTGGAACGCTTACATCACTTATTTGAAGTAAAAAATTGTGCTGTTATTTGTGCATTGAATAAGACGAGTATTGGAAAAGCATTCAAAAAAATATATGATGGCGAAGGCAGCGAATATTTGCGTAAATTTTTCGATTATACAATTGAGATGGAAATAGAGGGAGAACGCTATTTAGATAAATTATTTAAAGAGGACTTGCAGGCAAAGTTAAATAAAAAATTTACTCAAAAGAAGCTGATAAGAAGATTGGTTTTTAGTTCATTAAACTATATCAAAAATTCAATTGTACCGAATGATATTAATTTAAATAATAGGGCTATAAATAGATATTACAACAATCTAATATGTATATTAGAAAATTTAGGCTGGGCAAATATAAATGCAAATGATTTGTTTTTTATTATCGTGGGATTGTTTATACGTCAATTTATTAGAAAAGCTTTTTTATTTGAAAGTAAAGCAGGAAAAGGATTATATGACTATATTAAATATGTATTAGCATTAGAGGCAAAGCAAAATAGTAACAATACATCAGGGATTGATATTTATAAAGACAAATATCTTAACAGTTTTAATATTACGGCAAACCATTTATCAAAACAAGGTCGTTGGAATTATTACACATATGGAAGTGATATTCTTGGGGCGAAAAAAGGTAGAGTATTAAAGCAATTAATGCTTACATACGGTGGACAAGATGAATATAATGAAAGATAGTGGAATTGAATGGATAGGAGAGTGTCCTGAATATTGGGACAAACATCCGCTTTATTATTATTTTGAAGAGAGAAAAAATAAAAATATTTTAGGGCGAGAGACAAACTTGCTGTCTTTGAGTTACGGTAAAGTAATTAGAAAAGATATCAACTCAAACGGCGGATTATTGCCCGATAATTATAATGGTTATAATATTATCGAGAAAGATGATATAGTTTTGCGTTTCACGGATTTGCAAAACGATAAACGAAGTTTAAGAACGGGTTTAGTAACCGAAAAAGGAATTATCACGTCTGCTTATGTGACAATAAAGTCAAAGAAGCAAATACACGTGCCGTATTTTCATTATTTACTTCATTCTTATGATGTCGCAAAGGTATTCTACAATATGGGTAATGGGGTTAGGCAAGGTTTAAATTTTGGAGAATTTTCAAAATTAATGTTGGTTGAGCCACCTATTGATGACCAAAGAAGAATTGCGGAATTTTTGGATAAGAAATGTGAAGAAGTGGATGGGTTAATTGCGGATATTCAAACGCAGATAGACACGTTGGAACAATATAAGCGTTCTACCATCACCGAAGCCGTCACCAAAGGCTTAAACCCTACCGCCGAAATGAAAGATAGCAATATTCAATGGGTTGGCAAAATTCCTGCTCATTGGGGGAGTTTACCTATATATGTTCTTTTTGAAGAAGTAACCAAGAAGAATATTTTTGGAAAAGAAAAGCAAGCTTTGCAATTTAGATATGGAACAACAGTTCCAAAAGAAAATTTTGAGGCGGATGACGATTTATATGTCGCAAAAACAATACTTAATTATAACATTGTTGAGCCTGGCGTGATAATGCTTAATGGCTTAAATTTAAATTTTGATTTTGTTACGCAAAGAGTAGCATTAGTAAGGGATAAAGGTATTATAACATCGGCATATATGGCGATAAAAAGCAAAAATTTCAATGCTATGAATCCTGAATATAGTACTTATTTATTGAAAAGCTATGATATATGTAAGGCGTTCCATAATATGGGAGGTGGAGTTCGAAAAATATTGAACTTTGAAGAATTAAAGCGTAATTATATTATCGTTCCTCCTATTGACGAGCAAAAATCAATTGCGGAATATTTGGATAAAAAGTGTGCGAAAATTGACGCTTGTATCGAAGAAAAGAAACAGCAAATTTCCGTCCTTGAAACCTACAAAAAATCCATTATTTTCGAATACGTAACCGGCAAAAAGGAAGTGATGTAATATGATTGCCGACAAAATTTACCTGTGGAGCATTTTCATATTTTATCTTGTTTTTATCCTTTGGTATTATATGATTAATGATAAAGAAAAGGGTTTTTATTCCATAGGCGATTACGGAAATAAAGTAAAGGCAAATCACATTTGGCGGTTTGCGTTCTTTCTGACCTTTTCTATTTTAAGTTTTATCTTCACTTTTTTAGAATTGCAAATGAATATTACAAAGATAGTAGCTGTGTTGTTTAGTGCAGTTTCTTTGGGAATTTTCTTTTACGATATATTTATTAAAAATGTGAAGCAGGAAGAATATATTGCAAAATTACAAAATCAAGCATTGAAAGAAGTGCAAATAGAAGAAATCTTCACATTAGAAGAAGATAAAGCAGATTATAACTTATCGGGTAATGACGATACTATGATGGTTAAAGTAATTAGGGGGAGAGAAGGACTTGCACTAAGTCTGGGGATGAAAGATAAAAATTTGGTATTTACACCAAAATGGGAAATGACAGAAAAAGAGATTGACTTTTTTTGTAAGCAACTAAATTTTTATTGGACAGAAAATCAGACTATCCCCGAAACGATAAAGATTTTTGAAGATAAAAATTTATATAGTTATGATAAACAATACGTTTGGCATTATTCGCCTCGATTTAAGCCCGAAACAATAGTAAAAATAAAAAAGGGGCTTATAATTGTTGGGATTACAATAGGCGTTTTATTTGTAGGGTTTTGGTTGGCTTTGTCTCTTATGGAAAGCAGTGAAAATGGATTTTTTAAATCTATAGCAAATGCGATTGTTGATTGGTTGTTGAGTGGGAATTAATAAAGAAGTAGATGCTTATGAAAAAATTATTTGATTTTAGTGATAACAATTTTATATTAGATAAGCTTTGGAATTGGCTTAAAAAGAAAGTTCCTAATAAAGTAATTGCTGTATTGTTAGCAATTTTATTAGATGTAAGCTATATAGGCTTGTTTTTTGGCTTCTTCGTGATGCCATTTATTTCCTATTCATCAGTGACGTTAAAAGTTGTTTTTAGTATTTTATGGGGAATGTCTTGTGCGGTATGGATAATTTCCTTGATTGATGATTGGAAAAAACAATCAAAAGACGATAAATGGAGTACGGCCATTGGCTTATTTTGCTTTATTGTTTTCTTCGGGTTGTGCTTTGTAAACAATAATTATTATCATTTAGGTAAATGGTGGCAAATAGCTATTGTTTGTGCGATGCTGTTATTGTCGATAGTGGCAATTTATAAATTCATTAAGGAGTTGATAAAAAATCCCAAAGATACTTTGGCATCGTTGTTAATGGGCGTTTTATTGGTGCTTGGCTTTTTATGTATATTAGCTTCAAGTTTAGACGCATTGGAAATGGATTTAAGGAAAAAGCTTTTGATTACAGGTGCTTTCAGTGTAGCCTTGCCTATTCTTGCTTTGATAATAGCGTATATGCTTGGAATATCCAAGCCCAAAAAAGTAATGGAATATGGCTCGTTGGTGATTTTTTGTATATTGGTGCTAATCGGCGTATCCTATATTATCTCTTTCCTTAAACCCGAAATTGACGGATATCAAACTTTTGTAACATTATTAGCAGCCTTATTGGGCGGGGGCTTAACATTAGTCGGTGTTGCTTGGACGATTAAGGACGGTAATGAAAAAAGGCAAAACGAATTAGAACGCATTGAAAATGAACGCAAAGAAGAGGAACGAAAAAAGAATATTCCATATATCAAAGTTGTTAAGGGGATTGAATCACTTAATTTTGTTCGCCCGCAAAGGCTTTACACATTAGATTTTGAAAAAGAATCAGATATTGCAAAATTGAACAATAATATCTTTTATTTAGTAAATATTCCTAATTTCCCAGTTAAAAATATTTCAAATTCTCTAATTATATTTAAGGGGCTTATTTTATGTGATAGGTACTATGATTTGGAACAAGATGTGGTAATTGAACCTAATATTACGTGTCAAGTTCAAATAACGCAAAATTGGAGCATAAGCTTTGAGAAGTTAGTTGATAAAATGCAATTAATAGTATGTGATGTAATAGGGAATAAATATAAAATTGATTGTAATATAACACACCTTATTAAGAACAGCGGTATGCCGAGCATAGTAACGACGGAGGCTGGGAAAGAATATACGGGGTTTGAATATTCTTATATTATTGAAACGGTTTCGTTGCCAGAATTAATTATTACGGAGAAAACAGATGAATAACATACTTTCGGAAAAAGAATATCAACGATACATAATTGATGAGTTGACAAGCAAAAACGGCTATATCGAACGTTCAGCGACGGCGTACGATAGATTTTTTGCTGTGGATAGAGAAATGCTCTTTGAGTTCTTAAACGCAACGCAAGGGGATACCATGTCTGCGCTCAAAAAGGTATATAAAGACAAATTGGAAGAAACGCTTGTCAATTATCTTAATTCCGAAATGACAAAGGCGAAGGGTAGTTTGCTTTCCGTCTTAAAACACGGGATTGAGCTTGCAAATTATAAGTTGGAACTTATGTATTCCAAGCCTGCAACCACGTTTAACAAAGAACTCCTTGAAAATTATCACAAGAATATCTTTTCGGTGATGGAAGAAGTATGGGCAAGCGATAAAGAACGCGTTGACTTGGTAATCTTTTTGAACGGTTTGCCGATTATGTCGTTTGAGCTTAAATGCAACTTCGCAGGGCAATCTTATGCGGACGCTATTGAGCAATACCGTTTGCAACGCAATCCTAAAACACGGTTATTCTGGTTTAAGGCAGGGTGTATTGTAAACTTTGCAATGGACTTGAACGAAGTGTATATGACGACCAAGTTGGACGGTGAATCCACTTTCTTTTTGCCGTTCAATATGGGCAATGGCGAAGGGGTAAACGCAGGCAAGGGAAATCCCGTTTTTGAAGATAAATACAGCGTTTCCTATATGTGGGAGGACATTCTCACGAAAGATACGATTCTTGACCTTATCAACAAGTTTATTTTTATTGAAGTCAAAGAAAGCGTGGACGAGTTGACGGGCAAGAAAAGGGTGAAAGAGAGCATTATTTTTCCCCGTTATCATCAGTTAGACGTTATCCGTAAAGTTTTATCGGACGTTTCCGAAAATAGAACTACGCAAAATTATTTAATTCAACATAGTGCAGGTTCAGGAAAGACAAACTCTATTGCTTGGCTCGCACATCGGTTGACTTCTTTGCACGATAGCGATAATAAAATTATTTTTGATAATATTGTTATCATTACAGACCGTATTGTTGTGGACAGGCAGTTGCAAGCGGCGATTATGGGTATGGAACATAAAGCAGGGCTTATTCGCGTCATGGACGATAAGTGTACTTCTGCCGACCTTGCGCTTGCGTTGAAAGGGAACACTAAAATTATTGCGACGACTATTCAAAAATTTCCGTACATAGTAGATACGGTTTCGGGATTAAAAGGTAAGAAATTTGCCGTAATTATTGACGAGGCACATTCTTCTACTGCTGGCAAGGATATGGCGGCGGTTACGATGGCTCTTGGCTCTGGTGAAGTGGAAGTTGATACGGAAGCTACGCTTGATGCTGAAGATATCATCGTGGACGAAATCGCAAGAAACGGTAAGCAGGAGAACGTATCCATGTTCGCGTTTACAGCTACGCCGAAACCCACAACGTTGCAATTGTTTGGTCGTGTGAATGCGAAAGGACAGCGTGAAGCGTTCCATATCTATTCAATGAAACAAGCCATTGAAGAAGGGTTTATTTTAGACGTTTTACAAAACTTTACCGAATATCAAACTTTTTATAAAATCAACAAAGAGATTGAAGAAGATCCACGTTGTAAAACGGTGGAGGCGAAACGTCAAATCGCGCGTTTTGTTGAATTGCACGAAACGAATATTGCACAGCGCGTAGAGGTTATTATTGAGCATTTCCGCACTACGGTTATGCAAGAGCTTGGTGGCATGGCAAAGGCGATGGTTATTACAGCGTCGAGAGCTAGTGCGGTAAAATATCGTCAAGCGTTTGAAGATTATGTGGTAAAAAGAGGATATACGGGCATCAAAGCATTGGTAGCTTTTTCGGGTAAAGTTAAGTTGCCGAACGGCGACGTGGAATATACGGAAAGTTCCTTAAACGGTTTCTCGGAAGATAGGCTTACCAAAGAATTTGAAAAGGAAGAGTATAAAGTTTTACTTGTTGCAAACAAGTATCAAACAGGGTTTGACCAACCGAAATTGTGCGCGATGTATGTGTTGAAAAAGTTGCGTAATGTTAATGCGGTACAAACTTTGTCGCGCTTAAATCGTATTTGCCCGCCGTTCGAGAAAAAGACGTTTATTCTTGACTTTGTCAACAAATATGACGATATCGTTGATGCGTTTAGTCCGTATTATACGACTACGTTACTTGCAAATTCCGTAACGCCGTCGGCAGTATATGATTTGGAAACGAAATTGGACGGATATTACGTGCTTGATCCGAGTGATATTGAATTTGCGGTGGATTTGATTTATAAAGGGGATTCAAGTGCGCAAACGAAACGGAAGTTGACGTATTATTTTCAACGAGCAAAAGCTCGTGTGGAGCAGTATGACATATTGAAACAGCTTGAAATCGTAGCCACAATGCGCCATTTGGTACGGTTCTATGAGTTTTTAATTCAAGTTTCCTGTTTTGAGGACGTAGAATTACATAAGAAATATGTATTTGTAAACTATTTATTGTCGTACATCAACATTAAACATCCTGGCGGCGGTTATAATCTGGATGGGAAGATTAAGGCATCTAACTTTGTCCAAAAGAAGGGCGAAGAACATAAGGGAGAGAAATTAACGCCAAATCCGATTGTTAAATTGCCTACGGCAGATACTATCGTTTTGCCCGAAGATAAACAGGAAAGATTATCTGTTATTATTGCAGAAATTAACAGTAAGACGGGCAAGTCTTATGATAATGACGTGGCGATTAAAGCGATGTTACAAATTCGGGATTTGCTGATGAAATCCGAGAAATTGCGTACAAGTGCAAAAAATAATACTCTGCAAGATTTTGAATATTCGTATTTTGACGATATTGACGATGCTTTGATTGAAGGTTTGTCGCAAAATCAAGATTTCTTTGCGCTTTTGTTGAACAATGATGAAATCAAGCGGCAAATTCTTGGTATCTTCACGGATGAAATTTATAAGAGCTTGAGAGAGTAAAAATGGTAGAAGTTGTAGCGGTGCTTATTTGGGATAAGGATAAGTTTTTGATTTGTCAAAGGCCTACTAATAAAGCACGAGCTCTTTTATGGGAGTTTGTCGGTGGTAAGGTTGAGAAAGGCGAAACAAAAGAACAAGCCTTAATACGTGAGTGCAAAGAAGAACTAAATATTGCGCTTGACGTTGGGGATGTTTTTATGGAAGTTGTCCACGAATATCCTGATATTACCGTGCATTTAACGTTGTTTAATGCAACGATAGCCGAAGGTATTCCACAAAAGTTAGAGCATAACGATATAAAATGGATAACGCCGGCGGAAATTCCAAACTACGATTTCTGTCCAGGAGATGAAGAGATATTAAGGAAACTAAAGGAGGGATAAAATTAAATGGAAAAAAATCGCCGTGCTGATGCTGTAATGTTTGGATTTGATTTTCAGATAAATTCTGCGATTGTTTTAATGATAGAAAACATAAAGGATTTGAAATCAATACGATTAGAGAGTAATGAAGAAGACATAAAACTAACGTTAAACGATGATTCTTTAGTTTTGGCTCAAGCGAAAGCCGTTAGAGAAGCTAGTTGGGATTTTAGAAACGTAAGGGCAAATATAAATAAAGCATTGACGACCCTATCTGAGCAAAGCAAGAAAAAAGAGGTGAAGCAATTTATTTTTATCACTAATTCTCCTAATCCGTTTAATGATGCTGGCTCTAGAAGTGTCTTCTACGGACATGCACATAGGAAATACTCTTCTTTGCCGCCTTCAGCTAAAAAAATTGTACAAGATTATTTATCAAAGATAGAAGAATCTTTAGACTTGGAAAAACTATATATTCATGTTCTTCCGTTTGAAACAGATGATGACACTGAAAGGTATAAAGTGGTGATGCAAGTTGTCAACGATTTTGTGGGGAGAATAGGAGCAAGTTTGTCTCCTGGAATTGGAGAAAAACTGTTTAAGATTTGGAATTATGATGTTTTTAAGAATGGAACAAAAAGAGACGAATCTATTGAGTTAACAAAAAAGAGCATTGTTTGGCCTATTGTTGTAATAGAAACAGATATTAATCGTTGCGAACAAAGTTTTTTGGAGCAATTTGATATTGGTATTTATGATGAGGTGGTAAGAGTTTATGCTTCAATAATAAATTCTTGTTGTGAACGAATGGAGTTTGTAACCAGGGTTCTTTTTGATTATACACAATTTAACAGTAGCAAGACGCCGCGAGATAAATATAATGATTTTATTGAATCTACGTGGGCAAATTATAGAGAAGATTTTGCAGAGGAAAAAATTGCAGAAGATGTACTAGAGGCGTTAGTTAAAATCATTCTTTATAACATTATTCGCCGTAGATATGCTATCGATAAGTTGAAAAAGGAAGTAAATTTATGAAATTCAATTATATAAAAATAAAAGAAGGGTTTTCAAATCGTACAATTAATTTTAATGAAAATGTTAATTTAATATACAGCGAGAAAAACAGCAAAGGCAAAACCACTTTAATTAGATTTTTATTATATGCTTTGGGTTACAATATTCCGAATACTAAAAAAATTAAATTTAAAAATTGCGAAGTTGAAGCCTCTATACAAACGGAAAAATATGGTGAAGTTATTTTAACCCGTAATAGTCTTGATTATATTGTGGCTAAATACAATCATGTTAAAACTACATATGTATTACCCTCTCAATTATTGGAGTTGCATGGCATTATATATGGTTCGAATAATAAAAATATTTTAGATAATATTTTAGGGGCGTATTATGTCGACCAAGAAAAGGGCTGGACACTTTTAAATAGAGGAACAGTTATAGGCAGCTTGCATTTTAATATTGAGGAATTGATTAGAGGTTTATCTGATTGTGATTGTAGCAAGTTAATAAAAGAGGAAGCGAAACTTTCTAAGGAATTAGGCAAATATAGACAAATTTTTAGTGTTGCTCAGTATCGGGAAAGCGTTATGAGAGAAAACTCATCTTTAGTAGTTGATGAGTATAGTGAAGAAGTTAATGCTATTTTAGCTCAACTTTTAATGGAGCAAAAGAAGGCTAGGGATGAATTAAAGAGAATAGATAAAGTCTTAAATGATAATAAACAATTTAAAAAGTTTGTTGCCGAGATGAAATTAGTTGTTCAAACTGACAATGATGAGATTATAACCGTTCGGCCAGAAAATATAGTAGGATTAACTGATACTATAGACTATTTGATTGCAAAGAGAAAAATCGCAGCGATGAATTTGTCTGAGATTTCAAAACAAATAGAATCATTGAAGAAAGAAGAAGAGAATGAAATAATTCAGTTGAGTTTTTTTGAAAAAGAAAATTTAATTGAGATTTTTGATAAAAAAATAGCATCGGTTCCGATAAATATAATTGCCATAAAAAATGAAATAACACGATTAGAAAAAGCTCTTAAGATAATACGACATAAAATTTCATTGAAGACACGTGAAAATACAAAAGTAATAAAAGCTCTTTATGATAATGTCTTAAAATATGCCAAAGAATTAGAGGTTGGTGATGAAAATTCTATGAGTAATTCATATATTTTCACATCTAATTTAAAAGAATTAACAGGGGCAATATTACATAAAACAGTATTTGCGTTTAGACTAGCTTACATTATTGAAATAGAAAAACTATTAGGAATTAAGTTGCCTATTATATTAGATTCCCCAAGTGGTAAAGAGATTGATCCTGAAAATGTTCAATTAATGGTGGATATATTAAAAAGAGATTTTTCGGATAATCAAATAATTATAGCCTCTATTTTTAAATATCAATTTGATAATATTAAGCTGATAGAGATTAAGGAGCGTTTGATTGAAAACGATGATATTATGAGTTAATCAAAAAACAAACGATGACCATGAAAGGGTGATGATTTATGAAAAAGAAAATTTATACAATAGGGTATACAACCTTTGATATTGAAAACTTTATAAAGGAATTAAAAGAATATAAGATAACTTGTCTTGTTGATGTAAGAAGTTCTCCTAGGTCTAGCTATTATAAAGATTTCGATTCAGACGTTTTAGAAAGCCGTTTAAAAAACGAAGGGATTCTATATAGAAATTATGCGTTTGAATTTGGTGCGCGTCAAGAAGATAAGTCTTTGTATCCTAACGGCTATTTAGATTTTGAAATATTTTCTAAAACGGATAATTTTAAGCAAGGCGTAAAAAAACTAGAGAATGGTATTAAACTAAATCAAACGTTTGCTTTGATGTGTGCAGAGAAAGACCCTTATAATTGCCATAGATGTATTATGGTTTCAAGATTTTTACAAGATTATGAATTTGAGATTGTCCACATTGTAGGGCATAATCAATTTGTTACGCAAAAAGAAATTGAAGCTAGACTTATGAATGAATATTATCCAAATCGCAATCAACTTTCTATGTTTTCTGAAGATAATTTGAGTAGTGAAGAATGTTTGTTGTGTGCTTATAGAAAAAGAAACAAGGATATTGGTTTCAAGATGGAGGAGGAATAAAATGAAATTATATACAATAGGTTTCACGCAAAAGAACGCAAGAAAATTTTTTAATTTATTAAGAGATAATAATGTTAAAACGGTAGTGGATATTAGGCTAAATAATACATCTCAGTTAGCTGCCTTTGCAAAAGGTGAGGATTTAAAGTTCTTTTTAACTGAGTTTTGCAATATTGATTATATTCATGATACAATTTTTGCGCCAACGGAAGTGTTATTAAAAGATTATAAAAACAAAAAAGTTTCTTGGTTGGATTACGAGAAAGAATTTGATAGAATTATGGAAAAACGCAATATAGAAAGCTATATTGCTAAAAATTATGCTGACAAAGATTCAATATGCTTGCTTTGCTCGGAAGCTTTACCTAATCAATGTCATAGAAGACTTGTAGCTGAAATGTTCAAAAAAACATTAGATGAAGTACAAATTATGCACTTATAGGGGTAACAGATGAAAAGAGTACAAATGATATTAATGACTAAGTCTTATAAAGATGGGGGATATTGTGTAACCGGCATTGACTATAATAATGGCGAATGGATAAGATTAGTCTCAACACAAATGGGTGGGCCTATTTCTTATGATGTGATTGATAAAAATCCATTTAAGAGATGTTTGGATATTATAGAAGTTGATTTAGTGTCTCATTGTCCGGTGACTTGCCAACAAGAAAACTTTTTGATTGATGAGCAACGAATAATAAATGTGGTTGGGCAAGTTGATATTGATTATGTTATAAGGAAGTATGCTTCAATAGATGAAAAAATATTTGGTAATAGAGGCAAGGCTGTCCATATAGATGATATCTATTTTTTAAACCATTCTGTAGAGTTTAAAATTGTAAAGGATTTGCAAATTTCAAGTAAAAGAATAGATGGTGAATGGGAAAATAGGTGTTCGTTTACCATTGGGAAGGCGAAGTATGAAGATATATATCTTACAGACCCAAATTTTAGAAATGGAGAAGAGCTCGACCTATTTATTGGTGATGCGGCAATTGTTGTAAGCGTGCCAAACGCTCCTATATATGATTGTTGGTTCAGTAAATTTGTCGCTAAAGTTTTTCCGTTATAAAACAAAGGCGAGTTTATTCTGACTCAATCAATTACTTATTCTATTAAATTTACGGAATAGAATGCGGTTTAATACGAGATTGATTCTCAACGAGAGTAAAAATTGGTATGTATATATACGATAAAAGTGATTGGTTGTTTTACGTGAAAGTGGTATACTTATATCAATAAAATTTAAATAGGATAGGACAAGTTATGGTTACTCGTAAAGAAGATACGTCGAAAAGAGTTGCAAGGCGTAAGTACGAAGAAAAGAATAAAGAATTACGTAAAGAGAAAAATGCGAATTTTCAAACGATGATTCCAAGAGAGTTGTTTGAAGAAATCAACGCCTTTTTTAACCGAAAAGAGCATGACGAAAGTAGATTTCATCAAAGAAGCCTACGAAATAATGAAAAAAGAGGGCTAAAATTATGTTAGAAGTTGGAATGAAAGCGCCGGAGTTTACGTTGCCCGATAAAAACGGTAAGTTGGTTTCGTTGTCCGATTTTCTCGGCAAGAAGGTTGTTTTGTATTTTTACCCGAAAGACAATACGCCCGGTTGTACAAGACAAGCCTGCGCCTTTGCGCTCAAAAATAAAGAAATCGAAAGCAAAAACGCGGTGGTTATCGGCATTAGCAAGGATAGCGTGAATTCACACTTGAATTTTGCGACGAAATATAATTTGCCGTTTGTTTTGCTTTCGGATAGCGAACTTTCGGCGATTCAAGCGTATGGCGTTTGGCAAGAGAAAAAGTTGTACGGTAAAGTGAGTATGGGCGTTGTGAGAACGACGTTCTTAATCGACGAGCAAGGCATTATACAAGCGGTTATGCCAAAAGTAAAACCCGACAACAACGCCGACGAAATTTTAGCGTTGTTAGAGAATTAACGGGGGATAAGAAATGGCAAGCACTAAAGAATATTTGGGCTTTGTTTTAAATCAAATAAACGGTATTGATATTACTTATAAAAAGATGATGGG
>SVIW01000004.1 GCA_015069295.1 Clostridiales bacterium
TTCCGAACACAGAAGTTAAGCTCTTTTACGCCGAAAGTACTTGCGAGGTATCGCCGGGAGGATAGGTAGCCGCCGCTTTTCACTTAAAGACAACCTTTTCGGTTGTCTTTTTTCTTTGCTTGGATATTACCTCGAAAAACCCTATAATTGTCGAAAATAGGGGCGTTTTACGCCTTTAAACGCGACGTTACGCTTTTTCGCGGCTTGGCATATATTGGTAATACAGAAATTTTGCATTGCAAAAGAAGTACGGAGCGAAAAAATGTATTACCTTTGGATAACTTGTTTTGGGATAGGATTTACTTTTTTGATGGCGACGCTTGGCGCGGCGTCCGTTTTTTGTTTTAAAAGACAATTATCATTGCGCGCAAATACCGTGCTATTGGGGCTATCCGCAGGGTTAATGCTTGCCGCGTGTATTTGGTCGTTATTGTTGCCCTCTGCCGAGTACGCGGAAAAGAATTGGCAAAACTTCGCCTTTTTCCCCGTGGTTGGCGGCATTTTATTGGGGTGCTTGTTTATTTTTTTAATGGATAAATGCTTTCGCGATAAGGGCGGGGGAATGGAAACTCGGCGTACGAGGCGGCTTTTTCTTGCCGTTACTTTGCACAATATCCCCGAAGGGCTTGCCGTGGGGTTTGCATTCGGCGGGGCTTGGGCGACGGGGGAAATTTCCGCTTTTTTAGCGGCGCTTTCGTTGGCGATTGGGATTGGCGTACAAAACTTCCCCGAGGGTGCGGCGCTCTCCTTACCGTTGTATAGCGCAACAAAGAGCCGAAAACGAGCCTTTTTATACAGCTTTTACAGCAATCTCGTCGAACCGATTTTTGCAATGCTCGGCGTTTTTCTTTCCGCATATTTGGCGGAAGCGCAGGCGTGGTTGTTGGCGTTTGCCGCGGGAGCAATGCTGTTTGTGGTCTGCGAGGAACTCATTCCCGCAACACTTTTGGACGTGAACGCGGAAGACAAAGAAAGATCCTTGGGAATTTGGTGTATTATCCTCGGATTTTGCGGAATGTTATTGCTGGAAATTTTCCTCGTGTAAAAAGAATAAAAAAGACTTGACGAAAAAGAAAAAGTGTGATACAATATTTTTTAGATAGAAAAACCCCTAAAAAGTGGAGGGAAACTATGAAGAAATTATTGACGTTGATACTTTGTTTGGGTCTTTGCGCAACTTCTTTGTTTGGTTGTGATGCGTTTACGCCAGACGAGGAGCCCGTAGACAGCACGCCGGATAGCTCTACGCCTGTTGATCCTGATCCCGATCCTGATCCTGATCCCGACCCTGATCCCGACCCTGATCCCACTCCGGGCGATGACTACGTAACGGTAGACCTCGTTTGGGACGGCAACACGCAGATTTCCATTCCCGCAGGTAAATATGCTTATGCAGAAGCGTATTTCTTCGGGGAATACACGCTTACTTGGACGGGTGAAGCGACGGTACAGTTTAACGGAAACAACGTTGCAAGCGATGCGATTATTTCTTCGGCTTCCCCGATGACGGCGCATAATATCTCCGTTATCCCCACCGATAGCGAGAAGGATTGCGAAGTAACGCTTACCTTGACCAAATACGTTTCGCCGATGCCGTCGTTTACCCTTGGCGTTCAGTTTGACGTAGAAGTAACGGATATCTTCAATCTTCCCGTCGTGTCCTTCACGGCTGAAAAGGACGGAAAATACGTCTTAAAGACGGCGGAAGGGGAAACCAACGCTTGGGTACACCACGTGGCTTATAACTCCATGTTCGGCGATTATTCGAACGTAGTGGCGGAAGATATCTTCGAGGGCGAAACGGCGGGTTACGGTTCGTATACGTTTGAACTGAAAAAGGGAGAATCGATTTTCTTCCAAGTAGGTCTTTGGGATGATACCCTGGCTCCTTCTACGGTGAAATTAATCGTAGCGGAATTGGTGGAAAAGCCGACGACGGACGGTTGGACGAATAACTATTGATAAAAACAAAATGCTTTCCTTGGGTAAAGGAAAGCATTTTTTATAGACGATAGACACAAAAAACGGCTCTCACAATAAAGAGAACCGTTTTTTTGGTTTTATCAACCGACGATAAGA
The DNA here is from genome assembly GCA_015069295.1 of Clostridiales bacterium. Classification (GTDB taxonomy): domain Bacteria; phylum Bacillota; class Clostridia; order Christensenellales; family Borkfalkiaceae; genus Scatosoma. Next base: position 2,080 of record SVIW01000004.1, read on the forward strand.
TTTACCAATCTACCCTTGACGATGATGCACTTTTTCACCGTTTTTCCCGCAATCGCTTCCGCAATATCGGGGTATGCGCAAACCGTCGCTTGGATATCCTCGTTCGAAAGACTTTCGGGAATCATCAGCTTTGCTTTGATTTTGCTGTTTACCTGTACGGCGTATTCCACTTCATCTTTTACAAGCGCGCTTTCGTCGAAGAGGGGATAGCTTTCTTCAAAGACGGAGGTTTTGTGTCCGCAAACTTCCCACAACTCTTCTGCGAAATGGGGCGCGAACGGAGCAATCATGCGGACGAGGTCTTCCGCACACGCCTTAAAGAAGGCTACGTTCTTTTCCGTGCAATCGCTATCGTATTTTTGCAAAGCGTTGACGTATTCCATCAAACGGGCAACGGAGGTGTTAAAAGAGAACGCCTCGACGTCGCGGGTGATGTTTTTAATGGCGTAATGTTTTGCGTAATTTAACGCCTTTTCTGCGGCGGTCATATCGGTTTTATCGTTGTCTTCGGTCTCTACGGCTTTGCGAACCAAACGTTCTACTCTGTCGGTGAATTTTGCGACCGATTTAATCCCGTCGTCGTTCCAAGGTCCGCCCTCGGTATAGCTGAACCCGAACATAAGATAAAGTCGGAACATATCCGAGCCGTATTCTTCAATATAGGTGTCGGGGGAAACGACGTTGCCGTGGGATTTGGACATACGGTTTCCGTCGGGGCCCAAAATAATGCCTTGGTGTACGAGGCGCTTGAAGGGTTCGCTAAAATCAAGATAGCCCATATCCCGCAACGCTTTCGTGATGAAACGCGCGTACAAAAGGTGCATACAAGCGTGTTCGCTGCCGCCGACGTATACGTCTACGGGCAACATTTTATTGACCGTCTCTTTCGAGAATGCCTGTTTTTCGTTGTGTGCTTCGGGATAGCGGAGATAATACCAGCTGGAGCATACGAAGGTGTCCAAAGTATCGGGATCGCGAGAAGCCTTGCCGCCGCATTGGGGGCAGGTGCACTTCATAAACCCTTCGTGCGAAGCGAGGGGGGATTTTCCCGTGGGACGGAATTCGACGTCGTAGGGAAGTTTTACGGGCAAGTCCTTTTCAGGAACAGGCACTGCGCCGCATTTTTCGCAGTGGATCATAGGAATCGGCGCGCCCCAATATCTTTGGCGGGATACCGACCAGTCGCGGAGTCTATAATTTACTTTTTTGCCGCCCTTGCCGATTTTGGAAAGGTGAACGGCGATAGCGTCGCGCGCTTCATCGCCCGAAAGTCCGTCGAAACTGCCGCTGTTGACAAGGATACCGTCTTCACAATAGGGAAGAACGGTTTCGCCGCCTACTTTTTGAATAACCTGCGTTACGGGCAAACCGTACTTTTTCGCAAACGCGTAATCGCGTTCGTCGTGCGCTGCAACCGCCATAACCGCGCCCGTGCCGTAGGAATACAGAACGTAGTCGGCAAGATAGACGGGCAATTTTTTACCAGTCAAAGGGTGGATTGCGTACGCGCCGGAGAAAGTACCCGTTTTTTCCCGCGCGGTAGAAAGACGGTCGATGTCGTTAGCTTCCGCCGCATAGCGCACGTAAGCGTCGATATCCGCCGCGCGTTCGGGATGTGCCGCTTTCAGTTTTTCCACGAGGGGGTGTTCGGGGGCAAGTACGACGTAGTTGACGCCGAACACGGTATCGGGACGGGTGGTAAAGACGGTGATATTGTCGCCCGTTTCACATTCGAAATGGATTTCGCAGCCGGTGGACTTCCCAATCCAGTTCTTTTGCATAAGTTTCGTCTTTTCCGGCCAATCCAAACCGTCGAGATCTTGCAAAAGCTCTTCTGCGTAATCGGTAATTTTCAAGAACCATTGGGTCATATCCTTACGAAGTACGGTAGAGCCGCAGCGTTCGCAAACGCCGCCGACGACTTGTTCGTTTGCCAATACCGTTTCACAGGAAGGGCACCAGTTGACGAGGGCTTCTTTTCTATACGCAAGCCCTTTATGATACAGCTGCAAAAACAGCCATTGCGTCCATTTATAATACTCTTCGTTGCAGGTGGTAATCTCTGCCGACCAATCGAACATAGCCCCCATTTTGCGGAGCTGCTGTTGCATGGTTTCGATATTCTTTTCCGTAGAATCCTTGGGATGAATCCCCGTCTTTATCGCGTAGTTTTCCGCGGGCAAGCCAAACGCGTCGAAGCCCATCGGTTGAAAGACTTCGAATCCTTGCATCTTTTTAAAGCGCGCGTACGAATCGGTAGGTCCGTAGTTATACCAATGTCCTACGTGCAGTTTTGCGCCCGAGGGATAGGAGAACATTTCCAAAACGTACAGCTTTTTGTCTACGTTTTTCTTATTGAAAACGTTCTGTTTGGATTTCTCCCATTTAGCTTGCCATTTGCTTTCCACAGATTTCATATCCATGATAAGACGACCTCCCGTCCCCGTTTCTTGGGGACCGTTTTAAAAATTTTTACTTCTATATTATATAAACTTTTCTCTTTTAAGTCAAGCAAAACCAAGGTCGGAAAAGGCAAGGAAATCCGTTTATAATAAATAATTTCGAGTTTACGGCATACAATAATGGTGTGGAAGAAATAACGATAACGCAAAACGGGTTTGACGGACTGTATATGTCCTATCTTTACGGCAAAGTTAGAGAGCGGTTTTCCTTTTTGCCCGCCGCTATTGACTTGGAAAAGAACGGCGAGGAAACGGAGCTCGCTTTCCGTACGGAACGGGAATACTGTCCCTACGTTCGAAAGTTTGCCGAAGAGCATATTGCCGACGTGCTTGCCGTGGGCTATAAATACGAATTTTTTGAAAAGCGCTTGGCGTTGCCGCTCCTGACAAAGCGGCAGCGCCGCTTGCTGTTGACGGCGCTCGTGGCGGCGGATTATCGGGAGGACCGCGCGCATATTTTGCGTAAAATCCGAGGCTCGGAACGGTATTGCTTGGACGGCGTGTATCATTTTCGGTTGCAAGAGCTGAAAAAACGCTGGGAGGGAATTGTCGATTACGTACCCACCGATATGGGCGAGTCGTCTATGGAGGGGTTTTTGACCTTTCTTGCAGAGGACGGCGAGGGTAAACTGTTTTTAAAAAACGGACGGGTGTACGATGAAGAATACCGACCTCTTTCCCGCAGTCTTTTGACGGGCGTGGAATCTCCCGTGGGGGAAATTTTACTTGGCGGTGCGGAACGGGTGTATTGTTTTGGCGACGCCGACGAGGATACGCGCGCGTTTTTAGAGAAATATTACGGGGAAAAAGCGGTTTTTTGTTAAAAGACGATAAAAAAAGGTTGACAAATTAGACGGAAAGGATTACAATAGAGACCGTAAAGACAAGTAACGTCGTTTCGGTTTTTCAGAGAGTCCGTCCTTGGCTGTGAGACGGATAAACGGGGGCGAAGGGTGAAACCGCTTTACGTTCGGTAAAAAAGCTGAAAAAGTGGCTGCGATTTTCGCGGCAATTAAGGTGGAACCGCGCAAACGAGGTGTTGCGTCCTTAAACTCTTTGTGGGAGTTTAAGGATTTTTTTATTGTTTTGAAAAGAAAACCTACCTATGGAGGAAGAAAATATGAACGTTATTTTAAAGAGCGGCGACAAGATGGAGCTGGCTGAAAATTCGACGGCAATGGCGGCGGCGCAGGCGATTTCCGAAGGGCTTGCAAGAAACGCGGTGTGTGCAAAGGTAAACGGCGTACTCGTCGATTTGTCGCACGTATTGCAAGAGGGCGACAGCTTGGAAATCGTTACGTTGAAAGACAAAGAGGGTTTACAAGTATATCGCCACACTTGCGCACACGTATTGGCGCAGGCGCTCAAAACGATATACCCGACCTGTAAATTGTCGATTGGCCCCGTCATCGAAAACGGGTTCTATTACGATATCGATTTCGTTACGCCGATCACGCAGTCGGATCTTGCGAAAATTGAATCGGAAATGCAAAAGATTATCAAAAGCAATCTGCCCATCGAACGCTTTACTTTGCCTAAGGAAGAAGCGATTGCTTTGATGAAAGAATACAGCGAAAACTACAAGGTAGAGCTGATTGAAGAATTGCCCGAAGGGGAAATTATTTCCTTCTACAAACAGGGCAATTTCACCGACCTTTGCCGCGGTCCTCATCTTCCCTCGACGGGTAAAATCAAGGCGTTTAAACTCACGAGCATTGCGGGCGCGTATTGGAGAGGGGACGAGCATAATAAAATGCTCACCCGTATTTACGGTACGGCGTTTGCGAAAAAAGACGAAATGGAAGCGTACTTTACGATGCTCGAAGAAGCGAAAAAGCGCGACCATACGAAGCTTGGCAAGGAATTAAAGCTTTTCGCGATGATGAACGAAGGAAAGGGCTTGCCCTTCTTCTTGCCCAACGGTATGGTATTGAAAAACACCCTCGTCGAATACTGGCGTCAAATCCATACGAGAGAGGGTTACGTAGAAATTCAGACTCCTATAATGCTCAACCGTACTCTTTGGGAAACCTCGGGACATTGGTTCCATTACCGCGATAATATGTACACGACCAAGGTGGACGAAGAAGATTTCGCCATCAAACCGATGAACTGCCCCGGCAGTATTTTGGTGTATAAAAACGAGCCGCACAGCTATAAAGATTTGCCTATCCGTATGGGCGAATTGGGACTTGTGCACCGCCACGAAAAATCCGGTCAGTTGCACGGGCTTTTCCGCGTACGTTGCTTCACGCAGGACGACGCGCATATCTTTATGACCCGCGAACAGATTAAAGACGAAATCAAAGGGGTTGTGCGCCTTATCAACGAAGTCTATACTCTCTTTGGGTTTAAATACCACGTCGAGCTTTCCACCCGTCCTGAAAACAGTATGGGCAGCGACGAGGATTGGGAAGTAGCAACCGAATCTTTGCGTAGCGCGTTGGATGACTTGGGTCTTGCGTACATTGTCAACGAAGGGGACGGCGCGTTCTACGGTCCGAAGATCGACTTCCATTTGGAAGACTCGATTGGCAGAACGTGGCAGTGCGGTACGATTCAGCTCGACTTCCAGCTTCCCCAGCGTTTTGAAATGGAATATGTGGGCGAAGACGGCGGCAAACATCGTCCCATTATGGTACACCGCGTAGCGTTTGGGTCGATTGAGCGTTTCATTGGGATTCTTATCGAACACTTTGCGGGCAAATTCCCCGTATGGCTTGCGCCTTTGCAGGTAAAGATTTTGCCGATCACCGACAAGCAGCTTTCCTATGCCAACGAACTTTGCGCGAAGATGAAAGAAGCGGGCGTGCGCGTTTTAGTGGACGACAGAAACGAAAAAATCGGCTATAAAATCCGCGAAGCACAGCTTGAAAAAGTGCCGTATATGCTCGTTATCGGGGATAAGGAAATGGAAGCGGGGCAGGTTGCCGTACGTCGTCGCGACGGCGAACAGTCAGTCGTATCCGCGGAAGAATTTATTGCTACCGTTTGCAAGGATATCGAGGACAAAACCTCCTTTTAAAAAATATTTTTGAGAAAATAACCGAATTTTGCTTGACATACTCTTTTGGTTATGTTAATATATTAAAGCTAAGCAGAAGCAAACCTTCTCGCCGTGCGGTTTTAATCGGTACGGCTCGATATTTTCTCAAAGCCCGCAAGGGGTGTATTGTGCGAGAAAAGGGTTGCTTATGCAAGCAACCCTTTAATTTTTGTCGTGAGGTATACTATCATTAAAGAGCAGCATCAAATCAACGAAGAAATTCGTGATAGAGAAATCAGAGTTATTTCTCAAGAGGGCGAACAGCTTGGTATTATGAGCGCGTCGGAAGCGCTCCGTATCGCAGAAGAAGCCGATTTAGATTTGGTAAAAATCTCCCCGAACGCGGTGCCTCCCGTATGCAAGATTATGAACTACGGGAAGTTTAAATTCGAACAATCCAAGCGTGAAAAGGAAAACCGCAAAAATCAAAAAGTCGTAGAATTGAAAGAAATCTACCTTTCGATGACCATTGATATCGGCGATTTAAACGTAAAGGCGAAAAAGACGATTGAGATGCTTGGCGACGGCAACAAAGTAAAGGTTTCTATCCGTATGCGCGGCAGACAGCAAGCGCACGCGGCAATGGGTGTGGACGTAATGCGCCGTTTCTTCGATATGCTCGGCGGAAAGGCGGTTATGGACAAAGAACCCAAGACGGAAGGCAGAAACATTTTGATGATTCTTTCTCCCGCGAAATAACGACGGACTTATCTGTCCATAGGACAGGCAGTTATAAAAAACAGAAAAAAATTCGGAGGATAAAAATATGCCTAAACAGAAAACACATAGCAGTACCAAAAAGCGTTTCTGGCTGACCGGTTCGGGTAAAGTAAACCGTTCCCACAGCGGTAAGAACCACAAAGCAGAAACCAAGAACAGAAAGAGAAAAAGACGTCTTCGTCAGGGCGCTCTCGTTGCTTCCACGCAGGAAAACACCGTTAAGAGCATGATGCCTTACAAGAAATAAGAAAGGAGATAAGAGATTATGCGTATTAAGAGAGCAGTTAACGCGGTAAAGAAGCGTAGAAAAATTTTTAAACTTTCCAAAGGTTATTACGGAAGCAAGAGCAGATCGTACAGAATCGCAAGAGAAGCCGTAATGAAGTCCTTGAACTATGCATACGTTGGCAGAAGATTGAGAAAGAGAGATTTCCGTCGTTTGTGGATTGCAAGAATCAACGCGGCGGCAAGACTCAACGGTCTTTCTTACAGCAAACTTATGCACGGTCTTAACGTTGCAGGGATCACCCTCAACAGAAAGGTACTCGCTGACTTGGCGGTAAACGACGCAGCTGCATTCACGGCGCTCGTTGAAAAAGCGAAAGCGGCACTTTAACCGTATAAAAAGCCTTTTTACTTGTCAAAGTCTAAAGGCTTTTTCCATTATTTTACGGCAATGATATTGACCTCGAAAAACAATCCGCTTATCAAAGAAACGGCGGCGTTAAAAGAAAAAAAAGGCAGAAAGGAAAGCGGGCTTTTCCTCGTCGAGGGAAAGAAAATGGCGATAGAGTGCGCCCGCAGCGGTCTTGAAATCGAACGGATTTTCCTTTCGGAAAACTACGCGGACGAGCTGCCTGATTGCGTTGCGGAGACCGTACGGGTGTCCGAGGACGTTATGCGCTTTCTTTCGGATGAAAAGACGCCGCAAGGGATTCTTTGTCGGGTGGGGATTCCCGGCGTTACGCCTTGCGCGCCGACGGGTAAATGCCTTTTCTTGGACGGCGTGGCGGACCCGGGTAATCTGGGTACGATTTTGCGTACGGCAAACGCGGCGGGGTATAACGAAGTATATCTCACGCGCGATTGCGCCGATCCCTTTTCGCCAAAGAGCGTCCGTGCAAGTATGAGCGGGGTGTTTTTCACAAAAATTTATCGCGGCGAACGCGCGGAAATTCTTGGCTTATTGCAGGATACTCCGATTGTCGTTGCGGACATGGGTGGGGTCAACGTGTTCGATTTTCAGCCCCCTAAAGAATTTGCGCTCGTCATCGGCAACGAGGCGAACGGGGTTTCTAAGGCGGTGCGAGAACAGGCAACGCACACGGTAAAAATCCCAATGCAGGAAACGCAGGAGAGTTTAAATGCGGCGGTTTCCGCAGGAATTATTATGTACGTTCTGCAAAAGGACGGTTTTAAAGAATAAGGACAAGGAGATAAGAAGATGTCAGGACATAGCAAATGGCATAACATACAGGCAAAAAAGGGCAAGGCAGACGCGGCGAAAGGTAGAATTTTCACCAAGCTCGGCAGAGAAATCGCCGTTGCAGCAAAGAGCAACCCCAACCCTGAAACCAACAGTAAACTGGCGGATATCATCGCAAAGGCGAAAGCGGCGAATATGCCCAACGATAATATTCAACGCAGTATCAAGAAAGCTTCGGGCGAAATGAGCGGGGCAGATTATAAAGAGCTTACCTACGAGGGCTACGGCGTAGCCGGTTCGGCGGTAATCGTCGTAACCTTGACGGATAACATCAACCGTACGGCGGGCGACGTACGCGCTATTTTGGGCAAACACGGCGGTCAGCTCGGTCAAAACGGTTGCGTATCCTACAACTTCGACAACAAGGGCTATATCGTTGTGGAAAGAACGGTAGAACTCGATGAGGATACGATTACCGAACTCGCATTGGAAGCAGGCGCGGACGACGTTGTCGTAAGCGACGACGTTTACGAAATTTTTACCGCTCCCGAAGCCTTCTCGGACGTTCGTAAATACCTCGAAGAAAAGAACGCGGAAATGATGGCGGCTGCGCCCAAGACGAGAAGAAACGAAGAGGAAGAACCCAAGATTCGTTTCGTGCAGGCGGAAGTCGCTATGATTCCTCAAAACAAAATCACCCTTCCCGAAGATAAAATTGCAACCTTCGAAAAGATGATTGATGCGTTGGAAGAACACGACGACGTGCAGAATGTGTATCATAACGTTGAGCTTCCTTACGACGACGAATAAATTTAAAAACAGAGAATACGCGGCGCAATACTTTGTTGCGCTGCGTTTTTCTTGCTCGTTTACGCGCAGTAAACTTCCTTCGAAAAACCTCGCGCGCCTCGTCTTGCTTGCGTCTTGCTCTGTTTTCCCGCCTTTATACAAGCCTTGAAACGCGGCGCAATACTTTGTTGCGCTGCGTTTTTCATTGGTAGGCGAGTAAGAAAAGTCGTTGAATAAGCGTAAAAATCAGGCGTGCATCAAGACACGGTTGGGTGAAACGCGGCTGTTTGTCGCAAATAATCGAAAAAAAAGGAAAAAAACAAAAAAAATGCAAAAAAAGCCAAAGAAATTTTTTATAAACTCTTGACCGAAGGCTTTTCTTGTGCTATAATAATGCTATAAAAGTAAAATTTTAACCTGTGGGCGTGTATGCGCGCGCGGAAGCCCTGAAAAATAAAAGGGCGAAAAAAGTAAAATATTTTCGCGAAAAGGCGAAGAAAACCGAGGTGTAAAATGGCGGATAGAAGACAATTGGAAGCATTGTATCAATCGATTGCACGCGATCTTCAAAAGATTAAGGGCGAATTGATGAACGAAGTGAAATATGCGGCGGCGCAGACGGGTGCGATGGTAAATCAGGCGAACTCGGAAAAGAGCGGCGCGACGGCAGCGCTTGCGCAAGAAATCCGTTACGGTTATAAACAAAACCAAAACGTATACGACGGTATCGCCGCTATGGTGAAAAACGATGTGAGCGCAAGACTCAACTCGGTAGACCAAAAGCTTGCCGATTTGGAAAAATTGCAGACGCTTCTTAACGAGCTTAGCGAAGTAAAATATAGCTGTTTGCAGTTGCAAGCCGCATACGAAGGGTTGGCAGCGCTCGTTTCTAACGACGTGCTTCCCAAGCTTGAAAAATCTGCGGAAGATTTGCAGGTACATAACGCGCAGGTTCTCGACGCGCTGTCCAATATGGCAGACCCCGTCGATTATACCCGTATCGTGGACGAAGTCGGCGACAAGGTTGTCGAACTTCTCGGCGACGTAAAACCCGAACCCGTCGTTATCGATTATGACAGAATCGTTGATTCTACGGTGGAAAAGGTCGTTGAATCCTTGCCTTATCCCGAAAAATTGGACATCAACGCTTTGGCGGACGTCGTTGCTGCAAAAGTCGTCGTTCCCGAAATCGACTATGACCGCCTTGCGGAAATGGTTGCGGAAAAGATGTCGGCAAAAGAACAGACCTACGACGTGGTTGTGGACGAAGACGGCATCTCCCAAATCTCGGAAAAGGTTGCGGAAAGATTGGCTACGGATGCGATCGATTACGACCGTATCGCGGCAATCGTGGAAGATAAATTGTTCGTAGAAGAAGGCGAGGAAGAAGAAACCTCTTACGAGCTTGTTCTTGACGAAGAAGGCATCAGCGCTATCGCAAAATGCGTTGCGGAAGAATTGCGTTCGACCTGCTGCGTATGCGAACCCGTTGAGGAGGCTCCCGTAGAAGAAGCGGTGGAAGAACCCGTTGAAGAAACTCCCGTGGAAGAAACGGTAGAGGAACCCGTTGAGGAGGCTCCCGTGGAAGAAGCTCCCGTGGAAGAAACGGTGGAGGAAGCTCCCGCACAGGAAGAACTTGCGGTTGCGGTTGCGCCTTCGTATGAAGAAATTGAAGACGGTCAGCTCGTTGATGCAGAAACCGGTTTGGTAATTCGTCTTAAAAAGAGCTTTACCGCGAAGATGAAACAGAGCGACGAAAAAGTAAAAGAATATTACAGCAGCTTGAAAAACGAATTGACTTCGTACAAGAAAATCAATTCGAACGTAAGCTGGCACGGCGACAGATTTAACTTTGGCCGCGACACGGTTGCAAAAATCAATATTTGCGGTAAGACGCTTGGCTTGTATTTGGCGCTTGATCCCGAAGATCCCGAATTCAAGACGACGGTATACCATCAAAAGAACGTCGGCAACCAAAAGGCTTATGAAAACACGCCGTTTATGGTAAAGGTTAAGAGCGACGCGGCAGTTAAGAAAGCGACTCGTTTGATCGTTTCCTTGGCGGAAAAACTCGGTACTGAAAAAGAAGCAAACTTCGAAAGCGTTGATTACGTAGCGGAATATGCGTACGAAACGACGAAACAGCTTTTCGAAGACGGCTATATTAAAGCAACGAAAGAAAAGAAAGTAGATCTTAACTTCTAATCAACCAAAGATACAAACGAATAACGAAAAAGAGAGCTGATAATTCCCATAATTTTCGGCTCTCTCTTTTTGAAAGAAGGAAATCCGTAAGGAGTAATAAAAGTAAGGTGAAAGAAAGACAGGAAAACAAAAAAAACAAGGAAGACGGCGTTTTAAAGAAAAGAAAATCTACGGCGGGAAAAAAGAATCCGATGGGAACGGCGTTCGATTTGTCTTTGCAGGACGTAGGGCAGGCAAAGGACAAGCTTAACGCTAAAAACAAGAAAAAGCCGCAAGGTAGAAAACCCGCCGACCGTACTCCCTTGCCGCAGGAAAAGTCGAAGAAAACGCGGGAAAATCCCGTAAAAAAAGAAAAGCCCTCGCAAACGAAAAAGAAAAAGAGCGTAAAAATTCTTTTCCTTGGCGGGGTTGGAGAAATCGGGAAAAATATGACCGCGCTTGAATACGGCAACGACATCGTTATCATTGACGCGGGGCTTACTTTTCCCAATGCAGAGGATATGCCGGGGGTGGATTCGGTTGTGCCCGATATCACCTATTTGGTGCAAAATAAAGACAAAATTCGCGGGGTGTTGTTGACGCACGGACACGAAGACCATATCGGCGGCGTGCCCTATTTGATGAAAGAACTCAACCCTGGTACCCCCATTTTCGGTACAAAGCTCACGTTGATGCTTGCGGATAATAAGCTGCAAGAACACCGAATACAGAATACCTACCAGCGCGTAGTCGTACCAGGCGAAAAGGTAAAACTGGGCGCTTTTGAGGTGGAGTTCGTCAACGTCAACCATTCTATTTCGGGTGCGTGCGCCTTGGCAATCCGCACCCCCAACGGCTTGATTTATCACAGCGGCGATTTTAAAATCGATTTGACCCCCGTCGCGGGCGAACCGATTGATTTTAAGCGGATTGCAGAGCTTGGGAAGGAGGGCGTATTGCTGTATATGGGCGAATCGACGAATATCGAACGCCCCGGGTATACGATGAGCGAAACGGTTGTCGGTACGACTTTGGATCATCTTTTTTCCGAGAATATGAACCGCCGTTTGATTATTGCAACCTTTGCATCCAACGTACACCGTTTGCAGCAAATTATTGATTTGGCGGTAAAATACCGCAGAAAAGTAGCGCTTTCGGGTCGCAGTATGTTCAAGGTCGTAGACGCAGCGGTAAAGATTGGCGAATTAAAAATCCCTGAAGGCGTGCTGATTGACGTGGAAAAGACGAAAAATCTTTTCGACGGCGAACTTTTGATTGTTTCTACGGGCTCGCAAGGCGAACCAATGAGTGCGTTGACCCGTATGGCGTCGGGCGATTTTAACAAAGTAACGATAGGCGAAAACGACACGATTATCATTTCCGCTAACCCCATTCCGGGTAATGAAAAGATGATTTATCGGGTTATCAATAACCTGTATAAAAAGGGCGCGCGGGTCGTTTACGAAAGCTTGGAAAAAATCCACGTTTCGGGGCACGCTTGTCAAGAGGAACACAAGATATTGCACACCTTGTTAAACCCGAAATTTTTTATCCCCGTGCACGGAGAATATCGGCATTTAAAACGCCACGCGCAGCTTGCCGAATCCCTCGGTATGCCCGAACGGAATATCTTGATAACGGAGATAGGAAACTGCGTCGAATTGACGGATTCTCAAATGAAATTCGGCGAAAACATACAGGCAGGTACGAGACTAATCGACGGCGAAGGTATTGAAGATTACGGTACCAGCGAAGTGATGAAGGATCGTTTGAAGATGTCGGCGGACGGCGTATTTACCGTTGCGGTTGCTACCACGGGCAACTACGTCATCAACGAGCCCGTCATCGAGGCGCACGGCTGCGTGTTTGCGGGCGGGGAAACGGAGGAAGAAGTGTTGGCGCTTCTGCACCGCATTATCGATTCGTACGAGTATGAAAACGGCAACAAAAACGATTTTGCGGTGTATATTCGCAAAGCGTTGAAAAATTATTTTTATAAGAAGACCAAGCAGGCGCCCTTGATTGTGGTTTCTGTTTTGGACGTCTAACAAAGGAAGAAATGGAATATACGGCGTCGCTGGTAAAATTGAATATAGACGAGCGGATTATCGAGCGCAGAAATGCCGCGCTTTCCCGCGGGATTCCCGTTGCGGACGATGAAACTTTGCAGTTCCTTTTGCTGACGTTGAAAATGTCGAAACCGCAGCGCATTTTAGAAATCGGTACGGCAGTCGGGCTTTCTGCCGTTGCGATGTTGTCGGTTTGCCCTTCTGCCCGTTTAACTACCATCGAGCTGGAGGAAGAACGCTATCTTGAAGCGAAGAAAAACTTTGCCGATTTTGGCGTTTCCGAGCGCGTGAACGCGTACCTGGGTGATGCGGCTGAGATTTTGGCGATGATGGACGGCGAATACGATTTCGTCTTTTTAGACGGACCCAAGGCGCAGTACGAAAAATATTTGTTCGATTTGAAACGCTTGATGAAAAAGGGCGCGGTTTTATTTGCGGACGACGTTTTGCTGTACGGTTGGGTGAGCGGTGAAGAACCGACCCCGCAAAAGCGGCAGTCCATCGTGGATAAAATCCGTTCGTATTTACAAACGGTAACAAAAGACGAAGAATTGCACACGTCCGTTTTGCATATCGGCGACGGCGTGGCGCTTTCCGTGTATCAAGGGAAGCAATAAAGACGAAAGAGGAAACAATGGACGTAGAACTTCTTGCCCCTGCGGGCAATTTTTCAAAACTGAAAACGGCGTTGCATTTTGGGGCGGACGCCGTTTACGTGGGCGGCAAGCAATTTTCTTTACGCACTTTTGCGGATAATTTCACCGAGGAAGAATTGCGCGCCGCGGTTTCTTTTGCGCACGAGCGCGGAAAAAAACTGTACGTAACGGCAAACGTTTTCGCACGTAACGCCGATTTTTCTATGCTGCAGGACTATTTTTCTTTGCTTTCTTCTATTGGGGTGGACGCGGCGATTGTCAGCGACCCGGGCGTTGCCTATCTTGCCAAAAAAACGACGCCCGACCTTGCGCTGCATCTTTCCACGCAAGCCAACACGACGAATAAATACGCCGTTAAATTTTGGGCGGAGCAGGGCGTTTCCCGCGTAATCTTAGCAAGAGAACTCTCCCTTTCGGAGATTGCGGAAATCCACGCCTTTAACCCAGACGTGGAATTGGAAGCCTTCGTGCACGGCGCGATGTGCATATCGTATAGCGGCAGATGCTTGCTCTCCGATTATTTGGACGGAAGATCTTCCAATCGCGGGGCGTGTGTACAGTCTTGCCGTTGGCGTTACGAGGTGCGCGCTTTAAACGCCACCAACGGACAATCGGAGTGGCTGCCCATCGAAGAGGACGGAAAAGGCACGTATATTTTCAACAGCAAAGATTTGAATATGCTGGGCTATTTAGATAAAATGAGGGGGGCAGGTATTCGTTCATTTAAAATTGAAGGCAGAATGAAGAGCGGATATTACCTTGCCACCGTCATCAACGCTTATCGCCGCGCTATGGACGGCGGGGATTTACAGCTTTCGCAAACCGAGCTTTTGGGGGTTGCGCACCGCGAGTATACGCAGGCGTACGCCTTGGGCAATAACCCGCAAACGGTCAACTATGCGGACAGTCAATCCAAGGGCGATTATACCTATATCGCCGACGTAGTGGGCTGCGAAAACGGGTACGTCTACGCAGAGATGCGCAACCGCTTTAAAAAAGGCGACGTTTTAGAAGTCCTTTCTCCAGATGAGAATTGCGGAAAATCGTTTACGGTGGAGGAGTTGTACGATTCGAAAGGCGAAAACGCGGATGATGGAAAACTCGTACAAGAAATATACAAAATCGCTTGTCCGCATTCTCTGCGACAAGGGGATTTTTTGCGTAGGAAAAACGGGTAAACGTAAGAGGTAAAAAGTGAAAAAAATTCTTTTAATTGCAACGGGTGGCACGATAGCTTCCCACTCAGGCGAAGAAGGCTTGATCCCCGAAATCCAAGCAAGCGGGCTTTTGAAATGCGTGCCCGAGGTTTTCGATTTTTGTCAGCCCAGCGCGATACAAATTTTCAATATCGACAGTACTAACGTAACTCCCGCGCATTGGATTTTATTGGCGCAAACGATTCGGGAGAATTACGACAAGTACGACGGATTCGTCGTTTGCCACGGTACGGATACGATGTCGTATACGGCGGCGATGATTTCGTATATGGTGCAACATTCGCCCAAACCCATCGTTTTTACGGGCTCGCAGCAGCCGATAGACAAAGAGGACACGGACGGGCGTATCAATTTACGGGACAGCTTTTTATACGCCGCTTCCGACAACGCTTGCGACGTCGTGATCGTCTTCCAAGGCAAGGTGATTGCGGGCACGAAAGCGAAAAAGGTGCGCACGAAAAGCTTTAACGCCTTTACTAGCGTCAGCTTTCCCAATCTTGGCGTAATCCGCGACGGGAAAGTAATCCAATATATCGTTACCCCCAAACAGGAAAATGCCGAGTTCTTTTTAGAGCTCAACGACAAAGTGGGTTTGCTGATGTTGACCCCCGGCGCGAAAAAAGAAATTTTAGACGCTTATTTTCGCCACCTCGACGCCGTCGTGCTGTCTGGCTACGGTACGGGCGGGATTCCCGAGGGGGAATACTACGGCTTTTACGAAACTATCGAAAGCTGGGAAAGAAAGGGCAAAACGCTCGTCGTTACGACGCAGGTGCAAGAAGAGGGCAGCGATATGAACGTCTACCGCGTTGGCAGGGGCTTGAAAAACCGCTTCGATTTATTGGAAAGCTATTCGATGACGTATGAAAGCATCATCACGAAATTGATGTGGATATTGGCGCAAACGAAGGACGACGAAAAGATAAAAGAGCTGTTTTACAAGACGGTAAATTATGACCTTATTGGTTAAATGACGGCAGCAGGTACGAGATGAACAAAGAAAAAGCAGAATTAACCACGTTTGAAAACTTGCGCTATACCCGCCCTGATTTTAAGGCGGCGAAAGCCTTTTACGAAACGTTAAACGCGCGCTTAAAAGCGGCGAAAACCTACGGCGAGGTAAGAGAGTGTATTTTTCAAGAGGAGGAATTTTCTTCCACGCTCAATACGCAGGCGACGATTGCAATGGTGCGTCATACGATAGACACGACCGACCCGTTTTATTTGGAAGAGGACGAGTTTATCAATCAGGGGTATCCTGAGATTATGCCGCAAATGCAGGCGTTTAACGCGGCATTGTTAGAGTCTAAGTTTAAAGGGGAAATCGACAAAGAATTCGGCGCGCAATTTTTAAAAGCCGTCCGCCTTTCTTTTGATAGCTTTTCCGAAAAGAACGTGCCCCTTATGCAAGAGGAAAACGAACTGACTAGCCGTTATCAAAAACTGACGGCGGCTTGTAAAATCTCCTTTGACGGCGGCGAACATAACCTTTACGGGATTTTGAAATATTTTTCCGACCCCGACCGCGAGGTAAGAATAGCGGCGGCAAAAAAATACGCGGAGTTTTTCGAGGAAAACGAAAAAGAATTGGGCGAAATCTTCGATAGATTGGTAAAAATCCGCCACCAAATGGGCGAAAATATGGGTTTTGAAAATTTCGTCCCGCTTGGGTATATGCAGCAGGGCAGACTCGATTATACCAAAGAGGACGTTGCGGCGTTTAGAAAGCAGGTTTTGGAAGAAATCGTGCCCTTCTGCGAAGAAATTTACAAGGCGCAGGCAAAGCGTATCGGCGTGGACAAAATCCGTTTTTACGACGAACAGCTCATCTTTTCAGACGGCAACGCCGTACCGATTGGAGATAGAGCGTATCTTGTCGAGCAGGCGAGCAAAATGTACCACGAGCTCAGCGACGAAACGGGCGAGTTTATCGAGTATATGATAGACCACCAATTGATGGATTTGGACAACAAACCCGGAAAAGCCGCGACGGGCTATATGACGATGCTCAGCGATTATAAAGCGCCTTTCGTCTATTCCTGCTTTAACGGCACGACGGGGGACGTAGACGTATTGACGCACGAAATGGGACACGCTTTTGCGGGGTATTTAGCAGCGCGCAATCAGCCCTTGCAAGCGCTTTGGAGCGAGCCGACGGACGTCGCCGAAATCCATTCGATGGCAATGGAGCAGTTTGCCTATCCGTATGCCGAATTGTTTTTCGGGGAAAAAGCGGAGCAGTACCGTTTTCAGCATTTGCAAGAAGCCATTACCTTCGTGCCCTTCGGCGTAGCGGTGGACGAATTTCAGCATATCGTCTACGAACGCCCGAATTTAACCCCCGACGAGCGCACGGCAATTTGGCGGAGCTTAGAGAAAAAGTATATGCCTTGGCGGGACTACGGCGAGGACAACCCGTTCTTTGCGAAAGGGGGGTGGTGGTATCATAAGCCGCATATTTTCCAATACCCCTTCTATTATATCAATTACACACTCACGACGATGGGCGCGTTAGAGTTCAAGAAAAAGGCGGCGACGGATTTTAGCGCTTGCTGGCGCGATTATACGACCCTTTGTCGGGTAGGCGGTTCGCTTGGGTATCTCGAAACCTTAAAAGCGGCGAATCTTGCCGTGCCCTTTGAAGAGGGCGGCGTGCGCAGAGCGGTCGGGTATGCCCTCGATATTTTACGGGAGAAAATTGCAAAGGAGTAAAGAAGAATATGGATAAAAAGTTGTTGCAAAATTATGCGAAATTGTTGGCGGTAACCGGTTTAAACGTGCAAAAAGGTCAGACGGTATTTATTGCCGCCGCGCTCGATCAGCCGCAATTTGTTACAATGGTAGTGGAGGAATGTTACAAAGCGGGCGCTAGTGAAGTGTACGTTGAATGGTCGCATCAGCCCGTAGAAAAACTCTCTTCCAATTATCGCAGTTTAGAGTCCCTCTCGAAAATGTCCCCTTGGGTAAAGGCAAAATGGGAATACAAGGCGAAAAATTACGCGTGTCGGCTTTGGATTGAATCGGAAGACCCCGACGGAATGAGCGGGGTAGATCAGGAAAAAATGAGCAAAGTCCGTCAGGCGTTGTATCCGCAGGTCAAGCCCTTCCGTTTGGCGATGGAAAACAAGCACCAGTGGTGTATTGCCGCCGTACCCGGCGAGGATTGGGCGAAAAAAGTCTTCCCTACCCTTACGAAAGAGGCGGCAGTGGAGAAGATGTGGGAGGTTATTTTAAAGGCTTCCCGCGCGGACGGCGAGGACCCCGTTGCGGCTTGGAAAAAGCACAACGAAGACCTGCTTTCCCGCTCGCAATACCTCAACGGACTGGGATTAAAATATCTCGAATATAAGAGCGAGAACGGCACCGACTTGACGGTCGAACTTTTGGAAGACGGCGTTTTTTGCGGCGGCAGAGAAAAGACTTTGCAAGGGGGGATTTTCAACCCCAATATCCCAACCGAGGAAGTCTTTACTTCCCCCAAAGCGGGCGCGGCGGAGGGGATTGTCTATTCGTCCAAACCCCTTTCGTATATGGGCGAGCTGATCGAAAACTTTTCCTTGCGCTTTGAAAACGGCAAGGTGGTAGAGGCGAAAGCGGAAAAGGGCGAGGCGCTTTTAAAGAAGATGGTTTCGATGGACGACGGAGCGGGGAAGCTCGGCGAATGCGCGTTAATTCCCTTCGATTCTCCCATCAATCAAACGGGGGTTTTGTTCTATAACACCCTCTTTGACGAAAACGCAAGCTGCCACTTTGCGGTGGGGCATGGCTTTAACGAATGCTTAAAAGGCTATGAAAATTACACGGACGAGGAATGCAAAGCGCGGGGGATTAACGACAGTATGATTCACGTGGACTTTATGATTGGAACGAGAGATATGTCGATTATCGGCGTTACGAAAGAGGGCAAACGAATCCAAATTTTCAAAAACGGCACTTGGGCGTTTTAACGGACAAAATTTGCGTTATATAAAAGGAAAATAAAACGAAAGAGGTAATTGGTTATGATAAAAATAGACGTTTTTTCCGGCTTTTTGGGCGCAGGCAAGACTACGCTGATTAAAAAACTGATTCAGGAAGCCTACGCGGGCGAAAAGGTCGTTTTGATTGAAAACGAATTTGGCGAAATCGGTATCGATGGCGGGTTTTTGCAGGACGCAGGCGTCAACGTTACGGAAATGAATTCGGGTTGTATTTGTTGTTCGCTTGTCGGCGATTTTTCCAAAGCGCTTCGTCAGGTAGCGGAAACCTTTTCCCCGCAGCGCATTATCATCGAGCCGTCCGGGGTTGGAAAGCTCAGCGACGTTATCAAGGCAGTGCAAAACGCAGGCGTTGAAAACGCTTGTCTCAACGCGGCTTGTACCGTTGTAGACGCTGCAAAATGTAAGATGTATATGAAGAACTTCGGCGAATTTTTTAACGACCAAGTTACCAACGCGGGCTGTATCGTGCTTTCGCACACGGGTAAAATTTCTCAGGAGAAATTGTCCGCTGCCGTCGAGCTGTTGAAAGAGAAAAACGCCTCGGCAAATTTCGTTACGGCGGATTGGGATACCTTGGACGGCAAAGCGATTTTGGCGGCAATGGAAAAAAAGGACAGCTTGCAGGCAGAACTTGACCGTTTGGCGGCAGAGGCGCACGAGCACCATCACGAACATCATCACGGACACCACGAGCACGAGGAATGCCACGACCCGAACTGTTCTTGCCACGAGCACCACGGACACCACGAGCACGGGTGTGAACACGTACACGGTACCCACGAACATCATCACGAGCACCACGGACACGAGGAATGCCACGACCCGAACTGTTCTTGCCACGAGCACCACGGACATCACGAGCATCATCACCACGCAGACGAAGTGTTTACCAGTTGGGGAGCGGAAACGACGCGCGTTTTCACGAAAGAGGAGCTTGCGTTGGCTTTACAGGAAATCCAAAACGCCGACGCGTACGGCACGGTATTGCGCGCTAAGGGCATCGTAGCGGGCGAGGGGAAATGGTTGCATTTTGACTACGTTCCGGGAGAGCCCGACGTGCGCGAGGGTTGCGCGGGCGTTACGGGCAGACTTTGCGTAATTGGCTGCGGCTTAAATGAAGACGCGTTGAAAGAATTGTTTAAGGTATAAGGTGTAAATTATGAGACAGAAATTACCCGCGCAAACGCCCGTATATTTGTTTTTGGGCTTTTTAGAATCGGGCAAGACGAAATTTATCCAAGAAACGTTGGAAGACCCCCGTTTTTCTTCGGGAGAAAAGACCCTGCTTTTGGTTATGGAAGAGGGGGAAGAGGAATACGAAAGCATTCGTTTTGCGGAGGCGGAGAACGTCAGCCTCGCCGTGATAGACGATAAAGCGCTGTTGACGGAGGCGTATCTTACGCAGCTACAAACGGAGTGCGGCGCCGAACGCGTCGTCGTCGAATATAACGGAATGTGGCTTTTGGAGGATTTTTTCAACGCGATGCCAGAGGGCTGGATGATCAATCAAATGATGACCTTCTTCGATTCGGCGACCTTCCTCAATTACAACGCGAATATGCGCCAACTCGTTTTCGATAAAATCCAAAGCACGCAGCTCGTCGTTTTCAACCGTTTCGACGACGAGGAAAAGAAAATGGAGTTTCATAAAGTCGTTCGCGGGATTACCCGTCAATGCGATATCGTCTACGAGCATAGCGACGGGAAAGCGGATTTTGACGATATCGAAGACCCGTTGCCCTACGATATCAACGCGCCCGTGATTACGGTGGAGGATCGCGATTACGCTTTTTTCTACCGTGATTTGACGGAAAATTTAGAGGCGTATCTTGGAAAGACGGTCAAATTTAAAGGTATCGTTGCTACGGACAAGCGGTTAGAGCCGACGGATATCGTCGTGGGCAGACACGTAATGACCTGCTGCGCGGACGATATTCAATACTGTGGCTTGGCTTGCGTTTTGCCCGCGGTTATGGAGTTAAAGACGCGCGATTGGATTAGCGTTACGGCGAAAGTCGAACTGTTAAAACACCGCATTTATAAAGGAAAGGGCCCCGTTTTGGTGGCGGAAAAAGTGATTGTTTGCGAGCCGCCCGAAGAACAGCTTGCGACTTTTTATTGATAGATAACGGAGGTTTTTTAAAATTTATCAAAATTCTTTTGAAAAATGAAAAAAGCTATTGCAAAAAGTATAAAGGTATGCTATAATTTTAATGCTAAACTAACTAAATAATCGGAAAACGGCGTAAGAATCTCCTCGTGGGAGTAGTGTACCCTTTTTTTGTCGTCCCAATTTTTTGAATTTTGCAAAAATGCAAATTCCACGAATTGGGACGGGGACTCTATGTCCATTCTGATTAGGTTAGTTTAGCGACGATCGGAGTTTGCGTTTTTAAGAGCGTTGACTTCGGTTGGCGCTCTTTTTTATATTCTATTTTATCGGGAGGGGTTCGAGATGAGAAAAAGGCTACTTACTCTTTTGCTTTCGGCGTGTATGACGTTGCTTGGGCTTTTGGGCTTGGCTGCGTGCGGAGAGGAAACGCAAACGCCGACGCAAACGCAAACGGAGCTGCAAAAGCTGTCGGCGCCCGTCGTTACGTTGGATGCAGACGTCGCGAGCTGGGCGGCGGACGAAAAGGCGGATAAATTTGAAATCAGCTTGGACGGAAATTTATCCTACGTGGAAAATACGATTACCAGCAAAAAACTTTCTGACGGACAGACGCTCAAAGTGCGCGCGGTCGGAGACGGTACGAATTATACCACTTCCGATTGGAGCAATAGCGTAACCTATACTGCTACGGGCGCGGGCGGCGAGAATCCCGGTACGGGCGGCGAAAACCCCGGCACGGGCGGCGAAAACCCCGGCACGGGCGGCGAGAATCCCGGTACGGGCGGGGAAAATCCGCCCGCGCAGACGACCGCACCTACCTATTTGGGAATTATCGCCTCGAAAAGTAAACCGAGCGCAAGCGATTTGCCTGCGGGGTTAAAAACGAGCCGTATGCCAACTCTTTACAGCGGTGTAAGAGTTTCCGTGCAAGATGCTTTAAGTGGCTATTTCAGCGAGGCGGACAACGCATTGGGCGAAGCAATGCCGACGGAAAGCGGGTATGAAATTTACAGCGCAATCGGCAATACGGTGTATATCCAAATCTGGTTAAACAACCCCGACCAAAACACGATTTTGTCCTTGAAATTGAACGGAGTCAAATACCAAACGGGCGGGGCGTTGCAGTCCTTCTTCGTGGAAGACGGGGGCAGTTATTTAAACTGCGTATACGTGGCGGTTACGATTCCAAACAATAGCTACGAGGAGATTTCCTACGAGGTAACGGAAATCGAATACGTCGAGGGGAATAACGTAAACCAAGACGGCAAATCGGTACTCATTGACGAGGATAACGATACGGTAAAAATCGGTTTACCGTATCAAAATTACCCTTCCGCAACCTGCGAAGAAATTAGTTTCGGCTGTCATAGCGCAAGCGTTATCGTTCGCGTAGCGGACGAAAGCGATTTAAACGCAAATAAAGGCTATTGGATTCGCGCGGTCGTGCTGGACGAAAACGGCGTGGTATGCCAAGAACAGCTTTTGCCAAGCGTCGAAAATGAAATCGAATTTACGGGGCTTGTCGAGGAAACCGAGTACACCTTTGCGGTGTTCTATTTCGGGGATAAACACGACGGCGCGGGCTTGACCTATAACGTAATGTACAGCCAAACCTTTACGACCAACGCCGTCGTAACGGTGGAGGAATTTTTGCTCGGCGGAGAGCTGTTTACGGACGAGGGCAGAAACGCCGCGAAAATCACGTTGGCAGCCAATCTTTCTTACGACGCGAAGGCCTGCTTTGACCGCGTGGAAATTTACGACGGGGAGACCCTCGTTTTAACCGATAACGAATTCGAGGGGTATACGGACTATACGACTTTAAACTCCAAGACTGAATATACGCTGAAAATATATTATTCCAGCGCTGAAAACGGCTATACGGGCAGAGTCAAGGAAATTTCCGTTACCACGCCCGAATACGCGCTGCCCGAATTAGAAACGTACGATTTAGAAAAAATCGTGGTGGGCAATCACGCAATCTTTGGGTTTAAGGTTGAAAAATATACCGATTTAAAATATTACGATATCATCGTGCGCGGGTATGCGCAGAAAGATGAGTATTTTGCTCCGTTTATCGTAGAGATGATGGACGATTCTACGCTTTTGGAAAGATTGCAACAGCAAGCCGACAGAAACTATATGAAACCGAACGGGTACGTATGGGAAGCGCGGTATTACATGGATTTGTATCTTACCTATTTGCAGGCTTGGGAGCATAAAGAATACATGGGCTACGAGGATAGTCAGTGGCGGGAAATCGCGGAGTCTTCCTCGCAGTATCTCTACGAATTAACGACGGAAAGCGGCGATTTGTTCGTGGCAAACGACGGGGATTTCATGTACAACTATTACGCGGTTTTGCGTAATTATTTCGAGTACGAAGAGACGTATGAAGATTTATACTTCGATATCTATTTACGGGTCGATTTTGGCGACGGCGCGGGCGTTAGGGTAATCAATATTGGCAACGCAAATCCCTATTTTAGAGGTGAGGTCGGCGACGATTACTACGGCTTTGATATAGAAGAAGACGAAAACGTGAAAAACGGCTACGAATTTAGGGAAACGGGCAGCGATTATAAGGCTCTTTACGTGTACAAGATTGCCCTGTATCAAAACGGCGAATTCGTTTGCTACGTACCCTTTACGGCGTACGATACGACGAGCGTGGACACCGACGCTTGGCTTAACGAGTGGATTGAAAAGTTAAAGTGCGAAATTCCCGCCGCAACTGCGGAGGAGATGCTGCAAAAACTCGGCGCGGAAATCGTGCAACAAATCTTCGACGAACTGTGGTTTAAAGAAGACGGCACGATGGACGGCGTAGTGGAGGAAAACGGCAGTGTTTCCGTAGGCGGCAGCGTAAAGGGCAACCAAACCGAACGCGAGCTGCTGACGGTACTCGGCGCGTTTGACGGCGCGGCTTTAACGGCGTTGTTTGAGGAATATACAGGGGAGAGTAAGTCGCTTGCGGAATTTATCGAGGATAGCCCCAACGGCGTGATTATCGACGTTATCACGGCGTATAGAAACCAAACGGAAGTAACGGACGAAAACGCTTCTGCGTTGTTTAACGCAATCGATAGCGTGTACGACGTCTACAATCAGTTGAAAAACGGCTACGAAGACTGTATTCGCGAAGAATACGCAAACAAGCAAATCGCCGACCCTATCGAGGGAATCGAGGCGATAACCTTTAAATTCGTAGCGGGAACGGACCTTGCGCCCGCAGGCGCGTACAAGCTTCGAATTTTCTGTCGTTCGATTTTAAAAAGCTATACGGGCAACGAGAGCGAAGAACCGTATACCCGTAATATTTCTATCAAAGCAACTTTAAAAGCGCCTGAAAACGTTCGAATGGACGGTAGACGGATTGTTTGGGACGAGGTTGAGGGCGCAAACAATTACGATATCTACGTCAACGGGGAAAAACGCTTTGCCGCGTGGGAGAATTCCTACGAACAGTACGGCGAAATTCAAGACGGGGACGTTATTCAAATTGTGGCAATCGGGGATTTTGCTTACGATAGCGAGTTTTCGGAAGAATTTATTTACGTACAACCGAAATTAAGCGCGCCCGTATTAACCGTAAATAGCAATAGGGTGATTATACAGCCCGTGGAAAATGCGACCAAGTACGTTTATACGCTTAACGGAATGCAGGAAGAAACGTACGGTACGGTCATTTACATATACGAAAGCGGCACGCTTTCGGTCAAAGCGGTGGACGAAAACGGCGTTTACGGCGACAGCGCTTGGACGAGTATTACGGTAGAGAAAACCTCTCCGGATAAGGAAAAGTAAGCATAAAAAGCAAAGTAACAGCAAAAAAACGACCGAGCAATCGGTCGTTTTTTTTGGTACTCCCTGCGGGAATCGAACCCACAACTAGCCCTTAGGAGGGGCTTGTTATATCCATTTAACTAAGGAAGCGTATTCAATTTTTTATCGATTCCCGCTGCGAGTATCTTCGCTACGCTCAGGGCGTCGTCGCTTTGCTCCTCGCGCGAACCCACAACTAGCCCTTAGGAGGGGCTTGTTATATCCATTTAACTAAGGAAGCGTATTTAGCTTTCTATCATTATACACGCTTTTTACAAAAAAAGCAAACGTTTCCCTTTTCCTCACTCCATTTTTTTAAAAACAGTAGAATTATAAGCAATACTTATGCAAAACATAAAAAACAGTTATTTTTCCGCTAAAAAATAAATTTTATTTTATATCTTTTGCCATTTTTCCCCTCAAAATCGTTGCATTTATTTTGGAAAGGTGTTAATATATATACATATCGAGAAAATCGATTTAACTAGGTTTTAAAATTTATTTTTTTAGGAGTATATTTATGAGCTACGTGGAAAGAGTTTTAGAAGATTTGAAGGCTCGCAACCCCGGTGAAAAGGAATTTCATCAGGCGGCAACGGAAATTTTGTTGACGTTAGAGCCGGTTATCAACGCCCATCCCGAATATGAAAAAGCGGGCTTGTTAGAACGCTTTGTCGAACCCGAACGCACGATTTTGTTCCGTGTGCCTTGGGTGGACGACAACGGCAAAGTGCACGTAAACAAGGGCTATCGCGTACAGTTTAACAGCGCAATCGGGCCGTACAAGGGCGGGCTTCGTTTCCACCCTTCCGTAAATCTTTCCGTAATCAAGTTTTTGGGCTTAGAGCAAATCCTTAAAAACAGCTTGACGGGCTTGCCTATCGGCGGCGGTAAGGGCGGTTCGGATTTTGACCCTAAGGGCAGATCGGACAGAGAAATTATGGCGTTTTGCCAAAGCTTTATGACCGAGCTTTTCCGTCATATCGGCGCGGACACCGACGTTCCCGCAGGGGATATCGGCGTAGGCGCGAGAGAGGTCGGCTATCTTTTCGGACAATACAAGCGTATCCGCGACGAACACGTCGGCGTTTTGACGGGCAGAGGGCTTTCCTACGGCGGTTCGCTCGTTAGAAAAGAAGCGACGGGTTATGGGCTCGTATACATAACGGCAGAGGCTATGCGTATGCGCGGCGATTCCTTTAAAGATAAAATCACCATTGTTTCGGGCAGCGGCAACGTAGCCATCTACGCTTGCGAAAAAGCGCAGCAGTTTGGAGCAAAGGTGGTAGCCATGTACGACTCTAACGGCTATATTTACGACCCGAACGGTATTCAGCTCGACGTAGTGAAACAGATTAAAGAGGTTGAACGCGCTCGTATTAAAGAATATGCGGCAAGAGTCCCCGGCTCGCAGTACGTAGAGGGCTGCAAGGGGATTTGGACGATTCCTTGCGACGTAGCCTTGCCTTGCGCAACGCAAAACGAAATCGACGGCGAAAGCGCGGCGGCGCTCGTGAAAAACGGCGTAAAATACGTTGCAGAGGGCGCGAATATGCCTTCCACGTTGGACGCTATCGAAGCGTTCCAAAACGCGAAAAACGTCGTTTATTTGCCCGCGAAAGCGGCAAATGCAGGCGGCGTAGCGACTTCTGCGCTGGAAATGGCGCAGTCTTCGGGCAGACTGTTCTGGTCGGCGGAAGAGGTAGACGCTAAATTAAAGACGATTATGGTCAATATTTACCATAATATCGAAAGCGCGGCAAAGCGTTACGGGTTTGAAGGGAACTACGTAATGGGCGCGAATATTGCGGGCTTTGAAAAGGTTGCCGAGGCGATGATGGCGCACGGTATCGTATAATAAAGCGGCGGTAAGAAACGAAAAACGTAAAAGGGCGGGCAATTGCTCCGTCCTTTTAGTATAGAAAATTTTGCTTAGGGCTATAATGGGAGCAGTTTAAAAAAAAGGAGGATACTATGAATCCGTTTAAAGAAAAAGCATTACCCATTGAAAAACATTTGCAAAATTGGCAACAGCTTTACCCTAAGGCGTACGACAAGCGGGAAACCGACCCGTATACCAAGACCCGTATTATTTTAATGAACGGGACGGAATACGAGGCGAACTGGTTTTCTCATCAGTTTGCAAGGCATACGGACGACAACGATTTACGCCGCGATCTTGCGCTTACTCGGTACGTCGAAAAACAACAGCAGCTTAAAATTTCGCTGTTAAAACCCGAGGACGAAACGGTGTTAGAGCACACGATATCCTACGAACAGCTCGCCGTGGATTTGACCGCCGAGCTTGCCAAGCGCGAACCCGATTGCAACGTAAAAAAAGCGCTGGATTTCGCGCTTTTGGAGGATTTTGACCATTTGTATCGGTATTCGAATTTGCTAGGAATGGAAGAGGCGGTCGAAGCGGAACGGCTGGTCGGTCGGTATACCGAAATTATGCCCGCGCGCCCGACGATTGCCCATCACCGTTTCCCGATGGATAACGTTAAAACGAATATACGGGCGAAAAAATCGGATATCCAAACGGTGTTAAATACGATGATAATTACCGCCGCTGAACAGCAAACGATGAACTATTATATGAACGTAACGGCGTTTGCGCCTTCGGAGCTTGCAAGGAAACTTTACCAAGAAATCGCGATGGTGGAAGAGGAACACGTTACCCAGTACGAATCCTTGATAGACCCTACCGCTACGTGGCTGGAAATGCTGCTTTGCCACGAATATTGCGAATGTTATTTGTATTGGTCGTGCTATATGACGGAAACGGACGCGCGAATCAAACAGCTTTGGGAAATGCACCTTGACGCGGAAATCGCGCACCTGCATAAGGCGGCGGAGCTCTTGAAAAAGTATGAGAAAAAGGATTGGGAGTCCGTGATTCCCGGCGGCGATTTCCCCGCCCCGATAGCCTTGCACGAAAACGTCGAATACGTGCGCAGAGTTTTGAAAAACACCGTGCAGTTTACTTCGGATAGAGAGGGGTATAAAAATTTAAAGGATATGCCGCAAAACGCGGACTTCATCCGTTTCCAAGAAATGATAAACGGCAACGTGCGCAGCGTGCCTTCGCATAACGTTATCCGCGAATATATTTCTCGTAACGGAACCGATTACCGTTATCAAGTATCGCCCACGCCCGTGCCCGAACTTGAAGACAGAAAGAAAGACAATACCAGCGTTGGTTGTAAACCGAATGCAGCGCAGTCGAAAGGCTTCGACTGCAATTAAACAAAACGGCGGCGTCGATATCGACGCCGCCGTTTTGGCTGTTTTATAAATGGATGGAAAAAAGGCGAGCAGAAGAGAGGAATTTTTTTAATTTTTTTATAAAAAATAATTGACAAAATAGAAAAAATGCTATATACTATGAAATGTGTTTGGGGTTATGGCTCAGTTGGTAGAGCGCCTCGTTCGCAACGAGGAGGCCAGCGGTTCGAATCCGCTTAGCTCCACCAAAAAAGCAAGGACGGTTGGTGCCGTCCTTGTTTTTTTCGTTAGGCTAATCGTGAGAACTGCTGCATTATCAGCGGGTCGCGCGAGGAGCGAGAAAGGTGTAAACAAAAATAGAAACGATGACTGACGAGCGACGACGCTCTCGCCGTAGGCGAGAATACGCGTGGCATTCAAAGAACGGCGTATTGCCGTCCTTGCTTTTTTCGTTAGGCTAATCGTGAGAACCGCTGCATTATCAGCGCTTCGCGTTCAGCTATTCACTTAGCCGTCAATCGCTTAATCCAAGCAAATAATCTGCTGATACCTCAAAGTATTTACACAGCATAATTAAATCTTTAAAAGAGGGTTCTTGATAACCGCACTCCCAATGGGAAAGCGTGGGGATTGAAACAGCCAACTCTTGCGCGAGGGCTTTTTGCGTAAGCCCTTTTTCTATTCTTAATTCTTTTAATATTTCACCAAAGTTTCTCATATTTTTATTATACACAAAAAAGTATCGAAAAACGATTGACAATCGAAAAACGATATGTTACAATAATTATATCGAAATTCGATACACCAAAAGGAGAAAATAAATGGAAAGGAAGAACAAAGCGTGTTGGAATTGTGGGAATTATAAGGCGTATTACACAAAAGGGCTGTGTCATTTTGATAGGTTGGATTACGGCTTATGCCGCGCGAAGAAAGAAACGGTAGATAAGCACGGGGAATGTGTATTTTGGAGAAATAATTATGGTATGCGTGAATTTCGTGAGGAGATAGCCAAGAAAAAATTAAATGATATATTAGAAGGAATTGTGGAAATTCGACAAATCTTATTTGAGGAAAAGGAGGAAAAGCAAATAAACCCGAAAGGGCGATAAAGAGTTTAATACAGACGATCAGGGGGGGCTTTCGCTACGCTCAAAGAAAACCTACGGTTTTCCGAACCCTTGCAGGGTTTTCGTCCCTATCTACACAACAAAAAAAAGGACGATCAGGGTATCTCCGATACCCCAAAGGGGACCCCTCGGAGAGCGTCGCCTACGGCTCGCGCGAACCCTTCCAGGGTTCTCGTCCCCGTCCCAAACAACAAAAAAGACATACCCAAGGTATGTCTTTTTTGTTGGTGGACGATCAAACGGGTATTTGCCTACGGCAAAGCTTCGTCAACGAAGTGGAGGAGAAGAGAAAACAAAATAAAATTCGTTCGTTTCCTCGCGCGAACCCTGGATAATTCGCAGGGTTCGCACACTGATTCGTTCACGCAAACAAAAAAGACATACGCAAGGTATGTCTTTTTTGTTGGTGGACGATCAGGGACTCGAACCCTGGGCCCATTGATTAAGAGTCAATTGCTCTACCAGCTGAGCTAATCATCCATTGGTGGTCCATCGGAGGCTCGAACTCCGGACACCTTGATTAAAAATCAAGTGCTCTACCTACTGAGCTAATGGGCCAGTTGTTATTTTTTTGCCACCTTTGGCTGGGGTGGCAGGATTTGAACCTACGAATGCCGGAATCAAAATCCGGTGCCTTAACCACTTGGCGACACCCCAGTGTACAAAAAAATAGTGGGGCGGGCAGAGAGAATCGAACTCACGACCTCCAGGGCCACAATCTGGCGCTCTAACCAACTGAGCTATGCCCGCCATGTTTTTGGTGCGCCTGAAGAGATTCGAACTCCTGACACACGGCTTAGAAGGCCGTTGCTCTATCCAACTGAGCTACAGGCGCATTCGACTCATCGAATTAAAGTGGAGCGGGTGATGGGAATCGGACCCACGCGGCCAGCTTGGAAGGCTGGAATTCTACCATTGAACTACACCCGCATTTCGTCGCACTTCACCGCTGCATCGACAACGCTTGTATATAATAGCACTAATGCAAAGAATTGTCAAATAATTTTTAAGGGTTTTTCACAAAAAAATCCAAAAAAATTTAAATCTTGCTTTTTACAAAAAAATATAACAAAAAGTGTTTGAAATTAACTTTATTGACAAAAAATGAAACTTTTTTGCGTAGAGTTGTCCTTACAAAAAAAATGTGTTATAATAAAAAGGTAGGCTTTTATCGGCTGTTTTTATCGAATAACGAAAAAGGAAAACCCCGAACGGAACAGTAAAACCCAAAGGTAGACGTTTAAAACGCCGAGCAGGGGCATCAATACCATCAATAATAAATCCGTGCGTTTGTATTTAAAGATAAACATACAGGTATAGATGGTAATTGCGCCGCCAAGAAGTCCCGTAACGCAAAGCTTTCCCAAATTTCTTTCGGGCGGTTTCGCTTGCGTAGCGGTTTCGCTTAAAGGCGCGGCTTGTTTTTCGATTTTCGTTTGTTCTTCCTTATCCCGCAGCGATTTTACCAGCAAAAACGCGTAAAAATTGATGGCGAGGATATAAGCGACAAGCAATATATATAAGATAACCATATCTACAGTATGGCGCACAAATTCGCAAAAAATAACAGAGGTGTATATATTATGAAAAAAAGAGCATTGGTAAGCGTTTCCGACAAAACGGGCATCGTAGAATTCTGTCAAAGACTGATTGCGTGCGGCTATGAAATCATTTCCACGGGCGGCACGGCAAAAGCCTTGAAAGACGCAGGGCTTCCCGTTATCGGTATCAGCGAACTCACGGGCTTCCCCGAATGTCTTGACGGCAGAGTAAAGACTTTGCACCCGATCGTTCACGCGGGGCTTTTGGCGATGCGTTCGAACCCCGAACATATGGAACAGCTTGAAAAGCTGAATATTAACACGATTGATATCGTAGCAGTCAACCTCTATCCTTTTAAAGCGACGATTTCTAAACCCGGCGTATCTTTTGCGGACGCGGTGGAAAATATCGATATCGGCGGTCCTACGATGATCCGCGCGGCGGCGAAAAACTATCAGGACGTAGCCGTTGTCGTTGACCCTAAAGATTATGAAAGAGTGCTTTCCGAATTGGAAGCGGGCGAAATCACCCTCGATACCAAAAAATATTTGCAATATAAGGTATTCGCGCATACCGCGGTTTACGATAGCATGATTTCCAACTATTTGGCGCAGCAGCTCGATATCCGTTTCCCCGACAGTATTACTTTTGCGTATGAAAAAACGCAGGATATGCGTTATGGCGAAAACCCGCACCAAGGCGCGTCCTATTACAGCGAAGAATTTATCCGCGCAGGCTCGCTTTCCAAGGCAAAACAGCTTTGGGGGAAAGAACTTTCCTATAACAACATCAACGACGCAAACGGTGCTCTTGAACTCGTGAAAGAATTCGAAGAACCCTGCGTAGTGGCTTGCAAGCACGCAAATCCTTGCGGCGTAGGTACGGGTAAGACGATCCACGAGGCGTATATCAAAGCGTACGAATCCGACCCCGTTTCCGTGTTCGGCGGTATTTTGGCAATCAACGGTCAGGTGGACGAAGCGACGGCGACGGAAATCAACAAGATTTTCATTGAAATCGTGATTGCGGAATCGTACACCGAGGGCGCGCTTGAAATTTTGAAAGGCAAAAAGAATATCCGTCTTTTGGAACTCCCCGACATCAAAGCAAAACGCGAGGCAAGCGCGTACGATATGAAGAAGGTATACGGCGGTTTGCTCGTACAAGATTACGACAACACGCTGTTTGCGCCTGAAAATTTGAAAGTAGTTACCAAACGTGCGCCTACGGAAGAAGAAATGGCGGCGCTTATGTTTAATTGGAAGGTCGTAAAACACACCAAATCGAACGCTATCGTAGTTGGTAAAGCGGACAGAACGACGGGGATTGGTATGGGTCAAACCAACCGTATCTGGGCGGCACAGCAGGCGATTGCACACGCTGGCGACGAAATCAAGGGCTCGGTTATGGCAAGCGACGCGTTCTTCCCCTTCCCCGATTGCGTTGAAGAATGTGTAAAAGCGGGCATTACGGCAATCGTACAACCCGGCGGCAGTATCAAAGACCAGCTTTCGATTGACGCTTGTAACGAGGCGGGGATTGCGATGATTTTCGTTGGCGAAAGACATTTCAAACACTAAAAAGGAAGTCAAGAAACGCAGTTTTGCGCCACTCCGCGAAAGCGGTCAATCGCCGAAAGACGAATGAAAGTTTAATGCAAACAACAAAACAACGCACAGCGAATTTCGCTGCGCGTTGTTTTTATTAAAAAAGCGTTGACAAAAAACGGAAAGCGTGGTAAAATAAGATTGCGACATAATTTAATAAAAAAATCACTAAGGCATATACTTCTTTGGTAGGGGTGTATCTTTTTCGCGTTACAAAATATCCTTAGTGATAGTAATTAAATTGTGTCGCAGCAAAGCGAGAAGAACATTTTTACAGGGTGTCGTTTCGCTTTGTGAAGCGACACTTTTTGTTTTTAGGAGGTTTTTATGAAGAAAAAATGGCTTTTCGGCGCGTTATCGGCAATTTGCGGGTTAAGCTTTGGCTTGGCTATTTCCGCTTGCGGAGACGAAACGCCAAACGACGCGGCAAACAATGGGACGAACGACAACGCGAAAATCGAGGCGATTTACGACGAATACGTTATCCACGCCGAGGCGGAAGGAATTACCCCTCTTTCCTACGAAGATTGGTTGCAATCGATTAAAGGCGCAGACGGGAAATCGGCGTATCAAATTTGGTTAGACAACGGGCATACGGGCACGGAAACCGACTTTTTAAACTGGCTGAAAGGCGGCGAAACGGCAACGGAAGAAACGTATACGGCAGGCGTACATTATCAAAAAATCAAAGGGAAAGACGAATATCGCGTGATGGGCATCGGGATTGCCGAATCGACGGATATCGTCATTGCAGACACCTACAAAGGTTTGCCCGTTACGGAAATCGCAGAGAGCGCGTTCCGTGATTGCAGTAGTTTGACGAGTATAGAAATCCCCGACGGTGTAACGAGTATCGGTTCTTCTGCGTTCGAGGATTGCGAAAGCTTGACGAGCGTGGTAATCGGCGACAGCGTAACGAGTATTGGTGATTATGCGTTCGAGGATTGCAGTAGTTTGACGAGTATAGAAATCTCCGACAGCGTAACGGATATTGGTTCGGGTGCGTTCGAGGATTGCAGTAGTTTGACGAGCGTGGTAATCCCCGACAGCGTAACGAGTATTGGTGAGTATGCGTTTGCTTATTGCACCAGCTTGACGAGCGTGGTAATCGGCAACGGCGTAACGGATATCGCTTCGGTTGCGTTCGCGTATTGCGATAGCTTGACAAATATAACAGTAGATAAAAATAACACGTCGTATAAGGGGATAGACGGGAACTTATATACGAAGGACGGGAAAACGCTGTTGCAATATGCGATAGGTAAAAGCGCAACGAATTTTACGGTTCCTAATGGTGTAACGAGTATCGGTTCTTCTGCGTTTTCTTCTTGCGAAAGCTTGACGAGCGTGGTAATCCCCGACAGCGTAACGGATATTGGTGTGTATGCGTTCCGTGATTGCACCAGCTTGACGAGCGTGGTAATCCCCGACAGAGTAACGGATATTGGTGTGTATGTGTTCGAGAATTGCACCAGCTTGACGAGCGTGGTAATTGGCGACGGGGTAACGGATATTGGCAATTATGCGTTCGAGAATTGCACCAGCTTGACGAGCGTAGCCATTGGCGACAGTGTTACCTCGATTGGTCAAGGTGCGTTCTGTAATTGCAATAGCTTGACAAGTGTGTATTATAAAGGAACGGCGGAAGAATGGGGAAATATTACGTTTGCTACAGATAATGCTCCTTTGCAAGATACAACCCGTTACTATTACAGCGAAACCGAACCTGCCGCGACGGGCAACTATTGGCACTATGACGAAAACGGCGAAATCGTCGTTTGGTAAGAAAAACGAAAAGAAAAGAACCGCGCGGAATATTCCGCGCGGTTCGATTTTTCAAAATGATAGGGGCAGGTATGCGACGATTAGTTATTTCCGCTGTCTAAAGCCGCTTTTTCCGTCTTGTACTGGGCAATTGCTTTGGAGAGTTGGTCGGGGCAAGACGTATTGCCTTTGCAACGGATTCCCGCAAGCAAGGTTTGTAATTCGTCGATATCTTTACCCTCGGCAAGGCGGGCAATGCCCTGCAGGTTGCCGCTGCAACCGCCGATAAAGCGTACGTTGTGCATTTTGTTGTCTGCGTCAACGTCGAAAAGAATTTGTCTAGAGCAAGTGCCTCTGGTGGAATAAGTAAACATACTATCAATAACCTTCCTTTATTTTTTTTAGATTAATCGACCAACGTTTCGTAGATGGCAGAATACAAATCGGATGCTTTTAATTCCCAATTTTTATAGATATTTTGCGCTGTTTTTTTGTCGGGAATAACAAATTTTAATTCTAACATCGGTTGTACGGGGGCGAGGATTTTCAAAAACACGGTATACGATCCGTCCACGTTTTGAAAATAATCGGCTTTACATTCTTGGCGGTTTCTAAGTTTTCCGCTGTTGTTTTTGACGAAAGCGGAAATCTCGTTGCGCACGCTTTTGGGGATGGTGATATAGAAATTGTTAAGACTTTCTCGCCCGTCGCTGGTCAAAGTATAAAGCGGCTCTTCTTCGGGGGAAGAAATACGGCAAAGGAAACCGTCGTCAATCAGTTTGGGCAATAGCTCCATACAGTCCATATAATTCAGCCAATTATTGCCCGCGGTGCACATTTCGACCACGGTGCGCTCGGAAAGCGGACTTTCCATTTTATCAAAAACGAAAAGCACGATTAATTTGTTGACGGACATTTCCCCTTGAATTTGCATTTGTGCCTCCAAGAAAAGGGAAGAAAGCCGTGGAGGATTCGCGCGGCTTTTCCCATTTTTTTACAGATTGTAACGCTTACGCTTCGAATTTTTGCAATCTTGCAATCAATTCGTCGCAGTTATCGTCGTAGATTTCTACGGTGATAGGCTGGGACAGATCGAGCGAGAAGATCCCAAGAATGGATTTTGCGTCAACGACGTATTTCCCGCTCTTTAACAAAATTTCGCAAGGATAATCCTGCGTGATATTGACGAATTCTTTTACTCTTTGCGCCATCTCCAAAGAAATTTTAATCGATTTCATAAAACAAAGACCTCCAACGTTTTATTTTCCTGTATTATACATAAGTTTTTAGAAAAAATCAAGATATTTCGCGAAAAAATATTTATTATTTTTCCGATTTGTGCTATAATGATAACAAAGAGGGAAATTCTTGTAGATTTTGTCTTGCAAAGTAAGGAGCTGAGAATATGGACTACATAGAAAAGACGGTAAAGGAAAACGTGGTTTTCAAAGGAAAAATTATGACGGTACATTGCGACGATGCGTTGCTGCCAAACGGCGTGCCTTGTCAACGCGAAATCGTCAAGCACAGCGGCGGCGCTTGCGTGTTGTATGAGGACGAGGGTAAAATCCTATTCGTTCGTCAATACCGTTATGCGTACGGGGAAAGCGTATACGAGCTCCCCGCAGGGAAATTGGAAAAAGGGGAAGACCCCGCCCTTTCCGCAGCAAGAGAATTGGAGGAAGAAGCGGGTATCAAAGCGGGGCGGTTGCAGCTTTTGTTCGTGATGTACCCCTCTCCCGGGTATACCGATGAGAAAATTTATATCTATCGTGCTTTTGAGGGGAAGAAGGGAAAGGCGCATTTAGACGAAGGGGAATTTTTAGACGTGGAATATATCCCCGTCGAAAAAGTAAAAGAAATGCTGCAAAAAGGGGAGATCCGCGACGGTAAAACGATCGTGGCGTTGCAAGCCTATTTTTTAAGCGAAAAATAAGGAAAAACGGAGCCTAAAAGGCTCCGTTTTTCCGTTCAAGCAATAAGGAGAAAAAAGAAAATCAGCAACCGCAGTTGCAAGCATTGCATTGCGGGGTTAAGATAGCGGCAAGGGTTCCGTTTTTATACAGGCAGAACAAAAGCGCGATAATAATGGGCAAACCGCAACCGCTGAAAACGTTCGAACAGCAAACTCCGTCTTTCGAACCGAGTATGAGCAAAGCGATAAGAATCCAAAGGGTAACGTTACCCTGATTGCAACAAGTCATAAAAAACCTCCCGTGTTTCGCCGCAGGAGTATGTATCGAAAAAATTGCCTGCGGTTTTGTCTTTCTATTACATCATATTCTATTTTCTGCTAAAATGTGTAAAAAGGTGTTTTTTGCAAGAAAAAAATCTTTTCTTTCTTGCTTTTCTCGGTTCATTTTGTTGCGAAAAAAGAAAAAATGCGTTATAATGATTGTATATCCTCAGCAAATACGCTTTTGCGGTTTGACTGTACGCGGATGAATACATATTTTTTTTGCTACGGGTATCTTTTTAGAACTCGATAGGAGGCTTTTATGAAAAAGGGTAACTATTTTTCAGCGAAGCGTATTACGGGTCTTGCGATTTTGCTTGCGCTCGTCATCGTTTTGCAGGTGTTTGGCGGGTATTTTAAGATAGGCGCAACGTCGCTTAGCTTCGTGCTCGTGCCCATCGTGCTTTGCGGCTTGTTATACGGAGCCATCGCCGCGGGCGTTTTGGGGTTTGTATTTGGGTTTATCGTCTTAATGTACGGAGTTACGGGCGCGGATCCGTTTACCGCTATTCTCTTTGAAGATCATCCCGTCTTTACCTCGATTCTTTGTTTGGGGAAAGGCGCGGCGGCAGGTTTGGTTTCGGGCTTGGTTTATAAATTACTGGCAAAGAAAAACAGATACGTAGGGGTGTTTACCGCTTCGGCGGCAGCGCCAATCGTCAATACGGGTTTGTTTATTTTGGGCTCGCTGCTGTTTTTGCAAGATACGTTAAAGGCGAATTTCGTGGACGGACAATCGGTTGTTTACTTTTTGATTATCGGTTGCGCGGGTATTAATTTCTTGATAGAGTTGGCAATCAACCTTATTGCTGCTCCCGCGCTGCACTCTGTATATCGCATCCTCGAAAAGTAGCTGATACTATAAGGAATTATTATGATTATTTGTATCGATATCGGTAATACGAATATTAAATACGCCATTTACGATAAGGACGAGTTGAAAATTTCTTCTCGCGTGGCGACTGATTTTAAAAAGACCTCGGACGAATACGGCGCGCAGCTTACGGGTATGCTTGCGGCGCGCGGTGTAAAAGTGGAAGACGTTACGGGTGGGATCGTTTCTTCGGTCGTGCCTTCCCTTGATTACACGATCGACAAAATGTGCGATTTATATCTGCATATTTCGCCTTTGCATATCGCGCCCGGTTTAAAATCGGGTTTAAATATCCGTTGCGACGACGCCAGAGAGGTGGGCGCGGATCGTATCGTAAACTGCGTTTCGGCAATCGTCGGCTACGGCGAGGGTACGCCGATGATCGTCGTGGACTTCGGCACGGCGACTACCTTTAATATCATCAGCGAAAATAACGAATTTATCGGCGGCGTTATCGCGCCGGGCATCAAAGGCTCGCTCGATTCCCTCGTCAACGGTACGGCAAAACTCCCTCGCGTGGAAATCGAAGCGCCTAAGAGCATTATCGCCAAGAACACGGTAACGAATATGCAGGCGGGGATTGTCTTCGGGTTTGCGGGGCTCGTCGAATATATCGTCAAGCGCATCAAGAAAGAATTGAAAGTGCCCAAGGTAAAAACGATTGCAACGGGCGGGTTTAGTACGATTATCGCCAAAGAGATCGAGGGGATTGACGTCGTGGATAAATTGTTGACGTTAAAGGGCTTGAAATACCTCTACGATTTGAATACGGAAAAGTGAAATCGGGCAACCGTGTACGCGTTGAACGAGAAAAGAATATGAAAGATAAGAAAAAGGAGAAGAACTATGGTTAGAAAAGTAGGCGTGGCAATTTTAGGGCTTGGCGTGGTTGGCGGCGGTACCTATCAGACGATTGTCGATCATCACGATTTTTACTTAAAGACCCAACAAATCGACCTTACCGTGGAAATGGTTTTGGATAAATCCGAAGAACGCTTAAACGCGCTCGGAATCCCCAAAGACCGCTGGGCGGGCAGCATTGAAGAAGTGCTTGCCAACCCCTGCGTAGATATCGTAGTGGAAACGATCGGCGGCGTGGGCGCGGCAAAGGCGTTCGTGTTGGCGGCGCTCCGCGACGGGAAAACGGTCGTAACCTCCAACAAAGAATTGATTTGTAAATACTCGCACGAATTAGAGCGCGTAGCAAAGCGTACGGGCTGCGGACTCTATTACGAGGCAAGTTGCGTAGGCGGCGTGCCCATTATCCGTACTTTGCTTGACGGCGTGCAGGCGAACCACGTACAAAAAATGATGGGTATCGTCAACGGCACGACCAACTATATTTTGACGAAGATGACCTACGAGGGCGCCGATTATGCGGAAACGCTGAAAGAAGCGCAGCGCTTGGGGTATGCGGAATTCGACCCGACCAACGACGTCGAGGGCTTCGATTCGATGTATAAACTTTCCATTCTTTCGTCGATGGCGTTCCATACCAAAGTTCCTTATACGAATATTTTCCGCGAAGGGATTTCGAAAATCTGTACGCAGGATATCGCGTACGGGAAGGAATTTGGGTACACCTTAAAGCTTTTGGCAATCGGCAAAAACACCGAAAAGGGTATCGAGGTGCGCGTACATCCTACCTTTATTCCCTCTTCCCATCCCTTGGCGAGCGTCAACGACGCCTTTAACGCCGTCTACCTTACGGGCGACGCCGTAGACGATATTATGCTGTACGGCAGAGGCGCGGGCGCGCTTCCGACGGCAAGCGCCGTGGTTTCCGACGTTATCTACGCGGCGACCCATTCCGAAGTAAAATATTCCACGTTCAAAAACACGGAAAAGGCGGAAGCGGGCGTGAAATTCGTATCCGATTTTTCCAGCGCGTACTATCTCCGTCTTTCCGTGCAGGATGCGGCGGGCGTGTTGGCGAAGATTAGCAACATTTTCGGCAAGAACGGTATTTCCATCGTGCAGATTTCGCAAAAGAACGGCGCGGAAGGAGATGAACGCGTGCCCTTGCTCGTCATTACCCACAAGACGTCGGAAAGCGCAGTGAAAAACGCGGTGGCGAAAATCAACGCAACGCAGTTGGCGACCGTGGACGCGGTCATTCGCGTAGAAGCTTAAGCAAAATATCGTAGAGGCGGGTTCGCTCGCCTCTTTTTTCATAAGGAGAAGAAATGCGAGGCTTTATTTTGACGAACGCCTATCCCAACGGCGAAAAATTTATCCGCCAAGCCCAGCGCATTGCAGACGAGTTAAGAGGACTTGGCGCAGAGGTGGACGTTTTAAAAAACGGCGAAGTATACGCTTACGTCAACGCAAAGGGCGAAGTGGGCGTGGAGACGAAAAAAGCTTACGATTTCGCCGTGTATTTGGATAAGGACAAATATCTGGGCAGAGCGTTGGAGCGCGCGGGGATTCGATTGTTTAACCCTGCCGCCGCCGTGGAAATTTGCGACGATAAATTGACGACCTATTTTGCGTTACAAGACAAAGGCTTGCCCCTTATCGAAAGTATCCCCGCCCCTCTTTGTTATACGCAAGGCGCAATTCCCGACGAGAAGTTTTTGGGAAAAATCGCGACTCGGTTAGGATTTCCGCTCGTCGTGAAGGAGAGCTACGGTTCTTGCGGAATAGGCGTTCATCTCGTACACGGTATAGAGGAATTGACGGAAATTGGCAAAAAACTTTTGCACCGTCCCCATTTTTATCAGCGTTTTTTATCCAAGGCGGCGGGACGGGATATACGGGTTATCGTCATTGGCGGGAAAGCGGTTGCGGCAATGGCGCGTATCGCGCAAAAGGGAGAGTTCCGCTCGAATATAGAATTGGGCGGAAGAGGAGAGAAAATCCTTCTCACACCCCAACAGCAAGCGGTTGCCGAGGGCGCGGCAAAGGCTTTGGGCTTGGACTATTGCGGAGTTGATCTTTTGGAGACGGAAAACGGCGTCGTCGTTTGCGAGGTAAACTCCAACGCCTTTTTCGACGGCTTGGAGGCTGCGACGGGCGTCAACGTCGCGGCGTTGTACGCAAAACATATTCTGTCGAATATGACCTAATAATTGCAGGAGAAAACCCTGCTTTTAAAGGGGAAAAATCTTGACAATGTGAAAATATTGTGATACAATATTATGGATTTGAGAAAACGGAGTAGCCTTTTTTAAAGGCTTTTGCAAAAAAACGAGGGGTAAGGCTTATGTTTAGATTAAACGGCGGAACGAAACACGCGTTGGTGCGCTTTGGGTTGGGGGTGTTTGATATCCTGTGGACCTTTATTGCTGCAATCGGCGCGTATTGTATGATTACTTATGGGATTGCTTACCGTCTTTCTTTGCCCGATATCGTCTGGATTTGGGCGGCTTGCAACGCCGTGCTGGTTATTGGGCTTTGCTTGCTTTTCCGCTTGTATACGATGGTGTTTGCCTCCGTTGGTTTCCCCGAGGCGATTCGTATGGTGGCGACCGTTTTAATCGTGGCGTTGGCAAACGCGCTCTTTGTCTTGCTTGCGAACGTCGATTTCACAAAAACCTATCGCGTAGGGTATAGCTTGGTGCTCTTCTATTCGATGATTTTGCTGATGGGCTTAATGGGTTCGAGATTTTTAAAGCGTATCTATATGGGCTTGAAAGCGCAGTGGAGAAACTCGTTTACGAAGAAAAAACGGGTTATGCTCGTAGGGTTTAACAGCGAAGCCTTCACTTTGATTCGCAATATGTCTTTCAGCGAAAAGAGCCGTTATAGGGTGGTTTGCGTTTTGGACGAAGACAAACGCTATTTAGGAAAGCGTATCTACGACGTCCGCGTGGTCGGTACGACGAAGGAAGCCAAATCCTTTGCAAGAAAATACAAAGTGCAAGAAATTTTCATCGCCATTCCCTCGCTTGGCAAAGCGCAACAACGCGAAATTATCCAACGTTGCAGCGTTTGTAAGTGTCCTATCCGTATGCTTTCGGAGATTTCCCAGCTACCCGAAGGCGCGGCGTTTTCCAAGCTTCGTCCCGTAGCGATTACCGATCTTTTGGGCCGCGATCAGGTCAGCGTCAACCTCAACGAGGTTATGGGCTATATCGAAGGAAAAACGGTGCTCGTAACGGGTGGAGGCGGCTCGATTGGCAGTGAACTTTGCCGTCAAATCGCTTTGCACTCGCCCAAGCTTTTAATTATTTTCGATATTTACGAAAACAACGTATACGATATCGAACAAGAGCTTCGCCGTCATTATCCCGACTTGAATTTACTTACCTTAATCGGCAGTATCCGCGACAAGACGAAGGTTTGGGATTTGTTTGAAAAATACAGACCGCAAATCGTGTTTAACGCAGCGGCGCACAAGCACGTGCCGTTGATGGAAACCAGCCCCAACGAGGCGGTGAAAAACAACGTCTTCGGCACTTTGAACGTGGCGAAAGCCGCCGACGAATTCAAGGTGCAAACTTTCGTGCAGATTTCGACGGATAAAGCGGTAAATCCCACTAATATTATGGGGGCTACCAAGCGTATCTGCGAAATGATAATCCAAACGATTGGGAAAAACAGCAAGCATACGAAATTCGTTGCCGTGCGTTTTGGCAACGTGCTCGGCTCGAACGGCTCGGTAATTCCGTTGTTTAAAAAACAAATCGAAGAGGGCGGTCCGGTTACCGTAACCCATAAAGACATCATCCGTTATTTTATGACCATTCCCGAAGCGGTGTCCCTCGTGTTACAGGCGGGCGCGTACGCGCAAGGCGGACAAATTTTCGTATTGGATATGGGCGAACCTGTCAAAATTTACGACCTTGCCTATAATCTTATCAAGCTCTCGGGGTACGAGCCTAACGTGGATATCGAAATCAAATGCACGGGTCTTCGTCCGGGCGAAAAGCTGTATGAAGAACGCCTGATGGCGGAAGAGGGTTTGCAGAAAACCCCCAACGGGCTTATCAATATCGCAAAACCCATTCCGCTTAACGAGGTGTCTTTCTGGGGCGCTTTGGAAAAGCTCCGCGAGGCGGTGTTGACGGAAACGGATAAAATGAAAGAGTGGGTAAAAGTACTCGTGCCTACCTATACCATAGACGAAACGGAAAGCGCGGCGGTAAAATATTTGCAAAAGGACGCGGCGGAGCGTGAAATTGCCGCTGCGGACAGCGCGACGGCAAGCGAAGGGAAATAAACGCCGAAAAAGGGAAATTATGCTTACGC
Source organism: Clostridiales bacterium (assembly GCA_015069295.1). Lineage (GTDB taxonomy): Bacteria > Bacillota > Clostridia > Christensenellales > Borkfalkiaceae > Scatosoma. Next base: position 44,138 of record SVIW01000004.1, read on the forward strand.
AAAATACTTATCAGCAATACGTAAAAATACTCAAAGAAGAACTCGTACCCGCTATGGGCTGTACCGAGCCGATTTCCATCGCCTACGCAACGGCGCGCGCTCGCGCGGTGTTGGCGGATAAAGCGATTTCGGCAAAGATTGAGGTCAGCGGCAATATCATCAAAAACGCCAAGAGCGTTACCGTGCCGCACACGGGCGGTATGCGCGGGATTATCTCGGCGTTTGCGGCGGGCTTGGTGGCAGGCGACGCCGGGGCGGAACTGGAAGTCATCGCGCACGTTTCTAACGAGCAGATTGAAAAAATCAAGCACGTAAAAGAGACGTTTGACGTCGAGGTTTGCACGCCTGAAAACGCGCGCGTTTTCGATATCGGTATTACCTTGCGCTCGGAAAAACATACCGCGTACGTGCGGATTGTCGATACGCATACGAACATTGTCGAGATTCGCTTGGACGGCGAGGTATTGTACGAAAATCTTCCCAAAGAGTGTGAAAAAGCCGACCGCAGCGGGCTTTGTATAGAGGACATCGTTACCTTTGCGGATACCGTAAACGTCGAGGACGTAAAAGAGCTGTTGGATAGACAAATCGATTACAATATGGCGATAGCGGAAGAGGGGTTAAAGAATAATTACGGCGCGAACGTAGGCAAGGTATTGCTCCGCGCCTATCAGCCGGATATCAAAATTACGGCAAAGGCGTACGCGGCGGCGGCAAGCGACGCGCGTATGAACGGCTGCGAATTGCCCGTTATCATCAATTCGGGCAGCGGAAATCAAGGTATTACCGCTTCCGTGCCCGTTATCGTATACGCCCGCGGTATGCACGTTTCGAAAGAAAAGTTGTATCGTGCGCTTTGCGTTTCCAACCTCGTTACGATACATTTGAAAAACGGTATCGGCGCGTTGTCCGCTTATTGCGGAGTCGTGTCGGCGGGCGCGGGCGCGGCTTGCGGCGTATCCTATTTGCTCGGCGGCAGAAAATCGGAGATTTCCCATACCCTCGTCAACGCATTGGCGATCGATTCGGGGATTATTTGCGACGGCGCGAAAGCAAGCTGCGCGGCGAAAATTGCCACCGCGGTCGAAAGCGGGCTGTTGGGCTTGAATATGTATTATAACGGCAATCAATTCTACGCGGGCGACGGTATCGTAAAAGACGGCGTGGAAAACACGATTAAGAGCGTTTCGCGTTTGGCGCACGACGGTATGCGGGAAACGGATAAAGAAATTATTAAAATTATGTTGGAAGAAAATTAAAATTTTGCATAGGATAAAGGGCGGGGCTGTAAAGCTGCCGCCCTTTTTTTTCGCGCGTGCGTGAGAAATTGCAAAAAACATAGGAAAAACCTGAAAAAAACCGATTTTTTCGCCGTAAAATCCTTGCCTTTTTCCAAGGGATTTGTTACAATATACCATAATCAATATTTTTGATTAAAAAGCACTGTTCATTCGAAAAAATCGTTTAACAAAGCAGAGGTGAGATATGGAAAGAGTTTTTAATTTTTCAGCAGGACCTTCGATGTTGCCCCTTCCCGTTTTAGAGCGTGCGGCAAAAGAGATGATTTGCTATGGGCAAAGCGGTATGTCGGTAATGGAAATGAGCCACCGTTCGCCCGTGTACGAAGAAATCATACGAGAGGCGGAGCGCTTGTTGCGGCAAGTGATGGAAATTCCCGATACGTACAAGGTTTTGTTTTTGCAGGGCGGGGCGTCTACGCAGTTTGCGGCGGTGCCGTTAAATTTGTTGTCGGGCAGTAAAAAAGCCGATTATATTCTTTCGGGGCAGTTTTCGACTAAGGCGTACAAAGAGGCGCAAAAATACGGGGATATCGCGGTGGCGGGCTCGACGAAGGAAAAGAATTTTTCCTGCGTGCCAAACGCGGAAGATTTGGTGTTCCGAGCGGATGCCGATTACGTGCATATGTGCTTTAACAATACGATATACGGGACGAAATTTTCCTATATTCCCGACACGAAGGGAGTGCCGCTCGTGGCGGATATGTCGTCCTGCATTTTAAGCGAGCCTATCGACGTGTCGAAATTTGCCTTAATTTACGCGGGGGCGCAAAAGAATATGTCCGCGGCGGGATTGACGGTAGTTATCGTGCGAGAGGATTTGCTAGGGAAAGCGAGAGCGGAAACGCCGACGATGCTTGATTATCAAGTAATGGCGGAGAACGGCTCGATGTACAATACTCCGCCTACCTATTGTATCTATATTGCAAAGCTTGTGTACGAGTGGATTCTTTCTATCGGCGGGTTGCAGGCGATGCGGAAAAAGAACAAGGAAAAGGCGGATATTTTGTACGGGTATTTGGATAGTCAAGAGTATTATTTCGCGCCCGTGGAAAAGGAAAGCCGTTCGATGATGAACGTAACCTTCGTTACGGGGGACGTAGAATTGGATAAAAAGTTTGCAAAGGAAGCGGCGGCACGCGGGCTTGTCAATTTAAAGGGACACCGCTCGGTCGGCGGGATGCGGGCGTCTATCTACAACGCAATGCCCAAGGAAGGGGTCGAGGCGTTGGTTGCCTTTATGAAAGAATTTGCGAAAAATAACCCGAAAAACTAAAAAAAGCGGCAGTGGGTTATTGACAGAGAAAAAAACCGTGGTATAATGCGGATTTGGAGAGAAAAATATGTTAAAAGTAAAATTGATGAACAAAATAGCGAAGGTAGGTACGGACGTGCTTTCGTCGAAAGGGTACGAGATAGGCGAGGGCGTGGAAAACGAGGACGCAATTATGGTGCGTTCGGCTGCCTTGCACGATAAGGAATTTTCAAAAAACCTGCGGGCGATTGCCCGTTGCGGGGCGGGGGTAAACAATATCCCCGTGGAAAGATGTACGAAAGAGGGAATCGTCGTTTTTAATACGCCCGGCGCGAACGCGAACGCGGTAAAAGAATTGGCGATAGCCGCTTTGATTTTAGCCTCGCGCGACGTGCTCGGCGGGGTGAAATGGGTGGAAACGCTTTCAGGGCAAACGGACGTAGCGAAAAAGGTAGAGGCGGGCAAGTCCGCTTTCGTTGGGCACGAGTTGGCGGGAAAGACGCTCGGCGTTATCGGCTTGGGCGCTATCGGCGGTATGGTTGCCAACGCCGCCGTGTCGTTGGGAATGAGCGTAATGGGCTACGATCCGTACATTACGGCAAAAGCGGCGTGGAGTCTTGCTCCGTCCGTGCGGCAGGCAGCCGATTACGCGGATATTTTTAGCCATTGCGATTATATTTCCCTGCACGTACCCGCGACGCCGCAGACGAAGAATATGATTTGTAAAAAGACGATAGCGCAGATGAAGGACGGAGTGCGGCTGTTAAATCTTTCCCGCGCCGATCTCGTCAACGCCGAGGATGTGAAGGCGGCGCTAAAAGAGAAAAAGATGGCGGCGTACGTAACCGATTTCCCGACGGACGAAACGGCGGGGGCGGAGGGGGTAATCGCCATTCCGCATTTGGGGGCGTCCACCGTTGAATCGGAAGACCATTGCGCGATTATGGCGGCGCAGCAGTTGGACGAATTTTTGCGCTGCGGAAATATTCGCAACAGCGTCAATTTTCCGACGGTGGGATTGCCGCAATCGGAAAAAACGCGGGTTTGCATTATGAACCGCAACGTGCCGAATATGCTTTCGCAAATCACCTCGGCGTTTTCCTCGCAAAACGTCAATATTGAAAACCTTGCCAACGGCTCGAAAGGGGAGATTGCCTATACCATCGTCGAGACGAACGAAGTAGCGGGGGAGGAAATTTTGGAAAAGCTTTCCGCAATCGAAGGAGTATTCGGGATAAGAATTTTTGCGTAAGGAGGTACGGCTATGTCCGTCGGCGTTTTAAAGGGCGAAGAGAAAATAGCGTTCGAGCTTCGTTCGCTTTATAAAAAATACGGTTACCAACCCTATAAAATGAGCAAATTTGAGGAATACGATTTGTACGTAAACAACAAAGAGTTTTTGCTTGGCGACGGGGTGATTACCTTTAACGATACGGACGGGAGACTGTTGGCGTTAAAGCCCGACGTTACGCTGTCGATCATCAAAAACAGCGTGGCTACGGCGGGGAAACGGAAGGTGTATTATAACGAGAACGTCTACCGCATTTCGGGGGAAACGAAGCAGTTTAAAGAAATCGCGCAGGCGGGCTTGGAGTGCGTCGGGGATATTGACGAATACGACGTATTCGAGACGGTATATCTTGCCGCGGCAAGCTTGGCGGCGATTTCCGATAACTTCGTTTTGGATCTTTCGCACGCGGGGATACTGTCGGCTACGCTGGAAGAAATCGGCGCGGGCGGGGACTTCGATAAGGCGTATTTGCGGCTCTTGTCGGAAAAAAATCGGCACGAGGCGGCGGCGCTTTGCGAGAAATACGCGCTCTCCTGCGAAGAAAAAGAAAGGTTGCTGACGTTGCTTAGCGTGCAGGGCGAGGCGGGGAAGGCGCTGGAAAAATTACGCCCCGTCTGCCAAGGAAAAGCAAAGGAGGCGTTTGCGCGCTTAGAAAGGCTGTGCAAGTTGCTTGGCGTTACCGAATACGCGGACAAATTCCGCATCGATTTTTCGGTGGTAAACAACAGAAATTATTACGACGACGTCGTGTTTAAAGGGTTCGTGGACGGTATCTATGAGGGCGTACTTTCGGGCGGGCGGTACGATTTATTACTTCGCCGTATGGGAAAGGACGAAGGCGCGATCGGGTTTGCGGTCAATCTCGATTTGTTAGAAGGTTTTAAAGAAACGCGGCACAGAAAGGACGTGGATATTCTGCTTTTATACGACGAAAACACGCCGACTTTGCAGCTTGTGCGGGCGGTCAACGCACTTGTGAAAAAGGGCAATAGCGTTTCGGCGCAAAAGACGGCGGACGGGATTCGGTATAAAGAATTGGTGGATATGACGGGGGACAAGTTATGATAAACGTGGCGTTGCCCAAGGGAAGATTGGGGGAAAAGATATACGACGTCTTTGAAAAAGCCGGTTACGAATGTCCGTCTATCAAGGAAACCAGCCGAAAGCTGTTGTTTGAAAACGCCGAAAAAGGAGTGCGTTATTTTTGGGTAAAGCCCTCGGACGTGGCGATTTACGTAGAACGCGGGGCGGCGGATATCGGCGTATGCGGGAAGGATATTTTGGAAGAATATTCGCCTGCGGTATACGAACTTTGTGATTTAAAAACGGGAAACTGCCGTATGGCGGTGGCGGCGAAAAAAGGGTTTTACGATGACGGAAACCGTACCTTAAAGGTAGCGACGAAGTTCGTCAACGCGACGAAACGCTATTATGCGGAAAAGAGCAGAGAAATCGATATTATCCGCTTAAACGGTTCGATTGAGGTCGCCCCGACGTTGGGGCTTGCCGACGTTATCGTCGATATCGTAGAAACAGGCACGACCTTAAAAGAAAACAATTTAGAGGTCATCGAAACGGTGTTCCCTATCAGTGCGAGACTGATTGCCAACAAGGCAAGCTTTAAGTTTAAAACGCAAGAGATTGAAAATTTGGTGGAAAAGGTAACGGCGTTGCTCGATTGAGCGAGGGGAGAGTATGATAAAAGTATACGAATGGGGACAGGTTTCCCCGCAAGAGATATTTGCGCGCGAAACGCCGATGGCAAGCGTAGCAGGCGCGGTAGAAGAGATTATTGCGCGGGTGAAAAAGGACGGGGATAGCGCTTTGTATGCGTACGCGGAAAAGTTTGACCGTGTACGATTGTCGTCCTTGGAAGTCTCGCAAGAAGAAATTGATTTTGCCTATGAAAACGCGGACGAAAACTTCGTCGCCGTATTGGAAGAGGCGGCGGAGAATATCCGCAGCTTCCACAAACAACAGCTGCGCAAGGGGTTTTCCTTACGGCGCGCGGACGGCTCGGTCGTCGGACAAAAGATAACGCCGATAGAGCGCGCGGGCTTGTACGTGCCGGGGGGTACGGCGGCGTATCCTTCGACGGTGCTGATGGATGCGATTCCCGCAAAGCTCGCGGGGGTAAAAGAAATCGTGATGGTAACGCCGCCTGCAAAGGACGGCAAGGTCAATCCCGATATTTTGACGGCGGCAAAGGTGGCGGGGGTAACCCGTATTTTTAAAATCGGCGGGGCGCAGGCAATCGCGGCGTTGGCGTACGGTACGGAGAGCGTGCCGAAGGTCGATAAAATCGTAGGACCGGGGAACGCGTACGTTGCCGAGGCGAAAAAGCAGGTGTTCGGCAAAGTCGATATCGATATGATTGCGGGACCGAGCGAGATTTTAATCGTGGCGGACGGAAAAAACAATCCAAAATTCGTGGCGGCGGATTTGCTGTCGCAAGCGGAACACGATAAGATGGCAAGCGCGGTGCTCGTTACGGACGATAAGGCTTTTGCAAAGGCGGTTGCAGAGGAGTTAGAACGGCAAATCCCGACGCTTGATAGAAGAGAGATTGCAAGGACTTCTATCGATACGAACGGTAAAATTATCGTTACGGCGGATTTGGCGGCGGCGATAGAGGTGGCGAACGAGATTGCGCCCGAGCATTTAGAGCTTTGCGTAGACGACCCGTTTTTGTGGCTGGACAAGGTGCGGCACGCAGGGTCGGTGTTTTTGGGTAGGTATACGCCCGAGGCGTTAGGGGATTATTTTGCAGGTCCTAATCATACGTTGCCTACGAGCGGCACGGCGCGGTTTTCCTCGCCTTTGTCGGTGGACGATTTCGTGAAGAAAACGCAGTACGTTTTTTATACCGACGCGGGCTTGGAACAAGTGAAAGACAAGGTGGCGTATTTTGCGGAAAAAGAGGGCTTGCAGGCGCACGCAAAGAGCGCAAAGATACGCTTTGAGGAACGAAAGGAAGAGTTATGAGTAAATTTTTCAGTGCGAAGTATGCGGCGCTTGACCCGTACGTGCCGGGGGAACAGCCCAAGGACGTGCAGTACGTAAAATTGAATACGAACGAATCCCCGTTTGCTCCGCCTTTATCCGTCGTAGAGGCGGTGCAGGCGGAAGCGAAACGGTTGCAGCTGTATTCCGACCCCGAAAGCGGGGCGTTGACGGAAGAGATGGCGAAAACGATAGGAGTGAAAAAATCGCAGGTCATAATGACCAACGGGTCGGACGAGGCGTTGAACTTTGCGTTTATGGCGTTTTGCGATGAAACGCGCCCCATCGTTTTCCCCGATATTACCTACGGGTTTTATCCCGTGTTTGCAAGATTGAATGGGATTCCGTATGAAACTCTGCCACTCAAAGAAGATTTTACGGTGGACGTAAACGCGTACCTGGGTATAGGAAAAAACGTCGTTATTGCTAACCCTAACGCGCCGACGGGGCTTGCGCTTTCCCGCGAACAAATCGAAAAAATCGTTCGATCGAACCCTGACAACGTAGTGATTGTGGACGAGGCGTACGTGGATTTCGGCGGGGAGACCTGCGTGCCGTTGATAAACGCCTACCCGAATTTGTTGGTAGTGCAGACTTTTTCAAAATCCCGCTCGCTCGCAGGGGCAAGACTGGGGTTTGCGGTTGGGAACGAGGCGCTGATTGCCGATTTGAACGCCGTGAAGTATTCGACCAATCCCTATAACGTAAACCGAATGACGGCGGCGGCGGGGTTGGCGGCGATAGAAGAAACCGAACGGTTTGCGAAAAACTGTTTGACGATTCGGGAAAACCGCGAATATACCGCGGCGAGGTTAAAAGGAATGGATTTTACCGTGTTGGACTCTCGGGCGAATTTTCTGTTTGCAAAATCGGAGTTTGTGGACGGGAAAACTCTGTACGAGGAGCTGAAAAAACGAGGGGTTTTGGTGCGTTGGTTTAATGCGGAGAGGATTCGCGATTTTATTCGCGTTACGATCGGGACGAAGGAACAGATGGAAACTTTCTTGAACGAAGTAAGAGAAATATTGGCGGAGAAAGGGAATGAGAGTATCTGAAATTATTAGAAAAACGGCGGAAACGGATATTCGTTTGCGTTTGAATTTGGACGGCGTAGGAAATTGTACGACGGACAGCGGTTGCGGGTTTTTGGATCATATGCTGACTTTGTTTGCAAAACATTCGGGGTACGATCTGTCCGTGATTTGCGAGGGGGACGTGCAGGTGGACTACCATCACACCGTCGAGGATATCGGGATTGCGCTGGGAAAAGCCTTTTTAGAGGCGCTTGGCGACAAGCGGGGCATCGTGCGTTACGGCGATACGCTTTTGCCGATGGACGAGGCTTTGATTCGAAGTGCCGCGGATATTTCGGGCAGAGGGTATTTGGCGATGGATTTGCAAATTGGCGCGACGAAGGTCGGGGAGTTTGATACCGAGCTTTGCGAGGAGTTTTTCCTTGCGTTCGTACGCGAAGCGCGGATAACTTTGCACGTTTCGCAATTGGCGGGAAAAAACGCTCATCATATTATCGAAGGGACTTTTAAATCGGTGGCAAGAACGCTTGGAAAAGCGACGGCGATCGATGAGAAAAGACGGGGGGAAGTTCCGTCCACGAAAGGGGTGTTGTAATGGTAGCAATCGTAGACTACGGCGTGGGGAACTTGTTCTCCGTTCGTTCGTCCTTCCAAGCGGTAGGGGCGGAGGCCGTCGTTACCTCGGATAAAGCGGTGATAGAGGCGGCGGATAGGATACTTTTGCCCGGCGTAGGGGCGTTTTCGGACGCGGCGAAAAAACTTGCGGAAAGCGGGCTTGGTTCGATTGTAAAGCAAGAGGCGGGAAAGGGCAAGCCGCTTATGGGGATATGTTTAGGTATGCAGTTGTTATTTGAACGGAGTTTCGAATACGGCTGTTTTGAGGGGCTTGGATTGCTGCAAGGGGACGTTATCCCAATGCTTGGATATATCGACGAGGGGTTGAAAGTGCCGCACATCGGTTGGAACGGATTGCAGTTTGTGAAAAAACACCCGTTATTTCGGTATTGCAAAGAGGGCGACCACGTGTATTTTGTACATTCGTATTTTGCCAGTCGTTGCCAAGAGGACGTCGTTGCCGTAACCGAGTATGGAAAAGAGCTAACGGCGGCGGTGGCGAAAGGGAACGTGATGGGGTGTCAATTTCACCCCGAAAAAAGCGGCGACGTTGGGTTGAATATTTTGCGGGCGTTTTGCGAACTGTAAACGAGCTGTAAACGGGTTATAGGCAAGGAAAAGAGGAGAGAGATATGAAGATATTTCCTGCAATCGATTTATACGGGCAAAAGGCGGTGCGCCTTTATAAAGGGGATTACGCGCAAATGACGGTATATAGCGACGATCCGCTTGCGGTTGCGAAAGATTTTGAGGTGCAGGGGGCGGAGGCAGTGCATATCGTCGATTTGGAAGGCGCGAAAACGGGAGTGCCCGCGCATTTGGAAACGGTGCAAAGGATTGCCGAAAACACGAATTTGTTTATCGAAATCGGCGGCGGGATTCGGGATATGCAGACGATAGAAAACTATCTTGCTTGCGGTGCAGATAGGGTTATTCTCGGTACGGCGGCGGTAACGGACGAGGTCTTTTTGAAAACGGCTTTGGAAAAGCACGGGGAAAAGATTGCCGTGGGCGCGGATATTGCCGACGGGAAGATTGCCATTAAGGGTTGGCTCGAACAATCCGACTATACCGTGTACGAGTTCTTTGCAAAAATGCAGGCTTTGGGGGTAAAAACGGTTATCTGTACGGATATTTCCAAGGACGGGGCGATGAAAGGAGCGAACGTGGGGCTGTATAAAGCGCTGTCTTTGCGCTACGGCGTAGATATCGTGGCTTCGGGCGGCGTGTCGTCCATAGAGGACGTGTCGGCTTTGGCGGAGTTGGGGCTTTACGGCGCTATCGTGGGTAAGGCGTACTATATCGGAGCAATCGATTTGAAAAAAGCGATCGAGGTGGCAAAATGATAACGAAACGGATTATTCCTTGTCTGGACATTAAAGACGGAAAGGTCGTGAAAGGGGTGCAATTCGAGGGCTTGCGCGAAGTCGCTTCGCCCGTCGAGCTGGCAAAGTTTTATTCCTCTTGCGGCGCGGACGAATTGGTGTTCTACGATATCACGGCTTCCGCCGAGGGCAGGGCTTTGTTTACCGATATTTTACGGGAAGCGGCAAGGCAGGTGTTTATTCCGTTGACCGTAGGGGGAGGAATCCGCGGCGTTGCGGATTTTGAACGGGTGCTTTCTTGCGGAGCGGATAAAGTGAGCGTTAATTCGGGAGCGATTGCAAACCCGACGATTATCGGGGAGGCGGCAAAAAAATACGGCAATCAATGCGTGGTTATTTCCGCGGATATCAAGCGGGTGAACGGAGCGTTTCACGTTTTTGCGAAAGGCGGTCGTGAGGACACGGGTATGGACGCAATCGAGTGGATTGTGCGTTGTGTGGGCGACGGTGCGGGCGAAGTCGTCGTCAATTCGATGGACACGGACGGCGTAAAAAAGGGCTTTGATTTGGAACTTTTGGAAAAGGTTTGCAAGGCGGTGGACGTACCCGTTATCGCTTCGGGCGGCGCGGGACGGGCGCAGGATTTCGTCGATTTGTTTGAAAAAATCCCGACGATAGACGCGGGCTTGGCGGCTTCGGTGTTCCATTTTGGAGAAATCGAAATCAACGCTTTGAAGGAGTTATTGAAGGAAAGGGGGATTCCCGTTCGGTTATAAAGGAGAGAGCTATGTTAAAGATAAAGGATTTAAAATTTGACGAAAAAGGTTTAATTCCCGCCGTAGTAGTGGACGGGAAAACGAAGGAAGTATTGACTCTTGCGTATATGAACGCGGAAAGTCTTGCCGTTACTTTGCAGGAAAGGAAAACCTGCTTTTTTAGCCGCAGCAGACAAACCCTTTGGAGAAAGGGGGAAACGAGCGGGAATTATCAGCACGTGCTTTCGATAACCGCGGATTGCGACAAGGACGCTTTGGTGGTTGTGGTTGATAAAGAGGGCCCCGCCTGCCATACGGGGCAAGAAAGCTGCTTTTTTCAGCCTTTGTACGTAAACGAAAGCCGTCAGCCTTTTAGCTTGCACGGTCTGTACGAATTGTTGATGGAGCGCAAAACGAAGCTGCCGCAGGGCTCGTATACGACCTATCTTTTTGAAAAGGGGCTGGATAAAATCTTGAAAAAGGTGGGCGAAGAATGTACCGAGGTCGTGATTGCGGGCAAAGCCGAGGATAAAAAGGAAACCGTGTACGAAATCGCCGACCTTGTATACCACGTGTTGGTGTTAATGGCGCAGATGGGAATCACCGTGGACGAAGTGGAAGAAGAGCTGGCGTCAAGGCACGTGATTGACCATAAAATAAAACAGGAAAAAATGGTATAAGCACACGAAAAAAATAAAAACCCAAAAAACGTTTTTCCCAAAAAAGGAAAGGCGTTTTTTTGGTGCTCTTTTTACCGTTTTTCTATCGCCTTTCTCGATTAAAAGTATCGATTTTTTCGATATTATAAATTTATTCGACAAAAAGAGAATTTATTTCTATATAAAAGAGGAAGAATGATTGACAAAATAAATTTTTTCCGCTAAAATAATAATGTTGTATAAGCAAAATTGGGTCTTAATGTCAAAAAACGGAAACAGAGGAAGAAAGATTTACAGTTTTGCAAGGCAGGAAATAAAGGACAGAGGTTTACCGAATGAGAAAGAAACTTAAGAATGCGTGGATACTTTTGTTGACGGCGTTGGCGGCGTTGTTTGTGCTGGCGGGCTGTTCTTTCGGGGTGTCTTTGGAATCGCTGAAAGAAGATTATAATCTGACGGCGCAGGTTACCTATTACGCAAACGGTGAATTTGCGAAATTCGCTCCCAATAACGAAAAGGAAAAGGATATTTATTATTCGTCCAATTCTCCCGTATTCGAAATCACGGAAGAGAGCGGGAAAATTCAGATCGGATATGAAAAGTATCTCTTCGACGGTTGGTATCATATCGCAACGGACGACGACGGTAAGTTGATTGAAAGCGGCGAATACGAATACGAGGGCGAAATCTTCAAGCTCTACCAATTGGGCGAAAAGGTGGATTTTTCCAAGCGTATCCAAGAGGGCGAGCATTGGAAGATTGCCGCAAAGTGGAAGAGAGATATCAAGGTGCAGGTGCAATTCGTTTACGAGGCGGACGCAGAAAGAGAATTTGCGATAGATTCTTCCGCAATTACCGATAAGGACGATCCTTTGTTTGGGAAAACCTCGATAAAAACGGGCGAAACCTTGTTCTTTGAAGAATTCGACAATTATAGCAAAGTAACGGAAAAATATCTCGAAGGCTCGATGAAGAAAATTAAATTCTCGGAAGCGGATCCTTGTACGGCGCTTGCCTATTATACCGACCCTGCGTGCACGCAGCTTTTGGAAGGGGATATCGAGGCGTTGCCTAATCAGGAAGAAGACACCGTTATCTACGCGAAGTTTATCGAAGGTAAATGGTCGGTGGTAAAAACGTCCGACGACGTGAAGAGTATGATGACGAACCTCTATTCGGGCGAAAGATATTATCTCTTTAACGATATCGATTACACGGGCGCCGCGTTAAAGCCGAGCAATTTCGGTGCGGAGCTGCAAGGTAACGGACATACCATTCGAGGTTTGAAGTTTGTGGTTGCGCAAGAGAATACTACCTATTCGATTTTCCGCGATATTCGCGCGACGGCAATTATGGAAAACGTAAGCTTTGAAGACGTCAGCTTGGATATCAATATGCACACGCAATCGACTTCTCACTACTTTGTATGTAACTCGATTGCGGACGGGGCGGTTGTCAACAACGTTTCCGTTCAAGGGAAGATGACGATTGCCGTTACCTTGGAAGAAACGAAAATAGAAAATATGAAAGACGGCTTTGATAAAGCTTTGTTTGGCGGCTTTGAAAACGACGCGGCGTATTACGCACAGTATCCGGGCGGATTTACGGTAGTAGGCAATCCCGCGGAATTTATTGAAATTATTAGAAATTATTAAATTTTGAAAAACAAACGGAGGATATATATATGAATAAATCAGTAAGAAGAATTGCTTGCTTGGCACTTACCTCTCTGATGGCGTTTTCGGTAACGGCTTGCGGGGACGCAAGTGTTGATTCTACGTCTGGGACTGGCAATAAGGTACAACAGTACAATCCCGAAACCCGTCCCTTGGTTATGGCGACGGACGCGTTGGACGGTAACTTTAACCCCTTCTTCGCAACGTCTGCGCCCGATAACACGATTATCGGTATGACCCAGCTCGGTATGCTTTCGACGGACAGAGACGGGAAACCTCTTTGCGGCGAAAACGAAGATACCGTTGCGCTTGCTTACAAGGAAACGATGCTTTTGGAAGACGGAAAAACGGCGACGGAAAACTCTGCGCAGGCGGCGTATACCGAATATTCGTTTATCATCAAGAACGGTATCAAGTTCAGCGACGGCGTAGATTTGACGATTAAGGACGTACTCTTTAACTTGTACGTTTACCTTGACCCGATGTATATGGGTTCGTCGACCATCTATTCGACGGACATCGTAGGCTTGAAATCCTACCGTGGTCAGGATAGACGTTTGGAAAATGCGACCGAAGCGCAAATTCAGGCAATTTTCTACGATGCGGCGGATACCCGTTTGAGCAACCTGAAAGAATATTTAAAGGGCGACGAAGATTCGACCCCCGAGATTTTGAAGGATAAGGAAACGGCGCTTAGACTCTTCAAAGAAGAACTGGATACCGACTGGACGAACAGCCAAGGACAGCTCGAAAGCTTTGAAGAAAACTATACCTTTGACCAAGATTGGCAGGTATATCTTTATAACGAAGGTCTTATTTCGAAAGAATACGACACGCTTGGCAACGAAAAGAAAGACGCCGAGGGCAAATATATTACCAACATCGACGCGGATCCCGACCATACCATCAACGTAGCCATGGAAGAAGCGTTGACGGCAGAAAAAATTGCGGCGGAAATGGAAGCAAAGGGCTGCGACGAAGCGACCGCTATCAATAACTTGGCAAAGCCCGTTGCTATCGATTTGGCGTACAGAAGATGGACGACGACGGATTCGGATCTTTACAAAGTTTTGCTGATGTTTGCGACGGGTACGAACGCTCGTGAAGAATTTGCGGCAGAGGAAAAGGACGCGTACTATAAGCAGTCTAATTCGGAAAAGATTGAAGATATCAGCGGTATCACGACCTCGAAGACGAGCGTGGATTTCAACGGCAAGTCCCTTGGCGAAGAACACGACGTTTTAAATATCCGTATCTATAAAATCGACCCCAAAGCAATTTGGAACTTCTCCTTCGGTATTGCGCCTATGCACAAGTATTCGAACAGAGATGCGATTGAAAACACCAAATACGGCGTTAAATTCAGTGATAAAGACTTCTTTGATAACGTATTGAAGGATCCCGCAAAGAGCGGTTTGCCCGTAGGCGCAGGCGTATATATGGCAAGCAGCTTGGACGGTTCGACTCCTGATAAGAGCGATTTCTATAACAATAACTGGGTATATTTCGAACGCAATCCCTATTTCCATACGGTAGGGAAAAATATCACCAACGCGAAGATTAAATATCTCCGCTTTAAGGTAGTTAGCTCGGACAAGATCGTTACCGCTTTGGAAACGGGCGAAATCGACTATGCGCAGCCCAACGCAAGCGCAGACAACTATAACAAGCTTGCCGATATCGATAAGTTGTATTCGATTGACTATAAGACGAACGGTTACGGTTACGTTGGTATTAACCCCAAACACGTTCCCGACGTTGCGGTACGTAGAGCGATTATGATGGCGCTCGATACTAGCTCCTTGATCGGTACCTACTACGGCGGTACGTTGGCTACCCATATCTATAGACCGATGTCCACGGAAAGCTGGGCTTATCCCGAAGGCGTTGGTGAATATTATGAGTTTACGACCAACAAAAACAAGATTAAAGAAATGGTAGAAAACGCAGGTTGGAAGCTGAAAGGGGACAAATATTATAAAGACGGGCAGCAGTTGAAGCTTACCTTCACGATTGCAGGCGACTCTAACGACCACCCCGCATACGATATGTTCGACCAAGCGAAGAAATTCTTGAATTCCTGCGGTTTTGAAATCTCCGTACAGACGGACGTTCGTGCGCTTGCGAAGTTGGCAACCGGCGATTTGCAGGTATGGGCAGCGGCTTGGTCCTCGACGGTTGACCCCGATATGTATCAGGTTTACCACAAAGACTCGAACGCGACCAGCACGAAGAACTGGGGTTATGACGCAATCAAGGCAGACAAGGTTAAGTATTCCTACGAATGGGGCATTATCGAAGAGTTGAGTACGAAGATTGATTTGGCAAGAGAATCGCTTGACAACCGTAAGGGCGGCGAACGTGCGCGAATCTACGCGGAAGCGCTTGACCTCGTTATGGATCTTGCCGTTGAGTTCCCCACCTATCAGAGAAACGACCTCGTCGTATTGAATAAAGACGTTGTCGATATTGCAACCGTTAATACGAAAGCAAACTGCTATGAAAGCGTTATCGACAGATTGTGGGAAGTAAATTATAAGTAATCAATTCCTTTTGTAACCTTTATACAATATATATAAAATAAAGAAAAAGTGAAGTAAAACAGATGTTAAAATACTGTATAAAAAGACTTTTGCTTTCCGTGCTGATTCTCTTTGGCGTATCCTTGATTATTTACGTCTTGGTACGCCTGATGCCGGGCGGCTACATTGAACAAATGGCTAGCACTATGGCGCAGAACTCGGGCGGGGATCAATTGAAAATTGAAGCGGATCTTCGGGCGTATTACGGCTTGGACGGATCGATTATTTCCGGGTATTGGAATTGGTTGACCTCTTTCCTTTCGGGGGATTTCGGTACGTCCATCGTAAAAAATCAGCCCGTAGAAGAAATCATCTTCGAAAATATGGGCGTATCCTTCACGATTGCGTTCGTAGCGTTGATTTTGGAACTTTTAATCGCCATACCTTTGGGTATCAAGTGTGCCGTCAATCAGTACGGCAAGCTTGACTATGCGGCGACGGTGTTTACGATGATCGGTATTTCCTTCCCGACCTTCTTCCTTGGAAACATCTTGATAAAATTCCTTGCGGTGGACCTTGGTTGGTTCCCCGCAACGGGGTTGAATTCCAGCTTGGAAACGGGGGTAGACTGGTGGACGAAGTTCGGCGATACCCTGTGGCATCTTATTTTGCCGATGTTCGTACTCGTCGTTCTCAATATCGGTGCTTGGATGCGGTATACGCGTACCAATACTTTGGAAGTGTTAAACGCCGATTATATCCGTACGGCACGCGCAAAGGGGCTTTCGGAAAAATCCGTCGTGTATAAGCACGTATTTAGAAATACGCTTATCCCGCTCGTTACCTTGCTTGCGGGTACGTTGCCCTCGCTTTTTGGCGGCGCGTTGATTACGGAAACGGTATTCGGTATTCCCGGTATCGGTAAGACTGCCTACGATTTAATGCAGGCGGGCGACATTCCGTTTATTATGGGTTATAATATGTTCATTGCATTCTTGACCGTCATCGGGATTTTGTTGACGGATATTATGTACGCGATTGTCGATCCTCGCGTAAAACTTGGTTAAGGAGGGAATTATGGCAGAAGATAAGAAATTGATTTCCTCTTTGGCAAAAAGCGAGGACGCAGAGGTAAAAACCGCAGAAGAACAAGAGGATTTGCACGGGGAAAATTTGAACGATAGAGTACGGGTGCTTTCGCCCGGTATGATGGTTGCAAAGCGTTTCTTCCGTTCGAAATTGTCCGTTATCGGTTTGACGATTTTGGTGATTTTGTTCTTGTTCTCCTTCTTAGGTCCGGTATTTTCGCCTTGGCACGACGGCGGCGAACGTGTGAAAGACGATTCGCCTTCGGAAATCATCGTGTATAGCCGTATCGACTACGTTATCGACGGAGAGGAATATTCGGCGTTCGATATCTCTAGCAGTACGTCTACTTATAATTCCCGTGCGGATATGAGTTTGGACCATTTCCTCGGTACGGATACGTACGGGTACGACTTGTTTACCGATTTGATGCTGGGCGGTAGGGTGTCTCTTACCATCGGGTTCGTCGTTATCTTCTTGGAAGCGATTATCGGTATTATTTTGGGCGGTCTATCCGGTTTCTTCGGCGGCTGGGTGGATAACCTGATTATGCGTATCGTCGATATTTTAAGCTGTATTCCTTCCCTGCCTATTATGTTGATTCTGTCCGTTATTTTGGACGAATTGGGGGTAACAGGTATGGGACGACTGTATTATCTGATGGGGGTACTGACCCTAATCGGATGGACGGGGATTGCGCGTATTGTGCGCGGTCAGATTCTATCCCTGCGCGAACAGGAGTTTATGTTG
Organism: Clostridiales bacterium; assembly: GCA_015069295.1. GTDB lineage: Bacteria > Bacillota > Clostridia > Christensenellales > Borkfalkiaceae > Scatosoma. Next base: position 61,407 of record SVIW01000004.1, read on the forward strand.
GCGGCAAAATGCGCCGGCTTGTCCACGCGTAGAAAAATCTTCAAGCATTTGCTTCCCAACGTTATGCCGCAGCTCATCGTTTCGATGACGATGGGGCTTGGTAGCATTATCTTGACGGAAGCGACGCTTGGGTATTTGGGCTTGGGCGCGCCGCTCGGTACGCCGACTTGGGGCTCGATGATCAACGCGGCAAACAACTCGATTTTGATGCAAGATTATCCCAATTTCTGGCTCCCGCCCGGAATTTGTATCACGTTGGCTATTTTGGCGTTCAACTTCGTCGGCGACGGGTTGCGCGACGCATTTGACCCGAAGATGAAGAGGTGAGAAGTATGTCCGAAGAAAAAAAGACGAAAAAATCTCATTATATCAGCGGTAGAGAGTCGCGTAAAATTGCCAAACGCAATATAAAAGTTACGAAGGCCTTTGAAAAGGAAAAGAAACGTAAGAAAGCGGAAAGCGAATATCTTACGGAAATGAAAGACCCGAATAATATTATCGAATTTGACAACCTGCACACCTATTTCTATACGGATACGGGTATCGTCAAAGCGGTAAACGGGGTCAGCTTTTCCATTCCCGCAGGCTCGACGGTCGGCGTCGTTGGCGAATCGGGTTGCGGAAAGAGCGTAACTTCGCTTTCCTTAATGCGGCTCGTACAAGGGCCGACGGGGCAGATTACCGACGGGGCGATTCGTTTCCGTACGAACGCTTTCCGTTTGGATGAAAAGGGGAAGAAAATTCCCGTATACGAAACGGAAGAAGTAAACGGCGAAACGGTTGTAAAGAAGGATAAAAAGGGTAAGCCCATCCGTAAGAAAAACGAGCTTGGCGGCTATCTTTACGAGATGGACGAAAAGGTATACGACATTGCAAAGATGCCGATGGATACGATGCGTACCATTCGCGGCAGAGAAATTGCAATGATTTTCCAAGAACCTATGACTTCGCTCAACCCCGTATTTACCATTGGCAATCAGTTGGACGAAGTGGCGTTCTTGCATATTGAAGGCATTTCGAAGGCGGACGCGAAAAAACGCAGCATAGAAATGTTGGAGCTGGTCGGTATTGCAGACCCGAAAGGGGTGTATAAAAAATTCCCGCACGAGCTTTCGGGCGGTATGCGACAGCGTGTTATGATTGCGATGGCGTTGCTGTGCAATCCCCGCTTGATTATCGCAGACGAACCGACGACGGCACTCGACGTTACCATTCAAGCGCAGATTTTGGATTTGTTGCGTGAAATCAAGGACAAGATCAGCGGCTCGATTATGTTGATTACGCACGACTTGGGCGTGGTTGCGGAGATGGCGGATTTCGTCGTCGTTATGTACGCGGGTAAGGTAATTGAAATGGGTACGACGGAGGATATCTTTGATAATCCTTTGCATCCTTACACGATTGGCTTGCAAAAGAGCAAGCCGACGGTAGACGGGGACGTGGAATCCTTGTATTGTATTCCCGGATTCGTTCCCAATCCTATCAATATGCCCAACTACTGTTATTTCCGCGACAGATGCGATAAGTGCCGCAAAGAATGCGCGGGCGATTATCCCCACCTTGTCAAAGTTTCCGATACGCATAGCGTAGCTTGTTATCTGTATAAAGACGAGGCGATAAACGCCGAAGCTGAAACGGTAAAGGAAGAAGTATGAAAATCAGTGAATTACAAAATCAGGCAAAACTGTTCGTAAAGCAAAACCGCGCGTCAATTAAAAAAAGCGACGTGGATTTTGTCTTGCCTTCGCACGCGAAACGGTATGCTACCTATTTGAAAGCGGAGTGCTTGCGCGCAGGCGCGAAGAGCGTAAATATCACGTTTTTTGAAAGCGGTGAACAGGACGATGAAATTTTGTTGCAGGTTAAAGACTTGAAAAAGTATTTCGTCGTCAATAAAAACCTCTTTGGAAAGCCTACGGCGTATTTAAAGGCGGTGGATAACGTTTCGTTTACCTTGAAACGCGGCAAAACGCTGGGTATCGTTGGCGAATCGGGTTGCGGTAAAACCACGATGGGGCGTACCATTTTGCGCTTGTACGACGTAACGGGCGGCGAGGTCGTTTTCAACGGCGAGGACGTTTCTAAAATCTCCGATAAGGAATTTAACGCGCTCCGTCCGAATATGCAAATGATTTTCCAAGACCCGTACGCAAGTCTTTCTCCCCGTATGACGGTTGGGGAAATTATCGGCGAGGCGGCTCGTGAACACGGGCTTGTCAGCAAGAAAGACTTCCGCGAATACGTTTTGGGCGTGATGAAGATGTGCGGTTTGCAGCCTCATTATTTCGATCGTTACCCGCACGAATTTTCGGGCGGTCAGCGTCAGCGTATCTGTATTGCTCGCGCCTTGGCGTTAAAGCCGGAGCTCGTCGTTTGCGACGAGCCAGTTTCCGCGCTCGACGTGTCCATTCAGGCGCAGATTATCAATATGCTGAAGGAATTGCAGCAAGAATTGGGCTTGACCTATATCTTCATTTCGCACGACTTGTCGGTTGTAAAGCATATTTCCGACGAGGTTGGGGTTATGTATTTGGGCAGTATGGTCGAATACGGTTCGAAAGAACGGATTTTCGATAACACTCTGCATCCGTACACGAAGGCGTTGTTCTCCGCAGTGCCCGTTCCCAATCCGCACGTGAAGATGAACCGCGTGATTTTGAAAGGGGATATTCCTTCTCCCGTCAATCCGCCGAAGGGCTGTAAGTTCCATACCCGTTGCGAACAGTGTATGGAAATTTGTAAAAAAGTGCCGCCTATGTACAAAGAGGTGGAAGAAGGGCATTTCTGCGCTTGCCATCTCTATGCGACGGACGAGGAAAAGGATGCGCTTTTAAAAGAGCACGGCGTAACGCTTGAAAATGCCTAATTGTAAAATCTATAAGGTATGAAGAAAGAAAAGCGAGAAAAGAAGAAAAAGTATCGGGATAATTTCGATGATGAAACTACGTTTGCAAATATGAACGTAGAGGGGTTTCGTTGGTACGATCCCCATCGGAAAAACCGTAAAAAAGAAAAAACCGATATTTCAAAAAAAGAATATTGGGCGATGGTGCGCGGAGCTTTCCGTGCAATGTGGCCGATGTTCGTATGCCTTATCGCAGGCGGCATATTGATGTGGTTGCTTGCCTATTTATGGCTGACGTAAAACAAAAAAACGCTCCGTTTTCGGGGCGTTTTTCGTCTATTTTTTGTTATATTAAGGTTGACGTTGGGCTATAATTTTACCCGTGGTAGCGTTGACGAGGAAGGCGTTTACCTTTCCCGCTCTATCGATAACGCCCACGTAATAATAGCAGGCGTCTTCAAAAAGCAAGCGAATATAAATTTCTCCTGTAAACCCGTATTTGTCTGTCATTGAGGCAAATAACTCTTCGTTTTCCTGCCGTACGTTTTCAAGTATTTTCTTTGGAGAAAGCGTGGACGAATTGACGATGGAAAGAGCGTTCAACTCGACCCTGCTATCCCCATATTCGATTATACAGGGCAACGAAGCGCATTGGGATATATTCAAAGTACAAGAAAAATAATACTCGGATTTCACGTTGTCGTACGACATATCACCGCCGTATTCTTTATCTTGATAACGGAAGGTTATCCGATAATTTTCCGCGCCGTCTACGGCGAGCAAGCGCACTTCGCAACGGTTGCTCGTTTCGTGGGGAATCCCGTCTGCGGCGTAGGGATATTCTTTAAAAACACCGTAGATTTTTAGGGAAAAATCTTCCGTTTCCGCCAGCAAAATATTGCTGCGAAGTTCGGATACGTAAGTGAAATAGTCGATTTCCTTTTTACAGCCGCTCAAAAGAAAAAGCGTCATTACCGCCAGTAAACAACAAAGCGGTTTGAAAAGGGTTGTAAGGGAAAAACGGTTCCGGTTGGGGGTAAAAAAAGCTCTCATACTCCAGTATATTAAAAAAAGAAGGAAAACATACCAAATAAATTTGTTTTATACAGTTGATTTTTTGTTTTTAATGTGATAAAATAGTATAAATACAATGGGAGGAGTGGACTATGAGCGTGGACAAAGTGATTTTAAAAGCTTTTCTCAGCACGCTCGGAGCGGCTCTTGCCCTGATGGTTTTCCTCATTGGGGGGATTTCTTTATTCTTTCCGCAATCTATGATGAAAATCACCTACAACTTGGGTATGGAAGAAACGGCGGTATTTTTTGCCGAGGTTTCTTACAGCCGTACGGATGAGGTGTATTATATCGCTTACGCGACCGAGGTTGCTATTCAAGACGATAATCAGAAAAAGGTAATCGAATGCGGTCAGCAATTTATTGCGGATAAAAAATTTGATTCCTACTGCAAGGAAAAAAATAAAGGCGTTGAAAAAGACGTTGCAGGGTACGACCAATATATTTACGGTCGGGTTTGTATGGCAAAATACGAAAGCGGGGATAAAGAAGGCGCGGTTGCGCTTGCTTTTGAGGGAATCGGAAAGACCTTCCCGAAAAACAACGCGGTTGCGGCGGTGTTGATTCAAGCGAAAAAGCTGAAGGACAACGCTACGGTTGCCTCGATAAAGGAAAAAATGGAACAACTGCAAACCGAGCTGGAAGGGGATACTACCTACTTTGACGAGATTTTGGAGTTAATAAATTCGTAAACGGAAGACGCCGCCACGGCGCACCGACGTTGTAGTTTAATTGCGATAAAAAGTTTTTATATATACAAGGAGATAAATCATATGAGCAGCAGAATTGTAAAAGAAGGATTGACCTTTGATGACGTTCTTTTGATTCCGCAGGCATCCAACGTTTTGCCCAACGACGTATCGCTGAAAACCAAGCTTACGGATAAGATTACGTTGAACTTGCCTTTGGTGAGTGCGGCAATGGATACGGTTACCGAAAGCCGTATGGCGATTGCTATGGCGCGTGAAGGCGGTATGGGCTTTATCCACAAAAATATGTCGATTGAAGAGCAGGCAAACGAGGTAGACAGAGTAAAACGCAGCGAACACGGCGTTATTACCGACCCGTTCTTTCTCTATCCCGACAACCTTGTAAAAGACGCCGTTGCGTTGATGGAAAAATACCGTATCAGCGGTGTGCCTATTACCACGCCTGATAAAAAACTCGTCGGTATTTTGACCAACCGCGACCTTCGTTTTGAAAGCAATTACGATCAGCCCATTTCGAATATTATGACCAAGGAAGGGCTCGTTACGGCGCCCGTAGGCACGTCTTTGGCGGATGCACAAAAAATCCTTGGAAAACACAGAATTGAAAAATTGCCCATCGTAGACGATAAGGGCTATTTGAAAGGGCTTATTACCATCAAAGATATTGAAAAATCTATTCAATATCCCAACTCTGCGCGCGATGCGAACGGCAGATTGCTCGTTGGTGCGGCGGTTGGCGTTGCTGGCGGTACGATGGAAAGAATTGCGGCGCTTATCGAAGCGCGTGCGGACGTGATTACCATCGATACGGCGCACGGACATTCGGCGGGCGTTTTAAAACGCGTAGAAGAAATCCGCGCGAAATTCCCGAACATTACCCTCGTTGCAGGCAACGTTGCGACGGCAGCTGCGACGGAAGCGCTTATTAAATCGGGCGCGGACGTCGTTAAGGTTGGTATTGGCCCCGGTTCGATTTGTACGACCCGCGTCGTTGCAGGTATCGGCGTACCGCAGCTTACGGCGATTATGGACTGTGCGGAAATGGCGGATAAACTCGGTAAGCGCATTATTGCAGACGGCGGTATCAAGTACAGCGGCGACATCGTAAAAGCTTTGGCGGCTGGCGGTAGCGCGGTTATGGTTGGTTCTATGTTGGCTGGTACGTTGGAAAGCCCCGGCGAAGTGGAATTGTATCAGGGCAGAAGCTATAAGATTTACAGAGGTATGGGTTCGCTTGGCGCAATGGCGGCAGGCAGCTCGGATAGATATTTCCAAGAAGGCACGAAGAAATTCGTTCCCGAAGGGGTTGAAGGCAGAGTGCCTTACCGTGGCAGCGTAGCCGAAGTCATCTATCAGATGAAAGGCGGCTTGCGTTCGGGTATGGGCTATTGCGGAAAGGCGACGGTGGAAGAACTCCGTACGGGTTCGGAATTCGTTCGTATCACCAACGCAAGCTTGGTAGAAAGCCATCCCCACGATATTTCTATCAGCAAGGAAGCGCCCAACTATACGCAACACTAATAAGACGGAGAAAAACGCGGGTACTTTTGTAGCTACGCGTTTTTCCTTGCTTTTATAAGCTTTTAATTTTTAATTTTCATTACATAGGAGGATATTATTATGGCAAATAACGTACGTCCTGAAACTATGGCGCGTATCAATACCAAAGCGCTTGCTGACGCATTCATTACAGAGCAGGTTGCAGAAATTCGCGCGCAGGTAGGCGATAAAAAAGTTTTGTTGGCGCTTTCGGGGGGCGTAGACTCGTCCGTCGTTGCGGCGTTGTTGATTAAGGCGGTAGGCAAACAGCTCGTTTGCGTGCACGTAAACCACGGCTTGATGCGTAAAGGGGAAAGCGAACAGGTTATCGAAGTGTTCCAAAAGCAGTTGGACGCGAACCTTATTTACGTAGACGCGACCGAACGTTTCTTGTCCTTGCTTGCGGGCGTGGCGGAACCGGAAAGAAAGCGTAAAATTATCGGCGGCGAATTTATCAAAGTATTTGATGAAGAAGCAAGCAAATTGCAAGGCATTTCTTTCTTGGCGCAAGGTACGATTTATCCCGACATTTTGGAAAGCGACGGGGTAAAGGCGCACCACAACGTAGGCGGGTTGCCCGAAGATATGCAGTTCGAATTGGTTGAACCCTTGAAATTCCTTTATAAAGACGAAGTTCGCGCGGTAGGCAGTGCGTTGGGGCTTCCCAACGATATGGTTTACCGTCAACCCTTCCCCGGTCCCGGTCTTGGCGTGCGTTGCCTTGGGGAAATTACCCGCGAAAGATTGGAAGCGGTTAGAGAATCGGACGCGATTTTGCGTGAAGAATTTGCAAAAGCAGGTTTGGACAGCAAGGTTTGGCAGTACTTTACGGCTGTACCCGATTTCAGATCGGTTGGCGTTAAAAACGGCGCGCGTACGTATGCGTATCCCGTTATTATCCGCGCGGTAAACACCGTAGACGCAATGACGGCGACGATTGAGGAAATTCCTTACGACGTATTGAAGAAGATCACCGACCGTATCACGACGGAGGTCGCGAACGTAAACCGCGTGCTTTACGATTTGACGCCGAAGCCCTGCGGAACGATTGAGTGGGAATAATTTTTTCGTAGCAAAAATTTGTACGACCGTTTCTGTGGGAATGGTCGTATCATACTTTTTCTAATCTTTTTTGGAGGAGATCTTTATGAAAATATTGTCAATCGGCAATAGCTTTTCTCAAGACGCACAACGTTATCTTCATAGAATAGCAAAAAAAGACGGCCTCGAATTGACGACGGCGAACCTTTGTATAGGAGGCTGCTCGTTGCGGACGCATTATTTGAATATGCTAAACGAAAACGTTGCCTATGATTTTGAATTTAACGGCGAAACCACGTTTATCAAAGTATCGCTTAAACAAGCGCTGGAAGGAACCGAGTGGGACGTTATCACTTTGCAACAAGCGAGTGCGTTTAGCGCAGATGCGGAAACGTATTTGCCGTATATTGAGGAATTGGTGCAATATATTAAAAAATACGCTCCGCGTTCAAAAATATTCGTGCACGAAACTTGGGCGTACGAGGATGGCTGCGAAAGACTGAAAAGTATCGTGAATTATAACAGCGCACAGGAAATGTTCGAGGATATACGCAGCGCCTACGCGGCGGCGGCAAAAGCCATCAAGGCGGACGGGCTTATTCCTTGCGGAACGGTTATGCTCAAAGCGCTTTCTTTGGGGATAAAGAAGATTCACAGAGACACCTTCCACGCTTCGTTGGGTACGGGAAGATACTTGTTGGGTTTAACTTGGTATAAAGTCTTGACGGGAAAAGACGTTTCCCAAAACGATTTCAACGAGTTTGACGAACCCGTTACGGAGGAAGAGCGCGCGATTGTCATCAACGCGGTAAACGCTATCGTGCAGTAAATCCCTATTGGGGTATGCGCATCTTAAAGAAAATATGGATGGATAAAAACGGTCTCTCTATTTTTTGAGAGGCTGTTTTTCTTGAACAAAAAAAGGGGATAGAACATATAGTATAGTATGAGGTTTCCTCAAATACACAAGAAGGATAAAAATACGATGTGTACTATGTGTAATTCGTCCTGTTATCAACGTCGCAGCGGTTGTAATTGCGGTTGTAACTGCGGTTGCGGTAACGGGTTTTTGGCGCAGTTGTTTGACAATACGCAGTGCGTTTGTCGCGATTGCTGTGGTAATATCCGCGTAAGAGAAGGCGCTTGCGGGACTTATAATAACAACGCCTGCAGTTGTCATTTCTGGAACGCTTGGAGCGGCTGTAACGGAAATAGCACCAATAGCGCCAATAACGCTAATACGGCAAGCGGTAACGGCAATGCGTGCGTAACCGTTTGCGGTGAAGTAAGCGCTGTTTCCAATACGGCAAGCGGTAACGGGTATTCGCCTCGTCGGTGTGGTTGCAGCAGGCGTTCGTCCTGTTGTTATAACGGCTAACGAAAGAAAAAAAGCGGCGGTGAAAACCGTCGCTTTTGGTTTTGTTTTGCTGGAAAACGGGCATACTGATACAATGGAAAAGTTGCGAGCCGTATACCGTTATTTAAAAGAAAAATATTCGCTATTGACCTTGCGAAAATATACGACGTTGGCGGGGACGTTGGTGTTTTTTTTGATTATGTCCATCGTGCCGTTGGCGTTTTGGATGACCCTCTTGATTGGGAAATTGCCCGTCAATCCCGAAAGAATTTTAGCGTTGCCCGTTTTCGAGTCGGTAAAAGGGGTGTTGGAGTACGTGCGGACGGAAGCAAAAAGCGCGACGACGGGGGTTTCCGTTTTGTTGATGGTAACGAGTTTGTATTCGGCGACCAACCTCTTTTATCAAATGCGAAAAAGCGGAGAGATAATCTACGATTTCCATAAAAAACGGCAGGGCTTTCGCGTGCGCCTCGGCGCTTTGGTGCTGATGAGTATCGTAATGGGTATGGTCGTGGGCTTTTTGTTGGTGTACGCCTTCGGTAATTTTTTATTTTCCCGTATTTTTTCAAGGACGTGGGAGTTGATTGCCGATTATCTTTTATTGACGGGCGTAGCGTTTTTATTGGTCCTTTTATTAAATATGTACGTTTGTCCATACAAGGCGCGCACAAAACATTTTTTGCCCGGAACGGCGTTGACGGTAGGGCTTTGGGGCGTTGCCGTGGCGGGATTTTCCGTGTATTTAAAAATAAGCAACGTCGGGCGTTTATACGGCGCGTTAAGCGCTTTAATCGTGTTTTTACTGTGGTTATATATTTTGATGATATGCTTTATCATCGGGGTAATTTTCAACAGCGAACGGGTGAAAAACGAGGGGGGAATTTTTAAAGAAACGGGCAAAATCTCGAATAAAAACGCGCGGAAAGGAAATACTGTTTACAAATGAGAAAAAGTGTAGTAAAAAGTTCTATTTTGGCGGGGATTTTAGCTTTGCTTGCCGTATTGCCTTGGTTTCGCAGTATCAAAACCGCGCAGCTTATCGACGTTACAAAGCCCTACTTGGGTAGATACGAATGTACGACGGCGACATTGGGCGATAAAGATTTGTTGGAGCGGTATGCGTATATCGATTTGGAGTTAGAAACGGAAAAAGAATTTACGCTGTATTATCGGGAAAAAGAGGGAAAGGTTCGTCAAACGCACGGGCGTTATAAATACGACAAAACGCAAAATACGATTTCGATTACGGGGTTAAAAGGATTGATTTTAAATAGACCCTTTCCCTTGGAAAACGGCGTGCTGACGATATCCGTACCCCTGCGGGGAAAAACGTTGGTTATGCGCTTTGAACAGGTATAAGAATCGGGCAAAATCTGCCCGATTTATTTTTTGCAAAAAACACGAACAAATGTTTGCAAAACGCTTGCAAAATAAAAATATACGTGTTATAATAGAAACGTAAGGAAAGAAAGAGTGCTTTTGGATAAAATATCTTGACGGCAGGGGTGAAATTTGTTATAATGACAAAAAAGTTTCATTGTAAGAGGACGCTATGCCCAAGGAGCTTGAAAGATATCAACAAATAGAACGTTCGATTATTACCACGTACAGAAAAACGCTGTGGTCGCCTTTTGTATTGGCGGTAAAAAAGTACCGTTTGATTTCAAAGGGGGATAAAATTGCCGTTTGTATATCGGGCGGGAAGGACAGTATGCTGCTGGCAAAGCTGATGCAAGAGCTGCAACGGCACAGCGAAGTTCCTTTCGAATTGGTCTTTTTGGTAATGGACCCCGGCTATAACGAGGAAAATTTGCAAAGGATTAAAGACAACGCTGCGCTGTTAAACGTGCCGATTACGGTATTTGAAAGCGACGTGTTTGCTGCGGCGGACGCGGCGGCGGGGGATTCGCCCTGTTATCTTTGCGCCCGTATGCGCCGCGGGCATTTATACGCAAAAGCGAAAGAGCTCGGCTGTAATAAAATTGCGCTGGGGCATCACAAAAGCGACGTGATTGAAACGACCTTGATGGGAATGTTATACGGCGGGCAGCTGCAAGGTATGCTGCCGCGTATTAAAAGCAGCAATTTCGAGGGAATGGAGCTTATCCGTCCGATGTACTGTATTTTGGAAAACGATATACTCCGTTGGAAAGAACACAACGATTTGCAGTTTATCGCCTGCGCTTGTAAATTTACCAAAAACTTGACGGGCGGCGAGGAGGATACCTTTTCCGCAAGGCGCAAGGTAAAGGCGTTGATTGCCGAATTAAAGAAGGAAAATTTCAACGTGGAAAACAATATTTTTCAAAGCATCCACAACGTGCAGTTAGATACCCTTGCCGAATATAAACAAGAGGGGAAAAAATATTCGTTTTTAAACAAATTCGAGGACGAGTGATAAAAACTTTTTTCGCCGCATACGATAGAGTATGCAAGAAACGAAACACTTTATCAATATTGAACAGCGAAAAAATTTGACGGTTAGCGGCGTAGAGAGCGTCGTGGCGTTTTCCGAAGTAAAAATTATTCTTTCTCTTTTGTCAGGAGGCAGAATTTCGGTGGTGGGGACGGGCTTGAAAATCGTCGGCTTTTCCAAAACCAGCGGATTGTTTGAGGCGGAAGGCTCGATTACGGGCGTTTCGTACGGAGCAAAGAGCTTTGCTTCGCGGCTGTTTAAATGACGAGCGCGCAACAGCAGCTTTTCGTTTTCTGTCTATGTATCGGGATAGGGTTTCTCGGCGGGCTTCTTTACGAGGGAATTGCGCTGCTGCGTTTGGTGTTTCAATGCGATAACGGAAAACGGGTTGCGCTTGGGATTGCCTTGGACTTGCTGTTTTTTTTAGGACTTGCCGTCTGGTGCGTGGCTTGCTCGTATTGGCTGCATTTTCCCTCTTTTCGCGCGTATACGTGGATAGGGTACGCGCTCGGCGGGATAATATATTGGAAAACTTTACGAAGAATACTTGCATTTTGTGAAAAAGTGTGCTATACTATATCAATAAAAGCACTAAAAAAGGCAAAAAGCAAGAAAAAACTCTTAAAACAAGGGGATAAAGATTATGACGCAAGATAAAACGAGAAGAATTATAACGGCGGCAGTTTCAGCCGTTACCGTTTTGATCGTCTGCCTTTTGAGCTTTTTAATTTATCAATGGATCAGCATTGCGGTTAAAAACGACAAAATCGCAAAGGCGGAAGAGGAAAAAGCGTATTGGGCGGAAAAAGTAGAAAATGCCAATAGCTTGGAAGAAAAAGCAGAAGCCGAGTTGGAAAGCGGATATCTGTACTGGGAATACGAAATTTTAAAGGGAAACAAATAAATGAGAAAATTTGCCGTAATTGACGTCGGCTCCAATTCCGTTCGCCTCCTATTCGTGGCGGACGGAAAAGTTTTATATAAGGTACTGCAAACCACCCGCCTTGGCGAGGGGTTGGCGCAAAGCGGGGTTTTAAACGCCGTCGCCATCGAACGGAGCGCTCGTGCTATTGCCTTTTTTTATGAAAAGGCGACGTCGGAGGGGGCGGAAGAGGTGTTTGCGTTTGCCACCGCCGCCGTGCGCTCGGCAAAAAATAAAGAGGAATTTTTGACGCGAGTTGCCGAGCTTTGCTCTATGCAAGTAGAGGTGCTTTCGGGCGAAGAAGAGGCGGAAATCGGCGCGATTGGCGCGCTGGGAACGTCGGACGGCGGGATATGCGACGTGGGCGGAGCCAGTACGGAAATCGTAGTAAAACGCGAGGGGAAACTCGTTTATAAAAAGAGCGTGGACATCGGCGTGGTGCGCTTGAAGGATTTGTGCGGAAGGGATAAAGATAAGCTGCTCCGTACGGCGGAAACGGCGGCGGAGAATTTTTCGGATATGCCGAAAATAGACGAGCTTATCGGCATCGGCGGGACGGCGACGACGCTTGCGGCGCTTGCTTTACGGTTGGAAAAGTACAGCGGGGAAAAAATAACGGGCGCGGCGATTGGGATAGAACAAATCCGTGCGCTTGCGGACAAGCTTTCTTTGATGACGGTGGAAGAAATTGCGGCGCTGCCCTGCGTGCCCAAAGGCAGGGCGGACGTGTTGTCGGGCGGCGCGGTTTGGCTTTCCGTTTTGATGCAAAAGCAGGGCATACAACGCTTGATTGCCAGCGATACGGACAATTTGGAAGGGTACGCCTTAAAGAAAGGACTTTTATAAGGAGAAGGAGATGAAAAGATCGGGTGCGGTTTTTTATGCGTTGTTGATTACGGCGCTCTTGGTTGCGGGGATCGTTACGGCGTTTTATTTTGCTTGGCAAATCGGATACGCGCAGGCAATTTTTGTCCTCGTCGGCATAATTCTTTCCTTTATTTTAGCGCCGACGGTGCACGAGATGGGACACCTTTGGTTTGCCAAAGCTGTGAAAATGGAATGTGTTTTTGTCAAATTCTTTTGCTTTAAATTGTATAGAAAAGGCGGGAAACTCCGTTTTGGGTTTGCTTCTCCTTTTGCGGCGGATCAAACGCAGGTCGTGCCTAAAGTAGGCGGAAATATGCGCAGCCGCGCCCGCTTATACACCCTTGGCGGGCTGATTTGCAGCGGAGCGTGTTTGGTCGTTTTGGCGGCTACGGCGGTCGTTTTCGGCGCGCTTGGACGGACTTCGTTTTTGCTTTGGGGTGCGTTGCCGTACTTTGGATATTTATTTTTCTTAAACGTTTTGCCCTTAGAATACGCAAGCGGCAAAACGGACGTTTTGATTGCCAAGGGGATAAAAAACGCTACGCCCGCCGAACAAACGATGGTGGCAGCTATGGAAATTCAAGGGCAGTTGTACGAGGGGAAAAGTTATTTGGAAATCGACGAAAGTTTGTATTTTGACCTGCCGCAGCTTTGCGAGGACGAGCCGATGTTTGCGGTGATACTCGACCTTAGGTATAGATATTATTTGGAAAAGGAAGACTTGGAAAAGGCGGGGGACTGTCTAAATAGGTTGGCGCAGATTCAGTGTTATATGCCCGATAAGGAATTGGAAAAACTGGCGGCGGAATTGACGTACGTACATTCCTTGCTGGGGGATATCGAGCGGGCGACGGAGAGCGGAAAACTGTGCGCTAACTTTTTGCAAGGGGACAGCCTTTCGGCGAAACGGATTTTGTTGGCGTTTTCGTTGGCAACGGGAAAAACGGAGGCGGTAGAGCCTTTGATAAAACAGGCGCTGGCAGCGCGGAAAACCGAGCGACTTGCAGGGGTGAGAAAGCACGAGGAATTGTTGCTTGACCGCTTGCAAGGGGTATAAAACCTCGAAAAAAGGAAAGAATAAGAAAACAGCTTTTAAAAGTGAGTAAAGAACGGAAAAAAGAGATGGAAAAGAAAAAAAGTTTACGCCGTGCAGGGGTATTATTGCCCGTATCTTCCCTGCCGTCCGATTGCGGAATCGGGACTTTGGGGGCGGGCGCGTATGCGTTTATCGATTGGCTTTCAAGCGCGAATATGAAAATATGGCAGGTTTTGCCTCTTTTACCCACGGGCTATGGCGACAGTCCCTATCAATCTTGCGCTTCTAACGCGTTAAACCCGTATTTTATCGATTTTGCGCTGCTTGAAAAGGACGGATTGTTAGAGCGCGCGGATTGGGAGGATATCGAGTGGTGCGAGGATATTCGGCGGGTGGATTACGGCAAACAGTTTGCCTGCAAAACGCACGTGTTGAAAAAAGCCTACGCTCGCTTTGATAAGACGAATGAGAATTGGCTTGCCTTTTTAAAGGAAGGGAAATATAACGATTACGCGTTGTTTATGACTCTGAAAACGAAGTTCTCGTACGCGCCTTGGACGGATTGGCCGGAGCCTTATAAAAATTGCGAGGGGAAGGGGTTAGAAGAATATATAGAGGAAAACGCCGAGGAAATCGGGTTTTGGTTGTTTACGCAGTATATATTCTTGAAACAATGGAACGCGTTGCGCGCGTACGCAAAGGAGCGAGGCGTTTCGATTATGGGGGATATGCCCATTTACGTTTCGGCGGATAGCGTAGAAACGTGGAAATACCGTCGTCAATTATTCGCGTTGGATAAAGAGGGTAATCTTTCGATGCGCGCGGGGGTACCGCCCGACGCCTTTTCCGAGGACGGACAGCTTTGGGGAAACCCCGTTTATGATTGGGCAAAGATGAAAAAGGACAAGTACGCTTGGTGGAAAGAACGCATCCAGTATGCTTTTTCCTTGTTCGATATGGTGCGCATTGACCATTTCCGTGCGTTCGATAGGTTTTACGCAATTCCCGACGGAGCGGAAACGGCGAAAGAGGGGGAATGGCTGGACGGACCGAAAGCCGAGCTGTTCAAGGGTATGAAAAAGTACTCGATCGTGGCGGAGGATTTAGGGACGATTGACGACGGCGTGCGCAAACTGATGGAAGACACGGGCTTTCCCGGAATGAAAGTCTTCGAATTTGCGTTCGACGGCAATCCCGAAAACGAATATTTGCCTATTTATTACGAGAAAAATTGCGTGGCGTACACGGGCACGCACGATAACGATACGCTGCGTTCGTTTTTAGAGGAAATGCCCAAGATGGAGCGCAAAGAGTTCGAAAAGGAACTGGAAAAACAATGCCTTGCGCTCGATTCGCCCTACGTTGTCGAAACGATTGAGGACGAGTGTAAGAGCATTATGGAATTATTGCTTGCCTCTAACGCGGACACGGTAATTTTCCCTATGCACGATATCGCTGTCTTTGGAGAGGAAGCGCGGTTAAACGCCCCCTCGACGGTATCCGCGCAAAACTGGACCTTCCGTTTCGTTGAGCGGGATTTCGGACAAAAAAAAGCGGCTTGGTTGCAATCGTTGACTCAGCTTTATAAACGATAACGCCGAAGATAAAAAAGAAAATAAAAGGAAATAAAACTCTTTCGAAAACGGAAGAGTTTTATTTTTTTGGGTATAAAAAGGACGTAGACAAGAAAAACTAAAAGAAAAGGTTCGCTGGGGCGGGCAGGAGGAGGAAAAAATTATGAAAAAAGCAGCGAGAGGTCTTTGTTGCGGATTGGCGGTTTTATCCGTTTTCGGGTTTGCCGCTTGTTCGGAGGGGGAAGACGGGGCTATCAAGCTTACGGTATGGGTCTCCGAAGCCGATCAGGCGTTTGCGCAGTCGGTCGTGGAGGATTTTAAAAAGGAACACCCCGATAAAAAATACCAGTTCGTCATTGATATACAAGGGGAAAACGACGTAGCGACCCGCGTTTTAAACGACGTGGAGAATGCGGCGGACGTGTATTCGTGTATCAACGACCAGTTGCCAAAACTCATTAACGGCGACGGGCTGGCTCGGATTGCGGGCGAGCGGTTAAACAGAGTGCAAGCGGCGAATTCGGAAGGCGCGATGGAATCGGTTACGATTTCCGTAGGCGGAGAAAGCGGGGTGTACGGTATGCCGTATACGGACAACAGTTTTTTCCTGTATTATAACAAGTCGGTGCTTTCAGAAGAGGACGTGCAAAGCTTTGACGGGATATTAAGCAAGTGTTCTTCTACCAAACAGTTCGCTTTCCCGATGACGGACGGGTGGTACACGTCTTCCTTCTATTTTGGAAAGGATTTGGGGTATAGCGTTTCTTATGATAAAGACTTGGCGGAAACCTCGATTTCTTGCGATTTTGGGAATACGACGGGCGAGGCGGTTACGCAGGCGATGTGGAGCTACGTCAAGGATAACCGTTTAAAAGCGGACGTGAACGATTCGAAAATCGTCGCGGGTTTTAACGACGGCAGTATCGTGGCGGCTGTGTCGGGGATTTGGAATAAAACGACGATTGAAAAGTATTTAGGGGAAAATTTTGCGGCGGCAAAATTGCCCACGTATACCTTAAACAAAGGGACTGCGGAAGAAGAACAGGTACAGCTCGTTTCTTTTGCGGGGTATAAGCTGATGGGGGTAAACAACTATTCCCGTTATAAGACGGACGCGATGGATTTTGCCGAATTTTACACCAACAAGGAAAATCAGATAAAGCATTTTAAAGTGCGGGGATTCGTGCCTACGGACGAGGAAGCGCGTATGGACGAAGCGGTGCAAGCGGACGTTTGCGCAAAAGCGATTACGCAGCAGCTGCAATTTAGTAAAACGCAAATCAACGTGCCCTCTACCTTATGGGTGCCCATGGAAGGATTGGGTAGAGCGATGGTAACGGGCGCGCAAGGCGGCGGTTTCGATTTGAAAGCGCAATTAAGAGCTTGCGTGTCGGCGATAGAAAAATAACGGGCGAAAATCGGAGGGAGAGTGTGGAAGAAAAAGCAGAGAAAAACCCGATGGGTACGAGAAAAAATGGGGTGATCTTGGCGTTTAAAAACGGGTCTGCCGTTACCAGACTCTCCTTTTTGTTTATGGGGTTTGGTCAGATAGCAAGGGGACAAATTGCCAAGGGTGTTGGATATATGGTACTACAAGCCCTGTTTACCTTGTATACGCTCTTCTTTGGCGGGCGATATATTTTGCATTTATTTTCGGGGGATTTGGGCTCGCGCCTTTCAGGGGAGCATTGGAACGAAGAATTACAGATCTTCGAGAAGATAAAAGGGGATAACAGCTTTCTTATCTTGCTGTACGGAGTGATTAGTATCGTCTTGGCGTTGCTGTTTGTTTTCGTTTGGCGAATGAACGTAAAAGGGAGCTATGAGAACGACAAACGGCTTTTTTCGGGGCATAAAGTTGCCACCTTGCAGGACGATTTGCACGAGCTGTTCAACCGAAAATTTTATACTTTGTTACTTGCTTTGCCGCTGCTGGGGTTATTGATTTTTACCGTAATGCCCTTGCTTTTTATGGTGCTGATCGCCTTTACCAATTACGATTACGCGCATATGCCGCCGGGGAGATTGTTCGATTGGGTGGGGTTTGCTAATTTTAAAACGATGTTTTCGCTTTCGGGCGGGACTTCGGGGTTTGCGTTCGTCTTTTTACGGGTGTTGCTTTGGACGTTCGTGTGGGCGTTTTTTGCGACCTTTACCAATTATTTTTTAGGGCTTATTATTGCGCTTTTAATCCATAAAAAGGGAATAAAATTAAAAGCGCTTTGGCGAACGCTGTTCGTGGTGGCAATTGCTATACCGCAGTTCGTAACGTTGCTTTTGATGCAAAAGATTTTGGACGGGGACGGGATATTAAATAAGCTTTTGGGGACGAATATCCTATGGCTGACCGACCAACGGTATTTTTCCATTCTGCCCCGTTTGATGATTATCCTTGTCAATATTTGGATTGGCGTGCCGTATACGCTGCTTATGAGTTCGGGGATATTGATGAATATTCCCACCGATTATTACGAGGCGGCGCGTATCGACGGGGCGAACGCCGTGCGCATTTTTTTTGCGATTACGATGCCGTATATGCTGCATATTACGACTCCTTATTTGATAACGCAATTTGTGGGCAATATCAATAACTTTAACGTGATATGGCTATTGACGGGCGGGGGACCGGTTGACAACGTGTACTACGGCGGCGGCACGCAGGCGCAGTCGACCGACCTTTTGGTTACTTGGTTATACCGCTTAACGACAGATAGAAATCCCACGTATAACGTTGCGTCCGTTATCGGTATCGTTATTTTTGTCATTTGTTCGGTGTTGTCGCTGATTACCTTTAACCGTACGTCGGCGGCGAAAAACGAGGGGGCTTTTCAATGAGAAAACTGAAAAGGTTGGGGCGTTCCGCCTCGGATATTTTGACCTACGTCGTTTTGGCGGTTTTAGGGATATTGTGGGTGCTGCCGATCGTGTATCTCGTGTACACGGCGTTTCGCGTAACTCCGTCCACGGGTATTATCAATACTCTGTTCCCAAAGGATTTGCGCTTGGGGTTTGGGAATTTTACAAGGCTTTTCCAAGACACTATTTTTTCGCGTTGGCTGGGGAATACCTTGCTGGTCTCCTTTTCTTCCTGCGCGTTGACAACGGCGTTCGTTTTAATGGTCAGCTACGCGCTTTCCAGAATGCGGTTTCGGCTTCGTAAACCGCTTATGAACGTATTGCTCGTCTTGGGAATGTTCCCCGGCTTTATGAGTATGATTGCGGTATACTTTATTTTAAAGGCGATGTCGCTGACAAACTCGCTGTTTGCGTTAATTCTCGTCTATTCGGGTAGTGCGGCGCTTTCCTATTATATTTGCAAAGGCTTTTTCGATACCGTGCCCAAAGCGATGGAGGAGGCTGCAATTTTAGACGGCGCCAATCAACCGATGGTGTTTTGGAAGATTATTTTGCCGATGGCAAAACCGATTATCGTCTATACCGTGCTTACGTCGTTTATTTCGCCGTGGTGCGATTTTATCTTCGTCAATACGATTATCAGCGATAGAAACAAATACACCGTTTCTTTGGGTTTGTACAAGATGATTAACGCGGAAAAAAACAGCTTTAACGACAATTTCACCGTGTTCTGCGCGGGCGCGTTTATCGTCGGCGCGATTATCGTTACGCTGTTTATGAGTATGCAACGCTACTACGTCGAAGGGGTAACCAGCGGCGCGGTTAAGGGATAAAAGCGAAGCGAAAAATCAAAAAGCGGAGAATTTCTCCGCTTTTTCTATTTCGTGTTTTTGATAACTAGTCGTTCGATAAGGGCAACGACTGCGTACATAGCGGCGGCAAGCACGCAAAGGATAAACACCGCGCTCATAACGAGGTCGAGTTTAAATACTTGCCCGCCGTAGACGATCAGATAGCCGATTCCCGCTTTCGAAACGATGTATTCGCCCATAATCGAGCCAATCCACGCCATACCGACGTTGATTTTCAGCATCGAGATGAAATTCGGCAACGACGAGGGGATAACGAGTTTTGTTAAAATTTGCAATTTACTTGCGCCCATCGAGCGAAGTAATAAAAGCTTCCCGGGGTCGGTTGCCATAAACCCGTTTAACATATTTAGGATGGCGACGATGAGTCCGATAAGAACGGTCATAAAAACGATGGCTTCGCTGCCCGTGCCAAACCAAATGATAATCAAAGGGCCGAGGGCGATTTTGGGCAGGGCGTTAAGCACGACGAAATAGGGCTCTAAAACCCGTCGTACTCCCTCGCTCCACCAAAGTATTAGGGCGATGGAATAGCCAAGGACAACGGCAATGGCAAAGCCTAATAAGGTTTCCCAAAGGGTTGTGCCGACGTGGAGAAATAACGACCCGTCCTTATACAGCTCTCCTATTGTGTTCATAACCCGAGAGGGGGAGCTAGTGATAAACGGGTTTACCCATTCGAGGCGAGCCGCCAATTCCCAAATAAACAGAAAAGCAAAAAATATGGAAATGCGGGCTACGTTGACGAGGATGCTTTTTTTGCGTACGCCGCGAAGATAGAGAAGATGTTCGCGGGAAATGGTGCTTTCGTGTTTCATGCGTTTAACTCCTTCCAAAGCAGTTCGAACCAGTGGGAAAACTCTTTGTTTTCTCGGCGTTTTAACGGCTCTGTTTCGGAAAAGTCTAAGGTGTGTTGAGCAACGACGTGTGCGGGGCGTTTGGAAAGGACGAAAATTCTGTCTGCGACCGAAATCGCTTCGCTGATGTCGTGGGTGATGAGCAGCGCCGTTTTCTTTTCGCTGCGTATAATCTTATAGACGTCGTCGCACACCGTAAGGCGGGTTTGATAATCGAGAGCGGAAAAGGGCTCGTCGAGAAGCAACACGTCGGGGTTGACGGCGAGGGTGCGGATTAGCGCGGCGCGTTGTCGCATACCGCCCGAAAGGGAGGACGGATAGTTTTTTAAAAACTGTTTTAAGCCGTATTTTTCGGCAAGCGAGATCGCGTGCGCGCGGTTTTGCGGCGTATTGGCGCGTTTGATTTCCAAGGGTAGAAAGATGTTTTTTTCGATGGTGCGCCAAGGAAAAAGTTCGTCCTTTTGCAACATATACCCAAAGGAACAACCGCTGGTTTGTACGCTGCCTTTCGTGGGGGATATCAGTCCCGCCGCCAAAGAAAGAAGAGTGGTTTTTCCGCAACCGGAAGGGCCGATAATGGCAACAAATTCCTGCTCGGCGACGGAAAAGTTTACTTTGTCTAAGGCGACGGTTTCTCCCTGTTTACTGTGATAGTGCATCGAAACGTTATCGAAACGTAAAACTTCTTTCATTTGCGTGTTTCCTTACGTAGTATTTATTCGGTTTTGTAAATCTCCTGATAGACTTTCTTGGCGTAGCGGTTGTCAACGAGGTCGTTCATTTTTGCTCGGCGGGACAATTCGCCTGCGCCTTCGATAATATCCTGCATACGGTTAAAGCTGTCTTCCGTCATAGAAAGCTCGGTTCGCCACGCGTCGATGGCAAGGTATCTTTCTACCGAAGCGGCAAGCGAAGCTTCGCTAACTCCGTCAAAATAGGGAGCAAGGTATTCGGCAACGGTGTCAGAATCCGTTTCGTATACGTATTTTACCGCTTTCGTAACGGCGCGAAGAAACCCTTCCACGTGCGTTTCGTTTTTCTGTATCCAAGAATTTTTCGCCATAAAGCAGGTGTAGGGGACTTCGCCCGACGCTTCGCCGACGGACGCGACGACGTAGCCCTTGCCTGCCGCTTCGTATTCGTAGGCGACGGGGTCGAACATCGTGCAATAATCCGCCGTGCCCGCTTCAAACGCGCTGGTCATAAGATTGAAAGACACGTCGTAATTTAAACGCAAATCTTTCCCGTCCTGTAAGCCGTTGTTATTGAGAATGTATTCGAAGGTCATAGCGGGCATACCGCCTTTTCTGCCGGCGAGAATTTCTTTGCCCTTTAAATCCGACCATTGAAAGTTGGGTTCGGGTTTTCTCGAAACGAGGAAAGAGCCGTCCCGCTTGGTCAGCTGTCCGACGACGGTGGGAACGTCCGTTGAGCCGCCGATAAGTACGTACAACGCCGCCTCAGGACCGCAAAAGCCGATGTCGGCGTCGCCCGAAAGCACGGACGCCATTACGTTGTCGGCGCCGCCGCCGTTGGTGAGTTCGATTTTAATTTTTTCCTCTTCAAAATAGCCGAGGGAATCGGCGAGGTATAAGGGAGCGTAGAAAACCGAATGGGTAACTTCGTTGATACGAAGGGTTTTCATATCGCCGTCTTCGTCCGAGCAAGAGGGAAGAGCAACGAGAGTGGTACAGACGGCAAGTGCCGCGCAGAGGCATTTTTTAATTCTGTGCATAATGAAGGTCTCCGGAATAAAAATTTTTTTGGAATAATATATTATATGAACGGGCATTTATAATTGACAATGGGCTGGAAAAGTATTATAATAGGAAAGCTACACTAAAATAGAAAGTTGCGCCCTTTTTTCGGAATATCGGAAAAAACGGAGGGGGAAGGGCAACGAGAGGTCTTACGATATGGATATGCAAAAGACGTACAATCCAAAAGATTTTGAGGACAGAATTTATGCAGATTGGGAAGCATCGGGTTGTTTCCGTGCGGAAGTAGACGAGAACAAAATTCCCTTTACGATTATGATGCCGCCGCCCAATATCACGGGGCAGTTGCATATGGGGCACGCGATGGATGCGACGATGCAAGATACCTTGATTCGTTTTAAACGTATGCAGGGATATTCTGCATTGTGGCTGCCCGGCTGCGACCACGCTTCCATTGCGACGGAAGTAAAAATCGTTGAAAAGATGAAAGAGGAAGGGTACACCAAAGCCGACCTCGGCAGAGACGGCTTTTTAAAGCGCGCTTGGGAATGGAAAGAACAGTACGGCAACCGTATTATGTTACAGCAGCGTAAAATGGGTACTTCTTGCGACTGGTCCCGTCAGGCGTTTACGATGGACGAAAAATGCTCGAACGCCGTAAGAGAAGTATTCGTAAACCTCTATAAGAAAGGATTAATTTATCAGGGGGACAGAATTATCAACTGGTGTCCTTGCTGCAAGACGGCGCTTTCGGACGCGGAAGTCGAATACGCGGAAGAGGGCGGACATTTCTGGCATTTGCGCTATCCTGCGACGGACGGCAGTGCGGAGGTTATCGTGGCAACCACCCGTCCCGAAACGATGCTTGGCGATACGGCGGTGGCGGTACACCCCGACGACGAACGCTATCAAGCGCTCGTAGGTAAAACTTTAAAATTGCCGTTGATGGGCAGAGAAATTCCCGTCGTTGCGGACGAATACGTCGACCCCAGCTTTGGTACGGGCTGCGTTAAAATTACGCCTGCGCACGACCCCAACGACTTTGAGGTTGGGAAACGCCACGATTTGCCCGTTATCCGCGTGATGAACGACGACGGCACGATGAACGCGCTTGCGGGCGTATATCAGGGTTTGGATAGATACGAAGCAAGAAAGCAAATCGTAGCCGATTTGGAAAAGGGCGGCAATCTCGTAAAAATCGAAGCGCATACCCATAACGTAGGGCATTGCTACCGTTGCCATTCGACGATTGAACCCATCGTTTCCAAACAGTGGTTCGTAAAGATGGAGCCCCTTGCAAAGCCTGCGATTAACGCGGTAATGAAAAACAAAGTAAAATTCGTTCCCGAACGTTTTGCAAAGACCTATTATAATTGGATGGAAAACGTAAGGGATTGGTGTATTTCCCGTCAGCTTTGGTGGGGACACCGTATTCCCGTTTGGTATTGTCAAGATTGCGGCGCAGTCGTCTGCGAAAAGGAAGACCCGACGGTTTGTCCCGTTTGCGGCAGCGCGCATTTAAAACAGGACGAAGACGTTTTGGATACTTGGTTCTCCTCCGCTCTTTGGCCTTTCTCCACGCTCGGTTATCCCGAAATCACCGAGGACTATAAATATTTCTATCCCACCGACGTACTCGTAACCGGTTACGATATCATTTTCTTCTGGGTTGCCAGAATGATTTTCTCGGGCATCGAACACACGGGCAAAGTGCCTTTCCACGACGTCCTTATCCACGGGATTATCCGCGATGAACAGGGCAGAAAAATGAGTAAATCCTTGGGGAACGGTATCGATCCTTTGGAGGTTATCGAAAAATACGGTGCGGACTCCTTACGACTTTCTTTGCTCCGCGGGGTTGCGCCCGGTAACGATACCCGCTATTCGGATACGAAAGTAGAGGCTTGCAGAAACTTCATCAACAAGCTTTGGAACGCGGCGCGTTTCGTATTGATGAATACGGAAGGGAAGAAGATTTCCGCGATTACCGAAGTGAAATTGGCGCCTGCGGACAAGTGGATTATTTCTAAGCTCCAAAACTGTATCCGTGAAGTAACGACCAATCTTAATAAGTACGAACTTGGCGTGGCGGCGGATTTGGTTACCGATTTCGTCTGGGACGATTTCTGCGATTGGTATATCGAACTTTCCAAGCCCGCGCTTTACGGCGAGGACGAGGGGAGAAAGTCGGACGCTTTGGCGGTGCTTTGCTTCGTTTTGGAAAATGCCCTCAAATTGTTGCATCCGTTTATCCCGTTCGTAACCGAAGAGATTTACGCAAATTTGCCAAATACGCAGGGTAGCATTATGGTAGCGGAGTTCCCCAGATATAACTCGAAAATGGCGTACAAGAAAGAGGCGAAGGCGTTCGAAGGGGTTATGGAAATCATCAAAGCGGTGCGCGCGATGAAAAAGGACGCGGAATGTCCTCCCTCGAAGAAGGTGGAACTCAACGTCGTAACCGAAAGCAAGCGCTTGTTGCAGGTCAATAAAGATTGCATTATGAAACTTTCGGGCGCAAGCGATTTGAAGTTTGTCGAAAGCGGGGCGGACGTAGCGGGTAAAACGGTGTCGTCCGTAACGGAAATTGCGCAAATTTACGTGCCCTTGGGCGAGCTTGTCGATATCGAAAAAGAAAAAGCGCGTTTGTCGGCGGAGATCGAACGTATCGACGGGGAGATTGCCCGTGCAGAAGGGAAATTGAACAACGAAAGTTTCGTATCCAAAGCGCCTGCAAAGCTCGTAGAGGCAGAGCGTGAAAAAGTAAAGAAATACCAAGACATGAAAGCAAAGTGCGAAGCGCAGCTTGCGGGATTATAATGATAAAAACCGTCCATCAAGGACGGTTTTTTCTATGAACGGGAAAAAGAGGAAAAATTCTTAAAAAAAGTTCGTTCAAACGTTTGACAAAGCAAGGGAAAACTGCTAAAATAATATCGTTGCGGCTTTGGGCGTACTATGCCCTTTTGCAAAAAAAAGGGAATACGGTACGAGGACAAGCGCAATATAAAAATTTGCTTTCTTTGAAATTGCGGTAAGGGCAATTTCGGGAAATATATTCCAAAATTTTACAAGGAGGTCAAAACTATGCCTACTATCAACCAGCTCATTAAAAAGGGCAGAGAACGTATTACGTACAAGTCCAAGAGTCCTATTCTTGACGAATGCCCTCAAAAGCGCGGCGTATGTTTGTCCGTAACCACGACTTCTCCTAAGAAGCCTAACTCCGCTATGCGTAAGATCGCTCGTGTACGTCTTACGAACAAGCAGGAAGGTACGGTCTACATTCCCGGTGAAGGTCATAACCTTCAAGAGCACAGCTCCGTGCTGATCAGAGGCGGACGTGTCAAGGACTTGCCCGGTGTTCGTTATCACATCATCCGTGGCGCGCTTGATACCGCCGGCGTTGCAAAGCGTAAGCAGTCCCGTTCGAAATACGGTGCAAAACGCCCTAAGTAATTAGGTAACGCAAAAGAACAAAAGGGAAGTATTTACTTTCCACGAGGTACGGGAACTCGTCAAACACCCGAAAGTCGGTTGCGTTTTAAGACTAAAACCAAAACGCAAAAGACCTACTTGTAATCGGAATATTGCTCGAAAAGCCCCGAATAAAAGTAGGCAGTATGCAACGAAAGTTGCAGAAGATTCGCACACCGCTTTGTCGGTTGCGCGATAGCTGTACTGAAGGGTAATGCCCTTATCAAAAATTATTTAAAGGAGGATTAAAAGTATGCCTAGAAGAGGTAATGTCCCTAAAAGAGACGTTCTGCCCGATCCTATGTATAACAGCAAAGTCGTAACCAAGCTCATCAATCAGATTATGCTTGACGGCAAGAAAGGCACGGCGCAGACCATCGTTTACGATGCATTTAAAATTATGGGTGAAAAGCTTAATATGGATCCCATGGAAATTTTCAAGCAGGCAATGGAAAACGTTATGCCTGTCGTTGAAGTAAAAGCTCGCCGTGTAGGTGGTGCAAACTATCAAGTTCCCATCGAAATCAGACCCGAAAGACGTCAGACGCTTGCAATTCGCTGGATTGTTATCAATACCAGAAAGAGAAGCGAAAGAGAAATGGCGAAGAGACTTGCTGCAGAACTTATGGACGCGTACAACAACGCCGGCGGTTCTGTAAAGAAGAAAGAAGACACGCACAGAATGGCAGAAGCAAACAAAGCTTTCGCACATTTCAGATTCTAAAAGAGGTAAGTTATGGCTAGAGAATACGATTTATTCCATACCAGAAACTTTGGTATCATGGCGCATATCGATGCGGGTAAGACGACGACCACCGAGCGTATCCTGTTCTATACGGGTAAAACGCACAAGATCGGCGACACCCACGAAGGTACTGCCGTTATGGACTGGATGGCGCAGGAACAAGAACGCGGTATTACCATTACGTCCGCGGCTACGACCTGTATTTGGAAAGGCCACCGTTTCAACATCATCGATACCCCGGGACACGTTGACTTCACGGTAGAAGTAGAACGTTCCTTGCGCGTATTGGACGGCGCTGTTGCAACGTTCTGCGCAAAGGGCGGTGTTGAACCTCAGTCCGAAACCGTATGGAGACAGGCGGACAACTATAAAGTTCCCCGTATCGCATACGTCAACAAGATGGACATCAACGGCGCGGACTATTTCCGCGTAGAAAAGATGATTCGTGAAAGATTGGGCGCAAATCCCGTTCCCATCGAACTTCCCATCGGTAAGGAAGATACCTTCCGCGGTATCGTTGACCTTGTCAATATGGAAGCGGAAGTGTACTACGACGACCTTGGTAAAGATTTCCGTAAGGAAGAAATTCCTGCGGATATGAAGGACGTTGTAGAAGAATACAGAGCGAAGCTTGTTGAAGAAGCGGCTGCTGCAAGCGACGAATTGATGGAAAAATTCTTCGAAGAGGGCGATTTGTCCGCAGAAGATATCATCAAAGGTCTTCGTATCCGTTGCTTGAATATGGACGCTATCCCTATGCTTTGCGGTTCTTCCTATAAAAACAAGGGCGTTCAGTTCCTTCTCGACGCGGTTATCAATTTCCTTCCCAGTCCTTTGGACGTAGCAAACGTAAAGGGTATCAACCCCGATACGGAAGAGGAAGAAATCAGAAGAACGGCAGACGACGAACCTTTCTCCGGTCTTGCATTCAAAATTGCAACCGACCCGTTCGTAGGTTCCTTGGCGTATTTCCGTGCATATTCGGGCGTTCTTCCCGCAGGTTCTTACGTGTATAACTCCACGAAAGAAAAGAAGGAAAGAGTTGGTCGTTTGGTACAAATGCACTCCAACGAAAGAAAGGATATCCCTGAAATTTGTTCGGGCGACATCTGCGCAATCGTCGGTTTGAAATACACCACGACGGGCGACACGCTTTGCGACGAAAAACATCCCATTATTCTTGAAAAGATGGTGTTCCCCGAACCCGTTATCCAGCTTTCCTTGGAACCCAAGACGAAAGCAGGGCAGGAAAAGATGACGATGGCGCTTATTAAGCTTGCGGAAGAAGACCCCACGTTTAAGACGTATACCGATCAGGAAACGGGTCAGACGATTATCGCAGGTATGGGCGAATTGCACCTCGACATTATCGTTGACCGTCTCCTTCGCGAATTTAAAGTAGAAGCAAACGTCGGCGCTCCTCAGGTTGCGTACAGAGAAACCTTCCGCAAAGAAGTGGAAGCAGAAGGTATGTACAAGCGTCAGTCGGGTGGTAAAGGTCAATACGGTCATTGTAAGATTCGTCTTATTCCTCAAGAACCGGGCGCAGGCTATGCATTTGAAGACGAAACGGTCGGCGGTTCGATTCCCAAAGAATATATCCCTGCTATTGACAAGGGTATTCAGGAAGCGGCAAAGAACGGTTACCTTGCAGGCTATGAAATCGTAGACTTTAAGGTTGTCGTTTACGACGGTTCCTACCACGAAGTCGACTCGTCTGAAATGGCGTTCAAGATTGCAGGTTCGATGGGCTTTAAAAACGGTCTTGAAAAAGCAAATCCCGTTTTGCTTGAACCGATTATGAAAGTGCAAATCATCACCCCCGAAGATTACTTTGGCGACCTTATGGGTAACGTATCCGGCCGCCGCGGTACGATTCTCGGTACGGACGATCGCAACGGCGCGAAGATTATCGACGCAGAGATTCCTCTGTCCGAAATGTTCGGTTACGCAACGGAACTCCGTTCTAGAACGCAGGGTCGTGGTCAGTTCACGATGCAGTTCGACCATTACAGCGAAGTTCCTTCCAGCATTTCTAAGGAAATCGTGGAAAAGCGCGGTAAGAAAGACTAAAGACGGTACACTCCGTCAATTCGGCGGAGTGTAACAAAAATTATCAAAGTTTTTTGGAAAAACAGCTTTCAAACGTTTGATAATTTATGAAAATTAAGGTATAATGGATTTGTCCGAGTTTGGATTGTCGGTTATATCGAAAAATCATTTAAAAAATGATAGGTAGCTGCGTCCGCAAGGATAAGTTATCATTTAAAAAAATAAAAAAATATTTATAAGAAAATCGGAGGATTATTATGGCTAAAGCTAAATTCGACAGAAGTAAACCCCACGTTAACATTGGTACTATCGGCCACGTTGACCACGGTAAAACGACCTTGACCGCAGCTATCACGATGGTTATGGCTGCACGCGGCGGTGCTGAAAAAATGAGATACGACCAGATCGACAAAGCACCCGAAGAAAGAGCACGTGGTATTACAATTAATACCGCTCACGTAGAATATCAGACGGACGCTCGCCACTATGCGCACGTTGACTGCCCGGGCCACGCTGACTACGTTAAGAACATGATTACCGGTGCTGCACAGATGGACGGCGCGATCCTCGTAGTTGCTTCTACGGACGGTCCTATGCCCCAGACCCGTGAGCACATCCTTCTTGCTCGTCAGGTAGGCGTTCCTTATATCGTAGTATTCATGAACAAGACCGACCTCGTTGACGACGAAGAACTTCTTGAACTCGTTGAAATGGACGTTAGAGATTTGCTTTCGTCCTACGACTTCCCCGGCGACGACATTCCCGTTATCCGTGGTTCCGCGCTTAAAGCACTCGAAGCTGCAAGCACCGACGAACCCGCTGACGTTATCATGGCGAAGCCCGAAGTTGCTCCCATCGTTGAACTTATGAACGCTGTTGACAGCTACATTCCTACGCCCGCTCGTGAAGATGCGAAGCCTTTCCTTCTTCCCGTAGAAGACGTATTCACGATCTCCGGTCGTGGTACCGTTGCTACCGGTCGTATCGAACGTGGTGTTGCACACGTTGGTGAACCCGCAGAAATCGTTGGTTTGATCGACAAGCCCTTGACGACGACTATTACCGGTCTCGAAATGTTCCACAAGCTCCTTGACGAAGCTCAGGCAGGCGACAACGTTGGTGCACTTCTTCGTGGTATCAACAGAACGGATATCCAGAAGGGTCAGGTTATCGCGAAGCCCGGTTCGGTTGCTACCGGTACCGAATTCGAAGCGCAGGTTTACGTATTGACGAAGGACGAAGGTGGTCGTCACACCGCATTCTTCAACCACTACAGACCTCAGTTCTTCGTTCGTACGACGGACGTTACGGGTGCTATCGAACTTCCCGAAGGCGTAGAAATGGTTATGCCCGGCGACCACATCGATATGAAAGTCGTTCTTATCAAGCCCGTTGCTTTGGAAGAAGGTCTTCGTTTCGCTATCCGTGAAGGTGGTAGAACGGTTGGTTCCGGCGTTATCTCCAAGATCATCAAATAATTTCTTGGAAATTTCATCTTAAAAGAAAAGACGGCTTATCCTTTTGGGTAAGCCGTTTTTATATGGCAAAATAATTCTTGCCAAACGCGTTCGTATGTGCTATAATAGTCTAGTAAAGGATAAGAAGCGAGGTGAAACCGTGCAGACGGAGGATAGACGTAAAAAAATAAAAAACTGGATAGAAATTGCAGTTATCGCGCTGCTTTGCGTGGCAACCGTCGTGTTGGATTTTGTGAAAATCCCGTACTTAAAGGATTCCTTGCAAAACGCGTGGCTTTCGAAGATCGTTCAACAAACAATCGGCTCGGTTGCAGGGATTTTATTGCTCCGCCGTTTGGGGATAAAACTTTTTGGAAAACCGCAGGGCTGGTTATATTTAATACCCTGTCTTATCGTAGCGATTGACAATTTTCAATTTTACGCCTATTTCAACCGCGAAACGCTGGGCGGTGCAATGCAATTTGCGCGTACGGGCGTTTGGGATTTCGTGCTGTTTGCCTTGTATTGCTTCTTCATCGGCTTGTTTGAAGAATTGATATTCCGCGGTGTTATTTTTGCCGTACTTGCGGGAATTTTTTCAAAAGACAAGAAAGGGCTGATTTTGACTTTCGTGCTTTCTTCCGTCATTTTCGCCTTGTCGCATCTTGTCAACGGGTTTTCCATTCAGGTGGCGTATACGTTATTGACGGGTGGACTGTTTGCTTTTTGTCTTATGAAGACGCGCAATATTTTTTGTTGCGCTTTCGTGCACGGCTTGTACAATTTCTGTGGTTTGCTTTTGGGTAAAGCCTCGGAAAACGGCTTGGGTACGGGGATTGTTTTAGATACGGGAACTTGTATCACTATGGCAATCGTCGGAGTCTTGGTCGGCGCGTTCGTTGTGTATAAAGTCTTGACCTATACGGAACAGGAGCGGAGTACCTTGTACGCACAGCTTGGAATTCCTGATAAAGAATAATATAAAAACTCCTTGCGGCTAAAAGCCGCAAGGAGTTTTTTGCTATGAGATGTTATAAGAAAGTAATATCGCTCCACATCATATTGGCGCGTGTGTTGGCGTCGCGGGTAAAGTATTGCATCGCAACGCATCTCGTTAAGGTTAATTCGTCGGGGTACTGTGCAAAAAGCTGCCGCTTGGTTTGGTTTACGGGTACCGTAAGGTAATGGTCTTTGCCAAAATAATAACTTACGTCGTACACGGTCGTTTCCGTATCGGTGGGTTTTGCGGTGTACTTGGGCAAGACGTAATTATCGAAAACGTAATCGTAATAAGGGTCTTGCTCGTCGCTTGTTCCGGCAATACAGCTGGTATAGCCGATATAGTCCATATTTTCCACGGCATTGTCGGGACGGGAGAGGAAATTGATGAACATCGTCGCCGCTTTTACGTTTTTCGAGCTTTTCGGAATTGCCCAGCCGTCAAACCAGAGATTGGATACCGAATCGGGAATGGAGTAATGTAAATCGACGGGATTGCTTACGGGTTCGTCTTCAATTTCGCCCGCCGCGTAATCCATAATATATACGCCGTCGCCGCTCCATTGATAATTGACGCTGATTTTGCCTGCAATCATATCGTTTTTGCCTTCGTCCGTTTCAAAGCCGTACAGATTGCCCGTTATCGATTGCAAAATCTTTTTGACGTCGTTCATCGTCTTTTCGGACGTGTCGTTCATCATCTTTCCGATTTTCTTTTGATACCCTTGCAAGAGGGAGTCTTTTTGCGTTTCGTATTCTTGCTCGGTGATAAGGGAGTTTGTATATTGGCTTTCCAGTTCGCTTAACCCCTCGTTATAGGCGGATTTTGCAGCCAAAAGCTCCTTTTCGTAATACATAGCAAGCCCAACGAAATAGGTGTCGCGGATATTGTTTTTCGCCGTGATTTTATTGGCGTAGGACTTATTTACGAATACGTTCCAGGTAGATACGTCTTCCTCTTTTACGATTTCGGGGTTATAAATAAATCCCGTCGTGCCCCACATATAACCCGCGGCGTAAGCCGACCAAGGCTCGTGGATGCTTTCGATTTCGTTTTCCGCAAAAACGCGGGAAATATAGGGGGAAACGTGTTTTGCGTAATAATTCGTTTCAATGCTCGCATCGAAGAAAGAATCGGGGAGTTTTTGCAAATATCCCTCGGCGGCAAGCTTCATTATCATATATTCGGACGGGCAAACCAAATCGAAGCTATCGCCCATCTTTATCATATTATACAAAGTTTCGTTGTCGTCTGCCGTGCAGTATTCAACGCGAATTGCCTCGCCCGTTTGTTCTTTATACCAAACCTCGAATTCTCGCAGCAATTCGCTGTCTTCGTCGCCACCTGCGATATATTCTGCCCAATTGGCTACTTTTAATACGGGAGTATCGTCAACGTTCAACGCAATAGCAACCGCGCTGCTGGCAACAACTACGCCCGCCAAAGCAATAGCGATTATTTTTTTCATTGTTTTTTACCTGCCTTTTTATGCGCGATAATATTCATCGTAACGACGGCGATGACGATCAGTAAGAAGATGATAGCCGTAAACGCCCAATAGGACGATTTTATCGTATTGACCGTACCGCCTTTGTTTAAGCCGTAGATATGGGTGCTGATGGTTTGGAAGGTGTTCGGCTTTGTGTATGCTGCAATAATATAATCGTCCAAAGAAAGGGTAATGGACAACAAGAATCCCGTAACGATCCCCGGTAAAATCTGCGGGATAATAACGGAGAAGAGGGCTTTTGCGGGCGTTGCGCCAAGGTCGAGCGCCGCTTCGTAAAGATTGTTATCCATTTGTTTCAGTTTTGGAATAATCGACAGGACGACGAAGGGGGTGCACAGTACCATTTGCCCGACGATTAAAGGGATATAGGTCGATTTAGGAACGTGTATCGCCACGACCAAAAAGGCAAAGGAGATAGCCGTTACGACTTCCGCGTTGATGACGGGAATTTGGTTGATGCTGTTTAACAGTTTCGCCGCACGTTTTTTCGAATAGAAAATCCCGATTGCGCCCACCGTACCCAAAATCGTGGACAAAGCGGCAACGACCAAAGCCAAAAAGATCGTCTGCAACACGATGGGGAAGGGTTGGTTGTCCATATCGAAGAAATAACGGTAATGATCTAAACTGAAACCTTCCCAGCTACTGATAATTTCCGAGGAATTAAAGCTGTAAACGGTCAAAAGGAGAATGGGGGCGTAGATAAAGAGCAGTACAAGCCCGATAAACAGCCATTTTAACGAAGTTCTTACTTTCTTCATAACGTTGTCCCCCTTGCGTTTACTTCCGATTCTGCGTCAAATCCGCCCGTTACCCAAGTGATGACGAACATCAAGGTAAGCAAAATCAATGCGGTAACCGAGCCCATATTCCAAAGATCGTTTTTAAAGAAATCGTCGATTAACGAGCCTACGATTTTCGTGTGGTTATAGGTCATATAGTTGGAAACGACGTAGTTGGTCATCGAGGGTAAAAATACCATAGAAACACCGCTCATAATCCCAGCCTTGGAAAGAGGAAGGGTTACCTTTAAAAAGGCTTTTGCGGGCGGTGCGCCTAAATCTTTTGCCGCTTCGAGATAATGTTTGTCGATTTTGATAATCGTCGTATAGATCGGCATAATCATAAAGGGAAGGAAGTCGTATACCATACCCAATACGGTGTTAAAGATGTTCCAACCCGGTTTATTGTAAATGCCAATCCAGTCTAACAGTTCTTTCAGTGCGTTGATACGCAAGACGAAGTTTACCCACATAGGCACAATGAAAAGGAGCAACAAGCCCATTTTGTTTTTCAGTTTGCAGTTTGCGATTATGTAGGCAACGGGATAGGCGATAAGCAGACAGACCAGCGTACTGGTTAGGGAGATAAAAAAGCTTTGCACGAAGGTTTTAAAACGTGCCGTTTGAAAAAAGGAATCTCCGCCGCTTCCGCTAAAAAAGATACGGATATTATCCCACGTAAACGCGCCGTCTGCGTCGGTGAAAGCGTAATAAACGATAATAAGCAGGGGTATGACCACGAAAATGGCAAGAAACACCGCGTAGGGGATTGCCAAGAGTTTTCGGGAGAACCGCAATTTTAAGCGCGATTTTGCCATTATTTCGTACCCTCCGCAATCTTCAAGGTCAAACGGATCTTGTCTTTTGGAATACTCAAGCTTACGAGGTCGTTTTCATTCCAAAGGTCTTCGCAGGCAAGCACGTAATCTTCTTCGTTTTCCGTACGGACGATATAGCGGTAATATTCGCTCTTATAAATCAAGGAAATAATATTCCCGCGCGCGCCGCCTTCGTCGAGGTTATCGCTCATCGTAATATCGTGTAAACCGACTTCGACGTTGACCTCGGTATCGGTAAGGTCTAATTTTTCGCCTTTTGCCGTAATAAGATAGCCTTCTTCGTCCAAATGGCTGCCCGGGTACAGTTGGGTAACGTCGCATTCGAATTCGCCGTCGCCAAATTCGACGGTATTGCGTTTGGTGATAACGCCCGAGAATTTATTGACGCGGAAAATCTTTTTCATAACGTGGATACCGTCGGGGTTTACGCAGAGCCCGACTTTTTCCCCGACTTGCGGAGCGGAGGTGCTTTGAATTTCAATTTCGTATCTGCCGCATTGTACGAGGATTTGATAATGGATTCCCTTAAAGACGACGGAGGTAACTTTGCCCTTTAAAGTACCGCTTTCGGGGTCGGTAATGATAACGTCTTCGGGACGCACGACGACGTCTACGGGCTCGTCTTTTTCGAAACCGCCGTCAAGGCAGGTAAACGCCTTGCCGCAGAAACGAACCTGACCGTCTTTGGGCATAACCCCCGTGAAGATATTGCTTTCCCCGATGAAGTCGGCAACGAAAGTGTTTTTCGGCTCGTTATAGATGGATTCGGGAGTACCGATTTGCTGAATCGAACCGTCGGACATAACGACGATGGTGTCAGACATCGTCAAGGCTTCTTCCTGGTCGTGCGTTACGTAGATGAAAGTGATGCCAAGACGTTTGTGCATCGCTTTCAATTCGAGTTGCATTTCCTTGCGCATTTTCAAATCGAGGGCACCCAGGGGCTCGTCTAACAGCAAAATTTCGGGTTCGTTGACAATGGCGCGCGCAATGGCGATACGCTGCTGCTGACCGCCTGACAAAGTAGAAATGCTGCGTTTTTCAAAGCCGGCAAGGTCTACGATTTCCAACGCCTTGTTTACTTTCTCCGCGATAATTTCTTTAGGGAGTTTTTTATACTTGATTTTCGTTCTGCCTTTTTTATCGACAATCGTGGTTTCCACGCGCTTTAATTTTAAACCGAACGCAACGTTTTCAAAGACGTTGAGGTGGGGGAAAAGCGCGTATTTTTGAAAGACGGTATTGACCGGGCGACGGTTGGGGGGCAAAACGCTGATATCCTCGCCGTTTAATAAAATTTTACCGCTGGTGGGGATTTCAAAACCCGCAATCATACGCAAGGTGGTCGTTTTTCCGCAGCCGGACGGGCCGAGGAAGGTAACGAATTCGCCTTTTCGTACGTAAAAATTGATATTTTCCACAACGGTTACGCCGTCAAATTCTTTGCTAACGTTGACAAGCTCTATGATATGATTGGATTTCTTTTCTTTCTTCGTTTCCATATCCGTATTCTCCGAAAAATGTTTTATCTGTGGTATAAGGGTGGGGGATTAAAAATTGGGCGGCGTGGAAATCCATAGGAAGCGCGCCTTGCCTTTCCCTTTATTGATGATGCAGTGCGGTTTGTTGGCGGGGTAATAAAACGCCTCGCCCTTTTTACAAAGATGATGTTTGTTCCCCAGTTCGATTGCGATTTTTCCTTCCAAAACGTAACCGAATTCTTCGCCTTCGTGCGGAATATCACCGGCTGTGGAAACGCCTTCCGTCAATTCCACGAGAATGGGCTCCATCATATTCTTCTGTGCGTTTGGGATTAACCAGTTTAAAATAACGCCGTCCGAATCCTTTTCAATAAACTCGTTTTTCGAAAAAACGACTTTTTCTTCCGTTTCCTCACGGAAAAATTCAGATAAATTGCTGCCTAAGGCGGATAAAATATCCGTCAAAGTCGCAATCGAAGGGCTGTTTAACTCGTTTTCCAGTTGCGAAATATACCCTTTCGTCAATTCGCAGCGGTCGGCAAGCTCTTCTTGCGTCAATCCTTTTTGATTTCGCATTCGTCGTATTTTTTTACCGATGTCCATAAATCCCTCCCAAACCGTCTTTTTTGCGGTTGAAGTTTAGTAAAAGTAAACTTTTTGCTTTGTTTTACCAATCCTTCGTTTGGTTTGCTTAAAATAAACGAAAAGTTTAGTGAAAATAAACTTTCTTACGTAATGTATTATATTTAAAATAGAGGAAGATGTCAAACGTTTATAGGGGATTTTTATAATATTTTTATAATAAGGAAAGAGAAAAAATCGGACGCGGTGGGGCGCCCGATTTTTAACGGATTTATAACAACGAAAAAAGGGGTCTACCAAGCGGCAGACCCTCATATTATAATATGCGAATATTATAAAACAGGTTTTAGTTTAACGCAGCAAGTTTCTTTGCAAGCTTTGCCTTTCTGTTGTTTGCGTTATTCTTATGAAGAACACCCTTCGTAACAGCGCCGTCGATAGCGGAAACGGTTTCAGGGTAAAGTTTTACTGCGGTTTCCTTGTCGCCTGCTTCAACAGCAGTAAGGAATTTCTTTACCTGCGTTTTCAACGCGGATTTAACGGCTTTGTTTCTCATGGTCTTCTTTTCGATAACCAAAACTCTTTTCTTTGCGGATTTAATATTAGGCATAACAGTCTCCTTATTTTTTCCAATTTTTCTTAATCAATACAATTGCGTAGACTATTTTAGCATAATTTTCTTTGAAAGTAAACTGTTTTGCAGGGAAAAAACACGAAAAAGCAAAAAAAATTTAAAAATTTAAAGTTTGGGAGATATTATGTCAATACCGAAAGGCGGGGTAGGTTTTTTTGATAGCGGAATCGGCGGATTGACCGTTCTTTCAGCGTGTCGAAAAGTGTTGCCTAAAGAGGTTTTTTACTATCTTGGAGATAACGGACACGCGCCCTACGGCAATTTAAAAGAAGAAGAAATTATGCGCTACGTGCGTAAGGCGATGGAAAAATTCGTCCGTTTGCAAGCAAGGGCGGTGGTAATCGCCTGCAACACGGCAACCGCCGTCTGTATTGAAAAATTGCGTCAAGAATATCTCTTCCCGATTATCGGCGCCGAACCAGCGGTATTTGCCGCAGCAAAAAAAGGGGGCGAGATATTGGTTTTGACGACGCGGGCGACGTATAACAGTCCTCGTTTCCAAGCCCTTTGCGTGCGGGCGGGGGAAAGCTTTCCGAACTCGCTCGTAAAACCTATTCCTTGCGACGTGTTGGCTGGAACGATTGAAAAATGCTTATTGGAAAAGGATTTCGATTTTACCCTTTTACTCCCCAAAGGCAAGCCCAACGGCGTGGTGTTAGGATGTACGCATTACGTATATATAGAAGAAGTCGTGAAACGCTATTACGGCTGCGAGGTTTACCACGGCAACGAGGGGATTGCCAACCGATTGCGCGCCGTTTTAAAAAAAGGGGTCGAGGGGGCGGATTTTTATAAAAAACAGGGAGAAACAACCACCGATATCCACGGCGGGAATTTTTCGAAAAAAAAGGGGCTTTTTTGGAAGAAAAAGGCTGTAAAAAAAGAAAAAAACTCCTTTTTTGAAAATATCTACTTCCTCGGAAAATACGGAAAAATCAACAAAAAACGACACAAACAAATGTTCGTTCCCAAATAAACGGCGAAAGAAGGACGGATTTGGTCGCTCTGTGGTTAAAAATCCCAAAAAAATTAAAAAATTAACAAAAAACTTTTGAAAAACACTTGACAATGGTTAAAAGTGGTTGTATAATAAAGTTAAACATTTCCATAAAGGGTGGAAGTGGGAAAAAGCAAGGAGGTAAGACGACAATGTTTAAAGGCATGTTCGAACATCAGTTAGACGATAAAAACCGCTTGCGTATTCCCTCCAAGTTTAAAAAAGAGCTCAC
The DNA here is from genome assembly GCA_015069295.1 of Clostridiales bacterium. Classification (GTDB taxonomy): domain Bacteria; phylum Bacillota; class Clostridia; order Christensenellales; family Borkfalkiaceae; genus Scatosoma. The sequence goes on from SVIW01000004.1 coordinate 98,876, forward strand.
GGGGGAAAACGGGGAAAGATCGTACAGCTTTTTCAGGGGTATGAACCGTTGTATCTGCGTGATGGCGGACGAGGATTTGGACGACGCGATTGCTTCGATATCCGAAGAGGGGATTTCCGAATCCAATCACGCGTCGGCAATGTTTTTCAGCAGTATCTTTTCTGCCGAGGAAGACGCGCAAGGCAGGGTGGTCTTGCCCGCGGCGTTAAAACGAATGGCAGGGATACAAAAAGAAATCGTTACGATTGGTAGAGGAAAGCGACTGGAAATTTGGTCGGCTGAAAAATACTACGAATATATCGACGGCGTGGATTACGACGCGGCGTTAAAAGAATTGGGGATTTAACAAATGTTAGAATTTTCGCACAAACCCGTTATGCCGGAAGAATGTATGGACTCTCTCGTCTTAAAAGACGGCGGCGTTTATTTCGACGGTACGGTCGGTGGGGGCGGACATTCTTACGAGATTTTAAAAAGAACCTCGCCAAGCGGCAGACTGATAGCGACCGACCTCGACGACGAGGCGATTGCGGCGGCAAGCAGCCGGCTTAGCGAATTTAGCGGAAGATTTGAAATCTACAAATCCAATTATAAAGATTTTGAAATCGTCTTTCAACGGGCGGGAATTGATAAAATAGACGGAGCCTTGCTCGATTTTGGGGTTTCCTCCCATCAGATTGACGACGAAGAGCGGGGTTTCACCTACCGAAAAGCGGACGCACCGCTGGATATGCGTATGAATACGTCGGCGTATTTGACGGCAGAAATCGTATTAAATACCTATCCTGAAAGCGAAATTGCAAGAATATTGAAAACTTACGGCGAGGAGACGTTTGCAAAGCAAATTGCCAGAAACGTCGTGAAATACAGAGAAAAGAAACCGTTAAAAACGTCGGGGGAATTTGCGGAGATTATTAAAAACAGTATTCCTGCAAAATTCCGTTACGGCGCACCGTGCGAAAGAAAGAGTTTTCAAGCGCTCAGGATAGAGGTAAACGGCGAGCTTGACGGTTTGTACGATTTGGTCTTGTCTTTGACGAGACGGTTAAAAAAAGGGGGGCGTATCGCCATTTTGACCTTCCATTCGTTGGAGGACAGAATTGTGAAAGAGGCGTTTAGACAATTAGAATCGCCTTGTACCTGCCCCGGGAATTTTCCCGTTTGCGTATGCGGGAAAAAACCGGAAATCAAGATTATTACGAAAAAGCCGATTACGGCAACGAAAGAAGAGCTCGAATACAATTCGAGAAGCAAGTGCGCGAAATTAAGAGTTGCGGAAAAGATTTAGCCGCAGGAGATAAGGAAATAGGGAAATCTTAGGAAAAACGGGGATACGGAGGAGCTGAAAATGGAATCGGTACGCGAACGGCAAACGATTGAATTGACGAATGCAGAGTTGGAAGCGCAAAGACATAACGCTATGATTAAAGAGCGTTACCGCCTTTTAAAAGACGCAGAGGAAACCCAGTTTGCAAACAGTCAACGCGTTTTTTCTGCGCAACCCACCGTTTCCGTCGTAGAAGAAACCGTTTACGCGGCTCCCACGGTAGAGAATACGCCCGTTGTAGAGCAGATTCCGCAGGTTACCGAATTTTTGCGTGAAAAGCTTAACAGCAGCGTGTTTACGGCAGAAAAATTCGAGGCGTTGCAGGAAAAAGCGGCGACGGTTGCGCCTACTTACGTTGCGCCCGTTGTGCAACGCGAAAGGGCAATCGCCAAGGAAGAAAGCTACGGGTTGACTCCGCTTGCAAAGGTTTTGATGGCGGTTGCTACGTTCGTTATTTTGGCGATGTTGGCGTTGATTGGCGTAAATTCGGCGATTCTCAGACAAAAAACCGTACGTCTTCAAAATATTGAAGAGGAAACGCAGCAGTTGCAAGAAGAATACGCACGCATTATGGCAAGAGTACAAGAGATTACGTCGGAAGAATCGATTCTTGCTTGGGCGGAAGAAAACGGCGTATTGGGTATGGTATCATAAAAGTTTAGGAGAACGATTATCAAAAAATTACATAACGGATATTCGATATCGGTTTTACGAAAGAGGTTATTCGCCATTGGTTTGGCGGTAACCTTTCTTTTTTTGACTTTGTGCGTGCGTTTTTTCTACGTGCAAGTGCTTTGGAGCGAAGAGTTGAACTACCGCGCGCTCGACCAATGGACGAGGGAAATTCCCATCGTTGCCAAGCGGGGGAAAATTACGGATAGAAACGGAGTCGTTTTGGCGGATAACGAGACGGCGTACACCGTTTTTGCCCGTTCCAACGCAGTAAAGGATAAACAGAAAACCGCCGCGCTTTTGGCGGAAGCTTTGGGACAGGAAAGCGATGGGATTTATGAAAAATTAACGAAGAAAAAAGCCTCTGAAATTACGGTGGCGAAAAAAGTAGGGAAAGAGGCGATTGAAAATCTTTCGTCGCTTTCTTTGGACGGCGTTTATTACTCTCGGGATAATTTGCGGTATTATCCCAAGGGGGACGCGCTTTGTCAGGTGATAGGGTTTACTTCCTCGGACAACGCGGGGACTACGGGGGTGGAGAAGTATTACGACGAATATCTGTCGGGGAAAAACGGCGAGCTTTTGTACGAGACCGACCTTGTAGGCATTGAAATAGAAGGCAGCGTTGCGACCTATTTGCCTGCGGAAAACGGGTATAATTTGCAGCTAACGATCGATTACGGGATACAAGAACTCGTGGAAAGCGCTTTGGAAAAAACGGCGGCGCAGTATTCGCCCGTTTCCGCCGAGTGTATCGTTTTGGACGTGAACACGTTCGAAGTGCTGGCTTTGGCGAATTACCCCGCATACGATTTGAACGAAGTGCCGAGAGAGGATACGGAGCTGTTAAATTCTTTGACGAGAAACCGTATGGTCAGCGACGTTTACGAGCCCGGTTCGACTTTTAAAATCGTTACTGCCGCCGCGGATATAGAAGAATACCTGCGGGGCAATAAAAACGCCTTTGCGACCAATTACGTTTTTAACAGTTCGCGGACGCGTTCGGTGGACGGTACGACGGTCAAGTGCTGGAGCAACCACGCCAACGGAAAGCACAGCAATCAAACGCTTGCAGAGGCGTTAAATAACAGTTGTAACCCTTGCTTTACGGATATCGCTATGTCGCTTGGTAAGGAGAAGTTTTACGAGTATCTGTCTGCGTTCGGGTTTGGAAAACGCACGGGATTGGATTTCAGCGGGGAAGCGTACGGGCTGTTGATGCCCGAAAGCGCTGTTCGCGGTTGCGATCTTGCCCGTATCGGGTTCGGGCAGACGATAGCCGTTTCGGGAATACAGCTCGCTTGTGCGGCGGCTTCTGCCATAAACGGCGGGTACTATTACGCGCCGAGATTGGTGAAAAAGGTGTACGCAGACGACGGGTACGTATTGAAAAATTACGAGCCGCAGTTAAAAAACCGTCCCATCAGCACGCAGGCGTCAAAGATTTTGGCGGAGATGTTGGAGGGGGTTGTGCGCGACGGCAGCGGGAAAAAAGCGTATATCGAGGGGTACAGAGTCGGCGGTAAAACAGGTACGGCGCAAAAATTCGAAAACGGACACATCGCCGCGGGGAAATACGTTTCGTCGTTCGTGGGCTTTTTCCCTGCGGACGCGCCCAAATATTTGGCGCTCGTTATCGTGGACGAACCGCAGGGCGCGTATTACGGCTCGGTGGTTGCCGCGCCTTGCGCCGGGGAAATTTTCCAAGGGATTATTTCTTTAAAAAACATACAGAAGAGAAAGGGGGAATAGAATAAACTATCAAGCAATTAGAGGTAAGCGGTATGCGGTTAGAAAGAATTTTAGAGGGATTGGAAATACTGGAAACGGTCGGCTCGTTAGAGGGAGCGCAAGAGGTGGCTATCGTGCAAACGGATAGCCGTAAACACGGAAAAAACGCGTTGTTCGTTTGTTTGCAAGGAGCAAATACGGACGGGCATTTTAAAGCGCAAGAGGCGATAAAAAACGGCGCGGTGGCGATTGTAACCGAACGGAAACTCGATTGCACGGCGCTGCAAATCGTCGTGCCTTCTACGAGAAAGGCTTTGGGGAAAATTGCGGCGAATTTTTACTTAAATCCTGCTAATAGACTGAAAATTATCGGAATTACGGGCACGAACGGAAAGACGACGACCTCGTACCTGGTGGCTTCTATTTTGAAAAAAGCAGGAAAAGAAACGGGGATAATCGGTACTTTGGGGATTTTATACAAAAACAAAAAATTGCCGTCCGATTTAACAACTCCCGACCCGCTTGCTTTGCACGAAACGTTGGCGGATATGTACGCTCACGGAGTAGAATACGTGGTGATGGAAGTGTCCGCGCACGCGCTTTACTATTACAAAACGGAAGGGATTTCTTTTTGTGCGTGTATCTTTACGAATCTAACGCAGGACCATTTGGACTTTTTTCCCTCTATGGACGAGTACGGCGAGGCGAAAGCCCGTTTATTTGACCCAAGCGTTTGCGCCGTTGCGATTGTCAACGGGGACGACGAGAAATGCCGCTCTATGGTTTTCAAGCGGGAAAAGGCGGGAACAAAAACTTTGTTTTACGGTTTGGATACGCCGACCGACTGCTTTGCCGTCATTACAGAGGAAAACTTAAAAAAAACCGAATGTCTTTTGAATATTTCCGACAAGCTCTGTCGGGTGGATTTGTTGTTGACGGGACGGCATAACGTTTACAACGCGTTGGCAGCGGCGGCTTGCGCCGTAGAGCTTGGGATAGACGTTTCTACGATCGAAGAGGGATTATCCTCTTTAAAAAGCGTTTGCGGCAGGTTGGAAATGGTTGCCGAAGTAGGGAGTGCGTACGTTTACGTGGATTTTGCGCATACGCCCGACGGTTTGGAAAAATCGTTGAACGCTTTGAAAAAGCATTGCAAGGGCAGGCTCGTTTGTTTGTTTGGTTGCGGGGGGAATCGGGATAAAAGCAAGCGCCCGCTGATGGGCGAAGTCGTGGCGAAAAAATCGGATTTTGCCGTATTGACTTCGGATAACCCGCGTTATGAAGATCCGCTGGATATTATCGCGGACATAGAAAAAGGGTATCGGCGTTTTTCCGCGCGGTACGTCGTAGTGCCCGACAGAAGAAAAGCCATCGATTACGCGTTGGATTTTTTAAAAAAGGACGACGTATTGTTGGTGGCGGGTAAAGGCGGGGAAGAGTATCAAGAAATTATGGGGATAAAGTACGCGTTCGACGACCATACTGTTATCGAAACGTTGTTGATGCGGAAAGGAAAAAATATATGAAAACGTATCTTGGAGTTGCGCTGCTTGCCTTTGTTTTGTCTTTAGTGTTTTGCTTTCTTTTAATTCCGATATTGAGAAAATTAAAAGCGGGGCAAAATATCCTTGTTTACGTGGAAGAACACAAACAGAAAGGCGGTACCCCCACGATGGGGGGTATCGCTTTCGTTTTGGCAGCCGTTCTCTCTTCGGTTTTATTTATCGATAGGGCGAACAGAACGGTCGTGCTTTGCTTTGCGATCGGGCTTTCCTATATGGCGGTAGGGCTGATAGACGACCTTTTAAAACGCAGACATAAGGAAAATTTGGGGCTTACGGCGCTGCAAAAGTTCGCGTTTCAAATCCTGATTGCCGTTTTTTCTGCTATCTATGCGATGCGGGCGGGGTTAACCGCTTTGTATCTCCCTTTTATAAACAAGACCGTGGATATCGGTTGGGGAATGTTCCCGCTTGCGATATTGGTGCTTTTGGCGACGGTCAACGCCGTAAACTTAACGGACGGACTGGACGGGCTTGCGGCGGGGACTTCTGTTCCGTTTTTTATCGTTTTAGGGGCTTTGATTTCCGTGCAGAGCGGGTTAAAGGAGTTTTCCTTGCTCTCCTTTGCGCTTTCGGGCGCGCTGCTGGCGTATTTGCTGTTTAACGTATCGCCTGCCAGCGTTTTTATGGGGGACACGGGCTCGTTGGCGCTTGGCGGGTTTGCCTCGGCGTTGGCGCTATTCAGCAGCAACGCATTGTATATTTTGACGGTGGGGGTCTGTTTCGTTTTTTCCGTCATATCCGTAGTCTTGCAAGTAATATATTATAAAGCGACGGGTGGGAAAAGAATTTTTCTTATGGCGCCCGTTCATCATCATTTTCAAAAGAAGGGTTTTTCCGAGGCGCGCATTTCTTACGCCTATTTTGCGATCACGCTCTGCTTGGGGGGCGCGTATCTTTGGTTTGCATTATAAATTTTTGGAGGGAGTATGTATCCTGATAGACAGACGTTTTTGGTGTTTGGACTTTCTTGTTCGGGGATTGCGGCAAGCGAGTTTTTATTAAAAAAACAAGCGAACGTATACCTTTACGACGAAACGGAAAATCCTCGTATAGCCGAGGTGAAAAAAGCGTTGGAAGAAAAGGGGGCGAAGTCGGTTGAAAGGGAAGAATTGTCCCGCGTGGAAGAGCTGTGCGACGTGTTGGTGCTAAGCCCGGGGATTCCGATTGACCACCCTTTGGCAATCCGTTTTAAAAGGGCGGGGCGCGCCGTAGTCGGGGAAAGCGAGCTTGCCGTGCGGTATATGAAAAATCCGATGATTGCCGTAACGGGCACGAACGGAAAAACGACCACCGTTTCGATGATTGCAGATATTCTCAATAAAGGCGGTAAAAAGGCGTATGCCTGCGGAAATATCGGTGCGCCGATGGTCAATTATTGCGAGGAAAACGAAGGGATTGCCGTTGCGGAAATTTCCAGTTTTCAATTAGAAACGCTCCACTCACATCAGCCGCATATCGCCGTCTTTCTCAACGTAACGGAAGACCATTTAAACCGCCACTATAATATGGAGAATTACCTCTTTTTAAAGGGAAAACTTTTAAAAAACCTGACGGCGGCGGAATATGCGGTGCTCAATTACGACGATCCTGCCGTGCGTGCTTTTGCAGAAAAAACGAGGGCGCAAAAACTCTTTTTCTCCGTCAAAGAACGGGTGCGGGGCGCTTATTACGAAAAGGGCGAGCTCTTTTTTGGAAAGGAAAAAATACTCTCCGTTTCTTCTTTGCCTTCCAGCGGAATACATAACGTACAAAACGCCTTGGCGGCAATTATTACGGCGAAACTAATGGGGATAAAAACGGAAGATATTGTATCGGGATTAACCTCGTTTAAAGGAATCAAGCATCGTATTGAGGAGATAGGCGAGGTGGACGGAGTGCTTTATATCGACGATTCGAAGGGAACGAATATAGACGCTACGATAAAAGCGGTAGAGACGATGCAACGGGAAACGGTGCTCTTGCTCGGCGGACAAAATAAAGGCTACGATTATAAAAAGCTGTTTTCCGTATTAAAAGATTCTTTGGTTGTCCACGCAATCGTATACGGGGAAAATCGATACGCGCTTTTAGAGGGCGCGCGGCTTTGCGGTTATGAAAAAATCACCCTTTGCGAAGGGTTTGCTTTTGCCGTGCGCGTGGCGGCGTTAAAGGCGAAAGCGGGGCAAGCGGTGTTGCTCAGCCCTGCCAGCGCAAGCTTTGACGAATTTGCAAATTATGAAGAAAGGGGGGATACCTTTGTCGAAATCGTCCAATCCTTCGCCGTCGAAAAAGGAAAAGGCGAGCCGATGGAAAAGGGAACCGTCGGCGTGGAAGAATCTGAAAACGACGAGTAAAGAAGCAAGCCTTCGCCGCCGCAAGCCGCAGGGAGACCTTTCGATTTTGCTGTTGACGGCAGTATTGGCGGGGTTTGGGATTTTGGCAATCTATTCCGCCAGTCGGTACGTTGCCAAAACGCAATACGGCGACGAGTGGTATTTCGTCAAAAAACAGGCGATCGGTTTTGCTTTGGGGTTGCTTGCTATGTTGCTTTTATGCCGTTTCAACCCGCAACGGCTAAGAGGAAGACGGGTGCGCGTCGCTGCGCTCGTTATCCCTATGTTATTGTTGGCGTTGGTGTTCGTGCCGGGGCTTGGGATTACCAATTACGGGGCAACCCGTTGGATTGGCGTTGGCGGAATTACCCTGCAGCCTTCCGAGGTGGCGAAATACGGGTTTGTAATTTTTGCCGCGGCGTATATGTCGGACGATATGGGCAGAGTGCGTTCGTTTAAAGGCGTATTGCCCGTATTGCTTGCGGGCGGCGCGATATGCGTTTTGATTATTATCGAGCCGAATATGTCGGTAACGATGTGCGTGGGATTGTTGATGATAGCGATGCTCTTTTTGGGCGGAATGAAAATCAAGCATTTCCTGATTATTTTTATTCCCGCGTTGCTCGTCGTGCCTATTTTGATTATTATCGAACCTTACCGACTTTCCCGTTTAAGCGCCTTTCTCGACCCGTGGGAATCTCCCAAGGGAGAGGGGTATCAATTGATACAGTCTTTGTATGCCTTGGGAAACGGCGGCTGGTTTGGCGTCGGGTTGTTTAATTCGAGGCAGAAATACCGTTTTTTGCCCTTTGCGGAAAGCGATTTTATTTTGTCGATTATCGGGGAAGAATTCGGCTTTTTTGGGATACTTATTCTGTTTTTGGTCAGCGGACTGTTGATTTGGCGCGGCTTGCGCGTAGCGGCGCGCGCGGAAGATTTCTTTTCCTTTTTGTTGGCGGCGGGGATTACTCTCGTATACGGGATTCAGACGGTAATCAACGCGCTGGTTGTTAGCGGCAGTATTCCCCCGACGGGCTTGCCTTTGCCGCTTATAAGTTCGGGAAATACTTCCCTGATTATTACGATGGCGTCGATGGGAATTTTATACGCCGTCTCCGCGCAATCTTGCGGAAAGGAAGGGGGAAGAAACACACAACAAAGGGGCGATTTTTCATACAATAAAGCATAAGGAGCTTTGACGTATGGATAAATATATCGTAGAAGGCGGATCGAAATTGTACGGCAAAGTAGAGGTGCAAAGCGCGAAAAATTCCGTGTTGCCCTTGCTTGCAGCTTCTATTTTGACGGACGAACAGGTAAAAATACGGGGAGTCCCGACAATCAACGACGTGGAAAATATGTTGCGGATTTTAGGCGAAGTGGGGTGTAAACTCCGTCGTCAAAAAGATTGCGTGATTATTGACAGCACAAACGCTATATCCCACGAAATTCCTGCGCGGCTCACCAAAGAGCTGCGTTCTTCCGTTTTTATGCTAGGGTCGGTTTTGACTCGCTTTCACCGTGCAAAAATCTCCTATCCAGGGGGCTGCGATATCGGGTTGCGCCCTATTGATTTGCATCTTTCGGGTTTGAAACGGTTGGGGGTGCGGATTGACGAGAAGGACGGCTTTATCCATTGTGAGGCGGAACGGCTTGTCGGTGCGGATATTTTGTTGGATTTCCCCAGCGTTGGGGCGACGGAAAATATAATCTTGGCGGCGGTAAAAGCGGAGGGGATTACCGTGATACGCAACGCCGCAAAAGAACCCGAAATCGTCGATTTGCAAAGCTTTTTAAACGCAATGGGCGCAAGAGTGCGCGGTGCGGGCGGGGGCACGATTGTTATCGAGGGGGTAAAACGCTTGCACGGGCTCGAATATACGCCTATGGGAGATAGAATCGAGGCGGGGACGTATCTCATTGCCGCGGCTTCGTGCGGGGGCGAAATAGAGGTAAACGGGCTTTCTTGTGAAAACGTTGCCGCGCTTTTGCATAAATTGCGTGAAAACGGTTGCAAAATACATATAAAAAATGATAAAATAGTATTGTCAAGTACGGGTGAGTTAAAATCCGTCGATTTGGTGGAGACAACGCCTTTTCCGGGGTTCCCCACCGATTTGCAGGCGCAATATTCGGCGCTTTGCTGTACGGCAAGCGGATCGACTTTGATGGTGGAAAATCTGTTTGAGACCCGTTACCGTTACGCTGCGGAATTAAAACGTATGGGTGCGGATATCACCGTACGCGGTCGCACGGCGTTGATTCGCGGAGTGAAAAAATTGCACGGAGCCAGTGTAACGGCGGGGGATTTGCGCGGGGGCGCAGCGCTTGTGATTGCCGCTTTAAAGGCGGAAGGGCAAAGCGTTGTAATGGATCTTTCCCATATCGACAGAGGATACGTGGATATGGAAGGGAAGTTGAGGAAACTCGGCGCAAAAATCCGCAGAATAAAGATATAATTTTATGGAAAAGATACTTACGTAAGAGGAAGATTATGCGAAAAAAACTTTTGGTGATTATGTTGACGGGCTTGCTTTTTCTGTCGGCTTGTCTTTTGGGGATAACGGCAGTTTTCCGCGTGGACAGCGTTACGGTGGAAAGTTTCGTGGTTTCTCCGCAGGCAAGGGCGGAAGTAAATAAAATTTCCGTTCGGGTCAACGAGGCGTATAATGGGGACGGAATCTTGTCTGCCGACGAATCGGAGATTGAAGAGATTTTAAAAGATTTTCCCTATTTTCGGCTCACTTCTTTCAAAAAGGAATACCCTAACCGTATTCGTATCGAGATAACGGAAGATAGAGAGGTGTATGCGGTAGAAGGACAAAAGGAAAACGAATATTATATCCTCGGCGGGGACGGTACGGTATTAGAAGTACGCAATTCGCCGTTGAACCGTTTAGACGGCTCGCCAAACGTTACAATTAAAGGACTTTCGGTTTCGGGTAAGAAGGGCGAAAAGCTTTCGGGGGACGAACGGATAGAAACTTTGTTAAAGTTTTTCTCCCGTATGGATGAACGGTTGAACGGGTTTAGAGATAACGTAAAATTGGTAACCGTAACCGAGTATAATCCCGAATATACCATAGAAACGGCGGAAGGGGTTTTGATTTGCGTAGCCAACGCTTCGTTTATGACGGAAGAAAAAGCGGAGGCGGCAGTGAATAAATACCTGTCCCTATCCGATCAACAACGCCTGCACGGAAAAATTATGACGGGGGATGACGGAGAAAAGGTCGTCGTTACCTATTCGGATAAGATTTTTTAAAAAAATATTGGAAAAACACGCGATAGGGCGTGTTTTTTTCTTTGCGGTTATTGACTTTTTTTAGGAAAGGTTGTATAATAAAAGTATGATTTTATCACGGTAGATAAATCGGGGTTACGGAGCGGAAAATTATGAAGAACGAAAGCGTTGCAATTTTAGACGTGCGCTCGGGCGAGGTTTCTTTTTTACTCGGTTCGAAAGGCGTCAATAATACCTTTGTGTTTAGCGGTAGCGATACGAGGACGTACGAGGGTTATTTTGTCGAAGGGTTCTTAGACGAAACTTCTTTTCGTCGCGCGGTCGTTGCGGCAATTACCACCGTTCGTCAGCATTACGAGGGAACGATACACGAGGTATACGTGGGCGTGCCTTCGGCTTTCGTTTCGGTAAAGACTATCGGGCATACGATTTCCTTCCCTTCAAAACGAAAAATTTCCGTACAGGACGTAGACGCTCTGTTCGAAAGCGGCTTGAACGCTCTGATGGCAAACGGGCGTTGTATTCGCCGTTCCGCAATGTATTTGACTTTGGGCGATAACCGTAAATATTTTTCGATAGACGAGCTGTACGGCGTTTCGACCAATATGTTGAAAGGGGCGCTCTGCTATTATTTTATCCACGAGGGATTTTATAACGCCGTTTCGGCGTTGCTGCGGGATTTGGGCTTTCCAAAAGTGCATTTCCTGCCCTCGACTTTGGCGCAGGCGTCCTATCTCATTTCGCAGGAAAAACGAAAAGGCTATGCCTTTATGCTCGACGTCGGCTTTTTGACCAGCTCCGTTTCGGTTGTGTACGGCAACGGGTTGGTGCACGAGGAGTCTTTTAATTGCGGCACGGGTACGATTATGGTTTCCTTGATGGAAAATTTGGGCATCGAGTACGCAATGGCGGAAGAAATTCTTGCCGCCGCCAATATTTCGGGCGGTAGCGTTCCGAAAGATATGCTGTGGACGACGGACGGGGAAGAAAAATCCTTTTCCGTGCAACAAATCAACGATATTATCAAATGCGAATTGGACGTGCTTTGCGAACGGGTAGATTCGTTTATCGCCAGTCGTTATAAGGACAAGGCTTCCGCTATGTTGACGGCGAATCCGATTTGCATTACGGGCGAGGGAATCGGCGCGATTAAAGGGGCTGCCGAACATATTTCCCGTCGGTTAAATAGGCTGACGGAAATCGTATCGCCCGATCTGCCTTATTACGATAAACCTGCATTTTCGTCGCGTATCGGGCTGCTTAGTACGGCGATAGGCGATATCAAACAAAATACCTTTTGGCAAAAAATTATCAACGCATTCGGAGGAAAAAAGAAATGATGGATACATACGGACAATACGGGTATGCCGAGACGCCCGCGCAAGATAACACGGCAAACAACCTTTCGGGGGTTGCAAAAATCAAGGTTATCGGCGTTGGCGGCGCAGGGAATAACGCCGTAGACAGATTGATCGAATCGGGGTTAAAGAGCGCGGAGTATATCGTTGTCAATACGGATAATCAGGCTTTGGCTCGTTCTCGTTCGAACCGCCGTATTCAGATAGGGGTACAGTTGACCAAAGGCTTGGGGGCAGGCGCAGACCCCACGGTAGGGAAAGCGGCGGCGGAAGAAAATAAAGAAGAAATTCAGGCGGCGTTAAAAGATACCGACCTGCTGTTCATTACCGCGGGTATGGGTGGCGGTACGGGTACGGGTGCTGCTCCCGTGATTGCGAAGATTGCGAAAGAAATGAAAATTTTGACCGTGGCGGTCGTAACCATTCCTTTCCAATTCGAGGCGAAAAAGCGTATGGACAACGCGATTACGGGGATTGAAGAATTGCGCAAATGCGTCGATTCGATTATTACCATTCCCAACGATAAAATTCGCGAAGTCGTACCCAAGGGCACTTCCTTTGCAGACGCGTTAAAGGTAGCGGACGAGGTGCTTAGACAAGGGATTCGCGGGATCGCGGAGCTGATTGTGAAACCTTCGCTTATCAACCTCGATTTTGCCGACGTGAAAACGACCTTGAAAGGGCGTGGGCTTGCGCATATGGGTATCGGTGTGGCAAAGGGTGAAAAACGTATTTTCGACGCCGTTCGTTGCGCCGTATGCAGTCCCTTGCTTAATACTACGATCGAAGGGGCGAGCTCGGTTATCCTCAACGTTATCGGCGGAAAGGATTTGTCGCTTGACGAGGTTATTACCGCGGCGGATTTGGTAAAGGGCGTTATCGATTATTCGGCGAACGTTATTTTCGGCGCTTGTATTGACGAGGGTATGTCGGACGAGGTTGAGGTCGTCATTATTGCAACCGGGTTTAACAACTTGCAAAACGGGTTTGGTTTTGATACGCAAAACTCTTCCATTCGTCAAGCTTCCGCTTTGGCGCAAAAAATAGACGGCGTATACACGAACCGTGAAGCTTCGTCTTTTGGCGAACCGTTGCCCGTCATTCAAAAGCCCTATCCTTCGCAGGGCGTGCAGGAAACAAACGTGCCGTACGCGCAGCCCGTACAGCAGATCCAGCCGATTGCACCCGTTGCGTTCGAGCCGGACGATCCCATTCCCGATTCAGCGGAAACGACGGATAAAAAACACCGTCCCCGGTTTGTGGATAGACTGATGCGTCGTAACGACGAGGAAAAATAAATAAAAACGTAAAAGCGGCGTTTGTAGGGACAAACGCCGCTTTTCTATACGGAGAAAGAGCACCCGCCTTGCGCGAATGCCCTTTCGAGGAAGAATAAATCAGATATGAGGATAAGCAAAATAGTTTCAACAATCAAGTTTGTAAATCAAACAAGCTTGTTTAATCAATAATTTAGATTATTATACCACTAAAAAACGGAGAATGCAAGCATATTTTAGCCAAAAAAGCGGATTTTTCATAAAAAAATAGAAATAGTTAGTATAAACGAGAAAAACGGCGCATATTCATATTCTATGCGTTTAAAGGTATTGAAGCAGGCAAAAAACGTATATTTTATCGGCGTTGGCGGCGTGAGTATGAGTGCTTTGGCGAAACTCCTTTCCGTTTATAATTACAGCGTGTCGGGCAGCGACGGGGTAAAAAGCGAGTCGTTAGACGCGCTTGCTTTTTACGGGGTACAGGTTTTTGTTGGGGAAGACGAAAATAGAAGTCAGCTTTTAGGGGCGGACGTCGTTGTGGTTACCGACGCGATTGGCTTAGAACACGTCGAGCTTGTCGCGGCGAAGAAACTCAAAAAACGGATCCTTTCCCGTTCGGAATTATTGGAAGGGGTGTGTCAAGAATTTTCAAACGTCGTGGCGGTCGCAGGGAGCCACGGAAAAACGACCTGTACTTCTATGTGCGCGCACGTTTTAAAAAGCTGCGGCGTGCCGTTTACGGCGCACATCGGCGGCGAGGATCAACGATTTGGTAATTTTTATTATAGCGGGGAAGAGTATCTTGTTAGCGAGGCGTGCGAATATAAGAGGAATTTATTAAAAATTCCGTCGGACACCGCTATTTTATTAAACGTAGATAACGACCATATGGAGTGTTATAAAGACGGGGAAGACTTGACGAAGTGTTTTTATCAGTTTTGCAAGCGGGCGAAAACGGCGTTCGTTTGCGCGGACGACGAGCGGTGCGCAAAATTTGGGTTTTCTACGTTCGGGATTAGCAATCCGTTGGCGGATTATCGGGCGACGGAGATACGGAAAAAGAACGAACGGTATTCGTTCACCGTCGAGGAATACGGAAAAGCGCTGTGTAGGGTAAAATTACAAGCGATTGGGTATTGCAACGTTTACAACGCTTTGGCGGCGTTTGCGGCGATGCGTTCGCACGGGTTTCACGAACGGGAAATTTCGCGGGGATTGGAAAATTTCGTTGCGGTAAAGCGGCGGTTTGAAAGGATTGGACAATACCGTGGCGCCGATTTTATTTGCGATTATGCCCATCACCCGCGGGAAATTCGTTCTACGTTATCGACGGCGCAGGGGGTGTGCAGAGGGAATCTGTACGTGGTCTTTCAGCCTCATACCTATTCTCGAACCAAACTGCTGCTGCGGGAGTTTATAGAGGTTTTGCAGCCGATTAAAAATTTGATGATTTATAAAACCTTTCCCGCGCGTGAGAAATACGACGCTATGGGCAGCGCGGAGTTTTTGGCAAGAGAGGTGGGAGGCTGTCTGTATGCGGAAAACGTAAACGTATTAAAAACTTGGCTAAAAAAAACCGTAAAAGAGGGGGACGCCGTACTCTTTTTAGGGGCGGGGGATATCTATTATGCGGCGCAATATTTATTGCGAGAATTGACCTGAAAAAATTGCTTGGATTAAAAGCGGCAAAGAGGGGATTGTTTTATAAAAAACTCTCCTTTTTCGCCGTTTTTTTTCTTTGAAACTATTGATAAATTCAAAAAAAAATGTTATAATAAAAGAGTATTCGTAAAGGAGGTGTTTTCCTTGGAAGAAAAAGAGAAAAAAGCAAAAAAGAAAACCAGACAATCGGGAGATAAAAAGATATCTAACGCCGTTACCAAAGAGAGTATTTTGGCGACGGTTGCCTTGTTTTGCGTGATTATATTTTTGATGCTTTGTACCTACGATTATATCTTCGGGGAGCTCGGTATTGCCGTTTACGCATCCTTGACGGGTTTGTTTGGGTATGCCGCTTATCCGCTGCTTTTGTGGGTAATTTGCCTTTCCGTGGCGGGTTTGTTTGGGAAACGTCTTTTCAAAAGCAGACGTTTTGGCGTATGCGTTACCCTTTCCGTCCTTTTTATCGCGTTGATTTTACAAGTAGTTACAACCTATTCTTGGTTTGATAAGGGCGGGTATCTTACAGCGTGTTTCCGCGCGGGTGAATCGCTTGACAATACGAGATTTCCCGTTGTTACTGTGGCGGGTTGGGTTGGCGGCGTGTTCGTGTATCTTTTAGAAAAATTGCTTTCTAAAGTCGGTACGATTATTATACTTTCCCTCCTTGCCGTATTCTTCCTGTATCTTTCCGTGGTTGCGGCGCGTAAAACTCCTACTGAAAAAACCGTGCAAGAAACGACGGAAACTGCGCCTACGGTGGAAATTCCGCTTTCCGCGCCCACCGCGCCCACCGCGCCTATCGCGCAGCCTGTACAATCGCCTGTCAGCGTACAGTCAAACGGACAAGCTCTTCCTTTGGGGAACGGGTACGTAAAGGCGGAAGAAGCTTCATCGCCCTCTTTTGCAATGCCTACGGTGAATCAACGGCCCGGTGTATCTTTGACGGAAGAAACGGCGACGGCAAACGCGTTTTCTCCCTTTGCGCCGCCGCAGGAAAAAGAAACCGAATATCCGTCCTTTGAAGATCCGCGCGCTTTCCTTTTTAGTGGAACGCCTGCGGAAAATTATCGAAAGAATTTATTGTTCGACCCCAACGCCAACGTCAATAAACGCCGTGCGGACGGGGGAGAGGGGTATATGCCTTCGTATACGGACGCTTATCAAGATTCCGTCAATAACAATGCAGAGCCCGTTCGACCCGTAAAAATCGTCAACGATACCGAGCCTTTGCAAAATTATCAAAGCGCATATCCTTCCTATCCAGCGTATCAAGAGCCCGTTCGCACCAACGAAGAGGTTTCTCCTTTCCAAGCAACGCAAGCAACGGAACCAGAGCGGGAAGAACCCGTCCGTTCAAGCTATGAAATGCCCACGACTCCTGCGGAGCCGACTATGGAAAGAACGGATAGAGAAGAATATAGACGGCACGAGTATATGGATCTTTTCTCGACTTCCAACCCGAACGTGTTCGGCAGAGGGGACGGAGAAGAAAGAGAAGAAAGAGAAACGCCGACGGCGTTTCCCAACGAGAATACCGATCGGTTTGCCTTTAAAGAAGAAGATGCTGATCGTACTCGCGGGGAAGAAGAGTTTACGAGGGAAGAACGCCGCAGCGGCATCAACCTTTTAGACGACGAAGAGGACTCCCGCTTGAGCGGTTTTGAACGGGGTAGAGATATTTTCGATACCTCTCGGGAAGCGGAAGAAAGGGGTTCAGAGGACGCTTTATTTGCGGACAGAGGCGTTGCGGATAGAGGGGCTGTATTTACGCCTGCCGAATCGATGCCGCCTGCTCCGATTGCGGAAAATAAGCCTGCGGAGGTAAGTAAACCGACGCCGCCCCCGCCCCCGAAGCCCCGCGTTATCCGTCCTTACGTACGGATTCCGTTGGACGATTTGGATTGCCGCGACGTCGAACCGACGGCAAACCACGAAGAGGTTGAGGAAACGAAAGCGACGATTATTTCCACGCTGGAAGATTTCAAGGTTACGGGCGCTTCGATTGCTTCCGTTACCTTTGGACCTACGGTTACCCGTTATAACGTAACCATTCCCCGCAACATCTCTCCGAAAAAGGTCGTGGCGCTCGATCAGTCGATTGCAATTTCCTTACATTCCAGCGGGGTCAACGTCTATCCCAACTATGAAGACGGGGTTGTGAGTATCGAAGTACCGAACAAGGACAGGCAATTCGTGCAGTTGGGCAGTATGCTTGCAGGCGATACTTTCGTCAATGCAAAGCCCTCGTCGCTGATGTTTACGATGGGGAAAGACGTAGCCAACAGAAAGGTCTACGGGGATATTTCCAAGATGATTCACTTGCTCGTTGCAGGTTCGTCCGGCTCGGGTAAAAGCGTTTTCTTGGGGTCTTTGATTATCAGTTTGATTTACAAATACTCCCCCGAAGAATTGCGTTTAATTCTTATCGACCCGAAAAAGACGGAATTCGTGCTGTATAACGATTTGCCCCATTTGATGATTAACGAGATCATTACCGACGTAAATAAGGCGGTACAAAGCTTAAATTGGGCGATTGGGGAAATGAACCGCCGCTACGGCTTGTTTGAACAGATGAGCCGTGCGGGTACGTACGTAGTCAATCTTGACCAATACAACGCCCAGCTTGAAAAGAGCAAACGCTTGCCTAAAATCGTTATCATTATCGACGAGCTTGCCGATTTGATGCTGGCGGCGAAAAAGGAAATGGAAGATAGAATCCAAAACCTTACGCAAAAAGCGCGTGCGGCGGGTATTCACCTCATCGTAGCAACGCAACGCCCGTCTACGGACGTTATTACGGGCGTTATCAAGAGCAATTTGCCTACTCGCGTTGGGTTCTACGTGGCGACGGACGTCGATTCGCGCGTAATCCTCGACCAGACGGGCGCGCAAAAATTGTTGGGTAAGGGCGACTTCTTGTATACGATGCCCGGTATTGCGGCGCCCATTCGTGTACAAAGCGCGTTTATTTCCACGGAAGAATCGCAAAAGGTCGTCAATTTTATCAAAAACAACAACGAAGCGTATTACGACGAAGAGGCGACGGCGTTTATCAATTCCCGCGGCGGGTATGCGGGCGACGACAGCGCGGCAAGCGGCGACGGCGGTATGGTAGACCCGATTTATATCGAAGCTCTTCGACACGTCATTCTCACCGGCAGCGCGTCCATTTCTATGATACAGAGAAAATGCTCGGCGGGTTATAACCGTGCGGGCAAGATTGTCGAATGGATGGAAGAAATGGGGTACATTTCTCCTTTCGACGGCGCAAAATCGAGAAAGGTTTTGATTACGCCCGAAGAATTCGAGAGTAAATACGGTCCGTTACAGCCGTAAAAAACAATTTTTAAAAACAGGCATACAGTTGTCATATTTACCGTGATATACTGTAAGTGGAAAAAGGATAGAAATGTTAGCAAACAAGAAGTTTGGGGTAATTTCGCTTGGTTGCGATAAAAACCGTGTAGACACGGAAAAATTGTTAGGGTTATTAAAAACCCGCGGGTATACGGTAACGTCTTCGCTTAAAGAAACGCAGATACTCATTATCAATACCTGCGCCTTTTTACAAAGCGCGCGGGAGGAAGCGATTGAAACGATCCTCGATTGCGCAGAGTATAAAGGGGACGACTTGGAAAAAATCGTCGTTACCGGTTGTTTGCCGCAAAAATTTATTTCGGAATTGTTCGACCCCTTGCAAGAGGTAGACGTCTTTCTTGGGATCAACGATTACGAAAAGATTTTCGAGGCGTTAGAGGAAGCGTATAAACGGGAAGAAAGACAAAATTTCGTTGGGAAAGGCAAGGACGGGTATTGGACCGAGCGGGTTTTAACCACGGACGAGCATTACGCCTATTTAAAAATAGCCGACGGGTGTTATAACCATTGTACCTATTGCCTTATCCCGAAAATCCGTGGAAAATACCGTTCCTATCCTATGGAAGAACTTTTAACGGAAGCGGAAAATCTCGGCGAGCTTGCCGAACTTATCCTCGTGGCGCAAGACACCACCCGTTACGGTGAAGATTTGTACGGGGAAAACAAATTCGTTGAACTTCTCCGCCGTCTGTCGGCGCTTGAAAATATCCAAAAAATCCGTTTGCTGTATTGCTATCCCGACGTTATTACGGACGAGCTTATCGAAGAGCTTGCAAGCAACGAAAAAATTATCAAATATATGGATATCCCTTTGCAGCACACCGAAGATAGAGTGTTAAAGCTGATGAATCGCAAGGGGACGAGAAAGGGGTATTTACAGCTTTTTAAAAAGCTGCGGGAGAGAATTCCCGGTATTGCCATTCGCTCCACCTTCATTGCGGGATTCCCCAGCGAAACCGAAGAGGAATTCGAGGGAATGAAAGCGTTTATAAAAGAGGCGAGATTATTCAACTGCGGGTTCTTTGCTTACTCGCGTGAGCCGGATACGGGCGCGTACCGTTTGAAAGGACAAATCCACCACGCCACGAAAAAAAGACGGGTCAAGGCTTTATATCAAACGCAAGAAAGAGTTGCGCAAGAACTTCTCTCTTCGTTTGTTGGAAAACGGATAGAGGTGCTTTGCGACGGTATTGATTATGATAAAAATTGCTTTGTGGGCAGAGCGTATTGCAACGCGCCCGATATCGACGGCAAGGTGTATTTCCACGCAGGCGAAGCGATGCAGGGAGAATATTACGAAGTTTTGATTGAGCGCAACGATAGCTACGATTTGTACGGCCGTACGGACGATTACGAAGGAGAATAAGAAAAAATGAATTTGCCTAATAAAATTACGATGGTACGGATATTGATGATTCCCGTCTTTATCGCGGTGTTTTATTTAAACGGGATTTGGGATTTTGCTTACGGTATGGCGGCGATTATTTTCGCGCTGGCGGCTTGTACTGATTTTTTGGACGGCTATATCGCCAGAAAATACAAATTGGTAACCAATTTGGGAAAATTCCTCGACCCGATTGCCGATAAAGTATTGGTTTCTACGGCAATGATTTTGCTTTTGACGATGAAAGACGCGCTGCTTGGATTTTTACCGTTTGCGGACGCGGCGTATATCGCGCTTGCCGTTTGCGTATGCGTGATTATGGCAAGAGAATTGATTATCAGTGCTTTCCGTCAAATTGCGGCGACCCGCGGTTTGGTGCTTGCGGCGGAAAAGCTTGGAAAATACAAAACTACCTTCCAAGACGTCAGCATTTTTGCGTTGCTGCTTTCCGCTTCGCTCACCTCGACGGCAGGCGAAATCGTAGGCTATATCGGTTTGGGTTTGTTTGCGGTTGCGACCGTGCTGACCGTGTGGTCGGGGATTTCTTACGTAGTAAAAAACAAACAGGTTTTGAAAGACGCATAATAAGAGGAAATCGATGAAAAACGCTTGCATCGTCGTACAAAAAAGAATAGAGCCCGCTCATAACGGGGTGTCGTCGGTGCTTCGCGCCTTTGCCGATTGCGGATATTTTTTCAGCGAAGTCCGTATACTGTTGCAAAGGGAAACGGAAAAGCTGCAAAAGACGGTTGCGGAGTTAAAAAAAGAGGCGGAAAACATTTTGTTGCTTGCAGATAAATCCGCTTTGACCGTTATAAAAGGGAGTTTCTTAGACAGCTTTTCGAATGCGACGATGAAAAATTCGTTGTCGGGAGCAGGAATTTATGCAGATAAAAATTCGGCGCTGTTTTTGCTTTCTGCCGACGAAACGGAAACGGGTGCGGCGTACGTAAAAAACGCTTGCGTGTCCTTTTTACAGCAAAAACAGGGCGTACGGTTTGACAAGTTAAGCATTCGCGCGGTGGGTGCAAACGAAAGGCGGGTTTTGGGTCTGCTTTCGGATGCGGCGACGGTAGGCGAGGGAAAAATCACCTGCCTATATACCCGTAAATACGAGGAAGACCGCATCGAAATTCTCTACGACGACAGAACTCCGAAAATGTTGATAGACGATGTGCTTCGACTGTTCGTTGAAGGATTAGGCGATACCGTGTACGCGCTTAACGACGTTTCCTTGGAAGAACAAGTGATATCGCTGCTGAAATTACGTAAACGAAAAATCAGCGTAGCCGAATCGTTTACGGGCGGGGGGATAGCCAAACGGTTGACCTCTGTTTCGGGTGCAAGCGCCGTATATTTTGAGGGACTAAACACCTATCACGAAGATTCGAAACGAAAGCGTTTGGGAGTCAACGAATTTACGTTGCGCTCAAAAGGCGCCGTTTCCGATCAAACGGCGTACGAAATGGCGGCTGGGTTGTTACAGACGGGGGATTGCGACGTCGCCTTGGCTACGACGGGGCTTGCAGGACCGAACAGCGACCGCTTTGGGTTGCCCGTAGGGCTTTGCTTTTTGGCGGTCGGTACGAAAGAACGGATACGGGTGTATCGGTACGTTTTTAACGGAAATCGGGAAGAAATCACCGAAAAAGCAATCAATTACGCGCTCTATTACGCCTATCGGCTGTTAAAAGACGAATAAAAAAGGAAAAAATATAGGAGATATAAATCAATGGCTAATGAAAAAAACACGGAAAAGATGAAAGCGTTGGACGCCGTTTTATTGCAGATTGAAAAGCAGTACGGTAAAGGCTCGATTATGCGTCTTGGCGACGAGGCTGGGCAAACGGAAATCGAAGTAATTCCCTCGGGCTGTCTTACGCTCGATTTGGCGCTCGGGATCGGCGGTTTCCCGCGCGGTAGAATCATCGAAATCTACGGTCCCGAATCTTCGGGTAAAACGACGGTAGCTCTGCACGCCGTTGCAGAAGCGCAAAAAATGGGCGGCGTTGCGGCGTTCATCGACGCAGAACACGCATTGGACCCCGTTTACGCAAAGAAATTGGGGGTAAATCTTGACGATTTGTACGTTTCCCAACCCGATACGGGCGAACAAGCCCTCGATATCACCGACGCTTTGGTAAGAAGCTCGGCGGTGGATATTATCGTTATCGACTCGGTTGCGGCGTTGACCCCGAAAGCGGAAATCGAAGGAGATATGGGGGATTCGCACGTAGGCTTGCAGGCTCGTTTGATGTCGCAAGCTCTTCGTAAATTGACGGCAATCGTCAACAAATCGAAAACCTGCGTTATCTTTATCAACCAGCTTCGCGAAAAGGTCGGCGTTATGTTCGGCAACCCCGAAACCACGCCGGGTGGGAAAGCTTTGAAATTCTATGCGAGTATGCGTTTGGATATCCGTAAAACGGACACTTTGAAGGACGCGGACGGCGCGATGGGTAACCGTACGAAGGCGAAAATTGTAAAAAACAAATTAGCGCCTCCTTTCCGTCAGGCGGAATTCGACATCGTCTTTGGCGAAGGGATTTCGCAGGAAGGCTGTATTATGGATATGGGCGTGCAGTACGACATCATCGGCAAGAGCGGCGCGTTTTATAGCTATAACGGCAATAAGATTGCGCAGGGTAAGGAAAAACTTCGTTCCTATCTTCGTGAAAACCCCGAAATCAAAGCGGAAATCGAACAAAAAATCCGCGACGCAGCGCACGGGAAATTAGAAGAAACTGCAGACGAAGAATAAAAATAATAAAACCGCAAAACAAAAACGAAAGACCGACGGCGTAAGAGTCGTCGGCTTTTTATTTTTTACGGTTTAGGCAAAGTATTTTCCGTCAAACAATTGACATTTCAGGAAATATATTGTACAATATATTTGATAGAAAAAATTATAAGTCGGATTGTAAAAAATCCGTTGCAATAATGGTTTTATCAATTTAATTTTATACAGGAGGCGCAAAATGCACAATATTAATTTGAGCGTCCTGTTTCTCGCTAATACGATGTCCACAGGGTTAAGTATTGCAATCGCAGCGGCTGCCGCGGTGGTTGCTTTGGTTTTGGGGGCTGTCGTTACGTTGTTGGTTTACAAAAAGAGAACTGAAAAGAAAATCGGTTCGGCAAACGAACAAGTGCGTAAGCTCGTCAGCGATGCGGAGGCCGAGGCAGAACGCATCAAAACCCAAGGAAGAGAAGAAAGCAAGCGCGCTTTGAAAGAAGCTTTGCTTGAAGCTAAGGAACAGGATTTAAAATTAAGAAACGAGTTCGAACGCGACACGAAAGAAAAGAAAGCGGAAATCCAACGTATGGAACAACGCTTGACCCAAAAAGAGGACGCGCTCGACAAAAAGACGGAAGCTCTCGAACAGCAAAAAGCTCACCTTTTGAAGAAAGAGCAAGAGGTAGAGGTGTTGCAGGAAAAATTAAACTCGCAACACGAATTGATGATTCAAGAACTCGAAAAGGTTGCCCAGCTTAGCAAGGAAGAGGCAAAACGCTTGTTGACGGAAGAAATCCTCGACGAGACTCGCCACGACGTTGCCATTCAGGTACGCAATCTCGAACAGCAGGCAAAAGACGAGGCGGATATCAACGCAAAGAAGATTATCTCCTTGGCAATCCAAAAATGCGCGGCAGATCAGGCTTCGGAAATCACCGTTTCCGTCGTACCTTTGCCCAACGACGATATGAAGGCTCGTATCATCGGGCGCGAGGGTAGAAACATTCGCGCATTGGAAAACGCAACGGGTATCGAATTGATTATCGACGATACGCCCGAGGTCGTTATTCTTTCGGGCTTTGACCCCGTTCGCCGTGAAATTGCCCGTTTGTCTTTGGAAAAATTGATCAATGACGGCCGTATCCATCCCGCGCGCATCGAAGAAACGGTAGAAAAAGTTTCCCGCGAAATGGATATGCAAATCAAAGAAGCCGGCGAAGCGGCTGTTTTCGAAGCGGGTATTTTCGGTTTGCATCCCGAACTTATCAAGTTGATTGGTCGTTTGAAATTCCGTACCAGCTACGGTCAAAACGTTTACAAACACTCCATCGAGGTTTCGATGCTTGCAGGGCAAATGGCGGCAGAGCTTGGCTTAGACGTCAACTTTGCAAAACGCGCAGGTTTGTTGCACGATATCGGTAAAGCGGTTGACCAAGAACAAGAGGGCACGCATATCCAAATCGGTGCGGACTTGGCGAAGAAATACAAAGAAAACGCCAATATCGTCAACGCGATTATGGCGCACCACGGCGACGTCGAGCCTAAGACGATTGAAGCCGTTCTCATTCAAGCGGCAGACGCTATTTCCGGCGCTCGTCCCGGGGCAAGAAGAGAAACGGGCTCGAACTACGTTAAGCGTTTGGAACGTTTGGAAGCGATTGCATCTGGGTTCCACGGCGTAGAAAAGAGCTATGCAATCCAAGCGGGGCGCGAAGTGCGCGTTATCGTCAAACCCGAACAGGTGGACGATGCGCAGGCGTTGTTCCTTGCGAAAGATATTGCAAAGAAAATCGAAACCGAGCTTGAGTATCCCGGTCAAATCAAAGTCAACGTTATTCGTGAATTCCGCGGCGTTGAATATGCAAAATAAGAAAAGAAAACCTTCCCCAAAGGGAAGGTTTTTTTACAGTTTCTTTTCCATTTTTAAAGACAAGGGCGCAAATCCGGATTGCTCGTAAAAGCGCATAGCGCTTTCGTTTAGCGACCAAACGTTTAACCGCAAGGACGAGCAACCGTTTTGTTTTGCTTGCTCGATAACGTGGGATAATAAAGCCTTGCCTATGCCCTGCTTGCGATGCTTTTCGTCCACGCAAAGGTCGTCCAAATAAAGATAGCTCGTACTTTGAAGAATATTATTGTTTTCAATGGATACGTATTGACAAAAAGCATATCCTTGTACGCAGTCCTTTTCGTCTACAAAAACGAATACGGGAGTACGCGGATTATTTAGGAGTTCTTCCAATTCCTTTACGGTATATTTTGTCGAGCCTGCTTTAAAGACGTCGGGGCGCTTATCGGCGTGCACGGTCAATACCTGCTGTAACAGCGTGAAAAGAGCGGGGATATCTGTTTTTTTGGCGTTTCTTATCATAATCTACCTCGATAGAAAAATCGACTCGCATAGTTGCGAGCCGATTTATGGAGCTACTAGCCGGATTTGAACCGGCGACCTCGTCCTTACCAATTATATTAACACATTAAAATAACTTTTTTATATTAGATAAAATCCTTATTTCTTTTATAATTTGTATAATCTATAAGTTGTTTAATAACTTTTGTAATTTTTGTAATTT
>SVIW01000005.1 GCA_015069295.1 Clostridiales bacterium
ACGGGGAAATCAGCGAAGAGACAAAAGCAGAGGTGAATAAGCTTCTGAAAGTATCTTTCAGACCAGAGTTTTTAAACCGTTTGGATGAGATCGTATTTTTCAAGCCTCTTGAGGAATCCGAGATTGGGAGGATTGTGCGTCTGTTCGCGTCGGAACTTCAGGACCGGTTAGAGGAAAAACAGATCACACTCGTTTTGAACGACGAAGCTGTTTCGTATATCATCGAACACGGTTACGATCCCGTATACGGTGCGAGACCTTTGAAGCGTTTCATGCAACGCAAACTAGAAACGACGATTGCAAAGACTTTACTCGGCGGCGATTTTGCCGAGGGTGATACGATGGCGGTCAGGGTGAAAGACGACGAACTCGTGATAGAAAAGATATCGTAAGACTAGCGTAAAAGTAAAATAATAAAAAAGCCCGTTTACCAGAGCAAAAGCCCTGATAAACGGGTATCTTCATATATTTAAGTAGGGGAAAGGTCATTTCCCGTAAAAGAAAGACAAAGCCGAAGCCATTTATCCGAAATTTGAATAATATGGTTCGACTTTGTCCGATTTGGTGCCGCTGGCCGGACTTGTTCCTTTAGCGGAGACGCCCCGGCAAACGATTATCAATCGTTTGGTTTGCCTCTAAGCCTTATTTTTTTCTTCGCCGACATAGGCAAACAAATTGCTCCCGCGATTTCCTCCCACCCTCAAGTCCGTCCAGAAACGTAAAACAATACAAAACCCCAAGCCCTTGTTAGGGCTTGGGGTTTTGTGGTGCCGCTGGCCGGACTTGTTCCTTTAGCGGAGACGCCCCGGCAAACGATTATCAATCGTTTGGTTTGCCTCTAAGCCTTATTTTTCTTCGCCGACATAGGCAAACAAATCGCTCCCGCGATTTCCTCCCACCCTCAAGTCCGTCCAGAAACGTAAAACAATACAAAACCCCAAGCCCTTGTTAGGGCTTGGGGTTTTGTGGTGCCGCTGGCCGGACTTGAACCGGCACGGATGTTACTCCGAGGGATTTTAAGTCCCTTGCGTCTGCCTATTCCACCACAGCGGCTTATGGGATTTTCTTTAAAAAAAGCTCTGCACGCGTTGTGCAGAGCTTTTTTGGAGGCGCCACCCGGATTTGAACCGGGGGATAAAGGTTTTGCAGACCTTGGCCTTACCACTTGGCTATAGCGCCGTCTCTGCCCGCCTTTCGGCAGATAAAAGAAAAAACAGTGCAGATATTTTGGAGCGGGAAACGAGATTCGAACCCGCGACATTCACCTTGGCAAGGTGACGCTCTACCACTGAGCTATTCCCGCATACATCATCCGCACTGTTTTTGTTGGTGGAAGTTATAGGGTTCGAACCTATGACCCTCTGCTTGTAAGGCAGATGCTCTCCCAGCTGAGCTAAACTTCCGTCGAAAGCTTATTTAATATACCACATATAAAAAAGAAAGGCAAGCGTTTTTTCATTGTTTTTTAAAAAAATTTAAAAAATTTTTATTTTTCTTTTTTGCTTTGGAAAAAGCGGGAAATTTCCTACTCTTATTTTATGTACGCGCACGTATAAGGGTGCGTTTTTTAGCCTTTTTAAAAACCTTTTTATAAAAAAAATTGAAAAAGTATTGAAATTAACGATTTCGTATGCTATAATAAAAACAATAACGTAAAGGGGAAGGCAAAAATGGCAAAGTACGTAATTATAACCGATTCCAGCAGCGATTTGACGGCGGAAAACAGAGAGAAATACAACGTCGAATATATTCCGAACCGCTTTTATTATAAGGACAAGGAATACGACGCCGACCTTGATTGGAAGTCGGTGCCGATGGACGAATTTTTCGATTATCTCCGTGCGGGAAACCGTATCTTGACTTCGCAAATTTCTTCGCTTGCCTGCAAGGAAACGTTTGAAAAATGGTTAAAGGCGGGGTATGACGTTTTATCAATTTCGTGTCCCGGAGTCTTATCTGCAACCGCAAAGGTCTTCTTTCATACTCGCGACGAGTTGCAGCCTCAATATCCCGACAGAAAAATCATTAGTATCGACGCTACCGTTTCCAGCGGCGGGTTGAGAATGCTGTGTATCAAAGCGGCGATGCTGCGGCAAGAGGGCAAGACGATAGACGAGGTTGCCGCTTGGGTGGAAGAGAATAAAAAACGCGTACACCAAGAGGGCAGCGTAGACAATTTGTCCTACCTTAAACGGGCGGGGCGGATTTCGGCGGTCAGCGCCTTTTTCGGCGGGCTGTTGCATATCAAGCCGATGATTATTTCCGACGTGCACGGGTACAACGTTGCCGTGGAAAAAGTAAAGGGGAGAAAGGCTTCGATAGAACGCACGGTCGAAAGGGTTATCGAGCGTTATAAGCCGACCGATTATCCCGATATATTCGTGCAGCATACCGCCTGCGAAGAGGACGCAAAGACGTTAAAATCAATGCTTCAAGAGCGGTTGGGCTTGTCCGAGGACAAGATACATATCGGGCCCGTCAATACGGTTATGGCGGCTTCGGTAGGGCCGGGAATGTTCGGGGTATATTTCTTCGGGGAAGAAGTAACGTACGATTCGAAAGCGTAAAAAGCAAATAAAAAAAAGCGAGCGTTTTTAACAAACGCTCGCTTTTATAGTTTTCGCGATTATACTTTTTTCCACGTCTTAGGGCTGAACAAAATCAGGACGGGCAAAATTTCCAATCTGCCAATCAGCATCGTAAAAATCAAGACGATTTTCGAAAAAATCGAATATCCTGCGTAAGAGGCGTACGCGCCCACGCCCTCAAAGCCGGGGCCGATATTGGAGATACAGGAAATCGTTGCGGAGAAATTGGAGAAAAACCCGTGCGTCTGCGTATACGTACCCGCGTCGGAAACGACGGTAACGGACGTACCGTTGATCGGGTCGAAGGAGAGCAAAAGCAGCACGAACAAGGCGATAAAGAAATATAGCGCGATAAAGGAGAATACGCCGTTCGTCGTTTGCTGGTCCAAGGTTTTTCCCTCGAATTTAACCTTGGGTACGTAGCGGGGGTTAATCATTTTACGGATATTGACGTAAAAGCCTTTAAAAGCGATAACGACGCGCGAGGTTTTTAATCCGCCCGCCGTCGAGCCCGCCATACCGCCGATAAACGTTACAACGAGCAGCGTCGTTGCGGCAGCCATCGGCCAAGTATTGAAATCGGTGGTGGAATAGCCCGTCGTCGTTAAAATGGAGGCGACTTGAAAATACGAATGTCGGAACGCTTCCTCCGTCGTATAATTTTGCGGGAGCGAAGACAAGCGGGTCAATAAACTCGTAAAGACAATCGCGATTGCCGCCACGACGATCAGGAGATAAGCGCGGAGCTCTTCGCTTTTAAAAAGCGCTTTTAATTTGCCGATAAGCAGGAGATAGTACAAGGAAAAATTACAGCCGAACAATAGTAAAAACGTCGCGATGGCGTATTGAGAGAAGGGGTTCATCATCTCCATACTGCCGGGCAAGAACCCGAATCCGCCCGTGCCTGCGCTGCCGAACGCGGCGAGCACGCTGAAAAAGAACTTTTCGTTTTCATAGCCGGGAATGGGTTTGTCGCACAGCAAAACGATGACTTCAAGGGCGGTTAACCCCAAATAGATAAGATACAAAATGCGGGTGGTCGCTTTCATTTTGGAAACGATTTTCCCTACCTGCGGGCCGGGGCTTTCCGCGCGGAGCAGGTGCATAGACGAGCCCTCGTTGCTTTCGGGGATAAAAATCAGCACGAAAACGAGGATGCCCATACCGCCGATCCAGTGGGAAAAACTTCGCCAAAACAGCGTGGAATGGGAGAGCGCGGTTATATCGGTTACGACGCTTGCGCCCGTCGTGGTAAAGCCGGACATAATTTCAAAGCACGCGTCCGCGTAATTGGGAATTTCCCCGTTGATAACGAAAGGAAGCGCGCCGAACAGCGCCATCACTATCCAAACGAGCGCCGTCAAGGCAAAGCCTTCTTTTTGATAAAATTCCTCGCGCTTGGGTTTTAAAAACTGTAAGGCTGCGCCCAAAAGCAGGAGGGCGGCGATGGGGATAACGAACGCGAGGATATGTATATATGATTCGTTATAAATAAGACTGACGATAAGGGGGGCAAGCATCAGCGCGCCCTCCAATATCATAATCTTACCCAAAAGTTTTCCTAATTTTTTATAGTTCATAGCCGCCTCTTATTCGACGATATCCGAAAGGTCGTCGAAATTTTTGTGCGTCGTTACCACGACGACGTTGTCGCCCTGTTGGATAACCGAGTTCCCGTTGGGGATAACAACTTCGTTGTTCCGCAAAATACAAGCCACCAAACAGTTTTCCTTAAAGCGCAGGTCTTTCAAGGGCTTGTCGTAGAATTTTTGCGGCGTTTTCGCGGCAAATTCTAACGCTTCGACCCGTCCGCCGACCAAGCGGTAGAGCGTCAATACGTTGCTCCCGCGTGAATTTTCCAAGGCGCGGACGTAGCTTATCACGCGGTTTGCCGTAATTTCTTTCGGGGAAACGTTGTTTTTTATCCCCAATTCGGTTAGCATACCGTACAAATCGTCGTTTTTGATTTGCGTAATGACCTTTTTAACTTTCATCTTGTTGGCGAACATAGAAACGATGAGGTTTTCCTCGTCGATATTCGTCAAAGCGACGAATGCGTCCATCGCCTCGATACCCTCTTCGGCCAAAAGGTCGTGCTGCGTGCCGTTGCCGTAAATAACGGTGGTTTTGGGCAGAGTTTCCGCCAGTTCTTCCGCCGTTTCTTTATCGCTTTCAATCAATTTTACTTTAAATTTTTTCTCGGACAATTCGTGCGAAAGGTAATACCCGACCTTGCTGCCGCCTACGATCATAATCCGTTTTAACGGGGCGTTGACCAAGCCAATCTCCGCGAGGAAGCCGCGCAGCGTGTTTGCGTCCGCCGTCAGATGGATACTGTCCCCTTCTTCAATGACGAAATTCCCCGAAGGAATAAAGACTTCGCCGCCGCGCTGTATAGCGCAAATCAATGCTTTTACCGTTAATTTTTTTCCTAAGGAAATCAGCGTTTCGCCAATCAGCGAGCAGCCTTTTTCCGCTTCGATTTTTACCAGCAGCACTCTGCCTTTTGCAAATCGTTCGACTTGCGCGATAGAGGGGAGATTGATGAGGTTGAAAATTTCGTTCGCGGTATCCCGTTCGGGATTGACGATCATCGAAATTCCCAGCTCTTCTTTCATCTTCGGAATTTGCCTTGTATACAGCGGGTTTCTAACGCGCGCAATCGTGTTTTTGACCCCGAGCTTTTTCGCCACGAGGCAGGCAAAAATATTCAATTCGTCGCTATTGGTCAACACGATGGCAAGGTCGGCGTTTTCCACGTGCGCTTCTTCCAATATTTCCATACACGCGCCGTTGCCCACGACGCCGAAGACGTCGTGCTTTTCAATTAACGTTTCGACGAGGTCTTTATTTTCGTCGATAATGGTAATCGTATGACCCTCGCCGTCTAAGGCTTTTAAGACGGTTTCGCCAATCGTGCCAAGACCGATGATAACGATTTGCATAATGGTATTCTCCGTTATTTTGTACCTATGGTACAAGTACTATATGCAAGTGTAACACGATTGAAAAAAAAAGTCAATGAGAATTTCTTATTTTTGCACTTTTTCTTTGCGATTGATGCGTTCGATTACCCGTTTGCCCACCTTTGCGGCAATCGGCAAGCCGCCCGGCGCTTGCTGCCACTGGGTCGCCAAGAATACGTTTTTTAAACTTTTCACGCGGTTATCCACCGCTTTTGGGAAAATATTCGGAGGCAGTAAAAAGCTCATATACGAGCCCGTTTCCGAGTCGGTGTAGCGTTTGTAGGTGGCGGGCGTCCATACGTCGATGGGGTGTAATTTTCCTTTAAGCTGCGGGAACTTTTCCGTGATAATCTCGACCATGGTATCGGCAATTTGCTTCTTTTTCTCGTCATAGGCGGGTTTATCTTTGCGGAGCTTGATAAATTTTAACGATTCCTTTTCCGTGCAAAAGGTCAAGGTTTGCAGCAGACTTTTCCCTTTTGGAGCAAAGGATTTTTCGTGGGAAAATTCGCGCAAAATCAAGGTTTTCGAATGCAGCTTTTTTTGATATTTCGCGGGCAAACGGAAGATGAAATCGTGGGTAAAGGGGAGCTTTTTCTCGTCGCAGGCAAACGCGCACTGGTAGGAAGAGAAACGGGGCATAGCAGGATTGGAATACTGCTTTTCCAGTTGCTTGGGCAGGGGAATATCCAGCATTTTTTTAAAGACGACCGCAGGGTCGCAAGCGATGACGACGTAATCGGCGGTTTCTTTTTCGCCGTTTGAGAAAAAGACGGCGGTGGCTTTCCCGTTTTCCGTTTCGATTTTTTCCGCCTCGCATTTTAGCCGCAATTTCCCGCCAAGCGAGAGAAAACGCGCGCTCATACGCTTTGCCATCGCTAGCGAGCTGCCTTTGGGAATCCCGCCGTTGTCCCCGCAAAAGGTCGCCGCCACGATTAAAAGAGCAAGCGAGGCGAATTTATCGCCGAGCATAGAGGTAATAAAATTTTGTAAAAACGGATTTTGGAAGCGTTTTGCCAAATCGCCCGTCGTCCAGCGGTAATAGCGCGCGAGAAAGGGGAGCTTTAACAAATCCTGCAAGCGCGAGCTTTTTTCGTCGTGGTTTTCGCCCCCGATGCCCCACATTTCTTGAATCCGTTCAATCGCCTTGCAAAGGGCGAGAATTTCCTTTTCGTCCGCAGGGGAAATTTTTAGCATTTCCTCGCGGAAAACGGACAAATTCCGATGCAAGGACAGCCGTTTCCCGTTCTCCTCGTAGGTGTACAGGCTGTCGGGTTGATGGATAGCCACGCCGCCGAGCGCGCCCAATTCCGTCCAAGTTTTGTATTCGTCCGAGGCGGGATTCGTGCCCGTTAGCCAATGAATACAGTTGTCGATGTGATATTCGCCGCGCTGCCAGCCCGTAAGATTCCCGCCCGCCATTGCTTGCCGCTCGCAAACGACCGCCTCGTGTCCGCTAAGCTGCGCGTATATGCCTGCGGACAGCCCCGAAACGCCGCCGCCGATGATAACGATTTTTGCCATAAAGCCCCCTTGTTTTTAACGTTGTCTTTATAGTCTTGCCGTTTTTTCAGCTTTTTAATCGGGAGAAAAACAAAACGGACGGAGCCGTTTCGCTCCGTCCGCCTTATCAAAAAATTTATCGTTTCAATTCTAAGGTGCGCTTGTACGCCGCCTCCACCGCCGCTTGGGTAACGCCGTTTAAATCGTCTTTTTCAAGAGATTTTATCCCTTCAATCGTCGTCCCGCCGGGGGAGCAGACGTTTTTAATCAGTTGGTCGGGGTCGCCGAA
The DNA here is from genome assembly GCA_015069295.1 of Clostridiales bacterium. Lineage (GTDB taxonomy): Bacteria > Bacillota > Clostridia > Christensenellales > Borkfalkiaceae > Scatosoma. The sequence continues at coordinate 7,347 of SVIW01000005.1, forward strand.
TTGCAGCAGCATCGCCGCCGCGCCGCGCAGGGTTTGCGCCGCGTAGAGGGCGGCTTTTTCTTTCGGTACGCCGCAGCTTTCCCCGCCCGCTTGTAAGGCTTTGGCAAAGGCGTAGACGAACGCGGGTCCGCAGCCCGACAGCGCGCTGCCCGCGTCTATGGCGGATTCCTCGATTTTATCAAAGACGCCCGCCTTGGAAAAAGCGGATAAAAAGAGGGCTTCTTGCGCGGAAGAAACCTTGTCCGTCGCGTATAAAATCATACCCTCGCCCAATAAAACGGGAGTGTTGGGCATAATGCGAACGGTAGGCAGTTCCCCGCCGATAAACGAACGGATTGCGCGGATAGAAAGCCCTGCCGCCATCGTAATTATGACGGCGTCGTTGCGCTTTGAAAGTAAGTCGGAAAACTCTTCAATCGCGTTTTTCATCGCTTGCGGTTTGACCGCCAAAACGACGAATTTCGCATTCTGCGCAATATCCCGCGCCGTCGTAACGGCGCAGCCGAGTTTTTTAAAGGGCTGCGTTTTGTTTTCGTCGAAATCGCATACCGCGATTTCTTGGCAGGGCAGACTTTTTGCAGCGGCTTGCGCCAACGCGCCGCCCATATTTCCACAGCCGATAAATCCCAAAGTATAGTTCATAATAACCTCGCTTTTTAAGTTAGACGCGTACCTGCCCCCGTCCTTTTACGATATATTTGTAAGAACAAAGCTCTTCTAATCCCATTGGACCGCGGGCGTGCAGCTTTTGCGTAGAGATACCGATTTCACAGCCTTTCCCAAATTCGCCGCCGTCGGTAAAGCGGGTGGAAGCGTTGATATACACCGCCGCGCTGTCCACGCAAAGGGCAAACCGCTCGCAAACGGTTTCGTCTTCTGCCACGATACAATCGCTGTGTCCCGTGGAATGGCTGCGGATATGCAAAATTCCTTCCTCGACGTCCTTAACCACTTTTACGGCGAGGATATAATCCAAGAATTCGGTGTCAAAATCCTTTTCTTCCGCCTTGGTAACGTGCGGCACGCCCGATAAAATTTCGTAGGCGGTTTTATCGCAACGAAGCTCGACGGGGGGCAGATTTTTTTCTTTTCTTGCCGTGCAGAGCCGTTCGTGTAAAAGGGGCAGAAATTCTCGAGCGATTTTCTCGTGGACAAGGCAGACTTCTTCCGCATTACAGACGGACGGGCGGGAGGTTTTTGCGTTTTCAATAATGGATAATGCCCGTTCCGTCTGTGCGGATTCGTCCACGAATACGTGGCAGATGCCCGTACCCGTTTGGATGCAAGGTACTTTTGCGTTTTCCACGCAGGCGCGTATGAGTCCTGCTCCGCCGCGGGGAATCAACGCGTCGATAAATCCGACTCCGTGCATAAGCGCGGTAGCGCTTTCCCGTGAAGAATCCTCGACGATATTGATAAAATTCTCGTTTAACCCCGACGATTTCAAGGCTTCGCGCAAAATAGCGACGATGGAAAGGGAGGACGAAAAGGCTTCCTTGCCCCCGCGCAAAACGCAGACGTTACCGCTTTTAAAGCAAAGCGCGCCCGCGTCCGAGGTAACGTTGGGTCGGCTTTCGTAGATAATCCCGATAACCCCGATAGGCACTCGTTTTTTGGTAACGAGCAAGCCGTTGGGCAGGGTAGTTTCTTCCAAAACCTTGCCGACGGGGTCGCTAAGGGTGGCGACGTCGCGGATTCCTTGCGCCATTGCAGCAATCCGTCTTTCGTCTAAGCGGAGCCTATCTATCATCACTTCGCTCAGCGTATTTTTTGCGCGTAAAACGTCCTGTTCGTTGGCGGATAGAATTTCGTCCGTCCGCGCTTCTAAGGCGTCCGCCATTTTCAATAAGGCGGCGTTTTTTATTTCCGTCGGCAAAACGGCTAACGCGCTTGCCGCGGCTTTCGCTTCTCGTAAAATTTGTTGGGTAGTTTTCATAACGCCCTCCTACTTTGCTATTTTACGCAAAAACGGGTGTATCCGCCCCGTACTCCGTCCACGATATCGTATAAAAGGGCGGGCTTTTCGCCGTTTGCAATGACCGTATCGCAGCCGCTTTCCGTGCATAGCTTTGCCGCGCTTAGTTTCGTGCGCATACCGCCCGTGCCCAGCGCCGAGCCTTCGCCGCCCGCCAAATTCGCCGCCCAGTCGGGTACGCCCTGCACCCTTTCAATCAGCTCCGCGCCCGCGTGCTTTCGCGGGTCGGCGGAATACAAGCCGTCTACGTCCGAAAGAATAACGAGCAGCTCGGCTTTTGCGCTGACCGCAACGAGGGCGGAGAGCGTGTCGTTGTCGCCGACCTTGATTTCTTCCGTCGCAATCGTATCGTTTTCGTTGATAATCGGCAAAACGCCCAGCTCTAATAAACGCAAAAGGGTATTGTTAAAATTCTCGTGCCGCTCGTTCGAGGAAAAATCCGAGCCCGTCAGCAGTATTTGTGCAACGGTATGCCCGTATTCGGTAAAAATACGGTCGTACGTATACATCAGTTCGCACTGTCCCACAGCCGCCGCGGCTTGCTTGGTGGGGATATCTCTCGGTTTTTCCGTCAAGCCCAGCTTTCCAACCCCCATACCGATTGCTCCTGAGGATACCAAAATAATCTCGTGCCCCGCGTTTTTCAAATCGCTGAGCACTCGGCAAAGCCCGTCCGTGCGCTTAATATTCAATTTTCCCGTTTCGTGAGCAAGCGTCGACGTGCCCACTTTGACGACGATACGCATTTTATCATTCCTTTTGTCGATTTTAAGATATACAACAAACTATTTTTTCGATTATAAAGTATAGTATACCGCAATCGGCGGCGTTTGTCAAGTATCGAGCGAAAGTTTTCAAAAAATCTAAAAAACGGGTTTTTTACGCGCTTTTTCCACGCCGTTCGACAAATTTATAAATATAGTCCCGCGCGCGAAAAGGGGGTTTATAAAAAAATTTTTCAACTTTTTTTAAAAACCCTATTGACAAACGGCGATTTCTGTGATACAATTTTCTTGTAGGTTGTGAAACTAAGTTTCAAAACTAATAACAAAAAGGGGTATTTTTATGAAGTTTTCGAAAAAAAATCTTTTGGCAGCGCTTGCGCTTACGGCGGTTGGATTTGCCGCGGTGGGACTTTCTGCGGGGCAGGTAGACGCAAAGGCAGAGAACGTAACGGTAGACCCTACGATGCGTATGATAAACGGCTCGACGGGGGTTAAGGACACGGCGTACTTTAATGAAGAGGGCGAAACCGTTTTGCAGGTACAGGCAAGCCCCGGTTACGGTACTCGTTCGAATATGTCGCAGCTGGAAGGCTACGGTTTGGTGGACGTAAAAGAATTTTCAACGACCGTTTCGTTCTCGTCCGTATCGGTAGGCATTTCTACCATTTTCTCTTTGCAAACGGTGGAGACGGGTACGATTGGCGCGGGCAACGGCAACGGCGTGCATTTGCTTTTAAGAAAGGACACGGACAGCACGCTGACGGTGGCGGCGTACGATCAGACGGGCGGGGTAACCTATTATGCCCGCGAAAACGCGTTGACTTTTGATTCTACCGCAGACGTTGCGATTGAATGGTCGTACGAAACGGGGGAAATTGCGTTGGCTTCGGGAGATACTTCCGTTTCGATTACTTCCTCCGTTGCTTCGGCAATCGATAGCCATTACGCAGACAACGATTATAAGGGATATTGGAGTCTTTCCTCGTATTATATGGGTGTTTCTCCCCAAACGGCGAAGTGCGAATATATTATCCGTGAAATCAACGGTCTTACTCCCCGCGCTTTCCATACGGCGGCGGTAGAAAAAGCGGTGTCGGCGTTGGAAGCGGGCTATGCTTCGCTTGACGAAAATTCCAGCGCGGAAGAAATCGGACAAGTTTCCGCGCTCAACGTATTCAAGACGGGTTCCAGCTTTGAAACGCTTTTGGGGATTGCCGACGACGCGGCGGGGCTGATGACGCGTATTCAAACGGTAAAGCAGGGCTTGTCCGTTTACGAACAACGCGTAGTATACGATGAAATCGACGCGCAGTTCGACGCGTTTATTGCGGCGTTAAACGAATATAACGTAAACAGCGCGGTCAGCGTAAGAAACGCGAGAGAAGCGTACGAAGCCATCGAATTGGATAAGATTGAGGCTTTGCCTACGCTTTACAAGGAAAGATTGGTTGAAAAATTCGGACAGGTAAAGGCGATGGAAAACTTCTCCGTCTTTATCGTAAACGAAGTGGATAATTTCTTTGCGGCGTACGAAGAAAAAATCGAAGGCGAAGACGTAACTTCGCTTGCCGATTATCAAGCGATTACTTCCGTGTCGGACGCTTGGGAAGAATTTAAAGACGAAAACGGCTTGGCGGAATTGGTTTCCGCGGACGTTTTGGCGGAAATGGAAGGCCGCGCGGACGCTTTGAAGGCGGTTTTGGAAAACTCCTTCTATACCCGTTTCTGGACGGAAGGGGATAGCTGGGTCGCCGAATTGACCGAGCAGGGTATCTACGCAACGGGCGCGGGTACGTACGGCGAAACGCTTGGCTTTAACAAGAAATTGACGGTCGGACAAAACGCAAAAATCGATTTTAACATCATTTACGCGTTGAAGACCTTGGGCGCAAATCACTTGCATATCGGTTTCTATCCGATGACGAATACGGGTACGCTCGGCGTTTCGGACGGCGTGCGCGTGGACTTCTGGTTTGCAGGCAACACCGTAGAAATTAAGCCCGTAAACGGCGCGACGGAAACGGAAATTTTCTCGCAAGGGATTTTGGCGATTGAAGATACCGGCTATTTCGACCCGTTCGAAGGGGATTATTCGCAGGGTAAATACACGGTAGAGCTCGATAAAGACGGCAATACCTTGCTCGTCCGCGTAAACGGCTTGGAAATGGAATTGGACGGCTTGAACGCGGATTTGTTTGCAAACGGCTGCTATATAACGGTTAGCGCGATGAGCGTAAAAGGCGCGGACCAAAACGAAATTATGATTACGAACGTCGGCGGCGTGAACTATATCAATTACGACCCCGAATCGGAAAAAGTGCCTCAAAACGGCGGTTCGAACGCGGACGGTAACGGCGGCGAAAACGCGGAAAAAGACGGCGGTTGCGGCAGCGTAGTCGGTATCGCGGCGGCAAGCGTCGTGGCTTTGGCGGCGGGCGCGTTGGTCGTTAGAAGAAAAAAGGAAAACGAATAAAGATAAGGAGATAAAGAAATGAAAGGAAAAATGAGAAATTGGTTGTTGGCGTCAGGCTTGGCGTTATCGTTATCCTGCGCGGCAGTCGGCGCGGCGGCGTTTCAAAGCGAAACGCTGGACGTAGAAGCGGCGACGATGGCGACGGTAATTGCCGCTGATTTTGAAGACCAGTCCACCAGCGGCTGGTCGAGCAACGGCAACTGTACGCAAACAGTAGTGGAAAGCGCGCACGGCGGCTCGTACGCATTGAAATCGACCCTGAACGAAGGTTGCACGCAAAACCGTATTCAAACGGCGTTTTCGACGAATAAGGACGGGTTGCAACCCGGAAAATGGTACGAATTCGAGTGCTATTTAAAGGCGGACGAAGCGACGACGATGAACGCGTATCTGTACTTTAATTCGAGTACGGGCGCAAAGGAATTGTTGATGGCTTCGGGGACGGCGGTAGGAACGGACTGGACGCATATTTCCTTCGGCGTTTCCTATCAAATTACGGCAAACGGCTGCGAACTTTCCTTCCGCAGACCGAATATGTCTTCGCCTGCAACCCATACCTTTACGGGTATGACCGACGTAACGAGCTTTGATTTCTTTATGATGACGAGCGTACAGACTTGGTATATGGACGATTTCACCATCAGTACGGAAAAAGAGGACGCGTCTTACGATTCGGCGGCGCTTAGCACGGACTTTGAAAACGGCTCGGTTGCGCCTTGGACGGGCGGTAGTTATTCTACGCTTGGAATTTCCGACGACGCGGCGGAGGGCAGCAAGTCGATGCGCGTTGCGCGGAATTCGGACGGGGGACAAAACCGTTTCCAAACGAATATTCCCGCTTCTTCGTTAAAAGAAGGGGTTTGGACGACGTTGAGCTTCGACGCGAAAGCGAGCGAAGAAACGGGCTTTGACGTGGTTATTTACTTCAACCACACGGGCGGTTCTCCCCAGTATTTGTATTGGGTAAACTCGAGCGGTAATACCTTGACGACGGACTGGAAATCGTTTACCGCAGGGCTTTCCTTCCAAGTAGAGGGGGACACCCTTTCGATGTCTTTCCAACGCCCGAATATGACTTCGCCCGCGGCGCACTCGGTCGTTGTCGGCGAAGGTTCGCAATTGACTTCGATTGATATCGTGTTTATGACCTCCGTACAAACGATGTGGTTTGACGATATTCAGATTACCCAACCCTTTACCGTTAGCGCGGAAGCAGGGGAGGTTATCGATATGATTGACGCTTTGGGTACGATTACGGCGGATAGTAAGGCGGCTGTAAACGCGGCTGCGGCGGCGTACGAAGCGTTGACGGACGAACAGAAAGCGGAAGTATTTAACTATGACGTATTGCAAGCGGCACAACGCGAAGTATTGTTGCTCGGTGGTTTAACGAAAGGGGAATTTGACGAAGAAAACGTCGTCTTCCGTTTCGGCGCAATCTCCGATACGCATAATCACAATACGGAAAAGGCGTTGCAGGTTTTGCAATCTTGGGGCGGCAAGGAAATGGACGCGCTGATTATGGCGGGCGATATCACCGACCGTACCGAATACGACAACAACTTGCGGGAAATCCCCTTGGTAAAGGCTTGCTTTGAAAACAACCTTGCAGACGATATCGAGATGTTCTTCTGCTTGGGCAACCACGACAGCAGCAACGGCTCGCACGCGGCGGATTTCTACGACGGCTTAGGCGAGCGTTTCTACCGCAGTTATTTGGACAAAGAATACACCCGTCAAACGGGCAACGGACACGCGGTTATCGGCGGCTATCACTTCATCGCGATTGAAACCGATTACACGACGGAAACCGTTCCCGCCGCGACGATGGAATATTTGGAAACTACGCTCGAAAGCATCGTTTCCGACGAGGATTACAACGGCGAATACATCTTTATCGTATCCCACGTTTCGATGAAAGGCACGGTTGCGGGCGCTTCCCCGATTACGACGATGACGGAGCTCGTATCCCAGTACCCGCAGGTCGTGATGTTGACGGGGCACAGCCATTCGACGCTGTATAACGAAATGGCGATTATGCAAACCGATTTCACGACCGTTAACCTCGGTTCGGTTTCCTATACTCCGTTCGAAGGGCAGAAATACTTAGAGTCCCTCGACTACGGCTTGATTGAAGGCAGCTACGACCTTTCCGTAGGTACGATGATGGAAGTGGATAAAAACGGGAATTTGAAAATTACGCGTATCGACTTTGCGAAGGAGGCGGAAATCGGCGAAGCTTGGATTCTGCCCGCGCCCACGGAAGATAAATCCCACTTGTTCGCGTACCCGCAGGAACGTAAGACGATTTTTGCAGAAGCGCCTACTTGGGAAAACCCTGAAATCGTAGCGAAGAAGATTTCCGGCGACGCAGTGGAAATCACCTTCGATACGGCGACGGACGATTCGTACGTACATTCGTATTTGATTGAATTGTTTGTAGCGGGTGCGTCTGAACCTTACTATTCGATAGAATCCCTGTCCGGCTTCTATCATTACCCGCAGGCAAGCGATATGCCCAAGACAAAGACGGTTACGTTGACGGGCTTGAAACAGCTTCCCGCTTCCGTACGCATTACCCCGAAAGATTCGATTGATTTGACGGCGGCTTCGTATACGGCGGACGTGGAAAAGTCGGAAAACGTAAACGTAGTGCCCACTTCGGTATTGGTTTTTGATACGGACGCCTATACCTACGCGTTGGAAAGCAAATACGAACTGTCTATTGACGAGGCTTTTGAAACGCTGCTCCCCAACGAAGGTTCGATTCGCGAATATATCGGCAGTACGCTGTACGTGCGGGAAAAGGAAAACGATTTCATCTATGCTTCGGCAGTTACCGCCATTGAAATCGTTAATTATACCCTTACCTTCCCGACCTCGGAAAACTATACGGTGTACGTGGACGGGGAAAAGGACAGCTATTTCGTCAACGAAGTGGTTGAATTCAGCGTCGGGCTTTCCGCAGAATATGCAAATTACGGCGTTATCGTCAAGCTGGGCGATACCCTTTTGACGGCGGATAAGGACGGGATTTACCAAGTCGTGATGAACGCGAACGGCGTAATCACCGTCGAACTGACCGAGCCTGAAAAATACACCGTTACGTTGCCCAGCGTAAAGGGTGCTACGATTGAAAAGATGACGGCAGAAACGGAAATCGAAGAGGGTAAGACCTTCTCGTTTAAGGTAAAGATTGCGGAAGGCTATACGGCGGATTCGCTTGTCGTAAAGGCAAACGGTAAAACCTTGACGGCAAAGGACGGCGTATACACGGTTACCGTAACCGAGGATATCACCGTAACGGTTAGCGGCGTCAGCGCAATTCCTGCTCCCGTAGAAGAGGAAAGCGGCTGCGGCAGCGTAGTCGGTATCTCCGTAGGTGTTACATTATTGGCGGCTTGCGTAGCGGTTGTTTGCAAGCGCAAAAAAGACTAATTGAAATCAAATCCGTCGCGCCCCGCGAAACGCGGGGTTCGACGGTTTAAAGAGGTAGGACATGAAAATAGGGAAAAAAGCGATAACTCTTTTGTTGACTTCGGCAATCTGCGTATTGCCCTCGTTCGTTTCCTGCGGGTCGGGCAGCGATAAAATTCAGTTGTTCTTTGACGGCGGCGGCGGGTCGGGGAATTATACTTCGACCAGAAACTACGATACGCTCGAACAGTTGGCGGAAGAGTGGAACGAGAAAAACGATACCTACGAAATCGTTATCAACGACGTTTCGTTAAACGGGAATCGCAGCAGTATTACCAGTATGCTTTCGGCAAAGACGGCGCCCGATATGCTGATGCAGGTAGGGAACGTCATCAACGACGACATCGGCAACGGTTGGTACGTTGACCTTACCGACTATTTGCAAAAGCCCAACCCTTACGAAGCGGGCAACGTAGCGTGGAAGGATATTTACGGCGACGGCGCGATTGCGGCTTCGGCGGGTCCCGACGGCAAAAATTATTACGTTTGCTTGGATAATATCGCTATCGGTATGGTGTACAATATGGACCTTTTGGCAAAGGCGGGCGTTACCAAAGCTCCCGAAACCTATTCGGAGCTGATGGATTGCTTTGCGGCGCTGGATACGGCGAAGAAGGCGGGCAAGATTTCCGCGGAAATCTATATGCCCAGCGGGCTTTGGTACGAAAGCTATTTGGGCACTTCCGTTTACGGCGAAAAAATTCCGGAGATGGACGAGAACGGATCGGGTACGGTCTCTTCCTACGAGCTTGTGAAAGGCTATAAAGAGGGAAAATGGAGCATCGAAGACGAACGCTTTGAAGAATTCTTGCGCCTTTGTTATGAAAAGTCGGTGTACTATCCCAACAACTATTTGGGCTATGACGTGCCCTACAAGTTTGCCAAAGGGCAGCTTGCCGTTACCGACGCCGTGGGCAATATGATGGTCAGTATGACGAAAAACGCGCGCTTTAACTGGACGGTAACGGGCTATCCGAGACTGGACAGCGAAGCGTCCAAATACGGCGGGCAAACGGTTATTCGCGGCAGCGCAGGGCTTAGCAGCGCGTACTGGGTAACCAACAGCGCTATGGAAAAGGGACAGGGCGCAGTAGACGCTTGCGTGGACTTTTTGATGTTCCTTAGCGCGTCGAAAAATAACAGCCGTTTGGTAAACGATTTGGGCTACGCGTTGCCCATCAACGTCAACGACAGTACGGTAAAACTGTTCGACGGATTGAAGGCGCAATACAAGGCGGATCAAGCGAACGAAAACAATTTGCTTTGGAGCGCGTGCTTTATCCCTGGGCTTTTGGGAACGTCTTTCGACGATAATTACCAATTGGCGATGGGCGATTTGTACCAAGACAGCGAAGGGAAAAAGACGGGTGATATTTCCGCCGTCGTCAATACTTTGAAGGGTAAGGCGGACGAAAGCGTACAATATTTGATTGAGAAATACGGCTGGAACTTTGGAGGCTAATATGTTTCTTAGAAAGAGCAAAAAGAAAACGGATGGAAAGGCGGCTTTTTTATGGCTGATTCTTCCCGTTGTTTTCGTTGCGCTGTTTTGCGTATATCCCGCGATAACCGCGATCGTGCGCTCGTTTATGGATTGGTCGCCGTCGAAGAGCGAATGGATTTGGTTTGACAATTATAAAAACCTTTTTTCCGACGGAGTTTTCGGCGCAGCCTTTAAAAATATGCTGATTCTCGTGTTTTTCGGTATGTTCACGGGCAACGTAATGACCTTGATTTTGGCGGAGTTGCTGTTTAATTTCGCGTGGAAGAAAACGGAAAAGGTATATCGGTATTTGTTCTTGTTGCCCGCGCTCGTACCCGGTATGGTCAGCGTGTTGCTTTGGAAAAACGTCGTGCTGTCGGGTACGGAAGAAGGGCTGATGAACGTAATCGTTTCTTGGTTCGGCGGGGAGGCGCAGGCGTGGTATTACGACAAAGGGCAGGTCATTTTCAGTATGCTGTTGACCAATTTCCCTTGGGTCGGCGGCGTCAGCTTCCTCATCTATCTGTCGGGTTTGCAAGCCATTCCCGAATCGGTATACGAGGCGGCGGATTTGGACGGATTATCCCATTTCAAGCGGGTATTCGTGATGGATCTTCCCTTCTTGGTAGGGCAAATCAAATACTTTATCGTCATTGGGATTATCAGCGGGGTACAAGGCTACGACTTGCAGCTGATTTTGGGCTTTAGCGCCATCGATGAGGCGAGCACCGTTCCCGGGTATTTGCTGTACTATTATACCTACGGCGGCGGCAACGCCACCAACTACGGCTACGCTTCGGCAATCGGCGTCGTTTTGTTCGTGCTGACGATGACGATTACGACCCTCTCCAATAAGATTTCGGAGAAACGGCAAAAGGAGAACGGGATATGATGAAGGGCAGAAAAAAGAAGATTTCGTGGGGGCAGGTATGCGTTTTCTTGTGCTTGACCTTACTTTTGCTGTTGGTTTTGTTCCCGTTTTGGCTGATGATTGTAAAAAGCTTTAAGACCTTTTTGCAAGAAGTGGACGCTCCTTTAAGCTTGACTTTTCCTTTGACTTGGGATAACTACGATTGGGCGTTTGAGGAAGTGGGCGGCAGTATCGCCAATTCCTTCTTGGTTTGCGGCTTAGAGGTTGTTATTACGCTGGTGCTCAGCTCGATGGGCGCGTTCGCGTTTATGCGCTTTGAATTCCGTTTTAAAGAGCTTTTATACAGCGGATTTTTGGCGTTGATGATGATTCCCAGTGTGTTGACCTTGACGGCAAAATACGTTATGGTCGCCAGCGATTTCGAACTGTACGGCTCGTACGCAGGGGTAATCCTGCCGCAAGCCGCGGGGTTAGTGCCCTTTGGGATTTTGCTCTTGCGGGGGTATTTCGGCGGGTTGCCGAAGGATTTATTCGACGCCGCGCAAATCGACGGGGCGAACTCCGTCAGACAGTTCTTTGCCATTTGTGTACCCTTGGGCGCGCCGATGCTGGTAACGTTGGGACTTATGAATTTTATGACGGCTTGGAACGATTATTTGTGGCCGATGATGATTTTGGGGAACGAGTCGGAAAAATACACGATTCCCGTTATGCTGCAATCGTTTACGAGCGATTTTTATAAGACGGAATGGTATTACGCCGTTCCGCTTGCGGGCAGCGTCATTGTCAGCATCCCGATGTTCGTTTTATTTGCTATTTGTTCAAAGCAGTTTATCCGCGGTATGACCAGCGGGGCTGTGAAAATGTGAGGGAGGACGTATGCGTTTTCATTTGTTGGCGGATAGGAAATTCCGTCGAGGGTTTCATTTGAAAGGATTGAACAGTCTCCGCGACGGGCACGCGCCCATTCGCACGTTTGCGTTTAAAAAGGACGTTCCGGCTTGGTTCGTTTGTCAATGGAACTCGAAATACAACTTAAAGGAAGGGAATTTCGAAAAGAACAAGACCTCGTTTCGGCTTTTTGACGAATCGAAGAGCCTGACGGTACAAAAGGACGGGGAAATGATTTTTACGCTTGACGCGTCGAAGGAATACGACGCGCCCCGCGCTCCGTCGCAGCCTTGGCCGCATCTGTTAATCGAACAGGAAATTACGGAAAATAATAAAATTTTCGGCCTTAAAAAACTGGTTTGCAAGGCGAGTTTTTGCTTGCAAGAACTGGAAAACTTTATGGGTGAGCAGGAAGAGGAGCACCACACGACGCAGTTCGTTTGGGTTATTACGTTGAAGGACGAAAATCCAAGCTCTGCCTCGTATAATCATTTTATTTGGGTCATTTTCCCCATTTTCGACAGCCGCTACGAATTTTCCCCGCTGTTTATGAATCAGGATATGGCGTTGCCCGACGGCGAATTTATTTATTGCTTTGCGGGTAAAAGCATTCTTCCCCATTCGGTTCGGGATAAAAAATGGACGAAAGTTTCCGTGGATTTGATGGGGCATATTCCGACGATTTTGGCGGCGGCGCAGTCCAAGGGGTATATGCTGGGGACAAAAATGGAAGATTTGACGGTCAGCAGTACGAATATGGGTTTTGAAATTACGGGCACGTTTGCCTGTACGATGCGCGTAAAAGACGTAACGATTACGGCGCAAAGGAGATAAAAAGATGAGAAATTGGAAAAAAGCAATCGGCTGCGGAATACTGGCGTGTTTGTTGGCGTTTGGCTGCGCTTGCGGCGAAACGGACGGGGGCGATACGGATTCGTCGACGGGGGGCAGTTCGACTCCCGCCCCGCAAGAGCCCGTCGGGATAGACGTGTTTGCCGACCCCGATTTTGATTTGGGGTTTGATATTTACGGCACGGGGATCAACGGCGCGACCCGCGAGGTGCAAAAAACGGTGGCGTTTGAGGAAAACAAATTGCCCGTTTGGAGCTTTGCGCAGTGGTATTCGGAGTATTTCTTGGATAAGGGAGATATGATTTTAAACGATTCGCTGTTCGCATTGGAAGACGAAGCGAAATCGGTAAAAGTCAACCGTAATACGGGCGCGGTTTCCTTGGCGCTGAACGGCGCGAAAGAGTATGGCGGCGTACAGGGTGCGCCCGACGCTTTCTGGCCGCATTTGTTGTTGCAGCAGACCAACGCGCCGGTTAAATTTGCCGACTGCGAAACGATGCGCGCAACCCTCACTTTCCGTATGGACCGTGCAACCGACTGTTCTTCGCAGTTTGGTGAAGTGCCTATCAATATGCAGGCGCAGTTCGCTTGGTTTATTTACGTAAAAAACGTCAATCCCGACAGCGCGGGCTTTGGTGAGTTCTTGTGGTTCGGGTTTAATTTGTACGACCCGACCAAACTGTACGCGCCCACCGTGTCCCAGCAAGACTTTGCGGGCGGTACGCTCGGCAATTATATCTACGCCGTAGGCGCGGCGAATTGGGGCGGCGGCAAGCGCGTAAAAATCGGGGAAAAGGTCTCCTTTGACGTCGATATATTCGAAGAGGTCGAAAAGGCGTTGGACGTAGCGCATCAGGCGGGCTTTATGAGTAATACGACCTTGCAGGATTGCGCGATTACGGGTATGAATATCGGGTTTGAAGTGTTCGACGTTTGGGATATCGCGGCGACTATTTACGATATGCGCGTCTATTACACGGAGGACTAATATGAAGAAGAAAGCGTTTATGGCGATGATGCTTTCCGCGCTGCTGTCTTTTGCGGCTTGCGGCGGCGATACGGACGGAAACGCGCAAAATACGGGCGACGACGGTTCTACGCAGTCAACGCCCGTGCAGAGCACGCCTACTCCTACTCCCAATCCCGAAGTGCCCGCAAGCTATATCGAGGCAATCCGCGACCCGTCCTTTTTACAAGGCTTTGCGATCAAGGGCAACGACCAAGCGACGGACGGCGTTTTGCCGAAAGCGCAGTTGAGCTATGGGGACGGGAATATCGTTTGGGAAGTCGGGCAATGGGGTTCGAAATTCGATTTATCCGAAGGGGAGCAGATGATTTTACCCGCCCGCGCGTCCGTGTCGGACGAGGGGAAGACGTTGGGGGTCAACCGTATCACCCACGAATTGTCTTTAGAGCTTGCAGGGCAGTTAGAATACGACGAAATGGCGACTTCGCGCGTGATGTGGTCGCACCTTTTGATCGAGCAGACGTTCACCGATTTTACGGCGTATCGTTTAAACGAATTTGAAAAGCTGGAAGCGACGTTGGATTTTTCAGTAACGCTGGCGGACAAGGGCGCGATTGAAACGCAGCCGGACAATAAAACGTTGCCCGCGCAGTTTTTACAATATTTTTACGTGGTAAACCGTAATCCCGAATCGGCGGGCTACGGCAGTTTCCTTTGGTTTGGTTTGGGGTATTTGGATACCCGATACGAAAGTCTGCCGCTTTCCTATTTGCAGGACCACGCAGGCGGTAACGCGGGCAATTATATCTATTGCGTAGCGGCGGAAGATACGCTGGGCAAGGGCGCGTTTACCATTGGGAAACAGTACAACGTGCAAATCGATTTGTTGCCGCATATCGAATTGGCGCTTAAAAATGCGCAGGAACACGGATTTATGTACAATACGCAGCTTTCCGATTGCGTAATTACGGGTATGAACCTCGGCTGGGAGGTCGTCGGCGCTTGGAACGTGGCGGCGAAAGTAAAAAATCTTTCCTTGAAAGGATTTTTAAAAGAATAAAGGAAGAAACGCTTTCCGCGAGGGGACTTGCGGAAAGCGTTGTTTTTGGCTTGACAAAACGCGCGTTAGGCGGTATAATAAGAGCGTATGGAAATCAGTGGAAAAAAACAAGTTAATATTCGAGAGGATAACAAAAGCGCGGTAATCGATTTGTTGTTGCAGGAAAAAGAAGCGACTCTTTTGCAGCTTTCCACCCGTTTAAATCTCAGCCATACGGCGATGATTAAGGTAATGCGGGAATTGCAGGAGAAAAACGTCGTATTTTTGAAAAGCAGCGAAACGGCGACGAACGGGCGTCCGCCCCGTATCTACGGGATCAACGGCGACTGCGCTATTGCCTGCGCCGTCGTAGTAATGCGGAAAAAGATATTCGTGTACTATTTCGATATGCGCGGATTTGAAATCAATCAGCAGGTAATAGAAAACCGTTTTGCGACGTTTGAAGAATTGTTGCAGTACGCAAAAACGCAGGTCGTTCACTTGAAAGCCCATTCGCGTTTGCAAGACAGGGTGTTAAAATATATACATATCGGGATTCCGTCGGGGTATTTTTACGAAACGTCGTTTTCCGATTTGGCGAAAACCGCGCAAAGCGCCTTTGAAGAGGCGTTCCCCGGTATCCGTATCGTCGTAAACCGCAACGTCGATTATGAAATGACGGCGGAAAAAACGTACGGGCTTTTAAAGGGCGGGCAGCCCAACGCCGTATTGTTGAATTTTGACGATTTCTTATGCGCCTCGCTTTCCTTTAACGGAAACGTATACAACGGCGATTCGCGCGGGCAAGGCTTGTATCCCAAAGAAAAATTCGGGGGCTTGAACGCGGTGTTGGAAAAAAATCCGCAGTTGATAAGCCAATATTGCGCGGGAGAGAAAAAAGCGGCGGTTTTGATTGAAAACGCTATGGACGGAGCCTTAGAATGGCTTTCGGGCGTGCTTTCGTTTTTGGACGTGCGCGAGGTAGTTATTTCCGGCGTAGCGAAAAAATTAGGCGAGAGATTTTTGCAATATATGAACGAACGGCTTGGCGGCGGGTATATCTTGCGTTATTCGGTAATGGGGAAAGACGTGCAATCGGCGCTTGCGGGCGCGGTTTGGCTTTCGACGTATTCGACGCTGCAAGAAATCATTTTGCGTTAATTTGCTCCGTTTAAAGCCTTATAAAAGAAAACTATGGAAAAGAGGGAGTAGGCGTGCAAGCGCCTGCTCCCGTTTTTTCTATCTTCCATTTTTATTATTTATTCTTTTCCCTCTCTCCCTCAGGCGTTTCACGCCAGCTCCCTCGTCTGCGGGAGCCATATAAAGCCTTCCTCTGACGAGGAAGGTGGATTTTTGCGAAAGCAAAAAGACGAAAGGGGAGATAAGCGCCTCTCCTCGCAATGACACGAAGCATCGCAAGGCGACGGAAAGATAGACAAAACTCGATGAAACGGAACGTTGCTTGAGATTACTTCGCTTCGCTCGTAATGACGTGCAGGCGGTAAAATTTTACAGTCGCTATTGACAAACCGCCCTTCCTATGCTATACTTTGCTTGAAAAAGAAAAAAGGAGGAAAATAGTATGAAAAAATTTTTAGGATTAGTATTGACGGGGATATTGCTTTTCTGCACGATATTTTCTATCGTCGGGTGCGGGGAAGAAACGGGTAACGGTATGACAGAAGAAGAGCGCATTGCGTATGAAAATATTGAAAAATACCACGCGGAAATTGTAAAAGGTTATTCAATGAAACAAGAATATAAGATAGCTAATAGAACCAGAGGCAATCACTACAATTATGAAGAGCATAAAACGGATTATTCTTGCCCCGATATAAAAGATGAAACTCTACCTGAAAGTAGGATTAATGTAATTACAACGCAGGAGCAATTAGAGGAAGCGTTTTCTGCTTTTCCTGAGGTTGATTTTGAAAGGGAGATGGTCATTATAGGTTTTTATTTAAATTCTGCGCCTTTGTCGAGTTGGAAAAGATTTTTAAGTGGGGTAGAAATAGACGAAAACAATCAATTAAGAATAGGGTTTATTACGCTAGAACCTCTTTTCAACGATAAAGTAACAGGGTATCTTCCACAAACGTCCTGGATCATAATTAGAATGGAGAAGCTCGAATTTAAAACGGTAGAGATTTTACACAGTATACAATATAATGATCGAAAGGTTGAAAAAGTATTAAGACCAGAAGAATATTAAGGAATATCTTAAGGGGTGCAAAATATTATGAAAAAAATTAAATATATAATAGCAAGTTTGGTTTTATGCTTATCAGCAAGCATAGCGGGTGTTTTAACGTTAGATAATATTTCCGTTTCAGCCGAAAAACAAAGCATAAATACAACGTACGCCTTGCAAGAGGTAACAAACGGTTTGTTCGGCGAAAAGGAAATATCGCAAAGCGGGTATTTGTATAACTTAGACGGCGTAGCAGATTCGTTTGCGTTTTACTGCGTGGAAGAGTTGATAGAGAGTATCACGGAGACGAGTGCGTGGTATGCGTATATCGATATTATCGAGCCGATAGAATAAGAAAAATTTAGCCCATAGTTGTATTTCTTTTGAAAACAGCATATAAAAAACGCCGACGTAAAACACGTCGGTTTTTCTTTTGGAATGAAATTTTTAAAACGAGACAAAATAAGAAAAAAGGAGGCGCGTATGGAGAGGACGGGGGAAAAGAGCGGGATAAAAAAGAGTCCCGCTTTGTATTATACGATGTTTGCGATATGGACGGTATTGACCGTCGTTTTATGGGCGCAGTTTTTGCCAAAAATTATCGATACCCCCTATTTGGGGGCGGGGCGAGTGCCTTTGTGGTGTAAAATCGGGGCGAAAACCTTGCTGGTTTTCAACGGGATTTTTATTTCTTATTTTTGGCTGAACGGCGTAAAAGATTTTATTTACGTAGTATGGTATTACGCGGCGAAAAAGCGTTTATACGCCCGCTATCGCAAGGTAATTGAAACGGACGTTTCAAGCGCAAAGGACAAAATTTTGCTTGCCTATTGTACCTGCAACGACTTCGACGGGAAAAGTTTAGAAGCCAGTATACGCCAAACTTACGAGCATTTTGACGTCGTGATTTTGGACGATTCGACCAAGGAAGAATATAAAACGCAAATCAACGAGTTTGCGTTAAACCACGGGATTAGAGTGGTACGGCGAGAAAATCGAGAGGGGTTTAAGGCGGGGAATATCAATCATTATTTTTTGTCCGAGGAGTGCAGAAAAAAGGGATACGGGTATTACGTAATTCTCGATTCGGACGAGATTTTGCCCGAAAATTATTTGGTGGAGAGTTTGAAATATTTTTACGCCTATAAAAACGTGGGGATCGTGCAGGCAAACCACGTTTCGGACCGAAACCGCAATCTGTTTATGCGGCTTTTTCACGTCGGGGTCAATTCGCATTGGCCGACCTATCAAACGATGAAGCATTTTTACGGGTTCTCCACGATGCTAGGGCACGGCGCGATGATAAAAAGAGAGTGCTATGAAAAGGCGGGTGGATTTCCGCCCCTCGTTGCTGAGGATTTGTGCCTTAGTATCGAGGCGAGAAACGCGGGCTATTACGTGGCGTTCGCGCCCAATATCGTCTGTCGGGAAGAATACCCTATCGACTACGTGGCGTTTAAAAAAAGACATTCGAAATGGACGCAGGGGAATTTGGAATTTATCAAGCGATACACGGGCAGGATAAAGCAATCGAAAATGGCTTGGTTTGAAAAGGCGGATATCGTTTTGTTTACCTACAATTTGCCCTTGACGGCGATTTTTGCTTTCTTTATTTTTGCCAACCTGATGCTTGCGCCCGTCTTCCGTTTGCAGCTTGGCGGCGTATACGGAGTATGGATGATTCTGCCGACGATTTTGTTTTTCTTCTCGCCGATGCTAAACGATTTTATCACGTGGGCGTTTCGGTTAAACCCTTTGCGCACGATTTTGTATACGCTTGCCGTCGTGGTGCTGTACGGGTCAATGCTGACGGTGTCCTTGGTTTCGGCAACGATGGGGATTTTTGGAAAAAAAGCAAGATTTATCGTTACGCCAAAATCCTCGCAAAAAATCACGGTGGGGTTTGCTCTGCGTTTTCAATGGCGGGAATTGCTGTTTTCCACACTCCTTTTGCTCATTTCCCTCGTCTTTCAGCGAGGGGTTCTGCCCGTCGTTTTAATCGTCGCGACGGGGTACGCTTCGGTGGGGTTGTTATTTTTGTCCAACGTGCGGTATACGGAAGCGGAAACCGAGCGTATCGATAGGGAAACGACGGAGATTACGCTGTCGAAAACCCGCGCTTTTTTTGAGGGGAAAAAAGAAACTCGGAAGAAAAGTCCGCTGCGGGAAAGCTAAAAGCGGATTTTTCCGCATAGAAAGGAAAATTTTTCAAAAAACAGTTTACAATCGCATTTTTTTGTGATATAATGCAATTGGTGGAAAGAGCACTTTTCACTATCAATACGCAATAATTATTTTCAAAGGAGACATATTATGACCAACAACAAGAAAGTGCTTCAATTCGTTGAAGACGTTAAGGCTTTCGCTTTGCCCGACGAAGTGATTTGGATTGACGGTAGCGACGCGCAGAGAGACGCGTTGAGAGAAGAAGCTTGCGCTACGGGCGAAATGATCAAGCTGAATCAGGAAAAATTGCCCGACTGCTATTATCACAGAACGGCGGAAAACGACGTTGCGCGCGTTGAGGACAGAACTTTCATTTGCTGTGAAAACGAAGAGGACGCGCTTCCTCATTCCATCGTAAAATGGAAAGCGCCCAAAGAAGCGTACGCAATGGTAAACGAAATTGCAAAAGGCGCGTACAAGGGCAGAAAAATGTACGTTATTCCCTATTCGATGGGCGTCGTAGGTTCGCCTTTCTCGAAAATCGGTATCGAAATTACCGATTCGATTTACGTCGTTTTGAATATGATGATTATGACCCGCGTGGGCAAGTGCTGTCTTGACCAGCTCGGCGAAACGGGTGATTTCGTTAAGGGTTTCCACGCAAAATGCAACGTAGACCCTGAAAAGAGATATATTATGCACTTCCCTCAGGACAACACGATTATTTCCGTAAACTCGGCTTACGGCGGTAACGTATTGCTCGGTAAAAAGTGCTTTGCGCTTCGTATCGCTACCAACCTTGGAAAGAAAGAAGGCTGGATGGCAGAACATATGCTTATCCTCGGCGTAAAGCGTCCTCAGGACAAGGAAATCAAATACGTTGCGGCTGCGTTCCCTTCCGCTTGCGGTAAGACCAACCTTGCAATGTTGATTCCTCCCAAGCAGTACCTCGACGCAGGCTACGAAGTATTCTGCGTAGGCGACGACATCGCTTGGATTCGCGTAGGCGAGGACGGAAGATTGTGGGCGGCAAACCCCGAAAACGGGTTCTTCGGCGTTGCGCCCGGTACTAACGAAAAATCCAACCCCAACGCGCTTGCGTCTACGAGACAGGGCACGATTTTCACGAACGTTGCGCTGAACCCCGCAGACAACACCGTTTGGTGGGAAAAATTGACGAAGGAAGCTCCCGCAGAGCTTATCGACTGGACGGGCAAGCCTTGGACGCCTGATTGCGGCAGAAACGCAGCGCATCCTAACTCCCGTTTCACTTCGCCTGCTATCAACTGCCCTTGCATTTCTTCCGAATTCGAATCGAAGGCAGGCGTACCTTTGTCTGCAATCATCTTCGGCGGCAGAAGAGCAACGACGACTCCGCTTGTATATCAATCGAGAGACTGGAACCACGGTACGTTCGTAGGTACGATTATGTCCTCCGAAACGACGGCGGCGGCGACGGGTGCGGTTGGCGTACTTCGCCACGACCCTATGGCAATGAAGCCGTTTATGGGCTATTCGGTTGACCAATACTTCCAGCACTGGATTGATATGGGCGCGAAAGTTCCCGCTGAAAAGCAGCCTAAGATCTTCAACGTAAACTGGTTCCGTCAGGACGAAAACGGCAACTTTATGTGGCCGGGCTTTGGCGACAATATGCGCGTTCTCGACTGGATTTTGGATCGTTGCGAAGGCAAGGCAGACGCTCGCGAAACGGCAATCGGTTACCTTCCTTATGCAAAGGATATCAACATCGAAAACTGCGATATCGACGCGGAAACGCTTGAAAAGTTGTTGGTGGTTGATAAAGCTCGTTGGGCGGCAGAAGCGGAAGAAATCACGAACTACTATGCGGAAAACTTCGGCGACAAGATGCCCAAGGAAATTATGGAAAACCTTGCAATCTTGAAGAAGAACTGCGCAGAATAATTTAAAAAAACGAGAAAAAACCGCAAGCCGTGAACGGCTTGCGGTTTGCCTATAAGGTGAAAAAATGAAAAAGGTTTTGATTTTATCAGGGAGCCCCAGAAAGGGCGGCAATTCGGATATTTTATGCGACGAGTTTGCGCGCGGCGCGTTGAATGCGGGCAACGAAGTAGAAAAAATTCGGGTTGCGGAAAAGAAGATTGCCCCTTGCACGGGTTGCTATTTTTGTAAAAATAGCGGGGGCAGGTGCGCGTTCAACGACGATATGGCGGAAATTTTGCAAAAGATTATCGATTGCGACGTGCTCGTTTTGTCCAGTCCCGTGTATTTCTATTCAATTTGCGCGCAGTTAAAGGCGGTAATCGACAGAACGGTGGCGCGTTGGACGGAAATCGCCAACAAGGACTTGTATTATATCGCCACCGCAGCCGAAGCGGACGAGGATACTTTGGATATCACCCTGTCCTGTTTTCACGGGTTTGCGATGTGTATCGACGGCTACGAGGAAAAAGGCACGCTGTACGGAAAAGGCGTGTACGAAAAGGGCGAGGTGGTAAACCGTCCCGAACTTTTACAAATTGCCTACGAAATGGGCAACAGCGTCCGCTAAAAAAGTAAAAAACGAAAAGCCGCAGAGTTTTCTGCGGCTTTTTACGTGAACGATAAGGATAACCGCCCCGAAACCTTACGGTCTCGAGGCGGCTACCTATATGATAAGGGGGAAAATGATGAGCTTTGTTATCCTCGGTTGTCCCCAACCGATTTACAAGTATATTTTATCACGCTCGACAAAAAAAGTAAAGAAAATTTCTAAAAAAATTTTTTCTTCCTTTTTTTGCTACCGTTCAAGCAAAAAATGTTAATTTTTCACAAATTCACAAAAGTTCACAAATAGATTTAAAGGAAAAACACGAAAGCGCCGAAGAACCCGCCCACGCCGATGCCTGCCAAGAGGTCGGAAGGGTAGTGCACTCCAACGGCAAAGCGGGTATACGCGAGCGCGAGGGTGCAAACGAGTAAAACGCCTCCAACGGCGGGCAGATAGGGCAAGAAGGTAAAGGAAATCGCCGTTGCGCTGGCGATATGCCGACTGGGGAAGGAATGACCCTGTTCGCGTTTTCCTCTTAAAATCGGTTGGATATGCGCGCCTTTTTCGCTATACGGGCGGGGTTTGTCGATGGCGAGGCGCAAAACGCTGACGGTGAGAAGGGAGGTGGCGGGGATGAAGAAGAATTTTGCGTAATCCACCACCAAAAGCCCGTCTTTTAAAAGGGCGTATACCCAAAGCCCCGCGTAGGCGAACAGAAAGAGGTAGGTAAGGAGTGCGTTGCTAAAAAGCAGCGCGCTTTCCCGTTTTTTATTCGCCTTGAAAAAAGCCGCGTTTTTATTGTAAAAGGCTACGTAATCGTATTTCATAGATACAGTATAGCACAGTTTTTTAAAAAAGTAAAGGGGAAAGGCAAGAAAAGAAACCCCTTGGAGGGGGATCCGAGGGGTTTCTTTTGCCGAGTAAATATAGGAGGTTAGTTTTTCTGAGCCTCGGCAACGATTTTGTCAACAAGCATAGGAGGAACGTCTTCGTAGCCTAAGAATTCGGATACGAATTTACCGCTGCCGCGGGTAAGCGAACGCAGCTCCATCGTATAGGTTTTAATTTCCGCAAGGGGGACTTCCGCCGTGATAATCGAGCGTTCGCCCTCGGTGTCCGTGCCCATAATGCGGCCGCGGCGTTTGTTGATGTCGCCCATTACGTCGCCAAGATAATCGGCGGGAATGGCAATCTTCAAGCTGTAAACGGGTTCCAAAAGAACGGGTTTTGCGTTTTTAAGCCCTTCTTTGAAGGCGATAGAAGCCGCCATCTTGAAGGAAAGTTCGTTCGAGTCTACGTCGTGATAGCTACCGTCGTAAAGGACCGCTTTCAAGCCCGTAACGGGATAGCCTGCCAAGGGACCGTGCTCCATACTCTCGCGCAAGCCTTTTTCGACTGCGGGGAAATAGTTTTTGGGTACTGCGCCGCCAACGACTTCTTCGTCGAACACGAAATCTTCTTCTGCGGGGGAGAAACGGATTTTAACGTGGCCGTATTGACCATGGCCGCCCGACTGTTTCTTGTGCTTGCCTTCCGCTTCCGCTTTGCCGCGAATGGTTTCACGGTAAGCAATTTTCGGTTCGGACAGCTTCATATCCACGCCGTAGCGTGCTTTAACTTTCTTGGCAAGAATTTCAAGCTGCGTATCGCCCTGACCGCCGAGGACCATTTCGCCCGTTTCGGCGTTCTTTTCAATCGAGAAGGTGTAATCTTCTTCTTTGAGTTTTGCAAGCCCTGCGAAAACCTTGTCTTCCTCGCCCTTCTTTTCCGCTGCGACCGACATAAACAGAGTGGGTTTCGGGAAATAGATAGGGGAGAATTTGACTTTTGCGTTTATATCGCAAAGGGTGTCGCCCGTGTTGGTGTTGTTCAGTTTATTGACCGCGCCGATATCGCCCGCCGCCAATTCGTCGACGGCTTCCATTTTCTTGCCGCGGAGCGCGTAGACTTGCCCGATGCGTTCTTCCGTTTCGGTGTTGGGGTTCCAAACCGTCGAACCGCTCTTCAATACGCCGCGGAAGCTCTTCAAATAGCTGAGTTTCCCCGAGAACGGGTCGATGACCGTCTTAAATACCTGCGCTGCAAACGGAGCGTTTTCTTCGGTGTGGATAGAATATACTTTGCCGGGGTTTTCGAGGTCTTCCACCATCGTGTTAAGACGTTCGCGCGCCTGCGGCATATAGGTAACGATTTCGTTTAAGAGGTTGATAACGCCGCGGTTGGTAAGCGCGGAGCCCGCCATAACGGGAATGGTATTGACGGAGGCGATACCGATACGGATACCGCGAATGGTTTCTTCGCGGGTAAGATCGCCCGTTTCGAAATATTTTTCGAGCAGGATTTCGTCGTTCTCCGCTGCCGTTTCCATCAGTTGCGCTTTCATTTCCTCGACCTGATCTTTCATATCGTCGGGGATAGGAATTTCCTGCGGGCCGCCCTCTTTAAAGAGGTACGCGCGTTCTTGCAAAGCGTTGATGCAGCCCTGCATTTTCCCGTTTTCCATAATGGGGATTTGAATGGGCGCAAGCTTGCCCGCGTATTTTGCTTTCAAAGCTTGTACGGTGCCGAGATAGTCTGCGTTTTCCTTGTCCATACCGTTGATGAAGATGATGAGGGGTTTGCCCAGTTTCAGGCAATATTCGACAATCGATTCCGCGCCGATGGGAAGAACGCCGTTTG
This sequence comes from Clostridiales bacterium, assembly GCA_015069295.1. Taxonomy (GTDB): domain Bacteria; phylum Bacillota; class Clostridia; order Christensenellales; family Borkfalkiaceae; genus Scatosoma. The sequence continues at coordinate 31,648 of SVIW01000005.1, forward strand.
CGCCGATAACGAGCAGAGCTCCGCCAGCCGCGCGCAAGCCTTCGTTCCGTTCGCCCTCAAAATCGTAATAGCCGGGCAAATCGAGAAGGTTTACCTTAACGCCTTTCCAGGTAAGGTTCGAACAAGAAGTATAGATGGACATCTTTTTCGCTTTTTCCAAATCGTCGAAGTCGCTGACCGTCGTGCCGTCCGTTACCTTTCCCATACGGTCGATAACGCCGCCGTTGAACAGCATCGCTTCGCAAAGCGTAGTTTTGCCCTCGCCGCTGTGTCCCACAACCGCAATGTTGCGGATATTTTCGCCGTTGATACTCATAAATAAAATCCCCCTTGTGCATTTGCAATATTTTATCGGTAGATGGGGCGCAAACGCCGTAAAAGGCGAGGTTTCTCTCCTATTCCCTTGCCTTCGGTTTTGCAAAGAACCGATAATTGCAACCATTATAGTATATTTTTTCACATTTTTCAAGGGGGTTTTTGAAAAAAGTTATAAAATTTTGCAGATTTTTTTATCAAAACGGGGCAAAACGGCTGATTTTTCTTTTTTCCGCCGCCGAAAACCCTTGCGGGCATTGACAAAACGGAAAAAAAGTTTTATAATGTACGGAAAGGAAACGACTATGAAACGGATTTATCTCGATCACGCGGCAACGACGCCGCTCGACAAAGAAATATTGGAAAAGATGACGCCCTATTTTTTGGCGGACTTTGGCAACGCCGATTCTCCGCACGCTCAGGGCCGCGCGGCGATGAACGCCGTGGATAACGCCCGTGATTTGCTTGCGGAAAAAATTAACGCCAAACCCAGCGAAGTGTATTTTACTTCGGGCGGGACGGAAGCGGACAACTGGGCGATGTATTGCGGGGCGTACGCCGCTAAGGAAAAGGGGCGCAATCAAATCCTCGTGTCCGCAATAGAGCATCACGCCGTGCTGGCTTCGGCGGAACGGTTGAAAAACGAGGGCTTTGAAATCGTCTATATTCCCGCCGCGAAAAACGGCAAAATAGAAGTAAAGACTTTGCAAAGTTTGCTTTGCGAGCGTACGGGGTTGGTCGCCGTAATGAGCGCCAACAACGAAACGGGGGTATTGCAACCGATAGAGGAGCTTTGTGCGGCGGCAAAAGCGGCAGGCAGTTTATTTTTTACCGACGGCGTGCAACTGGCTCCCTATCTGCCCGTAGACGTTAAAAAGTCGGGCGTGGATATGCTGTCCTTATCCGCCCACAAATTTTACGGACCGAAGGGCTGTGGGGCTTTGTATATCAAAGGCGGAGTAAAAATGCGCGGGCTTATCGTCGGCGGCGAGCAGGAAAGAGGCTTGCGGGGCGGGACGAGCAACGTACCCGCTATCGTGGGAATGGCGGCGGCGTATGCGAAGAATTTGCAAGAGCAGGCGGACGCGGCGGAAAAATTGCGCGGCTTACGGGCTTTGTTTTTGCAGGAGCTTGCGGGCGAGGACGGCGTAGAGATAAACGGCGAAGAGGGGTTGCCCGCTCTTTTGAATTTGCGTTTGAAAGGGATTCGAAATACCGATTTCGTGTACAGTATGGATTTAAAGGGAGTGTCCCTTTCGGCAGGCTCGGCTTGCGCCAGCGCCTCTATAAAGCCCAGCCACGTCTTGCTTGCGATGGGGCTTAGCGAAGAGGAAGCGAGGGAAAGCGTACGCTTTAGTTTTGGAAAAGAGAACACGAAAGAGGAGATTTTACAGGCGGCAAACGTCGCGAAAGAGCTGATTTCGCGGCTGCGTGGGGGAAATTCCCTGTGAAAAAATTTGAAAAGTCTACAAAAAAAGCCGCTGAATCCTTTACTAATGAAAAAAAATATGCTATAATACGATAGGAAAAAGCAAAAAAACGGAGGTAACTGTTATGGCACATATTATCACGGACGAATGTTTGGCTTGCGGCGCTTGCGCTGATACCTGCCCCGTTGGCGCAATCGTTATGGACGACGCGAAGGGTATCTACGTAATCAACGACGAATGCGTAGACTGCGGCGCTTGTGAAGACGGATGTCCCGTTAACGCGATCAAAGAAGCGTAAGGAAAAACAAACGGAAAGGGCTTTGGAAATCCAAGGCTCTTTTTTCGTGTCAAAATACTTTACTTTTTTGGGGAAAATATGGTATACTGTCAAGGAAACTAAGCGGTCTTGCAGGGAGGGAGTTTATACTATGGCAAATGGTGTTACTCAAATTATAGAGGTAAAAACACGGGCGCAGAGAAAGGAATTTTTGCGATATCCTCTGCGTTTATATAAAAACAATCCCTATTTCGTGCCCCCTTTGTACGGGGATGAAAAGACGATATTTTCCAAAAAGAACATATACAGCCGTACTTGTGATTCGGGGTTTTTCCTTGCGGTGCGAGAGGGGAAGACGGTAGGCAGAATACAAGGCATCGTGCAAAAGCAGTATAACGAGAATCATAATACGAGGCAGGTGCGCTTTACCCGCTTCGATTGCGAAAATAAGGAAGAAACGGCGAGGCTTCTTTTTCAAGCAGTGGAAGATTGGGGCAGAAAACAAGGTATGAACGAAATCGTCGGACCTTTGGGGTACAGCGATTTGGAGCGCGAAGGACTGCTTATCGAGGGCTTTGATTGGCTGTGCACCTTTGAGGAACAGTACAATTACGACTATTATCCCGCCCTCGTAGACGCTTGCGGCTTTGAAAAGGACGTGGATTGGGTAGAATATCGGCTTTATCCCGTTTTTCACGATCGGGAAAAGCTGGAAGAATACGCTAAGCGCGCGATGGAACGCAACAAAGTGCACCGCGCGGGGCAAGAGCTTAGCAAACGCGCGTTTATCAAAAAATATAAAGACGGCATTTTCGAGTGTATCGACGAGTGTTATAAAGAACTGTACGGAACGGTGCCCTTTACCCCTGAAATGGTCAAGCAGATGGTCGCGCAGTTCAAGCTGATTTTAAACAAAGACCATATCGCCGTCTACTGCGACGAGGACGAAAAGGTAGTCGCTTTCGGCTTGTGTATTACGGGAATTGGCAAAGCCCTGCAAAAAAGCGGCGGAAAATTGACTTTGCCCGCGCTCGTTCGATTGCTGCGCTGTTTGAAAAAGCCGGAGAGTATCGATTTGGGCTTGGTGGGGATTTTGCCCAGATACCGCCGTTCGGGACTGAACGCGGCGATTATTATGGGGCTGCAGGATATTTTGCGGGACAGTGGCGTGGACTATTTAGAGACCAATCTTAATTTGGAAACGAATGTCAGCGTGCAGGGACAATGGAAGTATTTCGACCATATCCAGCACAAACGGCGTAGGTCGTATGTCAAAAAATTATAAGAATTATATACCTATATATAATATAAAGGAAGAAAAAGGCTTGGAGGCGGAGTATGTATAACGAAAGTATGTACCGTTTGGGCAGCAAACGCTCGACGATTAGAGAGATATTCGAATATGCGAAAAAGCGCAGCGCGGAAATCGGAGCGGAAAACGTTTTCGATTTTTCCATCGGCAATCCGTCCGTACCCGCTCCAAGCGAAGTCAACGAAGCGATTGCGCGTTTGGTGCAAGAAACTCCGTCCGTAGCGTTGCACGGGTATACCTCGGCGCAGGGCGATAAAGAGGTGCGGGAAAAAATTGCGGCGAATTTCACCCGCCGTTTCGGCGTACCCCTTTCTGGCGACGATTTGTATATGACCTGCGGGGCGGCGGCATCCTTGACGATTACCTTGAAAGCGCTCAGCGTAGAGGGGGACGAGTTTATCGTGTTCGCGCCCTATTTCCCCGAATACGCGGTGTTCGTCAAAAACGCGGGGGCGAAACTGACGGTATTGCCTTCAAACGAGAATATGCAGCCCGATTTTGAAGCGCTTGAAAAAGCCCTTTCGCCCAAGGTAAAAGGGGTGCTTATCAATTCGCCCAACAACCCCTCGGGCGTAGTGTATACGGAAAAGACGATAAAGCGTTTGGCTAAAATCCTGACGGAAAAATCGGGGGAATACGGCGCGCCCATTTATTTGATTTCCGACGAGCCGTACAGAGAATTGGTGTACGACGCTACGACGAAAGTACCTTGCGTGATGGCGGAGTATGAAAACAGTATCGTGTGCTATTCCTATTCGAAATCGCTCTCTATGCCGGGTGAACGGGTAGGGTATATCGCCGTCAACCCGAAGATGGAAGAAAACAGGGCGATTTACGCGGCAATATGCGGCGCGGGCAGGTCGCTTGGGTTCGTGTGCGCGCCTGCGCTTTTCCAACGCGTAGCGGCGGAATGCGACGGCTTAACGGCGGATTTGTCGGTATACAAGCGCAACCGCGATTTGCTGTATAACGCCTTGCAGGAATACGGCTATACCTGCGTATATCCCGACGGGGCGTTCTATCTGTTCGTCAAGGCGCTCGAGGAGGACGCGGCGGCGTTTTGCGAGCGCGCGAAAAAATACGAGCTGTTGCTTGTCAACGGCGCGGATTTCGGCGCGGCGGGCTGGGTGCGGGTAGCCTATTGCGTACAGACCGAGCGCATTGAAAAGGCGTTGCCGTTGTTTAAAAAATTGGCGGAAGAATACAAATAAAGACAAACAAAGACAAAAATCGACAAAATCTCTCAAGGCGCAGCCGTTGAAAAGAGGCTTCCTTCTATGATATACTATATATATAAATACGAAGGAGGAAGAAATTATGGAAAGAAAGGCGATGGCGGCAGAGGTAAAAGACAAGCTGTTTGCGTGGCTTAAGGAGGAATTTGTCGGGTTTGTGCAAAAGGAAGAGGACGGGATAGTGCTTGCGCTCGTCAACGGGCAACGGTTTAAAATTTCCGTGGAAGAGGCGTAAAAACGGGCGCGTTGAAAAAGCAAAAACTTCCTAAAAATTCTTTTATAAAAAAGTAAAAAAATTTAAAAAAGCTTTCAAAAAAGATTGACAACCCCTCAAAAGTGTGTTAAACTAATTTCACGCACCCGTTGAGGGGTGTAATTTTTTGTATGGAGTTTTGATTATGGCAACCAAAACGGCAAGAGCCAAAATTACGTTTGAATGCACCGAATGCAAGCATAGAAACTATGACAGTATTAAGAACAAGAAGAACGATCCCGACAGACTCGTTATGAGCAAATACTGCCCTTTCTGCAAAAAGCACACGGAACACAAAGAGTCCAAATAATCCAAGGTAACGCGCGGTAAAATATTACGGCGCAAGAGAGGTATTTCATGGCAAACGCAACCAAGACCAAAAACAAAAAACCCAATTGGTTTCGTCGCGCTGGGGCGAAAATCAAGGAAACCTTTTCCGAACTTAAAAGGGTTACCTGGCCCAAGCTCCCCGTTGTATTAAAGACGACGGGCGTGGTGCTTGTTGTCGTCGCAGCTTTCCTCGTGGTGGTTACGGCGGTGGATCAGGGCTTGCTTGCTCTGTTGGAAGAGCTGACCTCGATCCAATCGTAAGTCGGAGGTAAGGATATGCCGATGAACGAAGAACCCAAGTGGTATATTTTGCATACCTATTCGGGATACGAGGCGATGGTAAAGGACAGCTTGGAGAAGTTGATTGAAAACAACAATCTGGGCGACTATATCGTCGATTTGAAAATCCCTATGGAACAGGTCATCGAAGAGAAAAACGGCAAACGCAAGGTCGTAGAAAGAAAATTATTGCCTTGCTACGTTTTCATCAAGATGATTTATACCAACCAAATTTGGTATTACGTTACCAGTACGCGTGGCGTAACGGGCTTCTGCGGCCCGCAGGGCAGACCTATCCCTATGAAACCGGACGAAATCCGTAAAATGAAATTGGAAGCCTTCCTCTTGGACGACATCAATTTCAAGGTAGGGGATACGGTATCGATCGAGGACGGTCCTTTGAAGGGATTCCTCGGTACGGTAAAGGAACTCAATGCAAGCGCGCAAAAGGCGAAGATTTCGACGACGATGTTCGGCAGAGCAACGGACGTAGAAGTAGAATATTCGCAAATCGAAAAGGTAGACGCGCCGCTGCCCGAAACCACTGCGGAAGAAGAAGCGTAAGCTTTTTCCGCGCACACTCCGCTTTTTGCGGAGTTTCATTACGTTAAGAATGTGGGAGAGACGTCAAATTTTTTGAGGGCGTCTTGTCAAAACCACAAAGGAGAAAATATTTATGGCAAAGAAGATTACAGCAGTCGTAAAATTGCAACTTCCCGCTGGTAAAGCGACTCCGGCTCCTCCCGTAGGTTCGACCCTTGGTCCCTTCGGTATCAACTTGCCCGGCTTTACGAAGGAATTCAACGCAAAAACGGCAGACAAACCCGGTCTCATTATTCCCGTGGTCGTAACGATTTATCAAGACCGTTCGTTCACGTTCATTTTGAAGACGCCCCCCGCACCCGTTCTTATCAAGAAAGCGCTTGGTTTGGATACGGCAAGTGCGAAACCCAACTCCGTCAAGGTAGGTAAGCTTACGAAGGCGCAGGTAGAAGAAATCGCAAAGATGAAAATGCCTGACTTGAACTGCACCAGCCTTGAAAGCGCTATGAGCATGGTTGCAGGTACCGCTCGTTCGATGGGCGTTACCGTCGAAGAGTAAGGAGGCGGAAACAATGAAACACGGAAAGAAATATCAAGACAGCGTAAAAGCATTTGATTTGACGAAGCAGTACGAAGCAGGCGAAGCAATCTCCGTTTTGCTTGAAACGGCGAAAGCAAAGTTTGACGAAACGATCGAATTGCACGTTCGTTTGGGCGTTGACCCCCGTCAGGCTGACCAACAGGTACGTGGCGTACTCGTACTTCCCAACGGTACCGGTAAGACCAAGAAAGTTTTGGTTATCGCGAAGGGCGCAAAAGCTGACGCAGCAGCGGCAGCAGGCGCAGATTACGTTGGCGCAGAAGAATTGATTGCAAAAATTCAAAACGACAACTGGTTCGATTTCGACGTTATGATCACCACCCCCGATATGATGGGTATGGTAGGTCGTATCGGTCGTATCCTCGGTCCCAAAGGCTTGATGCCTAACCCTAAATCGGGTACGGTTACGATGGACGTAGAAAAGGCAATTGCAGAAGTTAAAGCTGGTAAAGTAGAATACAGACTTGACAAGACCGCAATTATCCACTGCCCTATCGGTAAGAAGAGCTTCGGCAAAGACAAGCTTGTAGAAAACTACACCGCGCTTATCGACGCAATCGTAAAGGCAAAGCCCGCAACCGCAAAAGGTACCTATCTTAAGAGCGTAACGCTTGCTTCGACGATGGGGCCTGGGGTTAAGGTTGTTCCCAAAATCTAACGAAAGTTGTGTATATACGTCGCATTTCGGTGTTGCGGCTCGGTTACGTACGATTTGTACGCGCCCTCGCCGCGCCTTGAACTGCTCGTATCTACCCAATTTCGAAGAAAAGTAACATCGTAGGTAGTGGAGGGATAGATAAGACTGGATGCAACGGCACGTTGCTTTTGTTCCAATCTGCAACCCTTCTCCACAGTTTCGTGGAACCAAAAGGTAACATCGTAGGTCGGTGGAGGGATAGATAAGGCTGGACGCATCCCGCCTTGAACTGCTCGTATCTACCCAATTTCGAAGAAACTTTTAAGTTTCAAACAATTTGAAAAATTTTTGCGAGAGGCGGTCAAAAACGCTTGACTGCCTCCCGTGAGAATGGTATAATAACATAGTAAAAATCAGCCGCAGACAGCCAGTACCGAAAGGTTTGATGGGAAACCGCTTGCTTAGGTTCGAGGAAAGCATTAAAAAAGTAATTGCGTCCTTATGCCCTGCGGTATAAGGTATTTTTTTATGTCAGGCGGAAACGCTTAAAGGAGGTAATTATGTCGGCGAATGTAGAAGCTAAAAAATTAGTAGTAGAAGAAATCAAGGCGAAGGTTTCGGAAAGCAAATCCATCGTTTTTGCGGATTATAACAAGCTTACGGTTTTGGAAGTAACCGAACTTAGAAGAAAATTCAAAGAAGCGAACTGCGAATACAAGGTTTATAAGAACACGCTTGTTAGAAAAGCTCTTAACGATCTTGGTATCACCGAATTCGACGCTGACCTCAACGGTACGACCGCAACGGTATTCTGTGCAGACGAAACGAGCGGCGCAGCAGTGTTTGCAAACGCAACCAAGGCTAACCCCGCGTTGGTAGAGAAAATCGTTCCCAAGTGCGCGTACGTAGAACAGAAGTATTTGGATAAAGAAGGCGTAAAAGCGCTCTCTGCAATTCCTTCCAAGGAAGTGCTCATCGCAAAGATGCTTGGCTGCTTCCAGTCCTCGCTTTCCAAGTTTGTGGGCGTTTTGGATCAGATTGCAAAAGCAAAAGAAAGCAACTAATTATTGAAAACATTTCATCAAAAAAATCATTATTAAAAAATCGGAGGATTAAAAAACCATGGATGTACAGAAACTCATTGAAGAAGTAAAAGCTATGACCGTTCTCGAATTGAACGAACTCGTAAAAGCATTGGAAGCAGAATTTGGCGTAAGCGCTGCAGTTGCAGCAGCTCCCGCAGCAGCAGGCGCAGCAGAAGCAGCTCCCGCAGCAGAAGAAAAGACGGAATTCGACGTTGTTCTTAAGGACATCGGCGCAAACAAGATCGCAATCATCAAGGTTGTTAAGGAAGCTACCGGTCTTGGTCTTGCTGACGCGAAGAAAGCAGTTGAAGCTATGGGCGTTATCAAAGAAAACGTTCCTAAGGCAGACGCAGAAGCTCTCGTTGCAAAACTTAAGGAAAACGGCGCTACCGCTGAACTTAAATAAGTTTTTACGGACAAAAAACGGTTGTCGAAAGACAGCCGTTTTTTTGTGTTTATAGAGAAAACAGCGGGATTTTTTCGCTTTTTCATAGCTTGGACGGAAAAGAGATAAAAAAGAAAAAAAATAACGCAAAACTACTTGACGGGAAGTAAAATAAAAGGTAAAATAGAAGAAGAAAACTGTGCGATTGCATATCGATTAAAGGTAGGAAACGAGTATGTTGAAAAAAGCGATAAAGAAAATTGCGTGCGGAGCGTTGGCAATCAGCAGCGTATTGGCTTGCGTCGGTACGATGACCGCGTGCGAAACCGACCATCCCGAAGTAGAAATGACCATCGAATTTAACGGGGAAACGTACGTATTAGAATACGAATTAAACAGAAACGTCGCGCCTGCTACGACCGCGCATTTCCTTTGGCTTGCGGATAACGGCTATTACGACGGGCTTTGCGTGCATAACTACGAAGAAAGCAAGCTCTTTACCGGCGCGTACTCGCATACGAAAGATGCGGAGGACGAAGACGGGCTCGTTTATAAATCCTATTACGAAGTCGTTAAAAAATACGGCAATTTGAAAGACTTCCCCGTTAGCGTTTGGAAGGAAAAGAGCAAGCTTACGCCCACCTATACCGTTTACGGCGAATTTGGCGCGAACAATTTCCGCGTAGAAAACGGCGCGTTAAACGAAACGTTCGGTTCGTTGACGATGTATTATCATACGAAGGACACCTCTGACCGCGTTTACGTAAAACGCGCGGACAGCGACGAGGGTGCGGTTTCGCCTAAGGATTATAAATATAACAGCGCAACTTCGATGTTCTATATCTCCTTAGCAACGGGCGAAACGGCGCATAACGAATATTGTACTTTTGCCGTTTTAAACGAAGACAGCGTGGAAATTTTGCAGGATTTGCAGACGGCGATCGATGAATATTACGACGATAAGGACGAGTTCACCAAAGAACATACCCTGCTTATCGACGCAGACGACGCATACGTGGGCGACCATAAAAATCAGGTAACCTACCACGTGCCCGTAAAACCCATCGTAATCAAAAAGGTAGAAGTAACCAGCTTCTAATTAAAAAAAGGAAAATCCCCTCTCTTACCAAGCGGTAGAGAGGGGATTTTTTTATGCGTTGGCGGAAAGCCACGCGTTTTTCTTTTCTACGCCCATACGGACGATGTCTTCTTTGGGGTGCTTGCTGTTTTCCCCGCCGTTGACGTAGAGGAAGAAGTTGCCGCTTTCCGTCTGATACAAGCGTTCTTCCCAGCCTTCGGCGTTGCCGTATTCACCAAAGGTAACCTTTTTAATCAAAGCTGCGCTTTCCGTGTCGTAGAGTTTTTTACAAATCACTTTTTGCATATTCTTTTCTCCTTTTTTATTCTGCTACGCATTATATAATAAAACGCAGGGCTTTGTCAAGGGGAAAGCGGGGCTTTTGCGCTGGTAAATTATGTCGTAATATCCGCAATTTTGCCGTTTTCCAAAACTACGGTATAATAAACGACGGAAAACACTCTATCGGCTTTTTTCTTTATCAGCCCGATGCGCTTTGGATCGTCCGTTGGTAAAACCGATTGGTAATCGCCCAAAAACGAGCGGATGTCGTTTGCCTTGGCACGTAATTCGTCCGTCAAAAACTCCTCGTAATTTGCCCCGATTAACACGCTCTCAAAGAACGCGTAGGGCAAGAGCGCAGCCCCGTTTTCTGGCGTTTCTTCGGGAGAGAATAGGACGAATTTTTTGCGGATAAGCTCGTTTTCCGAAAGCTCCCATTCGCATTCGGCAATCCGTCCCAAGCCCTCGTGTAAGGGGAGTTTTGCCTGCAAAACGCCGTTTGTAATTTCGTAGGAAAGTACTTCTTCTAAAAATAAGCGTTTTCCGGTTTTCGAATAGACGGCAAGCTGTTTTTCGCTTTCTAAAAAGAGTAAATTTTCTTGAAAAAACGCCTTACAAACGCAAAAGGAGGGGGGCAGGGTCGCGTTGAAAAAGCTTTCGTGCGTTTGCAAAGAAAGCTGGACTTCCCCTTGGGAGAAGACGGTGGCAAGGCAATCGCTATCTTTTGCCTGCGTAATCGTTTTTAACGAGCAGTCCGAGGGCGGGAAATCGCGCGCGTATAACGCCACGCCGTCCTCTAAAAGGTATACCTCGAACCCTTCGGGCGGAGAAAAACGCAGTTCTTCGGTCAAGAAACAGCCGATAGGCAAAGCTCCTTCGGGGGAGAATTGGGCGTAAATGCGGTCGGCGGGGTGCAGGCGGGCGAACCGCAAAAAACGGTCGGTGATACCGAAATAAGCGCCGTTTAGGAAAAGGGCGCAAGGCTTAGAGGATAAAAAATAAATTTTCATACTATATCCTATTCTTTTCTCGTTTGGAAAAGTATAAAAAGGAAAAAATTCGGTAATAATCAAACCGAAGTTCAAAAAACGGAGGCTGATTATGAACAAAATCAACGGCTATACGGAAGAAGAAGCCAAAAACTTGGTCGAATATATCAAAGAGGGGAAAAAGAAGGGCAAAACGCTTACTTACCTTTTCGAGACCTACGGGTTAAACCACGGCAGAGCCAAAGGCAGCGTGCGCAATTATTATTACGCGCTGATGAAAAACGAAAAAGGGGACGAACGGATTGTGAAGCTTTTGGACGGCTCGTCGTTATCCGTGGAAAAGATACGCGAATTTACGAAAGAGGAAACGGACGCGGCGCTCCGCAGTATCTTGGCGGAAAAAAGCAAGGGCTTGTCCGTGCGCAGGGCGATTTTTAATTTAGCGCAGGGGGACGACAAGTTGATGCTCCGTCTGCAAAATAAATACCGCAACACTTTGAAAAAAGACCCCGAAAAGATTATGCGGCTTGCCAAGGAAATGGGGGTGGAAACGAGCGTTGCGCCCGCGAAAAAGTCGGGGCAGGATTCTACTCTTCCCGATAAGGATTTTTTACGCCGCCGCTTGGAAAACGAAATCAACGCTCTTTACGATAGACTGGCGCAGGCGTTGAAAGCGGAAAACGAACGGTTAAGACAGGAAAACGCCGCTTTAAAAACGGAAAACGAACAGTTAAAAGCATAAAAAGAGCCTACCGTGTATGCGTTCACGGTAGGCTTTTGCCGATACGGCGGTTTAGTTTTCCGCTTTTGCTTCGCGTTTTTTTGCCAATCGTTCTTCGGCTTTTTCTTCCGCTTTTTCTTCGTCCATAGCGCGGATTTTCTCATCCATCAGACTGTCGAATTTTGCTTGTATCTCGTCCTGCGTCTTGCGAACCAAAGTGCGCATTTTATAATTATTGGCAACGAGCAAAGCGCCACCCATACCGCCGAGCAACACGCCGAGTGCAAATTTTTCCATACTTTTTACCTCCTTATAAGGGTTTTGCCTTACTCAGTATGTGAAAAAATCGTAAAAATATCCTTGCAAACAATAGACGAGCGAGGTTTTATGTGGTATAATATCCCTATGATAGGAAAAAGAGCAATCGCCTTTGATATAGGCAGCAAACGAATCGGCGTGGCAATTTCCGACCCATTTAACGAATACGCGATGCCCTGCGAAACCTACGTGCGTACCCGTAATTTCGACGCGGACGTGGCGGCGGTGGCAAAAATCGCGCAGGATCGGGGCGTGGGGGTCATCGTATGCGGGATTCCCTTTAATTTCGACGGCACGGAGAGTATACAAACGGTAAAAACCCGCGAGTTTATCGAACGTTTGCGTGAAAAAACAGACTTGCCCGTCGAGCTTGAGGACGAGCGTTTTACCACTCTGCAAGCAAGAGAAACGCAAATCCAGGGGGGGATAAAGCGCGAGGATCGAAAAAAGACCATCGATTCGATTGCGGCGTCGTATATTTTGGAAAGTTATCTCGCTCGCGAGAAAATGAAAAATAAAAAAACGGAGGAATCCACTATGAGCAAGGAAATGGAAGAGGTTTACGAAGAAGAGGACCGTATTTTTGAGGTAGAGGCGGAGGACGGCAGCATTGAAAAGCTGTACCATATCGCCACTATCGAATATAGAGGGGATATGTATTGCGTATTCCAAAAAGCCGAACCCGAATCGGAAGAAGAGGAAGACGAAGTAATTATTTTCGCTTTGCAAGGCGAGGGGGACGACGCGGTGCTTATGCCCATCGAAGACGGACATTTGCTCGACGAAGTGTTTGCGGAATTCTGCCATCAGTACGAAGAATACGAAAACAGCGACGAAGCGATGGATTTGGAATAAAAAACACAAAACGCCGAGGGCAGGTACGAGCCTATCGGCGTTTTTTTCATATTTTCGCCCTGTTTTCCCATAAAAAACGGTAAAGAAAAAATTTTATTTTTTTATAAAAAAATAGAAAAAGCCGTATAAAATGAGTTGCTTTCCCTTTTTGCTTGTGGTAAAATAGAAAGGCTGAAAATTCACACTCGCTTATTGTGCGTAATCCGTGTCCGTAAAATCTTTCAATGCGGACGTCATTACGAGCCAACACAAGGCGGGGAGGAAAAACGGAGGTTTGAATTATGGCAGTTATCACTATGAAGCAGCTTTTGGAAGCAGGCGTTCACTTCGGTCATCAGACCAGAAAATGGAACCCTAAGATGAAGAAGTACATCTTCGCGGCAAGAAACGATATTCACATCATCGACTTGCAGTTGACCGCGAACCTTATCGAAGAAGCGTACGCTTTCGTATGCGAAACGGTAAAAGCGGGCAAGAACGTACTTTTCGTTGGTACGAAGAAACAAGCTCAAGACGCTATCAAGGAAGAAGCAGAACGTTGCGGTATGTACTACGTCAACTCCCGTTGGCTTGGCGGTTGCCTTACCAACTTTAAGACGATGAGAAGCCGCGTAGAACGCCTTGAAAAGCTGGAAGCAATGGAAGCAAACGGCGATTTCGACGTATTGCCCAAGAAAGAAGTTATGCTCTTGAAGAAAGAAATGGGCAAATTGCAGGCGAACCTTGGCGGTATCAAGACGATGAAGTCTATGCCCGGCGTTATGTTCGTGGTTGACCCCCACAACGAAGAAATCGCAATCAAAGAAGCGAAGAAACTCGGCATCAAGATCGTGGCAATTACCGACACGAACTGTGATCCCGACGAAATCGATTACGTTATCCCCGGTAACGACGACGCTATCCGCGCAATCAAATTGATCTCTTCCGTAATCGCAAACGCGGTTATCGAAGCAAATCAGGGCGAAGAAGCGCTCGTTGCTCCCGTAGCGGAAGAAGCAGCTCCTTCTGACATTGAAGAAGTTGTTGCAGCGGAAGAAAACGCGTAAATCATAGACGGAACGGGCGAGCGTATCGCCCGTTCGTAAAAATACAATATAAGGAGAAAAATAGTTATGGCATTCACGGCTAAAGACGTAATGGCGCTTCGCGAAAAGACGGGCGCAGGCGTAATGGACTGCAAGAGAGCATTGACGGACGCAGACGGCGATATGGCGAAAGCGGCGGACCTTCTTCGTGAAAGAGGTATCGCAAAGGCAGACAAGAAAGCTACGCGTATTGCAGCAGAAGGTATCGTTTCCTGCTACATCGACGGCAACGTCGGCGTTTTGGTAGAATTGAACTGCGAATCCGACTTCGTTGCAAAGAACCCTCAGTTCTCCGCAATCGCAACGGAAATTGCAAAGGTTATCGTAAGCGAAAACCCCGCAGACGTAGAAGCGTTGCTTGCTTGCAACACCCCTGCAGAAGGTACGGTTGAAGAATATTTGAAGAGCAAGATCGCTATCATCGGTGAAAAGATCGCGGTTAGAAGATTCGTAAAATATACGACGGACGGTTTCTTGGCAAGCTATATCCACCTCGGCGGCAAGCTCGGCGTTATTTTGGATATGGCAGGCGAAGCAACGGACGCGGCAAAAGAAGTTGCGCACGACGTAACCTTGCAGATCGCGTTCACGAAGCCCGCATATTTGACCAAGGACGAAGTTTCGGCTGATACCTTGGAAAAGGAAAAGGAAGTTTTGAAACAGCAAGCTATCAACGAAGGCAAGCCTGAGGCAATCGCTGAAAAGATGGTTATGGGTAGAATTAAGAAGTTCTACGAAGAAAACTGCCTTATCGAACAAGCGTTCATCAAAGACGATTCGAAGAAGATTGCAGACCTTTTGAAAGCTGGCAATACGGCTATCAATAAATTTGCGTTCTACATTATGGGCGAAGGTCTTGAAAAGAAGAGCGAAGATTTGAGCGAAGAAGTTGCAAAGCAGGTTGCTGCGGCGCACAAATAAGCAAGATAAAAAATGCGGGTTTGGCTTTGCCAAGCCCGTTTTTTTTGTCCCCTGTTTTTCAAAGAAAAACAAATAGAAAAAAAGTGGGAAATTTTATAAACTTTTTTTGTAAATAGTATAGCTTTCTTGGCAAAAGTATGGTATAATAATTAAAATCGTGTTTTGCGGGCATTTTTCTTATAAAAAATTGCGTAAAAACGAAAGAAAAAAAAGAAAAATTAACATAAGGAAGGGAAAAGTATGCAGCCCAAATATAAAAGAGTGCTTTTAAAGCTGTCCGGCGAAGCGTTAGCGGGAGATCAGAGGTTTGGACTCAATCACGAGGTCATCGCGCCCGTGGTCGAACAAATCGTACAAATCCACAATATGGGCGTCGAGGTCGGTTTGGTTATCGGCGGGGGGAACTTCTGGCGCGGGCGCCAAGGTACGAATATGGACAGAACGACGGCGGATCATATGGGGATGCTGGCGACGGTTATGAACTCGCTTGCGATGATGGACGCTATCGAACAGCGGGGCGTGCCCGTGCGCGTGCAGACGGCGCTGGATATGGTGTCTTTGGCAGAGCCCTTCATTTTGAGAAAAGCGCTTCGGCATTTCGAGCAGGGCAGAATCGTTATTTTTGCCTGCGGGACGGGGAATCCCTACTGTTCGACGGATACGGCGGCGGCGCTTCGTGCGTGCGAAATCGACGCGGATATTTTGCTGATGGCAAAGAACGTGGACGGCATTTACGATTCCGACCCCAAAACCAACCCCAACGCAAAGAAATACGAAACGTTGCATTATGCGGACATCATCAACCGCGGCTTGAAGGTTATCGATTTTACGGCGGCGACGATGTGTATGGAAAACAATATCCCCACCCTTGCATTCGGCTTGAACGAGGAAAACTCCATCGTGCGCGCGGTTTGTGGAGAGGCGTTGGGAACGATCATTAAGGTATAAATAAGGAGAAAAATTATGCTTGAAAACGAAAAAATTGAAGAAATGATGTTTGAGTTAGAAGAAAAATGTGAAAATACGCTTAACGCGTTGGAAAGAGACTACGGCGCAATCCGTACCGGCAGAGCCAATCCCCGCATTTTGGACAGATTGGAAGTCGAAGCTTACGGCGGTATGAGCAAGCTTATCGAGCTTGGCAACGTTTCGGCGCTCGATGCAAAGTGCTTGCAAATCAGCCTTTGGGACAAATCCTTGTTAAAAGCGGTAGAAAAAGCGATTTTGCAGTCGAATATCGGCTTGACGCCCTCCAACGACGGGAACGTAATCCGTTTGGTATTCCCTGATATGACCGAAGAACGTCGCCGCGAACTCGTAAAACAAGCCAAGAAAATGGGCGAAGAATCCAAGGTTGCCGTTCGTAACCACCGCCGCGAAGGAATGGATACCATCAAGAAGATGAAGACGGCGAAAGAACTCTCCGAAGACGAAGCGACGGGCTGCGAAGCGGACGTTGAAAAGCTCGTTTCGGGATATATGAGCAAATTGGAAACGATTATTGCCGCGAAAGAAAAAGAATTGATGTCCGTTTAATCGGTGAGGTCTATTGTGGGGCTTCGTAAGAATAAAATAACGGGGGAGACGAAAATTCCCCGTCATATCGCTATGATTATGGACGGCAACGGGCGTTGGGCGAAAAAGCGGTTTTTGCCCCGTTCGGTCGGACATAAGCAGGGTATGGAGCGTATGATAGGGCTAATGGAACGCGCCTTTGATTTGGGTGTGGACTATATTACCGTATACGCTTTATCCACGGAAAACCTGCTCCGCCCCAAAGAGGAACTGGAGGGGCTGTTTAACCTAATCCGCAACCATTTTAAAGAATATATGCGCAGGCTTTGTGCGCGCGGGGCGCGCTTACGGGTGATTGGCAACGTAGCGCTGCTGCCCGACGACGTGCAGAAGATTTTACACGAATCGGAAGCAGAAACGGCGCATTTTGCAGGCAAGGGCATCAACGTAGCCTTGGCGTACGGAGCTCGCGACGAAATCGTCCGCGCCGTCAATCTTGCCGTGGAAAGCGGGGAGAAAGTAACGGAAGAAAGCTTTTCCGCTCTTTTGTATACGGGCGAAGTACCCGACCCCGACCTTATTATCCGTACGGGTAAAGAGGTGCGGCTTTCCAATTTTTTACTGTATCAGGCGGCGTATGCCGAACTGTATTTCTCGGACAAAATGTTCCCCGAATTTTCCGACAAAGAGCTGGATAAAGCGGTGTTGGAATTTTCCCGCCGCACGAGGCGCTTTGGAAAAACGGACGAACAGTTAAATACGCAAGAATAAGAAAACGATAGGGCAGGTACGCGTTGAAGACTATTTAACCGACCGCCCTTGCGTTTTTTAGGATAACGCTTTGGAGAAGAGTTTATGAAAATACGATTGTTATCAGGCAGCTTATACGTGGCGATTTTGGCGGCGTTTTTCTGTTTGAAAATCTTTTTGCCTAATGGGTACGGCGATCTTTGTTTCGACGGAATGATTTACGCCTTTGCCTTGTTTGGCACTTTTGAAATGCTGCGCGCGACGAAAGAAAAAACTACGGCAATACAGCGCGGTTTGGTTTTTGCCTTTGCCGTATTGGTCGTGCCCTTCTGTGTATTGGCAGAGTATTTTGGTACGGTCAGCGGTTTTATCGTCGTGTTTTTGGGGTTGTTCGTATTGTCTGTCGGACTGTTGTCCTTGCTCGTGCTTCGAAACGAGGAAACGAGCCTGGAAGGCTTGGGGATTTCCTTGCTTTCCGCGGTATACCCCACGGTATTGCTGTGCCTGCTCGTCATCGTCAATCATACGTCGGCAGACCCCGAACTTGTCCACCTTGCGCTCGATTCGCGCATTATGATTTTGCTGATCTTCGTGGTATCGCCTTGCGCCGATTCGATTGCCTACGTGTTTGGCATTTCCTTTAAAAAATATTTCCCTAAGAAATTAGCGCCTACTCTCAGCCCGAATAAGACGGTTATCGGCGGGATTGGCGGCTTAGTCGGGGGTATGCTGGGTGCGGCGGCGCTCTACTTTATTTATAACGCCATCGTAGTCGGGGGGTACCCGCAGATGTATATTTGGTTACCCGTATACCTTGTCATCGGCTTGTTTGCGGCGGTTGCAACGGCGTTCGGTGATCTCGTTGAGAGTTGTATCAAACGTAAATTAGGGGTAAAAGATATGGGCAAAATTATGCCCGGGCACGGCGGCGCGCTCGATAGATTGGACGGCACGCTGTTTGCAACCATCGTCGTGTACGCGGCGTTTACCTTCCTTTCTATTCTCGTATAACCAAATTTTTAGGAGGGCGTTATGAAGACCCTTTCGCTCATCGGCTCGACGGGCTCTATCGGCAGACAAGTCTGCTCGGTCGTCCGCCGTTATCCCGAAAAATTTAAAATCGAAAGCCTCGTTGCCCATTCTTCCGCAGAACTGTTTTTGCAGCAGGTAACCGAGTTCTTGCCAAAATACGCCGTCCTCGTAGACGAAACCGCAGGCAAGCAGATTGCCGATAAAATCCCCGCGGGGGTGCGTTTTGCCTGTGGCGAAAAGGCGGCGGAAGAAGCGGTGGAATACGGCGAGATTGCCTTTATCGCCGCAACTGGCTTTGCAGGGCTGAAATATAGTTTAAAAGCCGCTCGTTTAAAAAAGGATATCGCCTTGGCAAACAAGGAGACTTTGGTTTGCGGCGGCGAGCTCGTAATGAACGAAATCAAGGGGGCAGGTATTCGTTTAATGCCCGTAGACAGCGAACATTCCGCGCTTTGGCAGGCGTTGCATTTCCGCGCGGACGCGCCGTTTAGACGGCTGATTATCACCGCCAGCGGCGGACCCTTTTATTCGTATACCAAAGAGCAGCTGCAAACGGTTACGCCCGCCTCGGCGCTCAAACACCCCACGTGGCAGATGGGCGCGAAAATCACCATTGACAGCGCAACATTGCTTAACAAAGGCTTTGAGGTGATCGAGGCGAAATGGCTGTACGACGCGCCTTTGGAAAAAATCCATACCATCGTGCAACCCGAAAGCATTATCCATTCGATGGTGGAATTTGAAGACGGCGGGATTTTGGCACAGATGAGTTATCCCACGATGGAGCTTCCAATCCAGCTTGCCTTGACCTATCCCGAGCGTTTTGATTGCGGATTACAGCCCTTAGATTTTGAAAAATTGGGAAATATTCGCTTTTTGCCCTTGGAGCGCAAGCGTTTTCCTTGCTACGACCTTGCCTTGACGGCGGCGGAACAGGGGGATAACTACCCTTGCGCGTTGAACGGTGCGGGGGAAATTGCCGTCCGCGCCTTTTTGGAAGGACGGATAGCTTTCTGCTCGATTGCGGAAACTATAGAATACGCATTAGAAAAAACGGAGCGCGTTTGCCCCGACAGTTATGAGAGTTTACAAGAAACGGACGCGCGCGCGAGAATGCTGGCGCGGGAGTTTGTGGAAAGCAAGTAAAAGGGAGAGAGAGTATTGACAGTATATTTGTTGGCGACCTTCGGCGGGGTAATGAAAAGTATCGGCGGTATCGCGCTTGCCGTGGCGGTTCTGCTTGCTATGGTAACGATACACGAATTCGGACATTATATCGTCGGGAAAAGGTTGGGCTTTAAAATCAACGAGTTTTCCGTTGGGTTTGGTCCCGCGCTGTTAAAAAAACGCAGTAAAAAAACGGGCGAGTTGTTCGCTTTGCGCCTCGTTCCTTTGGGCGGGTACTGTGCGTTTGACGGCGAGGACGAGGACGACGAAGAAGAGTCTCAAACGCCCTCCAAAGAAGCGGAGCCCTCTGCAGATTTAGAAAACGAAGGGGGCAGGGTAGAGAGTACCGAGGAAAAATCGGTAGACGAACTGTTTACGGAAACGGAAATAGACGGCTCGGAGGAAGGAAAACCTGCCGAGGAAAAGCAAGAGGACGAATATCCCGAGCCTAAGGGCGAACGGTTTAACAATCAACCCCCTTGGAAACGGATTTTGGTGTTGCTTGCGGGCGCGGTAATGAATTATTTGTTGGCGCTTACCCTCATTATTATTATGGTCGGGATTTACGGCGAGCCGATGTGTATAGCGATGCCGATCGATTATGAGGACGGTATGGTCGTTGAACACGAGGATTGGGAAACTCCCTACCTTTCGCAAAGGGATATCTTGTTGGAGATAAACGGGGAAGATATTTCGATGATAACCGACTGTATCGACGCGTTGCAGGGCAAAAAGGCAGGGGACGAAGTGCCCGTTACCGTCCTTAGAAAGCGCGGCGAAGAATGGCAGGAAAAAGAAGTAATCCTCGTCTTGCAAGCGGACGCCGATTTTGAAAATATGGCGGATACGCAGGTTTTGGAAAACGTCCTGGGCTTAGAAATCTATACCACGACTCTGCAAAGGGGGTTTTGGCGCACGATTGGCGCGTCGTTCGAATATTCCTGGGAGATGGGTACGGCGGTCATTCGCTCTTTGGGCGAGTTGATAACGGGCAAACTGGGAGTAGACAGTATGGGCGGGCCCGTTACGACCATCACGACCACCGCGCAAGCCGCTACGGTCAGTCCTTTTTCGTTCTTATATATCGCCTCGTTTATCGGCGTAAACCTCGCCGTCTTTAATTTGTTGCCAATTCCCGCGCTCGACGGCTGTAAAATTATTTTTTGTATCATCGAATGGATTCGTAAAAAACCCGTCAATAGAAAGGTGGAGGCAATCATCCACTTTGCAGGCATTATATTCTTGTTCGGGTTCGCAATCCTCGTGGATTTGTTGCAATTATTTTAGAAAATAATAAAAATAATAAAAAAATTCGCAGGTGTCAAGTATTTTTGCTTGACACCCTGTTTTTTATAGTGTATAATAGCGTAGGAAAATAGGTTGGAGGTTGAAAGATGAAAGACGATTTGCAATTTCTTCAGCTCCTCGACCAATACTCCCCCCTTTTAACGAAGACGCAGCGGGAGATTGCCGACCTATATTTCAATTACGACCTTTCGCTTGGCGAGATTGCCGAGGAGAAAGGGGTGTCGAGGCAAAGCGTATCCGATTGCTTGCAAAAATGCAGAAAGCAACTCGAAAGCTATGAAGAAAAACTCGGTTTCGTACGCACGATAACCGAATTGCAGGCGCAAATCGAAGCGTTGCAGCAAACCAAAGGGTAAGGAGGAGATAAAGATGGCGTTATTTGGCGGATTGTCGGAAAGACTCAATCATATATTCTCCAAACTGACCAAGCGCGGCAAATTGACCGAACTGGAAATCCGTACGGCAATGCGCGAAGTGCGCGTAGCGCTGTTGGAAGCGGACGTCAATTTAAAAGTGGCAAAACAGTTTATTGCCGAGGTTTCCGAAAAGGCGGTCGGGCAAGAAATTCTTTCCTCGCTCAATCCCGCGCAGCAGGTTATCAAAATCGTCAATGAAGAGCTGATCGAATTGATGGGCTCGAAAAACGCGAAGTTAGAGGTCTCGCCCAAGCTCCCGACCGTGATTATGATGTGCGGTTTACAGGGTGCAGGGAAAACGACGCTTTGCGGAAAGCTGGCGTTGCATTTGAAAAAACAAGGCAAACGCCCCTTACTGGTGGCAGGGGATATTTACCGTCCCGCAGCGATTACGCAGTTGCAAGTCGTGGGGAAAAACGTGCAAGTCGAAGTCTTTGAAAAGGGAACGCAAAATCCCGTCAAGACGGCAAGACAGGCAATCGATTACGCGCGTTCGATGAACTACGATACCGTGATTTTGGATACTGCGGGCCGTTTACAGATTGACGACAACCTTATGCGGGAGCTGGAAAATATCAAAAAAGAAATCGACGTAACCGAGACTTTGTTGGTGGTGGATTCGATGACGGGGCAGGAAGCCGTCAACGTAGCGGAAACCTTCAACAGTCGTTTGGCGGTTACGGGCGTTATCTTAACCAAATTGGACGGCGACACGCGCGGCGGCGCTTGTCTTTCCATCAAAGCGGTAACGGGCAAGCCGATTAAATTTATCGGCGTCGGCGAAAAAATGGGGGATCTCGAACCCTTCCATCCCGACCGTATGGCGTCCCGAATTTTGGGTATGGGCGACGTGCTGTCGCTCATTGAAAAAGCGCAGCAGGCAATCACCGAAGAGGACGCGAAAAAGCTGCAACAAAAAATGCTGGCGAACACGTTTACCTTGACCGATTATCTCGAACAGTTTTCGATGATGAAGAAGATGGGCGGCGCGCAGGCGATGCTGTCTATGATGCCGGGGGCGGGGAAGTTAAAGGTCAACGAGGGGGATATCGACGAAAAGCGTATCGAACGCACGAAAGCGATTATCCTTTCTATGACCAAACAAGAACGCGACAATCCCTCGATTATCGACAGTAAAAGAAAACGCCGTATCGCAGCGGGTTCGGGTACGTCGGTGCAAGAAATCAATCAGCTTTTAAAACAGTTCGAACAAACGAAAATGCTGATGAAGCAGTTGAAGGGGAATAAGGGGAAGCTCCGCCTTCCTTTCTAAGAAACGTGTTATATACTTCGCATTTCGGCGTCAAACTTTACGTTTTGCCTCGTTACGTACGTCAATGTACGCGCCTCGGCAAAGCCGCAGTTTTCCTTGAACTGCTCGTATCTAACCCGTTTCGTGTAACCGACAGGCAACATTGCAGTACGACGGAAGGATAGACAAAACTGGATGCAACGGAACGTTGCCCGTTTCGTGTAACCGAGAAAAACCGTGTATAAGGGCGCATCTTAAAACAACAACGGCGAAAGCCGTAAAAATAAGAAAAAATTTTTAAGATACTTTGGAGGTATTTATTATGGTAAAAATGAGACTTTTCAGAATGGGCGACAAAAAGAACCCTATCTACCGTGTCGTAGTCGTTGACAGCAGAAAGGCTGCTACCGGCGAATACATCGATTGCGTTGGGCACTACAACCCCTCCGCAAAGACCGAACAGGTTACGATTGACAACGCAAAAGCGCAAGAATGGCTTGCAAAAGGCGTTCAGCCCACGGAAACGGTTAAGAACTTGCTCGTAAAAGCAGGCGCGATTGAAAAGAGCGCGAAACTCAGCCCTTCCAAGACGAAAGGCAAAAAATCCAAATAAGCCGTAAATAGAGGTTTATTATGTTGGAACTGATTAAATACATTGTCGGTCAGTTTGCCGAAGACAAGGAAAACGTCGAATACGTGGTCAACGAAAAAGACCGCGTAATCGAGGTAACCGTAGTGCTTTCCCCCTCCGATATGGGGAAGGTTATCGGCAAGCAGGGCAAGATTGCGAAAGCGATGCGTACCATCGTTCGTGCGGCGACGCCTGCAAACGAAAAGAGATACGTTATCGAAATCCGCGAACGCGGCGGCGAAGCGGTAGATTCCGACGCCGAATAAAAGGCGCGAAACAAGAAAAAAGGCTTTCCAAGCGAAAAGCCTTTTTTTGGCATTTTTCAATACGAGGATGGGGCAGGTATGCGATGAAATAGTTGCCAATCCTTAACAGCAAGGAGAAAATATGAATCGTCTTATCATCGGCGAAGTATTAAAACCGCAAGGAATTCGGGGGGAATTAAAGGTAAAAACCTTTACCGATTCTCCCGCGGACGTAAAAGCGTTTGGGACAGTATATATCGACGGCGAATCGTACAAAATCCTTTCCTTTCGGGTGGGAACGGACGGCGCGGTATATCTTGGCTTGCGCGGGATTCCCGACCGTAACGCGGCGGAGCTTTTCCGTGGCAAAAAAATAGAAGGCGACCGCGACGACGCGCCTCAGCTTAAAGAAGGGCAATATTATATCGTGGACATTATCGGGCTTTCCTGCGAGACGGAAGAGGGCGAAGTCCTTGGCACGGTCAAGGATATCAAGAATTTGGCTTCGGATATCTATACCATAGAAAAAGCAGGGAAAGAAATTCTGTTCCCTGCCGTAAAAGGTGTAGTTGTAAAAGTCGATTTGTCGGCGAAAAAGCTTATCGTCAATAAATCGATTTTCGACGAGATCGCCGTTTATTAATTTTTTTCGGTTTCTTTTGTATCGGTCGTTGTCCGTTTTGCTTTGCTTGTTTTTAAAACGGCGGCAACGAAGGATTTAGACGAGAGCACGAACGCCCCCGCGACGATCACCAACGCAACGTCAATAAACACGTACGAGTTATAGACAAGGCTGAAAACCCATACGTTTTGCCCCTCTGCGGATACCGAAAAGGCGAATACGCCCGAAAGCACGTGGCAAAGGAAACGGAAACTACCCGCACAAATCCCGCCGAGTGCAAAGGAAAGCTGGGGGAAGCGTAATGCTTTTACGTTGTGCAAAAGTCCGGCAAGCCCAACGGCGGAAAAGGCGATCGGATAATCGAGCAAAAACTGCGCGGGATGGATCAGCCAAGGGTCTTGTATGGCTTGCAGCGTGCCGTAGATCAGCCCGACGAATACCCCTTTTTTCGTGCCGAAAAGGTACGAATAGAGCATCAAAGGCAACAAGCTGACGAGGGTGACCGAGCCGCCTTGCGGCATATCCCACAACTTGATGTAGGACAGAGCAAAGCTCATCGCCGTACAAATCCCCGCATAGGCAAGAGAACGGGAATCGAAGGAAAGCTTTTGTCTGTCGGAAAAAGCCAAAGTTAGAACTGCGACCACGGTGACGAGAGCGGAAAGATACAACGCGATCTGTTCTACGCTCGCTTCGTCGGAATTGTAGTATCCGTCGTTTGCAATCTTTTGGTTGTAATATACGCCTATGCACACGAGCACGGCAATCAGCGTTGCGCCGCAAACGAGTCCGCAAACAAGCCCAACCGTTTTTTTCGCGGCGGGTTTGTATACGGAAAGAATAGCAAACGCCGTCAAGGAAAGCAGTGATAAGGACGTGAATACGAGCAGGGGCAGGAGGATAAACCGCACCAACGCTTGTTTATCCAGCCAGTTTTCCTCTGCGTAATCGTCGCTGTAATTTTTTGCAATATCCAACGCAAAAAAGACGATGCACAGGCATAGCAGGTATGAGACGACACCAAAAATCGCGGTTTTTAAGTATTTTGTGAAAACCGATCTTTTGAGGAAGAACAGCAACGCGCCGACGAGGATTGTGGCGAAAAGGACACCGATTGTCAACCAAAGCGCGATCGGTTCGAATTTTTCAACGGCGTAGGTCGTTGAAAGAAGGGAAGATAGAAACATAAAAGACCTCCTTTTTCCGCCGTACGCGCTTTTCGAAAAAAGGAAAAGAAAAGCGCCCAAACCTTAAAAAAAGTGTGGGCGCAAAGTCCTTCTTGACAAACGGAGCACAAAAAGTGCGGCGTTTTGAAAAACGGTTATCAATCTCTCGCTCAAGTATTACCTTGCCGATTCCAATGGTATAATCTCAGCCTTTGTAGGGCACCCACGACGGATCATTAAATTTTGTAATAACAGTATACTGCAAAGCAAGGCGTTTGTCAACGCTTTGCAAGAAAAAAATAAAACGAAAAGGAAAAAAATTATGCGCCACGATTTTTACGCGTATATGGACAGAATGAAATACATCAAGCGTTGGCAGCTGATGCGTTCGACTAGGGAAGAGAATATTATGGAACACTCCCATTCGGTTGCGCTGCTTTCGCACGCGCTCGTAACGGTGCACAACGAGGTATTCGGCGGCAGCGCCGACGTTTTGAAAACGGTGCTGTACGCAATGTACCACGAAACCAGCGAGGTTATGACGGGGGATTTGCCCACGCCGATAAAATATTATAACAACAGCATTCACGGCGCGTATAAGCAGCTCGAAAAGAGCGCCTGTGAAAAAATCGTGGGGACCTTGCCTAAAGAAATGCAGGGGGAAATTGCTCCCTACGTCTTGGCGGACGAAACCAGCGTCGAATACCGCCTCGTGAAAGCGGCGGATCGGCTTGCCGCCTATATCAAATGCTTGGAAGAGCTTCGATCGGGCAATACCGAATTTGCAAAAGCGAAAACGAGCATAGAGGAGGACCTGCACGCACGCAATCTTCCCGAAGTGGAATATTTTTTCGAGCATTTTATCGCTTCTTTTCAATTATCCTTGGACGAATTGGAGAGTTTATAACTACCGCTTCTTTCCTCTTTCTTCACCGAATTTTCAAAAAACTATAAAACGTTGAACGAAAAGATAGGGTATACTAAAAGTTAAGAGAAATTATTGTGTAAAATCAACTGCATTATCGGAGGACGATATGAAGAAAATAGGAAAAGCCATTCTATCTCTTTTTTGCGCGGCGACTTTATTCGTAGGCGTTACGGCGTGTAACGAAGAGGTTGTCAACGCTTACGATATCGCCGTGAAAAACGGCTTTGTCGGGACGGAAAAAGAATGGCTGGAAAGCCTGCACGGCGCAAACGGTAAAGACGCGGAGGATATCACCGCCCGCGACTTGTACGAAACGGCAAAAGAAGAGGGATTTACGGGTTCTTTCCTCGATTTTTGCAAAGAGCTCGGCTTGACGGTAGTGGAAAACAACGACGTGGACAGAATTTCTAAAAACATTATGTCCGTGGTTAGCGTGAATTGCGGTTTTTCGTACACGAACAAGGGGCTGGGCGGTTCGGGTATTAGCTATTATACCTCGGCGGGCAGCGGCGTGATCCTCGACGTCAATAAGCAGGCGGGCAACGCCTTGATCGTTACCAACTATCACGTGGCGGTAGACCCTACCAGCAACGAGCGCGGCGCTTCGAGGAATATTTGTCTTTACGGTTATGGCGCGCTGAATTATTTCGACCCGCAAAACGGGGATACCAAGGGCAACGGTATGCGCGCGACCTACGTCGGCGGCGCGGTGGAATACGACATCGCTTTGTTAAAGGTTGAGGGTAGCGACTATATCAAAAACGGGAATCTGCAAGCGGCGAAGCTTGGGGAATCGGACAGCGTTAGCATTGGCGAAAAGGTATACGCCATCGGCAACCCCGAAGATATGGGGATTTCAATAACGGGCGGACTGATTTCCGTAGAGTCGGAATATATCACGATGGAAGTGCAAAACAGCCAAATCGATTATCGCGTAATCCGTACGGATGCGGCGATCAACGCAGGTAACTCGGGCGGCGGGCTGTTCGACGCCGAGGGGAACTTGATAGGCATCGTCAACGCCAAGACGATTGGCGAGGAAACGGACAATATGGGCTATGCTTTGCCGATTACGCAGGTAAAAAACCTTTGCGATAATATGCTGGATAACGGCGGCGTTATCAAGCGCGCAATGCTGGGGATTACGCTGGATATCAGCGAATCGACGGTTATTCAAGATTTAAGCGGCGAATTAAAGCTGACGGAAAAATTCTTTGTCGCGCAAGCGGTAACCAGCGAAAAAGCCGCGTTTGGGAAACTCCGCTACGGCGACGTAATCAAGTATATCGTCCTTCACGGCGAGAGGACGGATTTTACCCGTCAATACCAAATCAACGACGAGCTGTTAAAGGTTCGCAAAGGGGATACGGTTACGCTGGGGATTGAGCGGGACGGCAGCGCAATGGAAGTGGAAATCAAATTCGACAAAAATTCTTATTTCGTCGTATATTCGTAAAAATAGAAACCTTTTAAAAAGAGACCCTTTTGAGGAAGAATAAAAAGGATAATCCTCTCTTTTGGCGTTTATGAAAGGACGCGCCCGCATAAAAAACGCGGCGGGTCTTTTCTTTTTTGCGGGGCTTGACAACGGCGGACAAATATAGTATAATGGAAAAGAAGAAAAGGCGGCTTTTTGCAAAGCGGCATAGGAGAGTCTTATGAGGTCGGACGCGTTTATTTCGGCGGTATCGGCGCAAGCCCAATCGGACGAGGAATTTGAAACTTTAAAGAAAAATCTGCCCATCGGCGAGGACGCGGCGGGCAATACTTTATTCGCGCAAAAACGGGAACGCCCGTTTACCTTTCGGCACACCTGCGTGGCGGGCGGCGGAAAAAGTGGGTTTATCCGTCGGCTTTTGATTACGGCGTCCTGCTTATACGAGCGGGAAGAAGCTTGCTTTTTTATCCTTTCCCCGATGAGCGAATACGGCGAATTGCTGCGCCTTAAAAGTATGGACGCAACCGTGCCGTATATTCGTAACAAAACCGACCTTGCCCTTGCCGTGCAGACCTTGAAAGAATTATTGTCGCAGCGCGCGACCCTTCGCGGCTGTCCCCACCTTTTCGTGGTGCTCGACGGCTTGGAAACTCTGCCCGATTGTAACCGCAACGGCGATTTGGAAGAATACCGCGAAATTTTCGACTTGTTTACCCGCCTGAGCGACGTGGACGTTATTTGCGGAGCAGAACTGATGAAAAGCATTTTCAGCGGCGAACCGGGCGCGTTCGTGGGGATTGGCAATTGCCTGATTACCACTCGCGAAGAGGGAAAGGCGGACGTTACCTACGTAAAAGAAGACGGCTCGATGTCTTTGCCGACTCCCGTCCGTTATCCTTATCTGCCCTCGCTAATCGAAACGGTAATCCAAATCAATGCGTTGGCGACGAAGGAAAAACAATCGCTGTAATCGCTGTAATTACTTATGCAAAATATAGACAAATTTGACTTTCAACAAATACCTGCCCCCTTGCTTTCTTGGTATCGGGAGAATAAACGCGAGCTGCCTTGGCGGGAAGAGCCCACGCCCTATCGGGTTTGGGTCTCCGAAATTATGCTGCAGCAGACCCGTGTGGAAGCGGTAAAAGAATATTACGTAAGATTTATGAACGCTTTGCCGAGCGTGGAGGCGCTTGCCTTTTGCGAAGAGGAAAAGCTCTTAAAACTTTGGGAGGGGCTTGGGTATTATACCCGCGTCAGAAACCTACAAAAAGCGGCGAAACAGATTTTGCAGTTTTACGGCGGCGAATTTCCCAAAACGATGGAGCAGTTGCGCGCGCTTTCGGGGATAGGCAGTTATACGGCGGGCGCAATCGCTTCGATTGCGTACGGTATGCCCGTGGCGGCGGTGGACGGAAACGTCTTTCGCGTGGCGTCAAGGCTGGAAGAAAATCCGGCCCCGATTTCCGACCCAAAATACCGTAGATATTTAGAAGAAAGCTTGTCTGCGGTTTATCCAAAGCCGGGGAAAGACTGTTCGGATTTCACGCAAAGTCTGTTCGAATTGGGCGCGTTGATTTGCAAGCCGCAAAACCCCGCTTGCGCTGTTTGCCCGCTTGCAAAGCTTTGTCGGGCGAATCAAAAGGGCACGCAATCCCGCTTTCCCGTCTTACCGCAAAAGAAAACGAAACGGCAGGAAAAGATTTTTATCTTTTTAATCGAAACCCCGCAAGGCTTTTGTATTCGAAGAAGAGAAGAGGGGCTTTTAAAGGGAATGAACGAGTTTCCCTCTCGCGTGGTTTTTGACGGCGAAACGGTGGAGGAAATCTTAAACGAGTGGGGCGTGTACGAGTTTAACGAAGTAAAACGCGGGAAATTCGCGCATATTTTCACCCACGTCCGTTGGGATATCGATTGCGTTTGGGTACGCGCGGACAGCGCGCCTTTTGACGCCTATTCTTTGGCGGAAATCAAAGAGACTATATCCTTGCCGACCGCCTTTAAACAGTGTCTGGCAATCTTGGAGAAAGGATATGGCAAGGAAAAAATATAAGCTGGATTTTGAGCTCGTACCCGAGGAGTGCTGGTATGCGAATTTGCGCAGCGTGCTTTCCCAAAGGGATTGGGACAGAGTGCGCCGCGCTGCCTACGCGCGGGCGCAAGGAAAGTGTACCGTTTGCGGGGCAAGGGGTAGATTGGAAGCGCACGAACAATGGAGCTATGACGAAAAGAAGAAACTGCAAAAATTAGAAGACGTCGTGGCGCTTTGCGGCGCGTGCCACGCCGTAAAACACGTTTCGCGTTCCTATCTCGTCGGCAAAGGGGAGACGGTGGAGGCGCAGTTTAAAAAGGTCAACGGCGTTTCGCAGGCAGAATATCACGAGGCGCTTAGCGCGGCGAATGACGAGTACGTAAAACGTAACGAAATCGAGGGCTGGACGACGGATATTTCTTGGCTGAAAGAGAAATTTGATATCGAAATATTTTATAACGGAATCAATAAAAAATAGAGGTATAAGAAAATGAAAGTATTACTTGTAAACGGCAGCGTACACGAAAACGGCTGTACCTATACCGCGCTTGCGGAAGTGGCGAAAGCGTTGAATGCAGGCGGCGTGGAAACGGAAATTTATCAGCTTGCAAAATCGCAAGTGCAGGGTTGCAGAGGCTGCTGGGCTTGTAAAAAGACGAAAAAATGCGTGATAGAGGACGGAGTAAACGAATTTGTGGCAAAGGCGGCGCAGTTCGATGGGTTCGTGTTCGGCTCGCCCGTGTATTACGCGTCCGCTTCGGGCGGGTTGGTCAGCTTTATGGACCGTGTATTTTACAGTGGCGGGAAGAATCTCGCGTATAAACCCGCGGCGGCGGTCGTCAGTTGCAGACGCGCGGGCGCAAGCACGACCTTCGACGTTATCAATAAATATTTTACCATCAACAATATGCCCGTCGTAGGGTCGAATTACTGGAACGAAATCCACGGCAACACCGCCGAAGAAGCTTTGCAGGACGAAGAGGGCTTACAAACGATGCGTATCCTCGGCAACAATATGGCTTGGCTGTTAAAGTGTATTAAGCTTGGAAAAGAGGCGGGAGTGGAAATTGTCAAGGAACGGAAGGTGATGACGAATTTTATCCGTTGAGAAACGGAGCCTGCTAAATAGTCGATAGATAAGACTGGATGTAAGGGCGCGTTGCTGCATATACTATATAATACGGCGAAAAGTCAAAGGAGGGAAATATGGAGAACAAGGACAGAAGAAAGATAGTCTCCGTTATCGGTAATAAACAAATCGAAAAAGACGGCGTTCGCTATCGTCTTGCTTTTGAAATCGGCAAGGCGTTGGTGGATAACGGTTACCGCGTGCAAACGGGCGGCGGGCAAGGCGTTATGGCGGCGGCGCTC
Source organism: Clostridiales bacterium (assembly GCA_015069295.1). Taxonomy (GTDB): domain Bacteria; phylum Bacillota; class Clostridia; order Christensenellales; family Borkfalkiaceae; genus Scatosoma. The sequence goes on from SVIW01000005.1 coordinate 62,452, forward strand.
GAGGGCGCGCGCGCGTCGAAAAATTATAAAGAAGGGGACACGATTGCCATTCTGCCCTCTTTCGACAGCGAAACGGCAAACGAGTACGCCGACGTCGTTATCCCCACGGGCTTGGACGTTATGCGTAACGGCTTGGTTGCCAACGCATACGCCGTAATCGGTGTGGGCGGCGGCGCGGGCACGCTTTGCGAATACGCCTTTGCGTGGTCGATGAAACGCCTGATTCTCGCCTTTGAAAATTCGGGCGGTTGGAGCGAAAAATTGGCGAATACCCGTTTAGACGACGTCGTGCGCTATCCTAATATTCCCGAAGACAAAGTCTACGGCGTAACCACTGCGGACGAGGCGATAAAACTGCTGAATGCAAACATTTCTCGCTACACCTCCCGCCACGGCGGTATCAAATTTTAAAGTAAAGCCCTCGTTTTAACGGGGGCTTTTTTATGCCCGTTTTCCCCTAAAAATCCAAAATGGCGAGGGCAGGTACGCGTTCAAATAAAAAATATGCGCGCACATAGCGTGAAGAACGCCCGCCTACGCGCGAAAGTGAAGCTTCAAAAGTCTTATATTTTTTCTAATTTGCTTGATTTTTTTATAAAAAGTGCGTAAAAACGCTTGCCAAAGGGGGATAAATTATATATAATATTCGTTGACTTCGAGCGTTCCTCTGCCTTTTTTTGGGCACGGTGAAGAGCCGTGCAGCGGGTTATGAGCGTTTCGTAAATTACGGAGGTAAAGTCTAAAATGAAAGGAATTATCGAGGCTATCAACGCAGAAAGCTTGAAATCCGAAGTTCCCGCATTCGAAGTAGGCGACACGGTTAAGGTCGGTTACAGAATTATCGAAGGCGGCAAGGAAAGAATTCAGAACTTCGAAGGCATAGTTATCGCAAAGCGTAACGGCGGCATTTCCGAAACTTTCACCGTACGCCACATTTCTTACGGCGTAGGCGTAGAAAAAACCTATCCTCTTCATTCCCCGAGAATCGCGTCCATCACGGTCGTTAGAAAGGGTAAAGTAAGAAGGGCGAAATTGTACTACCTGCGCGGTCGTACGGGTAAAGCGGCTAAAGTTAAGGAAAGAATCTAAGTTCGGAAAACGGAATACCGAGAAAAGTGGGTTTGTCCAAAGTCAAGGGCGAACCCATTTTTTTGAGAGAAACGGTTTATATACGTCGCAATACGGCGTTGCGGCGCGGTTACATACTATCGGTATGCGCCCTCGTCGCGCCTTGAACTGCTTGTTTCTTTGTCGTTTCGTGTAACCGAAAGAAACGGTGTATAAGGGCGCACCTTCGGGTAAAAACGGTATTCGCCTCGCTCGTTTACGCGCAGTAATTCTCACGCAAGGCAAGGAAAACCTTGCGTTCGGTCATCGTTCGCGCGGGCAAATGCGCTCACTCACCTCGCCCCTAAAAGGCATTGTTAATGCCTTTCTTAACGGGCAGCTCGGCGCGCCTGTCGGGGTACTCACTTCTTCTTGTCTTGCTTGTATCTAACCCGTTTCGTGTAGATACTCGGTATTTTAATTCCAGCCACAATTCCAAATTCCGAACTCCGAATTTCGAATTTCCAAGACTGGATGCAACGGAACGTTGCCTGCAAGCTCAGCTTGCCCGCGCGAAAAACACTTTACAATACTTTATCAAAAAAAAGGAAAAAAGTTTCGCAATTCGGTTTACTTTTTTCCTTTTTTGCTGTACAATATAGAGCAGGAATATATAAGGAAGAGGAATTTACTTTACCAACTAAAGAAATTCCAAAGGAGCACTATGAAAAAACTTACTTCGTATATGTGGGCGCTCGTGGCGTTGCTTATCGTGTTTTTCACGGTCGGCGCGTTCACCCTCGGCACGACGGAAACGGCGGGACAATCCCTTTTGGTGAAAGCGGATTCGCCCATTTACCTTTCGTTGACGACAGAAAACGACGAAATGCTGGGTTCCGTTTACGTAAACGTGGGGGATATCCACACCGAACTGGAAAGAGAAGCTACCATCACCGTCAAGACGAATACTTCGGCTACTCCTGCAACCAATTCGAGTTTCACGGCGGTAAAAGATTTGACGTTGACCCTTTCGAACGTTACGACGCAAAAGGAAGAGGGCAAAGTTTCCAACTATAACTGGATTCAAATCGGCAACGATATCGAAAAGCCCAAAAAGGTCAAAACGTTGGAAATCAAAACGAGCAAGAATCTCGTTATCCGCGAAATCGTTTGTTTCGATACGAACGGCAACCGTATGGAAATTAACGGGTATAGAGGGATAAAGGGCAATAAATATACGGAAGAAGAGCTTGCTTGTTTGTACGACGCGCAGGACGCGTATAACGCAGAGGCGGGCGCGTATTATAATTTCACGGAAGAAGAAGCCTACTATCTTGCTTCCGTCAACAATTTGCAGGGCGATTCGACCTACGATAAAGACAGCGTTTATCTTCTTGCGAAAAACCACAACTACCTTGCAACCGTTCTGCTTTCCGGCTCGGTTTCCGTGTTTGGGGAAAGCGTTTTCGCGGTTCGTTTCCCTTCGCTTGTGGCAACGACCTTGCTGATTTTGTTTGCGGCGCTTCTTATCAAAGAAGTAACCAAGAGCGACAAAGTCGCTTTCCTTACGGCGTTGCTTGTTTGCGTAGGCGGTTTGGCAACGACGGTCGGCCGTTTGGGCGCACCCTACGCGATGGTAGCCAGCGCGTTGATCGCCAGCGCGTACTTTATGTACAGATTCTACTCCAAAGGCATTTCCTCCCGCAAGGTTTTGACGGGCGGGTTAAACGTTTTCGTTTCCGGCGTCTTTGCGGCGTTTGCGATGGCAATCGACGCGTCAGCGTTATTGCCTACGCTTGCGATTCTCGTTTTGTTTGGCTTCGGGCTTAGAAGACAAAAAATCGCGTATAAGCTTGCTTTGGAAAAGACGTCGGACAAAGAAGAAACGGAAATCAACGCAAACGGAGAAACGGTAACGGTAAACCGCGCGGCGGAAAAAGTAAAGAGAAAATACGAAGACAAAGTACGTATTTGTTTTGGTTATGCGGCGCTTTCCTTCGTAATGATGACGGCGGTATTGCTGTTGCTTTCGGCAATTTCTTGCTATACGGCGTTTATCCGTTCGAACGGCAACGTGGACGAGGGCTTTATCGTTACGGTATGGCGCGGCTTGCGCTATTCCGTGCGCAGCGGCTGCTTTACGGCGTTTGCGCAAAACGACGGCGGCGTGCTTTCTTGGTTGTTGCCCATCGGCCCCGCAACCTTGTATACCGCCTCCACCGACGGCTATCTTGCTTGGAACGCATTGCCCAACCTCATCGCCTCGTTTGCGGCGCTTGCAGCGTTTGTAGCGGTAACGGCAAAAGTAGTGCTCGGCTTCGTGCATAAAACGACCTCGAAGAAAGAATTGCGTATTCGCAGAACCTATTTCTTAATCCTTGGCGGTATGTTTGCGTTCGCTTTGACGGGCGTACTCAAAGCGCAGGCAAGCTGCGTATACGCTCTTGGTTTCCAAGCTCTGTATTTGGCTTTTATCCCCGTTCTGCTCTTGTTGATTCCCGAAAGCTGGACGAAAGGCAAAAAGCTCGCGGCAGAAATTGGAGTTTGGGTACTCGTCGTATTGGCGGCGGCAGTATTCTTTATGAGTCTTCCTTCCGCGTACGGCGTAGCCACCAGCGCGAGCGGCGCAAAATGGTTCCAATGGACGTCGCTTGGCAATAACGGACTGTTTAAATAATCGACACAAAAGCGAGATCCGCGGGCGAAAAACCTTTGCGGATTTCCTTTTTTAGAAAAACGGGAGAAAAGATTATGATTGCAAGGGTACAAAGCTACGCGCTCTCCGGTTTGGAAGGAGTATGCGTAACCGTGGAAACGGACATATCCAAGGGCTTGCCCGCGTACGATATGGTAGGTCTGCCCGACGCGGCGGTAAAAGAATCGAAAGAACGGGTAAAGAGCGCGATAAAAAACAGCGCCATCGAATTCCCTATGCATAAAATTACCGTCAATCTCGCTCCTGCCTACGTCAAAAAAGAGGGTACGTCTTTCGACCTGCCCGTAGCAATTAGTCTGATGCTTGCTTACGGCACGATTGATGCAGACGTCAGCGGAACGGTTTTTCTCGGCGAATTGGCGTTGAACGGCGATTTGCGCCCCGTAACGGGAGTTTTACCCGCAATCATTTCCGCCCGCGATAAGGGCTTTAAAAACTTCGTTATCCCCAAGGGCAACGAAAAGGAAGCCAGTTACGTCCGCGGCGTCAACGTGTACGCGGCGGAAACCTTAAAAGACGTCGTCTTTCATTTGACGGGCAAAGCTCCGCTTTCGCGCGTTGCGCCCGCTTCCTTTGACGCGACGGCGGAAGAACGGCAGTCGGCGTTCGATTTGGCGTTCGTCAAAGGACAGGAAACGGCAAAGCGCGCTTTGGAGGTAGCCGTAGCGGGCGGACACAACATTCTTTTCGTAGGCCCTCCGGGCAGCGGGAAAACGATGCTTGCCCGCGCTCTGCCCTCCGTTCTTCCCGATATGACCTTCGACGAAGCCTTGGAAATTACGAAAATTCACTCGGTTGCAGGCACGCTTGGCGAAAAGGGAATCGTTACCGTTCGCCCTTTCCGCAGCCCGCACCATACGTCGACAACCGTTTCTCTGTGCGGCGGCGGTACGAAAACCGTCCACCCCGGCGAAATCAGCCTTGCCCACGGCGGCGTGCTGTTTTTGGACGAGTTGCCCGAATATAAGCGTTCGACCTTAGAAGCGCTCCGGCAGCCCTTAGAAGACGGCGTTATCACCATTTCCCGTTCGGGCGGGACGGTAACCTATCCGGCGTCCTTTATGCTGTGCGCCAGTATGAACCCTTGCCCTTGCGGACATTACGGCAGTAAACAACGCCGTTGTACTTGTACTCCCAACGACATCCGCCGTTATCACGCGCGGGTTTCGGGACCGCTGCTTGACCGTATCGACATTCAGGTCGAAGTGGACGGCGTGGACTACGACGCGTTGGTTTCCCAAGCCGACGAGGAAAGGAGCGCCGAGGTCAAAAAACGCGCGGATACGGCGCGAAAAATCCAACGCGCCCGCTTTGACGGCAGCAATATAAAATCAAATGCGGAGATGGGCGAAAAGGAAACCCGCGCCTATTGCGCTTTGGACAAAGAGGGGGAAGAGGTTTTGCGCGAAGCGTTTGAAAGATTGCACCTTTCCGCGCGCGCCCGTTCCCGAATTTTAAAGGTCGCCCGTACGATTGCCGACCTTGAACTCTCCGAATCGATTACCCCCGCGCATTTGTACGAGGCAATCTCGTATCGCAGCTATAATTTGGATTCGTAAGCTATGATTTGGATATATCTTTACGCCGCTTTTTTAGCGGTAACGTCCTTGATAGCCTTTCTTCTCTACGCTGTGGACAAAAAACGCGCGATAGAAAAGGAATGGCGAATTTCGGAAAAAACCCTGCTTGCCTTTTCCTTTTTCGGCGGGGCAGTCGGCGGGTATCTTGCGATGCAAATCGTTAGACATAAAACGCGGCATTGGTATTTTCACGCCGTCAACCTTTTGGGCTTGGCTTGGCAAATCGGGCTTTTAGCGTATTTGCTTGCCGCATAAAAAGAGCAAGGAGAACACAGTTGCTTTTCGAAGAACAAACGTTGAAAACCGCATTGGTAGAAATCGAGCAAGATTCGCCGCTATACCCCAAGGCGTGGTTGGATTTACCCGACCGCCCCGAAAGGATATACGCGCTGGGCGATACCTCGCTGCTTAAAGACAAAAAATTCGGTATCGTCGGATCGCGAAGAACTCCTTCGTCGGCGCTGAAAACGGGCGAGTCGATTGCCAAAACTCTCAGCGAATATTTCACGGTGGTAACGGGCACGGCGGACGGTGGCGATACGGCGGCGATAGAGGGCGCGCTTGCGGGCACGGGCAAAATTCTTTGCCTGCTTGCCGGCGGATTTTCTTCCTACCCGCGCTCTCAACAGTTCTTATTAGAACGGGCGGCAGAGCGGGGCTTGCTGCTTGCCGTATACCCCTACGAAACCGAGGTTCGCGCCTTTTCCTACGAATACCGCAACAAATTGTTGGCGGCGCTTTGCGAGGGGATTCTCGTCCTTGGCGCAGGAGAAAAAAGCGGCGCGCTGATTACGGCAAAATACGCAAAAGAGCAGAATAAACCCGTTTTTGCGTTGCCCTATCCACCCTCGTCGGCGGCGGGCGTGGGCTGTAACGGCTTGATAAAACGGGGCGGCTGTTTGACGGAAACGGCGCAGGATGTTTTAGAGGTATTCGGCATTACGTCTACTCAAAAAGTAAAACCGACCTTAGCAGGCGACGAAGCGAAGGTGTACGAGGTGCTTTCCCAAAGCGTTGAAGCTCACGTCAGCGAGCTTTCGACGGCAACGGGGATTCCCGTGTTTAAGCTTCGGGCAATCCTTTCGGCGTTAGAAGTAAAGGGCTGTGCGGCGTCCCTTGGCGGCAATCGTTACGGAGTCGTGTAAAATTACAACGTAAAAAATTTAAGTGTAAGGAATATAGAATGGATTTAATTATCGTAGAGTCGCCCTCGAAGGCGAAAACCATCTCCAAATACCTCAAAGGCAAATACCGCGTAGACGCTTCGGCGGGACATATCCGCGATTTGCCGGTGCATACGCTCGGCGTGGATATAAAAAATAATTTCGAGCCCAAGTACGTCAATTCCGAGGGCAAGGAAGACGTTATCCGCCGCCTTACGGACGCGACGAAAAAAGCGGGACGCGTCTATCTTGCAACCGACCCCGACCGCGAGGGAGAGGCGATTGCTTGGCATTTGCAGACGGTATTGGGCTTAGACGAAGAGGGCTTGAACCGTATCGAATTCAACGAGGTTTCCCAGCGCGCCATCGAACACGCGCTGCAAACGCCGCGTAAAATCAATTATAGTCTCGTAGACGCGCAGCAGGCGCGCCGCGTATTGGACCGATTGGTGGGTTATAAGCTTTCCACCTTGTTGAACCACAAAATCGAGGACAAAAACGGTAACGGTAAACGCACCCTTTCGGGGGGAAGAGTCCAATCGGTTGCCTTGCGCTTAATCGTGGAAAGAGAACGGGAAATTACGGCGTTTATTCCCCAAGAATATTGGAATTTGACGGCGGAATTACAAGACTTGCCCAAAACGCACGCACCTTTTAAGGCGATGCTGGAAAAGAAGGGCGCTAAAAAATACAAGCCCGCTTCAAGGGAAGAAACGGAAAGCGTTCTTGCGGTATTGGACAGCGGCAAATTCGCGGTTTCCAAGGTCAAGAAAACGATTGCAAAGTCCCACGCGCCCGCGCCGTTTACGACCAGCTCGTTGCAGCAGGACGCTTCGACGAAGCTTGGCTTTACCGCGCCCGAAACGATGACGCTTGCCCAGCACCTTTACGAGGGTATCGCGACGGAAAACGGCGACCATATCGCCTTTATCACCTATATGCGTACCGACTCCGTCCGCGTATCCAAGGAAGCGCAGGCAAAGGCGTTAGAGCGTATTCGCGCGGTATACGGCGACGAGTACGTGCCTGAAAAACCCAACTATTACGCTTCGAAAAAGGGCGCGCAGGACGCGCACGAAGCCATTCGTCCCAACGATATCCAAATGACCCCCGAAAAAGCAAAGGGGCTTTTGGACAAGAAACATTACGCGCTTTACAAACTGGTGTACGACCGTTTCTTGGCTTCGCAGATGGCGGAGGCAAAATACAACAGTATGCAGATGGAAATCGAAAATAGTGGTTACGTTTTCAAATCGAGCGGAAAGGTATTACTCTTCCCCGGTTTTACGGCGGTGTATCAAGACGTCAGCGCGAAAAAGGACGAGGACGAGGGTATCAATGCGGCGAAGCTTCTGCCCGATTTGAAAGAGGGGGATATTTTAGACCTCGTTTCTATGCAGAAAGAGCAAAAATTCACCAAGCCCCCCCTTCGCTATACCGACGCTTCTTTGGTAAAAACGATGGAAGAAAAGGGGATTGGCAGACCATCCACGTACGCTACGATCATTTCGAAATTGATGCAAAAATACGTTAAAAAGGACGGGAAATATATGACGCCCGCCCCGATTGCGTACGACGTTGTAGATATGCTTGTCAAATGTTTCGTGGACGTTATGGACGTAGGCTTTACCGCGGGTATGGAAAATAAACTCGATAACATCGAAGAGGGCGGTACCGATTGGCATACCGTCATCGGGGATTTCTATCCCGGCTTTGAAAAGAATTTAAGGAACGCTTCCACCTACGGCGACCAGCTAACGGACGAAGTATGCGGAAAATGCGGGCATTTTATGATCCGCCGCACGGGGAAATTCGGGAAATATCTCGCTTGTTCGAACTATCCCGAATGTCAAAATATTTTAAGCGAGGGCGCGGAAGAAGTTTCCGCGGTACGCTGTCCCAAGTGCGGGGAAAATATGGTGGTAAAAAGCGGGAAATTCGGGAAATTCTTGGCTTGTCCCAGCTATCCCGATTGCCGTTCCACTCTGTCGATGCCCTCGGACGAAGCGCCCAAGCTTGCGGGCAAATGCCCCGAATGCGGCGCGGCGATGACCGTCCGCAAATCCAAGCACGGCAAAGTGTATTATAGCTGTTCGGGGTATCCCGATTGCAAATTTATGAGCTGGGACGTCCCCACGGGGGACAAATGCCCCGACTGTAACGCCGCGCTCGTAAAATCGGGCAGAAACGGCGTGCGTTGCAGCAATAAGGACTGTTCGTATAAGATAAAGACGCCCGTCAAGGCAAAGTTCCAAACGGACGAAGACTTTGCGCCCCCTTTGCTTGACGAGCCGATTTATTTCGATTACGACGACGAAAACGCAGGTTATTTCCCTCCCGATTATGAAGAATAAGACCGTTACGGTAATCGGCGGCGGATTGGCGGGCAGCGAGGCGGCGTACTATCTTGCCTCCCGCGGCATAAAAACCACCCTCGTCGAGATGAAACCGAAAAAATTTACTCCCGCGCATACGAGCGAGAACTACGGCGAACTCGTTTGCTCCAATTCGTTAAAGAGCAACGACGCCTACGCCAACGCTTGCGGACTGTTAAAGGAAGAAATGCGCCTTTTGGGGTCGATGGTTATTGAGGCGGCGGACGCGACGAAAGTCCCCGCAGGCGCGGCGCTTGCCGTGGACAGAGAAAAATTTTCCGCGTATATCAGTGAAAAATTAAAAACCTGCCCCAACCTTACTTTGCAAACGGAAGAGGTAACTTCCTTGCCCGAAGTGGAAAAGGACGGGGACAGGTACGTGATTATTGCTACCGGTCCGTTGACGGCAGAGCCTTTAAGCGAGGATATCAAGAACAAAACGGGCGGAGGGTTGCACTTTTTCGACGCCTCCGCGCCCATCGTCTTAGCGGAGAGTATCGACCTTGCTCACGCCTTTACGGGCGACCGTTACGGCAAAGGCACGGGCGATTATATCAACTGCCCGATGACGAAAGAGGAATATTACGCCTTTGTGGACGAGCTGTTAAAAGCCGAACGCGCGCACTTGCACGAATTTGAAAAAGGGGAGATTTTCGAGGGTTGTATGCCCGTTGAGGTAATGGCTTCCCGCGGCAGGGATACTTTGCGGTTCGGCACGTTAAAGCCCGTGGGGCTTGCCGACGAGGAGGGGAAACGCCCTTACGCCGTGTTGCAGCTTCGAAAAGAAAACGAGGCGGGAACGATGTACAATCTCGTGGGATTTCAGACGAATTTGAAATTTCCCGAACAAAAGCGGGTGTTTTCTATGATTCCTGCTCTGCACAGCGCCGAATATTTGCGCTACGGGGTTATGCACAGAAATACGTATATTCATTCGCCCGACGTTTTAAATCCCGATTTTTCGTTTAAAAATAACCGTAGGATTTTTTTTGCGGGACAAATTACGGGCGTAGAGGGGTACGTGGAAAGCGCGGCAAGCGGACTGTTGGCGGCAATTCATATCGCCGACGAAATTTTAGACCGCCCTGCCCACGTCTTTGACGAGCAGACGGTTTGCGGCGCGCTTGAAAAACATATTTCCACCCCCGTCAAAGACTTTCAACCGATGAACGCAAACTACGGAATTTTGTCCCCGTTGCCTACGCGTATAAAGGACAAAAAAGAACGCTATCACGCCCTTTCCAAACGCGCGATAGAACGGATAAAAGAACAACTCGAAGACAGGAGATAACGGTATGGAATTTAGAGGAACGACGATTTGCGCTGTCAAAAAGAACGGCGTTACGGCGATTGCCGGCGACGGTCAGGTTACGATGGGCGAATCGGTCATTTTTAAAAATACGGCGGTCAAGGTACGCCGCATTTTCGGCGGCAAAGTCATTTTGGGCTTTGCAGGCTCGGTTACAGACGCCTTTGCGCTGACCGAACGCTTTGAGGGAATGCTCAATAAATTCGGCGGCAATTTGATGCGCTCGGCGGTGGAGCTTGCCGAGCTTTGGCGCAGCGATAAAATCGGCAGAAAATTGGACGCTATGATGATTACCGCCGACGAAAATACCTTACTTATTTTGTCGGGCACGGGCGAAGTTATCGAGCCGGACGAGGGCGTTTGCGCCATCGGCAGCGGCGGCAATTACGCGTTGGCGGCGGCGCGCGCGTTGTACCAAGAAACGGACTACGACGCGGCGACGATTGCAAAAAAAGCCTTAAAAATCGCTTCGGAAATTTGCGTATTCACCAACGACAATATTCGTTTGGAAACGGTCGGGGAAGAGCTCAACGCAACCCTGCCCCCTGCAAAATTGGCAAAAAAGCCCGCTAAGACGAAAAAGGAGGAAGATTAAATGGATTTGTCTCCTAAGCAGATCGTACACAAACTCGACAAATATATCATCGGGCAGGACGAGGCGAAAAAAGCGGTGGCAATCGCCCTTCGGAACCGCTATCGCCGCGCGCAGCTGCCCGTGGAAATCCGCGAGGAAATTACCCCGAAGAATATTATTATGAAAGGCCCGACGGGGGTTGGTAAGACGGAAATTGCAAGACGTCTTGCCAAGCTCGTCAAAGCCCCGTTCGTCAAGGTAGAAGCGACCAAATACACCGAGGTCGGCTACGTGGGGAAGGACGTGGAAGGTATGATCCGCGACCTTGCCGAATGCGCTTACCGCCTCGTAAAAGCGGAAAAGGAAGAAGAGGTCAAATCGAAAGCGACGGTGCTTGCGGAAAAACGCATCGTCCGCGCGCTTGCCGAGGCGAAGAAGGAAGAAAAGGGCGACCTTGCGAAAGAGGTTTTCGAAACGCAGCTTTTAGACGGCTTGCGTAAGGGCGCGTACGACAATTTCCAAATCGAAATGGAAGTGCTCGACAATCCCCAACCGATGGAATTAGTGCCCGGCGGCGCGGCAATTTCTATCGGCAGTATCTTTGGCGATATGTTCCCCAACAAAAAGAAAAAACGCCGCTTTGCCGTCAAGGAAGCCTTCCAAATTGCTTTGGAAGAGGAATCGGCAAAGCTCGTTGACGACGACGCGATCAAAGCGGAAGCGATTTACCGCGCGGAAAACGACGGGATCGTCTTTATCGACGAAATCGACAAGATTGCAGGTAAAGGTAATCGTAACGGCGCGGACGTTTCGAGAGAGGGGGTACAGCGGGATATTTTGCCCATCGTCGAGGGTTCGACCGTGGTAACCAAATACGGGCCGATTAAGACGGATTTTATTCTCTTTATCGCAGCGGGCGCTTTCCACGTGGCGGCGGTGGAGGATTTGATTCCCGAGCTGCAAGGCAGATTTCCCGTTTCCGTCGAGCTGCACAGCTTAACGAAAGAGGATTTTATCCGCATTTTAACCGAAACGGAAAACTCGCTCACCTTCCAATACGGAATGCTTTTGGGCGTAGACAACATCAATTTGCAGTTCGACCGCAGCGCAATCGAACGGATTGCCGAAGTTTCGGTAGAGCTCAATCTCACGTCCGAGGATATCGGGGCAAGACGTTTGCATACGGTAATGGAATACCTTTTGGAGGATATTTCCTTTAACGCGGGCGGCGATTATCCCTTGGTTACCCTTCCTATCGACCGCAAATACGTTGACGAGCATTTGCAGCGCTTGACGGGGGACAGAAACCTCAAGAAATACGTTTTGTAAAGGAAATTTCCGTGCAAAAGACGGAAAGGACGGAAAAGGACAAAAAGCGACGAAAACAGACGAAAATACAGCCTACCTTGCGGCGGGCTGTATTTCTTTTTGTTTGACGGCAGTTTTTCGCCGTAGTATAATAAAAGGGTATGAAAAAACGCTTGCCGATTAAAACGGTCTATTACGAGGACGAAAGCAAAGACGAGTTTTCCTCTGTCGTCATCACGCCCAAAACCATCGACGAAACTTGGCAATACTTAAAAAAGGGCTTTTCGTGGCAAGTAAAACGCTTTGTTTCCTATCGACTGTTTGCACCGATAATCGGCTATTTCTATTGCCGTATCCGCTTGGGCTGGCGGTTGAAAAATAAAAAGGCGTTTCGGCAGCTAAAAGACAAAAAAGGGGGGTACTTCGTCTACGGAAACCATACGCAGCAAACGGCGGACGCCTTTATTCCGTCCTTCGTCTCTTTCCCCAAATCCACCTACGTTATCGTGCACGCAAACAACGTGTCGATGCCCTATCTTGGCAGAATAACCCCGTACCTGGGTGCCCTGCCTTTGCCTGATACCCTGCGCGCCGCCCGCAATTTCAAGAGGGCGGTGCATACCCGTTATCAACAGGGCAACGCCGTATTTATCTACCCCGAAGCGCATATCTGGCCGTACTGCATTAGGATACGCAATTTCCCTGCGGCGTCCTTTCGCTATCCCGTCGAGCTAAACGCGCCCAGCTTTTGTATCACGACCACCTATCAGCGAAGAAAATTTTGGAAAACACCCCGCGCCGTAACCTACGTGGACGGCCCCTTTTACCCCAACAAAACGTTGCCGATAAAAGAGCGGGTGCAAACCCTGCGCGACGAAATCTACGCGAAAATGCAAGAGCGCAGCCGACTAAATACCTGCGAATATATCCGCTATCAAAAAAGGGGAGAGAAAGAATGAACGTTTTATACTGCGGCAATAAAAAAGTCTTCGACGGCGTATTGACTTCGGCGCTTTCTATCGTGATGCGCTTATCTAAACCCCGCCCCTTGCGTATCTACCTCTTTACGATGAACCTAACCCGCTTAAATCCCCAATATACGGCGATAGAACGAGGACAGGCGGCGCATATCGAAAGGGTGCTTCAAAAATTCAACCCCGATACCAAGATCCTTTTACACGACGTAACGAATTTGTACGAAACCCATTTAAAGGGCAATGCCAACGAAGACTGCTATTGTTCGCCGTACACCTTGCTTCGGTTGCTTGCCGACCTTGTGGATATGCCCGACAAGCTCCTGTATCTTGACGCAGATATTTTGTTTCAACGCGACCCTGCCCTTTTGTACGATATTGATATAGAGGGATACGAATACGCGGCAGCGCGCGACCATTACGGGAAATATCTCGTTTATCCGAACTATATCAACGCGGGCGTTTTGCTTTTCAATATGCAAAAATGTCGCGCTACAAGGCTGTTTGAAAAAGCGCGCGCTTTGCTTTGCAAAAAGAAGTTGCCCTTTGCCGATCAGTCCGCAATTCTTCGTTCGACGACGAAAAAGAAAATGTTACCCCAACGCTTTAACGATCAAAAATTTTTGCATAAGCACACCGTCGTTAGGCATTTTTCCAAACGCCTGTTTTGGCTGCCCTATCCGCATACGGAGAATATCAAACAATGGCAAATCGAAAGGGTGAAAAAAGTTTTCAAATACACCGCTTTCGAGGATATATTTAACGAATACCTTGTCCAAAAGGCGATATTCGAAAACGAATAAAGAAAAGACCCTTGTATTAGGGTCTTTTCCCTTTCGGGCGAGAGTTTACCCGAAAGACGTCATTCGCAATTTTCCGAAAGACAATCGGTTGCGACCTCGCAGCAGTCGAGGAAACAACGGCAAAACCTATCGAACGCCGTATGCCACTTACTCAATTCCGCCGCAAGTTTCCCGAGCAATTTTAAGATGATTGCGTCGAGACGTAAAAAATGCAATACTTTGTACAACTTCACCTTCATATCCAAATTCTCCCAGGCTAAAAATTTTTCAAGAGCGCGTGTAAAAGTATCGGGTCGGGGAAGACGAAAGGGAACGCCTGCCCGTTGCGTAAAGAGTATACCACGCCTTTTTTCTTTGTCAAGAAAGTAGTGCCACTTTTTTTGCATTTTTTTCAAAAAAATTTTTTCACTCAAAAACGAAACCGCGGTTAAGCGCGTATAGGGCTTGACAAAACTTCTATATTAAGGTAAAATAGAAAAAAGAACGAAGAAGGCGGACGGGTATGGTTATCGTAGGGATTGACCCGGGGCTGGCAACCCTCGGATACGGCGTAATTGAAAAGGACGCACGCGGAAATTTCCGCGCGCTTGATTACGGCGTGGTCGTAACCCCGAAAGAGGAAACGTTGCCCGTACGGCTTGCGATGCTGGAAGAGGGGATTAAGAAAATTTTAGACAAATTCCAGCCCGACGAAATTGCGATGGAAGAGCTGTTCTTTTCCAAAAACATCACGACGGGTATTGCCGTGGCGCACGCCCGCGGCGTGGCGCTGTTGACCTGCGTAAAGGAATGTGGAAAACTCTACGAATATACCCCGATGCAAATCAAGCAGGCGTTGACGGGCTACGGCAAGGCGGACAAGCAGCAAATCCAATCGGTGGTAACCTCGCTTCTGCGTTTAAACGCCGTACCCAAACCCGACGACGCGGCGGACGCGTTGGCAATCGCTTTATGCCACGGGTTTTCCAGCCGTTTTGGCGAGCTGTTCGCCGTCGGCAATATGACGAGAACGAAGGGCAACAATACCGCTGCCGTTCCCGCGACGGCGTATCAAGAGCTGATGGCGGCGGGCGCGAAGACTTCGAGGGGGAAAAAGAAATCCTCGTCGGGATTTTCGTCGGCGGAGAAAATCGCTTCCTTACAAAACGCTACGGGGCTTGCGGGAATCACGGGGGTTGGCAGAGCCTCAAACAATAATAAAGACAAAAGGTAAAAAACTATGATTTCGTATTTGAGAGGGAAAGTAGTAACGATAACGCCGGAAACGGCGATTTTAGACGTCAACGGCGTGGGCTACGAGGCGTATTGTTCGGGCGGGGCGTTTCAACGCCTGACCGTCGGCGCGGTAGCCGAGCTGTATACGTACTTGCAGGTCAAAGAGGACGGCGTAACCTTGTTTGGGTTTGCTTCGCCCAAGGAAAAGGAGCTGTTTTTAAAGCTGATTACCGTATCGGGGGTAGGTCCGAAGATGGGGATTTCCATTCTCGCCTCTCTTTCGGCGGACGATTTTGCGATGGCGATAGCAACGGCGGACGTCAAACGCCTCAGCGCAGTCAAAGGCTTAGGGAAAAAGACGGCGGAAAAAATTATCCTCGAACTGCACGGAAAAATTTCGGCGGTAGAGGTTTTGGGCGCAAGCGGGGACGAGTTGACTCCTGCGGCAGAGTCTGCGCCTGCAAAGCTTTCCGCTTTGGACGAAGAAGCGGTGTCGGCGCTCATGGGGTTGGGCTTTACCCGCAGTGAAAGCGTGCAGGCGGTCAAAAAGGCGCACGATTTGGGCGCAAAAAGCGTAGAAGAAATCATTATGAAAGCCTTACAGGGCGGCGTATAACGGAGAAAAAGTATGTTTGATGAAGAATACGGCGAGGAAAATTTACTCGTCAGCACGAAAACGGAATACGACGCAGAGGAAAACGTTTTACGCCCGAAGGTAATGGACGATTACGTCGGTCAGCAAAAGGTAAAAGAAAATCTCGGCGTGTACATTGCGGCGGCAAAAGCCCGCGGCGAAGCCCTTGACCACGTGCTTTTGTACGGGCCTCCGGGCTTAGGGAAAACCACTCTTTCCCATATCATCGCCAACGAAATGGGGGTGTCGATAAAATTGACCAGCGGCCCTGCTATCGAGCGTTCGGGGGATTTGGCGGCGATTTTGACCAACCTCAACGACGGCGACGTGTTGTTTATCGACGAAATCCACCGTCTAAACCGCAGCGTGGAAGAAATTTTGTATTCCGCTATGGAAGATTACGCCCTCGATATCATCGTCGGCAAGGGTCCGTCCGCGCGGAATATCCGTTTTGCGCTCAAAAAATTCACGCTCATCGGCGCAACGACCCGCGTGGGTATGCTCGCCGCGCCTTTGCGCGATCGGTTTGGCATTATCAACCGTTTGGAGATGTATACTCCCGCCGAGCTGCAAGAAATCGTTTCCCGTTCGGCGCGGGCGTTAAATATCGCCATTGCCGAGGACGCGGCGGCGGAAATTGCGCGGCGCAGCCGCGGTACGCCCCGTATTGCCAACCGCCTTTTAAAGCGAGTTCGGGACTTTTCCTTGGTCAAAGGCAACGCGGAAATCACCCGCGAGGACGCGCGGTTTGCTCTTTCCCGTTTGGAGATTGACGAGCTGGGTTTAGACGAAACGGACAGAAGTCTACTTCGCGCGCTGATAGAGAAATTCGGCGGCGGTCCTACGGGCTTGGAAACGCTGGCGGCGACGGTTAACGAGGATGCGAACACCATCGAGGACGTGTACGAGCCCTATCTTTTACAGCTTGGGTTTATCGCGCGCACGCCGCGAGGCAGAATTTGTTTAAAAGACGGCTACGCGCATATGGGGATACAGCCGGGCTTAAAAGCCCGTCGGCAGATGTCCTTGTTTGAAGAGGACTAAAAAAACTATGACGGAAAAAGTACAGTATAAAAAAAGCGATTTTTATTACGATTTGCCTCAGGAGCGAATTGCGCAGACGCCCGCAGAGCCGCGGGATTCCTCGCGGCTGTTGGTATACGATAGAAAGACGAAAAAAATCGAGGATAAAATTTTTCGTTCGGTAGAGGAATATTTGCAAGACGGGGACGTACTGGTTGTCAACAATACCAAGGTTATCCCCGCGCGTATGTACGCCTTGACGAAAAACGGCGGCGTAGTGGAAGTTCTGCTGTTAAAACGCTTTGACCTCAACACGTGGGAAGTATTGATGCGCCCCGGGAAAAAGGGAAAAATCGGCGTGAAAATGACGGTGGGCGACAACCTTTCGTTCGTGGTAAAGGATATCACCGAAACGGGGGAGCGAATCGTCGAATTTTCCTACGAGGGCGCGTTTGAAGACGTGCTTTCCAAAGTCGGCACGATGCCCCTGCCCCCGTATATCAAGGAAAAGCTGGAAAATCAAGCTCGCTATAACACCGTGTACAGCAAAACGGATGGCTCGGCGGCAGCGCCGACGGCGGGGCTGCATTTTACCGACGGGCTGCTTGCCCGTTTAAAAGCCAAAGGAGTACAGATTGCCGAAGTGTTATTGCACGTGGGCTTGGGTACGTTCCGCCCCGTCAGCGAGGAGATTATTACCGACCATAAAATGCACTCGGAATATTATGAAATCGGCGAAGAGGCGGCGGAAATCATCAACAAAGCCAAGCGGGAAGGTCGGCGCGTGATTGCGGTCGGTACGACCTCCGTGCGCACCTTAGAAAGCGTTGCCGATGAAAAGGGAGAAGTGCGCGCTTGCAGCGGCAATACGGAAATCTTTTTATATCCGCCCTATAAAATGAAATGCGTAGACGCTTTAATCACCAATTTCCATCTCCCCGAAAGCACGTTGATTATGCTCGTCGCGTGTTTGACGGGCAGGGAAGAAATTTTAAGCGTATACGAATATGCGGTGAAGAATGAGTACCGCTTTTTCAGCTTCGGCGATAGTATGTTCATCGTATAGACGGCGCATTTCTGCGTTGTAGCTCCGTGCCCCTCAGTCACGTACGTCTATGTACGCTCCTGTCGGGGTACTCGCTACGCCTTGAACTGCTTGTCTCTCCAATGAACGGTGTAGCCAAGTATTCACGGCGCCTTGTCTTTCTCGGTTCTAAAACCAAACAATGTAGCTACGCCTTGTCTTTCTTGTTTCTAAAACCAAACAATGTAGCCGCGCTTTGCTCTGCTTTTTATAAAGACTTATTTTAAGGAGTTATTATGAACACTTACGCAAAATACAACCAATCGGCAGAGGATTATTTAGAGAGCATTTTAACCATCAGCCGTCATCAAGAGGTCGTGCACCGCGTGGACGTCGCTAAGCGTATGCAGGTTTCGCAAGCCGCCGTCAACAAAGCGGTGAAACTCCTTTGCGAAAAAGAATACGTATACGAGGACGGCAAGCACTTATATTTGACCGAGCAGGGTCGAGCCTACGCCGAAGCCGTCTTTGAAAAACACTGCGTAATCCGTGATTTTTTGATTGCCCACGGCGTATCCGCCGCGGCGGCGGAAGAGGACGCTTGCCATATGGAACACCTTTTGTCCAACGAAACGATTACAATGATGAAAAAACACCTTTAAAATAAGGAAGTAACGGGCGGGACGGATTTTTTCCGTCCCGCCCGTTTTGTAAAATTTGCTAAAAAGAATAAAAATTTTCCAAAAAATCTTAACCGAGGTTTATTTTTTATTGACAAACGCATAAAATAGTGATATAATGCAAAAGAACAAACGGGAAAATCCGCTTTTTCTTTTACGCTAAAACTTAACCGAGGTTAAGAAATTGCAGAGAGGTAAATATGGTAAGATTATTATCCGAATTAAAGAACGGCGAAAGCGGTAAGGTAGTCAAAGTCAACGGCGAGGGGGCGGTACGCCGTCGCTTGTTTGATATGGGGATAACGCCCGGCGCGTTGGCGCAGATGCGAAAAAAAGCGCCCTTAGGCGACCCGATTGAAATTACGGTGCGCGGGTACGAGCTGACGTTGCGTAAAGTCGAGGCGGCTTGCGTAGAGGTGGAATTTCTATAATTTAAGGAGAGAAGTATGTTAAAAATTGCGCTTGCGGGCAACCCCAATTCGGGAAAGACAACGCTGTTTAACGCGCTCACGGGCAGTACGGCGCACGTGGGAAATTGGCCCGGGGTTACCGTGGATAAAAAGGTAGGCGTTTATAAAAAAGGAAAAGAGGGAGCGGAAATCGTGGATTTGCCCGGGATTTATTCCCTTTCTCCCTACACGCCCGAAGAAGTCGTTACGAGAAATTATCTTTTGGACGGAAAGCCCGATTGTATTATCAATATCGTAGACGTTACCAATTTGGAGAGAAATTTATATTTGACGACGCAGCTTATGGAGGTGGATATTCCCCTCGTCGTGGCGTTGAATATGACGGACGTACTGGAAAAGAACGGCGATACGATTGACGTGGAAAAATTGCAGGAAAATATCGGTTTGCCCGTAGTGAAAATTTCCGCGCTTAGAGATTGGGGCACGGACGAATTGATGGAGCAAGTCTTAAAGGCGACGGAGAAAAAGCGTACGGCGAGCTCCGTTTTGAGCCGCGGCGGTATTGGCAAAGCGATTGCCAACGCAGAAAACGCGTTGCGTTTAAAAGACGTCGATTCTCCCTTATTCCACGCGATAAAGCTGGTGGAAAAGGACGAATTAGAGGTACAAATGCACCCGCGCGAGGCGGCTGCCGTAGACGAGTTCGTAAAAATCAACTATGCGATAGATAGTCAGTTCGGGTTGGATACCGAGGCGGCGATTGCGGACGCGAGATACAGATACATAACGGAAAATTATTCGATTGCGTTAAAGCGTTCGAAAAAGCATAACCAAGGTCTTACCAGCTCGGATAAGGCGGACAGAGTTTTAACCAACCGTTTCGCGGCGTTGCCGATTTTCTTCGTGATTTTGTTCGGGATTTTCCATTTGACCTTTTCGGAGAATTTCCTGTATTTGGGCAGTATCATTCCCCCGCTTGGGGATTGGTGCGCGAAAATGAGTGAAACGACCTTCGGTTGTATCTTGTTTTCCGCAGAGGGTATCAATACTCCTGGGACGATTTTATTCTATGCAATGGATTTACTGACCTCGTCTATTGGCGAGTGGTTGGGATTGGGCTTGGAAGCGCTCGGCGCAAGCCCTGCGATACAAGCGTTTATATGCGACGGGATCTGGGGCGGAATTTCCTCCGTGCTTTCCTTCGTGCCGCAAATTATGGTGCTGTTTTTATTCTTCTCGATTTTGGAAGACAGCGGTTATATGGCGCGCGTAGCCTTTATTTTGGATAGAATTTTGCGCCGTTTCGGGGTTTCGGGCAGAGCGTTTATGCCGATGATTATGGGCTTTGGCTGTTCGATTCCCGCGATGATGAATACGCGTACCTTAGCGGACGAAAAGGAGCGTACGGCGACTATGCGCGTTATTCCGTTCTTCTCCTGCGGGGCAAAGCTGCCTATTTTAACGGCGATTGCGGGGGCGATCGTGGCGCAAAGCGGAAAAGGGAACGCGGATATTATCACCTATTCGATGTATCTTATCGGGATCGTGGCGGCGGTCATTGCGCTTTTGGTGATGCGCACGACGACGATGCGCGGAGAAACGCCTCCCTTTATTATGGAGCTGCCCACCTATCATTTCCCCCGTTTTAGAAATTTAATGCTGCATCTTTGGGATAAGCTGAAACATTATATCAAGAAAGCGTTTACCGTTATTCTCGTATCCTGCGTGGCGATTTGGTTTTTGTCCAACTTCTCTTGGAATTGGGAATTTTTAATGGACGAATATTACCTCTATTCCGACGGGTCGTTCGTGCTTTTAAGCGATCTGCCTGCGGGGTATGCCGTTGCCCAAGAAAATATCGTGTTTATGAACGCGCGAATGGACGAGAGTATTTTAGGCTCGCTCGGTATGTTTATGCAGTTCCTTTTCACGCCGCTTGGGTTTGGGTCGCAGCTTAGCGACGCAGGCTGGGTGTTTGCGGTGGCGGCGGTAACGGGGCTGATCGCAAAGGAAAACGTGATTGCAACGCTGGGTACGCTGTCCGCTTGTCTTACGGGTATCTTGGTTGTCTCGGAAGGGGGCGACGCGGAAGTGGCTTCTATGATCGCGGCGACGGGGATCACCGTGCCTGCACTGATTGCCTTTATCGTGTTTAATATGACGACGATTCCCTGCTTTGCGGCGGTGGCGGCGGCAAAAGGGGAGCTGAAAAAAGGAACGTTTAAATGGACGTTGCTCTTTTGGATTGTAACCTCGTATATTGCGGCGTCGGCGGTGTATACGGTTGGGCAGTTCCCTTGGACGGTGGCAATCTGGCTTGGCGCGGCAACGCTTATAGGGCTTTGCATCTTTTTCTATAACAAGAAGATGAAAGCAAACGAAGCGAAGGCGCGGTTGTTTAAGAAATAATTCGCTGATAAAAATACCTCATTTTTTGCATAGATACCTGCCCCTTGATAAAAAACGAAAGGGGCAGGTATTTAACGAAGGAGTATCGTATGGGACCTATTGACATTATTATTATCGCGGCGGTTTCGGTTGCGGTTATCGCCATCGTCGGCGTCGGGATTTGGAAGAAAAAAACGGGCAGAAGCAGCGGTTGCGGCTGCGGTTGCGACGGCTGTCCGCACGCGAAAAGCTGTTCCTCGGGCAAAGGAGTGGAAAAAGATGAAACCGATGAATAAAGTACTCTTCGTTTGCCACGGCAACATTTGCCGTTCGCCGCTGGCGGAGTTTCTCTTTAAGGATATGGTAAAAAAGGCGGGAAGAGAAAACGAGTTTGAAATTGCTTCCTGCGCGGTGTCGGACGAGGAAATTTACCGTGGGACAGGCAATCCCGTGTACCCGCCCGTCAAGGCGCTTTTGTCTGCGCTTGGGATTTCCTGCGAGGGAAAACGGGCGCGGCTTTTGACGGCAAAAGACGGCGAATATTACGATTTTTTGCTTTGTATGGACGAATCGAACGAGAGAAGAGCAAAGCGAATCGTGGGCGAGAAAAACGCCGCAAAATGCAAAAAACTATTATCCCTTGCGGGGGAGAGCGGCGACGTCGCCGACCCTTGGTATACGCGGGATTTTGTCGCGGCAAAAGAGGATATCGAGCGCGGATTAAACGCGTTGTTGCAAATTTTATAAAGAAAAGCCTACCCTCACGGGTAGGCTTTTCTTTATGCTTCTTCTACGGTTTCGTCGGGGACAGGTTCGCGTTTAGCCGCTTTCTTGGCGGCTTTTTTTAGTGCGCGCTCTGCTTTTTTCTGTTCCTTCGCCTCTTGTTTAAGCTGTTTTACCGTCTGTATTCTATCGAGCTTTTTCAGCTCGTCTTTCGCTTTGATTTCCGCAACGAAAGGCTCTAACTTTTTATAATGCTCTTGGGCGTTATCGCTTAGAGGGATTGCGTCGAAAGCGGAATAAATTCTGTCGCCGATAAAGGGGATTTTTTCTATCCAAAGAAGGTCGGTGTGCGTATCTGCGTATATGCTGTCCAAAAGATATTCCTTTTCGATTTCCACAAAACGGATAACGAAATACAGCAAGACGTCTAAAATCCAGCCGATAATCATTAAGAGGGTCATCAAAAACGAGAGGGGGTCAAAGCTTGCTTTGCTAAGCGCCAAGCCGTATACGGCGACGCCTAAAACGGGCAGTTTAATCAACCGTTTGCACCAAGCGTAAAAATTTTTCACTCGTTTTCGCAAGGCTTTTTTCGCGGCGCTTATCTCCATAATTACGAAGAAAACGAAGTACGCCGACGTGAGCGCAAGCAGCGCGATATTGACTGCAAAAAAGCCCGTTTGCGTTGCGACGGCGTAGATTAGATAGGCAATCGATAAAATATGTACGCCGACCGTGATGGAATTGCGGATTTTCTTAAAATCGTTCAAAATTTTAGCAAAAGCCGCTCTCGTACGGTAAAAACTCATAATTTCTCCTTTTGTTCGTATGATTCTTTATCTTCCGATTTTGGCGGTTTGCCAAAATACGAATAAAATCCGCATACCAGGTTTGCGTTGAACAGTTTTTTCTTCTTGTCCGCGCGCTTTCCAAAGTAGCGTTCAAAATCGGGCAGCGCCGTTAAAATATAGGCGTTCCAATCGGGTAGCTTTTTAAAAGCGTTGCCGAAATTTCTCATTAGGGTTTGCACTTCTTTTTCCGTGCCGAGCCGCTCGCCGTAGGGCGGGTTGGAAAGCAAAACGCCGTATTTTTCCGCGCTCTTAAATTTCGTAGCGTCCCCGACGGAAAAGCGGATATATTTTTCCACGCCCGCGCGCTTTGCGTGGTATTTTGCAATAGAAATTGCTTCGGGATTGATATCCGAGGCGAAAATTTGCAAATCGGCGGTTTGTTTTATTCCCGCCCTTGCCTCTTCTTTTGCCAAGGCAAGCGCCGTTTTCGGGGCGCAAGCCCAAGCGTTAAAATCAAAATCGCGCTGTAGTCCCGGCGGGATATGCAGGGCTTTCATCGCCGCTTCGATAGGGAGCGTGCCGCTGCCGCAGAAGGGGTCGGCGAAAGGTTTTTTCTCGTCGCGGTCGGGGTTATAGAAGGTAGAATCAATCAGACCTGCCGCCAGCGTTTCTTTTAAAGGCGCGCTGTACGCCAAGGCACGGTAGCCGCGTTTGTGCAAGCCGTCGCCCGAGGTATCGAGGGTAACGGTAACTTCGTCTTTGAAAATCGACACGCCGACAACCGAGCGCGCGCCCGTTTCCGCAAACGTCTTTCTGCCCGATTTTATCTTGTCGCTAAGGCGGCGAATAATCGCTTTTTTGGCGACGCCGCCTAAGGCTTTGATAGCGGCAAGCGCGCTTTGTACGCTTTTTCCGTCCATCAGGATTTTCGAGTCTTGGGTCAGCCAATGCTCCCAAGGGATTGCGTAAATTCCCTCGTACAGCTCGTCGAAGGTAAGGGCTTTAAAGCGGGAAAGCAAAATAAGGACCCGTTCGCCGCTGCGTAAACATACGTTGAGGCGGGCGACGTCCTGCCAGTCGCCGTCGAGCTCTAATCTGCCGTTATCCGCAGGGGCGTGTTCGTACCCCAAAGAAAAAAGCTGGCGTTTTGTAATTTGTTCTAAGCCCGCTGCAACGGGGATAAGCAATTTCATATACATAGTATACGGCAAAACGCTTTTTTTGTCAAGTTTTCGATAGCGGTTGACAGAAAGGGAAAAAGAGGGTATAATAGGGGTATGAAAGAAAATTACGACAAGAAAATGCAAGAGCAAATAAAAGGAATAGAAAAGGGGGCGAGGCTGTTGCTGCATAGCTGTTGCGCGCCCTGCTCGTCCGCTTGTCTTGAACGGTTGAAGGAACATTTTTCCGTTACCGTTTTGTATTATAACCCGAACATCGAGGAGGAGGCGGAGTATACAAAGCGCAAGGCGGAGCAAATCCGTTTCTTAAAGGAGACGGGCTGGGCGGAGTTTTTGGACTGCGACCACGAAGCGGCGGCGTTTGCAAGAATAGCAGAGGGCTTGGAAAACGAGCCGGAGCGGGGAGCGCGGTGTTATCGCTGTTATGCGCTACGCTTGAAAAAAACGGCGCAAATTGCGAAGGAAAAGGGGTACGGCTATTTTGCGACGACCTTGACGTTGAGTCCGCATAAAAACGCCGATTGGTTGAATGAAATCGGGGAAAAGGAAGGGGACAGGTACGAGGTTATCTATCTATATAGCGATTTTAAAAAGCAGGCAGGATATTATCGGTCGATAGATTTGTCCAAGGAATACGGCTTGTATCGGCAGGATTTTTGCGGGTGCAGGTACTCAAAGAGAGAAGAGAAATAAGAAAAACCGCCCCCAAGGCAAATTTGCCTTGGGGGCGTAAATTTTCGTTTTAAAATTATTCGGTAGTATAGTTATCGAAATATCCCTGAATAAAGACGATGGGCGTACCCTTATCGCCGGAGCCCGAGGTCAAGTCGCAAAGCGAGCCGATGAGGTCGGTCAATCTTCTAGGGGTCGTGCCTTCGGAAATCATATTGCCAACGAGGTCGGCGTCCTTTTGCTGGATTTTTTCCTTGATAGCTTCTTTCAAAGCGTCGCCGGAAAGGTCTGCAAAATCGTTGTCGGCAAGATATTTCAATTTTAATTCGCTGGGCGTGCCCTCCAAACCGCTGGTGTAAGCGGGGGAAACGACGGGATCTGCAAGCTCCCAAATTTTCCCGACGGGGTCTTTAAACGCGCCGTCGCCGTAAACCATAACCTCTACGTGCTTGCCCGTTTTTTCCAAAATACGCGCTTGAATCGCGTCTACGAGCGCTTGGCAATCGCGGGGGAAGAGTTTGATTTGGTCGTCCGTCGCTTTGTTCGAGCCGAGCAGACCGTAGTTTTCGTTGTAGCCGCTGCCGTTTACGGGCGCGCGCATAATTTCGTCCATACCGTACACGATTTCCGCGCCTGCCGCTTTGAGAAGGCGTTTGGTACGCGCGCGGGTGTGGATATCGCAGTTCAATACGTTTTTCGTGTATTTCAAAATTGCTTTGGGAGAGTTTGCAAAAACGACTTCGCATTCTGCACCGCATTCGCGAACGAGGTTTTGATAATATTCTACGTAGTCAACGCCGGTAAAGCGGTGCTTGGAATAACCGAACAGTTCGCGGTATTGTGCGAGGGAAAGCACGTCCGTGTAGGGGTTGATGCCCTTTTCGTCCAAATCGTCCAAAGAAACGAGGTGGTTGCCCACTTCGTCGGAAGGATAGGAGAGCATCAAAATAATTTTCTTTGCGCCCTTTGCCATACCTCTTAAACAAACGGAAAAACGGTTACGGCTGAGGATGGGGAAAATAACGCCCACCGTTTCGCCGCCGAATTTTTCTTTTACGTCGGTGGCAATATCGTCAACGGTTGCATAGTTACCCTGCGCGCGGGCAACGATTGCTTCGGTCATTGCGATAATGTCGCGGTCGCGGATTGTAAATCCGTCTTCTTTCGCCGCCTCTAAAACCGAATCGGTTACGATTTCTACCAAATCGTCGCCGCTACGGATAATCGGGGCGCGAACGCCTCTTGAAATGGTACCTACCATACGACTCATACGTAATTTCTCCTTTGCTTGCGATAATATTCTTCGCAAAACCACAGTATATTATACTAAATTTTACGGCAACTGTAAAATGTTTTCGGGGCGTTATTATTAGTTTTTTTAAATTTTTTTTGGCTACGCAAGATTGTGTTTTTATAAAAAATAGAAAACAGGCGTTGACGGCGGGGAAAAAATATGATAAAATAGTCTTATAGAAAGGAAAAAAGGAGTAGGATATGGAAATCGTTTTATTGACGGCGCTCGGCGTTGGCGGAGCGACCGTAATCGGGTCGTGTATCGGGTTTTTATTTAAAAATCTTTCGCAGAAATTTTCCGATATCGTGTTGTCGTTTGCGGCGGGCGTGATGTTGGCGGCGGCGATTATGGGTTTGATTTTGCCTGCCGTCGAGTACGGGGAAAAATGGGGACTTTTAATTGCGATTGTCGGGATTTTCGTCGGGGCAATCTGTTTGAATTTTACGGACAAGCTCGTACCGCATTTGCATAGATTGATGGGCGCGGAGACGGAAGCGCATAAAAATAAAAACTTAAACAAAGTTTTACTCTTCGTGCTTGCGATTGCGATTCATAATTTGCCCGAAGGCTTGGCGGCGGGCGTTGGATTCGGGTCGGGAAACACGGCGCAGGCGTTGACGATTGCGGGCGGTATCGCTCTGCAAAATATCCCCGAAGGTATGGTGATTATCGGTCCGATGCTGGCGGCGGGCGTTTCTAAAAAACGCACCTTCCTTTGCGCTTTGGGGACGGGCTTGGTGGAAGTTATCGGCACGCTGATAGGGTATTGCGCCGTCAGTATTTCGGCGGCGGTATTGCCGTTTGCGCTTGCGTTTGCAGGCGGTACGATGCTGTACGTTATTAGCGACGAAATGATTCCCGAAACGCACGCAAACGGATATCAGCGCGGAGCGACGTACGCGCTGCTCGTCGGGTTTTGCTTTATGCTGACGATGGACTTTTTCCTTGGATAATAAAATTTGAAAGTCGGGAAAACGGCGGGGCAGGTAAGCGTTTAAAAAAATTCGCCCGTTTTAGTATAAAAAGGAAAAGAAAGGATAAAAAAGAAAGAAATCCTCTTTTACGCGGGTTGCGAAGGGGGATTTTTTTTGTAATTCTATTGACTTTTCAGCGGTTTTATGCTACACTTTTTTCTAACGACAAAAGGAAAAATCTGCCTTAAAAATGGAGTGTGGATTTTGACAACGTTAAAACGGGGAGTTCGTTATGGAAAAGCCGATTTTTGAGTACGACGATTTGTACGATTTGGGAATAAAAAGATTGCACGTAAAGAAGTTTTTTGACGAGGTTGTATGGAAAGAAATTTGATTTGCGCCGAGGGCGTAGAAAAAACATACGGAAGCGGAGAAAACGCTTTTAAGGCGCTCAGCGGGGTATCCTTTTCGATTAAAAAAGGCGAATTTACCGTGATTTTAGGGCCGAGCGGCGCGGGGAAAACTACGCTTTTAAATTTAATCGGCGGTATGGATACGCTGACGTCGGGGAAATTATATTCTTGCGGGACGGCGCTTGAAGATTTGTCGGATAAGGAATTGACGAAGTATCGCCGCGATAAAATCGGGTTCGTTTTTCAGTTTTATAATTTGATGCCCAATCTTACCGCGCTGGAAAACGTGGAATTGGCGGTGGAATTGAAAAAAGACCACCTCGATTGCGAGGGCGTGTTAAAAAAGGTGGGCTTGGAAGAGCGGTTGGGGCATTTCCCCAGCCAGCTTTCGGGCGGGGAGCAGCAACGGGTAAGTATCGCCCGTGCGATTGCGAAAAATCCCGACTTGCTCCTTTGCGACGAACCGACGGGGGCGCTCGATTACGAGACGGGGAAAAAGATTTTGTCGCTCCTGCACGATATTTGTAAACAGCAGGACAAAGCGGTGATTATCGTTACGCACAACGCGGCGCTCAAAGAGATGGCGGACAAAGTTTTGCATATCAAAAACGGGCGTATCGTGAAAGAGGAATATAACGAAAACCCGAAAAAGATTGAGGAGATAGAATGGTGAAAAGCGCGTTTTTAAAAACCGTCCTTCGGACGTTTAGAAAAAACGTCAGCCGTTTCGTTTCGATGTGTCTTATCGTGTTCGTCGGGGTGGCGTTCGTTACGGGCGTGGGGACGCTTTCTCACGTGCTTACCCGTTCGGTGCACGAAGAATATACGCGGCAAAAAGGGGCGGATTTGTTTTTAAAATCGACCCTGCCTACGGGGTTTTCGGAAGAAGAGATTGACGAGATTATCCAAATCACCGAAGCCAAAGGGGTAAAAAGGGTATTCCAGTACGAAGAGGGGGCTACCCGATTTATTCTTACGGATATTTTCGACGAGTCTACGCACCGGTTTTCCTTGGAAGAGGGTAGGCAGGTACGAGGTGAAAATGAAATCTACGCCGAACGCACCTTGGCGGATGAGGTGGGGGACAGCGTAACTTTTTTTGGGAAAGAGTACACGGTGGTAGGAAAAATAGCCAACCCCGCCTATTTTTCCATCGAAAAGGAAATCGGTAACGAAGAGCAGGAAATCGAGCATATTTATTATTTGGACAGAGCGCAGTTTGCAGGGGCAAGCGCTTTGCCTATTACCGATTTGTACGTGGAAATCGACTCCGTTTCTAAGCGCGCGGACATCTTTTCGGGGATTTACGAGCTGGAAATGCAGGCGTTGAAAGAGGAGATAGAAAGCGCGCAGGAAAACACCGTCGCGTTGACCTTGGAAGAAAATATTTCGTACGCGCTCGTGAAAGGGTACGGCGAAAAGATTAACGTCGTGGCGGCAATCTTTCCCGTGTTTTTCATTTTGATCGTTTCTCTCGTGGTGCTGACGACGATGACCCGCCTTATCGAGGACGAACGCGCTATGATTGGGTGTTACCGCACTCTGGGGTTTTCGAAGGGTAAAATTTTGTTGAAATACAGCCTCTTTTCCGTGGCGGCGTGCCTAATCGGGGCAACCGTCGGGGTGGCGGCGGGAATGTATATTTTGCCCAACGTCATTTATCCGTCCTATAACGCGATGTTTTATATGGGCGAGCTCACTTCGACGCGCGTGGTGCTGCCGGGGGTGATTTCTTCGCTCGTGATGGCGGGCGCGGTGTGGGCGATTACCGCGTATATTTTATGGAAAGAGCTTTCGGAAAAACCCAGCGCGCTGTTGAAAACGAAGAGCCCCAAGCCCGGAAAACGGATTTTATTGGAACGGATTCCTTGGCTTTGGAAACGGTTAAAATTCCGTTATAAATCTTCGCTTAGAAACGTTATCCGTTATAAGACGCACCTTGTTATGACGGTAGTTTCGGTGGCTGGCAGTACGGCGCTCGTGTTGGCGGGGTTTGGGCTGTATAATATCGCGCTTAGTCCCAATACGACGACGATACCCAACTCGATGGCGGACGCGTTTGCGATGATTTCGATGATCGTCATTCTGTTTTCCGCGTTGCTGTGTATTTTGGTTATTTTCAATTTAACGAATATGAATATACAGGAACGGAACAAGGAAATGGCGACTTTGCGGGTGCTGGGATATCAGCACGGCGAAGTCGGGGCGTATATCTACCGCGAAGTGGCGATTATGACCGTGATTGGGATTTTCTTTGGACTGCCTTTGGGGGTAGGACTGCTTGCGTTCGTGTTTGGCTATCTTGAATTCGGATTGCTTGCGGACGTGAAATTTTTATCCTATCTCTTTACCGTTTTGTTGGTGTTCGTGTTCGTGGCAATCGTGGACGTATTGTTGTACAGGAAGGTAAAAAAGATTGATATGAACGCTTCGTTGAAGAGCAACGAATAAGAAAAATCAAAAAATATGCGAAGAAAAATAAAAGCGAAAGGGTCGTTTCCTTTCGCTTTTTGCATTTTCGGAAATTTATTTATATATAGTAGGAAAGGTTGACTTTGTGATAAATTTGTGATACAATAAATGAGATTTATAATGTACAATGGCGAAATTTGTGGAAAAGAGGCGCTTATGTTAAAAGGCAATATAAAAGGAAAATTAAAATCCCTCCTCGTTATTCTCGCGGCGCTTGCCGCGGTGGTAGGGCTTTTCGTGTTTATGTTTTCGGGAGATAATGCGGAAATCGTAAAGAGTTTGTTTAACGACAACCTTTCCGAGGGCGAATTTAAAGAAAAACTGCAAAGTTTCGGGATTCGCGGGGCGGTTACGCTTTCGTTGCTCTCGATGTTGCAGGTGGTTTTGACCTTCCTGCCCGCCGAGCCCGTGCAGGTTTTGTCGGGGATAGGGTACGGCTTTGGATACGGATTTTTAATCTGCCTTATCGGCGTTATCATCGGGAACACGGTTATTTATATTTTGAATAAAGCGTGCGGTTCGAAGGTTTCCAAGTATTTCCATAAAAATATCGACCTTGATTTCGATAAACTTCGGAATTCGAAAAAGGTGGCGTTTTTCGTGTTGCTGTTGTATTTCTTACCGGCAATCCCGTACGGAATGATTTGTTTTTTCTCTGCGTCTCTCGATTTGAAATATCCAAAATACATCTTATTAACGACGTTTGGGGCTTCCGTTTCGATCGTTATCGGGGTGTCCATGGGGCATCTTGCGATGTCGACGAGCTGGATTATTTCGATTATCGTCTTCTGCGTATTGGTGGTTTTGATCGTGATTCTTGCCGTCAAGAGAAAGGCGCTGTTTAAAAAGGTGAACGCTATGATCCATAAATCCCACGAACCGTATAAATCGGATACGGTGGCAAAAAAACCCAACCCCTTCATTTTGTATCTCTCCGTTCTTATTATGAAGATCGTGATTTGGTGGAAGTTGAAGGCAAAAGTAACGAGAAAGGCAAAATTAGAGCATCCTGCGGTCTTGCTTTGTACGCACGGCTCGTTTGTAGACTTTGCGTACGTAGGGTGTATGACCAAGGGCTTTAGACCGAGGTTTATCACGGCAAGACTGTATTTCTACAAGAAAAAACTGGCTTGGTTACTTCGAAAGGTTGGCTCGTACCCTAAGAGTATGTTCTCCCGCGACGTAGAGAATTTGAAAAACGGTTTGCGGGTTATTTCCGAGGGGGGCGTTTTGGCAATGATGCCCGAAGCCCGTCTTTCGACGGTCGGGAAGTTTGAGGATATCCAAGACACCACCTATAAATTTATCAAGAAATTGGGCGTGCCCGTGTATATTATGCACGCGGACGGCAGCTATTTCGCCCGTCCGAAATGGGGGGACGGGTTCCGTAAGGGCGCGCACGTAGATATCGTGTTTGACAGTTTGTTTACGGCAGAGCAGGTAAAATTGATGAGCGAAGAGGAACTCAAAGCGGGCGTCGAAGAAAAACTGTATTACGACGATTTCAAATGGTTGGAAGAGCATCCTACCTATCGCTACAAATCGAAAACGCTTGCCGAGGGCTTGGAAAACATTTTGTTCCGTTGTCCAAACTGTGGCAAAGAATTGACGATAGAAACCAAGGGCAGAGAGGTATCTTGCAGCCATTGCGGTATGCATACGAGATTGAACGATCGGTACGGCTTTGACGGCGAAACGCCTTTTAATAATTTCCAAACTTGGTACGAGTGGCAAAAAGAGGAGCTCGAAAAAGAATTCAACGCAGACCCCGAATTTGCGCTTTTAGAAGAAGTCGAGCTGTACCATTCCTCCTTCGACGGGAAGAAGATGCTCCGTTTGGCGGGCAAAGGGCAGGTTACGCTCTCCCGCGAAGGGCTGACGTACAAGGGTACGGACACGGACGAGGAAGTGGAAAAGCATTTCCCGATGAGTATTTTGTATCGCGTACTCTTTGGCGCGGGCGAAGATTTCGAGGTGTACGACGGCAAGGAAATTTGGTATTTCGTACCGCCCGATAAGCGCAGTTGCGTGAAGTGGTACGTGGCAAGTGAAATTATGAAAAAAGCAAGTGAAAAAGAACAGGCATAATGCTTATGGTAAAAACGAAAGAAAAAGAAAAATCCTTTAATTCCATCAATTTACAATCCTTCATCCTCGTTACCTCGCTGCTGCTAGGACTGTTGATTATTGCGGGGCTGTTGTCCTATCTAATTCCGCAAGGCGCGTACGAGACGGTAAAAGAAACGGGCGAGATTATCCCCGGGACCTTTAAAAAAGGGCGAGTAGAGGGCATTGCGTTTTGGCGGGTTTTGACTGCGCCCGTGCGCGTGTTCGGCGGGGAAGATTCGTTGACGATTATTATGATCAGCGTCTTCCTTTTGGTTATGAGCGGGATTTTCAATATTATGGAAAAGACGGGCGGCGTGCGCGTACTGATCCGTAGATTGCTGACGAAATTCTCCAACAACAAAAAGACGGTGCTTTGCGCCACGATTTTGTTGTTTATGGCGTTTGGCAGTTTCTTTGGAATGTTCGAAGAATTGGTAACCTTATTGCCCATTATTATCGTGTTTGCGTTGTCGCTTGGGTACGATACGATGACGGGCGTTGGGGTTTGTATGCTGGCGGCGTGCTTTGGGTTCTCCGCGGCAATCACCAATCCTTTCTCGGTAGGACTCGCGACCGAAGCGGCGGAAACGGGGGTTTTGGACGGCATTTGGCTGCGCATCGTGTTTTTCGTATTGATTTACGGTTTGCTGTGCGGGTTTATCCTGTTGCACGCGCGAAGGATAAAGAAAAATCCCGAAAAGTCTTTGACCTACGAAATGGACAAAAAGAAACGGGAAACCTTGAAAATCGACGAGGTTTGGACGGAAAGGGACGGGAAAATTTATCGCGTTTACGGGATTTTCTTCCTCGCGCAGTTCGTGGTGTTGATTGCAATCGCTTCGATTCGTGCCATCTCCGGGTTTGCAATTCCTATTCTTGCAGCCAGTTTCTTGATTGGCGGGATCCTTTCGGGACTTCTTGTCAGCGAGGATAAAGCTAAGGTTTGGACGGACTTTTTCAAAGGTGCGTTGGGTATGCTGCCTGCCGTTTTGATGATTGCGATTGCCTCGTCGGTAAAACTCGTCTTGGACGAAAGCGGTATCTTGCACACGATTATGCACGCGGTTATCAGCGCGCTGGACGGCAAGAGTAAATTCGTTTGCGTACTGCTCGTATATCTTCTGATTTTGTTCTTGCAAATCTTTATCGGTTCGTCTTCGGCGAAAATTATGTTGGTAATGCCGATTATCGTGCCCATCTCGTCGGCGCTTGGTATTTCGCCTGCGACGATTATTTTGACCTACTGTATCGCGGACGGGTTTACGGATATGCTGCTGCCCACCAACCCCGTGCTTTTAATCGGGCTTTCGATGGCGGGCGTGTCGTATACCAAGTGGATTCGCTGGACGTGGTTATTGCAGGTCGTCGTCTTCGTTTTGACGATTGCAATTTTGATGTTTGCCGTGTCGATTGGGTATTAACGAAAATAAAAACAGGGCTTGACGGCTCTGTTTTTTTTGTGCTTAAAATCCGTTAAAAATGCCCGACCGTGCATACGGCAAATTTCGCGTATCGAAAAAGGGAGTTTTTCGTCGTATGCGGGGGAGAACAGGTCGCGGAAAGCACATATGTTTTTACCCGCAAGGATAGGGGCAGGTACGCGTTGAAATGGAATAAATCCGTAAGTGGATTTGTGAAATTTGTCTAGCGGCAAAGGCGTGGACTTATTTTAAAGACAAAAAAGAAGAGAGAACAAAACGGTCGTTTCCGTAGCGTTCTCTCTTTTTTCGTTGAGAAATTAAATTTTATATCTTCGGTAATTTTGCGAGTGCTTTTTCAATTTCCCCGTCCGTGGGGATATAGTCGGTCATTTTTCCGTCGTGGAATTTTTCGTAGGACATCATATCGAAATATCCCGTGCCCGTCAACCCGAACACAATCGTCTTTTCCTCGCCCGTTTCTTTGCATTTCATTGCCTCGTCGATGGCAACGCGAATGGCATGGCTGGATTCGGGTGCGGGTAAAATCCCTTCGATACGGGCGAAATATTCTGCCGCCTCGAAGACTTTGGTTTGCTCGACGGAGCGCGCTTCCATCAGCTTGTCGTCGTAAAGCTTAGAAAGGGTAGAGGTCATACCGTGATAGCGTAAGCCGCCCGCGTGGCTTGCCGCAGGCATAAAGCCCGACCCTAAGGTATACATTTTTGAAAGGGGGCAAACCTTGCCCGTATCGCAATAATCGTAGGCGTATTTCCCGCGGGTTAAAGTAGGGCAAGAGGCGGGCTCGACCGCGATAAAGCGATAGTCGGCTTTGCCTTGCAGTTTTTCCGCCATAAACGGGGCGATTAATCCGCCGAGATTGCTGCCGCCGCCCGCGCAACCGATGATAATATCCGCCTTTTCGCCGTATTTATCAAGAGCGGTTTTCGTTTCCAAACCGATAACCGATTGATGCAGTAAAACTTGGTTTAATACGCTGCCGAGCGCGTAACGGTAGCCGTCCGTTTTAGAGGCGGTTTCCACCGCTTCGGAAATGGCGCAGCCCAAAGAGCCCGGCGTGTTGGGGAATTCGTGCAGGATTTTCCGCCCAACCTCGGTGCTTTGCGAGGGGGAAGGGGTAACTTTGGCACCGTAGGTGCGCATAACCTCTCGCCGAAAGGGCTTTTGTTCGTACGAGCATTTTACCATAAACACCTGACAGTCCAGCCCAAAGTAGGCGCAAGCCATACTCAGCGCCGTGCCCCATTGTCCCGCGCCCGTTTCCGTCGTAACCCCTTTCAAGCCCTCCTGCTTTGCGTAATACGCCTGCGCGATGGCAGAGTTGAGTTTATGGCTGCCACTGGTATTGTTACCCTCGAATTTATAATAAATCTTTGCAGGGGTACCCAGCGCCTTTTCCAAACAGTACGCGCGGATTAAGGGAGCGGGGCGGTACATCTTATAAAAATCGCGTACCTCTTGCGGGATTTCGATATACTTATCGACGTCGTTTAATTCTTGCGCAGCCAGTTCTTTGCAAAAGATTTTCGATAGCGTCTCAAGGGTAATCGGTTGCAAGGTTGCGCCGTCCAATAAGGGGGCGGGTTTGTCTTTCATAAACGCCCGCAAATTGCACCAAGCTTTCGGGAGCTCCGCTTCGGATAAATAAATCTTATAAGGGATTTCTTTT
This sequence comes from Clostridiales bacterium, assembly GCA_015069295.1. Taxonomy (GTDB): domain Bacteria; phylum Bacillota; class Clostridia; order Christensenellales; family Borkfalkiaceae; genus Scatosoma. Next base: position 97,352 of record SVIW01000005.1, read on the forward strand.
TTCATATTCTCTCACTCCTTTAACTTAGTTATCGGATATAATATCATATTTTTCGATAATAGTCAAGTGAATAAACGATATTTTCGATAAAATATCAAAGAAAAACCACCAAAGCGGTGGTTTTTTAATCCTTTTAGTTGATTATGGAATGAGAATTATGCCCAAAGAATGGAGTTTTGGTTGGTATAGATACCGTCGGGCTGCTCCACGGTGGAGTCGACCTTTTTCTCACTCTTCGCCTCCGCCGCTTCATCCATCGAGAGGATAACGTCGGTAACGTGATAGGCAAGCTCTGCACTTGCTTTATGCGGCTTATTCGCTTCGATAGAAAGGATCATATCCATAACGCCGACCCCTCTGCCGTACTTACCGTATTCCACAAATTGAGGAAGGGGGCGCCATTCGGCGTCGTTAAAACGCTTGAGGAGGACGGGACCCTCAAAGAGGTTGGGGTCAGGCAAAACCATAACCCCTTTTTCCCCGTAAATTTCAATCTTCGGCGTTTGAGAAGCCCAAATATCGAAGGAATTCGTAAAGCTGCCGATCATACCGTTTTCAAAGCGCAGAGAAGCGCAAACGTGCGTGGGGATTTCTACGTCGATCTTTTCGCCGCGACGGGGCGCAACCTTAATCGTTCTTTGCGGGAACGTCATTTTCTGCATACTGTATACGCTGTCAATCGGTCCGAATAAACTGACGAAGACGTTCAAATAATAGGGCGCCATATCCAGCATAGGTCCTGCGCCTTTCTTATAGAAGAAATCGCAGTCGGGTCGCCAAAATTCATTGCCGCGCATAGGACAGAGAGCGTTTACGCCGAGGGGTTTGCCAATCCAGTCTTCTTCGATTGCCTTTTTCGCCGTTTGCATAGGCGCGCTCATAAAGGTATCGGGTGCACAGCCGACGCGTTTGCCGCATTTTTTAGCGACTTCCATAATGCGCTTAATTCCTTCGCGGCTAGTAGCCAAAGGCTTTTCCGAATAGACGTGTTTGCCCGATTCAAGAGCTTTGATATTCACTTCTTCGTGCGCGTTGGGAACGGTAAGGTTGATGATAATATCCACGCTTTCGTCCTCGTATACGGTTTCGGGCGGACCGTATTTGGGGATGCTGAATTGCTTGGCTCTTGCTTCCGCTCTTTCTACGGCAATGTCGCCCAAAGCGACGATTTGGAAATAGTCTGCGTACGCGTCTCTGCCGAATCGAAGATAATGTTCGCTGATCGCGCCGCAACCAATGATACCTACGTTGTATTTTCTCATAATAGTGTTCTCCGTATGATTTATATTATTTGTTTATGATTTCATTAAGGTAACGGTAACTCTTCGTTGCGAGCTCGACGACTTGCTCGAACTCGCCGCCGCCCTCCGTTTCCACGGAAACGACGCCGTCGTAATTGGAGGCTTTCAACAGCTCGACGCAGCCTTTTACGTCTACGAGTCCTTCGCCGACGGCTACGCAGTTGCCTTGCGCGTCGACGTCTTTTGCGTGGCAGTGTACGACGCGATCGATAATACCTTTTAATACTTCCGTTTCACTGGAGCCTTGCGCGTTGCCTTGCCAGCCCGATTGACCGTTGCCGCTTTCTACGTATCCTGCACGGAATACGTTACAGCCGTCGTAATTGATACCCAAGCAAGATTCGTCGCCGAGTTTCATAATTTTCTTCAAGCCGTCGATTGTCAACGAGAAAGTCCCGTGCGGCTCGATGGCGAGGGTAACGTTATTTTTTCTCGCCGCTTCCAAAAGGATTTGCATTCTTTCGTCGAGTACCTTATACGCGTCCTCGTCCGACAATCCCTCGGGTTTGTGCCCGTCGCCCGTATGTACCACGGGGATTCCTGCCGCCGCTGCCCATTCGATACTGCGCACGCCTGAGGCAACGCTGTTAGGATTGGAAAGAATATTTCCGTTTAACGACCAAAGCCCCGTAATTCCTTTAAACCCGAATTTGTTTTTTAAGCGAACTAAGGTTTCGGGATCGTCTTTTTCCACGTTGACGTGGGGACACCAAGGTCCGACGGCTTGCGTTTCAAAATACTCAAAACCGATGTTTCTAATAGCGTCCAAGCTTCTTTCCAAATCAAAGGTTCTGAAAAGAACCGTTCCGCATCCAAGTTTTATCATACAATATACCTCCTTGACCGTATTGACGGTCGTATATAAATTATTACCAATTCAGTGGCTAAAAAGCCGCCTTAAACAGCAGATAGACAAGGGGGAGAGTTACCGTAAAGAGCAAGGTATTGACTAAGGTCAAAGTGGCGGTATACTCTGCGTCAAGAGCGTATTTTTTCGCCATTGCCGGCGCGCTTGCGGCGGTGGACGTCGCAGTGGCGAGCATTATAGCAAAGGCAAGCGAGCCGTCTACAATCAGCGGTGTGCAGCATTTGAAGAAAAGTAATATAAGAAATGCGCACAGCGGCGAAAGCAATAACTTAATAATCGAAACCAAATAAGCTTCCTTATGTTTCCAAAGCTGTAAAAAAGGGATTTTGGAAAGCTCGAAGCCGAGGGAAATCATAGACAAAGGCGTGCATAATTGCGCCAAGGTATTTGCAAAGGTATAAATTACCGGCGCGTTTTCCTTCACGTGCAAAAACGAGATTGCAACACCGAGCAAAATGGCGATGGAAATTGGACTGATCAACGTTTTCCAAGCGAGGATATTCTTTCTCTCGCCCGAGAGGATATAGACGCCCAGCGTGAGCAAAAGAAAGGTGCTGACCACGTTGAAGACGGACACGTACAAGATTATTTCCGCTTGCGTGGGGAACATAACCGCTGCAAGAGGAATCCCGAGAAAACCGCAGTTGGGAAAGGTTGCGCAAAATATTTGCGCGCGCTTTTTTTGAGGCTCGTTTTTGCAGCATATTTTCCCAAGCCAAGCGAGCAGAGGGGAAAGCAAGATTGGCAACGTCGCGGATAGGAGGAGTGGAAACCAATCCAACTCTTTAAAATCGACGTCCAAGAGCTTGACGAATACGAGAAAAGGCATAGCGACGTACATTAACACGTTGCTGAAAGAAATCATCGCGCCTTCTTGAAGTAGCTTCGCTTTTCCTAAAATAAATCCGGGGAGAAGTAAAGCCATAAACAAAAGAACGATATAAAATGCATCCATAGCGACTCCTCCCAACGAATAGTTTATCAACGATTTATACATAAATCAATTGTCAAATTGGACATATACGGGGATTATATCGAACAATTTGGACTTTTTATTTATTTTTTGGACATTTCACCTTGTGTTTTGTAAAGAAAGGAGGTATAATAGAGATACCGCATACAAAGAGGAAAAGCTATGAAAAATACAAACCCACAAAACGGTTCCGTGATTTCCAGAATTTCTCATTCCATAGGAAAGTACGATACCGTTATTGAAAACGATCTGTTCAAATGCCGCGTTTACTGGGCGAAGGTGATCGGGAGTGAAACGGAAAGCTTGTTTACGCAATATACCAAGCATACCTTTTACGAAATGCAGTACGCCTTGGAAGGCTGTATTGTGATGCAGATAGAAAAAGACAAACGGATCCGTATTAAGCAATCGGAATTTATCGTATTGCCGCCGGATACCTTTCATCAAATTATTGACGGGGACTCGGTTGGGTCTCGGTTTATCCTAGCCTTTTCTTTAGAAATAAAAAACGCGCGCCTTTACGGTTTGACGCGAGAGTTTGCCGAGCTTATCCCTTATCAAGAAACGGGATATATGCGGCGGTTGCTGGAAATTCTTATCCGTAAAAAGGATTACGGCGACGAGATTAGCCGTATGCAGATTGCAAGCTATTTAGAATGTTTTTTATTGGAAATTATAGAAGCGGCGTATCCGTTTGGAGGATATAGAACGGAGGGAAAATCGCCGCTAAGCGAAAAGGAATTACGCGTATCGCAAATACAGAAATTTATTTCGAGTTGTAGCGGGATTGGCATACGCCCGTCCGACGTGGCACAGAAATTTAACGTTTGCGAACGGCATTTAAATCGGATTTTCGTAGAAGTTACGGGGAAGACCGTGAAGGAGGCAATCAATCGTCAAAAGCTCGCCAAGATAGAGGAGCTCGCCGCCACGACGACACTTTCCTTTCGCGAGATTTCGGAGTTTTGCGGTTTTTCCGATGAATACGCGATGAGTAAATTTTTTAAAAGGTATAATTATAACGGCTTGACGGAGTACAGAGAGCTTAGTAGAGTAAAAAAATAAGCGTGCTCTATTTACGTGATGGGCATTAAAAAACTCGCATTGGCGTCTATTCGCCAATGCGAGTTTTTAGTGGTTTTACAAGGTATAGCAGTCGAAAATTCCGCCCGTTTCGAGGTCTTTGAAATACAGCGTTCCGTCGTCGTAGAGGATATACGAATGGGGCGTATCGGGTTTGGGCAGAGAAACCGAACCGCAGTTCATATAGACGAAGCCTTGCTCCGTCTTTGTACATTCGGGGGTGTGAAAGTGCCCGTTGAAAAGGATATCTCCCTTTTGAAGCAGGGGAGGATTTTCACGGTTATACAAATGCCCGTGCGTTAAAAACAGCGTTTTATCCTTTGCCGTCATCAAGGCATAGTCGGCGAGAATGGGGAACTCTAAAACCATTTGGTCGACTTCGCTGTCGCAATTCCCCCGTACGCAAACGATTTTGTTCTTGATTTCGTTGAGCATTGCAAAGACTTGCTTTGGAGAATAGTCGTCGGGGAAATCGTTCCGAGGACCGTGATAGAGGATATCCCCCAAAAGTACCAGTTTTTCCGCGTTTTCCTCTTTCAGCGCGGCAAGAAGCTGTTTACACCAATACGCCGAACCGTGGATATCCGAGGCGATAATACATTTTTGCATAAAAATTCCCCGTTAGAAAATAAATTTGACGACGTCGAACTGTTCGGGTAAGGGCGCGCCGCTTGCGTAAACGTTTGCGTAGTTTTCCAAAAGCGTCGGCAGCTCTTCTTCGCGATAGCTGCGGAAGGTAAATTCGGAAAAGGTAACGGCTTTGTTGGCAAGCAGGTTGATGGCAGTGGAAACGAATTCGCGGCTTTCCGTGATGCCCTTGACCGTTACGTTATTTTTCAGCGCGTATTCGAGATTGACGTGCAAGGGTTTGCCCGTCAACGAGCAGAAGGAAACGTACGCGTCGCGTTTGACGAGGGGGAAGAGCACGGAGGGCTCGCAACGGTTGGCAAACGCCAAATATACCGCCGCATCGGCGAGCTTTCCGCCCGTTACGTTTAAGACGTTTTGTTTTAAAGTATCGTCGTTGGGGAAGGTGTAATAAATCCCGCTGCGTTTTGCGCGTGCAAGCCGTTCGGCATTGTTGTCGGCAAGAATGGGCACGGCGCGGTGATAGATGAGGATTTGGCACAAAATATTGCCGTATAAACCGCCGCCTAAGACCAAAACGTGTTGCCCTACGTCGACGTGCATTTCGTCGACTACGTGTTCGGCAAGCGCGATAGCGTCAATCAAAAACGCCGCTTCGTCGGTTACGGAATTGGGTAGAGGGTATACGTCGTCCACCCCAGCAAGGACGAAATCGCGGTAAAACCCGTCCGCCGTTTCGCCTGCAATTTTCAACCCGTCCGGGGAACATTCGTCCTCCGTCGTGCCCGCGAGATAGACTCGTTCGCCCTTGCGGATAAACGAATCCTCGCCCGTTTCGGTTACCTGCCCGATGGCAAAACGCCCGGGGATGAAAGGGGGGCGGACTTTGATTGCGCCCGAATAGACGGCAACGTCCGATTCGCTGAGTAGAGCTTTGGTAATTTTTACCTTAACTTTGTCTTCCGTCAGCTTTAAATCGGGAGCGTTTACGTGTTGAAGGTTGTGCGGATAGGTCAGTTGCCATATCTTCATAAGAAAAACACCCGTTTCGCGCAGGAAAAATTGGCGGAGGAATTTCCGCGTCCGTACGCGAGTAAAATAAGTATAAACTATTTTCCTTAAATTTGCAAGTATTTTTTATAAATTCGAGGCAAAAACAGTTGACGAGGGGCGAAAAAAGGGGTATAATTGGAAAGCATAGTAAGAAAAAACAAACAGCGAGGTGAAAATAATGAAAGCGGATATTCATCCCAAATATCACGAAGTAACTGTAACTTGCGCTTGTGGAGCTACTTTCAAAACCGGCACGACGAAAGACGGCGACGTTATGAAGGTAGATATTTGCAGCAATTGCCATCCTTTCTTCACGGGCAAGCAAAAGTTGGTTGATACCGGTGGACGTGTCGATAAGTTCAAAAAGAGATATGGTCTTTAATTGGTAAACCGGGGCTTTAAGATGGTTCATCTTAAAGCCTTCTTCTTTATTACGAAGTTATAAGGAATAAGGAAAATGAGTAAAAAGAAAAAAGAAAAACGCACGGGTATCGGCGGGCAAGCGGTTATGGAAGGGGTTATGATGCGCGGCAGACGCTCGATGGCGACGGCGGTGCGCGACCCCGAAGGGGTTATTCAAATCGAGTCCGAGCGTTTAATCCCCCCCGAAAAGCGCAGCAAGTTTTCCCAGCTCCCTTTCGTTCGCGGGGTGGGGAATTTTATCAGTTCGCTCGTTACGGGAAACCGTATTTTGATGCGGAGCGCGGACGTTTCGATGACGGACGCAGACACGCCGACGAAAGCGGAAAAATGGTTGGAGGAAAAGCACAAAATCAACGTGAGCGGGTTCCTCAACGTTTTGTCCGTATTGCTCGGCGTAGTTTTGGCTTTGGCGATTTTTATTTGGTTGCCGCAGACGTTGGCGAGCTTGTTGCCCGAGCCGTATTTTAACGCGCAATCGGCGGGTTTGCCCGGACTTTGGTTCAACCTGATGGAAGGGGGAATGCGCCTGCTTATTTTCGTGTTGTACATTTTACTGATTTCCTTGATACCCTCTTTAAAGAGAGTATTTATGTATCACGGAGCAGAGCATAAGACGATTACCTGTTACGAGCAAGGGAAAGCGTTGACGGTGGAAAACGTGCGGCCTTGTTCGCGCGTGCACGATCGTTGCGGTACGACTTTTTTGTTTATCGTTATGATCGTCAGTATTCTCGTCTTTTCCCTTTTAAACGTCGGCTTGGCGAGAACGAATTTGTATACGGCAAACCAAACGGCGAACCGTTTTATCCGTATCGTCTTTAAGGTGTTGTCTTTGCCGGTGGTTGCAGGGGTATCTTACGAAATTTTGCGGCTGCTTTCCAAAACGAAAAGCAAGTTCTTTATTATATTCAAGTTCCCGGGGCTCTTATTACAGCGTTTGACCACGCGCGAGCCGTCCGACGATATGATCGAATGTGCGATTGCGGCGTTCGATATGGTATTGAAGATGGACGCAGACCCGACCATTCCCGAAAAGGTATTCGCAACGCCCGGTAAGATGACGGCACTTTTGAAAAACACGAAAAAGCGGTTCGACGACAACGGGATTGACGAGGACGAGGCGGAGTGGATATTCAGCATCGTTTTGGATATCCCCAAAAGCGAAGTGGCAAGCACCGAAAGAATTTTAAAAGTAGCGCAGGCGAAAGAGATTATCCGTATCGCCGACGAGCGTTTGACGGGCAGGCCGCTTTGGTATATCATCGGGGATACCAGTTTTTGCGGCTATACCGTCAAGGTGGACGAAAGAGTGTTGATTCCCCGTCCGGAAACGGAAGAAATGGCGATGATGGTCGTCAGCGCGGCGGAAGAAGGGCAGAGCATACTCGATTTGTGTACGGGTAGCGGCGCGATTGCGATTGCCGTTGCAAAGGAATTGGAAAAACGGAAGATAAAGGCGAAAATCGTTGCGTCCGATATCAGCGAGGACGCTTTGCAGTTGGCAGGCGAAAACGCGGAGGCAAACGATGCGGAGATTACTTTCGTGCAGTCCGATTTATTTGAGAAGATTCGCGGAAAATTCGATATTATCGTTACCAACCCGCCGTATATTCCCTCGGCAGAGATTGTGAAATTGCAACGGGAAGTAAAGGATTACGAGCCGCGCTTGGCGTTGGACGGCGGCGCGGACGGTTTGGACTATTACCGCCGTATCGCAACCGAGGGCTTGAAACACCTCGCGCGCGGCGGGATGCTGATTATGGAAGTCGGCATCGGCGAGGCGCAAGACGTCGTAAAATTATTTGCAAACAGTAAAGTGTATTCGATGGTAGCGAAGGATTTTAATGGGGTGGAGCGGTACGTCAAAATCATGTCTTAATAAAGAAACGGCTTATATACTTCGCATTTCGGCGTTGCTGTTCGGTTACGTACTATCGGTACGCGCCCTCACAGCGCCTTGAAATGCTCGTATCTAACCCGTTTCGTGGAGCTACTCGGTCGTTAAACTCTTCGACGTAACATCGCAGAACGGCGGAAGGATAGACAAGACTCGATGCAACGGCACGTTGCTGCTTGTATCTAATCCGTTTCGTGTAACTACTCGGTAACATCGCAGGACGACGGAACGATAGACAAGACTGGATGCATCCCGCGTTGCCTGCAACCCTTCTCCACAGTTTCGTGGGGCTGAGTGGTAATACCGCAGGGCGGTGGAGAGATAGAAAAGACTGCCTGCAAGCTCAGCTTGCTCGTGTAACCGAGTGTAATATACGTCGCAATACGGCGTTAATTCCGAATTCCGAATTTTGAAACCCATCCCTAGGAGGTTTTTATGTTAAAAAAATTAGCCGATATCAAAATCCGCTATCAATTTTTATCGGAAAAACTCTCCGACCCCGCCGTCATCGCGGACATGGGTACTTGGCAGAAGTATTCGAAAGAGCAATCCGACCTTACCGAAACGGTGGAAAAATACGACGAATACCTCGAAACCGAGCGCCGTATGACGGACGCGTTCGAATTGGCGGAAACCGAAACGGATAACGAAATGAAAAAAATGCTCCTCGACGAGGGGTATACTTGTAAAGAGGCGCTTGTCGGCTTGTTGGGCGAACTGAAAATATTACTGCTCCCCAAAGACAAGAACGACGAAAGGAGCTGTATTTTAGAGGTGCGCGCAGGCACGGGCGGAGAAGAAGCGGCGTTGTTTGCCGCCGAGCTTTGCCGTATGTACCAAAACTATTGCGCGGCGCACCGTTTGCGGGTGGAAGAAATCGATATTAACGCCACCGAGCTTGGCGGCGTAAAGGAAGCTATCTACAACGTAACGGGCGCGGGCGCGTATAAATTATTAAAATACGAAAGCGGCGTACACCGCGTTCAACGCGTACCTGCTACCGAGACGCAGGGCAGAATCCACACTTCGGCGGCGACGGTTGCCGTACTTCCCGAAGCGGAAGAAGTCGAGGTGGAGATTTTGGACAAGGATATCCGTATCGATATATTCCATTCGGGCGGAGCAGGCGGTCAAAACGTCAACAAAGTCGCCTCTGCCGTGCGGATTACCCACTTCCCCACGGGCATCGTCGTTACCTGTCAGGACGAGCGTTCGCAACTCAAAAACAAAGAACGCGCCTTTAAAGTGCTCCGTTCCCGCGTGTACGATTTCTATAACGGACAAAACGCAAAAGCGCGCGAGGACACCCGTAGAAGTATGGTCGGCAGCGGGGACAGAAGCGAGCGGATTCGAACCTACAATTTCCCCCAAAGTCGGGTTACCGATCACCGTATCGGGCTGAGTCAGTACAACCTCGACGCCTTTATGACGGGGGATATCGATTCTATGGTCGAGGCGCTTGCCATTGCCGACAGAGAAGCAATGTTGGCGTCTTCCGAAGAATAAAATAAAAAAATGCAAGCGTGAACGAGCCGCTTGCATTTTTGTTTGCTTTTTTAAATCAACCAAGAATCGTTTGCTTTTCTCTCTTTCTATTGACGAAAAACAGCGCGCAATCAAAGGACACTACGATAAGGTTGAATATATACAAAGCCAAGACGTAGTTTAACTTTCCCGCGATGATTTTGCTGGCAATTCCTGCAAGATATCCCACGATAATGGCAAAAGTAAAGAGGATGCTCTTGCCTTGCGTAGAACGGCTTTTCAAGCTCTTGTATACGGAAATGGGCCAAGAAATTCCAAAACAAACCAACATAACGCACTCTAAAATAGTAACCATAAAATTCTCTCCTTTCCTTTCTTTGCTACCATTATACACTTGACAACGCATAATGTAAAATATATAATTATTATGAAAATGATAACAAACCGTTATCAATGGGAGGGGCATTATGGAACTTGCAAAATTACGCTATTTTTATATAACGGCAAAGCTGGGACACGTAACGCGGGCGGCGGAGGAGATTCACATCGCGCAGCCGGCGTTGACGAGGGCGATAAAGCAGTTGGAAGAGGAGCTGGGCGTACCCCTCTTTTATAAAAAGGGAAGAAATATTTTTCTAACGGCGTTCGGGGAATATTTAAAAACGAAAGCCGAGGGGATTTTTTCGCAGTTGGACTCGATTGACGAGGAGATAAAGCTTTTGAAAGACGAAGTGCGAAACACGGTAAAACTGAACGTATTGGCGGCTTCCACCGCGGTTACGGACGCGGTTGTCGCGTATAAAAAGAAAAATCCTGGGGTGGAATTCCATTTGATTCAAAACGAGGCGGAAAGCGATTGCGATATTTCCGTGACGACGGATACGGCGGATTTTTCCTTGCTTCCCACCGCCCAAAAACGCGTCGAAATGGAAGAAAATATCTATCTCGCCGTGCCCAAAAGCTCACCGTACGCAGGCAGAGAAAGCATTACGCTGAAAGAGGTGAAAGAGGAAGGGTTTGTCAATCTTGCAGGCTCTCGTCATTTCCGCGCCGTTTGCGACGGGTTCTGCGCGCACGCGGGCTTTAAACCGCATACCTCGTTCGAATCCGACTCCCCCGTTGCTGTGCGGAATATCATCGGCGCAAGCGCGGGCGTAGGGTTTTGGCCGGAGTTCTCGTGGGGCAAGGTTTCGGGCGACGTCGTTTTGCTGCCCATTCGTTTTCCCGCCTGCAAAAGAACGCTGCTTTTGGGGAAACACGAAAAGCAGTTCCCCGTTCCCGCCGCGGAGGACTTTTACGAGTTCTTAATCCGCTTTTTGCAAAAACGCAAGAAGAAAAGCCAAAACGACGGTACGGTTTCATTTTCTTGATAACAGCAATCGAAAAAACGAATTAAAAACGGAAAAATTGATAAAAAAATTGATAATTTTCGAAGAATTTGCGAAAAACGGGGTGTTTGCGGTTGCTTTCTTTTTTAAAAAAAGGTAAAATATTAGGAAACGAAAACAAAGCAGACGGAGAATAAACGGATGAAGAACAGAATTGCATCGAGAATGAAAGCGATTTCGCCCTCGCTGACGTTGGCGATTTCGGCGAAGGCAAAGGCGATGAAGCAGGCGGGGGAAAGCGTCGTATCCTTCGGCGTAGGCGAGCCTGATTTCAATACTCCCCAGCACATTATCGAGGCAGCGAAAGCGGCGCTGGATAAAGGACATACGAAATATACTCCCTCGTCGGGGTTACTGCCTTTGCGAAAGGCGATTTGCGAAAAATTCAAAAAGGACAACGGCTTGGATTACGAGCCCTCGCAAATCATTGTGTCGAACGGCGCAAAGCACTCGATTTTCAACGCTTGCTACGCGGTATTAGAGGAGGGGGACGAAGTGATTATCCCCGCGCCCTATTGGCTGACCTATCCTGAAGTAGTCAAGGTCTGCGGCGGTACGCCCGTATATATCGATTGCAAGAAAGAAAACAAATTCAAGTTTACCGCAGAGCAGTTAAAAGAGGCGATTACGCCGAACACGAAACTGCTGATTTTCAATTCTCCGTCCAACCCTACGGGCGCGGTGTACACGGAAGAGGAAGTCCGCGCGATTGCCAAGGTTTGTGAGGAAGCGGAAATTTTCGTGCTTTCCGACGAGATTTACGAAAAACTTTGCTATAACGGAGTAAAGCCTTTCTCGATTGCCGCTTGCAGCGAGAAGATGAAGGATTTGACGATCACCGTCAACGGCGTTTCCAAATCGTACGCAATGACGGGCTGGCGCGTGGGGTACTTGGCTGCGCCTAAGGACGTAGCGAAAGCGATTGATTCCTTCCAAAGCCACGCAACGTCCAACGCTTGTTCGATTTCCCAGCACGCAACGATAGAAGCTCTGTCCTCGCCCGAGGCGGAGATTGAGGAAATGCGCAAGGTCTTTGACAAACGCAGAGCAAAAATTTTGTCCTTAATTGCGGATATCGACGGAGTAGAAGCGGTAGAGCCCGACGGCGCGTTTTACGTAATGCTGGTTGTCGGCGGCTTGTACGGTAAGAAATACGGCGATAAAGTCGTAGAGGATTCGATTGCGTTTGCGGATATTTTATTGGATGCGGAAAAGGTAGCAACCGTACCGGGGATTTCTTTCGGCGCGCCCGACTGTGTAAGACTTTCTTACGCGCTTTCCGATGCGGACATCGAAGAGGGCTTGGCAAGAATTAAGCGTTTTGTTTCCGAATTGAAGTAAAAAACCGAATAACAGACGAAAAGACGGGTAAGTGATTGCCCGTTTTTTATTTTATAAAAAAACTTGGAAAATCTTGACAGGGGGGCAAAAAAGTGCTAAAATAAAACTGCGACATAATTTAATATTTCTTGTAAAAGTATACTTCTTGGGTAGAAGTGTACCTTTTCGCGTTACATACAAATCTTTTACAAGAGATATGGGTTAAATTGTGTCGCAGCAAGGCGAGAAGAACATTTTTACGGGGTGTCGTTTCGTTTTGCGGAGCGGCACTTTTTTATTTACAGGAGGCTCTTATGAAAGGCAAATGGGTAAAGTTTTTGTCTGCGTTGGCTTGTCTTACCTTAGCGGTAGGGTTTGCAAGTTGTGGCGGGAACGACGACAGTGGCGACGGCGCGCAAGAATGTACGCATAGCTTTACGGACTACGTTTCCGACAACAACGCGACTTGTACGGAAGACGGCACGAAGACGGCGAAGTGCGACAACGGTTGTGGGGCAACGGATACGGTAACGGACGAGGGCTCGGCGACAGGGCATAATTGGGCGAACGGCACTTGTACTTCTTGCGGCGAGGAAAAGGGGTATAGCGAAGGGTTAAAATATAAGTTAAACGAAGACGGCGAATCTTATTCGTTGGTGGGTATGGGTACTTGCAAAGATACGGATTTGGTAATTCCTTCAACGTACGATGATTTACCCGTTGTTTCGATTGCGGATCACGCCTTCTATTTTAGTCGTTTTTTGACGAGCGTGGTAATTCCCGACGGCGTAACTACGATTGGTAATTCTGCGTTCTCTGGTTGTGATAGCTTAATGAGTATCACAATTCCCGATAGTGTAACCACGATGGCTGGTGGGGCGTTTTATAATTGCGGCGTTTTGATAATCTATTGCGAGGCGGAAAGCGAGTCGAGCGGTTGGAATAGCAATTGGAATTATTCCTCTTGTCCCGTGGTATGGGATTGTAATAATAATGACGTGGCGAGCGACGGGTATATTTATACGGTTATAAATGGGATTCGCTATGCGTTAAAAGACGGGCAGGCAACGCTTATTAGGCAGAGACGCGATATTGTGATAGCAGATATTGCGAAAAAGCTTACATATAAAGGTATAGAATACAGCGTAACCACGATTGGCGAAGGGGCATTTTATTATTGCTATGGTTTAACGGAAATTGTCATACCTAACAGCGTAATCACGATCGGTTCTTATGCGTTCTATCAATGTGCTAACTTGACGAGTGTAGATATCGGTAACGGCGTAACCTTGATTGGGGATTTTGCGTTCGATGATTGTGATAATTTGACGAGCGTAAAAATTGGCGACAGTGTAGAAAGTATCGGTGAAGATGCGTTCGCGTATTGCAGAAGGTTGACAAATATAACAGTAGATAAAAATAACACGTCGTATAAGGGGATAGACGGAAACTTATATACGAGGGACGGAAAAACGCTGTTGCAATATGCGATAGGTAAAAGCGCAACCACCTTTACTATTCCCGACGGCGTAACCACGATCGGCGATGGTGCGTTCGCTTATTGCGATAGCTTGACGGAGATAGTAATCCCCGACAGCGTAACCACGATTGGCGGTTCTGCGTTTGTTTAACCCCAACAGAACACCTTTTATAGTAGTAAATCGTTAGTTTTTCAGTAAAAATCATCATATTTCAATAATAACAGGAATTTCGTAGGTGTCTTTGAGTCTTGGCTCAAAGCCTTTTTTTAATCC
>SVIW01000006.1:0-70192 GCA_015069295.1 Clostridiales bacterium
CAAGGTTACTTTTTCAAGTACTTTGAAAATTAACGGAAATTACCTTTCATTTGCTTGTTTGTCAAATAAAATCTCATTTCTTTCTTATTCCATTTTTAATCTTCTTTACCCGAACCACAGTTCGGTCCGTCCCCTTCGCGGCGACAGCTTGTATATAATACCACAAGCCCTTTTCCTTTGTCAAGTGTTTTTTCAGACTTTTTTAAACTTTTTTAAAAATTTTTTCCAGCCCGTTTTTTTACACTCCCTCGCGGACAGCTTGTATATATTACCATTTTATATTTATAATGTCAATCACTTTTTCGCAAATTCTCGAAAAATTTTTAAAAATGTTTATATTTTTCAATTTTTCAACAAACTTCTCAAAAGTCCAACATTTTTAGGCTTTTACCAACGTCAAGGTCGCTTTATCGCCGTTTATATCCACCGTTTTGCTAACCCCATCCGCTGCTTTTACGTCCGTGCCGTCCACAACGTTCAAATCCGCAAGCTTTTTGCCTAACGCACAGCCTTCCTCTACCGAAACCGCCAACACGTCGTTTTTAAACGCGCCGCTTGCAAGCACGGTCTTCGCTCTCCCTTCCGCTTCATAATATATATATATACGGTCGGTGATTTGGAAATCCGCTTCTTTACGCATCGCTTGGATTTTAGAAACGATTTCTCTTTCAATCCCTTCCAAAATCAATTCTTCGGTGAGTGCCGTGTTGAGCGCAACGGTTACGCCCTTATCGCTGGCGGAAATAAAGCCTGCTTTGCTTTCCGTGAAGATTTGCAAATCTTCCTCTTTCAATACGACTTCGGGATCGCTTTCCAAAACGTATTCCCCACCGCCGCGAACGCTATCCACGACTTTCTTCGCATCGCAATTTACGAGGAACGCGGAAATTGCGCCCAACTTTTTACCGTACTTAGGTCCAAGCGTTTTGAGCTGTGGTTTCAATTTATACGAAATAAATTCGTCTGCATCCTCAGCCGATTTATATTCTTTGATATTCAGCTCGTCCAAAGCAATCGCTTTCAACCCCTCGTCCAAATCCCCTGCGCGAGCAGTAACGACGTACATTTCTAAAAGCGGTTGTCTGTTTTTCACGTTGCCCGTGTTCCGAGCCGCTCTGCCGAGGTTTACCACGTCCAAAACGGTATCCATACCGCTTTCCAATTCAGCGTCCACAAAAGATTCGTCGTAGACGGGGAAATCGCAAAGATGAACGGACTTAGGCGCGTCAGGGAAGAAGGCAGGTACGAGGTTAAGATACATTTCCTCCGCAATGAACGGCGTGTACGGCGCAGTCAATTTCGCAAACGTAACCAAAACGTGCCAAAGCGTGGTATACGCCGCCGCCTTGTCTTCCGTCATCTCACTCCCCCAATACCGATCTCTCCCGCGACGGACGTACCAGTTGGACAAAATATCCGAGAAATCCTGCAACGCACGCGCGCTATCCGTAATATTATATACCGCAAGATTTTTATCCACCGTATCCACGAGCGTGTTCAGTTTAGAGAGTACCCACTTATCCATCAAAGAAAGTTTGCACTTCTTTAAATCGTAGTCAGCGGGATTATACCCGTCGACGTCTGCGTAAAGGCAGAAGAACGCATAGGTATTCCAAAGCGTACCCATATACTTTCTCTGCGCTTCGCTGACCGCTTCGGGATAGAAACGGGAAGGCAGCCAAGGCGCGGAAGAGGTATAGAAATACCAACGCACAGCGTCCGCCCCCTGCTTGTCGAGCACCGACCAAGGGTCAACGACGTTGCCTTTATGTTTCGACATCTTAATACCGTTTTTATCGTTGACGTGTCCAAGCACGATACAATTTCTAAACGGCGCTTTATCGAAAAGCAGAGTCGAAATAACGAGCAAGGTATAGAACCAACCGCGGGTCTGGTCAACCGCCTCGGAAATAAAGTCCGCGGGGAAAGTCTGTTCGAACAGTTCTTTATTCTCAAACGGATAATGGTACTGCGCAAACGGCATCGAACCGGAGTCAAACCAACAGTCGATAACCTCGGGCGTACGGCGCATTTCGCCGCCACACTTACCGCACTTACAAGTCAAATCGTCCAAATACGGGCGGTGGAGTTCGATATCTTTCGCCGCGCCGCATTTTTCGGAAAGCTCTTTACGCGAACCGATAACCTCGATTTCCCCGCAATCGGGACAAACCCAAACGGGCAACGGCGTTCCCCAATAGCGGTCGCGCGAAAGCCCCCAATCGATAACGTTTTCCAAAAAGTTCCCCATACGCCCTTCCTTAATGGTATCGGGCATCCAATTGACGGAGCGGTTGGTTTCAATCAGTCTATCCTTAATTGCCGTTACTTTGATAAACCAGCTCGATCTCGCGTAATAGATAAGCGGAGTATCGCAGCGCCAGCAGAAAGGATAGTTGTGCATAAACTCCATCGTCTTTAACAGCAAACCGCGAGCTTTGAGGTCTTTGACGATAACGGGATCCGCCGCCTGCGCGCCGATACCCGTAAACTCGCCGCAGCCCGCGGGGAATTTCCCCTCTTCCGTAATGAGCTGCACGACGGGCAGGTTATAGCGTTTACCGACTTTATAGTCGTCTTCCCCGAATGCAGGCGCGATATGCACAACGCCCGTACCGTCGGAAAGAGTAACGTAATTATCGCAAGTAACGTAATGCGATTTTTCACGATACGCAAATTTTTCTTTGCCGAAGGGATACAGCTCTTCGTATTCGGTATATTCGTACTCAGTACCCTTTTTCTTGGAGAGCACGGTATAGCCCTCTTCCCCAAGCACGCTTTGCAACAGCCCTTCCGCGAGAATATATTTCTCGCCCGTTTCCGACATTTCTACCATAACGTAGTCAAATTCGGGGTTCATACAAAGCGCAACGTTGGAAGGCAACGTCCAAGGGGTCGTCGTCCAAGCGAGAATATAGGTGTTTTCCGCGCCTTTTACTTTGAATTTTACAAAGGCGGTCAGTTGCTTTACGTCCTTATACCCCTGCGCAACCTCGTGCGAAGAAAGCGCCGTCCCACAACGAGGGCAATAGGGTACGATTTTGTGTCCCTTATACAAAAGCCCTTTCTTGTGGATTTCTTTGAGTGCCCACCATTCCGATTCGATATAATCGTCGTGATAGGTAACGTACGGATTGTCCATATCGCACCAGTACCCAACGCGGTCGGACATCTTCTTCCACTCGTTCGAATACTGCCAAACGGACTCTTTACACTGCTTGATGAAGGGCTCGATACCGTACCCCTCAATCCCCGTTTTGCTTTCCAAACCGAGTTTTTTCTCGACTTCCAATTCCACGGGCAAGCCGTGCGTATCCCAGCCCGCTTTTCTCAAAACGTGCTTGCCTTTCATCGTCTTATAACGGGGCACGATATCCTTCATAACGCGGGTCAAAATATGCCCAATGTGCGGTTTCCCGTTCGCGGTAGGAGGACCGTCGTAGAAGGAGAATTCTTCCTGCCCTTCCGTTGCGCGCATACTCTCTTCAAAGACTTTCTTTTCGTTCCAATACTCGACGATCTGTTTTTCACGTTCGACGAAGTTTAACGAAGTGTCTACTTTCTTGTATAAAGACATATAATTTTCTCCTTTGGAGCGTTTTTATCAATTAAAAAATAAAAAACAACCGTTGCGTCTTGGAAAAACACAACGGCCTTTTTAACCACCAAAACAAACTATCATTTGCTATCCCTGATAACGGAGGATAAGCCCGTACCCAAATACTCCTTTCGTTTCCTTAGGTCGGCTAATAAGGTGATATCTTTTACGCGCCCCTTCTTCCTTTCACCAAAACGGAATTTCTCTGTGCGGGGAAATCGTAAAAGCGTTGTCCTTTTTCAAACGCCTTTTTATACAGTTTTCTTTATTATATCCTATTTTTTTGCTTTTGTAAAGCAAAACGAACGCAAAGTTTAGCCCAATAAAACTTCTTTATTCGTACCGTAGAAAATATCCGCTTTGCCCGAAAGCTTTTTGCAAATTTTTTCAAACTTTTCCCAAGTAATCAGTTCCGCGTCCATTTCGTAAGCATGACCCCAGATATACAAAAGCTGCGGTTCGTCCGTCTCCAGCGCAAGGAATTTATCCACAATCTCCTCAAAGCAGTCCTCTGTGTAATACACAGTAGGATCGTAACGGAGCAAGTTTTCTTTTTGCACGGCAAACGAATGGGTCGATTTTACCGTACGGGAATATTTTATCGGCGTGTTCTTTTCGATAAGCCCCGCCACGCGGTCGTCGTTCGGACCGTTGGGATACGCCATACCTACGACAGGATATCCGCAAAGCCGTTCCAGCAGCTTTCTATCTTCTTCAACCTGCCAAACAACCGCTTCGTCGTTCAGCGTAGTCAACGTGGGGTGGGTAAGCGAATGTACCGCTATTTCATGCCCTTGATAGATGGATTTTAAAGAACTGGGATTTATTTTCGTATGTGTAATCGTACGTCCGTTGCAGACAAACTCCGTATTCGGTAAGCCCAACAAGCCCGAATTGAGATTAAACGTCCCTTTCAATCCGTACTTGTTCAAAATCTCGATTAACCGAATATCCTGCGTTACGCCGTCGTCAAAACTGAACGTTACCGCCTTTAACTTTCCTTCCCACATAACAGCCCCCTATCCTTGTTTTCCTTACGGGGAAACGCGGTTGATATCGCGAGGGAACATCGTCGCTTCGCGGACGTTCTTCGCGCCAAGCAAGTGCATCGTCAATCTTTCCAATCCCAAGCCCAAACCGCCGTGAGGAGGCGCGCCGTACTTATGCAACATAAGATAGGTCGCAAATTCTTCTGGGTTCATACCCAATTTCACCATCTTTTCCACCTGCGCGTTGTAATCGTGCACGCGTTGACCGCCCGAAGTGATTTCCAAGCCCCTGAACAAAAGATCGAAAGACAAGGTATATTCGGGGTCTTCGGGGTCGTCCATCGTATAGAAAGGACGCTTTTTGGACGGGTAATGGGTAATGAAAATAAAGTCCGAATTAAACTGTTTCTTTGCGTACTTGCCCAAAAGCTGTTCTTCTTCGGGGTCAAAGTCCTTCATATCGCTAGGCTTGTATTTGAAAGTCTTCATCAAGATTTCCTTTGCTTCCATAAATTTCAGCACGGGAATTTCTTTGATTTCGGGAATTTCAATATGCAACAATTCGACTTCGTTTTTGTATTCCGTCTTCAAAAGCTGCATAATATATTTTAACACGCCCGCTTCCATATTCATAATGTCTTCGAACGAGTCGATAAAGCCCATTTCAAAGTCCATCGAAATATATTCGTTGAGATGGCGGCTGGTGTCGTGGTGTTCAGCGCGGAACACGGGCGCGATTTCAAAAACGCGTTCGTAAACCGCTACCATCGCTTGCTTGTAAAGCTGGGGAGACTGCGCAAGATATACCTGTTTCCCGAAATAGTCGAGCTTAAAGACGTTCGTGCCGCCCTCTGCGCCCGCAAAGTTAATCTTCGGGGAGTGGATTTCGGTAAAGCCCTCTTTCGTCAAATATTCTCTAAACCCTCTCTGAATCCCCTCTTGCAATTTGAAAATCGCGCGTTCTTTGGGGTTACGTAAGGTTACGGGACGGTAATCGAGTTTCGTGGAAAGATCGCAGTTTACCTGCTTTTTCGTGATAACCACGGGCGGAATTTCCGCGGGGTGGGACAAAAGTTCGATATCGTGGATTTGCACTTCGTAACGCTTACTGCCGTCCTTGGTTTCGCCCGCAACGACCTTACCCGTAATTTTTGCGGCACATTCTTCCTTTACGTCCTCGCCCATACGGTAATTAGAAAAACTTTCCGCGTATACGCACTGGATCGTTTCTCTTGCCGTACGCAAGATTACAAACGCAAAATCCGACATCATACGGATATTGTGAATGGTGCCCGTAATGGTAACGATTTGGTCTTCGTATTTTTCAAAATCGGCATACGCAACGGTATTCGATTTTTGTTCGCCTGTGATAAACATATCCCTTCACCTCGTTTTAGTAAAAAAAATTCACCTTTTATTACGATACTATTTTAATATGTTTGACAAAAAAAATCAAGAAAATTATAATAGATTTATCAAATTTTTCTTGTTTGGGGGCAATTTCAATGCGCGTTTTGGCTATCAACGATATTTCCTGCGTCGGAAAATGCTCGTTAACCGTAACCCTGCCTATCCTCTCCGCCTGCGGAATCGAATGCGACGTCCTGCCAACGGCAATGCTATCCACCCACACGGGCGGGTTTACCGACTACTTTTTCCGCGATTGCACCGAAGATATTCCGCAAATCTTACAGCACTGGAAATCGATCGGCTTGACCTTCGATTTTATTTACAGCGGCTATCTTGGCAGTATCAAGCAAATCGATTTAGTTTTGCAAACCGCTAAGCACTTTCTTTCCGAAAACGGAAAACTCATCGTCGATCCCGTAATGGGCGACGGCGGGAAACTGTACAAAGGCTTTTCCGCGGCTTTCGTTGAAAAAATGCGCGAACTTTGCCGCAAAGCCGATTATATCCTGCCCAACGTTACCGAAGCGTGTTACCTTGCCGATTTGCCCTATCCCCTCGACGACGAAAGCGCAAAAAGCGCAATCCCCGCTCTGCAAAAGCTCTGCCCCCACCCCATCGTTACGGGAGTAACGACTAAAAACCGCGTTTCGGTCTATTATGCGGAGGCGGGCAACGTATGCACGTATGCGCACGAGAATATAAAAGGATTTTTCCACGGCGCGGGCGACGTATTCGCCTCGGCGTTCGTGGGCAGCTTGGCAAACGGGAAAACGGAAGAAGAGTCCATTCGCCTTGCCGCCGATTTCGTAGCGGCGTGTATTCGCCGTTCGGAAAAGGAAGTCCCCGACAAACGCTTTGGCTTAGCTTTTGAAAAAGAAATTTTCCCTTTCCTGCAAAAGCTGCACGGTTAAAAATTCTACCTGCATTTCCTTGACTTTCGAAAAGAAAGCCGCTATAATAAAAACAGATCTGCGGTGTTCGGAGTTCGGCTTATTTGCGGAATCCACAATATATATACGGGAGCGGTCATTCGTGGCGATAGGCAAGGTCTGTTTTACGGAAAGTCCGAGGCGTCAAGATGCGGCACCCACCTGCTTTTAGCGGGTTCACCTTTTGCCGAGGTGCGGCACAGGCGGATTCTTTTGTATACAACCCGATTTTTCGGTATTATAACAAAAAAACGGAGCCAAACAGCTCCGTTTTTTGTTTTCTTAATAATCCCAAGCCTTCAAGCCCGAATTGTCGATTTCTTTGTTTTCGTAAATTTCCTTGAATTCCGCACGGAAGGTTTCCAAATAATCTACCGCTACGACGTAATGATACGAAAGGGGTACGTATTCTTTCATCTTCACGGTAACGACGGGTGCCGTATAATCGGTATTCCCAACGTAACAACTCGTCCAAACGGACGTGGGTGCGGGTTTGTTGTACAAATACATATCCTGTCTACCCATCGGACTCTTCAAGGCGTTGGAGTTCCCCCTCGCTTCGAAATGCGTCGTCGTCAAACTTCTGCCCGAAGCGTACGCCCTTGCGCCGGGAATATAAACGCCAACGCCAAAATCGTTTTCGTTCACCCAAGCAAACCAATCCTCGGGATGTTTGGTCGTTACGTACGAACCGTCTGCCCAACCGTCCAATTGTCCTTGTCTATCGTAGACGTAGCTCGACAAATTCCAAGGCTCGTCCCCTTCGTAACAAACGTAGTTGTTCAAAGGATGTACGATATAGGTTGCAGGGATTTCCAAGTTATGCCCAGGAATATAATCCATATCGGTAAAGCCGTTCCAATCGATAAAGCGGTTGGTAACAAACAGTTTATTATCCTTAATCTCGTACCAGTTTTCGATATACGATTTCGTCGTTCTGCCGTTTTTGCGTTCCTCGTACAAGGGATTATCCATATTTTCGGGCAAGCCGTAGCCGTTCGCCCAGTCCATCGCGCGGGTCTTGACGTAGATTTGGTTGCTGGTTACTTGATAGTCGATAATCTGCGATACGTTACAAGCCTCGTCGCCGCCCTGTACGGGGTTATACGGCCAATAATACCCGTTAGGATCCGCCGTGAACGAAGTGTATCTTTGATACCCGTTTGCCCCCGTTGCCTCTTCCATACTGCCGCCGACGTCCGCATAATAGCTTTGCTGGATTTCACGCCCCGCGTCGTAGATATTGATAAGATTAACCGAGTCAGACAAATAACGCTTGCAATTTTCACTTTCCGCCGTAACCCCTACGCCAATGGATACGCTCTCGTCCGTGTTGATGTATTCGGCAATCTTCATGCCTTGATAATTCGTGCGTTCAAGATAGGAAAGCGTACCGCCCATCGCAAGGTCGGCACCCACCTTCAAATCCCCGCTTTCGATATAGATTTCCTTTTCAAACGCGGGCACGTCGCGGTCCGCCACTGCAAAATCGCCAAGTTTTACCGTCGCCGTTTCGTTGTCTACGTTTTTCAGCGTTACCGAAAGCATTTTCTTATCGAATAAGCCCACGCCGTTGTCGCGATAGCTGTCCAAGAACTGCTTGAACTCAATCTGCTTATTCGAAGGTTCAATGAAGAAATTTTCTTCGACGATTCTCGTCGGATCGCTCACGTCGCAATATTCGAACGTACCGTATAAATTGTTCGTCGAATTCATAATCAGGCGCATATAATTCTTGCCCGTGATATCCTTATTGATTTTAATTTTCTTTTCTTCGCCAGGATTCAGCGAAAACGTATCCGTGGACGAATACACGCTGGTAAACGAGATCCCGCCCGTAGGCGCAGGCTGTTCCTCCTCGCCGCAAGCCGAAAGCCCCAGCATACCAAATGCCGATAAGCCCGCCAATACCAAACAACACAACTTTTTCTTCATAAAGTTATCCCCTTTTTCTTTTTACGCACCTATTATATCATAGGAAAGAAAGTAAATTCTGTTAAAAATACCGAAACTTTTGTCAAAATCTACGCAAAGCGGACGGAAAATTTCCGTCCGCTTGTTTTTCGCTTAATAATCCCAAGCTTTTAAGCCCGAATTGTCGATTGCGCCGCTGTCGTGGAGCTGCTTAAATTCTGCGCGGAAGTTTTCAACGAAGTCTACCGCTACGACGTAGCTATACGAAAGCGCAACGTACTCTTTCATCTTTACAGTAACGACGGGCGCGGTATACGAAGTATTGCTTACGTAACAGCTCGTATACTTGGAGGTAGGCGCCGGTTTGTTATACAAGAACTCGTCCGCCTTGCCCATCTTAGAGTGATACGCACCTGCGTTGGCACTAACCCCCGACTCTTTTGAAGTCTCCACTCTGCCCGAAACGTAGTTGCCCGCGCCGGGGATATACACCCCTACGCCGAAGTTACTCTCGTTGACCCAAGCAAACCAATCTTCGGGGTGCTGGGTGGAACGATAACTTGTTGCCGCGCTCGTCCAAAAGCCCAAATCCGCTCTTTCCACAAAATTGGTATCCTCTAAATTCCAAGCGTTCTTACCCTCGTAGCAAACGTATTTATTCAAAGGATGCACGATATAGGTCGCAGGGATTTCCAAATTGTGCGATCGGATATCGTCCATATCGGTAAAGCCGTTCCAGTCGATAAAGCGGTTGGTAACAAACAATTTATTATCCTTAATCTCGTACCAGTTCTCGATATACGATTTCGTCGTTCTGCCGTCTTTTTGCGCGTTGTACAAGTCCTTATACGAGGGCTTTAATTTATATTCGTCCTTACCGTAACCGTTTGCCCAGTCCATCGCGCGCGTCTTGACGTAAATTTGATTATCCGTTATTTCATAATCGATAATCTGCGATACGTTGCAAGCCTCGTCGCCGCCCTGTACGGGGTTGTACGGCCAATAATATCCGTTAGAATCCGCCGTAAAGGAAATGTATCTTTGATACCCGTTTGCACCCGTCGCCTCTTCCATACCGCCGCCGACGTCTGCATAATAGCTTTGCTGGATTTCACGCCCCGCGTCGTGGATATTGATAAGGTTGACCGAATCGGATAAAAATTCTTTACAAATCCCGCTCGTTTCGTCGATACCCAAGCCAATGGTAACGTTGCCGTCAAGCCCGATGTATTCGGCAATCTTCGCTCCTGCGTAGTTCGTACGTTCAAGATAGGAAAGCGTACCGCCCATCGCAAGGTCGGCACCCACCTTCAAATCCCCGCTTTCGATATAGATTTCTTTTTCAAACTCGGGCACGTCGCGGTCTGCCACCGAGAAATCCCCAAGCTTTACCGTCGCGCTTTCGTTGTCTACGTTTTTCAAGGTAACCGACAGCATTTTCTTATCGAATAAGCCCACGCCGTTTTCGCGGTAGCTGTCCAAGAACTGCTTAAACTCGATTTGCTTGTTCGACGGCTCGATATAGAAATTTTCCTCGACGACGTGCACGGGGTCGCTTACGTCGCAATATTCGAACGTGCCGTACAAATTGCACGTCGAATTCATAATCAGGCGCATATAATTCTTGCCCGTGATATCCTTATTGATAGAAATTTTCTTTTCTTCGCCAGGATTCAGCGTAAAGGTATCCGTGGACGAATATACGCTGGTAAACGAGATCCCGCCCGTGGGCGCAGGCTGTTCCTCCTCGCCGCAAGCCGAAAGCCCCAGCATACCAAACGCCGATAAGCCCGCCAATACCAAACAACACAACTTCTTCTTCATAAAGTTATCCCCTTTTTTACCAATTCACTATATAATTAACGCCCTCAATCTCAACGAAAAGCGGACGGAAATTCCGTTCGCTTTTTTCGCTGCTTAATAATCCCAAGCCTTCAAGCCCGAATTGTCGATTGCATTCGTATCGTGAAGTTTCTTAAATTCTGCGCGGAAGTTTTCAACGAAGTCTACCGCTACGACGTAGCTGTACGAGAACGCAACGTATTCTTTCATCTTTACCACAATGGTAGGCGCGGTGTAGGACGTGTTACCCGTATAGCAGCTCGTATACACAGAGGTAGGCGCGGGCTTGTTGTACAAGAACTTGTTCGCGTCCCCCATCGGCGCTTTATGCGCGTTGGCATTGTTGTTGTAAACGATACTTCTCGTAGCGTTGCTTCTGCCCGAAACGTAAGTGCTTGCGCCGGGGATATAGATACCTACGCCGAAGTTTTGCCCCTCGTTGACCCAAGCAAACCAATCTTCGGGATGGGTCTTACTGCGATGGCTTAATTCCGGTTTCGTCCAAGCGCCCAAATCCGCCCTTTCCACGTAATTGATATCCGTCAAATCCCAAGCGTTATTGCCTTCATAGCAAACGTATTTGTTCAAAGGATGGGAAATGTAGGTTGCGGGGATTTCCAAACCGCATTCGGGAACTTTATCCATATCGGTAAAGCCGTTCCAATCGATAAAACGGTTGGTAACGTACAGCTTGTTGTCCTTAATCGTGTACCAGTTTTCGATATACGACTTGGTCGTTCTGCCGTTCTTTACCTGTTCGTGCAGTTCGCCGTACGTAGGGTCGTTTTTAAATCTTTCCCAAGCATAGCCGTTGCCCCAGTCCATTGCGCGAACCTTAATATAAATTTGGTTGCTGGTTACCTGATAGTCGATAATCTGCGATACGTTACAAACTTCGTCGCCGCCCTGTACGGGGTTGTACGGCCAATAGAAGCCCTCGCTCGTTTCCGTAAAGCACCACATTCTTTGATAGCCGTTTGCGCCCGTCGCTTCCTCTCTCGTACCGCCGACGTTTGCGTAATAACTTTGCTGGATTTCGCGCCCAGCGTCGTAGATATTGATGAGGTTGACCGAATCGGACAAAAATTCTTTACAGTTCGGATCCGACGGGTCAATCCCCAAGCCTATCGAAACGTTGTTGTTCGCGTCGATATATTCGGAAACTTTCAAGCCTTGATAGTTCGTACGTTCAAGATAGGAAAGCGTACCGCCCATCGCAAGGTCGGCACCCACCTTCAAATCCCCTTCTTGGATATATACCTCTTTTTCAAACTCGGGCACGTCGCGGTCTGCCACCGAGAAATCCCCAAGCTTTACCGTCGCCGTTTCGTTGTCTACGTTCTTCAACGTAACCGAAAGCATTTTCTTATCGAACAAGCCCACGCCGTTTGCGCGATAGCTGTCCAAGAACTGCTTAAATTCAATTTGTTGATTCGAAGGCTCGATATAGAAATTTTCCTCGACGATTTTCGTCGGGTCGCTTACGTCGCAATATTCGAACGTACCGTACAGATTGTTAGTCGAATTCATCAACAAGCGAACGTAGTTTTTGCCCGTAATATCCTCGTTAACCGCAATTTTCTTTTCCTCGTTCGGATTTAAAGTAAAGGTTTCCGTGGACGAATATACGCTGGTATACGCAAGCCCGCCTTTAGAGGGCGTGGACGAAGACTGTTCTTCCTCGCCGCAAGCCGAAAGCCCCAGCATACTAAGCGCGGAGATGCCTGCCAAAATCAAACTGCACAACTTTTTCTTCATAAAGTTACCCCTTTTTTTATATTACAAATTTATTATAGCATAAAAAGACACGCTCGTCAATAGGCAATAACTGTTAAAAATAACGAAAGTTTTGTCATTTTTCACGCAAAAACGGACGGAAAAGCTTCCGTCCGTTTGTTTTTTTGCTTAATAATCCCAAGCTTTTAAGCCCGAATTGTCTACGCCGTTAACGTCTTTAATCTTTTTGAAGTCCTTACGTATCGTGTCCAAGTAATCGACCGCCACGACGTACGTATACGAAAGAGGCACGTATTCTTTCATCTTCACGCATACGACGGGCGCGGTATAGTCGGTATTCCCTACGTAACAACTCGTCCACTGCGAGGTAGGCGCTTTCTTATTGAAAAGGTATTTGTTCGCCATCTTGCTTTCGAACGCCGAGCGGTTGTTTTGCATCGTCAAAATCGATTCCACGTCGTTTCTACCCGAAACGTAAGGACCTGCCCCAGGGATATAAACGCCTACGCCAAAGTCGTTGTCGTTGACCCAAGCAAACCAATCTTCAGGGTGATAATTGTTGACGTACGCAGTCTTTGCCCATTCGTCCAATTTACCCTGCCTATCGTACGTTTTGTCCTTTAAGTTCCAAGCGTCGTTGCCCGTATAGCAAACGTAGTTGCGGAACGGATGCACGACGTACGCCGCGGGAATTTCCAAATTGTGCGCCTCGATATCGTCCATATCGGTAAAGCCATTCCAGTCGATAAAGCGGTTTTCGACGTACAGCATACCGTCCTTAATCGTATACCAGTTCTCAATATACGATTTAGTCGTTCTACCGTTCTTTACCTCTTCGTATTGCGGATTATTCTCATCCCAAGCCAAACCGTTACCCCAGTCCATTGCACGAACTTTAACGTAAATCAGGTTATCCTTCACTTCGTAATCGATAATCTGGGACACGTTACAAACCTCGTCGCCGCCCTGCACGGGGTTATACGGCCAATAATGTCCGCCGTCGCCCGCCGTATAAGACCACATTCTTTGATAACCGTTTGCGCCCGTCGCCTCTTGCTCCGTACCGCCGACCGCCGCGTAATAGCTTTGCTGGAATTCACGCCCTGCGTCGCAGATATTGATAAGGTTTACGGAGGAGGAAAGGAAGGTAGCACATTCGTCGCTATCCTCGTTAATACCGACGTCAATGGAAATATTGTTGTCGTAATCGATATACTCGGAAACGACCTCGCCTTCCCAGCTCGTTCTTTCCAAATAGGAGAGCGTTCCGCCCATCGCAAGGTCGGCGCCCACTTTCAATTCGCCTTTTTGGATATACACTTCTTTTTCAAACGAAGGAACGTCGCGGTTTGCCACCGAGAAATCCCCCAGCTTTACCGTTGCTTCTTCGTTGTCCAAATTCTTCAACGTTATCGAAAGCATTTTCTTATCGAACAAGCCTACGCCGTTATCGCGATAGCTGTCCAAGAATTGTTTAAATTCGATTTGTTGATTCGACGGCTCGATGAAAAATTCTTCTTTAACCACTTGCGTAGGATTTTCAACGTTGCAATATTCGAACGCCCCCAAAAGATTTGCGGACGAGTTTAAAAGCAAGCGCACGTAGTTTTTACCCGTAATATCGTCGTTGAAGGAAAATTTCTTTTCCTCGTTTGCCTTTAAGGTAAAGGTTTCCGTCGAAGTATACAGACTTTCGAACGTATATTTTTCCGTTACTGGGTTGTTGTTAGACGAACTGCTTTCTTCCGACGAGTCGCCGCAGGCAGCCATTTGGAAAACGCTAAAAACGGATAATCCCGCCAACAATACACTAAGTTTTTTTCTCATTATCTTCTCCTTATTTGCCTTGCTTATTCAAATTCCGCGAGGGCAACCAAACGGTTTTCCTTTCTCGCCTTTTCCGCCGCAAACACGCAAAGATGCCCGTTGACGGAATCGTTAATCGAGGTAATGGAAATCGAGCTCTTATCCCCGTTGAGATACGCGCACAAATCGTGCATAATCGCAAAGTCGCCGCCGCTGTGCCCGCCGAATTTCGCGTTGTTGACAACCTCTTTGGACACGTCTACAACTTCGCTGCTGCCGTTAAACTGATCCGTCGTATACGTGCGGTAAACGAATTTGTCTTCGGAAATTTTCCCTTCGATTTCCCCTTGCGTACCTACGATATGGATATACCGTTCGGGCGCAACCGTTCCCCCGACGAGAGTAAACGAACAACACGACCCGTCTTTAAACGAAACGATAACGTTTTGTCTGTCCACAAGATCGCCGCCCGCGATATACGCGCAACGCCCGTAATTGTCGCGGCGCAAGAACTCTTCCTTTTCCTCTTGCGTAATTTCGTCCAGAGGTTTGTTTAATTTATCCCATACGAGGAAGGGCATTACGCCAAAGTGTAAATATTGGCGTTTCGCCGAATACACGCAAGTATCCACGTGCGGGCATTGATAGCAAAATTCCGTCGCGTCCTTGGGCATTTTGGGCTTGATAAAATGCGAACGGCTGCCCATACTCGCCAATTTTTCAGGCACGGTCGAATTGTTCAACCAGCACATAACGTCCATATCGTGGCAGCATTTTGCAAGCAAGAAACCCGAACCGCAAGCCGCCTCGCTATTCCACTTCCCTCTGTCGAACGCCGCCAAAAAATGGGGAGTACAAACGTGTTCGTTCATTTCCATCGTCATAATATCGCCAAGCTTGCCTTCGTTGATGTACTTTTTAATCGTACGATAAAAAGGCGTATAGCGAAGCACGTGTCCGACGAATACGTTACAGCCCATTTCCTTTGCCTTGTCGCGGATTGCCAACAACTCTTTTTCGTTGGGAACGATGGGCTTTTCCATCAACATATCGTAGCCCGCGCTTAAAATTTTCATCGCCGTTTCATAGTGCAACGCGTCCATCGTCGCGTTGATAACGAAATCGCACTCTATTTTCTTGCTAAGGAAATCGTCAAGATTGAAAAACAGCATCTCGTCCTGAATGCCGTATCTTGCTTTTGCCTCACTGTGCTTAAACGGGTTGGGATCCACGATCCCGATCACTTCCAACTGCTCGGGGCAATCGAGCGAATAGTCCGCATACACCTGTCCTCTATTGCCGTATCCTACGACAACCGTCTTTAACTTTTTCATTTTCTTCTTGTCCTATCACTTATTTTTTTACAGCGGAACGTTCCGCGTGATTTACTCACGCGAAACGCACCTATTTTTTGTTATTTTACAACGATTGCACGCACGTAAATATCGTTCGTGGAACCTTGAATACCATTAAATTTCACACACGAAATATAATCGTAGGCATAATCCGAAAGATCGATTTCGAGTACCGCCCATTCTCCTTCCGTCATGTTTACTTTAATTTCAATCCATACGTCCTTATTGGCACCGTAATTGATTGATTCCTCCGCACTTTGCGCACCGTACGTAGAAATAACCGCCGTTGCGCAAGAGGTTCTGTTTTGGTAAACGATATACAGTTTGCCACCGTCTACAACCTCGAGATTCTTCAAGTTGTTATCCGCCAAATAGAACATTTGATTTTTCGTCGAGGTATTTAATTGCATCGCAGACAAACTTTCAAGATAGCTGCCGCTTACCCAACCGTCTACCGCAAAATAGCTTTCCGCGACCTCTTTATTAGACAAATCAACGCCGTTGCCGTTCAAGCCGTGGAAGGCAATCGAGTGCAGATACACCGTACCCGTACCAACGAAGTAAATCTTAACCCCCGTCAAGTTAGTGAGCTGCGTAGGAAGTTTCACCTCTACGGGCGCAGGGTTTTCCTTGGAAAGCGCAAACACGTGTTCCGTTGCGACGCCGTTACAATCCAGCACGAGCTTAATTTGTTCTACCGACGAATCTTCGGGCAACGTATAGCGCAACGTCATCGTATCGTAAGCGTGCAAAGCAAAATTGTTAAAAGCCTTTTCCACAAAAGCGTTGCTTGTTTCCACCACCGCTTTCGCCGCGTACGCTTCAGAGGTAAAGCTTACCCCCGAGCTTGCAATATAACTTTCCACCTCGCCTTCGGTCAAGAAGTTAAGACCCGTTACGGGGCGGACGAGATCCGCGTCAAATTTACAGAATTCGAACGATTTCAAAAGATATGCGTTATCCACGCCGTTGCTGTTCGCCGCGATACGCAAAGTCTTTAACGTTCCCGTAATCCCGTATCTGTCCAACGGAATCGTGATGGTTTCCGCCGCCTTCATCGTTGCGGGCAATTGAGCCTGCAACATGTACTCGCCCCCGTCTTCCGTCATCAAAATAAATTCGAGATACGGGATCCAACCGTAGTTTTGCACGGTCAACTTAATACTGCTGTATTCTTCCAATACGATCGTCTGGTCGATCGGTTTTAAATCGACTTGGTTATATTGCGCTCTAAACGGCATATACACAAGCAAACCTTCCGTCTTGTTGTATACGTCAACGTATTGTTCTAATCCAGTATGGTCGCACATAAGCCCCGATTTATACGACGACTTATCCGCAGGGAAATCAAAGCCCGTAATATTCGAGCGGGTAACCCCGTCCAAGTCTTCCTGCGAATCGGACTGCAAGAAATCTTCCGCAAACGAATCTTTCGCCTGCTTCGCTTCTCTATCCGCAAGGTCGGTTACGCCCTTGATTTCTTTGATGTGCAAATGGTACGCTTCGCTTTGATCCGCCGAAGTTCTGTCGTACTGATATTGCAAACGGAGCAACCCAAGTTTCGCGCTGTTTGCCCATACGTAAGTACCGTTATATATTTTCGAGCTCAAATCGAAGGTCGCCGTAATCCAATCCCCCTCCGCAGAATATTCGAGAGGGCTCATCGTATGGGCAACTTCCATACCGCTAAACGCACCTTGGCTGAACGCGTACGTATCGTCCTCGTACATACTCGACCAATACAAAACGAGATGCGCGCCGCGGTTCTCCCCGATTACGTAGTCGTAGGGGTTCTTAAAGGTAACCTGTATCTTTTGCGTACGGGTAATATCTACGTGCAGATTTTCCAGCATAATATGGGGGTCCATACCCGCAGGCGAATACCCAAAATCTACGTCTACGTATCCGCCGTCGCCGTCGTCCACGTAGTTGATACCGCCAAAGTACCCGCCCTGTTCGCCTGCGCCGCCTGCAACGCCGTAGAAGCGGCTTGCAATCGTTGCTGCGTCAAAATAGATATATTCGCTGCGTTTTAAATAGATTTCCGTATCGGAAGTAATCGGCTGCGTGAAATCAAATTCCGTTTCGCAAGCCTCGTCTGCGTAATACCCAAGCAATTCGTAGCCGTCGGCAATTTTGTCTGCTCGTTCGGCATAGCCGCCCTCGGCAACGCTATTTTCCCGTTTCAAAACCGCTTCGCTACCGTCGGTAAGATAGTATTTTACGTCGTACCCAATCACCCAACGCGCATACAGCGTCATACTTTTACTGACCGTATCCGTGTTAAAATCCCATTTTTGGGTATACGCCTTGGAAGTATACCAACCCTCCAACTGGTAGTTGTTAGGATTCTTTTTCGCACGGATAGAGGGTTCTTTTACCAAGTCCCCGACTTCTAAATCTTTTTGTTGCAAGGGATTCGTAGTTTCCAATTCGTCATAATCGCCCGCACAAGGGTCGAAGGATACCGTAATCGACGTTTCTTCAACGATAGACGAACCGTCGCTATTCGTGTTTTCCGCCTCACCGCAAGCGGCAAAACAGCAAAGCCCAAAAGTCAAAGCGCAAATGGCTATCAAGCCTTTTTTCAGTCCTTTCATTCTTTTTCTCCTTGAAAATTTATTGTAAAACGGGAAGAGAAACAACGAGGCTTTCCTTTCTCGCTTTCTCCGCCGCAAACACACATAAGTGTCCGTAAATCGAGTCGGACAACGCCGTAATTGACGCCGAATCCTCCACGCCGTTTAAATAGACGATAAGATCGTGCATAATCGCAAAGTCGCCGCCGCTATGCCCGTCCCGTTTTGCCCGCAAGGGTATATCCTCTTTTAAATCGATGGTCTTTACAATCCCGTCGAAGGCGTCTTTCGAATATTTCCGAAGCGTAAACTTATCCTCGGAAAATTTCCCCTCGATTTCGCCGTCCGTACCGATAATGCGAATACCGCGCTCCGCTTTGGTCGCACCGCCCACGAGCATAAACGTCCCGCACGAGCCGTTTTCGAAGGTTACAATAACCCCCTGTCTGTCCACAAGGTCCCCACCTGCGATATAGGCGCAACGTCCGTAGTTATCCTTGCGCAAAAATTCAATTTTTTCCTCTTCCGTAATCTCCTCGAGGGGTTTATCCAATTTGTCCCACACAAGGAAGGGCATAACCCTACGGTCGAGATACTGACGGATTGCCGAGTATTGACAGGTGCGTTCGTATTTACAATCGTAGCAAAACTCCGACGCGCCCTCCGGCATATTTTCCTTGATGAACTGTGCTCTACTTCCCAGCGACGCAACCTTGATAGGGACGGTAACGTTGTTCAACCAACACATCAAATCCATATCGTGACAGCTCTTGGCGAGCAACAAACCCAAACCGCACGCTTCCTCGCTGTTCCATTTCCCTCTGTCAAAGGAAGTAACGTAGTGGGAAGCACAGACGTTTTCGTTCATTTCTACCGTCATAATTCTGCCGATTTCCCCATCGTTGATCAGCTTTTTAATCGCTTTATAATAAGGCGTGTACCGAAGCACGTGGCAAACGAAGACCTTACAGCCTTTTTCTTCCGCCTTATTGCGAATGGAGAAAAGCTCTTCCGCCGTCGGCACAATCGGCTCTTCGATCAGCATATTGTAACCCGCTTCTAAAAGCTGCATTGCCGTTTCGTAATGCTTTTGGTCCATCGTTGCGTTGATGGCGATATCGCACTGTATTTTCGCCTGCAAAAAGCTTTCCATATCCGCAAACAGCCTATCGTCCGTAAGCGAATAGCGGGCTTTTGCCCGATTGCGCTTGTATTCGTTGGGTTCTACAACCGCCGCGATTGCAAGCTCGTCAGGGCGTTCGAGCGAATAGTCCGCATACACCTGTCCGCGGTTGCCGTAGCCTACGATGACCGCCGTGCATTTTCTGAAATTCCACTGCCCGTTACCTTCCAATATCGCCGTAATTTTATCCGCTTCTTTTTTGTATTTCCGCAAAGCACGGTAATAGGTTTCGCGACTGGTAAAGCCAGAGGTGAAAATAATTTCGCTGATGGTGTGCGAGCCGCGCAACCGTTTCTCAATCTCTATCGATTTTTTTACCCGCACGTAATTGAGATAAGAATTTAAATTTACCCCGAAATACTTGTTAAACGCCGAAGAAAAATATTTGGAGCTATACCCGAATTTCTTTGATAAAAAGGATAAATTCAATTCCTCGTTAAAATGCTCGTCAATATACTGGCGCACCCGATCGAACAAATCGTCCGCGCGCTTTTTGCCCGTATCTGCGAACAACGCGCCCGCGTCGAACGCACCGATGAAATAATTGACAAACCCGCGCTTTTCGTAGGTATTGTTGTGAGCCAACTCGTCCGCCGCGCGATTAAGCATCGACAAGATTTTTTTCATCGTTCCCGAAGGAAGCCGCAGCTTGTTGTTAAAATGTTTTTCCCCGCTCGTTATCCCTAAAAGATAATCCTGTTCGATAACGACGGAAAAACCGCTGACGGGCGAAAGGATTTGCACGGCGTACGATTCGAAAAGGTTGGACACGAACACGTCGCCCCCTTTACAATCGTACTCCGCCTTGTGAATCGTGCATTTTATCGTCCCGCTTTTTATCAACAAAAAATGCACGGTATTATAATAGCTTTTAGTCAAAAAATCCCGTTCGGTGGTTTCGCGGAATTCGGAAATACGAACTCCGTCTAAAAAACCCGACATTTTTTGACGGTTTTGTACGCCGTCCATTACAGCTTTAACCCTGCGGCAAAATCGCCGCTACCGAAGAATTTCATACTGATAATCGAAGTAATGATAAGCGGGATACTCGACAAAATATACATCGCGTAAATCGCGCCTTTATCGTTGACGAAATTCGTTTCCAAATTCTTCATCGCGGGCATCAACGTTAAATTGTCTCGGAGGATTAGAATCGGCCACAAATAGTCGTTATACACAGAGGAAACGCTGCCAACGAAGCAATACAAAATAATCGGCAAAGCAAGGGGTACGGTAAAGGTCAGATACAGCTGCATATCGTTCGCCCCTTCTATCCTCGCGCTTTCGTAAATGGCTTTGGGCTGCTGCGAGAAGAAGGTTCTAAACAAGAACAGCGAAGTAACTTGCCCACCCGAAAGAATGGGCAATAAATACCCCACGTACGAGTCTTTCAAGCCCAGCGTATTGGAAACGAAAGGCACGAGCACGGGCATACCCATAATCGAGGGCAGCATCATAACCGCCAAGAAGAAGATGAAAATTCCTTCTTTAAAATAGAACGTCTTATAGGTGAACAAATACCCTAAAATTGTACCGATAACACAGGTCAAAAAGGCGGAAGCAAACGCCAATAAAACGCTGCGCCAAAAATATACGTTCATACCGTCGATAAGACCAGGCCCCGACCACGCCAGCGAAAAGTTTTTGCCGATCGTAGAAAAGAACCCTTTCTTCCAAAAGGACGGGAATCCGAAAATATTCCCCGACACCGCCGCATTGTCCTTTAACGAATTCATAATCGTCAAATACAAAGGAATCAGGGTAAATACCGTGAAGACGGTGATATAGATTACAATAAAAATCTGCCAGCTTTTTTTATCTTGGCTTCTTAAACTCTTGCCCATATCACACCTCCTTATCCTTCGTTTGCATACGCAAATTCAGTACCGTGGCGACGAACAGGAACAAGAATAGTACCGTGGCGTACGCAGCAGCTTGCCCCCACGCGCCTTGGTTCATCTTGGTATACATTTGGAAAATAACCGTCTTGTCGCCGTTTTGACCGCCCGTAACCAGTTCCGTTCTGCCAAAGTTTTGCACCGAACCGATAAAGGTAAGGATAAACACGTATTTAATCTGCGAGAAAATGAGCGGAATATCAATGAAAATAAACCGTTTCATAACGGTAATACCGTCTAGCTCCGCCGCCTCGTAATAGCTGTCGGGCACGTTCATCATCGCGCCGTAGAAAATAAGATACGACCCGACGTACGGGAAGCCCATAAAAATTAGCGAAGGCATCGGATATCGGCTAAAGAAGGAAATCTTTTCGCCGCCGCAAAGCTGTACGAGGGCGCTGAGCACGCCGTCGCCGCCCAAAATACCGTTTTTCCAAAGCAAGGTCGAAGCTATACCCGGGATAATGCCGGGGATAAACAGCAACGTACGCGTCAACGCCGAGTACCCACGGCTGCGCATAATCGTAAGGAAGAACGCAAACACAAGGGGCGGAATCAACGCAAACACGAGGTCGAAGAATAAGAAAATGAACATATTCTTAAAGGACTCGCCCGCGTATTCGTTGGTAAATACTTCGACGTAGTTTTGGAAGTTATTCCAAATCAGAGTAGGTCTTTCCCGCGTATAATCGAAGAAAGAATTGGAAATGGACGCCACGGCGGGATAGTAACAGAACATAATAAGGAATACGCTGGATACTACCAACATCGTGTACACAATCCATTGCTTTTTAAAATCTTTCAGCATTCTGAAAAACGCCTTGTCAAAGCCTTTCTTTTTCCAGAAAAGGAAGGAAATCAGGGTTTCTATTGCCGAAATTACGGAAAGGATAATAAAGACGATAAAAAGCGGGCGCAAGGTTTCCGCACGCAAAATCTTGTCTACGTTCCAACCCTTCAAATAGCGTACGCCCGATTCGCCGTTTACCTTATCCTCGTACAGATAGTACGCATAATCCCCTTCCGTGTTATGTATAATTGCGGAAATATCATAATCGAGATTGCCCGTGAAAATTTCTTTTTCCGTTCTAAAATCGATAAAGGTTACCGTCTGCAAATCTTGATAGGTCGTATACCCTTTCCCCGTCGTCGAATCAAAGAAGACGTTGGTCGGCAGGGCAACCAATTCGATATCCAAACGGACGAGGTCGTCCTCTTCAAAATATTCGTTCTCAATCTCCGCAAGATCGTCGAAAGAATATTTAAAAATACCGGCTTTTGCGAAGGTATACACGTTGCCTTGTTCCTTATCGACGGCAACGCTCTCCGAGTTGATAACGTTGATGTTGTATACGCGGTAACGATCCGCAAGGAATGCGGACAATTCGACTTCTACCACGCCCTCATCCCAATTATAGTTTTCAAGGGCAGGGTACACAGTTTGCACGTTTTCAAACGCCGAGTTTTCTATGCGCCGCTTTGCGCGCAGCGCCACCATATCCTCGTCTACGTATTCGATTTCGCCGTTTTCCACTCTCAATTCTTCTTCCGCATAAATTTCCGCGTAGAACGTTTGATAGTTTTTCTCGTATTCCGCCTGGTATTCCTTCATCAAAACGCCTTCGTAGTCGTTCCCTTTAAAATCGGTAGACATACGATAAAATCCGCCCTTGAAAAAGAGATACAATAACCCGTCGTATACCTCAAAGCCTTGCACCTGCAAGCCTCTTACCAGCTCTAAAACGCAAGGATTGGCACGGGTAACGTTGTAAAGATACCCCGTATCTGGCGATGCACAAATATCCTCCACGTCGTATTTGGAAACCACGATATAAGGAATACTCGTAACAACGTAGACGTGGCTTTCGTCTTCCGTCAAGCCCTTGAAATCCCCGTTAATTAACGCGTAATCATCGCAAAGTTGCAATCCGTCTTTCGTGTTTTCCAGCTTGAAAAGATAATGTACGTTGGTATAAATCCAAACGTAACCCGATTCTTTCCCAACCATAAACGATTGAATATTACCCACGTCGAAATCTTTCCCAAAACGAGCTTTCGCCTCGTCTTTTAACGAGAAAGGCTCGCCAATGGGATTCCCCTCCTTGTCCATGTGGTACACGGAGGAGTTGGACGTTGCGTAATACCAATCGTTATCTATCCCTGCGGCAATCGAGGTAACGTTCGACCCGTCTGCAGCCGCAATCCGTTCCCCCGAAGGCATTAAAATACCCAAGACGACGGTCGCCGCTATCAACAACGCCAACAAAACCGCCGAAATAATCGCCGCGAGTTTACTCTTATTTTTCTTTTTGCAAAAATCTTTTTTTGCTTCTGCCATCTCGTTCCATCCCCTTTTCATAAGGTTTGGACGGGTTTACGATTTCGCTATCCCATCGTCCAAATCCAAGTTTTCAGGCTTCCAACAATTTACGCTCCAGTTTCTCAAATTCTTCGCCTCACGCGGCCAAGCGGAAAGCAAAGTCGAATGCCAATTCGTTGCAAACTGCGTTGCCGTCATCGCCAAATCACCCTCGCCCATCATAAAGCGTTTCCAATAGGTCTGGTTTTGCTGCATTGCCGTCGCGTCTGCGCAAAGTCCGCAAATCAACCATTCGATATATTCGTTGTTGTCGGACAAGCCGCTGAATTGTACTTTTTCACTGCTGAAGAACGCCTTCCATTTTTCAGGCACAGCCACCAAATCGTTATTGACCGTCGTCAAGCCCTGCGGCGTTGCGCTCGTTCCTTCCAACGCATTATAATAAATCGACTGCCCGTACGGCGACATAAAGAATTTAATAAAGTCAAGGTTTAATCTGTTTTGGCTAGCATCGTGCGAAACAATGGAAAGATAACCGCCGTTGCCGCCAACGTCACGAACAATCGTGCCTTCCTTGATAAACCCACCCTTACTGTGCATCGTAGGATAGTCAAACAAATCCGCATCTACCTTCGAATCCGCTCTACCAAAGAGTAAGCCCGAGCCCACGAAATCCAAGAAGATCTGCGGGGAATCGTCGCCTTGCGATTGCTGATAGAATTCGCTACGCATTTCGTCGTGCGTAACGGTATCCGCCCCGACTGCAAGGTAGGGTTTCAAGGCTTCGAACTGCGACAAGAATTCTTTAAATCTCGCGCTGTTTGCGCCAACGTACGCGCTTTCCGTCTGCCCCGCGCTCGTCTTAATCGTAAGCGGCGTTTCAGGGTCAAGAATGGTGGACAAGAGCTTGTTGTGGCTCAAGTCGAAATCCTTATGCGCTTCGGGCGTTTCCGCCGTCAAATCCACCTTATACGTTACGCCGTCGGTTCTCGTCTTTTGTACGTAATCGTACATGTTTCTATAGTAATAGTCCCCGTAAATACGAAGCAACCACATAAACTGCGAACCGCCAACCGACGAAGGATGCAAGGAAAGTCCCAAAGGCTCGCTATACCCAGCTTTCTGCATATAATCGCAAAGACTGATAAGCTCTGCCCACGTCTCGGGGTTTTTCGCTACGCCACCGTTATAACCTTCCGCCGCCGCTTTTGCGAGGGCTTCCTTGTTGACGAACCAACCCGTGTTGAGATTAAGGCTGTTCATGATAAATACGTCCGTGTTCATACCCGACGTATCGGTAACGTAAGCGTTCTTCGTCAAAACTTCCGTCCAATACTTGTTACCCGCATAAGCGTTTAAACCGTATACGCTCGAATACATATTATAGCATTCTGCGGTCAATACCTTGGCAGAGAGCAGATTCCCCTGCACGATATCCCATTCGGTTTCGTCGTCCGCTACTTCCGTATCTGCGATTTCTTTATAGCTTGCCGCATTGTATTTCGTATCCAATACGACCCCAACCGCGCCGCCGTGGATCTTTTCGTATTCGTCCGCAACCGCGCGCCAGCCCGCCTCGGTACCATCGAAAACAATGGCAACGTCAATCGAGCCTTCCATTTGCTTTACCTTGTCCAAACGGGGCATATACGCCTGGTCCAGCTCATCGAATTGATAGGAAAGCTTTACCCCGTCTATGGGTTTGTCCGAGGTAGAAGAGCCTCCGGACGGTTCCGAATCCCCGCAAGCCCCAAACGCAAACGTCGCCGCAAGCGCCAAACACAACGCCGAAATTCTTTTCTTCATACTATTTTGCCTCCTTATTTTGTGTTTTTATAAAATATACTTTCATAAAAAACCAAATATTTTCCTTTCTTAAATTATATCACACCTCGTTTTATTTTCGGTGTCAAAATTTCCTTTTTATGTCCCATTATTTCCGTTTTATCTGCCAATTTCTTCTTTTATGACTATATTATAACAGAAAAAAGAAAAAATGGGGGTTATTTCTTCCGCTACTCGTGTCAAGAATCCGCCAATTTCTTTTGCAATTTTTTACAAAAAAAGAGGGAGCGTTTTTTTCTCCCTCTCTCTTCGTTTTGTTTGAGTTAGAGTTTTTCCACAACCGCATACGCCGTCGTTTCGGGAGCGAGCGTCAGCTCGTTACCCTGCCACTTGCCTGCGCCGCCAACCTTGACAATCTTTTCTTTCAAGCAAATCGTCTTGGTTTCCTTCGAGGCGTTAAAGAGGAAGACGATTTGTTCGTTTTCCTTTTCCAAACGCTTTTCGTACAAAGAATTTTTCACGTCCGCGTAAGAATATTTGGAAACGCCGACCTCATCCACGATATCCGCAATAGTCCGATGCCAAATTTCGCCGCCGTCGTGATAATAAGCATACCCTACCGAGAACCCAAACAGATACACCGCGCCTTTTCCGTACGCAAATTTTTGCAAAGCAGGTTTTCCGTCGTCAAACCGCGCCAAGACTTCCGCGCCTTGCGCTTCGTATACCGTTTTATACGGACGGATTTCCCCCGTAAGCCCGTTATACGCCACTTTATTCCCGTTCGAAACGAGCCGAGTACGCATACGCGCCGTCAACAAGGGTTTCACGTCGAGGTCGTACGGCTGCATCCAAGTATTCGTTTGACGGAGTCCAAAGCCCTCGTCCGCGATAACGACGCCGCCGTTTTTCACGTACGATTCCAACGCCTCGCGCAGCTCGTTCGTAATCATTTGATGATACGGGAAATACAAAACCTTATATTCCGCAAATTTATCCAAATCGCGTACGCCGAGATAGTCGACCTTGTAATTATTATCGCGAAGAAGTCGATACATACCTGCGTGCGTGTTACGGTATTGGAATTTAGGGTTGCCGAAGTCAAACGAATAATCCGCCCCGCAGCTATCCTCAATGACAGAAACCAACAGATTGTCAAAATCGAACACGATGGCAACGTCCGCCTTTTCCGCCTCGCAGCCCGAAAAATGCGCTTTATCCTCTTTCAGCGCGCCGCCGATTTCTTGCACCTCGTAAGCGACCTCGCGCGGCGTGCCGTCCATATACATAATCCCCGAACAATCGCTTTCCATACCGACCCGTTCGGCGCGGTATTGCCAATAGACGAGCCCCTTCGCCCCTGAGGAAATCGCGCTATACAATTTGAAATTCATATCGAAACGAGTATCGTAAACGTAAAATCTGCCCATTCCGGGATAGATTTCGTGCAGGAAATAATTTTTATCTACGCAGCGCAGGAAATCCCCCAGCATTTGGAAATCCATTCGCTTCGCGTGGGTGTCCATCGTCGTATCGCAAGGAATGGACGTCCCCCAAAAATCGACGGCTTTTTTTGCCGTAAAATCGTCGCAAAGGTCGGAAAGCGCCAACTGGAACCCGCAGGTAAAGCCCACGTGCGACATAATCGGACGCACTTTGTCGTATTCTCTAATTTTGTCGTACACGAAGCGCAAATCCTCGTAAATACAATATCCCGCTTTGAATTTCTTAAACTCGAAAATATCCCAATATCCGTGCGGCATTGCGGGAAGATTGACCGTTTCAAAGCTTTCTTCCGTCGCGCCGTAACGGGCGTTAAGCGCCTCGATAGTATGATATTTTTCCTTTAAATACTTGCCAAACCCCGCGCGGCAATGAGGACAAAAACATTCCTCTACGGGACGGTTACGCGGCTCGTTCCAAACGTTCCAAAGAATAATGGAGTCGCGCCCGTGGTATCTCTCCACGACCTTGCCAACGAATTTTTCCGCCGCCGTCTTGACGTAGGGATTGGTAAAGCAGGGTTTCCAGCCGCCGTAAAACGCGCCGTGATAACCACCGCGGAACACCTCGCCTTTTGGACCGATTCTCGCCCCGCCGTATTTATCGAAAACGTATTGCGGCGCACATTCCAACAAGAATTTTATAATAACCTTACGATTGTATTTTTCCGCCAGTTCCATCAAGCGGTCTACGTCGGAAAAATCGTATTCTCCCTCCACCCGTTCGTTTTGCCTCCAGTTAATGCGGATTTGCAAGGCGTCAAGATTAAACTTTTCCAAATTGGAAATATCCTCCTCCCATTCTTCGGGAAGCGGCGTGGGGGAACGATAATACTGCGTACCGTGGATAATTTCATCAAAAAACATAGAACTCTCTCCTTATACAATGTCTTTCGTGGTATACGCGCTCGTGGCGCGTACCGTAAAGCGTGAGTCGGTCTTGAAAAATTCTTTCAATACCCGTTTGGCTTATTATACCGCAGAAAAAACACAAAGTCAAGTTCCATTTTTCCCGTTTTTGTGTCAATTTTTAAGCTGTTTTTCGGAAAGCAGTAAATTTCCTCAATCCCTTTTCAATCGCTTTCCTTTTTTTTGTTTTTGTGCTATAATATGTTAAACTTCTTTACAAAAGTCTATTTGGAGAATCTTAATGAGAAAAAAGGTTATTATTATCGGCGGCGGTTTGTCGGGCTTTACGACGGGTATCTATCTGCAAGCCAACGGCTATGACACCGAAATCGTAGAAAAAAACGCCGTTTCAGGCGGCGCGTGCATCGGCTGGGAACGCAAGGGCTGTTATATCGACGGCTGTATTCATTGGATGACGGGGGTCAACCCCAAAACCGCCGAATACGGGTTATGGCGGGATATCCACGCCCTGAAAGAGGATACGGAAATCTTCTTCCAAAGGGATTTTGCGCATT
Organism: Clostridiales bacterium; assembly: GCA_015069295.1. GTDB lineage: Bacteria > Bacillota > Clostridia > Christensenellales > Borkfalkiaceae > Scatosoma. The sequence continues at coordinate 28,272 of SVIW01000006.1, forward strand.
TTGATTGCGGCGAGGGAAAATCCTTAACGATTTGGGGGGATTTGGAAGAATTGCAAGCCGAATTGTTGGCGTTTGCCCCCGAGGACGAAAAGGAAATCAAACGCTTTTGCCGTCTGATAAAACGCTTTCAACGCATCGTGCCCCCTATTTCCCGACCTGCGGATATGATGAGCCTTGGCGAGCTTCTCAAAATCGGGCTGACGATGGCGGGCGATTATTATTGGATTACGAAAACCTCAAAGCTTTCCTGCGCCGACTACGCAAAGCGTTTTAAAAACGAAGCCTTGCGCGAATGTATCGAAAACTATATGGCGACGGGCTACAATTTTATGAGCCTTTTGTATATGCTGGCGCACGTTACGGGGAAAAACGGCGGGATTCCCATCGGCGGCTCTCTGCCGTTGATGCAGCGGGTTGAAAAGCGGTATCTCGACCTCGGCGGCAAGCTTCGCTTAAACGCCGAAGTAGACGAGGTTTGCATTGAACGCGACCATGCCCGCGGCGTTCGGCTGAAAAACGGCGAAATTTTATACGCAGACTGGGTCGTTTCCGCTACCCCCGTGGAACACTCGTTAAAGAAATTACTTGGGGGCAGGTACGAGTCGAAGAAGTTCGACAAGTATTTGAAGGATAGAGAAAACTACCCGATTTACACCTATTCGACCGTCGTTTTCAAATGCGCGCAAGACCTTTCTTCCCTTCCTCTTTCCCTGCACGCGGATAAGCCGACTCCCTTCGTTCTCGACCGAGAATATAAGGGGATTACCTTCCGTAATTATTCTTACGACAAGACGATGAAAACGCCCGAAGGCGCGTGCGTGGTACAAGCCAGCATTCGCGGCAACGACGGTATGTATTTTTGGTGGAAGGATAAAAAAACGGCGGGCAATTACCGCGAGGAAAAGAAAAAGTTCGGGGAAGAAATGCTTGCTTTCGCCGAGGAATATTTCCCCGATTTGAAAGGAAAAATCGAAGTCATTGACGTCGTTACCCCCTGCACCTACGAACGGTATCTCCATTCCCGCCACGGCTGTTTCCAAAGCTTCGTGCAAACGGCGACGGGAAAAGCCATTATGGAAAAAGGCGTCGTAAAGGGTTTGAAAAACTTCCTGTTATCGGGACAATGGTTACTGCGTTGCGGCGGATTGCCGCCTGCGGCAATCACGGGCAAGTTTGCTGCCCAGCGCATCTGTAAAGCCGACAAGAAAAAATTTATTTACCCTGAAAGAAATTAAAAAATTAAAACAAAACGAAGCGGCAAGCGCATTGCTTGCCGCTTCGTTTTTTACGTAAAAGCCCCCCTTTTACCAACCTAATCGTTTTACTTTCTCGTTTATATGCTCCCAAACGACGTCCTTACACCAATAATGCGCTTTCGGAGTAACGACGAGTCGGCAGTTTTCCTCGCATTGGCAGCGCTCGTAAATAGCGCGCGCCCTTTCAAAGCCTTGTTTCACCCCGCCGACAGGGAAAATCTCGTCTTTTTTGCCCGCAACGACAATCAATCCTCTCGGCGCAAGCAACGCGGAAAGGTCTTGCATTTCAAAATAACGGTACGCCGAGGGCAGATAATTGCAGTTACAATGGGCTATATCCAAAATCGACGTTTTATACGGGGAAAAAGAACAGCTTGGAACGCTGAATTTTATACGTGAATCGTAACAAGCGGCGTAAAAGCTCATCGTGCCGCCGCCTGAATGTCCCGTTATGAAAATTTTATCCAAATCACATTCGGGAAAGGTTTCCAAGGCGTCAATCGCTTTATGCACGTCCCAAATCCGCTCGCCAAGCAGCGTTCGCCCTAACAGCAAAGCGACCATCGAAGCGTGGCGGCAATTTACGCTCGGCTCTCGGTCCTGTCTGCGCGCCTTTCTCTCGCCCATTCCGCGCTGTTCAATCGCCAAAGCGATATATCCGTTTTCGACGGCTTGCAACGCATACGCGTCGTTTGGATAATCGACCCGATCTCCCTCGTATTTGATTTCGCCGATAGAATTGTGAAAACCCGTCGTATGCCCTTGCAGGGTAATAGCAACGGGGTATTTTTCTTTCCCCGTTTTGGGTACGAGCAAATAACACGGCACGATTTCCCCTATCTCGCTTTCAAACGTAAAGCGAATTAAACGGTAACTCCCCTCGTCCTTTTCCCATTCGATACAAACCTGCATAGGGCAGGCGTTTTTTTCAATTTCGACCAAGCCCGTCAATTCGAGAAATTTTTGTCTAAGCGTTTCTTTCCAACCCTCAAAATCCGCTTGCCCGCGATAAGCAAGCTCTTGTTTTATACTTTCTACCAACAATTCGTGGCACAAATCCGAATTAACCATTTGCTTTTGACTCCTTTATCGTAAAACCAACGTATGCGTCGAAAGATAAGTAAACGGCTCGTTGATAACGATTTCCCCGTCTTTTTGAACAAATTCCACTCTGCGAAGCGCGCCCGTTTTTCTGTCCACCATCGAAATTTCGTTGACGGAAAAGTTGCGAATACGGAAACGAATCGAATCGAAACAATCGACCGTCGAATTGACGAGAATCAACGCTTTTTCCTCGTTTCTGGCATACAGGTACGCGTACACGCCCGAAAACTCCGTGCTGACAAGCGGCGTGCCCTTGCACTTTGCGACGTAATTTCTAAGCAACGTCGTACGAAGGTCGTTGTATTGCTCGTGTAAAATCTCGTCGAGGATATACGGAATCAAGAAAAAATTTTTCCCCTCGACGTCGCCGTATCCCACGAGCTTGTTTTCGTAATCGTACAAATAGGATTTTGGAGAAACGGGCTCGGTATACTTGATTTTTACGTAATGCCCCGCCCTGCGCACCGCTGCGCGATAGGCGTGTTTGCCGTGGATAAGAATACCGTCTGCCGCTTCCTCGTAGGCAAGCCCCGTTTTACCCTCAACGTAGACTTCGTGTTCCGTTGCGCCGATTAAATCGCCCAAGCCCATACGCATCAACCGAATCGCCGCCGCGCCGTCTAAAACGACGTAATTGTTTTTGAACAGCGCGCGGAGCTGTTCTTCGGTAAAATTATATACCGCGCTGTTGCAAAGCGCGACGATTTTCCCGAAAAACTCTTTTTCCGTGGAGACTTTCGTATTAAACCCTACCGAAGCAAGGTACGCGCCGAAGTAATATTCGTCGGGCGAAAAGCTCATAAAATTGCCGTTTTCCGCTTTTCTGTTGTACACCTCGTTAGGGTCGGCGGGAATAATAATCCCCTCCGCGCGGTCATACTCGAGGGAAAGATTTAAAACCCCGTTCAAATAGGGGGTAATTTCCGCTATCTTTTCCCCGTAGCCAAAGCTTTCTATCCCGCCGTTGCCGCAGAAATCGTAAATATCGTAGGTCACCCCGTCAATACACAGCGGAATTGCCGATTCCAACTGAAACTGCAAGAATTTTGCGCTTTTGGAAAAAGTGCTAAACGCGCTGTTTTCCATTTCCGGATAAATTTTCGTCTCCTTGGGAAGATACGCCCTGCATACGTAAGGAAACATATTGAAATACAGATAATAGCTCTTTGCGTCCGTTTCCATATAGCAAGGCAAGTGCAAACGGTTGATCATCTCCCCGCCCTGCGCCAAGCCCTTGTGTACGGCGTACCAATCGCGCGCCTCCATCGAATGTCGAATTTGCGCCGAGCTCATTAAGCCGACCTTCGTCCCCAACCCGACCTCGGCTGCCGTCTTGCCCAAAAATTCGGCAAGCCCCGTCATCGTTTCGCGGCTGACGTCCAGCCAAGCGTTCCGCACTCTTTCATCGCAGGTTTTTCTAAACAGCAAATCGGTAAATTCTTCGCGAGTGTACTTTGCCCCAAGCTTTTCGTTGTACTTTTGCATATGCAAATCGCAAAAACAACCGCCGTATTTTAAATCGCCGTGATTATGCAAACGGAAATCATCCTCTACCCAAATGGTTTCAGGTTCGACCTCTTTGATAAGGTATTGCCAAAATTCTTTATAATACGCCCGCCAATTTTCACAATAAGGACAAACGACCAGCTCGCACTGCGTTCCGTCGTAATCGGTCATCGGCGTAAAATTTTGCCCGGGCTTCATTTTACGCCCCCTATCTAATTGCCCGATTTCTATCCAAGGGTTCAAGCTGACGGTAATCCCCTTTTCGTTAAGACGGACTTTGGCGCGCTTTATCGCCTCCACCCAAGGCTTCGCCTCTTCAATCGTCATATGCCCAACGGAATAATCTTCGCCGTTAATAAACATCATTACGTCTTGAAAACCGTATTTAACGCAATGCTCGACGATATCGTTTAAGTATTCTTCCTCGTAACGGTCGGGTACGAGCTGTATACGCAACATATGTATAAACTCTTTCATTATCTATCTCCTTTATTTATACGAGTATTTATCCGAGCGAAATACCCTCGGGCAATTCTACCCGCTTGCATATCTCTCCATTGTCAAAGTCGCAGGTTATTTTCACCAACCCCTTTGCCGTGGGGATTTCACATTCCACGTGCTTTAATCCGCAAAGCTGAGGGTTTAACGTAATTTTCGTGCAATCATCGTTTGAGAAACGGAAGCCCACGATATATTCAACGAAAAAGGGCAATACCCCGCACGACCAACCGTGGCAAAGGCTGTGTCTAAACCCGACGTAACAATCCTTCCCAAAGTCGCCGTGGATATCCTTTTGCCCCGCTTTCGGGCGTTCGGTGATTTTGCAAGCGTTCTCCGTCCAATCGACGTCAAACCCCTCCCAAAAGGAGGTTGCGCCCATCTTTAACATTCCGCCGTAATATTGCAGATTGTTTTCGTACGCCTCTTGCAAATACCCGTTCTCCGCAAGCGCCTTGGAAATAAAATAGCTAAGAAAAGCCGAATAGCCCTTTGCGCCGCCCTCTCGCAAGAAAGCAATAGCGCTCTCCTTTTCGCATTTCTCCACCAACAGCCCCATCGCCGTAATCGCTTTAAAGCAGGAGATTTCCTTTTCCCGCTTTGCCAGCCTCTCGGCAAGAGTTTCCGCCAACAAACGGATTTCCTTGCTGAAATACCCGCAAGAGGCTACTTCGCGCAAGGTATAATACGCCAAAGCGTAACAAGCAAACGCGCCGTCCTTCGTTCCGTAACTGGGCCAATCGAAAAAATCCTTATGCGAGCAGTACAAACCCGCCTTGTCCACGGAAAGCGTTCCGTCTTCGTTAACGCATTTCTCGATTAAACGCAGGTTTTCTATCGCGGCGCTCATATATTCGGGGTTGACGTTGCCCGTCTTTGCAAAATATTCTTTTAAGGTCAATAAAAACCAAAAATTATAGGTAGGAATATTGTTATACCACTTGTTTGTATAATGACGGATAATCGTTTCAAAAGAATTGCGGATTTCGCGGCAATCGCCGTAAAGGTATAAAATCCCCAAAATTTCAGGGTACATATCCCCCGCCCAAACGTGCTGATCGCGTTTTATCCCGTCCCAAACGCAATTTTGCATATTCAAATGCAAGGTATGCGCCGCCGTGTCAAAAATTTGATTGACCAGCTCGTTGTCGCAATGGAATCTGCCCTTCGGCGGCTGGGTGTGTATATACACCCCGTATACGCGCGCAAGCCGACAAATCATTCCTTCTTCCAAAAAATCGATGCGGATAAAGCGATACGCCGTCATTCCCCACTCCGTGTCCGAATTGCCCGTTAGACAAATCGACATATCCCGCGTAGAATGGTCGTTAGTCGAATTTTTCTCCCCGATTTCGCTGCAGCACTCCGTCAAAGACTCGCCAAAACGAATACGCACCGCAGGCTTTGTGATAGGCGTCTGTATGGCGCTGAACAGCAAACGCACAGAGCCGAAATATTCTCTGCCAAAATCTAAAATAATATAGCCTTTGCCGCGGCATTCGCAATACTCCAAATCTTCCATCACGTGTTGCATCAAAAAACTTCCCGTCAAACATTCTTCCCCAACGACGTTTTCCGATTTTTCCACGACGGATATAGGCATAAGATATTCGCGGATTCTCTCGTCTTTATACGACCTTGTCTCCATACCCTAAAAAAGCGCCTCCCTATGGCAAGCTATTCTTGCCGTATTTTTATAACTACATTATATCGCAACCGTAAACGCAAAGCAATATCCTATAATGACAAATCGTTGTGCTATAATGATATCGTTCGTTTTTTAATTCGTAATTTACCCCTAAAACAAAGCCGTATACCCCTCGCGCGGGCGTTGAATTTGCTTTGTTTTCCGTAAAACGGGTAAATTTATATGCTATAATGACTTTTTTAAAAAAATACGTTGCATTTTTTTTAAAAAAATGCTATGCTTTATAGCAAGGAGAACGACTATGCAACACATTACCCTGTACGAAAAAGACGTATTCTGCCGCCACGGATATTCCGACAAGGCTATCTATTCGCATATCATCGAGTACGAGGAAGTCCTGCCGCATAACCACGACTTTATCGAGTTTTTTTACGTGTTCGAGGGAACGTGTAATCATCTTTTAAACGGCGAATTTCAAGTTCTACACGTCGGCGACGCGCTTGTCTTGCCCCCTAGCGATATACATCAGTATATCCCCTCCAACACGACTTTTCTACACCGTGATTTTGTGTTTAGATTGGATTTTTTCAAAACGGCTTGCGAGTTTTACTCCCCCGACCTCTTCCAAAAAATTATCGGTGGGGAAATGAATCTGCGCATCAAGCTTTCCGTCGAGCAAATGTCAAAAATCGAAGCTTACGTTCCCTTTTTAAGCCTTGAAAGCGAAAACGAGAAACATCAGCTCGCCGCACATTCGTTGATTACTTATCTACTGAATTTGATTATCGAAAACAATTTAGACGAATCGTATAGCTACCCCGCGTGGCTTACCCGTTTGCTTTCTATGTTAAGCACCCACGAAAATCTAAACGTCCAGCTTTCTCAAATCCTTAAAAATTTCGCGTATACGAAAGAGCATATGCGCCGCACCTTTAAAAAATATATCGGTACGTCGATGACGGATTTTTTCAATACGCAAAAAATGTCCTATGCTTATGCCTTGTTGACGACGACTTCGTATTCCGTCGAACGCATTTGCGAGGCTATCGGCATCACAAACATATCGTATTTTTATCAGCTTTTTAAAAAAACTTACGGCATAACGCCGCATTCCTTGCGAAAGTCTTAAAACGCGAACGCAAGCATTTTCAAAGCACCGTGTACGCGTTGAGCAGGAAAAAATTAAAAATAGCAGGCAACCCAAAGGTTTCCTGCTATTTTTTGGTTGAGCGGTTTGCCGCTATTTTTAACTTCAATTAAATTTCAAGCGCCAAATCTTTTAACGCACTCGCCAATTCCTTTTTCAAAGTTTCCTTACTTGCAGAATAGCTATTAAACGATCCGCTAACGTTAACAACAAATTCATAATAATCCGAGTATGCAGACATAACAGCTTTTATTTCAACGGACAGATCAGTATCCCTTATTTCTTTATAGAGCGATTGTATTTCAGATTCGTTCGCCTCAATTATCTCTAAATTTTTGCTATTGTCTAATTGCGCGTATAAAATAGCAGTATTTATATCACCGCCATATTTGTCTTTATATATAGCGTCATACCAATATGAGTAAATATCATCTGCTAGAATATCTAAGCATTGCTGCGACTCGACGACCTTATCGTAAAAGACTTGAACTTTATCCTCTTTCCCCTCCTCTTCGCTTTCGCAAGCATAGAATAGAAATAAAGGTACGCAACATATAACTGCCATAAGCATACTAAAAATTCTTTTTGTCCACCATTTCATTTGTAAAAATCCTCCAAGATTAATTTTGTACCAATATTATATCCTACATTTCGTAGGAAGTCAAGTATTTTCCTACATTTTGTAGTAAAATAATTTTATGAAGAATAATATTTTCGGAATGCGCTTGAAGGAATTACGAATAGAAAAAGGTTTATCTCAACAAAAATTAGGGGAAATTTTCGGTTTTTGTAATCAAACAATCAGTTTTTGGGAAAACGGGAGTCGAGAACCCGATTTGGATACTTTATTGGAAATTGCACATTATTTTGAAGTTTCGTTAGAAGAATTACTGGAAGAATAAAACACGGTTGCTTAGTGGCAATCGTGTTTTTACAAATAAGACTAATTTATATGGTTGAGGCAACGGGACTTGCGCCTTTAGCGGCGCGCCCCGCTCGGCAATTATCAATTGCCGACTTTGCCCTCAATTTACGCATTTTTCAACCCTCGTAAGGCAAAGCGTTTTGCTCTCGCAAAACGGCTCCCACCCTCAAGTCCCGTTGCAACGCCGTAAATCAAAAAACCCGAAGATGGAAAATTCCATCTTCGGGTTTTTGGTTGAGGCAACGGGACTTGAACCCACGACCTCTTGGTCCCTAACCAAGCGCGCTACCAAACTGCGCTATGCCTCAATATGTTACGCCGTCCTCGCAAACAGCATAACCATTATACCTATACTTTTCTATTTAGTCAAGCGTTTTTTATCTCTTTTTTCACTTTTTCAAAAAAAATTTTTTCACGCAAAATTCGGCGGTTTTTCTATAAAATCCCCTTAAACCAACTAATACATTTTCCCACAAACGCACCCGTCGGATACACCATAAAAAACGCCGCCAACGCAACAGCCAAACCAATCCCCGCCCAAGCAATAACGGGCGCGCATTTTTCCACAAGGCGAGTCCTCTTGACAACGAACGCCAACGCGCAAAGCATTGCCAAGCCCGCGCCCGCGCCAACCGCGGCGTATTTTACGTACGGAGAAGCATACTCGAAAACGACCTCGTTGACCCCGTCTTCCAATTCCACCGCCAAAAAGCGCAAATCGTTGTCTACGAGCTTTGCCGCTTTCCCGTTCACGGTTACCGTATACCCCTTTGAGGCAACGAAGTTTAAAAACAAACACTCGCCCTTTTGCGCCGTTACGCGCGCCGTAATTTTACCCGCGCCCACCTTAATATCCGCAGCGCTTTCTTGCAGGGACTTTGCAAGCGATTTTACCTCGCTGGTACTCGGTGAACGCGTACCTGTATAGGGCTTACCGCCCAAAAACTCGTATAAAGCCTTTTGATTTTTCGTTCTGTTTTCCGCCGTATTCTCCTCTTCAAAAGAGAAATCTCCGCGCGGCAAAACGTATGCGAGCGGGAATACGAGTTCGTTTTCATAAACGCAATACCCGCCCTCGCTCAACTGACCGTAGGTAGGCTCGCCCGCCTCGTCCGTACCCGTTTGTACCATTACGGGTTTTAAATATCCCAGCTCTTCCGCGCGTTCTTTTTCTTCCTCTTCTTCGACGCACCAAACGTATTTATACCCCAAGAAAGCGTCCCCAAAAGCACGATACGTCCCCAAGCTTTTCAACAGATTTTTACCATTACCCACGTAACCGAACAAATCGTAAACGATAAAATTATCCGCGTCGATAACCGAAGAGAAGACTCCAAACGTCGCCCCGCCCATCAGCGCAGCGTTGGTTGTAAAGCTTTCCAGCAGCTCACGTTCACCCTCGTCATTTTCCTCGATATTACCAAAATCTTTTATTCGATAATACCCGCCCTCTACCTCGTCTATCCTACTTGTAATCGTTTGATAGGTCGTCAAATCGACGTGTTGTGTCGAGCAGTTGCCCGCCACTATCCGTTCGTTATAGAAGAAAACCTGCACGCTGACTACGAATACGAGCACGAGGGATAAAAAGCGGGGACTGATTTTTTTAATACTGACAAGAAAAATCCCGATCAGCGCCAAAACGCCCACCAACGCAAACAACACCGCAACGACTTCCATTCCGCCGTAGGAGTGGGCAAATTTCGAGGAAAAACCGCTCGTTTCCAAGGAAAACCAATCGAAAAAGCGGTGATAATTGCCGTTGACGGAAAACCAAATTAAGAAGCCCGCAATCGCCGCGCCGAAAGCGGAAAAGCCGCCCACAAACCACCAATACGATTTGGGCATTTTTTTCTCTTTGCGCGAAATCTCCCGCGGAGAAATCTCCATTCCCGATTCCCGTCCCTCTTCCAGCGGCGCAAACAGCCTTGTACCGTCGAAAGCAAAACGGGGTTTATAGCAGATATTTTCCAAGCACAAACACGCGCCGCCGAGGAAATAAACGGCGTTTAAAAAGCCAAAGCGCAAAGCGTACGACATATACGAGCCCATATTCATAAGCAACATCGCTTCGTCGACCACGAGAGGTAGCAAAGTAAAAACGCCCGCCGTCAGCATAAATTTCGTGAAATTGTCTTTAAAACCCTTTCTATAAAACCAAACCAACGTCAAGAGTACAAAAATCGAGTCGGACAAGATATACGACCATTTTTGATAGAGAGAGTCGGTGTAAATTTCTTTAAACGCAGACGAATCCCATTTATCGAACGCGCCCGGATCCCATTCCCCCAGCGGACCCTGTTCCCCAAAGCCGTACCAAAAATATTCGAACAGTCCGCCCTCGCGGCCACTGCGCGCATACGCCATCAGCGAAGGCAGTAAAATGGGCAACGCCAACAGGATTGCAGTTAAAAATACCACACCCAGGTACGCAATGAAACGGCTCCTCTCCTCTTTTTTTACGCATAGCAAGGCATAGGCAATTAAAACGGGGAATACGGTGAACATCGAAAAGCAGGCGATAGAAAAACTGGTGTAGATACAGCACGCCATCAAAAGAGAAAAGCGCAAAAACTTGCCCGTTTTTACAAACCGCCGAAACGCCCCCACCGCAAAAGGAAGATAAATCAGCAAATCCAGCCAATTGATATAGGTATTGGCAACGAAGGTATACCCACAGTACGCATACGCAACCCCGATCGCCGTGCAAAGATAATTCGGAATCCCTTGAAACAGCTTTTTAGCAAACCAAGTCCCCGAAAAAGCAATCGTCGCCAATTTAAAGGTCAACACGATGCTGCTAGCGTACGCCACCCGACCTTCGCCGCAAAGTAAAAACAAGAAGCTAAACGGACTGAGAATACAGTACAAAAGAGTACCCGTTACGTCCGCACCGCCCGCCACGGCGTACGAATAGGTAAACGTAGCTTCCCCTTTAAACACGGAAAAAAGATGCTCGATAAACGGACAAATTTGCGCGGAGAGGTCAAAGCTTGCCGCCGTATATTTATCCCCAAACGGGTACACGCCGTAGATACCGAGCATAAGCCAATACAGCCCGATAACGATAGCGGGCGCCAGGAAAAACGGGTAGTTTTTCTTGAAAAAACCACCCAAATCCTTTAAAAATTTTCCATTTTCTCTGTTTGCCGCCTCTTCCATATCCTTATTGTACCATTTCCCCCAAAAAAAGTCAACGCTATTTAAAAAATTCAAGGCGGAAGTTTTCTTCCGCCTTACGTTTTATCGGATTTTATTTGCTTTTAATATACTCGTCAATCGCCTTTGCCGCCACTTTTCCGGCACCCATGGCTTTGATGACCGTCGCCGCGCCCGTTGCCGCGTCCCCGCCGCAATAGACCCCCTCGATAGAAGTTTTTCCCACTTCGTCCACGGCAATTTCACCGCGACGCAAGGTTTCCAATCCTTCCGTGGTCGCTTTCAACAAGGGATTGGGCGAAGTCCCCAACGACATAATTACGCAATCGACGGGAATAATAAACTCACTGCCCTCGATAACCTTCGGCGAACGGCGGCCGCTCGCATCCGGCTCACCAAGCTCCATACGCACACATTCAATCCCGTTGACCCAACCGTACATAGGATCGCGAGGGTTGGTCGTTTCGGTGGGAAGAATACGGGTAGGATTGGTCAAAAGGTCAAAAATAATCCCCTCTTCCTTTGCGTGCTCGATTTCCTCTCGGCGGGCAGGCAATTCCTCCTCGCCTCTACGGTATACGATATGTACCTCCGCGCCGAGCCGCTTTGCCGTACGAGCCGCGTCCATCGCTACGTTGCCACCGCCGACAACCGCCACGCAGTTCCCGCGTTGGATAGGAGTATGACTGTCAGAGCGATAGGCTTTCATCAAATTCGAACGGGTCAAAAACTCGTTTGCAGAGTACACCCCTTTCAGGCTTTCCCCGGGGATATTCATAAATTTCGGCAAGCCCGCGCCGCTGCCGATAAACACCGCGTCAAAACCGTATTCCGTTTTCAGTTCTTCAATCGTAATCACCCGACCGATAACCATATTCGTTTCGATTTTAACACCGAGCGCCTTTAAATTATCCACTTCCTTTTGCACGATTGCCTTGGGCAAACGGAATTCGGGAATCCCGTAAACGAGCACCCCTCCCGCGACGTGCAACGCCTCGAAAACGGTTACCTCATAGCCCATACGCGCCAAATCGCCCGCGCAGGTAAGCCCGGCAGGACCCGACCCTACGACGGCTACTTTATGCCCGTTGCGTGGGGCAGGTACGGGTTTATCGTTGCAACTTGCATTGTGCCAATCGGCAACGAAGCGTTCCAATCTACCGATACCAACCGCCTCGCAGCCCGCTTTAATCCCGCGCGTACACTTGCCCTCGCACTGCGTTTCTTGGGGACAAACTCTGCCGCAAACGGCGGGCAAGGAAGAGTCCTTAGCGATAATTTGATACGCGCCCTCAAAGTCCCCCTCCGCTACTTTTGCAATAAATTCGGGAATTTGGATATTCACGGGGCAAGCGCTGACGCAAGGACGATTTTTACAGCCGATACAACGCTTCGCTTCGTCCATCGCCATCTCTGCCGTATACCCAAGCGCAACTTCTTCAAAATTCCCGTTGCGAACGGCAGGGTCTTGGGTGGGCATAGGATTTTTTAACGGACTCATATTAAATTTCGCCACGATTATTCCACCTCCTTTTTAAAAAGATTGCAAGCCGCTTCTCTTTCGTGCGTTTCAAAATCCGCATACGTACGCGAACGGCTCATCGCCTCGTCAAAATCGATTTCGTGTCCGTCAAACTCGGGACCGTCCACGCAGGCGAATTTCATTTGCCCGCCGACCGTAAGCCGACAGCCGCCGCACATCCCCGTTCCGTCAATCATAATCGGGTTCATACTTGCAATCGTTTTTACGCCGTATTCCTTCGTCGTCATACAAACGAACTTCATCATAATCAGCGGTCCGATGGTGATTACCTCGTCGAAGGTTTCCCCGCTTTCCAGCAGTTCCTTTAACGGCACGCAAACGTTGCCCTCGCGCCCGTACGAGCCGTCGTCCGTCATCACGAACAATTCATCCGAACAAGCTTTAAATTCGTCCTCTAAAATAAGCAAATCCTTGTTTCTAAACCCGATGATAGAGGTTACCTTCGTGCCCTGTTCTTTCAAGGCTTTGGCAACGGGCAGAGCAATCGCGCAGCCCACGCCGCCGCCGACCACGCAAACCTTTTTCAAGCCCTCCGTGCGGGTCGGTCTGCCTAACGGCCCGACGAAATCGGGAATATATTCGCCCACTTCTTTTGCGTTTAACAGCCGCGTCGTCCCGCCGACGATTTGGAAAATAATCGTAACCGTACCCTTTTCCCGATCGTATCCCGCAATCGTAAGAGGAATCCGTTCGCCGTCATCTGAAACCCGCAAAATGATAAATTGCCCCGCAAGCGCCTTTTTCGCCACGAACGGCGCCAAAATCTCCATTTGCGTAACCGTCGAGTTCAATTCTTTTTTCGCCACGATTTGATACATTTTTCTATTCTCTCCTTGTTCTTTGCCAAATCGATTTTTTCTATTGCACTATATTATAATCTTATTTTTTTGAATTGTCAAATCCCTGCGTCCTTTCTAGATAAAAAAATAGATAAATTCACCCCTCATCTAAAAAATAAATTCTTTATTTTTTTCATTTTTCCGCTCGCTTTCGTTTGCTTTTCGCATTGTGAAGTAGTATAATGTTTTTCGGTTAAACAATCGCAGAAAAAACGGAGGCTTTTATTATGGAAAAAGCACTATTATCTCTATCCATAGCCCTGCTGGCAGGGATGCTGTTATCCCGTCTGGCAAAGCTTGCCAAACTCCCCGCCGTTACCGCCTATCTCGTGGCAGGTATTTTGGTCGGGCCTTACGTCCTTGGTCAATTCGGCGTGGAAGGGCTGGGCTTTACCTCTTTGGAAAACGTGGAGTCTTTCTCTATCCTTTCCAAAGTCGCTTTGGGCTTTATTGCCTTTTCAATCGGCAACGAATTCCGTCTTACGCAACTGAAAAAGATTGGGAAACAAGCGACGATTATCGGGATTTTGCAGGCGGTTATTACCACGCTCGTCGTAGACGTAGCGTTGATCGCTATGCATTTGATTATGCCCAACGTTCTTCCCTTAGAGGCTGCCATCGTCTTGGGGGCAATCGCCTCGGCAACCGCCCCTGCGGCAACCTTGATGGTTGTAAAACAGTATAAAGCAAGGGGCCCCGTAACCGATACTTTGCTGCCCGTCGTTGCGTTAGACGACGCCGTGGGATTGGTGTTATTCGCCGTCTCCTTCGGGATTGCCCAAGCCTTGGGCAGCGGCGCAGTCAGCGTCGTTTCCATTCTTGTCGAACCCCTGCTTGAAGTCATTCTTTCCCTTGCCCTCGGCGCATTAATGGGATTTTTGTTCTCTCTTTGCGAACGCTTTTTCCATTCCCGTTCGAAACGTCTTTCCGTCTCCGTCGGCTTCGTATTGCTGACGATTGGGCTTTCGCTAATTGATTTCCATATCGGTAGCGTACATATTCGTTTTTCCTCCCTGCTCGTCTGTATGATGCTGGGTACGATTTTCTGTAACGTTTGCGATTTCTCGGAAGAGCTTATGGACAGAGTAGACCGTTGGACGGCGCCGTTATTTGCCCTCTTCTTCGTATTGAGCGGCGCAGAATTAGAATTGTCCGTCTTCTCGAACTTTATGATCGTTTTGGTGGGCATCGTCTATATCCTTACCCGCTCGCTGGGCAAATACAGCGGTGCAAACCTCAGCGCGAGATTGGCCCGCAGCGACGAAAATATCGTCAAATATTTGGGGATTACGCTGTTTCCGCAGGCAGGCGTTGCACTCGGTATGGCAGCGCAAGCGGCCGACACTTTATCAAGCGGGGATATTATCCGCAACATCACGCTGTTTGCCGTACTCGTTTATGAAATCGTCGGACCCACTTTGACGAAGATTGCCTTGACGAAAGCAGGCGATATCAACCCCGAAGGAAAAACGAGCGCGCGCCACGAACACGCACGCAACAGACACAAACCCCGCCACACCTAATTTTGGACAAACGAAAACGGCGAAGCAACCATGCTTCGCCGTTTTTTTTTCGTCCTTTTTATTTTGCTTTTACTATCTGCGAACCAAAGGGCGCAAACACGAATTTTGCCACTTTGAAATACTGTACTGCGCAAGGAATCCCAATTAGAGTCGCCGCCATCATAATCCCAAACGAAATCGTTGCAATTGCCGCGGCAAAGCCGCCGAAAATCACCCAAAGGGTATTGACGAACACGTGCTTTCCGTAATGCAGCTTTACTCGTTTCCCTGCGGGCATAATAATCAGCCTGCCAAACTTGAAATATTGCAAACCAAAGGGAATCCCTATAATCGTTGCGCACAACGCAATTCCAAGCGCAAAGCTGACGACAGCCGCCCATAATCCGCCGAAAATAAACCAAACGATATTAAATACCGCGCGAAAGAATTTTTTCATACCTTTCTCCTTTGTGTTTTTTCACAGTATAGCATAAAAAACGGCTCTTGTCAATACCTATTTTTCATTTTCAACGCGTACCTGCTCCCTCTTTTAACCATTCTATCGCCGCGTGGGCATAGATAGCGGCGCCCTTATATAACACCGATTCGTCAAAAATAGTTTTGGGATTATGCAAAGGATAACGATATCCTTTCGACGGCGCTCCTGCACAAAGCGCCAATGCCACGGAAGGAACTTTTTGGGAAATATAGGCAAAATCTTCCGACCCGCCCTCTTTATTTCCTTTCAAATCTTCGGAAGAAAAAACGTCCTCTTTAAAAAGCTTTTGCAGGCTTTCCTTTACGAACACGGACAGCTCTCTATCGTTGATAAGAGTAGGGCAACCGCCCTCAAACGAAATCTTTGCACGGGCGTGAAAAGCCTTTGCTGTGCTGTTTGCAAGCTCTTGGATTCGCTTTTTGATGCGCGCCCTCGTCTCCTCGTCAAACGAGCGGAGTGTGCCTTGCAATACAGCCTCTTCGGCGATTACGTTTCCCGCTTTTCCGCCCTCTAATTTTCCCACCGTCAATACCGAGGGGGTCGCAAGGGCAATTTCCCGCGCGGGAAGCTGGTGCAAGGCAAGCAGAGTATACGCCGCTACGGAAAGCGCGTCCACACCCTTCCAAGGAGTCGAACCGTGGCAGCCCTTTCCCTTTATCGACACGGAAAAATAATCGGCGGCAGGCGCACTGACTCCCGCCGAGGAAACGACGACGCTCCCCGTAGGCAATTCCAAGCCCGTCAATACGTGTAAGGTCATCGCCGCGTCCACCTTGGGATTTTGTAAAACGCCGCCCTCGATACAGTCCTTTGCGCCTTGTAATATCTCCTCGGCGGGCTGAAACAGCAGCTTTACCCGCCCGCAAAGCTTCGCCTCGTTTTCTTTTAAAATCCTTGCCGCGCCAAGCAGCATCGCCGCGTGCATATCGTGTCCACAAGCGTGCATATTCCCATTTGTGCAAGCAAAAGGCAAGCCCGTTTTTTCCCGTATCGGCAACCCGTCGATATCCGCGCGCAAAAGAAAGACCTTGCCCCCTTTTCCCACGCACACCTGTACTCCCGCTTTACCGCAAGGTTTGGGGGAATAGCCAAATTCTTTTAATCTTTGAGAGATAAAAGAAACGGACTTTTCCATAGAAAAGCCCGTCTCTGCGTTTTCGTGTAAATAACGGCGGTAATTTACAATATCTTTTTGTATGCTTTCCGCCTGTTTAAAAATGCTTTCCATATAGGCAGTATGTACGAGATTTTTAAAAGTATTCGCGTACCTGCCCTAGGGGTTTACCCTTTTAAGCCAGTCATCACCACACCTTCCATCAATTGTTTTTGGAAAGCGGCAAACGTAATAATCCCTGGCAGCATCATAATAACGCCGATTGCCATTTGTTGGTTAACGTCCAAAGGCGTTGCCTCTGAGGTATTGCCTTGTACGCGCATATAAAGAGCCAAGGACAACGTCCAACTGTTCTGCGAGTTCGCCACGAAATTCATCGGGCCCTCGAAATCATTCCAAGCGCCGTTGAAAGTAGTAACGGCAAGATAGATTAAGATGGGTTTAATCAAAGGCAAAATAATCGTGCAATAGATACGGAAATGCCCAGCGCCATCCAAAACGGCAGCTTCGCTAAGCGAATTGGGAATACCACGAATAAACTGCCGAACAAGGAAAATATTCATTGCACCACCACCAAACCATATCGGCAGCCAAAGCGGATACAACGAATCCGTCCAACCAATTGAATCGTAAATAATAAACAACGGGATTGCCGTAACCATAGAGGGCAATAAGACGGTAGAAATAATAATCGTGAACACCACGTTTCTGCCACCGAAATCGATTTTCGCCAGCGCATACGCCGTCATCGAAGAGATAAGGCACGTCCCCAACACTTTCATTACACAAATGAACAGGGTATTACGCAAATACCAAAGGCTGTACGGGTCAAAAAACGCACCGTACGCATTAGCAATCTCACTGCCACTGATTCTTTCCGGCCAAAGAATGGGTTTTAAAGCGTCTTCAGCAGGAGTTATC
The DNA here is from genome assembly GCA_015069295.1 of Clostridiales bacterium. Classification (GTDB taxonomy): domain Bacteria; phylum Bacillota; class Clostridia; order Christensenellales; family Borkfalkiaceae; genus Scatosoma. The sequence continues at coordinate 45,933 of SVIW01000006.1, forward strand.
GAACGAATTAACAAACAATAAATCGGAAACAAGAATACGACTGAAAACAGTGTAAGAAAGACATAGCTAGTAATCTTTTTACGCAATTTCCTACGTTTTCCTTTGCGTTTTAATTTTTCGTTTAACAATACGTTTTCGTCCACCTGCGGAAGACTTGTTGCTACGGTTGTTTCAAATATTTCCGCCATATTATTGTTCCTCCCCGTAGAAGACCCACTTACTCGTTCTAAAAACAACGAGCGTCAACAAGCCGATGATAACGAACAACACCCAACTGAGCGCACACGCATACGCATATTCGTGGCTTTGATGGAAGGTATCATAAATCTTTACACAATAGAAGTACAACTCTTCATGCGCCGCAGAATACTTCATTCGAAGCGGATAGATGCCGCTATAAATCTGCAACGCCCCGATGATTCCCATTAACAGTTGATAGAAAATCATAGGAGTCGTCATCGGAATGGTAATCTTAAAGGTCTTGTAAAGATAGTTCGCCCCATCCAAATCGGCAACTTCATATAATTCTTCAGGCACGTTTTTCATCTGCGCGAGCCACATGACCATACTGCCGCCAAGCGAGGTTACGCCCGTCAAAATCAAAGTAGGCAAAACCGACTCGGGTTTGCTGTAAAACGCTAAGCCGGCATCTTCGCCAAATAAAGCGCGCAAAATCGTGTTTAAGTATCCGTAATCAGCGTTGGTAATATCCGCCCAAAGCAGCGTCCCGGCAACAGACGGAATCAAACAAGGCAAATAATAGATAACGCGGTACGCCCCCATACCTTTTACCTTTTGGTTCATAAACAACGCCAAGCTGTACGACCCTATCATAGAGAATGCAAGCGAAAAAACGGCATAACGGAAGGTCAATAACAACGATTTTCCCGTACCGTAAGGTATAGCCATGAAATCTTCGGTAAATATCTTTATGTAATTTTGGAACCCGAAATTGGTAAGCTGGTCAGCACGGTCAAAGGCAGTATAGTCGTAATCGTGCATACTGTACCAAAGCGACAAGACCATTGGGATTAACGTAAAAATGATCATACCCAAAATTACGGGCGCACACCAAATATATCCCGTCGCGTGCTTTTTAAATTTTCTCCAACGTTTCGCCGACTTATTTTTATCGGGTAAACTGGGCGGCAGGGCGACGAAGTCGCCCGCTCCCGTCGGTGTAGAAAATTCTACGTTTTCTGTTTGTTGATAATTATCCAACATAAAACACTTCCTTATAAGAGATCGTTTACTCGGTTAAAGTTCGTGGTGTAGGTATCCAACCAACCCGTCATCTTCGCATAAGTTCCTTCATCAACGCTCTGCTGTTTATTAATAATAGCGTCTACACAAGAACGAAGACTAGGACGAGCGTCGGGTTCGAATACGTTATACGTCGTCAAACGAAGCTCTTCTCCTGCAAGCCAAGCGGAATGGTTCAAGTTGGGATCCATCGCCTTCGTCCAAGAGCCGTTATCTTTCAGCGATTTTAAGATGGGAACGCTAGTACCGAATTCCCCTGCAACCTCTTGACCTTCTTCCGAAATGATATACTTGATGAAATCCCAGCAAAGTTCCTTGTTGGTTTTTTCAACGCCATTTGCTTCCTGCGTTTTATTAGCCGTTTTGGTCGTAATCGCATACCCCGAGCAACCTGCGCCTACCGCTTCCGTGGGGAAGGGCAAGAAATCAACTTTGCCTTTCATTACCGAATAGAACGTGTACGCTACGGGACGAACGCAAACGGTCATAGCCGTGTAGCCCTGCTTAAAGCCGTCTTCAGTACCAATCATCGTCTTATCCGAGAACAGTTCGTCGTAAAGTTTGCTTAAAATTTTACGATTTTCCGGGCTCTTCAAATTGAGGTCGTAATTAGCGTCCAAAATCCCGCTGCTACCCATTTCTTTAAAGACGGAAGTATAGACGGGTTCCCACTGCAAGAAAAAGTTGATTGCATCGTACGAAGCCGAATAAGCAGCCCCCGCTTCCTTAATCTTGCCGGAAACGCCCTGCAAGAAGGTGATAAAGGTATCCATATTCCAATTTTCGTGCGAGAAATCTTCAGGCAACAAATCGTATATACCAAAATTCTCGAAAAGCTCAGTATTGTAGCAGATACCGATTTTGTTGTAATCTCTAGGCGCATAATAAAGCGCGTGTTTTTCACTCTTATCTACGCTATAAGGCTTATATTCGCCCGTATACGATGCAGCGTGCAACATTGATTCGTAATACAATTCATAGGAAGTTTCCTTGCTTGCTTCGTACATAGGACGCAAATCCAAGAAATGTCCCTTTGCCGCCCAAGGCGCGAATTTATCGTCGGGTACCCATACGATATTGGCAAGCTTGTCTTCGTTCCAAGCATAGTTTTGCATATACCCGTCCAAATCGCTGCTACCGAAATTCTTAACGATAACGTTTACGTCTGGATTCTTCGCCTCGTATGAAGACGCCAATTTTTCCATAACGGCTTCTTCACCCTCCTCCGATTGACACGCAACGGTGATGTTGTATTTCCCTTCTTCGAATTCGTTTTCGTTTACGGGAGGGGTACAAGCCGTCGCGGGGAACGCAAGTACTGCACAAGCGGAAAGCGCCAACAATAACTTCATTTTCTTCATAATAAAAATCTCCTTATCCCTTATTTTTATCTATAATTTTCAATTTGAACAAGTTCGCCGCCCTTCAAGCGGGATTCCTCTGCCGCAATCGCCATATAATGGCTTTCGATTGATTTTTCCAAGGACGTATCTGCCGAAAGGTTCTTTTCCGTCATCACTTCGTAGAGCGCGTCTATGATACGGTGATCGCCACCTCCGTGCCCTTCCAAATCGTCGGTAAGCTCGCTGATACGCCAAGTTTTCGGAGTTTCGAAATATCGACGGAGCACAATCAAATCTTCTCCTTCTCTTACCTCTAGTTCTCCCTGCGTACCAAAGAAACGAATATCCCTGCCGTTGCGGCTGACAAAGGCTTCCATTTTCAACGTCGCCGTTACTCCGTTTTCAAACTGCATAATCGTCGTCTGGTTGTCCACCACGTTATTATCGCAAGCAAACGCGCATCTTCCATAAGGGCCCTCTTTTATCGCCTCGTAGATAGCTTCTTCCGTCAGCGGATACGCATTGGTAATAATACTCATCGGCACTACATTTTTCGGCGAACCCAAATTTTTCCACATTTCGATATACACGCGTTTTGCGCTATATTTACAGGAATCTACGAACTTGCAATCCAGACAGCGGTCTGCCGCCCCGACGGGCTGGTAGGCTTTTTTGAAATACGCCAAGCTCCCCATTGAAGATACCGATTTACATTTACTGCCTGCAAAGTGCTGCAACAAATCGAGATCGTGGCAACATTTTGCCATAATCATCGGAGTACTCTCTTCGCGCTTACGCCAATTACCGCGCACGTAGCTGTGCGCCTCGTGCCAATACACGACGTTTTCCGTCTGGTCGATAGACACCAACATTCCCAAGGCGCCGCTTTTTAAAATTTCCTCGATTTTTCTGACCATCGCCGTATAACGAAGCACGTGGCAAACCATTACCTTCCCGCCCGTTTCCTGCGCCGTTTTTAACAGCGAGCGCAGCTCCTCTACGTCGTCGGAAATCGGCTTTTCCAAAAGCAAATTATACCCCAGCAATAAAGCCCGCTTTGCCTGCGCTACGTGTTGTCTATCCTGCGTAGAAACAATCAATACGTCGCTTCTCTTTTTCTTAAAAAATTCATCTTCGCTTAAAAAACGGTTTTCCGGCTTTACCTCAAACATATCCCCGTATTTTTTCAAGCGTACGGGATTGATTTCACACAGGGAGACCAGCTGAAACTTATCTCTCAACGTATTTATGTATCGACCATACGCCTCGCCGCCGCGGCCGCCGACGCCTATAATCGATACCGTTAATTTCTTGTTTTGCATAGTTGTTACCTCGTTTCTCTCCTATTTACGTTTTATTACGATTCATTTTGAAATTTTTTCTTTGCCCGATAAAAAGTCGGAGCGGAATTGAATCCACATTTGTACAAAATTTCCAAACTGGTCATATTTAAGCTTTTATCCGCAAACAATTCGTTGGCTCGCCGTACGCGCAACATATTGAGATAATCGCGGAAATTTCGCCCAACGTATTTTTTTAATACCTTCGAACAATAATCCGCCGAATAGCCCAATTTCTTCGCCACCTTGGACAGCGTAAGATCTTCCAAATAATTGTTGTGAATATATTCTAACAATTCTTTTACAAAGCAATTATCCTTCCGCTCTCTTACCCGTTCCAACGGATAAGCCTCGGATAAAAAGGAAAAGAATAAATTTGCATATCCCAAATTTTTGATATGCGATTCTTTCGATTCTTTCATCCATTCCCGCAAAAGCCCGATAGCCCGTTGATTTTTCTCTATATCGCACATAAAAGTACGAAAGGTCAAATTGGGATATAACTCGCGAAACTCTTTGCTGTATTCGCGGCTCATAACCAATACGATTGCGCGGACTTTTTCCGTCAGGCATTTATAGCAATGCCCCTCGTAGCTGTCGGCAAAGAAAATGCAGTCTTTGGATAAAACCCTCGATTCGTCATCCAAAAACGCTTCGACCTCACCCTCTTGTACGATGATAAATTCCATACTGTCGTGGAATTCCCCCATTTCAACGAGCGTGGGATCTTCTTTTAAATATATTTGTTTGGGTTGATCTTCTTTTCCCGAATAATACCTTGTTGTTTTCGTCATAATTTCCCCCTCGCTGGTTTCTTGTATCTTCTACAAAATAATCAGTAAGTCTATTTCCGTCTTTTTCCTACCTCTCGCAAAAGGTCAACACTGGGGGCAGGTATGCGACCAAGCGGGTCGGGCCCCACGTTCAATAGATAATTGATACCCCTTGCGTTAAGTTCGTTTTTGATTTTTAAAACGGTTTCGGCGCTCTTCCAATTTTGGTCGTACGCCTTATACCCCCAAGTATCGTTGAGGGTCGCGGGGACTTCGTACAACATTCCGTTGCCCTCCGCGTCCGTTTCGTTGTCGTTCGACGAGCCGTAATCCCCCATTCCGTTCCCAATCCTCGAATTGATTAAACAATTCGGTTGATACTTCTTGACGAGGTTATAAAGCTCTATCGATTGCTCTTTCGTAATATCCTGCGGCGTATCGAACCAAATCAGGTCGATATCCCCGTAGTTCGTCAAAAGCTCGGTTACCTGCGGAATCGTCTTTTTCCTAAAACAAATTTCAAAGTCCTTTTTCGTGTCGGGGAAATCCCAGAAATTCGTCCAAGGCTTGCCTTGGCTCGTTTCTTCCGTTTCGCTGTACCCGCCGCCGTGCTCTTCGTGCCAGTCGAGCTCTTGCGAATAATAAATTCCGAACTTCAAGCCCTTTTTACGGCACGCCACCGACAGTTCTTTGATGATATCCCGCTTAAAGGGAGTGTGCATTACGTTATAATCGTCCACCTTCGAATCGAACAGGGCAAACCCCTCGTGGTGTTTGGTTGTTACGACGATATATTGCATACCAGCCGATACGGCAAGATCGCACCATTCGTCCGCGTCGAAGAAGACGGGATTAAACGCCTGCATTAGCTTTTCGTATTCTTTAATGGGAATTTGGAAATAGGACTGCGCCCATTCCGCTATCGTTTTTCCCATTCTTCGTCCTTTATATTCACCAGCCAACAGCGAATACAGTCCAAAATGCACCATCAAGCCGAATTTCGCTTGGCGAAACCACTCTTTATTCGTCATACCTCTCTCCACCTTGCGCCTTGCGCAGGCGGCTTTCACCAATGCGTAAAAGCCGCCGCGAAAAGCTATAGTTTAGTCTTCTTTCTTCTTTTTAAGAACGACTACTGCCGCGCCAAGCATAGCAACCGCTGCGCTTACGCCACCGATTACGCTGCCGCAACCCGTCGATTCTTCTTCAGGAGTAGGTTTGTCGGGATTTTCAGGAGTAGGTTCATCGGGAATTTTAGTATAAACTGCGTTAACTGTTACTTCGCCCGTCGTCAATTCGTAAGATTCCCAAACCGCCGTATAACCGTCTTTTGCAGGCACTTCGGGAACGGTAATTTCTTTATCTTCTACCGTGTAAGTATCCGTACCAACCGTTTCGCCGTCCGCCACGAAGGTTACGGTGTATTCGATTGCCGATTTCACAATCGTGAAGGTAGGCGTGCTGTCCAAAGGTAATACGTCAGGAAGCGCTTCCGCCCAAACGTATTCGTAACCTTCTTCCGCATCAGCGGGCAACATTGCTTTAATTTCCGCCAATTTTTCCGCTCTGTTTTCCGTGTTGTATGCAACGACCGTGCTTGCGCCCGTTGCGTCTACTACCGTCGCCGAGCTTTCTGCATAAGCATCCCAAACGCCGTTTACGTATACGAAAATCGCTTCTTCCGTCGTTACGTAGCAGGTTTCCGTACCGTTTGCGATAAATGCGCTGGACGGGAACTGCGTACCTGCGGGAATTACGATTTTATCCCCTTCTGCCGATTCCGCTATTGCGAAATAGAAAGTATTAGGATGCGTCCACATCTGCAAATAACCGTCGATTTCGCCCTCTTTTGCAGGCGCGCTTTCGTTAAGCGCCACGCCGTTATACGTAATGTTAGACATCGTATTCAACGCCGAAATCTCACTATATTCAAAACCTTGGTTCGGCGTATCGTAATCGGATTGAGAAAGCTGAATACCCAAACGACCGTTATTGTAGCCGTACATAGTAACGCTTACTTCCGTTTCCTCAAAATCGATTACTTTGCCCCAATTCGCGCCGTCGAATTTATACGTAACGGTTTCCGTCGCAACATAGCAGGTTTCCGTGCCGTTTGCGATAAATGCGCTGGACGGGAACTGCGTACCTGCAGGAATCACGATCGTATCCTCTGCTTTCGGTTCTGCCATGGGGAAGTAAATCGTATTCGGTCTCGTCCACATCTGCAACAGCATTTGCCCGTCGTTTGCCGTACCAAGACAATCCTTCAACGCAACGTCGTTATACGTAATGCTCGACAGCGTATTTAAAGCCGCAATCACCACGGGCTTAAACGCTTGGTTCGGCGTATCATAATCGGATTCGCTTAATTGTAACCCAATCGAATTATTTGCATAATCGTAGATAGAAACACTAACTTCCGTTTCCTTGAACACGATTACCTTGCCCCAGTTCGTACCGTCAAACTTAAACGTAGCGTCCTCGGTGGTTACGTAATAATTCGGCGTGCCGTCTGCAATAAACGCGCTAGACGGGAACTGCGTGCCTTTAGGGATTACAATCGTATCCCCAGAAACAGGCGCTTCCATCGGGAAGTAGAAGGTATTAGGGTGCGTCCACATATTCAAATACGCGTCGATGTTTCCTTCCAACGGCGAAGAAGCTTCGCTAAGCGCCACGCCGTTATACGTAATGTTAGACAACGTATTCAAGGAAGCTATCGCCGTGTATTCAAAGCCTTGGTTTGCCGTATCGTAATCGGACTGAGAAAGCTGAATACCCAAACGGTTATTGTTAAATCCGTACATGGTAACGCTTACTTCCGTTTCCGTAGGTTCAACCTCAACGCTAATCGACCAATCCATCGACTCTTTTGCGGTAGTGGCGTTGTTGGTGAGCACGTGCGTATCCTCTATGGTATATACCGTCGTTCCTTCCCCGTTCGTATAATTAAACGAAGGGAATTGCGTACCTGCGGGAATTACAACCTTCGTTACGTTCGTTGCGTCGTACACGTCGCCGTCCAACTGATAGCTAACGCTGTTCGTTTCCGTCCAAATATTGTAATAAACGTTCTTGTCCCACTTCGCCGACGTTTCGGGGAATGCTTCGCGCAACGTTACGCAATCCGTTTCACTCGTATATACTAAAATGCTGTCCGCTGTGTTACAATCATCCCAACTTGCCGCTGCCGCGGTGGTAGGGCCAGCTTCACTGTAATCAACCCCATCAAGGAAGAAAAGCAATCGAGAATTACGAAGATGTACTTTTGTAATCGTCGTTTCCGTTTCCGTTACCGTGTCGGGAAGTTCTGCACTTGTCCTTTCCGCCTCCAACGAAAGCCCCGCGCACAGCGTTGCCGCCATTGCAAACGAAGCAGCCAAGGTTAACCATTTCTTTTTGCTGTCTGTCATCTCTTTTTCTCCTTACCTATTTTTTTCCCGTCTCCCCCTTTTTTTCAAGAGGGAGACGAAATTTTTTTAATTAGTCCCAAGTATCTCCATACTCGCCTTCGTAGTTACCGTTGCCGTCGCCCTCCAAACTTACAGTCAAGACGTCCGACTTTTCCAGTTCAATAAGGGAAATAAAAAGTTCTTTATAGATTTTCATATTTATCTCCTCCTTATCGTACTTGCACGCAAACGTTTGTGAAATCACAAGTGATTATAACGTACCCATTGACCACGCTATACGCGCTTTCCGACAACAATTTACCGTTGCAGTAGACGTTTTGCCCTTCGCTGTACGCCAAGGTAAACGTCGCTTTCAGCAAGCTACCCTCTTCGCCCGAAATATCGGAAAGCACAACGGTATTCTCTGTTGCATAACAGCTGTACGTTATGCCGCCAAACGACAATCCTTTCATCGCAAAGTATTCAAGATTGCCAAGATTGGGAGTAACGTGCAGAACGCCGTAGTTTGCCGTCAAGCCAAGATAGGTCTTCGGCGCGGTCGCATACAGCATAGACGCTTCTTTAAACTCGTCTTGAAGCCCAAGCTCGCCACTGCCGTCTGCGCCTTGCAAGCTGTTGCCGCCGTTTGCCGCATAGTAGTCTTTAAAGAAATCCGCATAGTTACCCGAACCGTCATTTGCCGCGTAGTAATCACTAACGCTTGCAAACCAACCCGCGATGGCAGAAAGTCGAGCATTGGCGTTCTCCACGCCCAAAACTCTTGCACGCGCCATAATATCGTAATAGGAAACGTGCATAATCGTACCGCCGTCTTGACACCAATATGCAAAAGCTTTATCCGTGTACATCTCAATATAGTCGGAGTTTGCGGTATGCTCTACCGTCGTAGATACGGGAGCGAAGACTCTTTGATAAATCGCCGCGCCCGTTACTTTATCGCCCGAAACGCTGCGGTCGCCGTTGATCCATTGCATTACTGAAAGCGCCTTATCCTCGTCCGCGATACCCGCCGCAACGATGTGCAAGTTCAGCTCGGTAAAGCCGTAGTCCATAAGCGTTCCCGCCGCCTTACCGTCGGACGACGCTTTGTCGCGTACCGACCAAGCGTATCTGCCCGTTTCTTCGTTGTAGAAAGTCGAATTGATATTCGCCTTTACCGTCTCCGCCAAATTGCGAAGCTCCGCAGCCGTATACGACCAGTTCGCCGTCTTTTCTACGCCGTCAAGACCGTGCCATTCGATACTTGCCGCAGCGGAAATACCGTTTGCCGCTGCCACCTCTTCCATTTCTGCCATTGCAAGCAATGCTTCGTAGAAATAGGTGTTCGCCTCGGCGTTAAGATTCCCCGAAGGATAGATATCCCAGAACCCGTTAGGCACGCCGTAATAGCTGTCGTGTCTATGCAAATAGCTGTTGTTAAGCAGTCCGTTCTCACCTTGCAGGGGTTTCAACATAAACAACATTGCCTTTCTTGCCCGTTCGAGATTGTTTTCAATCAATTCGACGTCGTTGTGGAAGGACGCGTACTCGTTGAGCGCGATAACGTATTTCGCACCGTTGGTGCTCTGACGGGAGTCGCCCATGCCGCGCACGTAATCGAGGTCAATCGTTACGTTTGCAGACTCGTAGCCCTCGTTTAAGATAACGAAGAACCTGAAATCCCCGATTTGTTGATTTTTATAATTTGCATGCGTGTACATAGGGAAATACGAACGGTACATACCCTTTTCGTACGTCGTATAAGGGTTGCTTGCGTATTCAGATTGCAACACCTCGTAAACGTCAGCTTGAACGCTGTCGCTCGTACCCGTACCGCTCATTACCCGCCATTGAATACCGAAATCCTTGATTGCCGCTGGCGTATCCGTCAGGAAACGAAGCTCGATAATCGGCGCGTTTTCCGCCGCATAATAAATCCCCGACGTCCATTTTTTAAATCCGTTTTGCGTTGCGTCCTTGGCGTCAAAGACAATTCTGCCGTCCGAGTTCGCGCCGCCCGTATACCGCAGAACGCCGTTGATTTGCTGACTCGTGGTATTAGCCCCGCTAACCGTCCAGCCGCTATCTTCAAGATAGGTACTCTCGTAAGCGCCGCTTGCATTCCAAGAGTTATATTCTGCCAGCAACGCCGAGTCTGTAATGGTAGCTTTGCTAATAAATTCTGCGTGGAAGGATTCAAAGCCCGCCGTTTCATAATCGGGGAAGGGCCAGCCCTGTCCGTTCATATAATAGGACGGCGTTACCGTCGAATAGTCCGGCGCGTTATTTGCCGTATGCGGATGGGTATCGTTAAAGTCAGAATACACGTTGCCGTGTTTGTCTACGTCAATGTTGTTGAGGTAGAACTCGATATTCTTATCTGCATCGTAATAGCTAACTGACCCGTTCGAATTGAGGGCTTTCAGCTTGGTTGCGTTCATCCAAGCAATCGCCTCCGTTCCCCAATCCGCTTGATAGGTTACGACTGCACCCGTCTGCGAATGGGTAACCGCGTTATCCCCCGCTGCTGAGTACAACGCGTAATACTCGTTGTAGAATTGCGCAAGCTCTTCGTCAGAGGCATAATAGCAAAGCGCGCTGTCTCCCTCCACGATAAAGGAAACCGTATAAAGGTTATCCGCAAAGCTCTCCTCTACGATTCTGTTCCCTCTAATAGGCAAACCGTTAAGCAGCAACAAGGGCTTTTCGCCGTCTACCGTAATTTTCACCGTCGCCACGTTCGCCGCCAAAGATTCGAAAACGAAACTCGTAATCGGCGTATCAACCGCGTCTTGACTTTGGCTAACCACGCCCGTTTCCGCGTCGAATACAAGACTTGCCACCGTAGAGGTGTATTGCTTTAAGATTTCTCTTTGCGCGCTCGTATACGAAGCCTCCGCGTCTTTATAAGCCGCCGTCGCAACCTCGTAGATCGTTCTTGCGTTTGCTTCGTTATAATCGCCGTAAACGCATTCCGTCGTGCCGTCCTCGTACAATACGATGATATACGCACGCGCCGCGTAAGCACGGTTATAGTTCGCAAGCTTGACCGTTTGAATGGTCGCGCGCGCCGTCAAAATCCCGTAAACGTCAAAGGTGAACGGCGATTTGCCTGCAAGCTCGCTATACAGATGGAAATCCGCAGGCGCGGCGCTGTGGTCTGCGTTAAAGCCCGCGCTGCCGATCGTGTCCACGGGGAGTACGCAAAGCCCGATCCCGTAAACGTACGCTTTCGCCGCCACGTAGCTGCTTTCTTCCAGAGTTGCCGTAAAACGGATACCCGAAGAGCCAACGTCGCTGCCCATACGAATCGAAGCGCCGTCCAACAAGCCGTAGCTTACGTATACAGCCTTTACCTTTCCGCTAACCGTCGCCGTCGTACCCGCCTTGTAAAGCTTGCCGTCGATTTCATAGCCGATAAAGATACTCGACCCCATATTCGGCATTTCAGGCAACAGCTCGCCAACCTCTACCCAATTGATTGCCGACGTCGTAATCCAGCAGTCCTTGTCCGCAATAAATACCGTGTCCGTGGAAACGACGAAACAATTTAACTCGCCCTCGGTTACGTATGCAAGAGAAGGAATTTGACAGCCCGCCTTAATGCTGACCTGTTGCGCCGTGATCTTACCAGGAATCAAGAAACCGATACAACCGAATTCGCTATACAAATTGATATATACTTCGCTGATGTTAAATTCGCTAAGCGGCGTACCGTCAATCTCGATATAGGAAAGCGTATTCATCTCGCGGATAGCCGAAATCGCGCCGGTGAGCCCTACGGTACCGTAATCGTTCCCCGCCACTTGAATAAACAAACCGGTACGGTTGTTGTTTTCTTCATAATACAACAGATTTCTGTCGCCCAACAACGGGGTTACTTCCGTCTCGATTTCCTCGAAGGAAAGAACCTTATTCCAAGTCGTTGCAGTCTCCGCGTCCGTACTGCCGTTTTTAAAGACGTACGTTTCCGTCGTAGTGTATGCAATCGCTTCTCCGCCGTTATTGGTATAGTTATAGGAAGGGAACTGCGTACCTGCGGGAATTTCTATCTTAATAAAGGACAAGCCGTTATACCCGGATTTAAGCGGATAACTAATACAGTTCGGTTCCGTCCAAACGTTATAATACAATTTATCGCCCGAAGAAGTATCCAATACCTCGCGCAAGGTAAGATATTTTTTCTCGCTGGTATAAAGTTTAATTTGATCGAGCGTATTATACTGCTGATATTTTTCGCCGACCGCCGTCGTAGAGCAGGAAGAATAGTCGTTGACCGTCAAGAAAATCAACAATCTGTTCGTATTGCGGATATGAATATACCTTTTTTCGGTCCCGTTTTCGGTCCCAACCTCCGTATCCGTTTCTTCAAACGTGAGTATTTCGGTATATACCGCGTTTACGACCTTATTGCCGCCGTTAAGGGTATAACTTTCCCAAGCCCCCGTGTACCCGTCTTTTACGGGCACGGCAGGCACGGCGATATCGTTATTGCTTACCGTATATTCGCGGGTTTCGTATACCTCGCCGTCCACCATAAAGGTAACGGTGTACACTTGTTCCCAAGTTCCGTCTACGTTGATAAACGTAACGTCCTCGGTGGTTACAAAGCAAGTTTTCGTGCCGTTTTCGATATACGCGCTAGACGGGAACTGCGTACCTGCGGGAATTACAATCGTATCTCCAGCGTTAGGCGCTGCAATGTAGAAATAGAAAGTATTAGGATGCGTCCACATCTGCAAATAACAGTCGTCCGTCCCATTGTTTTCAACGAAATAACTTTCTAACGCATTTCCGTTATACGTAATATTCGTCATCGTATTCAAATCCGAGATTGCGCTGATTTCAAAGGCTTGGTTCAGCGTATCGTAATCGGATTCGGAAAGCTGAATACCCAAACGGTCGTTGTTGTAGCCGTACATAGTAACGCTAACTTCCGTTTCATCAAATACGATTGTTTCAGCCCAAGCGCTGCCGTTGAATTTATACGCAACCGTTTCAGTCGTTACGTACACAAGCTCGGACGTACCGTTTACGTATGCGCTAGACGGGAACTGCGTACCTGCGGGAATTACAATCGTATCCCCTGCTACAGGCTCTTCCATATGGAAATAGAAAGTATTAGGATGCGTCCACATCTGCAAATAGCAATCCCACGTTCCATTGTCTTCCCCAAAATAACTGCTTAACGTATTTCCGTTATACGTGATATTCGTCATCGTATTCAAATCCGAGATTGCGCCGATTTCAAATCCTTGGTTTGCCGTAGCATAATCGGATTGAGAAAGTTGAATACCCAAACGGCTATTGTTATAGCCGTACATGGTAACGCTGACTTCCGTGAATGTCCAACGCGACCAGTCGATAGAGTCTGTAGCGGAAGTGCCGATGTTATTATTTATAAACACGGTATCTTCCGTCGTTACGTATGCCGTTGCTTCGCCGCCGTTATTCGTATACCCGTACGAAGGGAACTGCGTACCCGCAGGAATTACCACTTTCGTTACGTTCGCATTATTAAAACCGCTCTTTAATGCGTAGGAAACGGTGCCCGTCTCTCCCCATACGTTATAATAGTAAGGATCGCTATTCACTATATCGCTAAGGGTGTATTCTCCGCTTTCCGTATAGACTAAAACGTTATTTAAGGTGTTATAAGACGCAGCATTCGCTTTAGTAATCTCTGTCGTTGCCGGTACGCCTGTATAATCGTGCGTATTCAAGAAGAACAGCAATCTATTCGTATTGCGAAGATGAATCTTCGTAACGCTCGTATTCGTCGCAGTAAAACTCGTTTCTGCCGAAACGGTTGCTTTTACGTCGTCGCGCGCGGAGAAAACAATCCCAAAGCAAAGCGCAAGGCTCATTACGAGGGATAACAAAATCGTCCACAAAGCTTTTTTACATTTACTCATATTTTACCTCTTATTGAAAAAGCATTTTTGTGTAATCCGCGCGTTATCTGCGCGGATTACACACTAATAAAGTTATTATTTTTTCTTTCTAATCAACAGCGCGCCGCCAACGAGGGTAACAAGTGCGGTGATACCGCCTGCCGCCAACGAAGAACCGCAACCGCTTTCTTCCGCTTCCCATTTCGCCGTCAAGGTGATATTGTCCGTGGGGCAGGTTTCAAAGTCGAAAGACTTGTCGCCGTTGTACCAGCCTTTAAACACGTACCCCTCTTTTTTCGGGTCGGCGGGTTTTTCTATCAGCTTGTCTTCGCGTACTTTTTGCGAAGCAATCGCGCCCGCACCGTCCGTGTCGAAGTTAATCGTATAAACTTGCAAGAATTTTGCCGTCAATTTGATATCCGACATTACGATATCGCTTTCACGCCATTCTCTTACGCCGTTATACCAACCAACGAATTCATAGCCGACTTTGATCGGGTCCATCGGATACTCTTCTGCCGAAATGCGTCCGCCGTCCATAACCATTGCCGAGCCGTACCCGTCGAAATCTACCGTCCAGAATACGGTATCGAGCTTTTCCCATGCCCCCGTCTCTTCATTCCTTTGGAAAGCAATCGATTCGCCTACCGAATAATAGCAAACGCCGTACGCTTCGATACCTGCCATCGTGTTTTCATACGAAGGAATAAAACAGCCTTTTTTAATTACGATCATCGAAATGGAGTTAGGGTCGGTTACACCGGGAATTTCCACCGCAAACGTACCTTTCTTGCCATAGTTGAACCAGCTGCCGCGAAGCCCTTTGCCCGTGTATTCGCCGAGCGGTTTCCCGTCGATGATAACGTTGTTGTTAAACTCACCCTTGGCGAAGACCTGATCCAAACCGCCCGCAGGTAAATTAAGTTCAGCCTGCTCGAAATCAGATACGGACAGGGAAAGATTGATGACCGCATTATCGCCCGTCTGTTCGATAACCTCTAATTCGTCAACCGTCGTTACGCCGCGTTCAGGTGCTACACGCCAGTTTACGGAGAAGTCCTCGCTGGGATACCAATCGATATAATTGATGGTTTCCGTTTGTACGTACGCCTTTCTCGTCTCTACGTTTTGTCCCGTTGTGAATTCGTACGAAGGGAATTCACAACCCGCTTTTACCGTAATTTTGTTAAACGATTTGCCGTTATACTGTCCGTCGAGAACGTATCCTACCGTGTTGTATTCTTCCCAAATATTATAATACTTTTCTTGGGTCGAGCTTGCCTCGTAAGCTTCGCGCAAAGTGGTATATTCGGCTCCGTTTTCATCGGGTTCCGTATACCAAAGCAAGATATTGTCCAAGGTATTGTATTTTTCCTGCAACGCGCCGATAGGCACCGTCGTTTGCCCTACGGGATAATCGCTTGTCGGAAGATGGAAGAGGATGAAACAATGCCAACGGCTTTCCGCTTCGTGGTAATAGCCGCGGATATGTAATTCGTTTTCAAGCGCAATTTCCTGTGCGTCTACGGGAATATCGTCCGCAACGTCCAGTATCCAACTTTCGCCCGACTTTTCAAAAGCAACCGTGTTCTTTATCGTATAGCAAACCATCGTGTTTGTCGTAGGCTCTACGCTGTAAGGATAGCCAACGGGGGGCGTACCCGTATAATTCCCGCCCGTATAGGCAAAGGAGGGCAGCTGCGTGCCGCTGGGAATTACGATGCGTACCGCGTTGCTAAAAATCGTCGGTTCGAGGTGCGCAAAACTCAACAACCCCGATCTTTGCCACATATTATACAAAATTTGCGTATTGTTCGAAAACGCGTTTGCAAGCGTTACGTATTCCGTTTCGCTCGTATAAATCAAGATCGTATCCAAGAAATTGTATTCTTTATATCTATCTTTAGGACTAATATTATAATAGGTAGAACCGTCCTCGTAATCGTTTTCACTAATCTTCAACGTAAAACCGTTGTTTTCCCCTACCAAGGACATAATCGCCGTATCGACGATTTCTTTATTAGGATTCTCATATTTCCACAAATCCCCATTCTTTACATATACCGTCGTCTCCTCCACAACGTACGCTGTCTTTTCCGTGCTCGTCGGAGCGGTCGTCGCACCATTAAGGTCGCTAAAGCCCGTATAGGCAAGTGAAGGGAACTGCGTATCCGCAGGGATAACGATTTTTACTACGTCTTCGATATTAGAGAGCTGAATGGTAACCGTTCCGTATACCTGCCACATATTATAATAGACTCTTTCACCAAGCGCCTCTCTTGCCGTCGTATACGTAGTCTCGTCGGTGTACACCAAAATCGAATCCAAATAGTTATATCCCTCGTCGGAAAGCGTGTACAAGTTCGCGCCAAGGTCTGCAGTATAATCGCTTTCGCTAAGCGTCATGCGCAACCCCCCGTTTGCCTCTTCCACCTTCGTAATCGTGGTGGAAACGGTACTTTCCGCATCCGCAATAATTGCATTCCCCGACTCGTACAAAGCTCCGATAGCCAAGCAAAGCGATGCACCAAATGCCAAGGCTGCCCCTAATAAAGCTTTCTTTCTTCTCATTTTCGTCTCCTTTTACATTCTTTTTCGACAATTCTATTATACACTAATACGTTTTCCCCGTCTATAACGGTTTTTAAGAAATTCATTACAAAAACGGTTTTTATTTCCCTGCGTTATAGCGATAGTTTAATCTGCCTATCGGCGCGCTGTCCCCGTCTACGTAGTATTTCATCATATCCGACGGGTCGGAAATACCGTCCGCCACTTTAAAATCTACCGTAAACGAGCTTGCGTCTTTTATCCCCAGCGTTGCCAACGGAATTTTAATCGCAAACGTCTTGCCCGAAAGATAGGTTTCCGCATTTCCTGCCCCTATCCATTCGTATTTTCCGTTTACGGCTACTTTTTCCACGCTCGTTATCCCTGCTCCGTTTTGCGGCGCTTGGCGGTTGACAAGGTATTGATACCCTTCCCAGCTTGCTCCCGTATTGCCTTGTACCGAAAGCAAAATATTGAGGTTGTTATTCGCCGTTTCGTCAACGACGATATCGTTTAAAGTGTTGATTTTGATATACAAATATTTCCCGTCGTTGACTACTTGCGTAGACACGATATCGTTTCGATTCGTCGTGTTGGTGTATACAGCGGCGTGCGGTCTGCCCTCCGCTACGGTATTGCGGAAGTTTCGTTCCATCGCGTCGCCCGCAAGGTCCATATACGTTCTGCCCGCCCAGCCCTTTTCGCTGTTTAACGTAGGGCTTGAAGTCGCAGCATAGAAACGCACTTTTTTATCATTTTTAAAGGCACGGGTATTGCGCATATTTTGCAAATAGTAGTTATCCCCGTAGCCGCCCACCATCATTTCCGAATCGCGGGAGAATTCATAATTGAAATTGTCAGCAAAGCAAACGTATCCGCCGTATTCCTGCGTATAATAGTCGGTCAACTTCGCAGCGGTCCATTCGTTCCAGCCGGTAATCATAACTTCGTTGACTTTGCCTTTGTTTTTATGTACGGTCTTCCATTGATTTTCGAGGTTATACCCCTGCGCAACTCTGTCTATATCGTTGGTACCAGAAACGTAGTCCCAGCCCCTGCCCCAGTTTTTGTTGTAATGGGTCGCCGAGAATGCGGGATGTTCGGACGCGCTCATCGCATACGCGGGGTGTTGCGCCACCGATACGTTGACGTAGCCGTCGGAGGTAATATGTTGAGGATATACCCAATCAATCCACGAATAATCGTCTTTTTCTACGTTATCGTCCTTTTCATCGTTATGTTGATAAGGCCAAAGGGTGTTGCGGAAGGTAAAGAAATTCATCATTTCCCTTGCCACCGCTTTCGCCTCCGTCTCCGACGATACTTTATTATGCAATACCATCGTATACGCAAGCCATTCTTCAAAGGTATATTCCGAATTTTCCGTTCCGTATTCAGAGCCCACCCCCGTATCTGCAAGATCCACGGAAATCATCGGTTTTCCGTCCTTTTTATACCAGCAAGAGGAATACTTCTCGTTTTTGTAATATTTTAAATAAAACTCTCCGACGCAAGAATTCGAATACGAAGTATAGCCGAACATAACCGCGATTTTCGGACAATCCCAGCCCTGCTGTTGGAAATACAAAACCTCGTTTAAAAGCGCTTCCGTTGCCTCGGGGTAAAGCACGTAATTGGTCTGGTCGAGAATGAGATAATCAATCCCCGACATCGTGAACAGCTCTAAATGGCGACGAATAACCCAAGGGTCGGACGAATCGTAGTACCCATACAGCGGCTCGCCCCAATAATGCGTTTGATTAAGCGGCGAAACCGTTTGACTGGCTGATCCCGTTCCCCATAAAGCAGAAGGATTGCTTTCCAAAAGCTCGCTAATGTTATAAATCCCCGATTTTTCTTCGTGCCAAATCCAATAGAATAAGCCTACCTGATTTTCCGCGTCCGTAACCAACGCTTCCCCAAAGGATCTGCCCAAAGCGTCCGTTGAGACAAGCGAATTTACGGTTGCTTTGTATTGATTCGCCGAAGTTTCAATCTTTACCGTATTGTCGCTTTTTTGCGGAGTTTCCGTTTCTTCCCCGCATCCATAAGCGGAAAAAAGCATCCCCGTCGCCAATACTGCACTCCATAAACGTCTTTTCTTCATTTTTTATCTCCTTTCTGCTCCGCGATAACTTCGCCTATCTTCATTATAACGAAAAAAATTCTTTCCCGCGATAGCTTTTTGCTTTAAATCTGTTACAAAAACAGCTTTTTACTTCCCTGCGTTATAACGATAGTTCAATCTGCCTATCGGCGCGCTGTCCCCGTCTACGTAGTATTTCATCATATCCGACGGGTCGGAAATCCCGTCCGCCACTTTAAAATCAACCGTAAACGATTTCGAATCTTTTATCCCCAATAATTCCAAAGGAATTTTTACCGCAAACGTCTTGCCCGATAAATAGGTTTCCGCATTCCCTGCGCCTACCCATTCGTATTTTCCGTCCGTCGCGGCTCTTTCCACCGTCGTAACGCCCGACCCGCTTTGCGGCGCTTGGCGGTTGATAAGGTATTGATAGCCTTCCCAGCTTGCTCCCGTATTGCCTTGTACCGAAAGTAAGATATTGAGGTTGTTATTTGCCGAGGGATCAACGACGATATCTTTCAAAGTATTGATTTTAATATACAGATACTTTCCGTCGTTGACTACCTGCGTAGACACGATATCGTTCCTGTTCGTCGTGTTGGTGTATACCTCGTAGCCGACGCCGCCGACGGGCGCGGCGTTTTTATAATTTCTTTCTATCGCGTCGCCGCCGATATCCATATACGTTCTGCCCGACCAGCCCGTTTCACTATGTAAAGCAGGGCTTGCCGTACCCGCATAGAAACGAACGTCGCGCTCGGATTTGAAATTTCGTACGTTGCGCATATTTTGCAAATAATAATTATCGCCGTAACCGCCTTTCATCATTTCCATATCGCGAGAGAATTCATAATTGAAATTATCCACAAACCCCACGCGGTCGGTACCTTCCAATCTCCCGTAATTGAACAGCTTACAAGCGATCCACTCGTTCCAGCCAGTTACAAAAACCTCTTTCACGTTTTCGTTATTTAACGCCGTCTTCCACTGGTTTTCTAAATTACTGCCCTGTAAAATCCGCTCTTTTGAATTGGTTTCGCTTTCGATATCCCAGCCACGTCCCCAATTCTTGTTGTAAAAAATATCCCCGAAAAAAGGGTCCCCGGAAATACTAAACATTCCCGTAACGTGCTGCGCCACCGATACGCTGATATAGCCGTCGGGCGAAACCGCCTGCGGATATTTCCAGTCGATCCAGTTCATATCCCCTTCCTGTACGTTCTCGTTATAACCGTCATGCTCGTACGGCCAAAGCGTATTTCGGGTGGAGAAAAACGCCTTCATTTTCGAGATTAATTGGTTTACGCTCTCCTTCGAGCGTCCTTCCTTTTGCATAAGCTGCAAACCCATCCAATCGTAAAAATCGGTGTAATTCACGTTTTCGCCGTTTTCTTTTAAGTCCAACGAAATCACGGGCTTGCCGTCTTGTTTATACCAACAGGAATCGTAACGGGGATTCGTATAAAACCTTTCGTAAAAAAGAGCCGCGTTGTACGCCGAATTTCCCAAAAAGCCGAAAATCCCCATCAGCTTGGGCGGATTCCAACCCTGCTGTTGCAAACGCAAAATTTCTTCTAAAAGAGTTTCCGTCGCTTCGTTATAAAGGAAATTGTTGGTTAAATCGAGCGCTAAATAATCAATCCCCGACATCGTAAACAATTCGAGATGCCGCCGAATAACCCAGGGGTCTTTCGAATCGTAATATCCGTATAACGGTTCGCCCCAATAATGAAATTTGTCCAACGGGGACTTTTTCAAACTCTCTTCATCCGTCCCCCAAAGTGCATCCGGGTCAGTTTCTTCCAAATTGCTGACGTCGTAAATACCATCCACGTGTGCACCTTGCCACAGCCAATAAAACAACCCCACCTTCCCTTGCTTATCCGAAAGAAGGGTTTCGCCAAACTCCCGTCCCAACTCGTCTATTGCTACAAGCGAATTGAGTGTAGAAGAGTAGGAATCACTCTTAGCGGATAAAAAAATTTCGTTCGGGTTTTCTCTTTTTACGTCTTCGTTCGTTTCGTTGCAACCCACGGCGATAAACGGTAACGATAACAATGCGGCAAGGCTTGCCCACAATCTTTTTTTCATCTCTTCTCCTTGTTACATTTTCCGTTGTAATCGCAAAATGCTTTTATCCCTTTTAGTATATTATAAATTTAATGTAGTTTCAAAATCAATATCATTTTGTTGCATATCTATTTCAAAATCCGTTATTTGAGAAAATGAAAATTGGATAAAACGCAGGAAAATAAAGGGAAAAAGACATTTAAAGCCGATTTCTTTTTTTATTAAAAACGTATACTCACGCAAAAAAGAGCGAGCTTTTCAGCTCGCTCTTTTTTTGTTATCTTTCTTTTATATAAAACTGATTTTCTGCTTTCAACGCGTACCTGCCCTATGCAAAAGAGAAAATCCCATCTTTACAAGCTTGTAAAGACGGGAGATTTTTATGCTTTTACTTTCACCTGCGAAGACTTGCTTACTATACCGTTTTCCACCGCCGCATACAAGGCGTTAAAATCGGCATACTCAAGTCCCGACAAAGCTTCTGCCTTATGCGTGCCAATCTTGGACAAGTCGAGCGAAGAAGGATTGATTGCACTGTCGTGCGTCAACGAAAGATTAAAGCTAAGCACGCTAATACCCACCGTTGCGTCAATCTTCGTCAAATCGTAATAGTCCTTGCCCGCAAGCTGTTCGCGCGTGATAACCGCGTTTACGTCGCCGAACGCCGAATCGTTGAGAATTGCGCCCAAATTCAAGGTTACCTTATAATTCGCCTTTTTGTCGTCCGTTGCAGGCGTATAAACGAAACCTTTGACCATATCCCCTGCGTCGTATTGCGACGAGGTGGTATCGCCACCCGAAGAACCTGCATTCTTCATAGCCGAATCGATAATCCCTTTTTCAAGCGAAGAAAGATTGAGAATAAAGTAAATTTGCTCCATCATATCTTCGGAGAATTGCGCCATCGTCATTGCCCGATATTCCGTCGTCGTTACGTTGTATTTTACGAGTTTCCAGCCTTCAAGCTTCGTTTCCGTCGATTGCACTACGCGTTTCATATAGACGTAGCCGTCTTCTATTGCAAGCTGCGTAACCGTACCCGATTTGGGAACGAGGTTTGCATACAAAGCAAATTTTTCTACCGCCTGAATCTGCAAGCTAAGCTGAATATTCTTCAAATTCCACGATCCTACGGAAAGCGCCAAGCTACCCGACAACGCATACCCGTCGTCTTTATAATCGTACGCGTTAAGCACGTCCGTCAACAGAGTTGCAATCGAAGATATATCCAAATACGACTTGCCCTCAGGCGCGCTAGGCGCAACGAGCTCGGTTGCCGCATTTTTCAACATCGTCAAGGAAACGGTTACGTCCTGCGCGTTGATCGCGACCACGGTATCCCCGTTTTCGTCCTTCGTCCATACGAACGAGGTTTCTTGCGTCGTTTCCTCCGCTGCCGCAGGGGTCGCGCTTTGCTCTGCTATAATGCCTTCAATCAAAGACAGCCATTCGCCCAAGGTCATCGTATCGATAATATCCGTCGTAAAGCTCTTATAGGCGCCCGACAAGATTTTCACAACGAAATCGTAATAGTAAACGTCTTCGGAAATACCCAGCATCGGCGCGAGAATCGGCAGGATCTTTCCGCCCGCAACGAAGAGCTCGGACACGGGCAAGGTTACGTACACCGCCGTAGGCGCGTCAATTTCTTTCAACGAATAGGAAGCCCAAAGCTGCTCGTTCAAAATCGTTGCGTGCAAGAAGTGGTTTTCCTTTGCCTCGTATGCGCCGTTTTCCTCGTTATACGCATAGGTTTCGATTACCACGCCAACGTCCATACTGATAATACTTGCCGTAGAATTTTCTTCCGCTTTAAACTGGACAACCCCGCCAATCGACAGCTTTAATTCGTCGCTTGCATAGGCTACGTCAAGCCCCAGATATTCGGTGTCCGCAAACGCGCGGTACGCGCCCAACGCAAATTCTAACACGTTCGTGCAAACGGGTACTTCAGCAAAGTCGGGTTCACTAACCGTCTCCAACGCGCCAATAGAAAGCTGCACGTCTTGCATTGCAAAACCTTCAATTGCCAAAGAATCCGTCTTAACAAAGAGCCAATTTTCTTTCACGGACAAGCTTGCCGTCAAATCGGAAATATCCATATCCAAAAGCGCCGACAGCTTGATAAATGCGCCAAGCCCTTCGCTTTCCGAATACAATTTCACACTTTCCAAAATCGCCACGATATCCACGGAATCTTCCGTCAATACCATCAACGCGCTTTCCTGCCCGCCAAGCAGTTTCGTCAAGGTCTCTGCAATCAAGCTAATTTCATTTTCCGGCACAACCAAAGCCACGCCACCGTAAACTACGGTAATGCCGCCTTCCTTATAATAAATTTCCAAACGTTCAGCGTATTCGTTTACCGTTACGTCTGCCTGCACGTACAAGGAAATCTCTTCGCCGAGCGTTACGTATCCGGACAAGCTTACCCCTAAGGAAATGCCCTCTATCTCCGTTTTCAGCGCCGCGCCAAAGCCAATATTTTGCGCCTGCGTCAACGCCATAATCGGGTCGATAAACTGCGCAATTTCCGTTACGCTTACGTATTCGGTTGCGTTCACGGGGATTTCTACAACTTTTTCCGTTGCCGTCATACCAAGCTCTACGCCGAGCACGCTTGCCGCAAAGCTCTGCGTTTCACTTGCGTACCCAAGCGTGATATCGCCAAGTTCGAACTCTACTTCGCCGACAATCGTTTCTAATACGCCAAGCAATTCGTTGCCGTCTATAACGATGCCTACGCTATTTTCCGTAAGGCTGAGACTCTTTAACAGCTTGTCGTAGTTCGCTTTCAACAGCGCGTCCACGAGCGCTGCCGTATCGAGTTCTACTTCGCTTGCCGTCTGCGGTACGAATCTTGCAATCAAACCGCTAATCTCGTCCAGCGTGCCTTTCACCTGCAAGCCCTTGCAAGATACGTATACCGTTTCGTCTTTGTATACTACGCTTACGGGAATTTCCCCGCCGTTTACGCTGATCGTGATATCTGCGCCGACTGCAATTCCGCTTTGCGCGTTAATAACCACTTCGCCTGCAATTGCAAAGTCTGCGTTTGCATAGTTTACAGAAATTGCATAGTTCTTCGTTTCAATAACGGAGATAATTTCTTCCACGAGGGCAACCACTTCCGTTACGCTTACGTATGCGCTTGCGTTCACGGGGATTTCTACAGCTTTTTCCGTTGCCGTCATACCAAGCTCTACGCCGAGCACGCTTGCCGCAAACGTTTTGCTTTCCCTTGCGTACCCGAGCGTAATATCCCCAAGCTCTATCTCTACTTCCCCAACGATTGCGGAAAGTACCGTCAGCAATTCGTTGCCGTCTATAACGATGCCTACGCTGTTTTCCGTAAGGCTGAGGCTCTTTAACAGCTTGTCGTAGTTCGCTTTCAACAACGCGTCTACGAGCGTTGCCGTATCGAGTTCTACTTCGCTTGCCGTCTGCGGTACGAATCTTGCAATCAAACCGCTAATCTCGTCCAGCGTGCCTTTCACCTGCAAGCCCTTGCAAGATACGTATACCGTTTCGTCTTTGTATACTACG
>SVIW01000006.1:70202-109950 GCA_015069295.1 Clostridiales bacterium
ATCGAGTTCTACTTCGCTTGCCGTCTGCGGTACGAATCTTGCAATCAAACCGCTAATCTCGTCCAGCGTGCCTTTCACCTGCAAGCCCTTGCAAGATACGTATACCGTTTCGTCTTTGTATACTACGTTAACGGGAATTTCTCCGCCGTTTACGCTAAGTACAAGCTCTGCGCCTACCGCAAGCCCGCTTTGCGCGTTAATAACCACTTCGCCCGCAATCGCAAAGTCTGCGTTTGCATAGTTTACAGAAATTGCATAGTTCTTCGTTTCAATAACGGAGATAATTTCTTCTACGAGGGCAACCACTTCCGTTACGGTTACGTATGTATCTGCATTTTCGGGAACGGCTACGACCTTTTCCGTTGCCGTCATACCAAGCTCTACGCCGAGCACGCTTGCCGCAAACGTTTTGCTTTCCCTTGCGTACCCAAGCGTAATATCGCCAAGTTCAAACTCTACTTCGCCAACGATTGCGGAAAGTACCGTCAGCAGTTCGTTGCCGTCTATAACGATGCCTACGCTGTTTTCCGTAAGGCTGAGGCTCTTTAACAGCTTGTCGTAGTTCGCTTTTAACAACGCGTCCACGAGGGTTGCCGTATCGAGTTCTACTTCGCTTGCCGTCTGCGGTACGAATCTTGCAATCAAACCGCTGATCTCGTCCAGCGTGCCTTTCACCTGCAAGCCCTTGCAAGATACGTATACCGTTTCGTCTTTGTATACTACGCTTACGGGAATTTCTCCGCCGTTTACGCTTATGCTAAGCTCTGCTCCTACTGCAAGCCCGCTTTGCGCGTTAATAACCACTTCGCCTGCTATTGCAAAGTCTGCGTTTGCATAGTTTACAGAAATTGCATAGTTTTTACCCGCGATAATCGCCAGGATATCCTGCACGAAAGGCGAAACGTCTATCGCGTTTTCCGCGTCTAATTCAACGAAGTCCGTCTTTTCACCGAGGGTCGCCGTCAAAGAAATCGGCATTCCTTCCAATTCCAACGAAGCCTCGATTTTTTCCAACGTAATTTCCGTTCCTTCGTTAAAGTAGAAAGCAATATGTATCGGGAAATCCCCCAGCGCAAGCGTTGCGCTTATGGAAGATTTGTCTCCGTCTTTAACAATCGGCGCGTTCATTAAATCGCCCAATAACGCCTCTGCGTCGATAGCAGGCGTTTCCGCCGCCCCCGCGCCAAGATAGGACAACAACGTTTCTAACGGGAATTTACCGTTGAAATCCTTGTACTGCACGACGATATCGTTGCCCACAAGCCCCGCTTGTAAGTTGCCAAGGTTTATCTGCAAGCCGTTGAAAGCGATGCTTTCGCCCAACGAAATATCCAAAGCAATTTTACCCGCCACGACGTTTTCATTGACGTTTGCGGTGAAATCAATACATTTCTCCCCGCCAAGCAGAGGCCCAAACGCCGCCGTCAGATACTCTCTTGCGCCCTTCTCAGGTTCGGGCAAGACCACGGGCGCAGCGTTCGCGTACTTTTTAAAATAGTTATCGTACGCCGAAACGTCTACTTTCGATTCTTCGTACGAATAGGCAATCGTCATTTTCGCTTCGCATTCTGCCGTGATAACCGAGACGTACGTTTCGTATTTTTCGTGGATATCGTAGGAAAGCAACGTCCAGTCTTCACGGAAACGGAAGGTCAAACGAATACTCTCAAACTTAGGATGCTCGCTAAGTTCCCCCATCGTAAGCATTTGATGGGTATAATAATAGGTCGATTTTACAGGGTCGAGCTCCGCCGTCATCGTATAGATTCCGTCCGCGCCCTTTTGCGGGGTCGAGCAGGAAAGAAGAGTCTCCGAATTGATAATATAGTCGGTAAGCTCGTTCCCCCACATACCGTACTTTTCCTCGTACTGTGCTCTCGTCAAAATCTCGTTAGGCTCGCCCGTGGACCATTTGGTTTTTGCGCCGTTCCAATCGTCCTCATCGTCCGAAGCCGCCGTACGGATAACTGCTTTTCCGTCCCCGAAGAACTTTTGCAACGCCTTCGAAGGCGCAAGACTGCTGTGCGCAATACTAATCGACGAAGCAATATATATTCCGTCTTTATAATCCTTATATCCGTGTACCTCTTGGGTTACCATCGCGTCCACGCTACCGTTCATCTCGCTGTGATAATAAGGCTGCAAACGGAGTTTCCCCGCAATATACCCGATGTTTTCCAACCCGCCGTATTCACTCGGCGCGCCGCTGCTGGGCGGGGTCAAGCAAATACTGATGCTGTCCTCCGGTTTAACGGGAGTCGCACCCTTTTTTCCCCCAAATAAAAATACGCAAGCTACGATTACCAAGACAAGTAAGGGAACCGCAATGCCGATAATTAGCTTTTTTCTTCTCGTTAATTTTTTACTCATATGTATACACCTTGATGTCATATTCTTTTATGATATTCTCATTATAGTAAATTATTTGCAAACTGTCAATAATTTATATGACAAATTGTAAAACTTTTTAAACAATCTTCTAAAATTTTTCCATCAAGTTAGGATTTTCCATTTTTATCAAAAATGGAAGCAAAAAAGCACAGGATTGTTTCCTGCGCTTTTTTGCTGGTGAATTTAACAGCCCAAATCAAACCTTTATTTTAACTTGCTTATTTTTGAAGTATTGGCAATAACAACCAGTTGCATATCTTTTTCCAATTTCACGGTGGGGTCAATATCAGTTTTTAAATTATTTGCTTGCCGAATCGCAATTACGTTAATAGAATATTTTTTACGCAAATTTAATTCAATAAGCGTTTTATCTACCCATTCGGGCTTAACTTCAAGTTCTATCAAAGACACGTCGCTAGATAACTCGATAATATCAACAAAACCAGAACTTAAAATATTTTTCGCAAGCCGTATCCCTGATTCGCATTCAGGAAAAACCACTTTGTCCGCTCCTACCTTACTTAAAATCTTTCTATGCACTTCATTGGCGCATTTTGCGATTACCGTATTTACGCCGACTTCTTTACACAGCATTACCGCCATAACGCTTGCTTCAAGATTATTTGCCATAGCAATAATAACAACGTCCATATTGGCAATACCGAGTTGTTTTATAACCTCCGAATCGGTTACGTCTGCACACTTGCAAAACGGAATATCGGCAATAGCGGAATTTACAATCGTTTCATTGGAATCAACAGCCAAAACCTCTACTCCGTTATTCACGAGCTCTTTTGCGACAGCTAAACCGTATCGTCCAAGACCAAATACGGCGTAAGATTTATTAATACTCATAACATACTCCTTTTTTAATTAACCTACGCTTATTTCTTCTGTGGGATTTTTGATAATATTCTCCGTTTCCTTATTGGAATGAAATGCAACAGCCAAAGAAATGGGCCCAATTCTTCCCAAATACATCGCAGCTATAATTATAAGCTTCCCTGCAAGCCCTAAATAAGCCGTGAGATTTCTTGACAATCCAACGGTCGCCGTCGCACTTACGGTTTCATAAAGAATATCGAGCGCTGGGGCGTTGGTAACGGCGGCAAGCAAAATGGTCGATATAAATACTATCGTAAACGACATACTTGCAACGCCAACGGCTTTCTTTGTAATCTGTCTTGATAAATTCCGATTAAATAACGACACTTCGTTTTTATTTTTTATCGCTGAATACGCGGTTGCGAACAGCACAACAATCGTAACCGTTTTTATACCGCCCGCCGTGCCAACGGGAGAACCGCCGATAAACATTAAAAACAGGCAAAGGATCGCCGAAGCATTCGTCAGATTTTCTTGCGGTATTGTTGCAAAGCCTGCCGTTCTTGTCGTTATCGATTGGAAAAACGACGCTTGAATTTTATCAAAGAGCGAGTAATTTGCTATGGTTAAAGGATTGGTGTACTCCAATATAAAAATTGCAATCGCACCCCCCAAAATAAGAATAAACGTTGCCGACAATACAATTTTACTATGCAAAGTTAATCGTTTTAAGCATTTCAGTTTTTCTTTTCTGAAATTTCTTAATACGCGTATTACGTCCCACCAAACGATATAACCGATACCGCCTAAAATAATCAAAAGACTCGTGAGTATATTTATCAAAGGATTTAGCGCATACCCACACAGACTGTTTTCGGCTATTATATCAATACCTGCGTTGCAAAAAGCAGAAACGGAATTGAATATGGAAACCCAAATCCCCTTCACACCAAAATCAGGGATAAATACCGTCATATAGAGCAATGCCCCAACCCCTTCTATAATAAGCGTACCGAGAACAACTTTTTTTACGAAAGCGGCAAGCCCCGATAAAGAAGTAAGGTTGAATGCGTCGCTAATCAATCTACTGTCCTTCAACCCTATTTTGCGATGCAAGGCTACCGATAACCCTGCCATTACGGTAATAATGCCAAGTCCGCCGATTTGTATTAGAATCAAAATCACTATTTGCCCGAAAAGGCTCCAAGTCGTAACCGTCGGCAACGTAACCAAACCCGTTACACAAGTTGCCGTAGTCGAAGTAAATAAAGCGTCTATATACGGAACCGCTTTTCCGTTTTTCGAACTGATAGGCAAAGCAAGCAATATACTGCCTATCAATATCACAAACAAAAAGCTTAACATAATGACTTGTGTAGTTGAAAGTTTTAATTTGTATTTTTTCATAATCAATTTCTTTAGAAAATGGAATTTTAATATTGCTATTATAACACAATCCAAGACATAGTTCAAGTTTTTACAGGGGCAAAAACAAAAAATGGCACTACGGCGTGCGATTGTATTGTAATACAGAAATTAAAAGGCGAACTGTACGGGGGCTTTCGCTACGCTCAAAGAAAATGCAAGCATTTTCCGTAAGGGGCGTAGCGACGGAATAGCGAAGAATAAGTTTCACCCGATGGGTTCGACGGAAGCACACAGCAAAAATGACCCGTACGGGTATCTGCCGTTTCCCACCTACGGTGTGAGCCTCGGCAGAGCGTCGTCGCAACTTTGTTACTCCTCGCGCGAACCGATGTATTCTTCACCATTCCCGTACGCGGGCACAGCAAAAAAGACAGGAACTTTGACCCGTACGGGTATCTGCCGAAACTCCGCAAGCGGAGCCCTCTCGGCAGGGCGTCGGTGATAAATCGCCTTGGCTACGCCAAATAGCAAGCTGAACGCGCGAACCGATGTATTCTTCACCATTCCCGTATGCGGGCACAGCAAAAAAGACAGAAACTTTGACCCGTACGGGTATCTGCCGTTTCCCACAAGTGGGAATCCCTCAGCAGGGCGTCGCAAGCAAAGCTTGCTCGCGCGAACCCGATGGGTTCGCTTTTACCCGTATCGGGCACAGCAAAAGACACCTGTCGATTGACAGGTGTCTTTTGCTGGTGACCCGTACGGGACTCGAACCCATGTTACCACCGTGAAAGGGTGGTGTCTTAACCGCTTGACCAACGGGCCATATTCAATTTTCCTCTCCCAGACACCACCCTACGGGTGGTTCTCGGACAAAGCGAGGTGGACTTTGTCCTCGGTCACGCTCAATGCTACCTATCGCATTTCGCTTAACTTGGTAAACCAAAGAAAATGCAGGCATTTTCCGCCCCTATCTTAAAAAGCATTATCAATGCTTTTCTTAACGGGCAGCTCGGCTTAACCGCTTGATAAGCGAGCCACATTTAATTTACTGACGTAGTATACCAAATTTTTAGTGCTTTGTCAATGATTTATCCCTTATTCTGTGAAAAAATATTTAAAATTTATTTTTTTGCTCCTCCCCTTATATAAAGACGGCGCAGGTTTCCCCGCGCCGCGTTCGTCTTTATTTTACAATTTCCAAGCCTGCGGGGGCAGACACGCTCGTTACCGTTCTGCCGTCCGGTTGCAAGCGGTGTTCTACCTGCAACGTACCAAAAGGTGTAGGATAGTTTACTTTCACGTATTCCAAGCCGCTCAATTTCGGCTCGATTTTAATTTTGCGCATACCGACCCCTACGGGCTTGATCCCCGCAACCGTTTCCACCAAATAGGGCACTACGCCCGCCGACCAGCCGTGGCAAAGACTGTGGCGATAGCCAAGATAACAAAACGCCCCTTTGTCGCCGTGGATATCCGTTTTACCCTCTTGCAGCATCTCGTCGATACGACTACAATTTTCCAACCAATCGAGGTCAAAATCCTCCCAAAAGGTCGTTGCCCCCACCGAAAGCATACCGCCGTAGTATTCTTTCATCATCGACAGCGCCTCTTCGTATTCGCCATACGAAGCCACCGCTGTCAAAATCGGATAGGACATAAAAGTCGACAAACCGCGCGCGCCGCCTGCAAGCAATTTTTCTTTATTATTTGGCGAAGCATCGCCCGCCCAAACGCCGAGCGCCGCAATCTGCTTGTACCGTTTTACCTGCAAATTCGCTTTCCCCAAACGGCGCAAAATGTCCTCACAAAGGGAAATATCTTCGCCAAAATCGGACAAAAATCCGATGATTTTTTGCATCGTAATCTGCATCAAATAAGCAATCCCGACGGCGCTATCCTCTTTCTTTTCCAAAGGCTCGCCCTCGACGTAATTGGTCGGCCAATCGACGAAATTCCAATCAAAACGCAAGCTGCCGTCCTCGTTGACCTGCTCGGAAATCTGCGGAATAAGCCCTTTGATATAGGGCAGGTACGAGATGAAATTGTTTTTATCCCCGTTGATGGCGTATTCGTCCGCAAGAATCGTCAGCCACCAAAGCGAATAGGACGGAATATGATTCATCCAAGCGGGCA
The DNA here is from genome assembly GCA_015069295.1 of Clostridiales bacterium. Taxonomy (GTDB): domain Bacteria; phylum Bacillota; class Clostridia; order Christensenellales; family Borkfalkiaceae; genus Scatosoma. The sequence continues at coordinate 76,923 of SVIW01000006.1, forward strand.
ACGGCGTTTCGTCTTTTACAAAGGTAAGCGAACGCAAGGTTTCGGGCACGTCCCCAAACAAACAATGCGCCGCGCGCATTTCGGGGTACAAGTCCCCAATCCAAACCAATCTATCCCGTTTGATACCGTCCCAAATATACCCGTTTTTCAAGCACAAACGCAGGGTATACGCCGCGGTATCGAAAATTTTATTGACGAGCTCGTCGTTACATTCAAACGAACCAAGCTGCGGGCGAGTATCGGTATCTTCCGCCGCCACCACCGTTTTTATCGTAAAAACGCTGTTTTCCGACAGCGAATCAATACGCAGGAAACGGAAGCCCGTCTGCCCGAAGGTCATATCCGAATAGTTTTGTAATTCTACGCAAAAATCGCGCAAGGAATGGTCGTTGGTCGCTTTGCCGTATCCTCTGCCGCCATCCACCTCGGCACAAGTTTCCCCGACCGATTCGCCAAAACGCAGGCGAACTTTTTTCTCGCCCTCCGTTTTAAAGGTGAAAATACGCGCGCCGCCCGACAGCTCGCGACCAAAATCCAAAATAACGCTTGCTTTGCCCTTAAAAACGGCGCAATTTCTCTCTGCCAAGCCAATCTGCAAGGGTTTATCCAACAACAAAGTCTCGGCGTTTTCTACGCCCTCTGCGTGCACGATACGAGTCGCCTGTACGTATTGCATAATACTCTCCTACTCTTACTTTTTTTTCGAGACGGACGAAACTCGTTTCGCCCTTGCCTCGTGATTTTCTGCTATTACCGATTTTTCCACGACGAGCAAAATCGCCGAATAATAGAACGCAAAATAGAAACGGAACACGAGCGGCCCTATCAGCGACGCCACCAAGCCCGTCAAGATACAAGCCCCCATAAATAAACGGTCGAGCTTCGGTTTCTTGACAAACAACGCCACGGTTTGGATTCTATGATACAAATAACAGCCAAATCCGATTAACCCCGCGCTGGAAAGCATCTGCAAAAGGGTATTGTGCGCATTGAGCTGCGGACCAAGCGCCAATTGCCGATACGCCATAAACCCGCTGCCAAACACGGGAGATTCGGTAAACAGCCAAACGTGGTTCGCCCACATTTCCACTCTGCCTCGATCGTCCAAACCGACGCTGGTAAAGAAGGTGAGAAGCCCCGCCATCTTGCCCGTTACGAGCAGGAATACGGCAACGGCAGCAACGCCCGCCACGCCTGCGCCCACAAGAATCAGGTTAATCAATCGATTTTTACCCACGAAGCAGTTGACGGTAACGCCCGCAACCGTTACTATTGCCGCGCAACCGAGCGCTCCGCGACCAAACGTGAAATAGATTGCCACCAAGCAAACGAACACGAGGATATAATACAAATACCCGCGTTTTTCTTTATAAATGAGATAGAACAGGGCAGGCAAAAGGGTTGCAAGCATTTCGCCGACCATATTAGAAATCCCCCACCCAAGTATAACCTCGTCCTTCCAACGCCAATCCAAGGGCGTACCTGCAGTGTATTTCGTTGCGTATAAGAAGCCGATTTCCACGGAAATCAAGCCGATCGCGACCGCAAAAAGGCGGGCAAGATATAAAAAATTATCCTCGCGGTGTTTCATCGTGCGCGAAAAATAGAGATACACGGACAAGAAACTTCCCGCCTGCATCAATCCGTACAAGAAGGACAGCACGCTGTAATATTCGCTAAACCAACCGCTGGCAAACAAAGCAAACCCAAACGCCAAAAAGCCAACCGTCAACGGACGTTTTTCCCGTACCCGTTCAAAAGCAACGAAGCGATAGACGAGCGCAAACAAGGCGGGTAAGCCGAATAAAACGTACACGACGATTGCGCCGCCCGAATAATACGCCGCCGCCCCGTATTTGTACTGCATACCAAACGCCGCCAGCAACACCGTCGCCAAAGCAGGTCTTGTATCCTCGCAAAACAGGCAAATAAAGCCCAAACAAGCAAGCCCGACCGCCAACCCGACAATCGGCAAAGACAGCATATAAAACGCCAATAAAACGCCCGCAAGCGCCAACGGATAATACGTCCCGTCTAAAAAAGCGGCTATCTTACAAACGGTTTCGTTGGATTTTGCCTTTTCGAGTATTTTCATCTCTTCTTTCCCCTTTCGGAAAATCTCAATACATACAGTATAACACACAAACCTAAGAATTGCAAGCGTGGTAAAGCAAAAAAGGACGGCGCAACCGTCCTTTTTTTATCGTTAATCGCTATATTTTTCTCTCGCCGCGTACGTGGTATGCAGTAATTCGTGCGCTTTGTGCGAATTGGGATATTCCAGATAGTTATCGTAAAGCTCGATAATTTGAGGATTTTTATGCGAAGCGCGAAGTGCCTTCGATTCGTCCTCGCTATAAAGCGCCGCCGCGCGTTTTTGACGGAAGGTATCCAAAATATCCGCGTCCTCGTTGGGCAAGAAACAAGGTTTTACGTAGGGCTGACCGCCGCCCGCTACACACCCGCCGGGGCAACCCATAATTTCGATAAAATGATATTTGCTGTTTCCCGCGCGGATTTCGTCCAACAAAACTTTGGCGTTCTTCATACCGTGTGCAACCGCTACGTGGATTTCCTTCCCCGCCAAGGTATACGTCGCCTCTTTAATGCCGTCGAGTCCTCTTACCGCCTTCAAGGCAACGGGGTCAAGCTCTTCGCCCGTCAGCTTAAACGCCGCCGTACGAAGTGCCGCTTCCATAACGCCGCCCGTCGTACCGAAGATAACCCCCGCGCCCGTGTATTCGCCTACGATATCGTTATCAAAGGCAGAATCGGGAAGTTTGGTAAAGTTTATCCCCGAACGCTTGATAAGCTTACCAAGCTCCCTCGTCGTCAACACCGCGTCTACGTCCTGCAAGCCGTTGACGGAAAGCTCGGGTCTGTCCTTTTCGTATTTCTTCGCCGTACAAGGCATAATCGAAACGACGAACATATCTTTAGGGTCAATCCCGTTCTTTTCGCAATAATAGCTCTTTAAAATCGCTCCGAACATTTCGTGAGGGGATTTACACGAGGACAAATGCCCCAAAAGGTCGCCGTAATTATACTCCGCATAGTTGACCCAACCGGGCGAACAAGAGGTAATCATCGGCAATTTTCCGCCCTTTTCGATTCTGCTCAAAAGTTCGGTCGCCTCTTCCATAATGGTAAGGTCGGCTGCGAAGTTGGTATCGAACACCTTTTTAAACCCAAGGCGTTTGAGTGCAGAAACCATCTTACCCGTTACGAGCGAGCCAATCGGCATATCAAATTCTTCGCCAAGCGCCGCGCGTACGGCAGGAGCGGTCTGTACGACGACGTATTTACCCGCCTGCATCGCCGCGTCCACTTTGGCAATTTCGGAAACTTCCATCAACGCGCCTGTGGGACAAACGCTAACGCACTGTCCGCAAAGAATGCAGGGAGATTTTGCAAAACTTCTGTTTTCCGCCGGTGCAACGACGGTGTTAAAGCCACGCTTTTCAAAGCCGAGAATCCCCAAGCCGTGCGCGTTTTTGCATCTTTCGACGCATCTGCCGCAAAGAATACATTTGGACGTGTCGCGAACGATAGACGGGCTGATTTTATCGACGGTAACGGGGGTCTGTTCGCCCTGATACATATCGTCCCTTGCGCCCGTAACCTTTGCTACGTGCAACAATTCGCATTTGCCGTTCTTTTCGCATTGCTGACAATTTTTGTTATGATTAGAAAGGAGCAATTCTACCGAAGTACGTCTTGCCGCCGTCGCTTTGGGGGAAGAAATGGTGATTTCCATACCTTCCGCAACGGGGTATACGCAAGACGCCACCAGCCCTCTCGCGCCCGTTGCTTCTACAAGACAAACGCGGCAAGAGCCTTTCGAACATTCTCCGTGGTTAAACGCACAAAGGGAGGGAATTTCAAAACCGCAAGCCTTCGCCGCTTCCAAAATCGTCGAGCCAGCTTCTACTTCAAAGGGAATTCCTTCAATTTTAATATTTACTTTCGACATATACACACCCTCCGCTTATTTCTTCACAATCGCCTTAAACTTACACGAAGCGATACACATACCGCACTTCACGCACTTTTCTTGATCGATGGCGTATGCGGGGAGTCGCTTCCCAGGCGCAATATAATCGGTTTTAACAAACGCGTTTGCAGGGCAAGCTTTTACGCACACGCCGCAACCGAAGCATTTGTCTTTCTCGATTTCATACTGCATAAGATTTTTACAAATATGCGCGGGGCATTTTTTGTCTACGATATGCGCAATATATTCGTCGCGGAAATGCTTTAAGGTGGAAAGTACGGGGTTAGGCGCCGTCTGACCAAGCCCGCAAAGAGAATTGCTCTTGACGTTGTTTGCAATCTCTTCAAGTTCCGCCAAATCGTCCATCGTCGCTTTGCCGTCGGTAATGCGGGTCAAAATTTCGAGCATTCTCTTCGTACCGATACGGCAGGGCGTACATTTCCCGCAGGACTCGTCGCAGATAAATTCCATATAGAATTTCGCAACGTCTACCATACAGTTGTCTTCGTCCATAACGATTGCGCCGCCAGAGCCCATCATCGAGCCTCTTGCAACCAAGTTGTCAAAGTCGATTTCCGCGTCCAAATCCTCTCCGGTAAGACAGCCGCCCGAAGGACCGCCCGTTTGAATTGCTTTAAACTTCTTACCACCAGGCACGCCGCCGCCGATATCGTAAATCAGCTCGCGCAGGGTCGTCCCCATCGGGATTTCTACCAAGCCGACGTTATTGATTTTCCCGCCGAGCGCAAATACCTTCGTACCTTTCGATTTTTCCGTTCCGTGCTTTGCAAAAGCGTCCTTGCCCTCACGGAGAATATACGGTACGCAAGCCAACGATTCGACGTTGTTGATGATAGACGGCTTTCCCCAAAGCCCTTTTACCGCAGGGAAAGGAGGACGGGGGCGAGGCATACCTCTTTCCCCTTCAATCGAGTTCAAAAGCGCCGTTTCTTCACCGCAAACGAACGCGCCCGCGCCAAGACGGATATGCACGCGGAAGGAGAAATTCGTGCCAAGGATGTTATCCCCAAGCAAGCCCAATTCTTCCGCCTGTTTTACGGCAATTTTCAAACGGTTTACGGCGATGGGATATTCCGCACGCACGTAAAAATACCCGTTTTGCGCCCCGATTGCGTAGCCTGCAATCATCATACCTTCGATAACGGCAAGGGGATTCCCTTCCAAAATCGATCTGTCCATAAACGCGCCGGGGTCGCCCTCGTCGCCGTTACATACTACGTATTTTTCGCCTTCGGGCTGCGCGTAAGCAAACTGCCACTTTCTACCCGTCGGGAACCCGCCGCCGCCGCGACCGCGAAGCCCGGACTCGAGCACTTCCTTAATAACGTCCTCGCGGGACATTTGCAAAGCGCGCGCTAAGCCCTGAAACGCGCCTGCGCCAAGGCTTTCGTGGATATTTTCAGGGTCGATACTGCCGCAGCCGTGCAACGCAATACGCACCTGTTTTTTATAGAAATTGATGTCTTCCTGCTTGGTTACTTTCTTTTCGGTGTTCGGGTCAACGTAGAGCAAGCTGTCGATGACCTCGCCGCCGATAATATCCTTTTCTACGATCGTTTCCACGTCCTCTTCCGTAACCAAACGGTACAACGTATCTTCGGGATAAATTTTTACGAACGGCCCTTGCGAACAGAACCCAAAGCAGCCGACCTGATTGACGGTTACTTTGTCTTCAATCCCCTTTTCCGCGATAACTTTTCTAAACTTTTCCGTAATCTCGTTTGCGCGCGAAGAAAGGCAGCCCGTACCGCCGCAAAGTACGATATGTCTTTTTCCGTCCTCGCCCGTGAATTTTGCCGACAAACAGGACGAACAAGATTGACTTACTTTTTTAAGGTCCTCAAAATTTTTAATCATTACGCGTTCCCCTCCAAAGCCTTATATTCTTCGACGATTTTCGGCACGGCGTCCACCGTCAGTTTGGGATATACCTTCCCGTTAATGGTAACGGCGGGAGCGATACCGCAAGCGCCGATACAACGCAAAGCGTCCAAGGTAAACAGCCCGTCTTTTGAAGTCTCGCCCGGCTTAATCCCGATAATTTCAGAAAATTTATCAATAATCTGCTGCGCGCCCTTTACGTAACAAGCCGTCCCCATACATACGCCGATAACGTATTTTCCCTTAGGAGTAAGCGAGAAAAACGAATAAAAGGTAACGACGCCGTAAATTTCCGCTACCGAAATCCCCGTACGCGCAGAAATAATCTCCTGCACCTCCAAGGGTATATACCCAAACTCTTTTTGAACGTCGCTTAAAATCATCATCAAAGGCGTTTTTTCTGAAACGTATCTGTCGCAGATTTCGTTAATCTGCCGAACCGCCCTATCCTGTAAATGCGCCATAGCAGGCCTCCTTCGTTTTATAATCGCGGGAATATACCCATATACGCCCACTATATATATCATATCATTATTTTATTAAAATATCAAGTGCATTTTCAAAATTTTATCCCGAATATTATCGCTAAATCGATAAATTTTTACTCATTCGTTTTGCGCATAAAAAAAAGGACGGAAGACCGTCCTTTTTTGTTTTATTGCGTTTAGCCAAGATCTACGTCCAAATCGATATCGGGCGTGATTGCGTCCTCGTTGTATTCGTAGGTGCTAAGGTCGGGATAAGTAACCTCGCATTCGCCCATCTTAAAATACATTTCCGTCGTCATAGAGATGATTTCAGGGTCTCCCAAGGACGAATCGATCGTCAGCTTCATATAGGAAAGATGATAATCGGTGTACTCGATAAGATAGGACATACCAATCCCCATATCCATCGTAACGTAGAGATGCCCCTTCCCTTTCGATTGAATTGCACAACCGGGAATTTGTATATCCGAAACAGTAATTCCCTCAATCGCCGTTGCCATTTGGTTTTCGTAAGAAAGCAGCGTCGCCATAATATCTAAAAGCCCCGAGAAGAGATTATCTTCAAAAGCTTCCTCTGCCGTTTCGCCCTCTTCGTTGAGATAGGACCACTGCGCCGACGAACTAGAAGAGAACTGCCCGTTTATCGTCCCTGAGATATGCCCGTGGATAGCCTCGATTGCATTCCCGTCGTCCGTGATATAAGCGTAAATGCCCGACGAGCTACTTTGCGTGCCGATCCTCGAGTTCACCGAGCCGTCTTGGTTATACTCGTAGACAGGCTGATTGACCATCTGCGTCCAAGTATACAAATAATCCGCCTCGCGCGAATAACGGCTGCCCGCCGTCATCGAATAGGTTTCGCCCGAGGTAAGAGAGGTTGACATTTTCATCCAATAGGTATATTTCATCACGGTTTCGGCGGTAATTTCTTCCTTTTCCGTTTCCATTTCCGCAAAGAACGCGCGCGCCTGCGCGGAAGAAACGACCTCGCCGTTTTTATCGTCGATAACAACGCCGTTTACAGTGTTATCCTTCTTTTCTTCCTCTTCGTCGCCGCAGCCTGCAACAGCGAAAATCAAAACTCCCGCCAAAGCGAACGAAATTAACTTACCGATAAACGATTTCAGCATACCTATACCCCCTTTGTAACAATATACTGTACAAATATACCATTTGTTACCTATATTATATAAGCAAATATTATAATTGTCAATAGGGTTTTAAAAAATTTTTTTCATTTTTTTTCATTGACCGCCCTTATCTGTTTGTAAAATCGCAAAAAATCTGTTATAATCATTTTGTAATCGGGAGACCGAAAAAAATCTATTCTTTTAAAGAGGTTTATTATATGGAAAAACTTTACACAGGTAAAACGAAGGACGTTTACAAACTTGACAACGGCAACGTTATGTTGAAGTTCAAAGACGACTGCACCGGCAAAGACGGGGTATTCGATCCCGGTGAAAACACGGTCGGTTTGACCATCGAGGGCATCGGCAAAGCCAACCTCAAATCTTCCGTTTACTATTTCGAGCTTTTGAAAAAGGCGGGCATCAAAACCCACTATGTTTCGGCAGACGTCGAAAACGCAACGATGGAAGTTCTTCCCGCGACCGTATTTGGCCACGGTTTGGAGGTTATCTGCCGCTTGGTTGCAACGGGCAGCTTTATCAGAAGATACGGCGAATATATCAATGACGGCACTCCCTTAGACGGCGGCTACGTAGAATGCACCTTCAAAAACGACGCGAAAGGCGATCCCCTCGTAACGTCGGAAGGTCTTGCGGCTCTTGGGGTTATGAGCACGGAAATGTTCAACAGTATGAAAGAACAGACCTTAAAGATTACGAAAGTCGTTGCAGACGATTTAAAATCGATCGGTCTTGACCTTTGGGATATCAAATTCGAGTTTGGGTATAACAACAACGAAGTTATCCTTATCGACGAAATCGCGTCGGGCAATATGCGCGTTTACAAGGACGGCAAAATCGTTGACCCTGTCGAATTGACGAAGCTTATCAACAACAGATAAATTTGAAACAAGTTTTCCCCCGCCAGCCTTTCGGCTGGCGGGGATTTTTGTCATAAAGAGATTGCCGCGCCCCGTATGGGCTCGCAATGACGGGGGGGTATAGGGTCATTGTGAGGAGCGGAACGCGACGTCGAGCGTATCGGTGATTTGGCTCCCTCTGATGAGGGAGCTGTCTGTGTAACAGACTGAGGGAGAGAATATCCACAAGGGAATTACCGCAGGCAATTTTTTTCATTCTCTCCTTTCGTCTTTTTGCTCTGCAAAAATCCACCTTCCTCGTCAGAGGAAGGCTTAGCTTGTCTCCCTTTGCACAAGGGAGCAACGCGACCGCGTGGAGTGTATGACAGTTTGCCCCCCTGTCTCCCTCTGTGCAAAGAGCAACGCCCCGTTGTCTTGCCGTCATTGCGCTCAGCTTGCTATGTGGCAATCTCCTCTCTCCTGCCGCGCCCCACTTAGATTGCTTCGTCGCTATCACTCCTCGCAATGACAGACAGCAGCATATTGTCATTGCGAGTATACGCCACGGGATTGCCGCATTGTATTCGCAATGACACGTGGCGTATGCGTGGCAATCTCTTGACATAGCAAAAAAAGAACGTCTTTCGACGTTCCTTTTTTTGTTTTGCTAAAACGCTTATTGGATCCAAATCTTATCCGCGCGTGCCCAAGCATCAAGACCGCTGTTGTCAATCTTGCCGCTCTTTTCCAACGCCTTGAACTGCTTCTCGACGTTCGTCAACGTGTTGACGGATACTACGTACGAATATTCGATTTGTACGTATTCCTTCATCTTGTTGTTGACGCCGGGCGCCGTATACGAAGTTGCCGTTACGTACGAGCTTCTATACGTCAGGTTGTTCGCCTGCATATTCGAATTCAAGCCCTTACTAAAGAGCTTGTTACTACTTGCGTCTCTCGTATCAGAATCACTAAGCGACGTAGAACCGTGGATACCGTTCGTTCTACCGGAGAGGAACTGTTCTACGTTCGGGATATATACGCCGAGCGCAACCGTACCTGCCCCACCGTTCGACCAAACGAACCAGTCGGAAGCCTTCATACCGTAAATTCTATCCCTTTCAACGCTAGGCGAGATGGAACTGGTACAATACCCGCCGTCGCTGCTATCCAAAGCCGCAGAATTCTTCGTCTGCGCAAGCCCTGCATCCGTCCAGCTACCCAAGTTGCTAAACGATTCCAAATTACCGTCCCCGTTCGTATCGGAGTGATAGGTATGCAAGGTATGGATAGGATATGCCGCGGGAAGTTCGATCGATTGATAATCGATGTTTTCCATATCGGTAAAGCCGTTCCAATCGATAAAGCTGTTGGTAATCGTTACCGTACCGTCGTCGTTGATACGATAGTAGTTTTCAATATACGATCTGGTCGTAACGCCGCCTTGTACCGTGTTGGTATGGTTGGATTTAGAAGAATCGTAACCCTTACCCCAGTCCATTGCGCGGCACTTGACGTAGATATAATCCGACGTGATTTCATAATCGACAATTTGCGAAGGATTCGAAACGACGTCGCCTGCCTGTACGGGGTTGTACGGCCAATAGCTACCGCCTTCCGTGTAACAGTATCCGCGAAGGTAACCGTTCGAACCGTCCGTGCCGGTTACGTTGCCATCTTTATCCTTAACGCCGCCGACGTTTGCATACCACGACTGCTGGAACTGACGTCCTGCGTCCACGTTGTTGATAAGGTTGACTGCGCCGTCAGCCGCTTTACTGCTGGTTGCGCTGCCGTAATAGCCTGCTTCCGTCGTACCACCAAACGCTTTCGTTTTACGCGTTGCAACGTAGCTGCTGGTATCCGTAGCCAACTGAACGCTACCGGAATTGTAGCTAACACCCGTAGCGCCGGCAGTACCGGTTACAACACCTTCAAAGATACGGCTCTTTGCAAGATAGGTAAACGAACCGCCAAGTCTAAGGTGCGCGCCGACCGTCATCTGGAAGCTGTTGCCATAACCGTCGTCAGCAATGTCTTTAGTCAAATAGATTTCCGAATTGCTCGTATCGATGCTAAGCGCACGAGTAACGTAGCTGATAAGTTTTACGTTTTCATCAGCGCCGTTGTCATCCGTCGTTGCGAAACCGATTTTTACCAAGTGCAAATCGTCTGCTGCCAAACCGTAGCCAACGCCGTTAGTACGGTAGATGTCGAAATACTGACGGTGCTGCGAAGAGTTTGCAGGTAAGTAGAATTCTTCATATACCCAGTTTGCCGAGTTGCTTGCGTTGCTTTGAGAACAGTATACGAATTGACCCCAAACGTCCGTCTTCGTCGTATAGTTCAGCGTAATACGCGCGCCTTCCAAGTCAGCGCCGATATTGACGTAGTTAAACTTAATGGGCCAACCGTAGGTCGTCAACGTACCCGTTCTATCCATACCCGTATTCGCCAAGTTCACCAAGCCGTCGCTAACGCTCGTTACCGTTTCCTTGATATACGTGCCCAAAAGGCTACGCTCTTCTGCGGTGTACGGCGAGTAGTTGTTGTTTTCCGTAAGGTTAGGATAATATACTTCGTCGTAATCGTTCGAACGGTCGTTGATAGCCGCGTCTGCGATGAACGCTGCCGTACGACCCTGTGCGGGGTTATAATCCGCATAGATGTACGTAACTACGTCGCCTTTCGTCAGCTTGATATAACCGCGGCCGGAGAATTTTCTCGAATAGTTCGCTTCCATCAACTTGACAATCGAACCGTAGAAGGTGTTGTCCTTAGAATCGGGATCGAAACGATACCAATCCGATCTTACGATATCGATGAAGCCGTTGCCACCCAATAACGTGCTGTCGCCGTAGTTTGCCGTCAACCACGCGTGCGTGAACTGACCGCCCGTCAAATAATCGGTGGGAACGATAATCGTACCGTAGGAAACGCTATCGTACCAGCCAAGCGCTACCTTTTCTTCCAATTCTGCAACGATATCTTTCGAAATAATCGTCTGGAAACGGATACCGCTTTCGTCCAAGTTGGACTTAATACGTACGCTCGCGCCAGCCGTCATATCGGGCGTAAACGCTACTTCTTCGTGGTTGCTATAATAGCATCTGCCGTCGTCGTTTTGATGCGTGAAGTCGAACTGCATCGTTCTGCCAAGCACGTAACGGTAGTCGTTGTCTTCTTTATCAGCGTCTGCCGCGCTTATGTAACGATAGCTGGGGAATCCGGTACCTTCTGCAACGACAATCTTCGTGATTTCAGAGTCGCCCTTATCCGTATTGCCCACGCGGATTGCGATGGTATCGTCAAACTGCGACTTGTTCCAAATGTTGAAGTACGCACGATCGCTGTTTACAACGCTACTGTACTGCTTGTAGAAATCCTCTAAGGTCGTCTGCGTTACGGGATCATCGCTGTTCGGCATATAAATCGTGCCGTACAAGGTAATACCCTGCAAGAAACCGATACTTTGCAAGTAGGTAAATACTGCGCTGCCGCTCATACCGCCCGCAGTCAAATCCGTCAAAGCGTCGCAGTCATAGTCGTTTTCCGAAAGGGTAATAACAAGCCAGTTGTCCTGCGCGCCGGTGTTTTGTAACGTCGAATACTGAATGGAGACGATCTCGGTCTTAGTAACGCCGGGAACTTCTTTCTCGGTAAATCTTGCCTCGATAACCATATCGTCCGTAATCGTCGTACAAACGTCGCCCGTTCCGGAGATATACCAGTTGTCGAAGGTGTAAACGTATTTCTCAGTCGAAGGCTTGCTGGGGGTAGGAATATTCTTTTCTGCAAGGAGCGCAGAAAGCGAAGTACCCTTCATAACGTTAGAACATTCATAAGTGTTGTTGTCCGTCGTTACGGTAACGTCCGCCGTCAAGCTGTAGTTAAAATCGCCGATTACCGTCTTTTCGCCATACGTGAAACCGCTGCCGAGCGTAAGCGTAATGCCGTTTTCTTTAATATCTTCGACATAGCCTTCGAAAATCCAAATTTGCAACGTGCTGGTACCCACTTCTGCAGCCAAAATTGCAGGATGACCAAAGGTATCTGCATTGGAGTGATTCATAGGGAAAGTTCCGTAGGTATACTTGCTATCGTCTTCCGCAGCAATCGTAGGCAAGGATTTGCCGTCAATAAAGATATGCTGACGAACAGCAATTCTATCCGCCGAGTTATAGTTTAAATCGTACGTATCGTTACTTGTGTTCGTAAACGTAATACCGGGCAATTCGACGAATACTTTATAAACGTCGTCGACTTTCGTTATGCTGGAAACGCTGAGATCAACCGCTTCGACGAGATTTTCTTCTTTAACCCACGTATCCGCCGCAACCTGATAGATCGTAACGTCTTCCGTCGTTACGTAATATTTATTTTCCGTCGTAGCCGAAGGGAACTTTGCGCCCGCTTTAATCGTAATCGATTGTACGCCTGCCAACGTTGCCGCATCACTCCAACGGAAGGCAACGCTGTTCTCCTCGCCCCAAACGTTGAAGAACATTTCACCCGAAATGCTGTTTACGGTAACCGTTTCATCGTCCGCAGTCAAAATTTCAATCTTACCAACCAAACCGCTGAGGTCTTTATTAGGAGTTTCCGCAACAGCTTTCGTATTAAGCCCCGAATAGTCGTTCGTTCCGATTTGGATAATAATGAAGTTTTCGTTATTCCCGCCGTCCGTTCGATTTGCTTTCGTGAGAATACCCGTAACCGCGGTATTTTCCGTCGTTTCCTCAGGTTCTACGGGAACTTCGGGTGCTGCCCAAGTATACTCTACGTTTTCGATAAGCGTCTTGCCGCCGTACGAGAAACCGTTGCCTACCGTAACGGTAACGTCGCCATTTGCAAACAGCGCGTCAAGATAGTCCTCGAAAATCCAAATGATAAGGACGTTGGTACCATTCTCGGTATACAACAACGTAGGATTTGCAAAAACGTCGTAACCGTTCTGTTGGTTGATGTTCGTCATCGGGAAGGTGTCATAGACATAAGCGCTATCGTCCACTGTCGTATTGATGTCGTACAAGGAAACACCGTTGAGATAGAGATTCTGACGAACAGGGATTCTGGCAGTTGCAAAATAGTTAAAATAGAAGCTGTCAGGATTTTCACCGTTGGCATCAGTCGTATCAAACGTAATACCGTTAAGTTCGATAGCAATCTTATAAACGTCGCCCGTCTTCTCTTGCACGGAGAACGAAACGTCGCCCGCTGTAAGAGGTACTTCCGTCGACCAAACGCCGTTGCCGTGGTTGTAGAAGGTGATATCTTCGTTTACGACCCACGTGGTATTCTCTTCCGTTACGGAGAAGCCTTCTTTAATGGTAATCGTGTTATGTTCGCCGCCAGCATAGTTGGTAGGAACGCGCAACTGTACGAAACTCTTGTTTGCCGTGCCCGCGTCCGTACCCATCAAAACGAGAATGGGCGCATAGCGACCGCCGCTTACGATGTTGGCCTGCGTAGCGTCGTAGGCCCCGTCATCGTTTACGTTGATGTCGTGAAGCGACGTACCGTTGAAGTAAATATACTTCATTTGGATTTGACCGCCGCCTTCCGTATCGTAGTCGTATTCGTTCAAGCAACCGCCAAGAGGCGCTTTCGTCCAGAACGTACCGTCTGCAAACAAGGTATACTGTTCGGTACCGTCGTTTACGGTTACATGGCTGAAAATCCAGCCGTCCGTGATATCTACGGTTGCTGCCGTTGCCTTCATATTGACGGTAATGCTGTCGATATAGAATTCGGTTTCGCCCGATTTTGCGCGTACACCGAGAATCGTCGAGGTTAAATACCCGTTCGCGTCCGTCATATCCGTAATTACTTGCGGCATTAAGGTTACGTCACACCAACTACTGGTCATATCCGCCGTCGTAGAATAGTAGGAATCATAGCCGCTCGTCCAAGTGCCCGTAGACGTGCTACCCGTTCTAAACTGGCTCGAAGAGGTGTTCGCCGTAGGCGTCCAAATCTTTACGACGACGCTTTCTACGTTTGCAGCCAAAATCTGCGAAGCGCTGAAATCAACGCTGATGAAGGCGTGACCGCTGCTTACCGACATCTTCAATACTACGTCGGACGTGCCTGCGGGCATACCGCTTACGTCCGCAGCGTTCACGTAGGAAACTCCGCTGGTAGGAGTAATGCTTCCGGTTTCCGTGCCAACGGTAAATACGCCCTTCGTGAAGTCTTCTTCCGTAGGAACGTACGCGCCTGCTTCAATAAAGTTACCCGAAGTTTCGTCGTAAACGTACGTAATATCTTCCGTCGTTACGTAACAGGTATAGGTGCCGCCGTTTATAATATAATCGTAGGTAGGGAACTCTGCACCCGCTTTGATAACGACCGTGGGTTCTTTGCCTGCCGCAACCATAGCAGCAGCCCAAGCCGCCCAATCCGTTACGTCGTTAGTAGTATAGTTTCCTTGTATCGCGTTAATACGCAACGAAAGGCTACCCTGCGTATCCTTAGAACCGCCCAAGGAGAGAATGTTTTCGCCAACGCCGGTCGTGCGAATAGACGTTCCTGCAACCTCGATCATATCGTACAGGTTGCCGCTCTCTACTCTTGCCTTCTGTGCAGAGTCAAGAATAACCATCGACACAGCCTTAGGATAGTCGTTGTTCGAAAGCGTGAAGGTCAAGAAACCGCCCGCGTGGTATGCGTTGGTAACCGCGGAAACCGTCGTCGTGCCTTCGATTTCAGGCGTAATCGATTTCGTCCAACGGGTATTACCTGCCGCGCCACCGGTCGTGTTCGTGAATACGACGTCGTTTACAAGGTAAGAAGAGACGCCCGTCGTAGGGTCGTAGATAGCAAGCCCCTTTTTCAGGACGATTTCGCGATGGTTACCCTGCACTGCCGATCCTTCGCCCCCGTCGATAGTCGCGCCGTTTTCGTCAAGACCTGCAAAACGCAAGGGAATATAGAGCAAAATCGAGCCGCCGTTATAGGAATTAAGGTTCGCAAAAATAGGCGCGTAATACCCACCGTTTACGATGTTGCCTTGCGTAGAGCCGAACGATTCGTCGCTCGCCTTGTTGATGTCGTAAACCGAGCTACCGTTGAAGTAGATATGTCTCAGCAAATTCTGACCGCCGCCTGCGCCTACAGGGTCGCTTTCGTTCAAGCAACCGCCCGCTCTCGCAGCTGTCGTCCAGTTCCCCGCAGTACCCGCGTCAATATAATATATAGCGTAGTTTGCACTGGTATCAATCGTGTTCGAGAAGAGACCGATAGAATCGGTAACGTCGTCCGCCGTCTGCGTCCAAACGTTAGCGGAAACGGTGTTGCCAACCAACCACTGTGCGCCTTGGTTATAGTAAAGACCGCTACCAACCGTTACGGTGATGGTATCACAGTCCGCAAAAACCTCACGGAAAATATGTAAGGTAAAGCCCGTAGCCGTGCCGTAAACCGCAATCGGTCTATGGAATTTTTCGTGTCCGCTCTCCGCCGAGTTTTGCGGCCAGCATCTGTACATCGTACGATCGGTGTAGAACGCCTCGTCTTCCGCAAGCAACTCGTTATTCCATTGCTCGATAGACTTACCGTTAATATAAATCAAGTTACGAACGGACAAAGCGGAATTAGAGTTACCCATAACTTCGTAGCTCAACGCCGATGCATCGCCCGCGGTAATATTCACTTCTAAACAGTCTACGTTTGCAAGCGTAGCCGAACCGATAACGGGCATATGCGTCGTTGCGTCGGTCAAAGTGCTTGCCAAAACCATACTGCTGCCTTGGCGCACGAAAGTAGCCGCAGGCGCGGTATAGGTGGTGGAATTGCTGGTGTTTACAAAGTTCCAACCATCCATAATTTCCATCGAATATACCTCGTCAACCGACATAATATCCGCGGGAATAAACAAACGCAAAAAGCCCGTGTCCTCAGACAAGGGTTGGGTCATCAACGTAATCGGCTGTTTACCAGGGTTTGCCGCGTTAATTTCGGTAACCGTTCTGCCGTTGACCTTCGTATAATCGGAAATCCCCGGATACGAGGATGCAGACACCCAGTTGTTCCAAGTGCCACTAGGGTAGGTACTCGTACCCCAACCGCCAGCACCCGTGTTAAAGCGGATAGACGTACCGTAAGTTGCATGAACTTCCTTATCAAGGCTTGCCGATACGAACGAAACACCCGTTTCTGCTTTTACCGATTTCGTAGATTGCGGCATAGCAAAATAGATCCCGAACGCGACTGCAAGCGTTGCAAGCGCGCCGAGAAGCCAACCGATAATTCTTTTCGAAATTCTTGTCATACTCTTTCTCCTTTTCTTAGTTTTTCTTCACCTTAATTGTCCTTGAAGAAGATGTCGTCGCCGGTATCGTCGCCGGGAGAGCAACGAACGACGTCGTCTTCGATCTCTACGATCTCTAAGGTGAATTCCAGATAGTCCTTTTTCATGCCACGGTTTCTCCTTATTTGTGTCATTTGCCCCCTTGGTTGCCCAAGGCGTTTTTGCCTACATTGTTTCCTTTGATTTTAAAAGCGTTCCTATAAAGGTTTTATTTGTTGCGGTCTTCGCAACAAATAGCCCTATAGGGCTGCTTTTATTTTTGGACGTTTGTCCTATCTTTTTTTGTCGAATAGCATACAATGATGCATACTATCCACCATAATACAGTGGTATTATAACACATAAAATTAAGCTTGTGTTGTCAATTCTTCACAAACCTTTGTCAATTTTTATTTACTTTCATAGCTTGTGATATTTTTTCACGATATTTTGGATTTTGTTGCCAATTTTTTGCTTTTGCTACTACTTTTTTGCAAGTTTTGACAAGGTTTTAAAGGATTTTGATACACCCTTGTCATTGCGAGCCCCATAGGGGGCGCGGCAATCTCTTTTCGTTGCCCCCTTGTCATTGCGAGCCCCACGGGGGCGCGGCAATCTCTTTTGCCTCGTAAATTCGAAAAAATATTTTTTACCCCCTAAAAACAGTTGATATTCGAAAAAAAATATGCTATACTACATAAGCAATTTCACAAACGGCCCGTTGGTCAAGCGGTTAAGACACCACCCTCTCACGGTGGTATCATGGGTTCGAGTCCCGTACGGGTCACCAGCAAAAGACACCTGTCAATCGACAGGTGTCTTTTGCTGTGCCCGTTACAGGTTAAAGCGAACCCATCGGGTTCGCGCGAGCCGTTGAAAACGGCGACGCCCTGCCGAGGCTCACACCGTAGGTGGGAAACGGCAGATACCCGTACGGGTCATTTTTTTGCTGTGCCCGTTACAGGTAAAAGCGAACCCATCGGTTCGCGCAAGGCGTTAGCCCCCTCTGTCATTGCGAGCCCCATAGGGGCGCGGCAATCTCTTTTCGCTCTTTCCCTTTGAGATTGTTTCGTCGCGCCGCTCCTCGCAATGACAATATGCCGTCCCTCTCAATGACGGACGGATATCCAACGACGAAAAAAGCTTATTAAAATTTTACCTCATTCCCTTGCAATTTTCAATATTTTGTGCTACTATTACAGTATAAAGGACGGAGAAATAAAAAATGACCGAATATATACTTCCTACAAAAATTATCGACGGCGCAAAAATGGAAAACCCCGAAACGCTTTTTTCTTCGAAAGGTTTCTACGCGACCATCAATTATACTCCTAGCGAATGGAAACACTATCTCAAATTAAACGGGATCGGCTCGTTTATCGTTTTGGATTTCGGAAAGGAAATGCACGGCGGCGTTCGGCTGATTACCGATTTGATAAAAACCGACGTTTGCAAGATCCGTATCCGCTTTGGCGAGAGCTTGGGCGAAGTCAACGCAGAGCTTAAAGAGAAAAACGCAGGAAACTATCACAGTTTTCGTGATTTTGAAACGCAGATTTGCTCGTACGCCGACGCAAACGTTGGACAGACGGGGTTCCGTTTCGTGCGCATCGACCTTTTAGAGGATAATTTTATTTATTTTAAAAATATCTATTGCGTAAACCGTATCTTTTCCAAAAAGCCGATTTACGTTTACCAAGGCGGCGATAAAAGGATTGCGGATATCTTTTGGACGGCAAAACGCACCGTGGATTTGTGTTCGAGCGGTGGCTATATTTGGGACGGTATCAAGCGCGACAGATTGGCTTGGGCAGGCGATTTGGCGCCCGAGGTCATGGCGTTACATACTCTGTACGGCAAGGTGGCTATCGTAGAAAAGACCTTGGATTTATGCAAGAAGAACGCGCCCTTGCCTAGGTTTATGAACAATATCTACACCTATTCTATGTGGTGGATTATTATGCTGGCGGATTATTATAAAGAATTTGCCTGCGATAAGTATATCAAAAAACACCTCCCCTACCTTATCGGCTTGGTGGCGCAGATGGGCGAGTTGGTGGACGAGAACGGTACGCTGAGCACGAAGACTCGGTATCTCGTCGACTGGCCCACGAAAGACACCAAGGACGAGCTCGTCGGCGTTCGCGCTATTTTCCTTATGGCAATGAACGGCGCGGAGTATTTACTGCGGGAGTTTGGAAAATCCGTCGAAAAGGTCTTGGAAATAAAACGAAAACTGCTCTTACAGCCCCTTTGTCCGAAAGAAAAAAAGCAGGTTATCGCTTTGAAATACTTTGCGGTCGGGGAAATCACGGACGAGGAATACGAAATCTTGATCGCAGGCGGCGCGAAAGGGTTCTCTACCTTTATGAGCTATTATATTTTAAGCGCGATCGCTTCGCGGGACGAAAAGCTGGCGATTGATTTGATGAAGGAATATTACGGCGGAATGTTGGATAGAGGCGCGACGACGTTTTGGGAAGATTTTCATATCGAATGGTTGGACGGCACGGGCAGAATCGACGAAATCGACGAATCGAAAAAAGACCTGCACGGGGACTGCGGCGCGTTTTGTTACGTAGGCTTCCGCCACAGCCTTTGCCACGGCTGGTCGACGGGGGTTTTGAAGTTCATCAAAGAGCACTGTCGTTAAGCGCGCTATTCGTAAAAGAAAAACATTGTAAAAATAAAGAACGGGCGGTTACGCCCGTTCTTTACGTAAAAAAGGCGGGTTTACCCGCCTTTTTTGTTTTCGTTTTTTAGTCTTCCAAGCCTTCGTTGAGCTTTGCAAGCAAGCTTTCAAGGTCTTCGCCGTGTACGGCAACCGCCTCTGCAACCGATTCGCCGTGCGCCATAGCGCAACCGAAGCAGTGCATACCCGCCGCCATCAAGATTTCAGGCGCGTTGGGGTTGATTTGCAAGCAATCCGCAATCAAAGTATCTGCAGTAATTTTAGCCATTTTTATATTTCTCCTTGTCTTTTATTTTTTTTCTACAATAATAATGTAACACCTTTTCCGTTTTTTTAAACGGATTTTTTCTTTTTAACGGTATTTCCCGAAAAATTTCTTTATCGGCGGCACGAGCCCTACTTCTACCCGTTCGTTCGCAAGAATCCGCGACATCGTTTGCTGCGCGTTTTCAAACTCTTTTAACAAGCCCGCTTTTTCTATCGCCGCTTTCGTTTCCGTCCAGTTGGGCGCACGCGTTCCCTCGTCGTGCGCGTCCGTACCGATACAGTGCACCGCGTTACGGCGCAAAAGCGCGAAAGCAAGGCTCTTTTCCCTGCGGTTTAAAAAGGCGGACGTATTGACTTGCAACAGACAGCCCATCGCCAGCAGTTCGTTGATAATTGCGGGATTTTTCAATACCTCGCGATAGCGCTCGACGTGCGCGATAATCGGCACGCAATCGGTTTCCGCCATAAAATCGGCAAGCCTATTGAAAAGCTCGCCCGACCACTTTTGCATAAAGGGAAACTCTATCAAGATATAGTCCGTCCCCTCGATACAAAGCCGACGGAGCTCGTCGTATTCGGCTACGTTAACGCCCGTGAAATGCACCTCCGCACCCAAGCGCAGGGAAACCCCTTCGGGTACTTCCTCTTTTATACGCGCGTACGCGGCGTTGCGGCGAGTTAAAAACTGTTCGGGAGCGTATTTTTTTCCGTAATAATGGGACGTGCACAAAACGCAGGTTACCCCTTGCTGCTTTTCCTTTTGCAAAATGGCAAGCGCCGCCCTGCTGTCCTTTGCCCCATCGTCAAGACGGGGTAAAATATGCGTATGAAAATCTATCATTTCACCCCTCCAAAATACTTTCGTAGGGCGGCAAAACGCCGCCCGAAACGAGATTCCTTATTTGAAATATGCAACGCCGCTTTCGAAAATCTTCATATCGAAATTGCCCTCGACGTTCTTGTACAGATTGTCGCCCGTACGTTCGCTGTGCCCCATTTTACCAAAGACTCTACCGTCAGGCGAGGTGATACCCTCGATTGCCCACATCGAACCGTTGGGGTTAAACGGCGATACCATAGTTGCGTTGCCGTCCAAATCGGCGTACTGCGTCGCTACCTGCCCGTTTGCTTTCATCTTTTCAAGCTCTGCAATCGGCGCAACGATTTTGCCCTCGCCGTGGGATACGGGAACTTTGTACACTTCGCCGACTTTGCAAGCGGAGAGCCAAGGCGAAAGGTTGGACGCTACGCGTACGTCTACCACCGTCGAAACGTGGCGGGAGATATTGTTGAAAGTAAGCGTAGGCGAATCCGCCGTCATTTCCCTTACGTGCCCGTAAGGAACAAGACCAAGCTTGATAAGCGCCTGGAAGCCGTTACAGATACCAAGAGCCAAACCGTCGCGGTTGTTCAAAAGCTCTTCGACCTGTTCGGCAATATACGGGTTACGGAAGGTCGTTGCGATGAACTTACCGCTGCCGTCCGGTTCGTCGCCGCCCGAGAACCCGCCGGGGAAGGCAATAATATTTGCATTTTTAATCGCTTTTACGATTTGCGCAACGCTTTCCTCGATATCCGCCGCGCTGCGGTTGCGTACGACCACCGTTTCTACGTCTGCGCCCGCAAGACGGAATTTTCTCGCCGTATCCAGTTCGCAGTTCGTACCGGGGAATACGGGAATAAACACGCGGGGACGGGCAATCTTCGTTGCAATATTCGTATATTTCGCGCCCTGCGTATAGTCGCAATCCATCGCCTTGCCCTCTGCGGGAGCGGTGGTTGCAAATACGCTTTCCAAGGGGCTGATATACGCGTGCGCCGCGCCGTCCAAGGACACGCTTTCGTTGCCGCATACAAAGGCTTCGCCGCATACCTGCCCTACCCTTTTTTTGAAAATCGAGCCGTCAAACGCCCCTTCGTCCTTCAAGGAGATTACGAGATCGCCATAGCCTTCTTTATAGAGTTCTGCCGCAGGCATATCGAAGGAAACGCCAACGCTATTTCCCAGCGCCGACTTGATAACCGCCGCGCCGATACCGCCGTTTTCTACCACCGTCGCAAAGGTAGTGTTGCCCTTTTCAATGCTTGCGTAAACCGCTTCGTAGACCTTTTTCAACGCCTCGAAATCGGGTACGGAGTTTTCGTCCTTAGGTACGGGAACGTAGTAAAGCTTTTCCCCGCCCTTTAAGACGTTGGTAATCAATTTGCTTGCCTTTGCAGGCGCAAGCGCAAAGGAGATAAGGGTGGGAGGTACGTGAATGTTTTCAAAAGTACCGCTCATACTGTCCTTGCCGCCGATCGCGCCCAAGCCCAACCCGATTTGCGCGTATACCGCGCCGAGGAGCGCGGAGGCAGGTACGCCCCAAACCTTCGCTTCCTTCGTCATTCTTTGGAAAAATTCCTGCAACGTCAAGCGAACGTCGCTGTATTTTGCGCCCGTCGCTACGACCTTAGAAACGGAAGCGACAATCGAATAGATAGCCCCGATAAACGGGCTGGTTTCCATAAGATAAGGCGAGTACCCGTACGCGGATACGGTACAAACGTCCGTTTCGCCGCCGCAGATTTTCGCCGCCATCGCAATCGCGGGCGTGCGTTGCGTCTTACCGCCCCAAGGCATATATACCGTTCTCGCGCCGATGGTCGAGTCAAACGTTTCGCTAAGACCTTTCTTTGCGCAAACGTTCAAATCAGACAGCACTTTCTTCGTCGTATCCGCAAAGGATACGTTTTCTTTTTTATCAAACCAAGTGGTAACCTCGTCGCAAATTTCCACTTCCGCTTCCTGTTTTACGCCGTTGGTATTGAGGAATTCGCGGGAAATATCCACGATCGCCTTGCCCTTTAAGAACATCTTCATACGACCCGTGTCCGTAACGACGGCAACGGGAGTCGCCGAAAGGTTTTCTTCCGCCGCAAGCGCGATGAACGCGTCCACGTCCCCCTCGTTGACAACGACCGCCATACGTTCTTGCGATTCGGAAATCGCAAGCTCGGTACCGTTCAAGCCCTCGTATTTTTTAGGTACTTTATCCAAATCGATGTTCAAGCCGTCTGCAAGCTCGCCGATAGCAACCGAAACGCCGCCTGCGCCGAAGTCGTTACATTTTTTAATCTTTCTCGTCGCTTCTTTATTTAAGAAGAGGCGTTGCAATTTTCTTTCCGTCAACGCGTTGCCCTTTTGTACTTCCGCACCGCAGGTTTCTACCGAGTGCGAATCGTGCGCTTTCGACGAACCCGTTGCGCCGCCGCAGCCGTCGCGACCCGTTTCCCCGCCGAGCAAGACGATAACGTCGCCCGCCTTAGGCGCTTCGCGGTATACCATTTCCTTTCTCGCGCCGCCGACGACGAAGCCCGTTTCCAAACGCTTTGCCTTATAGCCCTCGTGGTAAACCTCGTCTACGATACCCGTCGCCAAGCCGATTTGGTTGCCGTAGGAAGAAAAGCCCGCCGCCGCGCGTTGGGTAATGGCGCGTTGAGGGAGTTTCCCCGCAAGGGTGTCTTCCAGCTTTTCGCGAGGGTCGGAAGCGCCCGTGATACGCATCGCTTGGTATACGTACGTTCTGCCGCTCAACGGATCGCGGATTGCGCCGCCAAGGCAGGTAGCCGCGCCGCCGAACGGTTCGATTTCCGTCGGGTGGTTGTGCGTTTCGTTTTTAAACATAACGAGATACTGTTCTTTCTTCCCGTCGATTTCCGCTTCAATCTGGATAGAGCAAGCGTTGATTTCATCCGAAAGGTCAAGGTTATCCAATTTCCCGTCTTTCTTCAATTTCTTTGCGGCAATCGTCGCCAAATCCATCAAACAAGGATATTTGTCGGGACGGTTGCCGTTCAATTCTTGATACAGCTCCTCGTAAAGGTGGTACGCCTTTTCGATTTGAGGATTTTTCGAAGTAATCTTTACGTTTTTAAGTTCGGTTGCAAACGTCGTATGGCGGCAGTGATCCGACCAATACGTATCGATAACTTTGAGTTCCGTTTCCGTGGGATTGCGGTCTTCGCTCTTGAAATAATCGCGCACGAAAATCAAATCGAGCACGCTCATTGCAAACCCGATATTCTTATGATAGTTTGCAATTTCCGTATCGGACATCGCGATAAAGCCTTCCACTTCTTTTACGGGTGCGCCCTCTACCGTTTCACGGACGAGGGTTGCAGGCTTTTCAAAGCCGACCTCTTCACTTTCTACGGGGTTGATAATATGTTTCTTAATCGCGTCAAGCTCTGCATCCGTAACCCCTTTCGCCATATACATTCTCGCGCATTTTACAAGCGGACGGGATTTTTTGGTGAGGAGCTGTACGCATTGCGCCGCGCTGTCCGCGCGCTGGTCGTACTGTCCCGTAAGATAGCTGACGGCAAACGCCTTATAGCCGTTAGGGATAGCGATTTCTTCCAAATATACGTCGTCTACGGGAGGTTCGGAAAATACCGTACCGAGCGCCGCTTTCAACTCGTCTTCGCTAAGCCCTTCTACGTCGTAACGAAGAAGCAAACGGAAATCTTCCGTATCGATATTGAGGAGGGTCTTGATATCCGCCGCCTCTTTTCTTGCCTGCACGTTGTCTTTCTTTTCTACAAAAATTCTGTAAATCATCTCGTTCGTTCCTTCTCCGTTTGTTTATTCTTTCACTACGTCGCGATATTTGATACCGATATCCTTGCGGTAATACATACCGTCGAAAGAAATTTTTTCCGCATTTGCATACGCTTTCTTTCTCGCCTCTTCCACGTCTGCGCCCTTTGCACAAACCCCAAGCACGCGCCCGCCGCTCGTTACGATTTTACCGTCCTTTTCGGCTGTGCCTGCGTGGCAGAGTATCACCTCTTCGTCCAAATCGCCAAAGGTAATCTCTTTGCCTTTTTCATAACTTTCGGGATAGCCGCCGCTTGCAAGCACTACGCATACGCAAGCCCCGTCCTCCCATTCGATTTCCACTTCGTCCAATCTCTCGTCTACGACCGCCTCGAAGATTTCCATCAAATCGGTCTTTAACATCGGCAGAATAACCTGCGTTTCGGGATCGCCGAAGCGGGAGTTGTATTCGATGACTTTCATCCCGTCTTTCGTCTTCATCAAGCCGAAATACAAAACCCCTTTAAAGGTACGCCCCTCGGCGTTCATCGCTTTGACAGTCGGGAGCATTATTTTTTCCATAACCTCTTTCGCCGTCTTTTCACCGTAAAAAGGCGCGGGAGCAAACGTACCCATACCGCCCGTATTCAAGCCCTCGTCGTTATCCTTTGCCCGCTTGTGATCGCAGCTGGTGATCATAGGCTTGATCGTCTTCCCGTCGGTAAACGCAAGCGCGGAAACTTCGGGGCCTACCAAAAACTCTTCCACGACGACCTTGCTGCCCGCCGCGCCGAATTTTTTGTCCAGCATCATTTCTTTCAAGCCTTCCTGCGCCTCTTCACGGGTCATACAAATCAAAACCCCTTTCCCAAGCGCAAGCCCGTCCGCTTTCAATACGACGGGAATATCACATTCCGCAACGTACGCCGCCGCCTCTTCATACTTAGAAAAGGTTTCGTACTTCGCCGTAGGAATGTTGTATTTTTTCATAAGCTCTTTGGAAAAAGCCTTACTTGCCTCGATAATCGCCGCTTTCTTATTCGGCCCGAACGCGCGGTGTCCGCGGCTTTCCAATTCGTCCACGAGTCCCAGCGCCAAGGGATCGTCGGGGGTTACGACGGTAAAGTCGATTTCTTTATGCTGATCGACCCAATCGCCCACCGCTTTTACGTCGCAATAGTCGACGTTTACTAAAACTGCGTCTTTGGCAATTCCTGCATTGCCTTTCATCGCATATATCGTGTCCACTTTCGGCGATTTCTTTAACGCCTGAATAACGGCGTGTTCTCTGCCACCGTTTCCGATTACCAAAACGTTCATCTGTCTTTCTCCGTTTTTTAGTCTTTCTTGTTTTTTCTCTTATATAGTATAATTCCACCTACGATTTGCAGCGCCGATAAAAAAACGGCGACAACGAGGGGTATCCATCCGAAAAGATTTTGCTTTTCCCATATCAACACGATACCAAAGCACATCAACCCCAGCAATCCAAACGTAACCAAAAAGGCGAGGATTCCGGCAAAAATACGGTGTTTTCTGCCCCGCTTTTCTCTTGGAACAACGAGGAACATCAATTCCGTATAAATATCCAGCAATATATCGATGATGATATCCATAGCAATCAGTTTACAATACGCACCTTTCTGCCTTTCTTTTCAATTTTGCCTTGACAAAGGAGTTTTACGCACAAAGGCAACATCTCGTGTTCTTCCTTTAAAATACGCGTTTGTAAGCTTTCGGGCGTGTCGTCCGCTTCCACGTTCACCGCGCGCTGCATAATAATCGCCCCGCCGTCTACGTCCGCTTCGACGAAATGCACCGTCGCACCCGACAGCTTTACGCCGTATTCGATCGCCGCTTTATGTACGTGCAAGCCGTAATACCCCATTCCGCAAAAGGACGGAATCAGCGAGGGATGAATGTTGATAATCGCGTTTTCAAACTCTTTAATAAAGCTTGCGGGCACAACCAACAGCCAGCCTGCCAATACGATATATTCCACGCCCGCATTTTTCAAAACTCTTGCAACTTCGGAGTAAAATTCCTCTTTGCTTGCGTAGACTTCCTTATCGTAAACGAGAGTCTTTATCCCGTGCTTTTGCGCGCGAAGAATCGCCCCCGCCTCTTTTTTCGAAGCGACCAAATATTCGATTTCACAAAACTGTTCGCGTTCGTTGGCGTCGATAACGGACTGAAAATCCGTACCGCCGCCCGACGCAAATACCGCTATCTTTTTCATATCGCTTATTTCAAACTTATTTCAAAACGACGCCTTTACCCGCAACCGCTTTCCCGATCACGCAAACGTCTTCGCCCGTGGATTTCAACGCTTCCATTGCCGCCTCTACGTTTTCAGGCGCTACGCAAACGACCATACCGATACCCATATTAAAGGTATTGTAAATCTGCTCGTCCGTAATTCCCGCGCGCTTTTGCATTACTTTAAACACGGGGGGTACGTCGTAGGAGTTTTTCTCGATTTCGCAGCCTACGCCCTCGGGGAAAATACGGGGCAAGTTTTCAATGAACCCGCCGCCCGTAATGTGCGCGATACCCTTTACGGCAACCTTTTCAATCAAGGACAAAATGCTCTTTACGTAAATTTTCGTCGGCTTTAACAATACTTCCGCCGCCGTCGCGCCAAGCTCTTCGTCGTACGCTTCGAGTGCCGCCTTATCGCTGTCGCCGAACAATTTTCTAACGAGCGAATACCCGTTGGAATGTACGCCCGTCGATTTCAAACCGATTAAAACGTCGCCGGGTTTGATATCCTTGCCGTTGATAACCTTTTTCTTGTCTACGATACCGACTGCAAAGCCTGCAAGGTCGTATTCGCCGTCGGGATAGAAGCCGGGCATTTCCGCCGTTTCGCCGCCGATGAGCGCGCAACCTGCCTGACGGCAGCCTTCCGCAATCCCTTTTACTACGTCCGCTTCCGATTCGGGATATAATCTGCCGCAAGCGTAATAGTCAAGGAAGAACAAGGGTTTTGCGCCTTGGCAAACGATATCGTTTACGCACATAGCCACGGCGTCGATACCGATGGTGTCGTGTTTTTCTAAAAGGAACGCGTATTTCAGCTTCGTGCCGACGCCGTCCGTACCTGCAACGAGGACGGGTTCTTCCATCTTCTCGCCTGCAATCGAATAGAATCCGCCAAACGAACCGAGGTCGCCGATAACGTTGTTATCGTAGGTGGATTTCACGTGTTTTTTCATAAGCTCGACGGCTTTGTAACCTCTCGTTACGTCTACGCCGCTGTCCTTGTAAGAAATAGCCATATTTATTTTCTCCTAATTATTCTTTCGTTTTTATTTATTGTTTGTTTTCGGAAATTTTGTGGTCGTACTTGCTTTCGCCCGAACTTTTCGGGGTCGCCGTGGGATATTCCCCGTTAAAGCAAGCCGCACAATAGCCTTTACAGTTGCCGCCCTCGCCCAATTTGAATACGTCTTCCAAGGGCAGGAACGCCACCGAATCCGCACCGAAGATTCTTGCGATTTCTTCCGTCGTATGATTGCAAGCAATCAGTACGTCCCGCGAAGCAATATCCGTCCCGTAATAGCAGGGATTTAAAAAGGCAGGTGCGGACGAGCGAACGTGAATTTCCTTCGCCCCCGCGTCGCGCAAAAGTTTTACCACTCTCGCGCAGGTCGTTCCGCGCACGATAGAATCGTCTACGAGCACGACTCGTTTCCCGCGTACCGTCTCCGCAACGGGATTTAATTTTATCTTTACTTTATCTTCACGGACGTTTTGACCGGGATCGATAAAGGTTCTGCCGATATATTTGTTTTTAATCAACCCGATGCCGTAGGGAATCCCCGATGCTTCCGCGTACCCGATTGCCGCGTCCAAGCCCGAATCGGGCGCGCCGATAACGACGTCCGCCTCTACGGGCAGGGCTTTGGCAAGATACGCCCCCGCGCGCTTTCTCGCAAGGTGTACCGAGCAGTTGGAAATCACCGAATCCGGTCTTGCCGTGTAGAGATATTCGAAAACGCAAAGTCGTTCGTCTTTGCCGCAATGGTCTTTAACCGTTCGAAGCCCCTCTTTGGAAAACACCACGATTTCGCCCGGCTCGATATCGCGGATAAAGGTTGCGCCCACCGAATTGAGCGCGCAGCTTTCGCTGGCAACCACGTATTCGCCGTCGTTACGCTGTCCATAGCAAAGGGGATGCATACCGTGCGGGTCTCTTACCGCAATCAATTTTTGCGGGGACATAATAATCAAGGAAAACGCCCCTTCCAAACGCGCGACCGCTTTGCCGACCGCCTCTTCAATGGAGGAAGAATTGATACGCTCGTGAATGATGACGGCGGAAATAATTTCCGCGTCGTTGCCCGTATGGAAAATCGAGCCCTTCAATTCCATTTCGTTTTTCAGTTCCGCACTGTTGACGAGTTTCCCGTCGAGCGAAATTGCCATACGCCCTTTGCTGTGGTTCACCACGATCGGTTCGGCGTTGATACGGTCTTTCGTATCCGACGTACCGTAACGCACGTTGCCGACGGCAAGCTGTCCCAAGCCCAAACCGCGCAAAACGTTTTGCGTAAAAACCTCGTTGACAAGCCCCGAATCTTTATAAGCGCGGAAAACCCCGTCGTCGTTGACGACAATACCGCAGCTTGCTTGCCCGCGATGTTGTAAGGCATATAAACCGTAATAGATACTGGAAGCGACGTCCGCCGTTTCCGTACCGAAAATACCAAGTACCGCCATAGTATTTATCCTCTCCGTTTTTTAGCGCGATTGCCGTTACAGAATTTCCTGCAACGCTTTATCGTCCGCGTTGATTTTCGCTTTCATCGTTTCTTTGTACTGTGCAAGCTTGTCCGCAATTTCGGGATATTTAATTCCTAAAATCTGCAACGCAAGCAAGCCCGCGTTTTCGCCGCCGTTGACCCCGACGGTCGCCACGGGAATCCCCGAAGGCATCTGTACGATGGAAAGCAAGCTATCCAACCCGCCCATCATATCCGTCTTTACGGGCAACCCGATAACGGGCAAAGTCGTAAGCGCCGCGATAACGCCGCCCAAATGTGCCGCTTTTCCCGCCGCGCAAATCAAAACCTCAATTCCTCTCTCTTTTGCCGTCGCAGCAAACTCGTGCGCCTCGTCCGGGGTACGGTGTGCGGAAATAACGCGCACCTCCGTTTCTACGCCGAATTTTTTCAATACGGCTACCGCGGGTTTTACCACGTCAAAATCCGATTTACTACCCATTAAAATACCGACTTTACTCATACCGTCTCCTTGTAAAAAAGCTTTTTAAAATCAAAATGGAGCGCCCGCGATTTTCGCTGCACTCCACCCTTTATCTTGTTATTTTCCCGCAAAAAGCCTGTTTTGCGCGAGGAGAAACCAGCCCGTTGCTCCCCATGTGAAACGAACGCGCAAAAATTCCCGTAAAGATTAGTTTTTTCTTCTCTTTCGTCTGTCTCATAAAAACCGCCTTTGCGTGCGTGTGCGCGACAAAAAAATAAACCGTCGCAAATATCCCACTTTCCTTATTATACACAAAAGACAAACGCAAGTCAAGTGTTTTCAGCAAATTCACACGCGTACGCGCGTAAATATTTTTTCCTTATCCTTTCATCGCCGCACAAACGAAAGTCCCTCTATTCTTTTCTTGCTCCTAAAATATGCAAGCAGCGCAATTTTTGAAAACGGTACGAACTTAACGCCCTGCCGTACGCATCGTAGGTATGCGCCGCCACCAAAGGCGTTCCGCCCCGAAACCCCACCACGACCGGCGTATGATAGAAATCTCCCGTTTCCCTGCCAAGCTGCACGAAATCCCCGATTTCCAGCGCCTCTATCCCCACTTCCTTGGCAAACGGACCCGCGCCCGTCCCGATTCCGCTTTCGTTTCCCATCAAAAAGCGGTAAAAAAATTCCACGCCCGTCCACGCCGCCGCGCGGTCGGAAAGCGTTCGGTAATACCAACCCAAATCGGGAGTAAAGTTCATCACCTTACACCCCGCAAACAGACATTGTGAAGCAAAGTTCGTGCAATCCCCGCCCAAAAGGTCAAAATTATAATAGTCGGGGTTGCGAGAAAACGCCCATTTTTGCGCGTAGGCAACCGCGGACGCACGGTCGTATGCGATTATGTTCATACCCACATTGTATTGCGGAAAGACAAAAAAAGTTCCCGTCCGCAATCGCGAACGGGAGTTTTTTCGGCATATTTTTTAATACAGCTTGGTAAAGCTTTTCTTAACGAACGGAATCGGGCGCAAGGAAAGAACGAGCAAAACCGCGCAAGCCGCGCCAACCGCCCCTTGAGTCAAATTGCCGACGACGCTGCCCGCCGCCCCCGCCATTCCGTACAAAATACTTTCGTAAAGAAAGTACCCCGCCACCATAAACAACTCGGCAACGACGGCGGCAAGAATCCGAAACAGAAAATCCAAGCCCTCTTTTTTGACAAAAACCCGAAACAAACGCCACAGAAAATAGCCGATAATCGCCACTCCGCCTTTTATCAATAGGGTTGCGGGCGCATACAGCGCATACCCCGCCATCACGTCGGCAAGCGCGCTGCCCACGCCTGCCGCAACGCCGCCCAGCCAAGGCCCTAAAAACCAGCCCGCAAGCAAGACTATGACGTCGCCCACGTTAAAATATCCTATCCCGCCGGGGAAAGGAAACGCCAACAAAAAGGTCGCCAAACAGCATAAAGCCGCAAAGGTTGCGCAATAAACGAGTTTTTTCGCGTTTTTCATATTTTTACCCCGTTATATTCCGTCGATATCCCCGCTTTGAAAAGGTGGGAATCGTTCGAAAGCTGCAATACTTTGGCATAGGCAAAGCCGTTTCTTTCTTCAAATTTGATAACCGAAACGCAAGAGAGCATAAAATCAAAATGGGCGGCAAACAGAGGATAGGGAATATCCAAAACGCTGCTTAAAAAGGCAATCCCGAACCCGTGGTGGGCAAACAGCGCTACCCGCTTTTCGTTGCCGTTTACAATTTCGTAACGGTTATGTTCTCTATCGTGTTTATAGCCGAGCGAAAGCAAAAATTCGTCCGTTTCTCTATCCACTCTCTCCACGCCCGCGCGGAAGGAAAGCGTTTTAAAATCGGGGTGTTCGTACCACTTTTTCCCAAATGTAAGCACCTCTTCCGAGGTAAATTTCTCCAAATACTTCGGTTGGAAAAACGCCCAATTATGTACTCCGTTTTCGTCTTTAAGCCCAAACTCCTCGTACACGTACGCCTCGTTCGTCCAATCGAGCAAAATCTTCTCTTTTTTCAGTCTTTCGCAGGTCGGCTGCGCCGTCATTTGCGCGCGCATAGAGGTAGAACAATAGATTTCGTCAAACCCGTTTAAAGAAGTTCTTTCAACGAGCGCTTTGGCTTGCTTATGCCCCAATTCCGTCAACGAATCGGGGTTGTAAATAGGGTCTCCGTGTCGGATATAATATAACAGCATTTTTATACGCCTCACCCGTTTTTTTATAGTATACTCCCTTTTTTTTTCTTTGTCAACGGACGAAAGCAGGATTGTAAAAATTTTTTTATCAACGCAAAAACGCTTTCACCTCGTACCTGCCCCGCCTATTCCCCCTCTTTGCAAGGAGGAATAGAATAAAGAATAAAAGCGAAAATTGGAGAATACAAACCCCGTAGGGATATAGCAATCTCTTGAGATACACTCCGTTCGGTCGTTTCACTCCCTCAGTCGGTATGACACACAAGGTTGCGCCCACCTGTCATTGCGAGAAGTGGAACGACGAAGCAATCTCTACCACGAATCCCTAAAAAAAAGAAAAAAAGTCCTTGCAAAAACAAGAACTTTCTTTCTTCCCTTAACGATACATTTTTCTTTGCTCTTTCCCTCTTTGCAGATACCCTCTAAGCAAAATAATTTCTTCCATTTTCAAAACCGTCTTATCGACAGGAAACGCCCTTACATTATCCATATACATATAAATATATTTTACACTTTCTTTTACCTTCCAAATATTTCCGTACTCTACTTTTGCTACTTCGGGTTTGTCTTCCCCTCTCGTCGCCGTTACCGTGAAATATTCTTCGCAAAAATCATATTCAAACGACAAATTCCTGTCATTATAAATATTTCGTTTCATCTCCTTGTTTATCTTTACAATATTTACAAGCCCAAAAATTAACCCAATGGCTATCAAGGCACACCCCCAAATAATAAATATCACATTGATAATTTCCGTCCTAAATCCGTAATCGGCACAGCAACCTACTACTATCAACAATATCCCAAGCAATACCCACACGCTCATCATAACCCATTGCTTCGTCAAAGCGCTTTTGCTTGCCCCTTTCTGCAATTCGGGGGTACATTTCGTTACACATTTCATAAATTTCTTCTCCTTTCGTTTTTCCGTTTTTACGGTTGATAGAATTATTTTAACACTATATTTAGTGTTTGTCAAATAAAAACACGGGGTTTAGTGTAAAATAAAACTATGGCGACTTTGGGGAATAATTTGAAAAATTTAAGAAAAGCGAGCAAACTAAGCCAGAAGGATTTTGCGGAGAAAATGCAAACCACGCAACAGCGGGTAAGCGAATGGGAGTGCGATAAGGTCGAGCCCTCTTTATACAATATTCTTAAAATATTAAAGGTTTTCGATATAAGCTTTGAAGAACTAACCGACGGCATTGAAGAAAACTAACCGCCCAGCCAAACCTTGGCTGGGCGGTTTTTAATTTTTCCACAATCTCTTATTCCGCCATTCTCGGCTCCCTTGTGCAAAGGGAGCTGTTGAGGCAGCGGAGTGTTGCCTTGCGGTCATTGCGAGCCCATAGGGCGTGGCAATCTCTTTACGTTTGAGA
>SVIW01000007.1:0-102237 GCA_015069295.1 Clostridiales bacterium
TTTGCTTTTATTAACCAAATTAGCTTTACTTACTAATATGAAAATTTCTCTTTGCCTTTCGTACTCGTCTATTATGTTTCCATAATATACTTTTACTTCTTGCTATGCAGTTGTTAATCTTCGTTTTCCCTTCTCTACAGAGTCGGGACTGTCAAAAAAACACACTCGTCTAATCGACAGCTTAAACATAATACCACACACCAAAAGATAAAGTCAAGCGTTTTTTTTAAATTTTTGCAATTTTTTTTAAAAAAATGCTTTTTTTTGCTTTTCTTAAAAACCCCGCATTTTTTCCTTTGTTATATAAATATTATGTCGCGCGCGTAGGAGAGTTTTTCTTCTTATTCGCTTTTAACCGCATACCCTTTTTTCTCGATAACCGCCAAAATTTCCTCCACACATTCTTTGCAAAGCGCCGTATCTTCCGCCTCGACCATTACCCGCACCACGGGCTCCGTCCCCGATTCCCGCAACAAAACTCTCCCCTTTCCCGCCAAACGCTTGTCGGCTTTCTCCACCGCCGCCTGCACTTCCTCGTCTTTCACCGCCCTCCTTTTATCCGCTACCCGCACGTTTTTTAATACCTGCGGATAGACTTCCATCGGGGCGGCGAGCGCAGAAAGGGACTTTTTCGTGTCCAACATCGCCTGCATTACCATCAAACTCGTCAAAACGCCGTCGCCCGTCGAAGCGTATTTGGAAAAAATAATATGCCCCGACTGTTCTCCGCCCAACACGTAACCTTCCTGTGTCATTTTTTCATATACGTATTTATCCCCAACCGCCGTTTTTTTATACGACACTCCCAATCTCTCCAGAGCCTTATACAGCCCGAAATTAGACATCACCGTCGTAACCACGGTGTTTTTCAATAGCTCCCCTCTGTCTTTTAAATACTTGGCGCACAGGTATATAATTTTATCCCCGTCCACGATTTCCCCGTTCTCATCCACGCAAAGGCACCTGTCCGCGTCCCCATCGTAAGCAAACCCGACGTGCAATCCTTGTGCCTTTACCAGCGCTTGCAATTTTTCTATATGCGTCGACCCGCAGCCCTGATTGATGTTCGTCCCGTCAGGCTCCCCGCCAATCAAAACGGTAGTCGCACCCAGCGCGTCGAAAACGGCTTTTGCAATCGTCCAAGCGCTCCCGTTGGCACAGTCCAACCCGATTTTTATCCCTTTAAACGAATACATGCCCAGCGAAATCAGATATCCGACGTAACGGTTTCTGCCCGCTACGTAATCGACGCTCCGCCCGATATTTTCCCGTTTTGCATAGGGCGGCTGCGCCCCTGCGCCAAACCCGACGTCCTCGCCGTCCAAATACCCCTCCACCAAACGAATAACCTCTTCGTCCATCTTCTCGCCCGCGCCGTTAAACAATTTAATCCCGTTATCATAATACGGATTATGGCTGGCGGAAATCATAATCCCGCAATCGAACCCCTCCGCGCACACCACGTACGCCACCGACGGCGTTGTGGTTACGTGCAATAAATACGCATCCGCCCCCGAAGCCACCAACCCGCCGACCAACGCGTATTCGAACATATACCCGGAGCGCCGAGTATCCTTCCCGATCACAATCCGCGCCCGACCACTGTCAAATTTTCTCCTTTTCTCCGTAAAATACCAACCCAAAAACCGTCCGATTTTAAACGCGTGCTCTGCCGTCAACCCCTCGTTTGCCTCGCCACGAAACCCGTCCGTCCCAAAATATTTTCCCATACCCCTCTCCTTTATCTCTTTACGACGACCTCGCCCGCCGATTTATAAATACTCTTTTCCGCAACCGTCCCCCGAACGCAGGAAAGCGGATATACTATACTCCCCCGCCCGATAACCGTACCGGGGTTTAACACGCTGTTACACCCGATTTCGACGAAATCCCCCACCATCGCGCCCAGCTTTTTCAATCCCGTCTCGACAACCTCTTCGCCCCGCCGCACCGTTACAGGCGTTTTGTCCGATTTCACGTTCGAAGTAATCGCCCCCGCGCCAAAATGCGCCTTGTATCCCAAAATACTGTCCCCTACGTAATTATAATGCGGTGTTTGTACGCCGTCGAATAGGATGCAGTTTTTTAACTCCACCGAGTTCCCCACCACGCAGTTTTCCCCGATAAGCACGCTCCCCCGCAAAAACGCGCCGTGCCGAATTTCACTATCCTCGCCGATAATACAAGGCGGGCAAAGACAAGCGGTAGGCGCGATACGCGCCCCTCTATGCACCCAAACGGCAGGCGAAATTTCCTCGTATTCGGACGAAGGAAGGGTTTTTCCAAACTCTAAAATATACGCTTTCAAACCCGCCAGCGCCTCCCAGCCCCAAGAAAAACGAGCAAGATATTCTTTCGCCTGCGTACGCTCCAAATCGAATAGTTCCCGTATTTTGTACATATCCCCCTCCCTGCCGTAAAATTTTCGCCTTTATTATTATATTATGCGCCGCTTTTTTCTGTCAAACTCCCCCTTTCTTCGATATTTCTTCATAAAAAAAGAAACGGGTCTCCCCGTTTCCTATTCCGTTTCGATACGATTTTAACGGCAGCCGCCGCAAGTTTTACAATTCCCCGAACATTTCTTGCTCTGTTTTCCCGTCGCAGAATACATTTCCCCCGCGTAATCGCGCGCGGTTTCCCCGCCGCAGTCGGGGCATTTCACCTCGTCGAGATAGGATTTTACCAGTTCGTCAAATCTCTTCCCGCAATTTTTGCATTTGTACTGTAAAAAGGGCATCGTCTTTACTCCTTGCGCTTATTAGTATCTATTATACTCCCGAAAAAAATTTTTGCAAGTATTTTTCTCTACAAAATCGCTTTGCCCTCTAAAAAGCTATCGAAAAAGCCCTGCACGTCCAGCCCCGCCTTTTCAAAAGCGGCGACCAAATCCCCCACCGCCGCAATCTTGTAGGCGCACGATTGATAATAGTTTTTCAGCCCGTCGAAAAATTTGTCGTCGCCCACGCTCTTTCGCAGCGTATCAAACATCACCACGCCTTTGTCGTAGGCAATACAGCGGTATTCGTAATTGCTGATATACCCCTTTAAATGCCGCGACATACGGGTATCCGTCCGACCCAATACGCTGCCGTACACGTCGTAATACGAACGGTATTCCTTCAACGCCTCCGCAGCCAGCCCCTCGCGGGTCAGCCCGTATTTTTCGTAATTCTCAAAAAAACAGAGCGCGGAATATTCCGCCAAGCCCTCGTCCTGCCACGCTTCGTGGATTTGGTCGCTCCCGACCACCCCGTACCACCATTGATGCGCCGTTTCGTGCACGACCGCGCGCATACGCTCTTCCCCTTTTAAGCTGTCGGAAAGCAGAGTTAACTGCGGATATTCCATTCCCCCGTAACAAAAACCCGTTTCGGCGAGAGTATAGCTCTTATACGGATACTTACCGAACGTCTTTTCGAAATACGCAAAGGATTCTTTGGCAGCTTCCAAGGTCTTTTGCGGCGTTTCGTCGGCGTAATAATAATATAAAATTTCCGTATCTCCGCACGTTTCCTCTAAAAGGTTGGCGGCGGGGTATAAGACGGCGGCAAAATCCCGCACTTTGTCCGTCGAAACCGTGTACACCCGCTTACTTTCCAAAACCCGCTCGGACGAAACTTCCCCCGTCGCCGCCAAAGTGTATTCTTTCGGCAGCGTTAAGCGCACGGAGTATTTTGCGCACTCGCCAACGAACGGGTCGCCGTCCGAATAGTAAACGGTCTCCAAAAACCCGCCCTCTTTAATCCCGCAAAGCACGGGATAGAAATTGCCGAGATTGACGGCGCGGCTGGTGATGCCCGTGCGGTGGTTGACCTTTGCAAGCTTGGTTAAAAAGGCGATATCGACGACGATTTTGTCCTCGGGGTACAAGGGCTGTTCAAGATACACGTACAAGATATTTTCGTCCTCGCCTAAGACCTCCCAACCCTTTGCGCCGTGTACGCTGGAAACGACTATCTCGCCGTAGCTTTCCCCCGCGTAATACGCGGCGGAAGTATACGTCTTATCCACGGGGCGATACAACGCGTCTTTGCGGTAGGCGTTTGGATAGAGCTGAAATTTTAAGACGGAAAACGCCTCGGCAGTCGTGTTTTCAAAGGTTACCTTTACCGTCCCCGCCACCGTTGCCGTTTCCGGCACGTATTCCGCCGTAATCTCGTACACGGTACTAATCTTTACCTCTTTTTTGCAGCCGGTAAACACGGGCAATACCCCGCATAAAAACACCGCCGCAAACAGCGCGCACAACAGTTTTTTCATCTTTGACTCTCCTTTGCCCTTTATCGTATGCGCGGGAGAAAAAAAATATGTTTTTATGCAAAAGTACGCCCCGCCGCGGAAAATTTCCGCGGCGGGGCACAGCTTATAAAGAAGTTACTTTTCTTCCAAAGTCAAATATTTGGTCGGGTCTACGGACACGCCGTTTTCCATAATCTCAAAATGCAAATGCGCGCCGTCCTTGTACTCGTTGCCCGTAGGCTCGGCTACGGTAGCGATGACCTCGCCCCTGCGCACCCGATCGCCCACTTTTAAATCGTCTGTTTCGGTTACGAACCGATACACCGATTTTACGCCGTCCTCGTGCGCGATGACGATTTCCGTACCCAATAACACGTCGTTTTTATAGATACTCTCTACCACGCCGTCGTCCACGGCAAAAACCTCCGTGCCCGCCGAAGCCGCAAAATCTACGCCCTTGTGCTCGTAATAATTATTCAAAGTCGTGTTATGGAAAAAGCCGTGTTCGCTAAGAACGGATACGTTTTCCATCGGCAAAGCCATACCTTGCGGCAGAACGACCGTCGGCTCGTCGTCGGGAGTTTGGCTGGGCGCGGAAGTCGATTGATCGGGGTTGTTCGCTTGCTCGCTGACGCTCCCCGCGCCGGTTACCGCAATCGCCACCGCAATAATCGCAACCAACACCGCCGCGCAACCGATGGCGGTAAAGAGGTAAAATCTTCTCTCGCCGTCCATCTTCTTTTTTTTCTTGTCTTTCTTTTCCTGCTCGTTTGTATTTTGTTCTTTCTTGCTCATAAAATCCTCCGAAATCGTTTTGTATGTAAAGGATTGCCCGATTGCGGAATTTTTATACCTCTTAGCAACGTTCCGTTGCATCCAGACTTTTCTATCGTTCCACCGACCTACGGTGTTACCGAGTAGTTACACGAAACTGTGGAGAAGGGTTGCAGATTGAAACAAAACACGCGGTTCTGCCCGACAGGCGCGTACGTCTGTACGTAACTGAGGGGCACGGAGTTTCGACGAAGTATTGCGATGTATTTCCCGCGCGCAAACATCAAAAGCCGTCGAATATAATCGGCACTCCCACCACGCATTGTCCGTTTGAATAAGCAATATGCAAATTGATTTTCTTTCCGTTGAGAAGTATGCCGCTTTCCCATTCGCCCGTAGTACAATAATAAGAAGTTATCCCGCAAACCTCTTCCACAAACTCCACCTTCCCGCCGCAAGCGCGAATAATCGAAAGCACTTCGCCCTCTTGGCAGGAAAAGCGCACGCTCTCCCCGCGCACCCGCGGCAAATCGATTAGAGAAATACTCTCTTTGCGCAACCCCTGCGAGGACGAGCTATCCAGATAAAAAGTCCGCTCCCCCGAAAGCATACGCAATTTGCAAGCGTTCATTACGTAAACTCCAAGCACGACCGCCAAACAAATTCCCACCGCCGCCAGCGAGACGAGCGCCCTTTTCAGACGTATAAACAACATAAAAAATTCCTCCCGCCACAGCGCTAAGCCGTATGCGAGAGGAAGTATTGCCACAATTTTTTTCTTTTATACCTAAATAAACCGATAACCTTAAACTCCGTCTACTCTTAAAAATCCGCCAATTTCTCCCCGCCGAGCAAATGGATATGCAAATGCGGAACGGTCTGTCCGCCGTTTTCGCCTTGGTTGATAATCACCCGATACCCCGCTTGCAAGCCCAGCTTTTCTTCCAAAGTCGGGATAATCGAAAAACAGTGCTTCACAATCTCCGCTTTTTCCCCGTCCATTTCGGAAAGCAACGCAAAATGCGTTTTGGGGATACAAAGATAATGCAATTTCGCTTTCGGTTCGATGTCTTTTATCACGATCATCTTTTCGTCTTCATACAGTCGCGGCGAGGGAATTTCCCCGCTGATAATTTTACAAAAAATACAGTTTTCCATAGCTTTTCTCCTTTATTCCTTTTCAATTTTTCCTTCTGCGCCGTCTTTAAAAAGCCGCTGAATGCGTACACGGATAGGCGTTTTTTCCATTTCACCCTTGACGTATACGCGGATATAATTTTCCGTATACCCCTCCGTATACCCCTCGATACAGTTTTCCGGCACCATCGTCAAAACTCTGCCGACAAACCGTTCGAGATACTCTTTCTTTACCTTTGCGCCGGTTTCCAACAGCCTTTCTACCCGTTCTTTTTTCAAAGCGAAAGGCAGTTCTTTATACTTCTTAAAAGCGTTCGTTCCCTCGCGCGGCGAATAGGGAAAGGCGTGTATTTGCGCAAACCCCGCCTCTTTCACGATTTGTAGCGACTGGCAAAAATCCTCTTCCGTTTCCGTCGGGAACCCCACGATAACGTCCGTCGTAATCGCGGCGTTAGGGAAAGCTTGATAAATCATTTTGCATTTTTCAAGATACTCCGCCCGCGTATAACGTCGGTTCATACTCTTTAAAACGGAATCCGACCCGCTTTGTAAGGACAAATGAAATTGCGGAGCAAAATTTTTTACCTGCTTTAACGCCTCTAAAAACCGCGGCGTTATCAAGCTGACCTCAATCGAACCCAACCGAATACGGGTTTGCGCGTCTTTCACGGCAAGCATCAAATCGGCAAGGTCCTTTTCCCCGTCCTTGTATTCGGAAATGTCAATCCCCGTTACCACCGTCTCTTGCGCCGTGCTTTCCAAAATCTCTTTTGCCGCGCTCTCTACCCTTCGCGAACGGCTTCTGCCCCGTAGATAGGGAATTACGCAATAGGAACAAAACCGATTGCAGCCGTCCTGAATTTTAACGAAATTACGGGTTTTTAAACATTCGGGCAGAGGCATTTCCTCGTAGATTTTTTCCTCTTCGATACAAACCCCAAGCGGCTCGTTTTCAAAGCCCGCCCGCACGATTTCCAGCGCCTTATTTTTTCTTTGCGCCCCCGTAACCGCGTACACGGTAGCCCCTTTTTCTAAAAACGCCGACGGCGTTTTTTCCGAAGCGCAGCCGCAAACGATAATTTTCGCGTTCGGGTTTTGCCGAACGGCTTTCCCCACCGTTTGACGGCTCTTCCGCTCTGCCTCCGCCGTTACCGCGCAGGTGTTGACGATATACAAATCCGCCTCTTCCATCTCTCGCGAAACGGTATATCCCAGCGCTTCCAGCCCGCGGATAATCGACCCGCTTTCCACGTCGTTTACTTTACACCCCAGCGTGTATACAACCGCCTTCATCGCAATTCTCCCAAGGCAAACATTACGACCGAAGTCAACGCCACCGCCGCCGTTTCCGCGCGCAAAATCCTCTTTCCAAGCGTTACCGAACAAAACCCGCTCTCTGCCGCGCGCGTTTCCTCTTCACGGGAAAATCCGCCCTCGCTTCCAATCATAACCGCCGTCGACCCGCAAAGCGCCCCGACGTCGCACTTGCTTTCCGTCGCAAATTCGCAGGCAAACAGCTTGTTTTCATACCCGTTTGCTTCCTCCAACGCCTTATCAAACGAATCCAAATAGACGACCGTCGGCGCAACCGAGCGCAAACATTGCTTCGCCGCCTCTTTGGAAACCTTGTTCAGCCTTTCCAGTTTGTTTGCGTTCATATACGCCGAGGAAAAAGCCGAAGAAAATACGCCGATTTTCGTTACGCCCAGTTCCACGGCTTTTTGCACGATGAACTCGTTTTTATCCGCGTTTTTCAAATACCCAAACAAGAGCGCGACGTCCGTTTTAGGCTCTCTTATCCCCAGTTCCTCTCGCACGACGTTTAACAGCATACGCTTCTTTTCCGCCTGCGCAATCACGGCGGTAAATTCCTTCCCGCTGTTATCCAAAAGCACGACCTCGTCTCCAACGCCCAGTCTAAGCACGTTTTTCGCGTGCTCGAATTCCTCGCCGCAAAGCTCGACCGTCCCTTCTATTTTTTCCACAAAAAACCTTTTCAACGCAGCCATGCTACCCTCTTTATGCGCCGTGCTTTAAAACGAGCGCGAACCATTCGCCCTTTCTTCTTTCCAAAACGACCTGCATACCAACCGCCTCGTAAGCGGCTTTTACCATCTCCAAGCGGCTTTCGATTATTCCGCTTAAAATCAATACGCCCTCTTTTTTCAAATTCTTCGGAATAGACGGCGCTAACATTTTCAAGACCTCGCCCGTAATATTCGCCATCATCACGTCGCCTTTTACGTCCGTGTTTTCCAAAAGATTCGAATGAGCAACCACCGTCTTTTCCGCCACTCCGTTTAATTGACTGTTGTGCAGCGAACTTTCCACCGCAATCGGGTCAATGTCGGTCAAATACGCTTTCGCCGCCCCAAGCTTAATCGCGGAAATCCCCAAAATCCCGCTGCCGCAACCCACGTCGATACAAACGGAGTCGGGCGTGATATAGTCTTGCATTAACTCCACGCACATTGAAGTCGTTTCGTGCTCCCCCGTCCCGAACGCCATATTCGAATCGAGCAGCACTACTTTTTCCTTTTCCGCAGGCTGATATTCTATCCATTCGGGCACGACGACAATCTCCCCCAAATGAATGGGACGGAAATGTTTTTTCCAAACGTCAATCCAGTCGTCGCCGTCCACCGTGCGTTTGGTATCCTCCAAAGTCCCGAACGGCACGAACCCTTCGCTCCTTGCTTTTGCATCCTGAATATCCCTCAAAATCGAGGGCAGCAGCTTGTCTGCAACGTCCTCAGCGACGTAGCATTTCACCAATACG
Source organism: Clostridiales bacterium (assembly GCA_015069295.1). Classification (GTDB taxonomy): domain Bacteria; phylum Bacillota; class Clostridia; order Christensenellales; family Borkfalkiaceae; genus Scatosoma. The sequence continues at coordinate 8,933 of SVIW01000007.1, forward strand.
TCCGAGGGCTTGTCCACCGTCAAATCGTCGTCCATATAATCCCAAAAGGTCGATTCCTTCGCCGTTTGCAAAGCGATAATATCCGCGCGGTCGCAAATGGTTACGCCGTAATCGGTATACGCCCACATAATATCGGAGATGATTTCGCTAGCCTCCGTCGTCGTATGTATCGTCAATTCTATATATTTCATAAGCTTACCTCACTCTTTTATTATAGCACGGGCGCAAAGAAAAAGTCAACGGTTTGCCCGCAACTTACCCCCCTCTCTCACACGCAAAAAAGGCTACGCCTTCGCGTAGCCTTTTCCTTGAAACTCCTTATCGAATGTTTTTATACATAGGCCCGTAGGTCTGGCAAGCCCGATAATCCTGCCCTTCCTTGTCCATACCGAACGCATTCCAGCTAGCGGGACGGTAAATATCCTGCTCGTCTACGTTGTGCATACATACGGGAATACGGAGCATCGAACAAAGCGTAATGATGTCCGCGCCGATATGCCCGTAGGAAATCGCGCCGTGGTTCGCGCCCCAGTTGTTCATCACGTCGTACGCCGTCTTAAACGCGCCCTTACCCGTAACGCGAGGAGCAAACCAAGTGCAAGGCCACGTATAGTCCGTTCTCTTCCAAAGCTTATGGGTTACTTCGTCGGGGATAGAAACCGTCCAGCCCTCTGCAAGCTGCATCACGGGTCCGATACCCTTTACCATATTCAAACGCATCATCGTAACGGGCATTTCCGCTCTCGTAACGAATCTGGACGAATACCCGCCGCCGCGGAAATACCCAAGGTCTGCATACGGCCAAGTAGTCGCCGCCATACAAGCGTCGATATCCTCGTCCTTCATTTCCCACCACTTCTTCATCACGGCGTTGCCGTTTCCGTCCTTCACCTCGCCGCAAGCGTCCACGCAAGCCGCGCCCGAATTGATAAGGTGGATAAAGCCGTCCGCTTCCTTTGCTTTGCCCTCGATTTCATAGCCCGTAACCCGTTTTACCGCGTCGCCGCTCCAATACGTTCTTACGTCCGCAAAAATCTGCGCTCTACCCGTCAAAAGCTTCCCAAACAGCATACAAACGCTATTGAGCGTATCGTTTTCCGTAGCGAGGATATACGGTTCTCTCGCGCCGTTCCAGTCAAAGGTCGAATTGAGAATGGATTCGGGGAAATCGCAGTTGGGATAAAAATCCGTCCACTGTCTTTGCCCTTGGAAACCGCCCGCAATCGCGTTGTGCCCGACCGCTTCTTCCTCCGCCCCTTCGGGCAAGTTTTTGTTTCCGTTGAAAAGGTCCTTGATAATACACGCCATCTTCGCCGTGAATTCCCAATCCTTTTCCTTTTGCTCCGCCGTTCTTTGCAGCTCGGGCGGGTTCTTATCAAAGTCCGCGTTGCATTTCGCCTTTATCCAAGCAAGCGCCTTTTGATATTCCTTCTCGTCGTAAATACCCTCGGTCATACGGCGGATAATTTCCACCTCGTCTACCGATTCCACGCGCATACCAAGGTACTCTTCAAACAGCTCGATATTGACGATCGAGCCCGCAATCCCCATACAAATCGAACCGATTTGCAAATAGGATTTTCCGCGCATCGTCGCCACGGCAACCGCCGCGCGCGCAAAACGCAGCAATTTTTCCGAAACGTCCGCAGGAATCGAAGTATCGTCCAAATCCTGTACGTCGTGCCCGTAGATACCAAACGCAGGCAACCCCTTTTGCGCGTGCCCCGCAAGCACCGCCGCCAAGTACACCGCGCCCGGTCTTTCCGTCCCGTTAAAGCCCCAAACCGCCTTAATCGTCATCGGATCCATATCCATCGTTTCGCTGCCGTAGCACCAGCAAGGCGTTACGGTAATCGTAACGTCTACGCCCGCTTTCTTAAACTTGTCCGCGCACGCCGCCGCTTCCGCAACACGTCCGATCGTCGTGTCCGCAATAATTACCTTTACGGGCTCGCCGTTCGAATAAAATACGTTCTTCGAAATCAGCTCCGCCGCCCGCTTTGCCATATTCATCGTTTGTGCTTCCAAGGACTCTCTTACCTTCAAAGGCCCTCTTCTGCCGTCAATCGTAGGTCTGATACCGATTACGGGATAACTCCCGATAAGTCTAGATTCTGCCATACCCTTTCTCCTTATAATCTTTTTCTTAGATACTATAATTATATACTTGATTTTTCCCCTTGACAAGTGATATAATAGGAACAAAGTATAATTATCTTCACATTTTCGGTGGTTTATGATTTTTAACGAGCTAAAACAGCACGGCACGGACGACTTTCCCTTCGAATTATACCAAGTCTCCGCTTTGCACCCAAAATATGAAATGGCGTTTCACTGGCACACGAATTTAGAGCTTATCCGCGTGCTCGACGGTGAGCTTTTGCTAACGCTGGACAACCGCGCCACCCTTTTGAGGGCGGGCGACGTGGCGTTTATCAACAGCGAAACCGTTCACGGCGCAACCCCGCGCGAGTGCCGATACGATTGTATCGTGTTCAACCTTGCCTTTTTAAAAACGGGCAACGCCGCCTGCGACGCCTTTTTAGATTCCCTGCTTTCCCATACCGCCTTTTTACACGAGTTTCCAAAGGACGAAACCGTAAAACAATGCGTACACGCCGTCTTTGACGAAATCGCAGCCGCCGACGACGAGCCCCCGTTTAAGACCATCGGACTTTTCCATACGCTCTTGGGCGAAATTCGTAAAAAGGAGCTTTTCATCTCGCACCTGCCCCCCGCAAACGGTCAGGACGGCAAGAAAGTAAACAAGTTAAAATCGGTACTTGCTTATATTCGGGAAAACTTTGCCAAGGATATTACGTTAGAGGATATGGCTTTAATCGCAGGCTTTTCCGAAAAATACTTTTGCAAATTTTTTAAGGATATGACGGGTACGACCCCCGTACAGTATTTGTTGACCTACCGCATCGAACGCGCCGCAAGAAAGCTGCTTGGCAGCGACCTATCGGTTACGCAAATCGCCTACGACTGCGGCTTTAACGATTTAAGCTATTTTATCAAAACCTTTAAAACCTTTAAAGGCGTTTCCCCCAAGGACTACCGCACCCGTTAAGAAAACACCCCGACAGACACGAAAATCTGTCGGGGGTATATTTTATTTTGAATAATAGCGTTGCGGATTAAACTAGAATATGCCGCCGTTATACTTTTTCATCCCATAAAAGCTAATGATTATGCCTACAATTATACCCGCAATCAATTCTATCGCGCCGACAATAACAAGAATTTTCAATTGCGTATACTCAAAAATCAAGTAAAGCATACCAAAGACAATCATAGCAAGCCCAATAATCAACGTCCCCAACCCAACGAGTTTCCCAAACGCTTTTCTGTTCTCTTCCGCTACTCTTTGTCTATGATACCAATGCAGAGAAGATATATTTCCCGTCATATTAAGTATCCCAAGAATAGAAATCAGTATACCCAATCCGGAAACAGTTATAAAAGCCCCCATTTTTTGACTCCTAAAAATTTTTATTTGCTTTTTTTATAAAAGCAGTCGTATTGCCATTTAGCAGGATTCTCATAAATATATTTTTCTATTTCTTCGTAATCGCTTTTATCTCGTATTACGTGGTCGTGAAAGGATTTTTGCCAAATTCCCTCGCCTATCTTTTTTGATACGTAACGTTTCATTTGCCCAACAACCGTTGAAATACCCGTAGGGGAAGCTATCGTCTTCCCGTCAGTATACGGAATAAATAATACCATATGAATATGGTTCGGCATAACAACATATCGTAATAACTCGATATGTGTATACTGTTTGGGAATGAACTCGATTGCCTCTTTTACAATTTCACCGCACGTTGATAGCCGTACATTCTCAGGCGGGAGGATACTATCCTCCCCTACAAATTCAGGCTGGCTTTTATCCCAAAATATACATTCTCCCTCTTTCGTGCATACCGTTATAAAATATGCTCCGCTCCCACTGTAATCGTAATCTTTTAAACGGTTTTTCTTTCGTTTCGGCAATTTATCCTTTGTTTCCATATTTTATCCCGCCCGTTTACTATATCACAAATTCGCCAACGCATCGTAGGGGAAGATATCATCTTCCCGCCCTTCTAACCTCTTCTCTAAACAACTATCACGCCCCGCCGTAGGGGAAGATATCATCTTCCCGCTTCCCTATTATATCAAAAATCAGCGGAAAGTAAATACCTCCCGCCGAATTTTTTAAATTTCCATATACCCGCCTTGTATCAAAGCGTTTTCCTTTTAATACGCCTTTTCGCCGTAAAGAATCTCCATACGGTCGGCATATTTTTTCATCTGCTCGTGCTGTTTCAATTCCAGCGAATCGTCCCATTTTTCGAGCGCCTTTTTCTGGTCCTTGGACAGCTTCACAGGCACTTCCACCAGCACGCGGATAATCAGATTTCCCACTTCGCCGCGCGCCGAACGAATCCCTTTCCCGCGCAAGGTAAACACCGTCCCGCTCTGCGTGCCTTCCGGCACCGTAAACTCAAACGTGCTATCCACCGTCGGCACTTTCACTATGCCGCCCAGCACCGCCGTTTTATAAGGAACGTACAAATCCAAACGAAGGTTGAACTTTTCCCGCACGAACAGCTTATGCGGCTCGACTCGGAACAGAATAATTAAATCGCCGGGCACGCCGCCGCCTTGCGCCGCCTGCCCCAAGCCTTTCTTTTTCATATAACTGCCGTTGTCCACGCCCGCGGGAATATCGATAGTAACCGTCGTTTCCTTGCGCTGCGCGCCCTTGCCTTTACAGTCGGGACACTTTTCCTTGATAATCTTCCCGCTGCCGCCGCAATCGGGGCAAACCGCTTGCCGAATCGTTCTGCCAAACATCGTGTTTTGCACCTGCTGAACAATCCCCGACCCTTTACATTTCCCGCAAGTATGATACGCCGTGCCCCCTTTCGCGCCCGTCCCTCTACACGAAGAACAAGGCTCGTTACGCATATACGAAAAGGTCTTTCTGCACCCCTTTGCGGCGTCCATAAAGGACAGAGTCATCTCCTGCTGAATATCCTCGCCGACCGAAGATTTCGCGGCTCTGCCGCCGCCGAACCCGCCGCCGAAAAAACTGCTGAAAATGTCCGAAATATCTTCAAAACCGCCGCCGCCAAAACCGCCGAACCCGCCGCCGAATCCCCCCATACCGGGGTGCTCTAACTCGTAATCGTACGCCGCGCGTTTTTGCTGATCGGACAGCGTTTCGTGCGCCTCGTTGACTTCCTTAAACTTCTCCGCCGCCTCCGCGTTGCCTTGGTTGCGGTCGGGGTGATATTTCATCGCCAATTTTCGATACGCCGATTTAATTTCCTCGGGAGTCGCCTTTTTATCTACGCCCAGAGTCTCGTAATAATTTTTCTTGTCTGCCATATCTTTATCCTACGCCTTTATAAAACACTACGGGCTTGGTGTCCCAAACCCGGTGTTTTTTCATTTTGCCCCACCCAAGTACGAGTTGAGCGCTATTTTTTATTGATGGAATTCCGTATCGCCGCCCATATCAGGGTTGGGGTTTGCCCCGCCGTTTGCCTGATACATCTTCGCAAAGACAGGCTGCACGTCCTGCATCAACTTGTCGTACGCTGCTTTAATTCTATCGTCGTCTTCCGATTCCAGCTCTTTCTTCGCCGCGTCGATTGCCGCCTGCAAGGTCGCCTTGTCGCTTTCGTCAAGCTTATCGCCTGCTTCCTTCATCGTCTGTTCCACGGAGAAAATCATACCGTCGAGTTTGTTCTTGTTCTCCACCTTTTCTTTGCGCTTTTTATCTTCTTCCGCAAACTGTTCCGCTTCTTTTACCGCTTTATCGATTTCTTCTTCGGAAAGATTGGTCGAGGACGTAATCGTAATATCCGTGGACTTGCCCGTGCCCTTATCCTGCGCCGTTACGTGCACGATACCGTTCGCGTCGATGTCGAAGGTAACTTCAATCTGCGGGATTCCGCGAGGAGCAGGCGCAATGCCCGTCAACATAAAGTTGCCAAGCGTCTTATTGTCTTTACAGAATTCACGTTCGCCTTGCAATACGTGGATATCTACACTCGTCTGGTTGTCTGCTGCCGTCGAGAAGATTTGGCTCTTCTTTACGGGAATCGTCGTGTTTCTGTCGATAATTCTCGTGAATACGCCGCCAAGCGTTTCAATACCCAAGGACAGGGGAGTAACGTCAAGGAGCAATACGTCCTTTACTTCGCCCGTCAAAACGCCGCCTTGTACCGCCGCGCCGATTGCAACGCATTCGTCGGGGTTAATACCCTTGAAAGGTTCTTTACCCGTAACTTCCTTTACCTTTGCAACGACTGCAGGCATACGCGTCGAACCGCCGACGAGGATTACCTTGTCGATGTCGTTATACGAAAGTCCCGCATCGCGCATAGCCGCTTTCATAGGCGCAACCGTTCTTTCCAAAAGGTCCGCCGTCATCGCCTCGAATTTCTGTTTCGTCAGCGTGATGTCAAGGTGTTGAGGACCGTCCGCGCTCATCGAAATGAAGGGCAAGTTTACGTTCGTCGAAGTCATACCCGAAAGCTCGATCTTCGCCTTTTCAGCCGCCTCTTTCAATCTCTGCATCGCCATCTTGTCCTTGGACAAATCGATCGCGTGCGATTTTTTGAACTCGTCTACAAGGTATTCGATAATCTTGTTATCCCAGTCGTCGCCGCCCAGCTTCGTGTCGCCGTTCGTTGCCAAAACTTCGAATACGCCGTCGGAAATTTCAAGGATAGATACGTCGAACGTACCGCCGCCAAGGTCGTAAATCATAACCTTGCCGCCCTTGTCCTTATCCAAACCGTACGCAAGCGCCGCCGCCGTCGGTTCGTTGATAATACGCAAAACGTTCAAGCCCGCAATCTTCCCTGCGTCCTTCGTCGCTTGACGTTGCGAGTCGGAGAAATACGCGGGGCAGGTGATAACCGCTTCCGTAACCGTCTGACCCAAATACGCCTCTGCGTCCGCCTTCAATTTCCCAAGGATCATCGCCGAAATTTCTTGGGGCGAATACGCCTTGTCGTCTACCTTTACTTTATAATCCGAGCCCATGTGGCGCTTAATCGAAATAATCGTCTTGTCGGGATTTGCAACCGCCTGACGTTTCGCAGCCTGCCCCACAACGCGCGAGCCGTCCTTTTGGAAAGAAACGACGGAAGGGGTCGTTCTCGAACCCTCTGCGTTTGCGATAACGACGGGTTCGCCGCCTTCCATAACCGCTACGCACGAATTGGTCGTACCAAGGTCAATACCGATAACTTTTCCTGCCATACTATTACACTCCTTTTACCGCTTTTTGCGGTCGTTGAATTTATTTACAATTATATGTAACCACCCCGCCGCCCCCTTAAACAACTTTTTTAAAAAAAATTTCAAAGCGTTTTTAAAACAGAAAAACGGAACGGACAAACAGCCCGTTCCGTTTTTTTATTTTCTTTTAAATCCGTTATAAATACAAGGACTGTATTTTTATGTCCTCAACCCCCGCCAACTCCTCTTTCGGTACGTGTAAAAGTTCCCAAAGCACCGTCATCTCTCTATCGTCTGAGGTATACTTCGTTACGTAAACCGTCGCTACGTTATCCTTCAATCCTATGGAATCCAGTTCCATCTCCGTATCCTGCCCAATCTCGATTTGCACGAAGAAAATCAAGCTTTGCGTCTCAAAGAAATCCTCGCTGTACCTTTCCCAAATCGGCTTTTCATTCCATTCTACTTCTATCCCTCGAAATACCTCTTCCAGCTCCTCCTTCGTCCTAATAATCGTTATCATATCTTCATATAAAAAATATAAAAAATGCCGATCTTTATTTAAAGTCCCCTCTATATCTCTTGTCGCATACGAAAGCTCTTTGTCGGGCGTTTCAACGGCTTCTTCTATATAAAATATCCCTTCTATCGAATACGTTCCGTCCGATTTCTTTTGGCGACGAACAAGGCAATCGCCTTTTCTAACGTCTTCGTAGGACAGCTCCTTAATTTCCCCGCTTTGCGTAATCAAAGCGACGATGGGATGATACTGCGAACAAGTAACCGTTTTTCCGTCTATTTCTAATACAACCTCTTCCTCGTACGCTCTCGAATAGATTCTCTTGATCGTCGCTTTTTCTACCGTGCTATACGTAATCGGTCCCCCGCAACAAGGGTCTATTTGCATATAATGCGTAAATTTTCTATATAACTCATTCTTTGCAATTTCTTCCTCTGTCGGAAAAATCCCCGTTTCATAAACGCCGAGCAGGAAATCCACAAATTGCCCGCGGTATTCCTCAAATTCTTCTTTGGAAATCTTTTGCTTGTCGTCAAAATAATAGCATTTACCATTATACCATATCCATAAATCCCTTCCGTATTTATTTTGCCAACAATCCCCTGTCGCCAAGCCTCCATTTTCCAACGAAATAGAAACTTCCGTCCGTTTAAGTAACTCATCTTTCGAAGTCGTTAACGTCCCTCTCATTTCTTCGCCGTCAAGCGGCTTAAACAAAACGTTTCCCTCCTTATCAATTTGAATATAGCAGCTTCCGTCGTAGCCTTTCTCGAAAGGTTCTTCAACGTTCGGCAAGGACTCTTCATTATACCACACTTTCCCTCTCGGATCACAATAGCGGGCACGCTCGTCTTCCTCTTCGGACTCACAGCCCACAAGACTTATGCCCATAAAAATAGCAAGTAAAAACGCAAGCCAGATTGATAACAATCTTTTCATCATCACGCCCTCCTTTTATTTTTTTTCTTTACAAGCGCATTATAGCATACTTTTCCCCCTTTTTCAATAGGTTTGGAAGATTTTTCCTTTGCTTTCTGCTTATATGACGGTTTTCGACTCGATTTTTTACGCATTATTTTTTAAAATTTTAAAAAACCGTCCGCGCTTTTAATCGCAGACGGTTTTTCGTTTAATAAAAATGCTCTTCATAATAACGGGAGGATTTTTTCAATTCCGCATCCAAATAATCAAACCCCAATTCTTCCGACAAGGTTTTTTGCGAGGAATACAAATTCGTACCCAATCCCAAACGATTTCCCTGCCAACTAAATCCCATCGCCGCGAGGGTTGTGGGGAACATATCCATCGGCGTAAAAACGCGGTTTTGTTTTCTTTCCGATTCTATGGCAGGCGCATTGACAAAGCAGTTGTAAATCGGTCTCGTTTCCACTCCCGCTACTAAAATATCGTCCATACGGGGATGATCTCCCGTTACCACGATTACGGTATCCTCGTAAAAAGGCTGCGCTTTGCACCAATCAAGGAAATTTTTCAGCTGCCTATCCGCACAGGATACTACGTTTGCCGTCGAAACCGCGTGATCGCTCTTGCACAGTTTGCACACGTACCCGCCCTTGGCGTGCGTGTCCACCGTCAGCATCGTCAAATTGAACGGCTCGTTTCCTTGCGACAACCTCGTCAGCTCATCTTTGGCAATCTCGTAAAGATACAGATCCTCATACCCCCAAAAAACGTAATAACCCTCAGGAATATACCCGTCTGCGCGCGCTGAATACAAATCGTAAATCTCATACCCGCCGTGCGTTTCAAAATACAGCCTTCTACCCCCGAATTCCCCGTTCGAACCGCACAAAAATTCCTGCGTATACCCAAAGGAATCGAGCACCTCTCCAATCGTCGTAAGCCCAGGCGCAAAGCTTTCGCGCTTGTTCATCGAATTTCTTTGGGTCGGGAAATCGAACGGTACGCCCGAGGTCAACGCCATCAGCGCCCCCATCGTCCACATCGTCCCCGAAGTATTATAAAACCCGCCTAAGCTTTCGCCGTTAGAAAACGAGGTGTACTCTTTGGCTATCTGCAAAAGATTCGGAATATATTCTTCCGACTGCGCCCCGCCGTGTTCTTTGTCGGCGTAGGTCGTTTCCATACTCTCTAAAACGATATATACGAGGTTCTTCTTTTTTTGCCCCGCGGGAAGAACGATTCCCGCCTCTTTGGGATTAACGTAATACTCCTCGTAAATGGTATTGACGGACATGCGGTTTTTAATAAACTCGAACAAACCGTAGCGTTTATCCACGTGAAAAACGCTCATCGTCATTGCCGCGATACAGCCCCAAGCCCCGACAAAGCGCGCTATTTTCAACACGTTTAATCGAAGTACGAATTTTTTAATTTTCACACAGACAATCCACGAAACGTTCGTCCGCCAATCAATCCATACCGCCACCACGTACGCCGCCGTCACCAATAGTATTCTCGGCAGGCAGTATTTCACCGCATCCCAAACGATATTGTTATCCGCTCCCTCCAAAGGATTCGTCAAAGTAAACAAAATCTCTTCAAGGCTTACGTTAAAATATTCACGCGACCAATCGCACACGCAAACGAGGGTGCAGGCAAGAAGATACGCCAATCCCACGAGCACGTATACGACGATACGGACGGGACTATGCCGCCTTGTCTTTTTCGTTTTCTTCTTGCTTGTCATCGTTTGTTTCTTCTTTCTTTTCTTTCGTTTTTTCTGCTTTAACCGAAATCACTTTCGTCACGCAAGGAATTGCAAGCGCCACCGCCACCGCCAGCAACGTATACAAAGCGCTGTACGCCGTCAGTTTAACCTTAAATAACCACAAAATTGCCCACCGCACGAATTTACATACCGCCGCAATAACAACCGCACTAACACAATAGCGCAAGAAAAGCTCGGTTTTCGACAACGTTTTCTCCCGCTTAAAATACAAATATACGCTTATCGTCGGCACAAATAAAAAATTGATAATCGCCAATAATGCTTCCTGCATACCTTCCCCCTTTTTTTAACAAGGAAAACGCTCCTGTGAAAAATTTGTGAAATCTTTTTTATTTTACCATCTCGTTTATATTTTGTCAAGTTCTTTATCTTACAAAAAACAATGGAGCATTTTTTGCTCCGTTGTACCGTTTCTTATTCTTAAATTTACGGTCTTAATCCGCTGCCGCCTTGCAAGGTAATCGTTTCGCCCGTTACGTAACTTGCCAAATCCGAACAAAGGAATACGCACATACCGCCGATATCTTGTTCGGGGTCGGCAAATCTGCCCATAGGCACCCCCTTGATCGTTTGTTCGTATCTTTCGGGGTACTCTTCCTTGAACTTCTTCAAGCCCTCGGTCATAGCAAGAGGACAAATCACGTTGACGCGCACCCCATACGGCGCCCATTCGGTCGCCGCCACACGCGAAAGCCCGCGAATCCCCTCTTTCGCCGCCGCATAGGACGATTGCGCGATACGCCCGAACAGCCCCGCGCCGCTGGCAAAATTGACCACGCAGCCCTTGCTTTCTTTCAAATACGGGAACGCCTTTTGCATATAGAAGAAAGTCGCGTAAATTCCCGAATGAATTGCCAAATCGAGATCCTCTTTCGTATGATCGACAAGCATTTTCCCCGAAGCCGACGCCTGCGCGTTGTTTACCACCGCGTCGATACGCCCGAATCTTTCCACCGTCTTGTCGATAACGTTCTGGATCGCCGCCTCGTCCGCGCCGTCCGCCGTTACGCAAAGCACCTCACAACCGTGCTCTGCCTCCAATTTTTCTTTTGCCGAAAGCAGCGTAGCTTCCGTTCTGCCCGTGATAACGAGCTTCGCGCCCGCTTTGGCAAACGCCGTCGAAAGCCCGAACCCGATACCTCTGCCGCCGCCCGTAATAATGACGACTTTGTCTTGTAAACTAATCATATTTTTTACCTCACTTAATTTTTTTATCATACGCTTAATTCGGAAATCAACGACAGATGAAAGAGATCGAACACACCGACCGTCGCCAAAACAACGGAAACGACGAAAACGATAATCGCAAACCGCTTCACCTTTCTATTGTCCTTTTGGATCAAGCCGAACACAAACCCCGCCGTGCCCGCCTCGCACGCAATCAGCGCGAAGATCATCGAAAAAATCCAGCCATACACCATCATCCACGCGCCTACGTGTTCGCCCGTCTCTCCCCCTTTAAACCCGATAACCGTACCGATAATTTTCATCAGCCAAAACCCGAGCGCCACGCCGTTCAAGATCGCCGTGACCGTGCTAAGGATACGGGAAACCTTGGCAAACTTCGCCCGACGGTTGGTTTGCGGCGCAGGTTGCGCTGTAGGGATATGCCGCAACTGCCCGCCGCAGGACGGACACACGAAGGCTTCGTCAAAAACTTCTTTTCCGCAGTGCCTGCAAAACATAAGTCTTTCCTCCTCTTCGCAAGCTTATTATACTACAACCTTGCGCCTTTGTCAATAGTCGCAAAGAAAAAAACCGAACGCAAAAACTTCTGCGTTCGGAATTTTTTTACTGCGTAACGATGACCTGCGCGTAGCGCAAGACCTTTTCGCCCTTTTTGTAGCCTTTTACGTATACCTGCTTTACCGTGCCGCTCTCCTCGCCGTTTTCAGCGGGCATCGCCATAATCGCTTCCATCGTGTCCGCGTTAAACGCTTCGCCCACGGGGTCGAGTTCTTCCACTCCCTCGTCCGACAACACCTTGTTAAAGGCTTTTAAAATCATATCCAAACCCTGCTTCGTGTTCTCGTCTGAGCAGGTGGAAATCGCACGGGAAAGGTTGTCCCCAATCGGGAACAAAGCCGCAATTACGTCGTTTCTGCCCTCTTGATAGCGTTGCGCCGCTTGGTTTTGCGTGCGGCGGCGGTAGTTTTCATATTCCGCCGTAACGGCGTACCACTTGCGTTTGCTTTCTTCCGCTTCTAACAGCGCCTTTTCTAATTCTTCCTGTTTTTTAGAAGATTTCTTCTTTGCGGGTTTTTCTTCCGCAAGTTCTTCTTCTTTTTTCAATTCTTCGTTTTCCATTCTTTTTACAACCTCAACCGTTTGTTTTCCTATTATATATACACGGATTTTCGATTTTTAAACGCGTTTTTAAAATTCGAGATGGGCAAATTTATCCCGACTCGAATAGCGGTAAAAAATCGCCTTTCTGCCGATGACGGTAACGCAAACCGCGCCCAACAGTTCAGCGACGTTTTCGGCGATATTTCTCGGCGTATCCTCGGCGTTTTCGAGCACGGTTACCTTAATAAGCTCGCGCGCCTCCAACGCGTCGGAAAGGGTTTTGAGAAGATTATCGGTAATCCCACCCTTGCCGATTTGGGTGATGGGCGAAAGGTTCGCCGCAATCGATTTTAATTTACTTCTTTGTTTACTGGTAATGTTTTCGTTGGTTACAATCATAGTTTTACCTCATATTAAATTCGGAGTTCGGAATTGTGGTAGAATTTAAAATTCGGAGTTCGGAATTGCAAGATAATCTTGCAGCCAGTCTTTTCGATCGTTCCGCCGACCTGCGATGTTACATAAAACGGATTAGATACGAGCAGTTCAAGGCGTGGCGAGGGAGCATACCGAGTAGTATGTGACCGAGCCGCAACGATGAAATGCGACGTATATAAGCTGTTTTACGGTATGAAGTCGAATTCGACGTCCCCAATAGACACGGTATCTCCCTCTTTACAGCCTTGCTTCACGAGTTCCTTGATAACGCCCCGAAGGCGCAAGACTTTTTGGAAATACAACATCGAATCGGGATTGTTTAAGGCGACGTTTCTGCAAAGCATATCCACCAAACCGCCGACAACCACGTACACGCCCTCTTCGTCTTTGAAAATTTCAAAGCTCAAATCGTCGTTTGCTTTGTACTCGAATTCCTCCTCGATCGGCATCGGCTCGACGGGCGGCAGCGTTTCCAATACGGAGAAAATCCCCTCTAACAGCTCTCTCGTGCCCTCGCCCGTAATCGCGGTAATCGGGAAGATTTTATACTTTCTGCCGTACTTTTTCTTAAAGGCTTTCAAATTCTCTTCCGCGCCGTACACGTCGCACTTGTTGCAGACGACAATCTGCGGCAACTTAGAAAGCGCCTCGCTGAACTCTTTTAATTCGTCGTTAATCTTTTTAAAATCCTCAATCGGGTCTCTGCCCTCGCAGCCCGAAATATCCACCACGTGGCAAAGCATTCTCGTCCGCTCGATATGGCGCAAGAAATCGTGTCCAAGCCCCGCGCCCTGCGCCGCTCCCTCGATAAGCCCCGGAATATCCGCCGCCACGAAGGACTTTTCATAATACCGCACTACGCCAAGGTTGGGGGATAGCGTCGTGAAATGATAATTAGCAATCTTGGGTTTCGCTGCGGAAATCTTGGAAAGCAGCGTGCTCTTTCCCACGTTCGGGAAGCCAACGAATCCCACGTCGGCAATCACTTTTAATTCCAAAATAACCGAGTGCTGTTTGACCTTTTCCCCTTTTTGCGCAAAGTTAGGCGCGTGGCGGCGCGCGGTCGTAAAGCGCACGTTGCCCTTACCGCCGTTGCCCCCTCTTGCAATCAAAATCTCCTGCCCGTCCTCAAAGACGTCGCAAATCAGCTTGCCCGTTTCTTCGTCGCGAACGAGCGTCCCCAAAGGCACTTTGATATACACGCTTTTACCGCTTTTCCCAAAGCATCTGTTCGTCCCGCCGACCTCGCCGTTATCCGCAAAGAATCGGGAAGTAAAACGGAAGGGGAACAAATCGTTCATATCCTTGTCCCCAACGAAATATACGTCGCCGCCCTTTCCGCCGTCGCCGCCGTCAGGCCCGCACGCAGGCTTGCCTTTGAACGCCTTAAACGAGTTCATCCCGTCGCCGCCGTCGCCCGCTTTTATCCATATCCGCACTTTATCGGTAAATTCGCCCGTTGCCATAAAAACCTCGTTTGTTTTTCTTTTTCCATAGTATACCAAAATTGCCGTCAAAAATCAATAAATTATATAGGCGGGAAAAAAGTTTTTCTCCTTTTTTCGAAGAAAAACCTCTTCCCGCCCACGCTTATTTGCGTTTAAACGCTACCGATTTCAAAATCTCGGGAGACAAAAAAGTTTTTTTCTCCGCCTCGGCTTTTTGAATCCCCTCTTCAATCAAATCGCTTAAAAAGTTCTTCGCGTCCGAAACCCGTTCGCAAAACAAATAATAGGCAAGCGAGCCAGGCACGGTGTTCACCTCGCAAAGATACGCCTTCCCCTCGGCGACGAGATAATCCATTCTTACCGCCCCCATTAGGTTCATTCGCTTATACAAAGTCTTGGTATAGGCGCGAATTTTATCCCGCAGCTCCTTGCTCAACGCGCACCTGTCCCCCCTCTTTAACTTTACCCTACCGTCCTCCGTCCGCTTGACGTACTTTTCTTCAAACGAATAAATCCCGTCGCCAAACGCCGTCTCCGGTTCGGAAACCACGATTTCCTCTTCACATACGTACGCCGCGCAATTCACGTCCATTTTTCCCGCAAGATACCGTTCGATAATCACGCGGCTATCCAGCGCAAAGGCGCGGGAAAGGGCGATTTTCAACTCCTCTTCGTTTTTTACCACTTCAATCCCGATGGACGAACCGAGGCGCGCGGGTTTTACTACGACGGGATATTTCAACCTCGCCTCCACCGTTTTTAGCAAGAACGCCCCGCGTTTTTCATAATCTTTTTCGTTGACCCTGACGTATTCCACCGTCGGAATCCCTAACGCTTTGGCGATTAGCTTCGTGGTGCATTTGTCCATAAACACCCCCGAAGCGGTCAAATCGGGGGAAGCCAATGCCACCTCGTTCCACGCCATCAACGCCGAAACGCCGCCCCCTTCGCCCAGTCCGCCGTGGCAGCAGTTTATCGCCGCGTCCACCTTCCCTAAATCTTTTATTTTTCCCTTTTTTTCTTGCAACGAATACAAATGCCCGCCCTCGAAAAACACCCTTTGAAACCCGTCCGTTTTTCCTCTTTTAAATACTTCCAAATCCGTCATCTTCCCCGAAGTATACGTCTTCCCGTCCGTATGGATATACACGGGCAGCACCGTGTATTTTTCCCGATCCAATACGTTTAAAACGAATACTCCCGTCAACACGGATATTTCGTTTTCACACGACCTTCCCCCAAACAACACCGCTACTTTCCGCACAAAAAAACACCTCCGCGTAAATTTTTTCCGCTTTGGTGTTTCTTTTGTTTTCCGTCAAAATCAAGCGCGTTAAAACCGCCCTTTTAAGACTTTGGCGCAACAAACGATTGATTCGCGTTTTCGCGGTTTAGCGAGAAAAAAACAAGAAAGACAAGCGTTGTGCGAGGGCGCATACCCGCTGCGGTCTGTAACCGAGCACAACGCGCCGTATTTCGCCGATTTTTTCCGTCAAAAATCAATCGGAGGTTGTAACAAAGTCTTCTTAATACACGTCGGGCAAATCGTTTAAAAACAGCACCGCGTCGCCCGCTTGTATCCATTTCGAAAGCTCTTCTTTCGCCAAATCCAAACTACGCGCAACCGTTAATTTTTCCTTGTCGCCGCCCGCGCTTTCATATCCCGCCTTTACCGCGCCAACCAGCGTATCGCCGATTAAAATCACTTTATCCAAGCCCGCCGCGGCAATCTCTGTGCCCAGCTCCTCGTTGATACTTTCTTCCAAAACGCCGCATTCGACAATCCCCGGCGTTACGATACACTTTCTTCCCGAAAAACGCGCAAGCGCCGCGACCCCTTCTTTTGCTCCGCGCGGGTTGCAGTTGTACCCGTCGTCCAAAATATACACGCCGCCGTTTTCTATCAACTGCAAACGGTGCGCCACGGGCTCCAACTTTTCCAAGCCCCTTGCTATCTCGTCCGCCGTCAAGCCCAGCCGTACGCACAACGCCACCGCAAGCGAAATATTCTCCACCGCCGCATTCCCCAACAGTTTTACGGTTATCCGTTTTTCCTGCCCGCCGATACAAAGGGTAAACGCGGTTTCCGTCGCTTTCAATTCCACGTCTTTCAGTTCGCCGCCGACAAAGCAAGCGTTTTCAAAGCCCGACGCGCGGTCGCGAAGGCTTTCCCCGCAAACGACCGTCTTTGCAAAGTCGAAAATTTTACTCTTTTCCGCCCAAACCCCGTCTAAAGAGCCAAAGGTTTGGATATGCTGCTCACACACGCCCGTAAAAATCGCGTAATCGGGCTTTACCAAACGGCAAAGCTCTTCAATATCCCCGCGTTTGCGCGCGCCCATCTCCGCGATAAAGAGTTCTTTTTCCTCAAAATCGTCGGAAAATACCGTCTTGGCAATCCCGATCGGCGTATTGTACGAAGCGGGCGTTTCCACCGCCGCGTATTTTTCCGAAAGCAGAGTAAAAAGAATATTCTTTATAGAAGTCTTTCCATAACTCCCTACGATGGCAACGCGGGTAATCTTCGTTTCACCCAATACCTGCCCCGCTCGTTTTACAAATTTACGGTTTTTCGCGTTCTCAAAAACTCCCGTTATGGCGTTGGCAAGGCAAAGGAGCAAGGGCAGCAAAATCGGCAGCACCGCAAAGGGCGCGTACGCCACTAGCGCATACAGCTCCGAGCCGTTCCACTTGGCGAGAAAATACAAAACGGCAATCAAAATATACGCCGTACAAGCCGTCAAAAGCAGGTACGCCGCAAATAAGCGTTTTACTCTGCCCGTGCGCTTTACCTGCACTTTTAAAGCGTATTTCGAATCGGCTGCCAAAAACAAAAAGGTCAGCGCAAAGAAGGGCGCGGACGAACACACGAGCGCCCAACGCGCGCCTAAGAAGGAAAAACACAACGAAACGACGGTCGTAGACAGCGCAATGCACAAAGCAAACACGGCAAGGCGGTTAAAATACAAATTCCCCTTCCGTTTCAGCCAACGCCAGAACCCGCCGTTTTTATACCCAGCCTGCTGCATCGCACCGAGCGATTGAAAGGTGCAAATGCAAAACAGACACGCCGTTACAAGGCTGGCAACGATTCTAATCCATACTTCGCCCATAAAAAAATTCCTCTGCAATAACGTTAAACGCCAACGGAGAATCCACAAACGCAAAATGCCCGCCCGCAAGCATTTTTAGCTTCGCCGACGGAAACGCCGCAAGATACGCCTGCGCCTCTTTTAAGGGGGTAGTTTTATCCCCGTCCCCTTCCACGATCAGCACGTCGTTTCGCACCCTGCGCGCGCAAGCGCGCAAATCCTCGTTGACAATTTTTTTATAACTTTCTTTCATTACGGGAGACAAGCCGCGGTATTCCGCGCTCCCGAAATTTCTTTCCGCAAACTTTGGAGCAAACCTTTTTACAAAACGGTAGATCCTTACTTTCAGCCGATAGGACAAGCCCCTTTTTAAAATAACCCCCGCAGGCCCCGTCAGCAAAACCTTATCCGCCTCGTAGCCTTGCGACAGCAGCTTTACCGCCACTCTACACCCAAACGAATGGGCGATTATATGCGGGTTTTTTACCTGCAACAAACGCAGCGTTTCTTCCAGCCACTTTGCATAATCGTCCACCGAATACGCCGAGGGCAGCTTTCCGCTTTTTCCAAACCCCAAAAAATCCACCGCGGTAACGCGGTAAAAGCGAGAAAAATACCCGATTTGATAGGCGAACGACTCTTTCGAGGAAAGGTACCCGTGCAAAAACACCAAATCTTTCCCCTTGCCCTTTTGTAAAAACGAAACCTCGGACAAATCTACCGTTGCTCCGTCCCCCTATTTTTATATATCTATTTTTATATATTCGCCGTCATCAAAAAGGCGTCCTCGCCGTCGGGGTAATACCGCTTTCGCACCCCGATTTTTTCAAAGCCGAATTTTTCGTATAACGAAATCGCGGCAAGATTGGACACGCGCACCTCTAAAAAACACTTTTCCGCGCCGCGCGCTTTCAGCGCCGCAATCAACGCCGTCAACAGACTTTTTCCCAAGCCTTTCTTTCTCTCGCTGGGCAAAATCGCAATATTCGCCACTTCCCCCTCGTCGCAGACGGAAATCCCGCAAGCATAGCCAAGGAGTTTTTCTCCCTCTTCCATCACGAGCCCGTAATAGACGGGGAGCGTAAGCGCGGATAAAAAGTCCTCTTTTTTCCAAGGATCGGTAAAACAAACCTGCTCCGCCGCCGTTATTTTTTCGATATCCCCCTCTTGCCAAGGGCGAATTTTTATCTCCATAACCTCGTACCTGCCCCCGCGTTATTTCCCTAAATTGATTTCCGCAGAGCTTTTTCTTACGTAGAGCGCCGTCAAATCCCCAAAGCCGTTTTTCGCCGCTTTTTTCTTCGCGGCGTTTTCCAAGCCGACTATGGGGTCTACGATTTCGACCGTGGTTTCTTCCCCCAACGGCAGGGGCGCAAGCGCGCGCAACGCGTACCCTGACGCCGCCAATTTTAAAACTTCGTCCTTAGAAAGGTAGGCGGGCGGACAAACCGCCTTCCCGTCTTCGTACCCGCACGCATAATAGAAATCGTGCAAAGCGTCGACAAGGCACAAAACTTTTTCTTTTCTATCTACCGCATTATATGCCGCCACGTCGAAAGAAGTGATAGGCAGAGCGGGTTTCCCCGTCGCCAAGCAAAACCCTTTCACCGTCGAGATCCCGATACGAATCCCCGTAAACGAGCCCGCGCCGACGACCGCCGCGAAAAAATCGTAGTCCTGCAAAGTCGATTGGAGCTTTTTCAAAACCTCGTCCACCGCGCCCATCACCGAAACGGCGTGTTTCATCGCGCAATTTTCTATATAGACGGCGGCGCGTTTTCCGTCCTTTACCGCCACGACCGCCAAATGATTCCCGCTGGTATCCACCGCCAGAAAATTTTTCATACCGCCCTCTTTTAATACTCGATTTCTCGCTCGTTTTCACTAATTTTACGGATAACCACCCGCTTTACGATACGCGGAAGCAGCGGCGCGATATTCTGCGACCACTCGATAAGGCAAATACCACCCATATCGAAATAATCCGCAAGCCCCAAATTCTCCGCCTGCGCCACGCTTTCAATGCGGTAGCAGTCGTAATGAAACAGCCGTCCGTCGTAATCGTTCATATACGCGTAGGTAGGACTGGTTACCTCTTCTTTGATGCCCAGTCCCTTGGCAACGCCCTTGGAAAACACCGTTTTCCCCGCGCCCATATCGCCGTCAAGCAGCACGACGTCGCCGCCTTGTAAAGTTTTTGCATATTCCCGCGCGAAATTTTCCGTTTCCTCGCGCGAGCGTGTAATAATCTTCGCCATAGCTATATTATAATACTTCCCTAAAAATTTTGCAATCCTTTGCGCAGGGCAACTTATGTACAACCAGTCTAAATTTTCAATTTCTTTAAGAAATTGGACAACCGCTTGTAAAGGAGTACGGTAAACAGCCCTACCGCCACCGTTTTAATGAGGTTAAAAATTAAAACTGCTATCCAAAATATGGAAAACGCTTCTTGGGCGGACATTTCTAACACCGCTTCATACAAAGGAAAAATAATAAATCGGTTTGCTAAAAGCGATACGCCCGTACCTATTAAACAGGCTATACACAAAGAAAAAACAACTGTTTTAAATCCCTTTTTGTAACGGTAAACAATAGCGGGAAACAGTATGAACGAACAGGTCATAATCATATTTGCCAACTCGCCTACCACCGTACCCCCGAACATTCGCAGACTCTCCTTTAAAAAGCAGACGATAACCCCCTCGATAGGTCCAAGCAAAAAGGCAATCAGCGCGATAAACACGTTGCCAAAATCCAGTTTTAAAAAGCTCGCGCCAAACAAGGGCAACGGAATTTCCAAAAAACTAACGGCGTACGAAAGCGCCACGAACACCCCCATCAGAGCCAAGCGTTTTGCGGTAAAGCGTTCTTTCACGGACAGCCCTTTTTTCCTTTCTGAACGCGTACCTGCCCCCTCTATTTTAGAACTCTCTACTTTTTCTTCTTTCATTTTTTACCTCCTTTTTTAAGGTAAATATTCCAAAAAACGCCCCGAAAAGCTCGGAGCGCGACGTTTGCCAAAAAGGCGTACTGCGGCAAAAAACCGCTCTTTTCCCGTCCGGACTATACCGTCGGTATCGGAATTTCACCGATTCGGGGGCTTGCGCCCTTCGCAGACTATACTGCCGGTGGGGAATCTCACCCCGCCCCAAAGAATATTTATCTTTTCTTTATTATACGACAAAACCCCGTCCGTTGTCAACGAAACGGCGGGGTTTTCTTTGCTTACACCAAAATTTTAAACACGAACAGCACCGACGCGCCCGCGCAAGACAGCAAACTGAAAAATACCATCGCCTTGGCAAGGTACGAATGGGGCAATTTCCCCGTCGCCACCGTCTTCTTCTCCATTTCCTTGCGCTTGTATACGAGGGTGGAAATCAGTCCCAAAATCGGCACGATACCAAACGCCGCCAACCATATCCCCCACGTCATCACCTTCGCGTTGACCGCCTCAAAGCTCCAACTGGGATAAAAGGCTTTAAAGACGGAAAAAGCGAATAAGCCGAGCAAAAACATAAACGACGACCACATCCATTGTCTTGCGCCGCGCACCTTTGCCACCGTTTTATCCACCGCCCTTTCCAATCTTTCCGAAATTTTATAATCGGAAATGCAAGCGCCGTTGACGAGGTTGACGTACCCCACGTACGCCACGCCGTCAAAATAACAGGTCGCCTTTAACACGGGCACGTAAATCAACTCGTAGACTTCCGCAGCCGTTTGCGTCTTGGCTTTCTTATTCGGCTTCGCCGCGCGCAAAGTCCCGTAAAACTGCTTTTTTGCCCGTTTAAAGGGATATTTCTTGCCGCCGACCATCTTTTCGTCCGCTTTTTTCGTGTCGCCGATCACTACCGACTTGGAAAAATCCGTCGCGTTCAAGCCCTGCTCTTCCAAAACGTACAGCTTTTCTACGACTTTACTTTCGTCGTGCTCGAACACCTCTTGTTTTCCTTTGGTCTTCCAGCTATAACGCACCTTCGCCGAAACCTTTGCCACGGGCACGTACACCCGCTCCATACGGTAAGCGTTGCTTTCCTCGATTTTCTTCAAAAAATCGGCGTCGATTTCTTTAAACTGAAAGATTTTTCTGCGCAACAAATTCAGCGCTTGCTCGTCCGAATATAACGCTTTGAGGTGCTTATAGCCCGCGTACTTTTTGGCAGGCTTTTCTTTTACGGCAAAATCCGCCGCCGTCGCCGTTTGCTCTGCCTCGTCCTTTTTTTCGGTAGGGACTAATTTTAAGATCACCTTTTCCTGCTCCGCGCATTTTCCTTCTTGCGTCGCCGCGGGCGTTCCCTCGCTTTGTTCTTTCACAAGCTCTTGCGCTTCTTCTTGTTCCACGGCTTTTTTCGCCATCTTGCCTCTCGTTTGTTTTTTCTCCATATACTCACCTCGTTATATCAGTCCGTCGTCTTCCGCAAAGGGAAACGCCACGTAAAACGTACTGCCCTTTCCCTCTTCGCTTTCCACGCCGAACTGCAAATTATGCCGCTGTAAAATCGTCTTTACAATCGATAAGCCCAATCCCGTCCCCTGCACGGGCCGCTTATGCGCCTCGCTCGAACGGTAATATCTGTCCCAAATCTCGCCGATTCCTTCTTTCTTTATGCCCGCGCCCGTGTCCATTACCGAGAAGAAGAACCGCTCTCCCTCCGCCTTCAAACGCACGAATACCCGCTTATCCTCGCCCGTGTAATTGACGGCGTTTCCGATTAGGTTGTATAACACCTGCCCGATTTTTCCCTCGTCCACGCGCGCGTATAACCCCTCGTCCACGTCCGCTTGAAAAATGTATCCCTGCGTGTCCTTTAAGTAAGCAAATCTGCCCAATACCTCGTGCACGTACGCAGACATATCCACGCGGCTGAGCCGCAATTCTTCCATACCCGCGCGCAGCTTGGAAAGCTCTAACATATCCACCACCAAGCCCGTCAAGCGGTCCGCCTCGTCCACGATGACCTGCGCGTGCTTGTTTCTCTTTTCCGGCACGTCGCCTGAAATTTCCATAATCATCGACGCGTACGCCTTAATCATCGTCAGCGGCGTTTTAAAATCGTGCGAAACGTTCGCCATCAATTCTTTTTGCATTCTGTCCGTTTTAGACAATTCGTCGCGGGCAAAGTTCAGCGCATTGGCAAGCTCGACCATCTCCTCGCCGTAATCCGCGCCGTGGAAATCCACTTGGAAATCCCCCTGCGCCAAAGCCCGCGCTTTTTCCGTAATCTCGGCTATCGGCTTGGTCAGCCAGCCCGCCACCGCGCTCGCCACCGCAAACGCCGTAACGAAAATAAACACGGTCAATACCGCCATACGGATATTCATCTGCGCCACCGCCGCCTCGGCAAGCGCCAACGATTCGCCCGCGTATAAATATACGGGCATATCCCCGTACAGAGTAATTTTCGCGCCGTACACGTACTCGCCGTCCCCCTCGTAAACGACGCTGTTCCCGTCGCTTTGCGACAGCTTTTCTTTCATCAAATCCATTTCTTCGGAAAAGTCGAAATAGTCTTTCAACTCGGGGATACTCGGGTCGAAATTTTCTTCTAAGGGGAACAAAACTTCTCCCTCTTCGCTAAGTAAAATAATCCGCACCCCGTAGCGATCGGCTAAAAACCGCAAATAAAAACTAAGATTCCCCTCAAAATGCGAGGGCGTACCCCGCAAAATATCCTGCTCGATATTTTTCCCTTTTTCGGCAATCTCGTGCGACGCCTCTTCCTTGTACGCCTGATGCACGTACCACTGCTGCGACGCCCAAAACAGTAAAATCATAACCAGCGCAAACGCCGAAAAAATCGTCCAGAGCAAAAAGAAAATACTCGCTTTTTTCTGCGGACGGC
Source organism: Clostridiales bacterium (assembly GCA_015069295.1). Lineage (GTDB taxonomy): Bacteria > Bacillota > Clostridia > Christensenellales > Borkfalkiaceae > Scatosoma. The sequence goes on from SVIW01000007.1 coordinate 32,530, forward strand.
GCTGCCGCGCCTTCTTTTGTTTCCTCTCCTTGCCCATACTTTCTCCTCTTTTTTTAAGCTAAAAAGCCCTTTAAAGGGCTTTTTCTTTATTCCTCGAATTTATATCCCAGCCCGCGAAGCGTTACGATAAATTTCCGATACTCCTTCAAATTGCCTCTAAGCATTTTGATATGCGTGTCCACGGTGCGGTCGTCCCCGTAAAAATCAAACCCCCACACGTCGTATAACAGTTTCTCTCTCGTCAGAGCAATCCCTTTGTTTCGCACGAGATAAAATAACAGCTCGTATTCTTTGGGGGTCAGTTCGGCTTTTACGCCGTCCACGTATACGTTTCTGCCCGCCATATCCACTTCCAAGCCCTCAAAGCGCAAAACCTCGTTGCCCGTCGGCTTTGCCCGTCCGCGCTTGGTTACCGCGTTGATACGCGCCATCACTTCTTTGGGGGAAAACGGCTTGGTTACGTAATCGTCCACGCCGATTTCAAAAGCGAACAGCTTGTCGTATTCTTCCCCTCGCGCCGATAACATAATCACGGGCACGTCCTTGCTCTTTTTAATCTCCTTTACCGCGGAAAAACCGTCCAAATGCGGCATCATTACGTCCATCAATACGAGATCGTAATCGTTTTCACGGCAAAGCTTCACCGCTTCCATACCGTCCGCCGCCTCAAAAGCCTCGTTGCCCTCAAACTCGACGTATTCGCGCAACACGCCGCGGATCATTTCTTCATCGTCTACAATCAAAATCTTCATAAAATCCTCTTCGCCCTCTTTCGTATAAAATGCCCGTAAACTTAAGTTTACCCTATATAACTATACCCGTATTTTGTCAATTTTAAGGCAAAACTCCGTGAAATATGCGTGAAATTTTGAAAAACGTACACAGCTTGTCCATTCGCTTTTCGTATTCCGTTCCTATTGTATCATATCTCCCCCCGTTTTGTCAAGCGGCGCGCTTTTCTTTGCGCGCCGCTTTTTTGGAATTGCCGTACTTCTGCCGCCTTACCTTTCCCCGTCATTGCGAGGAGTGAAACGACGAAGCAATCTCAAGAGATTGCCACGGCTGCTGTGCAGTCTCGCAATGACGGTTTCATTAAAACACGCAGCCTTACAAATCGTTGGCTACATTGGAATTTTCGGAAAGATAGACAAGACTCGATGAAACGGAACGTTTCTTATTCGTATTCGTCGTAATTCCGCCCGCCGCACACGCTCGGTTTCTCCTCGCAGCCCCGCTTACACTCCTCCCGCTTGGGCGCGCCGACGTTGACCAAAATAACGTCCTCGCCGATTTTCGCAATCTGTTTCAAATCGATAAACAGCTCGTTTTTCTTCCGTACAAATCCGCGGCTCCCCGGCACCACCAGCCCCAACCACCGGTTTTCGGGATAGCAAAGCACGACGTCGCACACCCGACCAAGCCTTCGTCCGTCCTGCACGTTCACAACCTCTTTCGTACGAAGTTCGGAAAAACTAAGTTCCATTCGTTCACCTCTTTGAAAAATTAAAAAAAGTTCGACAATACAGTATATTCTAACTTTTCAAAAAAAGTTCCATCTCACGGAAAAAGCGCGGCGAAAATTCGCCGCGCTCCTTTCACGAAATATTTAGTCTAATGTTTTGCAAGGCGTTTTTTTCAAGCCGCGACACCTGCGCTTGGGATATACCCACTTCCTCGGATATCTCCGTCTGCGTTTTGCCTTGATAATACCGCAAAAACAGGATTTTCTTTTCCCGTTCACCCAGCTTTTCCATCGCCTCGCCAAGCGCCACGTGCTCCGTCCAAATCTCGTCCGTGTTCTTCTCGTCGCAAAGCTGATCCATCAAAAGCAGCGTATCCCCCGCCTTGTTATAGACGGGCTCGTAGATAGAAATCGGGTCGGAAATCGCGTCGAGCGCGTACACTACTTCCCGCTGCGCCACCTGCAATTCCTGCGCGATTTTTTCAATCGTCGCTTCCTCGTCCCGACCCTCGATACACTCTCTCGCCTTTAATACGCGGTACGCCATATCCCGTATCGAGCGGGACACGCGCAGAGAGTTTCCGTCCCGCAAATACCGCTTAATCTCGCCGATAATCATCGGCACGGCGTAGGTGGAGAATTTCACGCCCACGCTGATATCAAACCCGTCGATCGCCTTGATAAGCCCCACGCACCCCGCCTGAAACACGTCGTCCGCGCCGAGGTTCTTTATCCGAAACCGCTTGACGAGCGACAGCACCAACCGCATATTCCCTACGATAAAAGCGTCCCGCGCTTGCTTATCCCCGCTTTTTAGACGTTTCATCAGCTCTTCGCTCTCTTTCGCCGTCAGTTTCGGCAGCCCCGAAGTATCCACTCCGCAGATTTCCACTTTTTGCATACCCTACCTCCTTTTCGTATGTACGTGCGGGGCAGGTATGGGTTGAGTATGCGCAACTTGCCCTTTTTTTATACAAAAAAAGACGGATTACTCCGCCTTTATCGTGTATTTTATTCTCCTTTAATCGCTTTTACGACTTGTCTTGCGCAAACCTCCATACCCTCCTCAGATAAATGGATTTGATCCTCCCCGATATATTTATACAAATCCTGCATAACGGTTGTGTGCAAGTCGTTGATTTCAATCCCCAGCTCTTTCAGCTTCGGCACAATCAAGGCATTATACCGCTCAATAACCGCGTTGTCGTTGTAGGGGTGCTCGTTATGCACGGGCGTCGTCGTTGCAAAAATAACCCGTTTGCCCATTTTCTTCAAAAGCTCCGCCACGCGCAGCATATTTTCCACGTACTCTTCTTCGCTGGTAAACGGCTTTCCGTCCTCAAAAAGTCTCGTGGAGATATCCCAAAGCCCGTTATTCCAATGGATAACGTCGCTGCCTTCGATTTGCGCTTTGAAATCGAACAGCATACGCAAGGTATATTTGACAAAACGGCAATTGTCTTCGGGCTGAAATACCTCGTATTCGTCGCCGAGCATTTGAGGCACTCTCGTCCCATACCCGATTAGTCTAATAGAATCGCCTAATAACGTTACTTTTTTCATAAAGCTCCGCCTTCTTTAACGATATTTTAGTCTATCATTATTATAAACGCACGTCTTAGAAAAGTCAACAGCTTTCTGCAAAAATAATCGGCTCGTTTTTTAGTTCATTTTTGAAATTTCCTTTTTTAAACGCAAAATAATTTTCTTTTCCAGACGGGAAATATAGCTTTGGGATATCCCCAATAAATCGGCGACGTCCTTTTGCGTCATCTCCTCGCCGCCGCCAAGCCCGAAGCGCAAAAACATAATTTTCCGCTCCCGTTCGGACAGTTTTTTTAACGCCTCTTTTAACTGTTCCTTTTCCGCGTTCGATTCAAGGTTCCCGTACACGCTTTCCGCAGAAGTGCCCAAAACGTCGGAAAGGAGCAGCTCGTTCCCCTCAAAATCGGTGTTTAACGGCTCGTCAAAGGAGACTTCCGTTTTGATGCGCGCCGTGCGCCGAAGGTACATCAAGATTTCGTTTTCGATGCACCGCGAAGCGTACGTCGCCAGCTTGATATTCTTGTCCGCCTTAAACGAATTGATGGCTTTTATCAGCCCAATCGTACCGATCGATACGAGGTCGTCGTTATCCACTCCCGTATTGTCGAATTTTTTCGCTATGTACACCACCAAGCGCAAATTGTGCTGTATGAGAAGAGTTTTCGCCCGCTCCTTTTCCTCGCCCGAGGTCAATTTCCTCAGCATTTCCCCCTCTTCCTCGCTCGAAAGCGGCAAAGGAAGCGCCTCACCGTTGCCGCAAACGTAATCAACGGCGCATTCGTCCGCGCAAAATTTCCGCAAAAATATTTTTAAAACTTCCCGCAATTTCAACATCTCTACCTGCCTTTATCCCGTTTTTCCAGCGTTTTTACGTTGAGGATCAATTTATATTCACGTCCTATCGTATTCGAAGTCGGGGCAAAATATACCTCTTTTTCCTCCCATTTTTCCTCGGTTTTTATTCGCAAAACTCCCTTACAGAGCGGGATTTTTTTCTCCCCCGCCACCGTACTGACCGCCATTTCATCGCATACCTGCCCCCCTCCTTGTGCCAAAAACAGGTCGTATAGTAAATCGGGGGACAAAAAGCAGACGGGTACGCCGCCCTTAGTTGCCAAATTGCCGCTGTCAAAATAGCCTTGCGTTTCTATTTTTCGCCCTGCAAACGAGGCTTCGCAAGGGTAAATAAAGGAATGTAGCCGCCGTTTTGCGTATAGCTTGCGTATCAAGAAGATAGTCGCAAAGCTCGCGAGAGAAAATCCCAAAAAAACGAACCACGCAGGCGCCGTTTCGCTTGTTCGTCCCGATAAAAACCCCTCGTAAACGCCCGTCAACGCCCCGCCGAACGCGAAGGTAAAAAAGAAGAATAGCGACGTATTCAACGCGTACCTGCCCCAGTCTTTTTTGTTTTTCAGCCTGTCAAACGGAATAAGGCAAAGCAAAAACCCGACGAGAATTTTTAAAAAGACGGAAAGAAATTTAGGCAAAGTCAAAAGCGGGAACAGCACGGCAAACACCGCGCCGATCGCCGCGGATAAGGAGATACGCCAAAGGCGCAATTTTATCCTTGCGGCAAACGCCGCAAGTGCCAAAAGCACGCCGTCGAAGAGGAAATTTTCCAGCAAGGCGTATTCGATATAAACGACCATAAAAAATCCCGCAATCCCTTTTGTTTTCAGGACTGCGAGCATTATAGCATACAATTTTGTGAAAAATAAAAAACACTTTTGCAAAATCGGTGTGTTTATTGTCGAAATTCCCTTATATTTCAAGGGATTGCGCCACTTTACAAAAAAAGTACGATTTTTTCAAAAAACCGTACTTTTTTCCGTTAAAACGCGTATTTAAAATATTCGACGTTCCCGTCCTCGAACACTTCCGCCACGTCAAAGCGGGCGTTCGGTTCTTCCCCGTTTTCCTTCCAAAAGAACTTGGCGATTTGCCGATAGCGGCGTTGTTTGTCCGTCCCGACCGCCTCGCGGGGCGCGCCGAAAGTATCGCTCGTGCGGGTCTTTACCTCGACGAACGCGATTTCATCGCCGTCTTGGACGATGAGGTCGGCTTCGCCAAACGGGGTTGCGTAGTTTTTCTTTAGAATTTTACAGCCCTGCTTTTTGAGGTATTTTAAAACAAGCTTTTCCCCTTTTTTCCCTAAAAGTTTTTTGTAAAGGTTCTGCGATGAATCGGGCATAAACCGAACTCCTTTATTCCCTTGATATGCGCCGCCGTGCCGTAGCCTTTGTTAGAAGCAAAATCGTAGTGCGGATAGAGCTTTGCATACTCGTCCATCATAGCGTCCCTATGTACTTTGGCGATGATACTTGCCGCGCCAATCGAATAGGAGAGGGCGTCGCCGTGCACCACGCTCTTTTGCGGAAGAGAAATATCTATCGTCATATTACCGTCCGTCAAAACGGCATCGGGAGAGAGGGAAAGGCTTTCAATCGCCTTTTTCATTCCCAATCTCGTCGCCTGCAAAATATTGATTTCGTCTATCGTTTTTTCGTCGATTTCGATAATCGTATAGGCAAGCGCGCGGTCTTTTATCTTCTGCGCGAGTTCTTCCCGCTTTTTTGCCGACAGCTTTTTGCTATCGTCCACACCGACAATCAAATCCGCCTCGTCCAAGGGCATAACGACCGCCGCGCACACGACGGGCCCTGCCAAAGGACCTCTACCCACTTCGTCCACGCCTGCGATATATTGACAGCCCTGCGCTCGTAACGCGCGTTCGTATTGCGTTTTTTCTTCTGCGTTCCAAATCCTTTTCATAGCGTTCCTTATAGCGTAAAATCGGGATAGTCCTTGGGGTCTTCCAAGCAAATTTTGCCGATTCTGCCCTTTCTAAAATCGTCAATAAGCGCTTTTGCGCCCCGCTCGTAATCGAATTCGCCGCCGCGCAGGATAAAGCCGCGGCGTTTGCAAACTGCCTCGTACATACCCAATTTCGTGGAGAAATCGGTGATGCCGTAACGCTCGGTAAGATAGGCGGGATATTTTTCCGCAAGCTCGCCTAAAAGTTCGAGCGCAATATCGTCCATATCCAAAATATCGTCGTTGATACTGCCGATAAAGGCAAGATGACGGGCGTGGTATTGGTTATCAAACGAGGGCGGCATCGTGCCGGGCGTGTCCAAAAGGTCGAATGCGCCGCATTTTAGCCAGCGCACGTCGCGGGTAACCCCTGCTTTATCCCCCGTTTTGGCGCGTTTTTGACCGCTTAAGAGGTTGACGAGGGTACTTTTGCCCGTGTTAGGAATGCCCGCCACCATAAAGCGGAACGTCCTATTTAAGCCTTTTGCCTGCGCGCGGGCGCGCTTTTCTTCCGTGATGGCGTTAAGGCGTTGCAATAAGATACGCTTGGTGGAAATATTCGTCGAATCGCATTTCACCGCGTACCTGCCCTGCTCTTCGAAGAATTTCAAGAAAGCGTCCACCTTACCGTCGGCAAGGTCGGCTTTGTTTAATACGTATAAAATCGGCTTTTCACCGAAGATTTTTTTTAAGTTTTTATTCACCGTGGCAATCGGTGCGCGCGCGTCGAGAACGCAAATTACGCCGTCGCAAAGGTCGCGTTTTGCTTCCATATCGCGCATGGCGCGGGTCATGTGCCCGGGAAACCATTGTATGTTTTTCATAATTTTTTTCCGTTTCTCACAATAAATCGGGGCGTTTTTTCTTCGTTATTTCCAACGCCTGCTCTCTTCGCCACGCATCGATTTTCGCGTGGTCGCCGCTACGCAAAACTTCGGGAACGGGAATCCCTTTATACACTTGCGGGCGGGTGTATTGGGGGTATTCGAGCAGGTTTTCAGAAAAACTCTCGTCCACCAAAGAGGACGTATTGATAACGCCGTCCACGTAACGGGAAACGCAGTCTGCCACGACCATAGCGGGCAGCTCGCCGCCCGTCAGCACGTAATCGCCAATGGAAATTTCCTCGTCGATATACAAGTCGAGCACTCGTTGATCCACCCCTTCGTAATGCCCGCAAAGCAATATCAAATGCCCGTATTCTAACAGTTGAAAGACTTTTTGCTGTTTAAACACTTCGCCCTTGGGGGACATATAAATCCGCCTTGCCTTATGGTCGGGGTCGATGGCGTCAATGGCGTTGCCGATGGGGGGCGCCATCATGACCATACCCGCACCGCCGCCGAAAGGATAGTCGTCGCATTTTAAATGCTTATCCTCGGTATAGTCGCGGATATTGACGACGTTGATTTGGATTTTACCCGATTTTTGCGCTCTGCCTAAAATACTTTCTTGCATTGCGGAAAACATATCGGGGAAAAGCGTAAGAATATCTATCTTCATAACCGTTTACAAAATCGCCTCAACAAACGTGCGGGAGTCGAAATATTCGAGGTCTTCCATTTTTTCGCCCACTCCCGCAAACACGACGGGCAAGGAAAGCTCGGATGCCAAGGAAAAGACGAAACCGCCCTTTGCCGTGCCGTCCAGCTTGGTCAATACGAGCCCGTCTAACTCGATTGCTTCGTCGAATACGCGCGCTTGATTGACGGCGTTTTGACCCGTCGTAGCATCGAGCACCAATAATTTTAAAAAGTCCGCTTCGGGATATTCGCGGGAAACCACGCGGTCCATTTTACGAAGCTCGTTCATAAGGTTGTCTTTTACGTGTAGTCTGCCCGCCGTATCGACGATAACGACGTCCGTTTTCTTGGCTTTTGCCGAGGATACGGCGTCGAAAATAACCGCGGACGGGTCGCTGCCCTCTTCGTGCTTGACGATACGCACTTTGGCGCGGTCCGCCCAGATAGAAAGCTGTTCGCTTGCCGCCGCACGGAAGGTGTCCGCCGCCGCTACCGTTACCGTTTTGCCCTGCGAAAGGAAATAATGCGCGAGCTTGCCCACCGTCGTGGTTTTGCCTACGCCGTTGACCCCTACGAGCATAATGACACAAGGGTACGAGGGAGGCTCGACCTCCGATTCTTCTAAAATGTCCGTCAATACGCCGCGGAGCAGGTCGGTAACGTACGCCTCGTCGCGCAAACGTTCGTCCATCGCTTGCTTTTTAACACGCGCAACGACTTCCTGCGCCGTTGCGTAAGAAACGTCGGAAGCGATAAGAAGTTCTTCTAATTCTTCATAAAACTCGTCGCCGAGTTTATTTTTTGAAAAGAGGAGCCGAAGTTTGTCCGAAAGTCCGTCTTTCGTCTTTTTCAACGCTCCAAAAAGTTTACCAAAAATACCCATAATTTTTTTTGCCTTTTTATTTTTTTGTCGCCGTGCCGAAAGGGGGAATTCGGAATTCGAAATTGTGGCTGCATTTAAAACGGAGATACGCTCCATTCGCTTCGCTCAGTCGGTATGACGCAAGATAATCTTGCAGCTAGTCTTATCTATCTATCCTTCCGCCGTATTGCGACGTATATAAGCCGTCCCACGAAACTGTGGAGAAGGGTTGCAGGCAACGTTCCGTTGCATCCAGTCTTATCTATCGTTCCGCCGTACTGCGATGTTACCTGTCGGTTACACGAAACGGGTTAGATACGAGCAAGACAAGAAGAAGTGAGTACCCCGACAGGCGCGTACGTCTGTACGTAACTGAGGGGCACGGAACTTCGACGTAGTATTGCGAAGTATATAACACGTTTCTCTTATTCGACGGTGCCGGCACCAAGCTTCGCCTCCACCTCCGCCAATTTCACGGAAACGATTTTCGAAACGCCCTTTTCTTGCATAGTAACCCCGAAAAGCGTATCGGCTTGGTTCATCGTCGGTTTTCTGTGCGTGATCACGATAAACTGCGTGTCCTGCGAGAACCGCTTTAAGTAGGACGCAAATCTATCTACGTTTGCGTCGTCCAACGCCGCCTCAATTTCGTCCAAAATACAGAAGGGCATCGGACGGGATTTTAAGATAGCGAACAAAATCGCAATCGCCGTCAAAGCTCTTTCGCCGCCCGAAAGCAAGGAGATCTTCGTCAGCTTTTTGCCCGGAGGACAAGCGACGATTTCCACGCCCGCCGCCAACGGGTCTTCCACGCCCTCGTAATCGATTTGCAGTTCGGCTTTGCCGCCGCCAAAAAGTTCTTTGAAGGTGATTTTGAAATTCTCGTTGATTTCTTCAAAGCCCGCGTTGAAGATACGGAGCATCTCGCCGCGGATTTCGTCCAAAGCCGCCTGTAAATCCTCGATTGCTTTTTGCAAATCGTCGCGTTGCGCGCTCATTTCTTCCGCGCGGAGTTTTTCTTCCTCGTATTCTTCCACCGCGTTGGGATTGACGGCGCCAAGCAGGGTGATTTTTCTCTTTAACGCCGTAATCAGCGTTGCCGCTTCTTCCACGTTGAAGTCTTCTTTTCTATACGCAAGGCAGCCCTCGTAATCCAGCTCGTACGCTTCTTCCATACGTTGACGAGTGTTTTCGAGGTTCGTATCGATTTTACTAATTTCAATTTCGCATTTATAACGCTTGTCCGATTGCTTGGTCAAGGTTTCCTGCAAGGAGGTTTTTTCCTCTTCCAAAGCAAGCTGGGTTACGTTAATTTCTTCCTTTTCACGACTGATGGCGTTGATTTCGTCGACGATTGCCTGCACCGCCGCCTTTTCTTCTTCCGTCAGTTCTTTTTCCTGCGCTTCTGCGCGCAAAGCGTTTAAGCGGGTTTGGGTTTCCGTCGTTTCGTATTCCATCTCCAAAATACGCTTGACGAGCTCTTCCTTTTCCTGCGTTAAGCGTTCGACCGTTTCTTTTTGCGTTTCCAACGCGGATACGAGCGCGGTGTATTCCATCTCCATATCCCGAAGCTTCGCGCTCTTTTCCGCGCGGTCTTCTTTAAACGCGTCGCATTGGCTGCGCTGGTTTTCCATTTCCCGCTCTGCCGAAAGTCTGCGGGATTGGAGCTGCTCTTCGCTGAGCGAGGAGTTGGCTTCTTCGTCCTGCAAGTCTTTTAATTTGCGTTTTAACTCTTGCAGCGCTTCCAAGTAGGTCGTAATATCCGTTTCCGCTTCGGCAAGCTGTTGGGTGAGCGCGGTTTCGCGCTGGATAAGCCCCGCAATTTCGCTGTTGGCGCCTTGGTATTTTTCACGGAGCGATTCTACCGCCGCTTCCGCTTCCTTTCTCGCGCGTTCGCTGTCCGCAATCGCTACTTTTAATTTTTCAATGAATTTTTGCTTGCGGGCGATATTTTCTTTACATTCTTGAATTTTACGCTCGTTAGAAAGCAACGAGCCCGCGGCGTTACGGCGGCTGCCGCCCGTCATCGAGCCGCTGGTGGCGACGAGGTCGCCGTCTAAGGTTACGATTTTAAAGAGGTTGCCGTATTTTTTCGCAATCGCCGTCGCGTTAGCGATATTGTCGCAAATCAGCGTGTTGCCCAAAAGGTTGCTGACGACGTTATAGTAATACTCGTCGTATTTGACGAGCTCTGTTGCAAGGCCCATCGCGCCGCGTTCGTCCAGCGCGCGCTTGATTTCGCGGGAATCGGGACGGGGACGCATACTGGCAACGGGCAGGAAGGTTACGATACCGCCGTTGGTGCGTTTTAAATATTCGATGAGGTATTTCGCGTCGTCTGCCGTCGGCGTAACGACGTTTTGCATCGCGCCGCTGATTGCCGTTTCAATCGCCGTTTCGTATCTTTGGTCGGTGGATACGACGTCCGCAAGCGCGCCGTGCATATGTCTCGAAAGCTCGGGATTGGTTTTCGCCACCGACAAAAGACGGCGGACGGATTCTTTATAGCCCTCGAAACGGTTTTTCAGGCTGATATACATTTCCAAGTTTTCGCGCAACGAAGCCAATTGACCGTTGGCGTTGAAAAGTTCTTGGTTGAAGTCGTTGACGGCAAGCTGCATTTCCCGCGCTTCTTCTTGTTTTTCTTCAAAATCGCGCATACCCGTCGAGGTGAGGGCGCGAAGACTTGCCATATCCTTTCTGACCGAACCGAGCTCGTCCTTTAAACGGTCGCGGCGTTCTTCCGCCTTTTTATGTGCGGCGGCAAGCTCGTTGATTCTATCCTTGGTCGCTTCCATACGCGCCGCAAGCGTACCCAAGCTCTTTTTCAGTTCGGATAAATCGTCTGCCGAGGAGAGCTGGGAAAGACGGTTTTCGTCCGATAATTTTTCGAAAACTTCGATTTTTTTATCGAGCGCGTGCACCGCGGCGCGCAATACTTCCGTCTGCGTTTCCAGCTCGGTTACGCGCTTGGTGTTTTCGACGTTCTTTTTGCCCGTCATCGCGATTTCGTCGTCGATTTCGCCGATACGCTGCTTGCTTGCCGCAAGCGCTTCCGCCGCCGCCTCGATTTGCGAGGTGTAAGTCTTAATGCGTTCGCGGACGAGCTTTAATTCGCCGTCCTTTCTTTCGTTGCCGACGGAAAGCTCCACTCGCTTATCGTTAAGCTCGGTCAATTTGTTGTCCGCACGGTTGATTTTTTCGCGGTTTTCCTCTATTTTGCGGTTGATAAGCTCGATTTTCGTGTTGAGCTCGATAATCTTGTCCGAAATGACCGCGACGTCTTTTTTATACTTACTCTTTTCATTTTCCGCATTTTCATAGCGGTATATGTAGGTATTCGCTTCGTTAATTTTTAACGAGTTCGAATATTCGTTGTATTCTTTCGCCGCTTCCGCTTGTTTGGAAAGGGGACCAAGGCGGCGTTCTACCTCGTCCAAACGCTGACGATAGATATACAAATTCGAATTGGAGTCGGCGATTTTACGCTCGATTTCCGTTTTGCGGTTTTTGTAAATCATAAGCCCCAGCGCTTCTTCGAAGATAAGACGTCTATCCTCCGCGCGGGCGTTCATAATTTGTTCGACTTTGCCTTGACCGATAATCGAATACCCCTCTTTCCCAAGCCCGATGCTGTGGAAAAGAGCTACGATATCCTTTAAACGGCTGGCTTGGTTGTTGATGAGATATTTGCTTTCGCCCGTACGATAAAGGCGACGGGTCATTGCGACTTCCGTCGTATCCAAATCGAAGATGCGTTTTTCGTTGTCGAAAATAAGGGTTACTTCGCAAAAGGATTGCGGTTTTCTTTCGACCGTACCGCCGAAAATGACGTCCTGCATATTGCTGCCGCGCAAGGTCTTTGCGGACTGTTCGCCCAAAACCCAGCGCACGGCGTCGGCTACGTTACTCTTGCCGCAACCGTTTGGACCTACGATACAGGTTACGCCGTTTTCAAAACGAATCGTCGTTTTGTCGGCAAAGGATTTGAAACCGACGAGTTGTATTTCTTTTAAATCCAAAGTGTGCTCCTTTTTGATATCTTTTTTCTATATCTCGTTTATTTTTTTCTTTGTTTTCAATGCTTTGCATAGCGTTCCAGCCACGCGTTCGCAGCATTTTGTTCGGCTGTTTTTTTGCTGCCGCCAAGCCCTTCCGCCGTTTTTTTCATCGCCGTTACCGTCGCGGAAAACTGCGGGGCGTTGTCCTTACCCGTCTTTTTCGTTTCGTACACGGGTAGGGCGTTTCCGCGTTCTTGCACGTATTCTTGCAGCGCGCCCTTGGGGTTTTTCTGCGCTTGCGTTTTGGACAGCAGGGCTCGGGACAAAACGAAGCGTTCGGCGTTTTCATACCCGCCGTCTAAATAAATCGCCGCTAAGACCGTTTCAAAAAGGCTGGAAACCGTCTTTTTGCCGATATTATCCTTACCGCCCGACAGTAAAAGATGTTCTTCTAATCCCAGCGCGCTTACGGCGGCGTACAAGGCGTCTTCGCAGACGAGCTTTTGGCGGAGTTTCGTCAACTCCCCTTCCGTTGCTTTGGGAAAAGTATCGTACTGCCAACGGGTTACGACGAGCTGCAAAACGGAGTCGCCAAGGTATTCCATACGCTCGTTATCCTTCCCGCCGTGGGCATTGGCGTAGGAGGAGTGCGTAAACGCCTCTTCAAGCAGCGATTTGTTTTGAAAGGTATAGCCAAGCTTTTCTTCTATCTTGGCGCAAGGAAATTTCATCAAGCTTCTCCGTTTGTTTCCGCCGTTTGTTTGGCGTTTACTTCGTCGACCATCGCCTTGATTTTTTCAACCATGCCACCGCGAACGGCGTTCGCCGCCTGCAAAATGCTCGCCGCGAACGAACGGGCTTTGGAATTGCCGTGCCCCTTTACGACCGTCTTGGAAAGCCCCAAGAACATCGCGCCGCCGCACGCTTCGTAGTCCATGCGTTTTTTTACTTTTTTCATAATGCCCAGCGTAAAGATCGCGCGGAGTTTCGTCCAAAAATTTCTCTTAAATTCGCTGCTTAAAATCGCACCGATGGATTTTGCACAGCCCTCGATGGCTTTCATCGCGATATTGCCCGTGAAACCGTCCGCCACGATAACGTCCACGTCGCTGTACATAATCTCTCTGCCCTCGACGTTCCCCACGTAGTTGATGCCATCCATCTTGGAAAGCATTGCGTTGGATTCTTGGTGCAAGGGCAAGCCTTTGTGTTCTTCCGTGCCGTTGTTAAGCAAGCCTACTTTCGGGTTTTCAATGCCGTACGCCGCTTGCGCGTACGCCGTCGCCATAACGGCAAAATGCGCCATATTGATGGGCTTACATTCAAGGTTCGCGCCGCAATCGCAAAGGAAAGTGCCGCTGCCGCGATAGTTGGGAATAATCGGGCAAAGCGCGGGGCGGGAAACGCCCTTGATTCTGCCCAAAATCAATACGCCCGCCGTTAAAACGGCGCCCGTCGAGCCGGAGGAAACCAAACCGTCCGCTTTGTCCTCTTTGAGTAAACGGAACGCCACGACCGTGGACGAGTCCTTTTTCGTCTTGACGGCTTTGGTAGGGATTTCCTCCATACCGATTACCTCAGTCGTATGCACGATTTCCAAACGGTCCTTATCATAGTCGTATTGCGAAAGTTCTTTCTTTATCTGCGTTTCGTCGCCGCAAAGAATGAGATAGATATCCTTATCCTGTTTGAGGGCTTGTACGCAGCCGAGGACTTGTTGCGCGGGGGCGAAGTCGCCGCCCATTGCGTCGATTACGATTCTCGTCATCTTATTTTCTCCCTTTTCCTTAGTATTCTAAATCGCCGAACGTTCTGGGATAAGGCACGACGTCGCGAATGTTCGCAATACCCGTCAAATACATTACCATTCTTTCAAACCCAAGCCCAAAGCCGCTGTGGGTCGTACCGCCGTAACGGCGCAAATCAAGATACCACGAATAGTCTTTGGGGTCCATACCCAGCTCTTGGATACGGTTATAGAGCTTTTCGTAGTTTTCTTCTCTTTGCGAGCCGCCGACGAGTTCCCCAATGCCGGGTACGAGCAAGTCTGCCGCCGCTACCGTCTTTCCGTCGGGGTTTTGTTTCATATAGAACGCCTTGATTTCCTTGGGATAGTCGGTGAGGAAGACGGGCTTTTTATAGACCGTTTCGGTTAAGAAGCGTTCGTGTTCGCTCTGCAAGTCTTTGCCCCAGAAAATATTTTTATCGTCGAACTTATCGGCGTTTTCTTTCAAAATTTCAATCGCTTCGGTATAGGTCAAGCGGACGAACGCGTTTTCGGAAACGTTTTTCAAGCGTTCGAGCAAGCCCTTGTCTACGAACTGGTTAAGGAAGTTCAGCTCGTCTTTACAGGTTTCGCAAACGTAGTCGATGACGTATTTTACCATCGCTTCCGCAACGTCCATATCCCCTGCCAAGTCGCAGAACGCCATTTCCGGTTCGATCATCCAAAATTCCGCTGCGTGGCGGGCGGTGTTGGAGTGCTCTGCACGGAATGTAGGTCCGAAGGTATACACGTTACCGAACGCCATTGCGTAGGTTTCGGCGTTGAGCTGACCGGACACGGTGAGCGCCGCGCGCTTGCCGAAGAAGTCCTCTTTATAGTCGACTTTTTTGCCCTTTGCCACTTCGTCCAAATCGAGAGTGGTTACTTGGAACATAGCGCCCGCGCCCTCGCAATCGCTCCCCGTGATGATGGGGGTATGCACGTACACGAAGCCTCTGTCGTTGAAGAATTTATGGATGGCAATCGCCGCTTCGCTGCGGATACGGAACGCCGCGCCAAAGAGATTGGTACGGGGGCGAAGGTAAGCGATTTCACGCAAAAATTCGACGCTATGGCGTTTTTTCTGCAAGGGATAGTCGGGGGTGGATTCGCCCTCAACGAGGATTTCTTGTGCCTTGATTTCGTAGGGCTGTTTGTTTTCGGGCGTAGATACGACGACGCCTTTGACAATCAGCGCGCAGCCGACGTTTTCTTTGGCGATAACGTCGTAGTTTTCAAGGTTGGCGCGTTCGAAGACGATTTGCGTGTTTTTAAAACAACTGCCGTCGTTGAGTTCGATAAAGCCAAAGGCTTTCGAATCGCGTATGGTTTTTGCCCAGCCTGCGACGGTTACCGTCTTGCCATCGTAAGCGGAAAGGTTTTCGTTGAGTTCTTTAAGCCGGATTCTGTCCATCATAACCTGCCTTTGTTGCGGGAAAGAGATATTTTCGAAAAAACGAAGAGTTTCCCGTCCGTAAAAATTATTTTATACTTCCTTATTATAACAGTTTTCCGAAAAAAGCGCAATCGTTTGAAGACTATTTCTTTGTCGTATCGGCAATTTTTTTGACGATAATCCCTTGCGTGGGGCGGTATTCGTCCGTACGCAAACGGGTTTTGGATAAGAGGGCGTTGCCGCGGTATTTTTCAAGATACGACTCGCTTTTTAAACCGTTTTTCGGAGAACGCAGAATTTCGTCTTTTTCCCCTGCCTTGACGATGGGCGGCGGCGGGGAAATTTCGCCCAAAACCGCGGAAGAAATTTCATAGCGGTACCCGTCGTTTTTACCGTAAAAGGTTATCCGCAACCCGCCCTCGAACACGGTTGCGGAAAGATACACGGGATAGGCTGTGGGATTAAACAGCTTTAAATCGCTCTGCGAAGAAACCATCGCGTCCCTTGAGGGGGGCACGTAGGAGACTCGCAAAGAATGGGGGTGGTATTCGGTTACCTGCAAGCCCGATTTTAAGGCGGCGTTATACAAGGTCGTACTGACCTGACAAACGCCGCCGCCGACCCCGGAAACATATTCGCCGTTTATAATAATTTTCGCCTGTTGATAGCCCGCCTCCGCCGTCCTTGCCCCGACGGTGGCGTTGAAAGAAAACTCACCGTAGGGCTGCAAGGTTACGCCGTCGATAAGAGAAGCGGCGATAAAAATGTTTTGCGACCTGCCCTTTTCCGCTTGGCTAAAATAGGTGGTGTACGAGCAAAGCTTTTCAAAGCCGTAGGGATTTTTCTCCGCGCGGACGGGAACGTGCGGGAGTACGGGGAAGAACGCAAAGAAAAACGCCCCTGCAAAGAGGAGCGTGCATAGTCTGATGATTTTTCGCTTGAACATTGGTTTTTTCCTCTCTATGTACAAGCGGGGCAGGTACGAAACGAAATAATTCAACGCGTACCTGTACGGGTGGTTTTAGTATGGGCGGGAAAGGAAAATTTAATGCGGAAGCAACGTGCCGTTGCATCCAGTCTTATCTATCTTTTCGAAAATTATAATGTAACCAACTATTCGGCAGGTTGCGTATTTTAACTAATTACCGAGTAGTTACACGAAACTGTGGAGAAGGGTTGCAGGCAACGTGCCGTTGCATCCAGTCTTATCTATCTTTTCGAAAATTTTAATGTAACCAACTATTCGGCAGGTTGCGTATTTTAACTAATTACCGAGTAGCTACACGAAACTGTGGAGAAGGGTTGCAGATTTGGGTAAAACACGCGGTTCTGCCCGATAGGAGCGTACATAGACGTACGTGACTGAGGGCAGGTTCCGTTTTTGCCCGAAGGTGCGCCCTTATACGCAGTTTTATTTAATTTTGCCGTTTTCAATCCTAATCTTATTACACTCCGCCCCGTACAACACCCGCTCGGTATGCGTGCAGGTCAAAATCGTTTGCAAATCGGCTACGCATTGTAACAATTTTTTACGGCGTTTTAAATCGAGCTCACTCATAACGTCGTCTAAAATTAAAATCGGATATTCGGTAGAGAGCTCTTTAAAAATACGCACTTCGGCAAGCTTTAACGCAAGCGCCGCCGTACGCATCTGACCTTGCGAGGCGTACGCCTTGGCGTCCAAGCCGTTAATGATAACGTCCAAATCGTCGCGGTGCGGCCCTACCGTCGTAAAGCCAAGCCGCAAATCCTTTTCATAGTTATCGGCAAGGCGGCGTTTAAGCGATGCGGCAATTTCCTCTTCGCTGCCAACGTAACGCCTATCGGGTTTGACGAGCAGTTCTTCCGCTCCGTCCGTCAAAAAGGCGTGGTATTCTTTGGCAAAAGGCGCTAATTTTTCGATAAATTCTTCCCGCTTTTTAACAATCAGCGCCGCGTATTTGCAAAGCTGTTCGTCCCAGACGGGCAGCGTGTCGAGCACCATCTCCACGTCGCGGTTTTTCAGCAAAGAATTGCGCTGGTCTAAAATGCGGTTATACCGCAGGAGCGCCGTATAATAAGGCGCGGAGGTTTGGGCGATGGAGATGTTCATAAAACGGCGGCGTTCGTCCGGTCCGTCCTGTATCAAGCGGAGCTCGCCCGGAGAGAAAAACACACTGTTGATATGTCCCATCAAATCGGCGTTTTTGGAGATTTTCCCGCCGTTGACGCGGATTTCGCGCTTATTTTCAAAGATTGTCGCCTCGATGACGACTTTGCCGTATCTATTCTCCGCTTCGGCGCGGATTTCGGCGTGGTCGGCGCCCGTTTTTATCAGTTGTTTATCGTGGCGAATACGCAAGGACGCGCCCGTGCAGAGGTAAAATACCGCCTCGGCGCAATTAGTTTTGCCCTGTGCGTTTTTACCGAACAGTACGTTAAGCCCGTCCGAAAAGTCGAAAGTTTCCCTTTCGTAGTTTCTGAAATTTTGAAGGAATAATTTTTTTATTTTCATAATCCTCAAAAAACCCGCGTAAAATCGCTTTCTTTTCCTTGCAATTTGTATTATAATTATATCAAATAATTTTGAAAAACACAAGTTTAGAACGGAAGAAGAGAAGAATAATTTACCAAGGGGGTAAAATTTATGCCTGAAAATTCGCAACTCCATTTTTTATGGAAGCAAATTTTAGAAAAAGCGGAGATGCTGATTGCCAGCGTATCCTTTAATCAGTTTATCAAAGATTTAGAGCCCGTGGACGTATCGGGCAGAAAAATCGTCTTGAAGGCGTCCAGCGATTTGGCGGCGGAAACGATTATGAAAAAGCACGCGGAAAATTTACGCTCGGCGATCGTCAAGTGCGATTTGGGGCTGAGCGATTTCCGTTTAGTCGTGGACGGTAGCGACGAATTTTCTCTCGATTTTGAAGAGGACGTTGCGGACGCATTCCGTACCTCGCCCATCAATAAGAGTTTCACCTTCGATTCGTTTGTAGCAGGCTCGGGGAGCAAGTTTGTGTACGCGGCGGCAAAGGCGGTTGCCGACAACCCCGGCGAGACCTTTAACCCCCTGTTTATCTACGGGGAATCGGGCTTGGGGAAAACCCACCTTATGCACGCGATTGCCAACCATATCGCGCAAAAATCGCCCGAAAAAAAGGTGCTGTATACCACCAGCGAGAATTTCTTGAACGACCTTATCGACTCGATTACGCAAAAGACGGGCGCAAGATTTAGACACCACTATCGCAACGTTGACGTGTTGATGATCGACGACGTGCAGTTTTTGAAAGCGAGAACACAGCTACAAGAGGAGCTGTTCCATACCTTTAACGAGCTGTCGGCGCAAAACAAGCAAATCGTGTTGACTTCCGACCGTCCGCCCAAAGAAATCGCGACTTTGGAAGATCGTTTGCGTACCCGTTTTGAAGGGGGCATGATTGCGGATATTCAACCGCCTGACGCGGAAACGAAGATTGCGATTTTGAAACGCAAAGCCTTGGATAGAAAATGCCCCGTGCCCGACGACGTACTCGAATTTTTGGCGCAGGATTCGGGGCACGACGTGAGAAAACTGGAAGGAAGATTGACGAAGGTTATTTTTGCCAGCAAGCTGCACGAAGCGCCCATTACTCTTTCGCTTGCCAAACAAGCCCTTTCGCAGTCGGTCAACGACGTGGAAGAACAAGAGGACGTTACGCCCGAAAAGATTATCGGCGCGGTTTGCTCGTATTTTAAACAAAAACGGGAAGACCTCGTGGGCAAGAGCAAGGAAGCTGACCTTGTAAAGGCGCGCCAAATTTGCGCGTACCTGATGTGCGAAATGCTGTCCTTGCCTTTGAAAACGCTGGGAAGTATTCTCGGCGGGCGGGACCATACTACGATTATGTACGCGCGGGATAAAATGGAGAAGCTGGAAAAGCTGAACCCGCGTATTCAAAAGGAAATCGACGATATCAAAAGCATTATCCTTAAAAAATAATTTGTTCCTTTTTACAGTAAATTATGACACAAGAAAACAAGCAAGAATTTTTCGAATATGCCGCAGAAGCGGCGGTGGTCGGCGCAGGGCACGCAGGGTGCGAGGCGGCGCTTGCCTTAGCAAGGACGGGGATTAAGACCGTCCTTTTGACTTTGAACCTCGACAGTATCGCGTTTTTGCCCTGCAATCCCTCGATCGGTGGGACTGCCAAGGGGCACCTCGTTCGCGAAATCGACGCTTTGGGCGGGGAAATGGGTTTGGTCGCCGACGATACCGCGCTGCAAATCCGTATGCTGAACGTGGGCAAGGGCGCGGCGGTACAAAGTTTACGCGCGCAATCGGATAAAAACGCCTATCATAGGGAAATGAAAAAGGTGCTGGAAGGCACGGAAAATCTGCGGATTATTCAAGCGGAAGTATCGGAAATTTTGACGGAAAACGGGAAATGCACGGGGATAAAGACGACCTACGGCGGGGTGATTTCTTGTAAGGCGGCGATCCTTTGCACGGGCGTTTATCTCAACGGCGAAACGATTACGGGGCACGTGGTGCAAAAATCGGGCCCGAACGGGTTTGCTCCTGCCAATCATCTGACGGAAAGCTTGATAAAGCTTGGGTTTTCCGTAAGACGGTTTAAGACGGGAACGCCCGCGCGTGTGGACGGACGGACGGTGGATTATGAAAAATGCGAAATCCAAAACGGGGACACGGATATTTATCCCTTCTCGTTTATGCACGATACGCCGCCCGAAAACAAAGCTCCGTGTTATTTGACCTATACGAATTTGACGACGCACGAGATTATTACCGAAAATCTCGACCGCTCCCCCCTTTACGACGGTACGATTTTGTCCACTGGCCCGCGGTATTGTCCGTCTATTGAAACGAAAGTCGTACGCTTTAAAGACAAGGAACGGCACCAGATTTTCTTAGAGCCCGAGGGCGCGGACACGAGCGAAGTATACGTGCAGGGTATGTCCACTTCGATGCCGCACGACGTACAAAAGAAAATGTATTCCTCGGTGGCGGGCTTGGAAAAGGCGGACATCGTGCGGTACGGCTACGCCATCGAATACGATTGCATCGATACGCTGGACGTTTTGCCGACTTTGGAGTTTAAAAAGGTCGAGGGCGTGTATACGGCGGGACAAATCAACGGGACTTCGGGATACGAAGAGGCGGCGGCGCAGGGCTTGATGGCAGGCTTGAACGCTTCGCTGAAATTGCGCGGACTCCCCCCTTTCGTCCTTCGTAGAGACGAGGCGTATATCGGGGTTTTGATTGACGACCTCGTTACCAAAGGCACGGACGAGCCCTATCGAATGATGACTTCGCGCGCAGAACACCGTATTTGTTTGCGGCAGGACAACGCCGATTTCCGTTTAACCCAAAAGGGGTTTGAGGTCGGGTTGGTAAAACAAAACCGTTATGAAAAATACCTGCAAAGAAAGGCGCAATACGAGGAATTATTGGCTTCGTTGCAGACACGGGTCCCCCAAAAAGAGGTAACGCCCTTTTTAAAGGAGTACGGCTACGGCGAACCGAGCGGCAGCGTTTCGTACGCAGATTTGTTAAAGCGTTCGATTCCTTTAAAGGCGATTATGGAGCGTTTTGGCGTGTTTTATGAGTACCCCAAAAACGTGCTCGAAACGGCGGAAATTACCGTCAAGTACGAGGGGTATTTAAAACAGGGCTGGGAGCTGATTGAAAAGGCGAAACGCCTCGAAGACAAGCTGTTGCCCGCCGATATCGATTATAACGAAATTAAAGGTTTGCGCTTGGAGGCGCAGGAGAAATTAAACCGTGTACGCCCTTTCAATTTGGGGCAAGCGGGTAGAATTTCGGGGGTAAACCCCGCCGATATTTCCGTGTTGATGGTGTATTTGGCAACGAGAAATTAAATAGAAAAGGATTGGAGTCTTCCCGCTCTAATCCTTTTTTCTACTCGACAAAAGCAGGACTTGAATAATTTTCAAGCAAGAAATTTGCAAAAAACGTACCATTTTTTAGTTCTCTATGCTATAATAGCTATACTGAAAATACAAAAGGAGCTTTTATGGAAAACACTTTCGGTTCTTTTTTAAAAGAAAAGCGATTGGAAAAAGGCTTGACCCAAAAAGAGCTGGCAAGCTTTTTAATCGTTTCCGAGTCCGCAGTGAGCAAGTGGGAAAAGGACGTTGCCCGCCCCGATATAAGCTTGTTGCCCAAGCTTTCGGAAATTTTGGGCGTGAGCGAGCACGAATTGATTACGGCAAGCATCGACAACGAAGCGCGACAGGATAAAACGCAGGCGAGAAAATGGCGCGCCCTTTCCACGACTTGGAGTTGGTTTTTCTATATCGC
This sequence comes from Clostridiales bacterium, assembly GCA_015069295.1. Lineage (GTDB taxonomy): Bacteria > Bacillota > Clostridia > Christensenellales > Borkfalkiaceae > Scatosoma. The sequence continues at coordinate 54,202 of SVIW01000007.1, forward strand.
CTACGCGGCGGCGCTGCTCCCCTGCTTTATTTGCAATTTGGCAATTCAAAAGACTTTGTCTTGGTTTTGGATTGTGTTATCCGCGCTTGTCTTGGCGTTTAGCTTTACCAATCTTCCAAAATGGATCAAAAAATACAAGCTGCTTTTTATCCCCCTTTCCAATTTCCTCGCCCTCTGCCTTTTGCTGGCGGTTTGCGCGGCGTATACAAACGGAAATTGGTTTTGGATTGCAAGCTTACCCGTTTTACTGGGCTGCGTTACGGTTTTTCTGCCTATTTATATCGCCCGCTATCAAATTTTCAGCAAGATAAAAAGATTTAACGATTTTATTTCTATCGGCGTGGATTTCGTTTTGCTTAACGTTATGCTAATCGTCATCGACGGGTATGCGGTAAGAGGCGGATTTGCTTTAAATCATTGGTATTTTTCCATAGCGTTGCCCATTGTGGCGTACGTATATTTTGCGCTCAACCTCTTGCTTTGCGTACGGTTTTTAAAAGTAAACAGCCTGATAAAAACCGCCGCTGTGTTGTTGCTTATCCCCCTTTTCGTATATATCCCGCCTTTGTTTCTCCACTCGGAAAACGCGGCGGTGCAAAAGGAATTGGATTCGGTAAATATTTTTCAAGCCGATTTTTCTATTTGGCGCGGAGAAGTTGTCATAGAGCGAAACGTGCATTGTATCGTCGTTTTATCGCTGGTATTGTTAGGAATTCTTTTCCTTGTCGGCGGGTTGGCTTACCATATTAAAAAGAAAAAGCAACCGTAAAATTTTGCCGTAAACGCGTACCTGCCCCGTGGGAATTCTCCCACGGGGCAGGCGTTTTGTTTATTTAAAATCCTCTTTATTGCTTTCGCTGACGATATAAATCGGGCGCTTTTTCGTTTCCCTGAAAATCTTGGAAATGTACTGTCCTATCATCCCCAAACAGAACAGCTGAATCCCGCCGACGAACAAAATAATACAAATCGTCGAGGGCCAACCCGCCACGGCGTCTCCAAACGCCAACGCGCGGATAAAGACAACGAGCATTGCAATAATCGCAATAAAGGTGAAGAATATCCCGCTCCACGAAGCGATTTTTAAGGGCGCGTCGGAAAAGTTGGTAATCCCTTCCATCGAGTATTTGAAAAGTTTCCAAAAACTCCATTTGCTTTGCCCTGCGACCCGTTCGACGTTTTCGTATTCGAGCCAATGGGTTTTAAAGCCGATCCAACCGAAAATACCTTTGGAAAAGCGGTTGGTTTCGCCCATAGACACGATCGCATCCACCATTTTTCGTTTCATCAAACGAAAATCCCGCGCGCCGTCCACGACGTCCACGTCCGAAACTTTTGCCATCAGTTTATAAAATCTGCGGGCGAAAAAGGAGCGGATTTTCGGTTCGCCTTTACGGGTAACCCTGCGGGTTGCCACGCTGTCCACCTCATCGCCTTGGATAATTTCCAGCATTTGGGGCAAAAGCGAGGGCGGGTCTTGCATATCCGCGTCCATAACCGCGACGAGATCCCCCGTGGCGTTGCAAAAACCTGCGTACATTGCCGCCTCTTTGCCAAAGTTTCTAGAAAAGGAAATATATTTTACTCTCTCGTCCTGTTCGGCAAGCGATTTCAGCGTTTTTAACGTCCCGTCCTTCGAACCATCGTCGATGAATAAAATCTCCGCCTCGTAGTCTTCTAACGAGGACAAAACCTTTTCAAGCTCGTCGTAAAAGACGGGCAACGCTTCTTCTTCGTTGTAACAAGGCACAATCAAGGATAATTTTTGCATATTGCCCCTCCTTTTCGTCTTTCGTTTATTATACTATGGAACTGCCCGTTTGTCAAGCGGGAAAATCAAAAAGCAAGCCGTTTGGCTTGCTTTTCGTTGTATTTTGGTTTGGATTAGTCCATTTTTTCAAGGAGCTTCAAGTCGATACCCTTTTCGCCGATCTTGATGATTTCTACCTTTACTTTGTCGCCGATGTTGAGTACGTCTTCTACTTGGTTTACTCTCTGTTCGGACAATTTGGAGATGTGTACCATACCGTCTTTACCGGGAGCAAATTCGACGAATGCGCCGACTTTGGAAAGGATACGAACGACTACGCCGACGAACATATCGCCGATTTCGGGGTCGTGTGCAATCGATTCGATAATCGCTTTTGCGCGCTGTGCGTTTGCTACGTCGCCGAAGCAAGCTACGCATACCGTACCGTCGTCTTCGATATCAATCTTCGTGCCCGTCTGTTCGATGATCTTGTTGATGACCTTACCCTGCTTCCCAACGACGTCGCCGATCTTTTCGGGATTGATCTTGAAGGTGATAATCTTGGGAGCGTAGGTGGAAAGCTCTGCGCTAACTTCGGGGATACATTCGAGCATTTTGCCGAGGATATGACGTCTTGCTTCCTGTGCCTGCGCGATTGCGTCGAGCATAATTTCCTTGGAGATGCCCTTAATCTTGATATCCATTTGGATTGCGGTGATGCCCTTTTCGGTACCTGCTACCTTAAAGTCCATATCGCCGAGGAAGTCTTCCAAGCCTTGGATGTCCGTCATGATAACGTACTTGCCCGTTTCGGGATCCTTGATAAGACCCATTGCGCAGCCTGCTACGGGTGCTTTGATGGGAACGCCTGCATCCATAAGCGCCATCGTCGAGCCGCAAACGGAAGCCATCGAGGACGAGCCGTTGGAGGACATAATATCGGATACCACGCGGATTGCGTAAGGGAAATCTTCGGGAGCGGGGATTACGGGAACGAGCGCGCGTTCTGCAAGCGCACCGTGACCGATTTCACGGCGACCGGGGGATCTCAAAGCCTTTGCTTCGCCCGTGCAATAGCCGGGGAAGTTATACTGGTGCATATATCTCTTTTCTTCTTCTTCGTCAAGACCTTCCATTCTCTGCGCTTCGCCGAGCATACCAAGCGTACAAGTGGTGAGCGCCTGCGTTTGACCTCTCGTGAAGATTGCCGAGCCGTGTACACGGGGAAGAAGACCGTGTTCACACCAGATAGGACGGACTTCTTTCAAAGTTCTGCCGTCGGGACGAACGCCGTTATCGAAAATCTTCGCACGAACGATGCCTTTTACGATGTAGTAAATGGAATCTTTTACTTCACGCATCTGGTCGGGGTAGATTGCGGAGAAGTGTTCGATAATTTCCGCTTCTGCCGCCGCCTGTCTTGCCTGACGTTCTTGTCTGTCGAACGTATCAAGCGCTGCGTAGAGTTTGTCGTAGCCGTATGCTTTTACCGCTGCGTCGAGCTCTTCGGGGATATGGTAAAGTTCCATTTCCTTCTTTGCTTTGCCTGCAACGGGAACGATTTCTTCTTCGATCCAAGCACAGATTTTCTTGATTTCTTCGTGACCGAACATAATTGCGCCGACCATTTCTTCGTCGGTAACTTCGTTCGCGCCCGCTTCGATCATCAAAATCGCGTCTTTCGTACCTGCAAGGTTCAAATGAATTGCGCTCTTTGCGCGTTCTTCTACGTTGGGGTTCACGACGTATTTGCCGTCTACCATACCCACGACGAGGGAGCCCGTAGGACCTGCCCAAGGAATATCCGAAATAGAAAGCGCAACGGACGAACCGATCATTGCGAGGGGTTCAGGGGAGATATCGGGATCAACGGAAAGTGCCGTTGCCGTTACCACTACGTCGTTGAAAATTCCTTTCGGGAACAAGGGACGGATGGGTCTGTCGATAAGACGGCTGGTTAAAATCGCCTTGTCGGACGCTCTACCCTCACGTTTTTTGAAACCGCCGGGGATTTTACCTACGGCGAACATTTTTTCTTCATAGTCTACGGACAAGGGGAAGAAGTCCATACCCTCTCTTGCCGTTTCCGACATACATACCGATACGTGTACCGCGGTGTCGCCGCAACGTACCAAGCACGCGCCGTTTGCCTGTTCGGCGTATTTGCCGATTTCTACGACGAGTTCTTTGCCCGCGTAGTTGGTTTTGAATACTTTGCTGTTGTTTAAATCTGGCATTGTTTTTTTCTCCTTATACTTGAATTCTTTTTTGTTCTTGTCCGTCTATATCGCCCGACGTAGACGGGGTTCTCTATACGGGCGGAAGAAAAGCTTATGCCACGGCTTTCTTCGTTTTTCCGTATATACGTTTTGCCTTAGCCTTCCTTATCACAAAAAAGAGCGAGTTAAAACAACCCGCCCTTTCGTGCTTGCATTATTTACGAAGACCCAACGCTTCGATAATCGCTCTGTATCTTTCGATATCCTTCGCTTTGAGGTAGTCCAAAAGACCACGGCGTTTACCTACCATCTTCAAAAGACCGCGGCGGGAGTGGTTGTCCTGCTTGTGCGCTTTCAAATGTTCGTTGAGGTGGTTGATTCTCTGCGTAAGCAAAGCGATCTGTACTTCGGGCGAACCGGTGTCGCCTTCGTGGGTTGCAAATTTTGCGATGATTTCATTCTTTTCCATTTTTTTATCCTCCTGTTTTTGGAAAATTATATCACGGACAGCAGAGTCGGTCGTGGAGAATCGATCCGCCCAGACAGCCGTTATTACTATTTTAGCATATTCCTTTTCGAATGTAAAACAAAAACGCACGGGTTTTTACAGTTTTTTATTCTTTTTTCTCGCTTTTTTTATCCAATTACTGGAAAAACTTTGCCTTTTTTTCAATAATCTCGTCTACACTCGCAATATACGTCTTTAAATCCTTTTGTGAGGCGAAACGCTGAATAAGCCCTTTTTCCGTGAAAACGCGCTTGGAAATGGCGTTCGCGCCTACGGCGAGGTTATCCGCCGTTTCTTCCATTATGTCGATATTGTACACGCAGGCTTTTTGCGGTTTCGTCCAGCCTACGTTTTCGTGGTTGCCAACCTGATATTTTTGGCGGTACATATAATAGGGTAAATACCCTGCTTTGGTTAAAATTTCCCTCGACGAGGCTACCATGTCCGAGATAAAATCGTTTTCAAGGTAGCTATTTTCCTCTTTTAACTTTGCCCCGGACTTTAAAGACAGACAATGCACGGTGATATTGTCTGCGCCCGTTTTCACCGCTTTTTCGACGCTTTGCACAAAGGTTTCTATCCGTTCGTCTTCTAATCCCGCAATCAAATCGACGTTGATGGAAAAATCGTATTTTTTAGAAAGGTCGAACGCTCGGTACACGTCCGCCTCCGTATGCTTTCTGCCGATTTTTTTCAAGGTTTCGTCTGAAAAACTTTGGGGATTGATACAAATTCTCGTAACGCCGTAGTCCTTTAAAAGACGAAGCTTGTCCTCGGAAAATACGTCCGGTCTGCCCGCCTCGACCGTGTATTCGGCGGTTGGCTGGGCTGTAAAAATAGGGGCTATTCCCTTTAAAACCCGTTCTAAATCGGGGGTATCGAGGGCAAACGGCGTGCCGCCGCCAACGTAGATACTGCGAAGATTCCCCACCAAGGTTTTCGCCGCGGCAAGTTCTTTATCGAGCGCGTTGAGATAGTCGGGTAAAAAGGCGCGCGTTTTATCAATCGGTGCCGTGATAAAGGAGCAATACGCGCATTTCGTCGGACAAAAAGGAATAGAAACGAACAGGTCGGTGTTACCGTCGCGTTTTTCGTAAATTCCCTCTTGCGTTTTTAAAATACTTTCCACCAGCGCAACGTTTTCTTCGCAAACCCGCATTTGGGAAAAGAGCCTTTTAAAATCGCCGCCGCGTTCTTGTTCGCTATACGCAAGTTTGGTCGGGCGAATCCCCGTCAGCGCGCCCCACGGCATTTCTTCGCCGTATTTTTCACTTAAAATCCCGTACAAACGAAGTTTTGCAAAGCGGCGTTCAAAACGTTTGAATTCGAGTTCGTCTCGTACCTGCTCCCTATCTTGAAAGGAATACTCCTCCCCGTCTACGCAAAAATCGTTATGAAAAACCCCCTCTTGAAATCGAAAGGAGTGGGAGAGGGTTTCGGGGCGGCGTTTGAACAATCGCACGACGTCCAAAAGCTCGTTTTCTAAAAATTGGCAGTTCGTAGTAAACATATTTTACGCGTCCTTTAAAAAGGGGTTCGTCTTCTTTTCCGCGGAAAGCGAGGTTTTTTCCTCGTGCCCGGGATATACCGCCGCGTCCTCTAAGCAAGAAAGTTTGCGCAAGGACGCGCGCAGGGTTGCCATATCGCCCGTGGGTAAATCCGTTCTGCCAATCGAGCCGGCAAACAGCGTGTCGCCCGTAAAAAGGTGGCGTTCGCCCTTTTCGTCTACCGTAAGATAGCACGCGCCGCCCGCCGTATGCCCGGGGGTATACAGCGTTTTGAACGTAACGCCGCAAAGGGTTCGTTCTTCCCCGTCCGAAAGCGTTTCGTCCACGGTGTACTGGAAAGGAGCCCAAGGCGCGCCAAAGAGGGAAAATACGTTGGCAGGCGCGGAGATAAGAGGCTTTTCCAAAGCCGAACAAAGAACTTTTGCGCCCTGCTCTTGCAACGCGGAGACTCCGCCGACGTGGTCGAAATGACAATGGGTTAAAAGGACGTAGCTTGCCGTTAAGCCAAGGCGGGAAAGCTCGTCTACGATACGGGGCTGGGACGGGTCGATTACGATTGCCGTCTTATTGTCCGCCGTAAGAATATAGGTGTTTGCCCCGAAACCACGGGGGTAAAGAGTGTGTATTTGCATAAAAACCTTTTTTTTGGGGGGGTGGGAATTCGGAATTCGGAGTTCGGAATTCGGAATTGTGGGAGAATTTAAAACGACCGAACAGTTTCACGAAACCGTGGAGAAGGGTTGCAGATTGAAACAAAACACGGAAGCTTTGCCGACGCGACTTTACAAGTCGTAAACGAGCGAGGCGAATACCGTTTTTGTTTCAAGGTGCGCCCTTACACGCGGTTTCCTTATTCTAATTCGAAAGCGCCCGTGTAAAGCTGATAATACGTCCCCCCCTGCTCTATCAGCTGCTCGTGCGTGCCGCGTTCGATGATTTTGCCGTGGTCAAGCACCATAATCGCGTCGGAATTGCGGACGGTGGAAAGGCGGTGGGCGATGACGAACACCGTTCTGCCTTTCATCAATTTGTCCATACCGTCTTGCACGAGGGCTTCGGTGCGGGTATCGATGGACGAGGTCGCTTCGTCCAAAATCATCGCGGGGGCGTCGGCTACCGCCGCGCGGGCGATGGAAAGGAGCTGTCTTTGACCCTGCGAGAGGTTGGCGCCGTTGTTTTTCAGCATCGTATTATACCCCTCGGGCAGACGGCGGATAAAGTCGTCGGCGTTGGCAAGAACCGCCGCCTCGATACATTCCTCGTCCGTAGCGTCCAATCTGCCGTAACGGATATTGTCCATTACCGTGCCCGTAAAGAGGTTCGTATCCTGTAAAACGATACCCAAGGACCTGCGCAAATCTTCCTTTTTGATTTTATTGATATTGATACCGTCATAACGGATTTTTCCGTCGGCGATATCGTAGAAGCGGTTGATAAGGTTGGTAATCGTCGTTTTTCCCGCGCCCGTCGCCCCAACAAACGCAATTTTTTGACCGGGTTTTGCATATAGCGTTACGTCGGTCAAGACTTGCTTTTCGGGTACGTAACAAAAATCGACCATATCCATTACGATATCCCCACGGAGCCACGTATAGGTCGTCGTGCCGTCCGCTTTGTGATAATGCTTCCAAGCCCAGCGGTGGGTGCGCTCTTGGGTTTCGACGATATTCCCGTTTTCGTCCTCTTTGGCGTTGACAAGACTGACGTAGCCCTCGTCCTTCTCCGTTTCTTCGTCCATTAGAGTAAAGACTCGGCTTGCGCCCGCCATACCCATTGCGATCATAGAAACCTGATGGGAGGTTTGGTTGACGATTTGGGTGAAGTTTCTCGACATACCCAAAAACGCCACGATTACGCCGATACCGAGCTGACTACTTTCTCCCATAAACAGCGTGCCCAAACTGAAATTTTTTGCACCGAGGGCGAAGAGTGCGCCGCCGATGATGGCGATTAGCACGTAGGTAATGTTGCCGATATTGCCGAGGATTGGTCCTAAAACGTTGCCGTACACGTGCGCCTTTTCGCTGTCTTTAAAGAGTTCTTCGTTGAGCTTCTCAAAATCCTCTTTAGCTTTTTCTTCGTGGGTAAAGACTTTGACGACCTTTTGTCCCTTCATCATCTCTTCCATAAAGCCCTCTTCCCTAGCAAGCGAGATCTGTTGGGCTACCATATATTTTGCGCTGCCGCCGCCGATTTTCTTCATTACCATCGACATTGCAAACGTGGAAACAAGCACGACCAAGAACAGCCAAACGCTATATCTCACCATCATAAAAACCGTCGTAATCAGCGTGAGCGAACTGCTTAACACCGTCGGCAAGCTCTGTCCGATTAGCTGACGGGTAGCGTCCGTGTCGTTGGTGTAGGTACTCATAATATCGCCGTGGGCGTGCGTATCAAAATACTTGATAGGCAGCTTTTGCATTTTGGCAAACATATCCGTACGCAAATGGTACAGCGTGCCCTGCGTTATCGTCGCCATAATGCGGGTATAGAGAAAGGAGGTCAAAATCACCGCGCCGTATACCGACACCATCATAATAATAAGGTTTATCAATTCTTCCCGCAAGGCAGGGGTCATACTGCCCAGTTCGACAGCGGGTTTGACCACTCCGTCTATCAACGAAACCATAAAAATCGAAGAAACCAGGCTGCCGACCGAGCTGACTATAATACACAAAAGCACCGCCAACAGCCGCCATTTATAATAGTGGAATACCGTCTTTAACAAGCGCTTTAAGGTGCCTTTTTTAATCGCTCCCTTGGGTACGGGCATACCGCGGCCGCGCATAGGCTTTACGGCGCGGGGTTTTTGTTCGTAATTTTTTTCCGACATTACGCTTCACCCCCTTCCGTTTGTTTTCCTTTCGTTTGCGCCTCGTAAATTTCGCGATAGATATCGCTGCTTTCCATTAGCGTAGCGTGATTGCCGCAGGCAATAATTTTACCGCCGTCTAAAACGAGAATTTTGTCGGCGTGTTCGACTGAGGACACGCGCTGGGCAATGATAATCTTCGTCGTATCGGGAATTTCTTCCTTAAACGCGTGGCGAATCAAGGCGTCCGTTTTGGTATCTACCGCCGAAGTGGAATCGTCCAAAATCAGCACCTTGGGCTTTCTAAGCAACGCGCGCGCAATGCAAAGGCGTTGTTTTTGACCGCCCGAAACGTTCGTGCCGCCCGCCTCGATATGGGTATCGTAACCGTCGGGAAAGGCGCGGATAAATTCGTCCGCTTGCGCCAATTTACAAACTCTTTCAAGCTCTTCGTCCGTCGCGTTTTCATCCCCCCAACGCAGGTTTTCTTTAATCGTGCCCAAAAAGAGCACGTTCTTTTGCAAGACGATAGAAACTTCCTTTCTCAATACGTCCAAATCGTAGTCTTTGACGTTGACGCCGCCGACGTAAACTTCCCCTTCCGTCGCGTCGTAGAGGCGGGGAATGAGTTGGATAAGGGTGGTTTTCGACGAGCCCGTACCCCCTAAAATACCCACCGTTTCGCCCGAATTGATGGTAAGGTCGATGTCGGAAAGCGCGTAGTTATCCGCTTTTTCAAAGTATTTGAAGTTGACGTTTTCAAAGCGGATAGAGCCGTCTTTGACTTCCGTTACTCCCTCTTTCGGGCTGACGATATCCGATTCCTGGGTAAGCACTTCGCTGATACGACGCGCCGATTCGATGGACATCGAAAGCATAACGAAAATCATAGAGAACATCATAAGACAAGACAGCATTTGTATTCCGTAGGAAATAAGCGCGGAAAGCTGCCCTGCGCCGAAGCCGTCGTACGCCGCCCAATAGGATTTATCCACGATGGCGTAGACGGAGAAGAAGGCGATTAAAACTGCCGCCACGTTTATAAACAGGGTCATAATCGGGTTGTTGAGGGCGAGGATTTTTTCCGCTTTGGTGAAGTCGTTTCGCACCTCCCCCGCCGCTTTTTCGAATTTTTCCGTTTCGTATTCCTCGCGTACGAAGGATTTTACGACGCGAATCCCGCCCACGTTTTCTTGCACGGAGTTGTTAAGTGCGTCGTATTTTTTAAATATCTTACGGAAAAAGGGCATTACGTAGCGCATAATCGCGATGAGTATCAACGCCAATACCGGGACGATGGCGAGGAAAATCCACGCCAAGCGGGGGTTGATAACAAAACTCATAATAATCGCGAACAAGAACTGCAAGGGCACGCGGATAACGATACGCAAGCACATTTGATAGGATTGCTGTACGTTGGTAACGTCCGTCGTTAAGCGGGTAACGAGCGAGGAAGTGGAAAATTTATCCACGTTGGAAAAGGAGAATTTCTGCACCTTATAGAATAAATCGTGGCGCAGATTTTTCGCAAATCCGCAGCTTGCCGTCGCCGCAAACCGACCCGCCAAAACACCGCTCGTCAAAGACAAGCCCGCAAGCAGAATCATAATGCCGCCGTAGAGAAGAATGTTTTGCATCGCCGCGTTTGCCGTAATCCCCTCTTTGTCGATGCTCGTAATCATCGTTGCCATAAAGAAGGGAATTAGACATTCGCAAAGCGCCTCTATCGCCATAAAAATAGGGGTTATGAGCGAGGGTTTTTTATATTCGCGTACACTTTTTAAAAGCGGACGTACAAGCCCCGTCTTGTTTGTCTTTATCTTTTTAGACATCTTCGCTTGTTCCTTTTAAAAAAGTATTGTTTTCTTACGGTATATATTGTATTCCTTTCTAAAAATAATGTCAACCATTTGACGATTTTTTGGGCGGTTTTCACGGAATTTTCTTTTTGTGAAAACCGTAAACAGCAAAAACGCGCCTTTACAAGGCGCGCTCTTTTTTACAGGTCATATACAAGATTTGATATCGCTTGGCGAGTTCTTTTAAAAGTTTCTTTGCTTGCTCGGTCGTTTTATCGTCCAAATTGACGAACGGATCGTCTAAAATCAGCACGGGCGGCTCGCGAAAGAGCGCGTCGACGAGGGCGATACGAAGGCAGAAAGAAACGAGCTCCTTTTTGCCTGCGCTGTATGCGCCTAAGCTGCGAAATCTGCCGTCCTCTTCGCAAAAGGGCACGCCGTCCGCGTTGAAACGGAGTTTGTCCCCCTCGCCGCCAAGAATAGTAAGATAGTATTGACAGCCGCGGGATACGGGGTCGAGATAGCGGGAGGCCATATTTTCTTTGGCTTTTAGAAGATATTTCTTCGCCGCCAAAATCGCGCGGTGCCGTTTTTCTAAACGGGATTTTTCTTCCTGCAGCCAGCTCTCTTCTGCCAGCAGCGCCGAGCCGTCGGCACGCTCTTCCCACGTCTTGACGTCGGCGAGCAGTTCGCCCTGTCTGCGGGAAAGCGCGGCTTTTTCCGCTTCCGCTTTTTCCTTCCTTGCCTTGCAAGCCTCGAACGATTCCAACGAGCGGGGGGCAAAAGGAACGTCCAAGTCGGGCGAGGAGAGTTTTAGCCCGTCCAGCTTTTCCTTTTCCGCTTGCAATAAGCTTGCGATATGTTTATACGCCGCCGTTTTTTCTTCCAGCAGGGTCAGCGAGGCGCGGTAATCGTAGGTTTCTTGAAAGGTGAAGTTGTTTAAAAAGGCGCAAATCCCCTTTTCGAGCGCCGCAAGTCGCGCCGAACGGCTCTCCTTCTTTTGGGTTTCCGCTTGCATACTTTCCTGCAGTTGGGGCGGGAAGGCTTGTAGGCTTGCCCGTATTTTTAACAGCTCGTTTTTCGTTTCGGCGTAATTTCTTTCCAATTCCTCGTTTCGGAAGGGCGCGTTTTCCTGCGCGTTTTCCTGCGCGCTTGTTCTTACGCGTTTGGGAAGTACCCGCAAAAACATCGCAAACAGCCCGACTAGCCCCAATCCCAAAAGACAAAGCCCGACGACAAGCAGAGTATCGATTAAAACGCCGCCCACGACGGAAAGCGCCAAAGACAGCGCGATAATCCATTTTGTCGATTTGCGTTTTTTGGGTACAACCAGTTCGCCTTTTTCTTTTCGTCTCGTACCTGCCCCCGTGTTTTCCGTTTGTATGCCCAACGCTACGGCGTACGAGGAGAGCAATTTTTCCAAGCCCTCTTCCTCTTTTTTCAAGGCAAGGTAGTCTTTCCAATCCTCTTCCATCGCTTGCAAAAATTCCTCTTGCTTTTTCTCGTCCCCTTTTAACGCGTAATACTCGGTAACGGCGGCGCGCAAGCCCTCGGTATTCAAGCTTGCGGGGTCGACTGCGCCGAAAAAGCTTTGCAGCCCGTTCAGCTGCATTTGCAAGGATGAAAAGCGGTTTTGCGCTTCGCGATAGCTGTCTTCTTGCAACGCCCGCTCTTTTTGGCGGGAAATCCTTTCCAGATTTTCGTTACATTCGGCAAGGGTTGCGTTGCAGCGTTGCAACTCGCCGCTCAGACTTTGTAATTCCGTTTGCAAGCTGTTTTTTTGTTCTTCTACCCGCTTACAATCGGCGAGTTTTTGGGACAGATCTTGCAAGCGCTCGTCAATGACGTCCAATTTTCCGCTTAAAGGGCGGCGTTTGCCGCGCAAAGCCTTGTCTGCCGCGTCCAATTTTGCCAAGGCGCGGTCGGCGCCGTTTTCCTCTTTCCCGCCCGTACTGAGCAAGGAAAGCAGGCGGGTTTTGATATCGTCGGTAAAGCCGTCGGCGCGGATTTCGCCCTGCGGGATATACACGCTGCGCTTGTAGCTGTCTGCGTTCATCTGAAAGAGAATTTCCCCTAATTTGTCCGCATTTTCACCAAAATCGTAGCAAGGCATATTGTTTTCGTCGAAAATTTTCGAGACGTCGTAAGCGGGCGTTTTTCCAAAGGTACGTTCGATGCGGTATAGTTTGCCGCCGTATTGAAAGGTGAGCGAACCGCCGAAGGCTCCGCCCTGCCAAGGCTCGTAACGGGCGCGATCGTTCCCCTCGATGGCGCGCAGCCTGCCGCCGTCCAGCCCGTACAGCATACAGCGCAAAAAGTCCGCAAGGGTGGTTTTCCCCCAGCCGTTGTCGTTTTTGATGACGGATAAGGGCGAAGAAAGATCGAACGAGCAGTTGACAAATTTTCCAAAGCCCGTGATATGACAGGAAACAAATTTCATAAATCAATCTCCTCCCCCGCCAGCGCCTTAAAGCCAATTTCTAAGATTTCTTCCCGCTCCGCCTCGTTAAGCTCGTACCTGCCTACCTCTCTTACAAATTCGCCGCGTTCGGAAAGGTCTTTGGCAAACGCCTCGTAATCGATAAACGGACGGGATTCGTCCACCGTTTTGACAAAGAAAAAACGCTGGGAAAGACGGGCGGTCAAAAGGGAGATATCCTTTCTTAAATCTGCCCTATGCCGTCCTTTTAATAGGAGCTTGACTAAATTTTCCTCCCGCACGTCCGACAAAGCGGCTAACGCTACGCGTTCGACGTCGTAATAGTTTTGACAAGTAGAAACGTCTACTTCGCGCATACAAATTTCCCGCTTTGCAAGGGATAAAAATCTGTCGGAACACAACTTGCCGTTTTCTATCTCCAAAAGGAAGAATCCGCGCGCGCCTACTTCGTCAAAGCCTCTGCCCTCTAAACAGCCGCAATAGCGGTATCTGCCCCGACCGTCCAGAGGCGACGTTTTGGGCATAGGGATATGGATATGGCCAAGCGCCAAATAATCGATGGCTTTGTTTTGTAAATGGGAAAGCCCGCCCCGTTCGCCCAAAGAAAATTCGCCGTGCGCCATTACGATATTATACCGCTCTTTCCTTAAAACAAGGCGGGAAAACGCCCCCTCGTCCGTATATTTACCGTCAACGCCCGTAATCGTGATATTTTCGGGCAGATCATAGCTTTTCCAATCGCGCGTATCGGAAAAGCGGTACAGATTTTTCGGTAGCTCGTCCGTATAGCCAAACGATTCGTCGTGGTTGCCGCTTACGTAGAAAAAACAAACGGGCGCTGCCGCCGCGATGGCGGAAAACGCCTCTTGATAGACGGATTTTTTTACCTTGCCCCCATCGAAAAGGTCACCCGCGATCAAAACCGCGGCTACTCCGTTTTCGCGCGCATAAAGACAAAGACGGCGAAAGCCGTCGAGTAGCTCCGCGCCGCGAAGCGCCGCCTTTTCTTTGGGTAAGCCTTGCAACGGCGACCCTAAATGGAAATCCCCCGTATGTATGATTTTCACTTTCGTACTCCTTTTCTACAGTATACCACAACGGAAAGAAATTGTAAATAGAAAAATCGAAAATTTGTTCGGTTTTTTACAAAAATGAAAAGCCGACCGAGAAAAACGGACGGCTGTATTGCAATTCATCTCGTACCTGCCCCTGCCAATTAGCGAAGGCAAAAATAAATAACGAGGAAAACCCCCACGAGGACGACACCCAACGCGATACGCACCGTTTTACGGGTTTTGTCGCTTATGGGGCGGTATTCTTTATACCCGCAAACGGGGCATTTCTCCCCTTTCACCGCCGAGCGGCAGCGGGGACAAATTGCGCAGGGATTCCCCTCTTCGTCCACGGCGTAGCCCTCGCCGTTTTGCGTGGAAAGCGTTTCCGCATCCAATTCGGCGAGAATTCGGCGTTCTTCTTCCTTTCTTTCTTTGCGTGTTTTTCTTGCCATATTTACCTCTTACAAAAGCGTTTCAAAAACGCGGAGCACCGAGTCGGTCAATCTGCCAAGCAGGTTGCGTTTGGTGTTTTCAAGGGTGCATTGTTTGGAGACGAGGAAGGTTTCCTCGCAGTCGCGTTTTACTTCTAATACCGCGTTACAACCAGAAAAGTACACGGCGTTTTCAAAGTGCAGATACAAACTGCGATAATCGAAATTGATTGTACCTACTACCGCGCTCTCGTCGTCGCAAACCAGACTTTTCGAGTGGATAAAACCGGGGGTGTATTCGTAAATTTTTACCCCCGCTTTCATCAAAACCGGATAGTTGGCGCGGGTAAGGCGATACACCGTCCGCTTGTCGGGGATTGCGGGCGTTACGATTCGCACGTCCACGCCGCGGATTGCCGCACGGCAGAGCGCCGCGCGCATCGAATCGTCCAGTATGAGATAGGGAGTAAAAATATACACGTAACGGTGGGCGCGGTTGATCATATCGAGATAGACCGCTTCGCCGATACTAACGCCGTCGAAGGGCGAATCGTCGTAAGGATGGATACGCAAAGCCGTCGTTTCCGCGCTCTTCCCCTCCGTCATCGGCAGGAGATATTCTAAAAGGTTTTCCTTGTCCTTGTAAAAGGCGTTCCACATATAGAAAAACATTTCCGTAAACGAATTGACGGCGTTACCCACAATTTTGATAACGGAGTCTTTCCAATGACCAAAACGGATTTTTTCGCCGATATATTCGTCGGCGAGGTTCACCCCGCCCGTAAACGCCGTTTTGCCGTCGATGACGAGGATTTTCTTATGGTCGCGGTTGTTCATTCGAACCGAAAACATCGGCACGACCTTATTAAAGGTCAAGCAACGGATATTTTTATTTAGGCTTTCCAAATAACGGTCGTATTTGGGCGGCAGGGTCATCATACAGCCGAAATTGTCGTAAAGAATACGGATTTGCACCCCTTGTTCGGCTTTTTCCAGAAGAATTTTTAAAATCTCGCCCCACATTTTGCCGTGGTCGATGATGAAATATTCTAACAAAATAAACTTTTCGGCTTTTTTCAGTTCGTCCAGCATAGCGGGGAACGCCTTTTCGCCCGTTGGATAGTATTCGATTTCGCCGTCGTAAAAGACGGGATAACCCGAAATTTTTACCAAAGAGCAACTGACGGCGTCGCCGCGGGTAAGCAGCTTGGGCGTAAGCCGTTTCCCGTACAGCTCTTTGACGATTTTATCGTTTTCCGCTTTGGATTTTGCCAATTTCTTGCTCATTCGTTTGGTAGGCCTGCCCTCGCCGTACATAAGGTATAAGGGCACTCCAAACACGGGCGCGATTAAAACGATGATTATCCAGTTGATTTTTACCGACGGTCTTTCGTACTTGTTTAATAAATACAGTACCGTAACCAAGGACAAAATCCGAACGACGAGCTGCGTGATAATACCCGCCTGCGATTGATAAGCAAACAGCCACCAAACAAACATCCAACCCATAACCTGCAAGAACACCAACAAAAGATACAGATAAAAACGGTTGTACAAAAAGCGTTTATAGCTTCTGTCCTCCGCAACCGTCTTTTCTATCCACTTTTTCTTTCTTTCGCTGAGTTTTTTCATCGCAAATCCTTAGCTTTTATGCTCTGTCTTTATTATATATATAGTATAGATACCCTTATTGTAGCAGTTTTTTCTTTTTTTGTCAAGGTAAAAACTTCTTTCGAAAAACAAAGGGATTTTGTTTAGCGTTTTTTGTATTTTTTAACACTTGCTTTTTTCTCTTTACACTCTTTTCCCTTTACATTTTTTACTGCGAAAAAATTTTTAAACTTTTTTCAAAAAAACTATTGACAAATGAATTTTTTTATATTATACTATAAGCAGTTAATAAAACTAAGTCCTAATAAGAACAAGTCTTAAAAAGGAAAAATGAGGTAATAAAATGAAATTTGAATGTAGTGTATGTCATCACGTAGTAGAAGGCGAAAGCGCACCTGAAGTATGCCCCGTTTGCAAGCAAAGCGGGAAGTTTGTAGCAAATCCCCCTATTTTGAAGGGCTCGAAGACGGAAGCAAATCTTTGGACGGCGTTCGCAGGCGAATCGCAGGCTAGAAACAAGTATACCTATTTTGCAAGCAAGGCAAAGAAAGAAGGGTACGTGCAAATTGCCGCTATCTTTGAAGAAACGGCGAAGAACGAACAGGAACACGCAAAAATTTGGTTTAAGCTGTTGCACGGCGGCGCTATCCCCTCCACGGACGAAAACCTGCTTGCGGCTGCGGAAGGCGAAAACTATGAATGGACGGATATGTACGCAGAATTTGCGGTTGTAGCTCGTCAAGAAGGGTTTGAAGATATCGCAAAACTTTTCGACGGCGTTGCGGCGATTGAAAAGGAACACGAAGAAAGATACAGAAAGTTGCTTGCGAACGTAAAAGGCAAGCTCGTGTTTACGAAGGAAGGCGACGCGGTATGGCAGTGCTCGAACTGCGGTCATATCGTCGTTGGTAAGAGCGCGCCCGACACCTGCCCCGTATGTTCGCACCCGCAGGCGTATTTCCAAGTAAGAGCGGAAAATTATTGATTGCTTATCCCAGGGATTTCCCCACCTCCATAAATATTATCAAAAACCCCGACCTTTGGTCGGGGTTTTTACTAATTCGGAGTTCAGAGTTCGGAATTGCGGCGCAAATCTATATACAAAAAAGCCATACCTTGGGCGAAACCGCCCAAGGTATGGCTTTTATTTTGTGCTTATATTACAAGTTTTTGGAGACGAACGCTTCTAAAACCGCTTCGGGAACAAAGCCGAGGCTGTTGTCTACCGCTTTACCGCCTTTAAAGGCGATGACGTTGGGGATAGACGAAATGCCGTATTGTATCGCCGCCGTTTCGCTGTCTTCCGCGTCGATATCCAGTTTTACAAACACCCCTTCGCTTTCATACTTGTTCGAAACTTCCTCGAAAACGGGCGCGAGCATTCTACAAGGACCGCACCAGCTTGCCCAAAAATCGCAAAAAACGGGGAGTTTGGACGTGGAAATCAGTTCTTCCAGTTGCGCTGCGTTTACGTGTTTTACCATAGTTTTATCCTCCGTAATTAGTATTTTTCCTTTTAAGAGAAATATGCGACTAAATCGGCAAAGGCTACGCTTTGCGTGCTGCCGTCGGACATATTTTTGACGTTGACGACGCCTGCGTCCAGCTCGTTACCGCCGAGCACGGCGACGTATTTTGCACCGATTTTGTCGGCGTATTTGAATTGCGCTTTTATCGAGCGTTCCATATGGTCGATTTCCGCAGAAATGCCAGCTAAGCGGAGCTTTGTGGAAAGCTCGAACGCTTTTTGACGGCAAGCCGCGTCCATACCTGCAAGGTAGACCGTAGGTGCGTCGGGACTCAAAAGGGTTACGCCCGTTTGCTCCATTACCATAAGAAGACGCTCCATACCCGCCGCAAAACCGACGGCAGGAACGGAAGGGCCGCCGAGCTGTTCGATAAGCCCGTCGTATCTGCCGCCCGCGCAAACGGTGCCCTGCGCGCCAATGGACGTGGAAACGAACTCGAACACGCTGCGGGTGTAATAGTCAAGCCCGCGTACGATACGAGGGTCGATTTCGTAGTCTATCCCCGCCATAGTTAAGCAGGATTTTAAGGTTTCGAAATGCTCGTGGCAGTCTGCGCACAAATAATCGAGCATAGACGGTGCGGCTGCGTTGACCGCTTTACAGCCCTCTTCTTTGCAATCGAGAAGGCGTAAGGGGTTTTTCTCAAAGCGGGTCTTGCAATCGTGGCAAAGTCCGTCGATATGAGGCGCAAAAAATGCTTTCAACGCCTTGTTATACGCCGCGCGGCAAGTCGGACAACCGATAGAGTTGATTTTTAACGCGACCTTCAAGCCGAGATTTTTCAAAAGGGTATCCGCCATCAGGATTGCTTCCGCGTCCGTTTGCGCGCTCTTCGAACCGAACAGTTCGACGCCGAACTGGTGGAATTGGCGAAGCCGTCCCGCCTGCGGGCGTTCGTAGCGGAATGCGGGCGTGATATAATACATTTTCGCAGGCAATACGCCGTTTGCCATACCGTTTTCAATAAACGAACGAGCCGCGCCCGCCGTGCCTTCCGGTTTTAAGGTAATCGAACGGTCGCCCTTGTCCTTGAACGTGTACATTTCTTTCGTTACGATATCCGTCGTATCGCCTACGCCGCGTTGGAAAAGTTCGGTGTGTTCGAAAATCGGGGTACGGATTTCTTTCAGGTTAAAAAGGCGCGCGACTTTGCGGGCTTCGGATTCTAAATATTGCCATTTGTAGGCGTCTTGGGGCAGAACGTCTTTCGTACCCTTGGGAATGTTGATCATAGTTTGATTCCTTTTATTTATTTAAGCAACGTGCCGTTGCAGCAAGATAATCTTGCAGCTAGTCTTATCTATCTCTCCACCGCCCTGCGATATTACCGAATAGCTCCACGAAACTGTGAAGAAGGGTTGCAGGCAACGTTCCGTTGCATCCAGTCTTGTCTATCGTTCCGTCGTCCTGCGATGTTACCGAGTAGTTACACGAAACGGGTTAGATACGAGCAAGACAAGGAAAACTGCGGCTTTGCCGAGGCGCGTACATTAACGTACGTAACGAGGCAAAACGTAAAGTTTGACGAAGTATTGTGAAGTATATAAGCCGTTTCTTAGAAATGCGACGTATATAAGCCGTTTCTTAGGTAATACGGTGGACTTCGTATATCCGCCTATCCCCCTCCATCCGCTTGATGAGTTGGTCGACTTCGGAAATATCCGTTAGGGAGATGGACGCTTCTAAAATCGCGTCGCGGTTTTTATCGATTCTGCCGTTGACTGCCGTAATCGAAAGCTTCATTTCGGAAACGACGAAGGAAAGCACGGACAACGCCGCGCCTTGGTCGGTGGCACGGATTGCAATATTGGCATTGTAGCGCTGTTTTGCGCCCGCCGCCACTTGCCATTCGGCAGGTAATAACCGCAGTTGCTCGACTCCCTTTACGTTCGGGCAGTCGTGGCGGTGGATAACCACCCCTCTGCCGCGCGAGGTATACCCTACGATGCGGTCGCCCGGAACGGGAGAACAACAACCCGCAAAGCGTACCAACATACCCGCTTGTCCGTTGACGAGCACGCCGCCCGGCGTTCTGCCACCGCCGTCGCCCGCGTGGACCTCGAACGCCATCGGCGTTTCTTTGCGGTAATAATCAATCAGTTTGAACAGGATTTGGTTGACGGAAATCGAGCCGTAGCCCACCGCCGCAAACATTTCGTCCTGTTCGCCAAACGAGAAACGTTCGGAAATGCGTTTGAAACTTTCGTCCGTAAGCAAGGTGGAAAGGGTAAAGCCCTTTTTCTTTGCCTCGTCTTCCAATTTGATTTGCCCGATACGGATATTTTCTTCTTTTAATTCGTTGCGGTAAAACTGTTTAATCTTCGCCTTTGCGGACGAGGATTTTATGAATTTCAACCAATCGCGCGAAGGTCCTTTCGAGTTGGGCGAAGTGATAATCTCTACCACGTCCCCCACTTCCAGCGTAGTCGTCAGCGGCACGATTTTCGAATTGACGCGCGCGCCCGTACAATGATTGCCGACTTCCGAATGGATTGCGTACGCAAAGTCGACGGGAGTCGCTTCGGGGGGCAGGGAAATGACCTTGCCGCGCGGCGTAAATACCAAAAGCTCGTGGCTGTACAATTCCGTTTTTAAGGCGCTGATAAACTCTTTCGAGTCCTTCAAATCGCCCTGCCATTCCATCACTTCGCGAAGCCAAGTCAAGCGGTTTTCAAAGTTCGTCGCCGCTTCTTCCGTTTTGCCCTCTTTATATTTCCAATGCGCGGCGATACCGAATTCGGCAATACGGTGCATTTCTTCCGTTCGGATTTGGATTTCGAAGGGCTGACCGTATCTCGTCATAACCGTCGTGTGCAACGACTGGTATTTGTTGGGTTTGGGGGTTGCGATATAGTCTTTGATTCTGCCGGGAATGGGTTTCCACTTTTCGTGGATTCTGCCCAAAACGGTATAGCATTGCCCGATATCCTTGACGATAACGCGCACCGCTGTTAAATCGTAGATTTGGTCAAGGGTTTTGCCCTTGTTTTTCATCTTTTTGTAAATCGAATAGAAGTGTTTGGGTCTGCCGAATACTTCGCCCGGCACGCCGTCGCCCCGCATCAGTTCTTTGATTTCCGCCACGATGCCGTTGACGAATTCTTTTCTCTCCGACAAGCGTTCGCTGATGTTATAGACGAGATATTCGTACGATTCGGGGTCGAGGTATTTTAAGCACAAGTCTTCCAGTTCGCACTTGATTTGCGAAATACCCAATCGCCCTGCAAGCGGCGCGTAGATGTCCAGCGTTTCGCTTGCCATACGCTGTTGGCGCTCAAAAGAAAGAAAGTTCAAGGAACGCATATTGTGCAAACGGTCGGCGAGTTTGATAATGATTACCCGCACGTCCTTTGCCATCGCTACGAAAATTTTACGGAAGTTTTCCGCGTTTTCGTCTTCCTTGGATTTGAAAACGATTTTTTCCAGCTTGGTTACCCCGGCTACGAGATTAAGGACTTCGTCGCCAAACTCCCGTTTTATATCTTCGGCGGTGGACGAAGTATCCTCGATGACGTCGTGCAAAAGCGCCGCCGCAATCGTTGCCGCGTCCAAGCCGAGCTCCATCAAAATATCCGCAACCGCGCAAGGATGAATAAAATACGGTTCGCCCGAAGCGCGCTTTTGGTTGGCGTGCGCTTCTTTCGTGTATTCGTACGCCTTGACGAGCATTTCCTTATCTTCGCCCGTGTATATCTCTTTAATTTTTTCCAACGTAGTTTCCATAGTGCCTCGTCTTCAAAAATCGGCTGTTTGCCTACACTTTCAATTCTTTTGCAATAAACATACTTTGCGGTAAATGGCAGAATCGGTAAGGTCTGCTTTTACGCCGCGGTATACCGTCAATTTCCCTTCGCCAAACGCCACGAGCCCCAGCTCTTCAAATACGTTTAAGGCGAAAATAAATTCTCTATGGTCAAAACCCAAGCCGTCGCAAACGCAAGCCAGCTCTTCTGCCGTGTCCCCGCTTAAATTGTTAACCTCACGGCGGAGCGCGGAGAAAATATCGAGCAGCGTTTCCCTCGCTACGTCCAAGCCCTCGAACATTTTATACCCGCAAATATCGGCGTTGACGAATACCTGCCTACCCGAAAACGCCGCGACGTTATAATCGGAGGGAGTGTCTAAAAAGACGAAAGTAGAAAAGCCCGAAAGGTCTGCGTCCGGCGCAGGCGAAACGATGAGCTCGTTGGCAAGGTTGCGGGTGGAGGGATAAAACAAATCGCAAGAAAGCCCGTCCAACTCTTCAAACAAGCGCAAGGTGCGGCGGTCGGATGCGATTATACATAAACCGTACGCACATTCTTTTCTCTTTTGCGCAATTAGCGATTTTATCTCCTGCGTGGAGAGGAAAACGGGAGAAACCGAAACCGTTTCCGCATAAGCGCGGGCTATGGAATTGGCAAAAATGCTTTCCGCCGCCCCTCTGCCCGTTCTGCCGTCGTACAGCAAATCGCGCACGTAGCCTTTGATATACTCCCTACCGCGGAAGCGGGAAATATTTACCTCGAAGACGAACTGCTTTTTAACGTCGCTTTCGATAATTTTTAAATTTCTTGCGCCCGAAAAATACATCAGGTCGATATAATCGCTTTTCACCGACAAATGCGGCGACATATTTTTCACCGGTCGCGCCGTACACGCCCCCGCCGAAAAGGAAAATAACGGACGTCTGTGCCCTACGCCGTAAGGCTCCATTTCCACCAATTCCCGCGCAAATTTTTCCGAGAAGGGCGAAGAGATTACTTCGCTGACGGGAATGGTCTGTTCGAAATCGGAGGGCGTATACGTACGGGAAATTTCCTCGTTTAACGCCGCTTCTAACTCGTCGAATTTATCAAAGCGAATATTGATACCCGCCGCTTGCGCGTGTCCGCCGAATTCTTCAATCAGGGAAGAGCAGTTTTTCAAGGCGTTGAAAATATTGACGCTTTCGATACTTCTCGCGCTGCCTTTCAGCATATCGCCGTGGTGTACGAAAAGCAGAGTCGGACGATTGTATTCCTCTGCGATACGGGCGGCGACGATGCCGACGAAGCCTGCGTTCCAGCTTTCGTCAGAAAGCATAATCACGTTGCCGTACGCGCCCTTTGTAAGCAGTTTTTGCTTTGCAGACGCGTATAATTCGTCGCAGTATTTTTGCCGCTCGGTATTATACATACAAAGCTTGGTGGACAGTTCGTAAATTTCCGCCTCACTTTTCGAGATGAACAGACGGAACGCCGCGTACGCGTCCCCCATTCTTCCCGCCGCATTGACGCGGGGCGCGACGTTAAAGGCAAGCGTTTGCGCCGTAACGCCGTCGTAATTCCTGCCAAGCAAAGTCGCAAAACAAGCGCGAGGGGAATTGTTAAACAGCTTTAACCCCTCCGTTACGATATCACGGTTTTCCCCAAGCAAGGGCACGCTGTCCGCAACCGTTGCCAACGCCACGAAATCGAGGTATTGATACGCCGCTTTGCCAATCAGCGCGCAAGCAAGCTTGAACGCTACTCCCGCACCGCAAAGATTGTCGTAAGGATAGTCGTCGTCGAGTTTGGGGTTGACGATGACGCAATCGGGCAAAATTTCAGGGAGCTCGTGGTGGTCGGTTACGATGACGTCCGAGCCGAGCTCGTAGATGTATTGCGCTTCTTTGGCGCAAGAAATACCGCAGTCAACGGTAATAAACAGTTCGGGGTTACATTCGTCGAAGATGCGGTCGACGGATTCAATGGAAAGCCCATACCCGTCGGCGCGTTCGGGAACGTACACGTGCGGCTCGATACCAAAGTCTTTTAAGGCGTGGTACATAATCGCCGAGGCACAAACGCCGTCCGCGTCATAGTCACCAAAAACGGCAACCGTCCTGCCCTCGTCCCTTGCCTGTTTCAATAAATCGACCGCTTCGCGCATACCGCGCATCAAAAACGGGTCAAGGAAGTTCTTTTCCGAGGGGTGCATAAAACGGCGGATTTTTTGCAGAGTGTCTACGCCGCGGGCGTATAATATCCGCGTAATCTGTTCCGTCAGACCCGACTGTTTCGCAAGAACGGAAATGTTATTTAATTGTTCTTCCGAAAAGGAGTATTCGGGAACGATTTTTTTCATAAAATCTACCTGTTTGCCTTTGTTTTGTCGCAGTTTTTAAAAATCAGGGCGGGGTAATCCTAACCGCCTCTACCCCGCCCTGTTCTTTTTTGCTTAGTCTTCGTCGTCTTCCGTTTCTACCGTTTCTTCAATTTCTTCGGTTTCTTCGGATTCTTCTACGACTTCTTCTACTTCTTCCGCCTCTTCCGTTTCCTCGGTTTCTTCTTCGGAAACTTCAAGTTCTTTGCTTTCCTCGGCTTCTTCACTTCCCTCGGTTTCTTCGGTTTCGTCTTCTACCGATTTGGATTTTTTGAACTTGGAGAAAATCTTCTTAATGCGTTCGGAAGTCTTGGACGCGCCCTTATAGGTTTTGCCCTTTGCTTTTGCGTTTGCATCTGCGGGATCTTTCAACGTCGCAAGCACGTTGGGTGCATACACCAGCGCAATTGCCGCCGAAACCAATACGCCGAGAATCGCGCAAACGCAAGCCCAAGCGATGGACGCGCCGCCCAAAACGGCAAGCAACGCAAGCCCGATAACGAGTGCCGCCGACATAAACGCAATTTTCTTCGTTGCGATTGCCGAGCAGGAAGCCGCGTCGACTTCTTCTTCGTTTTCTTCCTGCGTACGGATTTTGTTGAAGTTAAACAATACCATAGCCGCCGCTATCAAGCCCGAAAGCATAATACCATAAAGGGTAGAGTTGTTTGCGGGAATACGGGTTGCCAAAACGATAGCCGTCGTTGCGCCAAGCGCAAAGAATACGGACAAACAAGCAACGATACCGCGGTCCCATCTGTAACGGAAGGTTACGTACAAGAACGCCGCTACCGCAAAGACTGCGCCTGCGATAATTGCACGGGTGATATAGCCGCTGGGAACGGATGCAAGCACCGTTTCGCTGCCGCCCTCCCAAACGATGTCCGCGCCTTCGCTTTCAACCAACGCCTTGGATACTTTGCGAAGCTCTGCTTTTACCTTTTCTACGTCGGTATCTTTGTCAACGATATACAGGATTTCGCTTTCTACCGCCATTTCGCCGTATTCTTTATCCAATACCGTAACGTCAAGCTTGTCGAATACTTTGTCGAATTCGTCTTCCAGCTTTTCCAATTTAGTATCGTAAGCGAACTGGTCGATGGTAACGGTGAGGGTTTTCGCCTCTACCTTGCCGTTAAACCCGACGGTTGCGCCCAGCACGATTGCCAAAACGAAGAGTACGGAGAATACGCAGGAAAGGACAATGGTAAGAACTTTTGCTTTTGTCTTATTCGTCGTCATCTTCGTCGTCCTCCCTTACCAAGCGATAGTATTTATATTTGTCTTTACTTGCCGAAAGCAATACGTGGTTGATACCGCGCGCCCAGAGCAAATTGCAGAACGCCGCCGTCAATACGCAGATAACGAGCTGGCTAGCCATCGCGCCGAAGCCGCCGCAACCGATGAGGAAGAGAAGCGAGCCGAGGAACAATACCGCATAGATATCCACGATACCCCAGAAGGTCTTTTTATACCCGCCCTTGACGGAAGATTCAACCGTTTTACCAAGGGAGAATTCTTTCTTGATTGCGTTATAAATATAGTATTGCAAAACGTTGACGAGCACGAGCCCAAAGAGGAACGCCGCAAGCGAACCGATGGTTACTACGAATACGCCCGACGAACCGAATGCGAAAAGCAAGCTCGTAATGACGAGGTAGCTAAGCGAGGTGTACGCGCTGACGATGCCGAATCTGCCCATCTTCACGATGCCGAACGCTACGAGCGCAACCAATACCGCAAAGAGCACGACGTACAACCAAACGAGGGTGTTTTCGCCTGCCACCGCTTCGAACTGACGGATATTGCTGATTTCGAATTCGAGGTCAAAATCGCCGTATTCGATAATGGAATTCATTATAACCGCCAAAGTTTCCACCATCGTAATATCCGCGTCTTCCGCAAGCGCATACTCAATAGTGCTACCGTTTACCATTTCATGCGTAACGCTGAGCGCGGTTTTATCACCCAAAAAGAATCTTAAGAAAGCACTCGCATTTTCACCGAAATCAAACTCCAACGTGGTGGTTTCCGCAGTCGTTTCCGTGCCCGCCTCGGTTGCCGCCTCCGCCTCTTCGATTGCCGTTTCGTTTTCTTCTACGAACGCCTTGATCATCTCTTTGCCAAGGTCGGTGAAGTTGAACTCAAGATACGCCGCTTCGTAGCGGGTCTTAACCTTAACCGATTTCAAAACGTCTGCAATCGTTGCGTCGTCGCCGTCCAATTCTTCAATGACTTCGCCGCCCTTTTTAATGGTCATCGTGTCGGTAAAAGCAAAGGACGAGAAGATTTGCGAAGCCTGCGTAGCCGCGTCGTAGTTCTTACTCGTTTCCGATGCGGGGAGCTGGATACGAAGCGCAATATCGTCTACGACGGATACGCTGAAATCCGCCAAGCCCTTGTCGGCGTAACGCGCCGAAATTGCTTCCGCCGCTTTGTTGAACGTTTCCAAAAATTCGGGTTCGATTTTACCTTCTTCGTCTACGATGCCGTACTCAGCGTCTTTGCTGATATACAAGGTGCCGTGTTTTACGTAGTCCGCCGCGTATTCTTCCGCTTTGTCTTCTTCCATCATAGACACGTTGGTTTCGTAGTCGGTTTCCGAAACGACTCCCTTCGGATAGTAGTACGCGTAGTACCCCCCGTTCAAATCCATACCCAGATCGAATTGCATTACCGCCGCGTTCCAGTGCGCAATCCCGCTGACCGGGATAGAGGGAAACGCCGCGAGGAATAACAATCCGAGCATTACGATGGTCAATAACGTCATTAATACCACCGATTTCTTCTTGCCCATTGAATAGCCTCCTAATGTGTTTCGGATTTTTTATCCGTGTAACAATACCTTTTTATTATACCTTATTTTATACAACCCCGTCAAGCCATAACGGGGAGCATACGCAATTTTTTTGTCGTTTCGACTATTTTTTTGCCCTGAAAATTACTTTTTCAGCAGCTTTTTCTCCGCTAAAATGTGCATAGCGCATTCGATACGCTTTTTCATCATCGCGCAGGTCGCCTCGTACGGTTCGTTAATATCGCCGTTGAAGTGGTAGTTATTCGCGCTGCAACCGCCCGAACAGATGA
The DNA here is from genome assembly GCA_015069295.1 of Clostridiales bacterium. Taxonomy (GTDB): domain Bacteria; phylum Bacillota; class Clostridia; order Christensenellales; family Borkfalkiaceae; genus Scatosoma. Next base: position 81,059 of record SVIW01000007.1, read on the forward strand.
ATTTTGCAAAGCAAGCGTCGCATTTTTTGCGAGTGAACAAGCAGGAATTTTTAAACAGCTCCCGCGTGTCGGGACGGGTAATCCCCTCGAAAACGCTGCCCATACGGAAGTTCGTATCGCCCGCGAATTGATGGCAGGGATACAAATCGCCGTTTGGCACGACGGAGAAATATTCGTTGCCCGCACCGCAAGCGGAAACGCGCTTGGAAAGGCAGGGCCCACCCTCTAAATCGACGTTGAAATGGAAGAAATTAAAGCCCTCGCCCTTTTTATAGCGTTCCAAATACGCCTCGCAGAGGTTTTCGTATTCGGCGGCAATCGCGGGCAAATGCTCGTCGCGGATTTGCAAATCTTCGATTTCGGTTACGACGGGCTCCATTGAAATGGAGTCTACGCCCTGATCGGCAATAAACAAAACGTCCTTGGAAAAATCGAGGTTTTTCGCCGTGAACGTGCCGCGGACGTAATAGCTTTTCGTGCCCCGAAGGGAGATGAATTTTTTGATTTTTTCGATGATAAGGTCGAACGTGCCCTTGCCGTTTATCGATTTTCGAATGGCGTCGTGCACCTCTTTTCTGCCGTCGAGCGAAAGCACGACGTTTTCCATTTCTTCGTTGAAAAACTGGATAACCTCGTCGTTTAACAAAAGAGCGTTGGTGGTCGTGGTGAACAAGAACTTTTTACCCGCCTTTTCCCCCGCTTCTTTCGCGTAATAAACGGTGCGCTTTAATACGTCGAGGTTCATCAAGGGCTCGCCGCCGAAAAAGTCCATTTCCAAGACCTTTCTCTTGCCGCTGTTGGCGATAAGGAAATCAACCGCCGCTTTCGCCGTTTCAAAGGTCATACTTTCCCGCTTTGCGTGGTATGCGCCCTCGTCGGCAAAACAGTATCTGCAACGGAAGTTGCAATCGTGGCAGATATGAATACAAAGCGCTTTGACTTCGCTACTCTTTATCGGATAGGAAGAAACCTCTTCTTTAAAAAGCAAGCCCTCGTCTTTGAGCGCCTGCACGTCGGAGAGAATTTCTTTGATTTGCTCGTCCGTGATATAAGTGATATCGACGGCTTGTCCTTCCTCTTTCGCTTTTAAATAATCGGCGGTGGGCTTGTCGCATTCGTGCAACGACCCGCTGCCTACGTCGTAAATGTAATTTTTATCTCTATAATTGAATACGTGTATCACGTCTTCCTCCCGTAGCCAATCAAAGCCGAATGAAATCGGGTTTTTCTTGGCTAAGCGAATTTTCTCAAGACTCGGTTAAAAACGGCGTACCGTTACAATACGCCGTTTTCGATCATTTCCTGCGTTATCGTCGGATATCCGACCGTGTTTGCCGAGAAAGAATTATTTGCGTTCGATTTTTTCTTCGCGCGTGATTCTTTCGCAGGACTGGTTGCCTACCGTGCAGCTCGTTTTGCAAGCGGACTGACAGGTGCTTCTGCATTCGCCGCAGCCGGTAACTTTCTTATCAGCGGGTTTCGCAATCGTCTTAATCATAATCGTCCTCCTGATTGACAGATTTTTCTGCCTTTTATTATACTATACTTTTAGCGAGATTGCAAGCGGTTTTTTTAAGTTTTTTCCGCTTTTGTCGCACAGTTCGACCTTTTTTTCTTCAACGGCGAAGATTGACGGCGACGATTCCGCAAACTACGCCGATAAAAAGCGCGGAGAAAAGCTCGATTGCCAAAAGATAGGAAAAGGAAAAATCTCCGCCGATCGCCGAAAACGCCAGATAGGAAAGCGCGGTAAATAGCAGCGCGATTGCTCCGCCTTTGAGCCAGCCTTTCTCCCCGCGCACGAACGCGAGCGTGCCGATGGCAATCGCCAACCCCTTCGCCGTTTGATTGATAGGATAAATGATTTTGTGCGGCAGGGGCGCCATTCGTAAAACGCAGGCGAACAGAATGGTAAACAGCAAGGAAAACGCCAGCGCCAACCCGACGCCTTTGACTATCGTAAATATCGTGCCGCTTTGCGCGGAATCTCCGTTTTGCATAAAAAACACCTCCGCTGTATTGTATGCGGAGGCGTTTGGTTTTCAGAACGGATTATTCTTCGGTTTTTTCTTCTGCTTTTTCTTCAGCGGGCGCTTCTACGGGTTCGTCGAACTCGGTTGCTACCTCTTCTTTCTTTTCCTCTACGGGCGCTGCGGGCGCTACTTCCTTTTTCGCAACCGCGTCCGTTTGGTAAACCGCTTGCTTGTCGAACTTGATATAGGACTTGCCGCTTGCTTCCGTACCCGTTTCCAAAACGAAGGTGTTGTCCTCAGGGCAAACCTCTACCACGATACCGCAGATACCGCCGATCGTCTTTACCTTGTTGCCGGGCTGGATTGCGTTCAGCATATCCGCCGTTTCTTGTTCTCTCTTCTTTCTCGAACGGCTGGAAAGGAACATAAATACCACGATAACCGCAACCAAACCTAACATCAACGCATAAGTCTGCCAATTTTTCTTCCAGCTTTCTGCGCAGCTTGCCAACAAATTCAACATTGCCATATTTTTCTCCTTGTTTTACGCCTTTGGGGTGCGTTTCATTTATTTTCGTAGTATTATGATAGACCTTTTCCGCTTTTTTTGCAAGCGATTTTCTTACTTTTTTCCATTTTTTTTATTTTTTACCTAATTTTCACAAGAAAAACTATGCAAAAATTTGTCAAAAATCCGATTTTTTAAATTTCAACGCGTACCTGCTCGCCTCATTTTTTATCTTTCGACTTTTTAGGTCGATTGGAAAGATAATTTATCAAAATATACGCGAAAACGAGCAACGCAATCGAAACGCCTAAAATAAGGTACATTTGCCAAACCTCGACGGTATGGGAGAAAAACTGCGGGTCGCAATCGGCGACGGCGCGCATTTCTTCAAGTGCTTCTTTCGGAAAGCCCTGCGCTTGCATTTCCTCGTATACCCCTTGCAAGGCGTGGTTTCTAAGCAAGGAAGTACCGTACGTGCCGGGGAAAAAGGAAAGTACCTTTTGCAGCCCGCCGCCGTACTGGGAAAGGGGCATATACGCTCCGCAAATAAAGCCGTAGCCCGCGCTGATGATCGTTCCGACCGCGGAAAGCTGTCCTTGGCTGGTTAAGGGATAACAAATCAAAGACGAAAGCGCCGTGCCGAACAAAGTCAACAAAAGTACGTCCAAAAGGAACGCTAAAACGTCCGTAAACGAGAGGTACCAACCGCTAAACGCAAGGTAAACGCAGCCCAGCAGGGTCGCGACGAACGCGATAATCAGGGCGTTGATTGCCGTGGAGATATAATACCCGATAGCGAGCGTTCGGGGCTTGATAGGCGCGATGGTAAAATCCCGCCGCGCGCCCGTTACTTTGTCCTGCACCATCGCCAAATTGGCGCAAAAGGACACCGTAATCGTACTGACGGCAAGCAAGGAAGACAATAACAGCCCGCCTACCATACCGTCGATGAGCTTTTCGTCGTACACGAAATCGGGCGGAAGCACCTCTACGTAAGTCGTCTTATAAACGTCGTATAAAAAAGTAACGTAGAGAAAGAGCAAAATAATCGGAGTGATGAGGGAAGTTATAAACATTCCCTTGTCTTTAAAGAAACATTTGACGTTGCGCTTTATGAGGGCAAGCGTTGCGGTTTTTTCGCTCATACGTTGCCTCCTTCTAACTTTTTCCCCGTAACGGCAAGGAACACGTCGTCCATCTTGCCCTTGACGATTTCGTAATCGGTAAACAAATCGGGATACTGTAATACCAGCGCGGTTGCCGCCGAAGTATTTTCCACTTGCACGCGATACCCCTCGGCAATTCTTTCGTACGGTCTGCCCAGCGCTTGCACCTTGCTCTCGTCCTCGATATACAGCGCGATAAAGTCGCCCGTGTATTCGTTTTTCAGCTGCAAGGGAGTTCCCTCCGCCGCAATCTTCCCGCCGTCGAGAATGACGACGTAGTCCGCCTCCGCCGCCTCTTCCATATAATGGGTGGTCAAAAATACCGTTAAATTGTCCCGCTTTTGCAGCTCGGCAATAATCCCCCAAACGGTTTTGCGGGTCTGCGGGTCTAGCCCCGTCGTCGGCTCGTCTAACACGAGAATTTCGGGGTTGTGTAAAAGCGCCCGCGCAACGTCTACTTTGCGGCGTTGCCCGCCCGATAATTTCCCTACCGGTCGGCGCAAAATATCCTCTAACCCAAACGCCGTAGACAGTTCTTGTAAACGCGTTTTAAACGCCTGCCCGCAAATCCCGTACAAGGCGGCGCGCGTTTTTAAATTGTCGTAGACGGTCAAGGCTTTATCCAGCACGGAGTTTTGGAAAACAACCCCCAAATCCCGCTTGATTTGTTCGTCCGTTTCGTCCAAGTTTTTACCGTTAATCTCGACCCTGCCCCCGTCCTTTTTTAATTGACCGCATAAAATCGAGATGGTCGTACTCTTCCCCGCGCCGTTTAACCCCAAAAACGCAAACAGCTCGCCGCGCTTGACCTTAAAGGAAATCCCTTGCACCGCTTTCACGTCGCCGTAGCTTTTGTATAAACCGTCGATGCGTATGCTTTCTTGCATTGCTCCCCTCCGTTGATATTATTTTGATATCACTATCATATCATACGACTTTTTGTTTGTCAAGAGGTTTTCGGAAAAAAGCGGAAAATTTTTTACCACTTGCCCTCGCCGCCGTATTTTTTATAGAAATCGCGGACGAATTCTTTGACGTAGCCGCCGAGGATTGACTCGCGCAAGCCCTTCATCAATTTATGCAAGAAAGTGATATTGTGCAAGCTCAAAAGCATTGCGCCGTACATTTCGCCCGTATTGATAAGGTGGCGAAGGTAGGCTTTGGTATAGTTTTTACAGCAATAGCAATCACATTCCTCGTCGAGGGGAGAAAAATCCTCTTTAAATTTGCCGTTTCGAACGACTACTCTACCCCGCGAAGTCATCGCCGTGCCGTTGCGGGCGATACGGGTGGCTAAAACGCAGTCGAACATATCGATACCCCGCAAGGTGCCCTCGATAAGGCAGTCGGGCGAGCCGACCCCCATCAAATAACGGGGCACGTCGGTAGGAAGCAGGGGCTGCAAATGCTCCAACAGCTCGTACATCAAGGGCTTGGGCTCGCCAACGGAAAGTCCGCCGATGGCGATACCGTGCTTGACAAACGGCAGGGTGCGGCGAAGACTTTCCTCCCGCAAATCCTTGTACATATTCCCCTGCACGATAGGAAAGAGCGCCTGATTGGGCTTGTCGTGGAAGGTATAGCAGCGTTCGAGCCAAGCGGCGGTGCGCTTCATCGCCGCCTCCGCCTGCGCGTGGTTATAGCCGTACTCGCTGCATTCGTCGAACGCCATAATGATATCCGCGCCGAGGTTTTGTTCGACCCGCATCGCCTTTTCGGGGGTAAAGAAATGCTTACTGCCGTCGATGTTGGAAGAAAATTCCACTCCTTCGTCGGTGATTTTATTCAGCTTGCCAAGCGAAAAGACCTGAAACCCGCCGCTGTCGGTCAAAATCGGCTTGTCCCAGTTCATAAATTTGTGCAAGCCGCCCGCTTTTTTTACGATATCGTCGCCCGGGCGCATATACAAATGGTAGGTGTTGGACAAAATAATTTGCGAGCCCGCCTCTTTTAAATCGCGCGGGAAAACCCCTTTTACCGTCGCCTGCGTGCCTACGGGCATATACACGGGAGTTTCGATATCCCCGTGCGGCGTGTGCAAAATCCCTGCGCGCGCGCCCGTTTCAGGGTCCGTTTTAATCAGTTCGAAGGAGAAAAATTCGTTGTTCATACGTCTGCCTGCTTTTTCTTGTTTTTTTCCCGTTTATTATACTATCTTTTTTAAAAAAAGGCAACCCTTTTTTCAGCCATTCTCTTTTCCCGCTCTTTTCTTCCTAAAAACAATTATTATTCGTTTATGCGTTATATTCGCGTTTTTTATACATTTATTTACATAAAGTTACGCGCGCACGAGAATTCGTTGCTTTTTTTATGCAAAATCGGTTGACTTGTTAAAAAAATAGGAATACAATAATACGGCTGATAAAAATATACCGCATAAAATATGCGGGATTTCATAAAACGGATAGGAACGAGGCTTATGAAACTGAAAAAATTTTTAACATTTACTCTCGCCGCTTTGACGGCGTGCGCGACCCTTTCCTTGGCGGCTTGCGACGATACGGAAGAGGTGCAAGCTCCCACAGACGTTGCCGCCGTTTCGGAAGAAACGGTCGGGGAAAGCGGCATCAAAATTATTAAAGACGTTGCGCTGACTGCCGAGGACTATGCTTTTGCAATCCGCAAGGATAACACGGAGCTTTTAGAAGACGTCAACGGTTTGTTGCAGGAATGGGAAGAGGACGGGTCGCTGGATACCCTTATCAATTCGTATTTCGACGGCACGGCAACCTTTTCTTACGAAAACAAGACGTCCACTCCGCAAGAAGGAGATTTTATTATGGCTACCAACGCCTATTTCCCGCCCTTCGAATCGGTAAAGGGCTCGAAATTTACTGGCGTGGACGTAGAAATCGCCTATAAATTCGCAAAAGAGTTCGGAAAAACGCTGTTCGTATACGATATGGAATTCGACTCTATTATCCCCAGCGTACAGACGGGGAAGAGCGATATCGGTATGGCGGGTATGACGGTCAACGAAACCCGGTTGCAGCAGGTAAATTTCGCGACTTCTTATTATTCGTCCTCGCAGGTTATCAGCGTGGCGGCGGACAATACTCTGTTTGACGAATGTGAAACGGCGTTGGAAATCGAGGAAATCCTCTCTTCTTTAGGCGAAGATTTCGTCATCGGTACGCAAAACGCAACGACGGGGCATATGTACGCGCTGGGCAACGCCGACTTCGGTTACAACGGGTTCCCGAACTTGACGGTAAAAAGTTATAACACGGGCGCGCTGGCGATGAAGGATTTGCAAAACGGCAAGATTGACGCGGTGATTTTGGATTTGCAGCCCTCGCTGATGATTGTGGAGAGTATGGACACGGACGACAAATCGGTGTTTGAAATTTTCTACGACCAGTTTATCGTACACGAGGGGTATAAAAACTTCTTTACGGGGCTTGGCAATACGATGATGATTGCCGTCTTCGGGCTTTTGATCGGGTTTGCGCTCGGTTGCGTATTGGTAACGGTAAAGCTGATCCCCTCGAAAAATATTCTCGTTCGGATTTTATCAAAGATTTGCGATTTGTACGTTACCCTCTTTCGAGGGACGCCTATGGTCGTACAGCTTCTATTGATGCACTTTGCGCTCTTCCCTGCTATGGGGCTGGATATCTCCTCCGTCGTGGAAGCGATGATTATCTTCGGTATGAACAGCGGCGCGTATATTTCGGAAATCCTGCGCGGCGGTATCAACGCCGTCGACAGGGGGCAGATGGAAGCGGGGCGCTCGCTTGGGTTTGGGTTTACCCGCACGATGACGAGAATTATTCTTCCGCAGGCGATTAAAAATATTCTGCCGACCTTGGGCAACGAGTTTATCGCTTTGGTCAAGGAAACCTCGGTCGTCAGCTTTATCGCGGTTATGGATTTGACGAAGTCCTTCCAGAATATTGCCGCGGCTACCTACGAATATTTTATCCCTTACATTGCGTTGGCGGCGGTGTACCTCGTCATCGTATTGTTGATTAGCAAGCTTGTGAAAATGATGGAAAAGAGGTTGGCGAAAAATGAAAGAAAATAAGACGAATACGAACCCGGCTTTGTTGGAAGTACAACAGCTTTGTAAAGAATTTGAAGGACAAAAAGTTTTAAAAGGCGTTACGATTGATATCCGCAAAGGGGACGTCGTTGCCGTTATCGGTCCGTCCGGTTGCGGAAAATCGACCTTTTTGCGCTGCTTGAACCTCTTGGAAATCCCCTCTTACGGTCAAATTACTTACGAGGGCGCGTATCTGTTTAAGAAGATTTGCAAAGAGGAAAAAGAGGCGTTTCTTGCGGCGAAATCGACTGTAAAGGAGCTGAAAAGCCCGAAGAACGCAGAAAAAGCGGCAAAAAAAGCGGCGAAAGAAATTAAAAAATCCTTGCCCGAAGCGGACGAAGAGAAGCTTTCCAAAACTCTGCAATCGCCGATGGAAGAAAAACTGCCCTTGACGGAGCAGGAACGCTTGGACGCCCTGACGATTGCGCAGGCAGATTTGGAGAAAGCGCAAAAAGCGTATGAAAAGATAAAAGCGGAAGAAAAACGAATCCAGAAAAATTCGCTGAAAGCCATCAACCGCCACCGTCAAAAAATCGGTATGGTCTTCCAACAGTTCAACCTCTTCCCGCATTTGACGGTGCTGGAAAACATCACGCTTGCGCCGAGAAAGCTGAAAAAACTCTCCAAGAAAAAGGCGAACGCCTTGGCTATGGAGCTTTTGAAAAAAATCGGTTTGGAAGAAAAGGCAAACGCTTATCCCGCTACTTTGTCGGGCGGGCAGAAACAGCGTATCGCCATCGTGCGCGCCTTGGCTATGGAGCCGGAAGTTTTACTCTTCGACGAGCCTACTTCCGCGCTGGACCCTGAAATGGTCGGCGAAGTGTTGAACGTTATTACCGAGCTTGCGAAAGAGGGTATGACGATGGTGGTCGTTACCCACGAAATGGGGTTTGCGAAAGAAGTAGCGAACCGCGTTATCTTTATGGACGACGGCGTTATCAAGGAAGAAAACGACCCCAAGGCTTTCTTTGAAAACCCGAAAGACGAGCGTTTGAAAGAGTTCCTTTCCAAGGTATTATAAGGAAGAAAAGTATGCTGCATAATTATCACACCCACACCTTTCGGTGCAACCACGCAAAAGGAACGGAACGGGAATACGTAGAAAGCGCCATCCAAAACGGGCTGAAAACCTTGGGCTTTTCCGACCACGCCCCCTATCTTTTTGAGAATACGAGCTATTATTCCGATCACCGTATGCGAGTGGACGAATTGCAAGAATACGCCCAAACGGTACGCGAGCTCGCCAAGGAATATGCGGGAGATATTCGCGTTTTGCTTGGGTTTGAACTGGAATATTATCCCGATTTTCATAACGGAGAAATGGCATTTTTGCAAACCGTTTCTCCCGACTATTTGATTTTGGGACAGCATTTTTTGCACAACGAATTAGATTTTCTGCCCTCCCGTATCGCCCGTCCCAACGGGCTGTCCACCTACGTAACGCAGGTGCTTGCGGGGCTGGCTACGGGCGATTTTCTCTATCTCGCGCATCCCGATCTCGCGGGGTTCGATTATCCGCCTGAGGTTATAGAAAGAGAGTACACGCGGCTTTGCGAGGGGGCGAAGCGTATGGGTATTCCCTTAGAAATCAATCTTTTGGGGGTACGGGAAAAGAAACATTATCCCAGCGAAACCTTTTTTGCGATTGCGGCAAAGGTCGGCAACGAGGTCGTGCTTGGGTTTGATTCGCACTCCCCCGGCAGTTTAGGGAGCAAGGAATCGGAACGGGGCGGTCTGGACATTGTGGACAAGTTTGGATTAAAGCTGATTACCACGCCCTTGTTATAAAAACAGACGTAAATATCCGCTGGCTGTGCCAGCGGATATTTCTTTTGAAAAAGCATTGACTTTTTTGAAAAAATTGCATATAATAAGTATGCGACAATTCGGTTTTTCTCTCTTCGAGGGAGAAAATCGCTCAATATTTTATAGTTTTAGATTGATGGATATAATCGTGGTAGGATTATATCTCTTATCGTGTTTACAAATTCCATTAGTCTAACTAAACGAGCGAGTAAACGAGTTGTCGCAAACTTACGATAACGGTATATTCTACGGTGCCGTGTATCGTAAGGTATGCGGCATTTTCTTTTGAAAAAGTATTGACTTTTTTTAAAAAATTGCATATAATAAATATGCTACCCCCGAATTTCTTTTGAAATTCATACACATCATATTTGCCGATAATGGATATAATTCTGGTGGAATTATATCTCTTATCGTGTTTACAAAATCCATTACGGCTGATGTGAACGGGGTGTAGCAACTTATACGATAACGGTATATTCTACGGTGCCGTGTATCGTAAGGTATGCGGCATTTTCTTTTGAAAAAGCATTGACTTTTTTGAAAAAATTGCATATAATAGAGATGGCACTTCAAATATATGAAATTTTTTCGTATCATCTTTATTCTCAACGGATATAGTTCTGGTAGGACTATATCTAAATCGCGTTTACAAAATCCGTTGAGGTGAGTATTTGGAGTGCCAATCCGAGCGATAACGGTATATTCTACAGTGCCGTGTATCGTAAGGTATGCGGCATTTTTTTATACAACGGAGGAAGTATGAGGAATAAAAACGTAGAGGAGTTTCGCCTTGCCTGTAAAGAATATTTCTCAAGCTTAAGCGTCAGCGCTTTGCGCGCTTACGGGGTGTTTCTTTGCCTGAGAAAACCGTCAACCTTAAACAAAACGGAACTAATTGCAGAACTGATAGCGGTGCTTTGTGGGGAGATAACGCCGCAAAGGGTGCTCCGCGGCGCGCCTCTTAAAAACAAGTATTTAGACCCGTCTATTGTAGAAAGCGTAGAAAGTTTAAAAAAGCACTTTTTGGAAGAGGAAGAACCCGTTTTGCAGCAGCAAGGGGAAGAGCCCGTTTTGCCGCCGCAGCCACAGCCGATTCCACCTGCAATCGTAAAAATTGAATTGAATATGGAAAGCCTTAGCCAAGAACAAAAAGAATTGTTGGGAGCGCTGTTAAAGGCTTTATAAGCTCCGTAGGCAAAAGCCTGCGGTTTTTTGTTTGGTAAAGCCACGGGATTGCCGCTTTGTCATTGCGAGCGTAGCGCGGCAATCACTTTAAGAATAACTCTCTCCCTCAGTCGCTTTGCGACAGCTCCCTCGTCAGAGGGAGCCAAGAGCGGTTGCAATTAAAGGAGATACGCTCCGCGCGGTCGCGTTGCTCTCTTGGTCGGTATGACCGATATACCACGCCCCCGTATTTGTCATACCGACCGAAATGAGCAAAGCGAATGTAGTGGAGCGTATCTCCTTTTCAATCCCAGCCGCACTCGCGCGGAGTATTTGCGCATATCTGCCCCCTTTCCCGCATACAATAGCGTATGAGAAAAACCCTGTATCTTTGGCAGCTCGTCGGATTGACCTTTACCGCCGTGGCGGGCACTTTGTTGCACTTTTTGTACCCTTGGACGCAAAGCAGGTTCGTCGCGTCCTTTAGCGCCGTCAACGAATCGGTTTGGGAGCATATGAAACTGCTGTTTTTTCCTGCTTTTTTATTTGCTTTCGTCGAATACCTCTTTCTCGGGCGGTATTATAAAAATTTTTGGCAGACGAAGCTTTGCGGTATTTTACTCGGCGTTTCGCTTATCCCCGCTCTGTTTTATACCTACAACGGGGCGTTGGGCGTTTCGCCTGCTTGGATAAATATCCTCATCTTTTTCCTCGCCGCCTTTCTCGCCTTTTATTGGGAGGGCAAGCAAATGGGAAACCGACAAACGAAGCTGACCGCTCTTGGCGCAATCTTACTCCTTTTTATGGTGGCGATTGCTTTCGTCCTCTTTACCTTTTTTACCCCGCCCCTGCCTTTGTTTTTAGACCCGATTACGGGTGGATACGGTCTTTAATACTTCTTGCCATAAAAGGATACGCGCTAAAAGCCGAATCGGCTTTTAGCGCGTATTGCTTTGTATATTTTTATAACCGTATTCCAAACAAGTCGCCACTTTCCAGCTGCTTGTTAAGTAGTCCCGCAACGAACGCTCGCTTTTCCGCCATCGTTGCTTTTTTGAAAAGGTGTTTCCACGCAAAAGCGCGGTGTTCTTTTTTATATAGATACTTTAACGAGGGAAACTGAAACGCGCCGCCTACGTACACGACGATATTGATTTCCTCGCCGCCCGAAACCTCGCGCCAATCCAAATAATCTTTCCCTTTTTTGTATCGGCAAATATACACGCAGCTGCTGTCCCCGCCCTTTTGGTAAAGATACTCGAAAGCAAACCCCTTTTCGAGTATCGGCGCGGTCAATTTTTTGATTTGTTCGGCGCTGATTACTTCGTTCATCGCGTACCTGCCCTTATCAATTTACTGTAAAACCGCTTTGATACGGCGAATACCGCTGCCGCAGCTTTGCTCTTTTTGGATTTTAAATACGCCCAATTTTCCCGTTGACTCAACGTGCGGGCCGCCGCAGATTTCTTTGGAAAAATCGCCGATGGTGTACGTTTTTACCACTTCGCCGTACTTGCTTTCAAAAAGCCCCGTAAAGCCTTCCGCTTTCGCTTCTTCCAACGTGATTTCTTTCATCACGACGGGGATATCCGCCTTGATGACTTCGTTGACCATATCTTCCACCGCTTTGATTTGTTCTGCGGTCATAGGCTGGGGAAGATTAAAGTCGAAACGCAAACGTTCTTCCGTAATGTTCGAACCCTTTTGGTTGACCTCGGGCGAGCATACCTTTTTAAGCGCCGCGTGCAAAAGGTGGGTTGCCGTATGCAACGCCGTCGTCGCTTCTTTATGGTCGGCAAGACCGCAAGCAAATTTCTGCTCGCTGCCCGCTTTGCTCTTATTTTGGTGTTCTTCAAACGCCGCTTTATAGCCGTCGATATCCACCGCGAACCCTCTTTCCTTCGCCATTTCGTCCGTGATTTCCACGGGGAAGCCGTAGGTGTCGTAGAGGTGGAACGCCTGCTTGCCGCCGATGACTTTTTCCGCTACGTACGCAGGGTCTTTCTGCGCCATAAACGCGTTTTTGCGTTCGATACCGCTTAAACATTTTTCAAACTCTTTCAAGCCTTGTTGCAAGGTCTTAGTGAATTTTGCCTCTTCCTTGTTCAGCTCGTCCGCGATTTTGTCGGCGTTGATAACGAGTTCGGGATATACGTCTTTATAATAGTCGATAAAGGACTGGGAAATTTTCGCAAGGCTGCCTTCGGGCAATTCGATTTTTCTGCCAAAGCGCACCGCGCGGCGGATAATCCGGCGCAAAATATAGCCTTGGTCGGTGTTAGAGGGCACAATCCCCTTTTCGTCGCCGAGCATAAAGGTCGCCGTACGGGTGTGGTCGAGGAGCACGCGGAAAGATTTGGTAACCTCTTCCGTTTCGCCGTAGGTTTTTCCCGTGAGGCTTTCGATAACTTTAATGGCGTTTTCGAAAATGTCCGTTTCGTATACGCTGGATTTTCCGTTGAGAACGCAAAGCGCGCGTTCTAAGCCCATACCCGTGTCCACGTTCTTTTGCGAAAGCTCGGTATACGTGCCGTCCGCCTGCTTGTTAAAGCGCATAAAGACGTCGTTCCAGATTTCAAGGAAAGCGCCGCAATTACAATCGGGGTTGCAAGTCGGCGAACATTTGGGTTTGCGAATGACGAACATTTCCGTGTCCGTACCGCAAGGCCCGGTCAAGCCCGCAGGTCCCCACCAGTTGTTTTCGCGGGGCATAAAGTAGATGTTTTCCTTCTTAATCCCCGCTTTTTCCCAAAGCGCCGCCGCCTCGTTGTCGCAAGGCAGAGTATCGTCGCCGCCAAAAACGGTTACGGCGATTTTGTCGGAAGGGATCCCCAAATACTTTTCTCCCGTCAAAAATTCGTAGCTCCAAGGGATCATCTCTTCTTTAAAATAATCGCCAAGCGACCAGTTGCCGAGCATTTCAAAGAAGGTACAATGTCTCTCGTCGCCAACGTCGTCGATATCCCCCGTGCGCACGCATTTTTGCACGTCGCAAAGGCGTTTGCCCGCAGGGTGCTTTTCGCCCAGCAAATAGGGTACGAGCGGATGCATACCCGCCGTGGTAAACAGTACGGTGGGGTCGTTTTCGGGGATAAGGGAGGCGGAAGGGATTACCTTATGTCCCTTTTCCTTAAAAAAGCCCAAATACATTTCTCGCAAAGATTGTCCGGTATACGTTTTCATAAGTTTACCTCTTCGTTTTTCGTCGTTGTCGTTTTATGGTATTGGCGAAAATCGCCACTTTTTACATTATAAATGTAAAACCCCGCGTTTGTCAAGCAAACGCGGGGCGTTTATTATAATTTTAAAGCAAGCCTTTTTCAAGACTACGCTCGCTTTGTATTCGCAAAGCACAAAACGGCGTTTACGCCCACGGAGAAGTTATTTCGTTCCCTCTCCCCACAGCACGGGACGTTCGGATTTATTCCACGACGCGTCCCATCCGCTCGGTTTACTTCCCGCTTCACAATAAATCGTCAAATTGTTGCAATACGAAAACGCGCGCTCTCTAATAGTCGCTACGCTGGCAGGAATCGTGATTTCTTTTAAGGCTGTACAATTTTCAAAGGCGGATTTGCCTATAGAAGTAACGCTGTTTGGAATATTGATTTTCTCCAACGAATCGCACCAGTAAAAAGCATAGTTACCGATTTTCGTTACGCTTTCAGGAATTACTACTTCGGTAAAATCCCCGCCGTAAAGCGCATAATCGTGGATTTCCGTAACCCCGTCAGGAATATACAGTTGCGTAATCAATTCGCCGTCCAGATACCAATTTTTTGCATAATTTACAGGGTTCGATTTTCCGCTGACAAAATAAATATTAAACCAAGCCGCCAAGTCCGTAATATACACGTCCGTCAACGCGCTACACGTGCTAAACGCATTGTCCGCGATTGTTATTATACCGTTGCCCAAAGTTACCGACGTTAAATTGACGCAATTCCCAAACGCAGCCTCGTCAATAAACGTTACGCTATCGGGAATAACGATTTCCGTCAACCTTGCGTCGTTTAAAAAAGCCTGATGCTGAATTTTTGTTACGGGAATCCCGTCCACTTCGTCGGGAATTACCACTTTGCCACCCGAACAAGTACCCATACCCGTCAGGATATAATACTCTCCGTTGCCGCTTAAGCTAAAGGCTAATCCCTCGCTTGGAACGGGCGCGCCGCATACGGAGCAAGTCCCCTCTTCAAAATTATGTCCTAATTTCGTCCCCTCGTCTGCTACCGTGTCCGTTTCCCCGCAACCGTAGTCGCACTCCGCCGTCTTCGTGCCGTCTTCCGTGCAAGTTGCGTCGTCGTTGGGAATATAGTCGGTAAACGAATGGCTACAAACCGATATCGGGGGCAATTCGCCCACCGTCGCGCCGTCGTATGTAATCGTTATGGAAAACTTGATACTTTCCGTACTCGTTCCCTCTTCGCCCGTTATCGTTTCCGCGACTTCCATTACGTAAGAATACAGCAATCCGTCCACGAATTTAAGTTCTACTTTACTGCTGTCGTTTCCTCCCAAGCCTTCCAAAACGTACGTACCGTCCACGTTTTGAAAGTCTGCGTACGTTTCGAAAAACAACGCGAGGGAAACGTCGATGGTACTAAATACTCCGCCGACCGTAGCGGTAATCTCCTCCCCGTAAGGAGAGCAATCCCATTCTTCTTGATTCTCTCTCCACCAGCCCATCGCCACGCCGTCTATAAAGCCTACGTACATTTCGGTCGTAAACGGTTTGTCTTGATAGGAAATCATCTCTCCGTCGTCTTCGTTTGGATAATACCCCGACATAGTTCCCGTTGCGATTTGGTGCAGTTTTCCGTCTGCGACCTTTGCCGTTGCCGTGCCCTCTTCTATCATAAAGTATTCGCCCATACGCTCTTCCATCGTCGCCGTATAGGTCAGCGTTGCGTTCGTTTTCGCTTCCGTATCGGCAATCGCTTGTTGCCAAGCCGCTTCGTCTGCGAGCGTTTCTCCTTTTATCTCCGTTTCGGGCGCGGGTTTTTCAGGCTTAGAAGTGGGATTTTCGTCTTCCGCTTCGCCGCAAGCCGCAAAACCGAGTACGCCCATCAAGCCCATCGTCAACGCCAAAACTGCCGCTATTTTCTTTCTCATTTTTCTTCCCCTTTTAATTTTTAATCAATTCGTAGCCCGTCTTGCTGTCCTTGACCGCATAGCCCATTTCCGCAAGCTTGGCTCTAAGCTCGTCGCTCTTTGCCCAATCGCGGTTGACCCTTGCTTCCCAACGCTCCTTTGCAATCGCTTGGACTTCGGCGGGGATATCGGACGAGTTCTTGCTTTCGTACCAAGCAAGATATTCCTGCGCGTTTTTACGGAAAAGCCCTAACAAAGAATAGGTTTGGCGGATTTGCGCCGCAAAAGAGAGCGCGGTAAAATAGTCCCCCGATTTGCCCGTGTTTAACAGCTTTTTCATCTCCTTGAAATACGCGAAGAGGTTGGAAAGCGCAAGCGCGGTGTTAAAATCGTCGCTCATACATTGGTTAAATTCTTTTTCCACCCTTTCCGAAGCTGCCGCCGCCGCAAGCGCGTCGTCGTTGTCAAGCGTAAATTCTAAACCGCTGAGTTTCCCAATCACCTTTTCCACCAGCGCAAGCACCGTATAAAATTCGTACAAGTGCTTTTCCGCTTCGGGGAACAAGTCGTCCGTTACGTTGATGTCGTTGCGGTAGTTGGTTTGAAGGAGCGCGAATTTTATCGCTTCGTCCGAATATTTTTCCAAAAGCTCGGCAAGGAGCAGGCTGTTGCCCAAGGATTTACTCATTTTTTGACCGTTGACCTTAATCAAGCCGTTGTGCGTCCAATATCTTACGAAGGGCTTGCCCGTCAACGCCTCCGTCTGCGCGATTTCGTTTTCGTGGTGAGGGAAGATAAGGTCTCTGCCGCCGCCGTGGATATCGATTTGTTCGCCAAACGCCGCGCGGTTCATTGCAGAACATTCGATATGCCAGCCCGGTCTACCCTTGCCCCAAGGGGATTCCCAATAAATTTCGCCGGGTTTCGCGCTCTTCCAAAGGGCGAAGTCGTAGGCGTTTTTCTTCTCGTCGTCGTTGTCCACGCGCACGCCGTCCAACGCGTCTTCTATGTTGCGGTTGGAAAGCTTGCCATAGCCGGGATAGGAAGCAACGTCAAAGTATACGTCCCCGTTTTTCGTGGAGTACGCGTGTCCTTTTTCAATCAGCGCGGAAACGAATTCGATGATGTTTTGGATATTTTGCGTAGCTTTCAGCCATACGTCGGGGTCGTCCACGTGGAATTTTTCCATAATTGCGTTGATGTTTTCAATCATTTTCGCCGCATATTCGTCTGCGGGGATTCCCGTTTCGTTGGATTTTGCGATAATTTTATCGTCCACGTCCGTATAGTTGCGGGCATAGGTAACGTCATAGCCCAATTTTTTTAAATATTTCCGCATAATATCGTAGATCAGCGCTTGATAGCCGTGCCCGATATGCGCTTCCCCCGACACCGTAATCCCGCAAGCGTACATTTTTACTTTGTTGTCTTCCAGGGGGATAAATTCTTCCTTTCTTTTGGTCAACGAATTGTAGATTTTCATAATTTTTTCTCCTATATTTATCTTTCAACGCATACACGGTATGCTCATTTTTTCTTTTTGCTTGCTTCTTCTGCAATTCTCGCCGCCTCTTTTGCCTGCGCTTCTTTCGCCTCGAAGGACAGGGCGTGCAGAGCCGCAATCCCCGACTTCACACCGTCCGCTTCAGGCGGGCGAATACGCACGATACGCCCCGGTACGCCAACGACGGTTGCGTACGGCGGGATTTCCTTTAAAACGACGGCGCCTGCGCCGATTTTTGCGCCCTCCCCTACGGTGAAGCCGCCTAAAACCTTAGCGCCCGCGGAAATGGTTACGTTTTCCATAATCGTTGGATGACGTTTGCCGCGTTCTTTGCCCGTACCGCCGAGCGTTACGCCTTGATAAATCACCGTGCCTTTATGCACCTCGGCAGTTTCGCCGATGACGACCCCCATACCGTGGTCGATAAAGACGCCGCCCTCGATTTTTGCCGCGGGATGGATTTCTATCCCCGTGAAAAATCTCGCCATCTGGCTGATGATGCGCGCGATAAGCTTTAATTTGATTTTGTGGAAAAAATACGCGACTCGATGCCACGAAAGCGCGTGCACTCCCGAATAGGTGAGTAAAATTTCAAAGGCGTTGCGCGCCGCCGGGTCGTTTTGTTTTGCCGCTTTGACGTCTGCTCTTAAATTTTTAAACCACATAACGCCACCTCCCGTTTTTTATTTTTTCCTCTCTTCCTTTCTATTCTTCCTTTGGTAAAATAAAAAACCCGCCCTTATATCATATAAAGGCGGGGTAAATCGCTGTTCCACTTTATTTCAGAAAACCGTAGTTTTCCCTCGTATGCCCGATAACGGAGGTCGCCGCAGAGGATTAGTCTGTCCTAATAACGCAAAAACGCACTTTCACCGATTTTTAAGACTTGCAACGCTTTCAGCCTACGGCGTTGCTCTCTGTGGTTATCCTAAAAAAGACGGTTACTCTTTTCTTGCTCGGATATTCAGTTTTTATTATTGTAGCACACAATTTGCTAAAAAGCAAGCGTTTTGCAACGTTCCGTTGCAGCAAGATGATCTTGCAGCTAGTCTTTCTATCTTTCCGAAAATTTTAATGCAACAAGCTATTTGGCAGGCTTTGCTTTTCAACAAGACAACCGCGCGGTTACACAAAACCGTCGTTTTGTTTCAAGGTAGATATGTTTGCGCGGTTCTTTATTTTAAAAACAAGTTCGCAACGCTGTATTCGTTTAACGCCTCCTCTACCATCGCGCGGTTGTAGACTCTGTTTTGCAAAAGATAGGCAAGGACTACGTCCTTAACTACGGCAAAATCAAACTCGTACCCGCAAAGATTACAAAGCGCGGTGGTATCCTCAAACGAGAGATGCGCCGCAAGGGCGAGCGAAAGCAACAGGTTTTTCGTCGGCAAAAATTTGTTTTTGCGGATTCCCTTCCAAATTTCCTCGGAAATATCCAGAGTTTCCAAAGCGTCCGCGTCGGTGAAATCGTACTTTTCCAATACCTTTTTCAAATTTTTATAAAAGGCGTATTTGGAAAAACGGTTTTTCAGACGGGTAAACCCGCCTATGGGCTGAAAGGAAAAGGAAAAAGTCAAATCGGTCAGCCGCGTTTTTAATTCGGCAAGAAGTTTGTCTTTTTTCTCCTGCTTTGCAAGGCGCAAATTCTCCGAAGGCAGAGTATAGGTGATCGTTCTGCCAAACTCGTCTATCTTCGAACCCTGCATCAAGGGCATTTTATAATCGGGCAAAATAGAAATTTTGTCGTAGCTTGCGTATTTTTCGCAAAAATATTCGTCCAAATCGGCAATAAAATGGGACATAGGAGTTTCTTCCTTCTTTTTTCTTCCCTTCTATTATACCAAACGCGAGGAAAAATCGCAAGCAAAAACGGGTGAAATTTCTATCCTTGCTTTTTCACTTTTCTGTTCGTTTTTTACAAGAAAAAATTATGGAAATGAAAAAAGGCGCGGTTTATTTTTGTGAAAATGTGAAAAATAAGGATAAAAAATGAAAATCCTTGTAGAATTAGTTGCTATTTTGTTATTTTTGTGTTACATTTAATGCGTACAACGACACAAGAAAAAGGAGCACGAAATTGAAAAGAGAACGTATCGTAGAAATTGCGGAACTTTTGGATAAGCGCGGTAAGCTGTCGCTGGAACAGCTTGAAGAACATTTCCCCAACGTATCCCAAATGACCCTGCGCAGAGATTTATTCCATCTGGAAGAGGAAGGGAAAATTATCCGCGTACGCGGCGGGGCGATGTCGGTGCGCGAAGTGCAAAAGACCTCGGGCGAGCCGTATACCAAAAAAACGACCATTCATACCGACGAAAAAATCGTTATCGCGCAAAAGGCGGCGGGGCTTATCGACGAGGGCGCGTCCATTTTTATCGACGGCGGTACGACGGCTCTGTATCTTGCCAAAGAAATGCCGGATAGGTATTGCAACGTTTTCACCAACGGGCTTGCCGTAGCAACGGAACTCGCGAAAAAGAAAAACGTAGTCGTCAACCTTTTGGGCGGGCAATTGATTAAGGAGAACCTTTCGACTGCCTCCTCTTTTTCCTCTTTATATTTTACGGACACGAATTTTGAGCTGGCGATTATTTCCTCTTCCGCGTTTACTCCTGAAAACGGATTTTCTTGTAGTTCTCAGGTCGAGGCGGAGCTATTGCGCGTTATTTGCAAAAAGGCAAAGTTTTTGTATATGATGCTGGATAGCTCGAAAATCGGCAAAATTAAGCCCTATACCTTTGCGCGGGCAGAGGACATCCACGTCTTGATTACCGACAACGATTTCCCCGATGCTTTGAAAGAACAGTTTAAACAAAATAATATCGTCGTTATTTGAGTTTTGAAAACGGGAAAGGCGAGCCGCATACGGCTCGCCTTTTTTTGTTTTATAGAAGATATTTTTGCAAATCTTGAAGCGAAGAAATTTCGAAATTCGGTTTCCAGTCCGTTTCGTTGTTTTTGCCCTGCGGGTTGTACCAGCAAACGTCTATCCCTGCCCGCAACGCGCCCGCAACGTCGGAAGCAAGCGAATCTCCTATCATTAGGCTCGTTTCTTTTTTTGCGCCCGTCTTTTTCAAAAGCGCGTCGAAAAACGCAAGGGTGGGTTTTATCTCCCCGACTTCCTCGGAAACGACAAGCTGGCTTATATAGGGTTTAATAGGGGTCAAGCGCCCGTTTTGGATATCGCAAACCCCGTTGGTTGCGATGATGATCTCGTACCTGCCCCCGCTGTTTTTGGATAATTCCCGCAAAAGGGCTTCCACGCCTTCATATAGATGAGCGGGTGCGCACAAGGCGGCAAGAAAGGCTTTTCCTGCTTTCTCAGCGTCTGCGTGCACGGAAAATTTTTCAAAAACTCTTTCAAAAATCCCCGTTACGTGCGTGCGGTAAAGACGGTGATAAGCGGCTTGAATTACAGGCTTGTACACGTCGTACAGTCCTGCTTTCGTCCATTCCGCTTCCGAGGCGTGGCGGCTAAAATGCAAAAGCTCGTCCGAGATCGGCAAGCCGATTTGATTGTAAACGACGCGAAACGCCGCTAACTCGTCCGCTACGTAGTCGAGCAAGGTATGGTCTGCGTCAAAAATTAAGTGTGTGTAGTGTTTCATAGTAGTAAAAAAATTCGGAGTTGCAAGATAATCTTGCAGGCAACGTGCCGTTACAGCAAGCTGAGCTTGCAGGCAGTCTTGTCTATCGCTCCGTGATTCTGCGATGTTACCGAGTAGCTACACGAAGCGGGCAACGCGGGATGCATCCAGTTTTTTCTATCGTTCCGAAAACGTGCCGTTTTATCCAGCCTTATCTATCTTTTCGAAAATTTTAATGTAACCAACTATTCGGCAGATTGCGTATTTTAACCAATTACCGAGCAGTTACACGGGGCGGATTAGATACGAACAGTTCAAGGCGCGGCGAG
>SVIW01000007.1:102337-103655 GCA_015069295.1 Clostridiales bacterium
CAGTTCAAGGCGCGGCGAGGGCGCGTACAACTAGTACGTAACCGAGCCGCAACGATGAAATGCGACGTATATAAGCCGTCCCTTTTTTACCAGTCTTGTTTTTTTAAAGACTTATCCTTCACATCATCATAATAAGCAAAATACTTTTCTTTGAACGCTGCGGGAGTTAAGGGCGCTTCGTCCGATTGCATTCTGTCCAACAATTCCTGCAATTCTTCGGGCGTAAAATCGCCTAGTTCCGTTTCTTCGCCGCAGGCTTGTAACAATTTTAAAATATCCAATTCTGACACGGATAGCTCCTTATAAGGGAATTTTTATATGTTCGCCGCGGAAGGGCACGGTGATTTCGGTGAACCCGATTTCTTGCAGCATTTCCACAACCTCGTCCCGCTTTTCCAAAATTCTTTCTTGAAAATGCGCGTCCGAGCCAAACGAAACTTTGCGCCCGCCGAGCTCGTAATAGCGCTGGATAATCTCCTTGCAAGGAATCGTGCGCGTTTCCAAATTCTTGTTAGAAGAATTTACCTCTAAGATCTTCCCTTTTTGGACGATCGTTTTTAAAATATCGTCAAGCTCTTCGCCAAATTCGCCCAAGGAAAACGCGCGGTCTTCAAAGGGCACGTATCTGGCTACGTAGCCGATATGCCCCACGATATCGTAAGGATAGGGCGCGTCTAAACTGCGGCGAACAAGCTGCAAATAGCTTTTGTACACCGTGGTTTTATCCCCCGTAATGACGGCGTATGCAAAATCGACGCCGCCCACGCCGTGCACGCTGTTGATTACAAAGTCGGGACGGTACTTTTCATACGTCGACACGTACCTGCCCTGCACCTTTTCGTCGTCCGAATACCCGAACTCCGCGCCGATGGCGACGTTGATTACGCCCTCGTACGCCTCTTGGATATGCCGCGCGGCGTGGAAATATTCTTCTTCGTCCGTATTATAAAGCTTTGTGCGCAGCTCCTGCGGCATCTTGGAATAATCGTAATCAAAATCGAAATGTTCGCTAACCCCGTAAAAAGCAATCCCCTTTTGCACCGCACAATTAAGCATCGTTTTTAAATCGTCCCTGCCGTCGTGCGAAAAGGTCGAATGGGTGTGCATATCGGTCAATAGTTTTTGCATAGCCGTACTCCTTATTCTCTCCCGTTTATTATAGCATACGGGAAAAATTTTTTCAAGTTTCATATACTCGCTTTTTTGTAAAATCTTGCCGCTTTCGGATTTTTTTAGGCAAATTCGCTCGCTTGTTTTTCCAAAGCTTGCCTAAGTTTCCTTTCTCTGCGCTTTTTGCCTTTTTTCTCCTATTGACCGC
>SVIW01000015.1 GCA_015069295.1 Clostridiales bacterium
CGTAAGCGTACCGTCCGTCGCCGCCGTGTAAGCGTAGGTCACGTCCGCCGCGTTGATTGCGTTGTTACCCATAACAAGTGCAGTTTCTTCCGTAGTTTCGCCTACGTCGCCGCTTTCGTCAGCCGTCCAGGTCGTAACTACGGTTGCGTAACCGCCGTTCGCATAAACGTTAACCGCCACTACGTCGCCAGCCGCCAATACGAGCTCTGCCATAACGCCAGCTTCCAACGTCGTTGCCGTACCGTCGTTTACAACGTAAGTAATCGAAGAATTGCTACCCATTACGAAACCGCCGTACTTAATGGTAAGCGTACCAGCCGTTTCTGCCGTATAGACGTATTTTACGTCTGCCGCATTATTCGAGTTGTTACCGATAACAAGGTCTTTTTCCGTAAGTTCAACAACGTCGCCGCCGACGTCGCCGCCGCCTTCTACTTCGCCTGCAACGAAATCAACCGTGATAACCCACGTACCTTTCGTGGTCGCACCAACGTTGAACGTCAACTTTTGACCAGCCGCAAGGTCGAAGGAAACGCTGTCGCCGTTTGCATTGTTATAGAAATCCATTTCGGGCTGCTGTGCGTCTACGCTCCAGAAACCAAGCCCTGCGGGAAGGTTAAAGGTATAGGTACCCGACTCGGTTGCCGTATAGCTGTATTCGTCTTCCCAAGCATAGGTATCCGTCGTCGCTACATTGACGGTATTTTTATCGTCTTCAGGAAGTTCGGGTTCTTTTTCCCCTTCTACAATCAAGGTGAACGTCTTTTGAATATCGCCGAACGCAATCGTTACGGTGTATTCGCCAACGTCGCGGAGTTTGAGCTTCAAGCAGCTGATGTATGCGCTGTAACCGTTGATAATCGAATCACTGTCATACCAAGCTCTACCCGTCGAGTTGGGATCGTTGTTGACAAACGAGTAGGTAAAGTCTTCTGCAACCAAGAACTTGCTGCTTGCCGTCTTGGGAAGAATGTCGCCGATATGGAAATATGCGTACGTACCCGTCGGCAACGTAAGCGTATCTTCAATGGGAACTTCTTCAAGAAGCTGGAAGTCGAATGCATCGGGGAATTCGTACTTGGTAACGTAGCTGAATTCGAAGCTGGTAGGAATCAACGATTCGCGAGGATAAGGCGTGGTAAACGTTCTTTCGCCCGAAACCTGCGCAACGCTGTATTCGTACGTGGAAGGATTTGCGCTTGCCTTCAAGGTTACGTCGCTGATAATCGTAACGATACAGTTACCTGCTTCATCGTAAGCAACGTCGTAGGTATAATCGAGGTCGGAATCGTTTTCGTAGTCTCTGTATACTTCTACCGAGAAATCCGCCGCGTCGATAATCATATCCGCGTTTACGGTAAATTCAACCGCTACGTTGTAAAGTTCAAGCTCAATCGAGTAGAATTCGCCGCTAACCGTCGTTGTGTTCACGCTATAATAGGTGTACGCAAACGAATATTTGCCCGTTGCGGGGTCATAATTTTCGGTTGCGTTGCTAACGCGAATCCCCGCCTTCATCTGGTTGTACAACGCCATCAAGGTATTTGCCAAGGTCGTCGTATCGTCAGAATCGGAAGGAAGAATACTGCCGGGAATATAGTTATAACCGTTGAGGAACTGTTCATCACCCGCCGCCGGTTCTAATTCGTATTCGCCATAAGCCTTCTTAACGCCGTAAACTTCGCCGTTTTCCTGTCTTTCGAACCATTGTTCTTCAACGCCGTTGAAAACGCCTTCTTTATCAAAGGATACGTATTGGATGTACGACTGACCGTTACCCAAAGCAAAGTGCACCTTGTTGGTCTTGCCGCTCATAACCGTCTGCTTGCCTACGCCGTCGTATACGGTATCTACCGCGATAACGTCGCCGTACGCAATCTTATAGTTGTTTGCCATTGCCGCAGCAAGAACCTTTTCAAGATTCGTCAAATCAACGTCTTTGACGTGTTCTTTACAAACGGTACAATCGCCGGCTTCGTTCAGCTGGTGCGCTTCGTGCCCGGAAACTTGGTCCTTGTGTTCGCAAAGCGCCGCGTGCCAATGGTATTCGTCGTCGGACGTCCAATCGGGCGAATATACGTGTTCGTGGATATCCTCGATAACGTACTTACATACGTCGCATTCGCCGTCGGCGTTTTCGTCAACGTGCTCTGCCAAGTCTACCCCTGCTACGATGTGCCCGCAGTCTGCTGCATGCCAATGGTTGGTACAGTCTACCGTCCAATCTTCGGCATAGGTGTGTTCGTGATCCGTAAATTTACAAAGATCGCAAACACCGTCGTTGTTGTCGTCTACGTGTTCTTCTTTCTTAGGCATATCCGTGCAATCGCAAGTATAGTCGTGGAAGTGGCCTTCTGCGTCCGCGGTCCAATCGTCGCTGTACGTATGTACGTGCTCGTTTTCGTCCCCAAACGCGCTCGACTCTCCACACGCCGTTGCAAACGCACCGATACCCAGTACGGAAGCAAGACACATAATGAGAGATCTAACACTCTTTTTCATATCAAAAACCTCCTAAAATTTTTCAATGCTTAAAAAATGATTAAACGTATAAACGAATACCGTTACCTTTTTTCTTCGTTTAGAAAACGCTAAACACAGGCAGTACGCATCCGCATCGCCCGTGGGGTAAAAGTATCGATTATGTAAATCATTATACACCATGAAATTGAAAAAATCAATAGTTTTTTGACATTTTTTTTCAATTTCACGGTATAAATTTCAATTTTTTTTATAAATTTTCGTAAAAATCAGGTTCTTTCGTAATAAACGCAGCCAAACAACCACCCCGATTGCCCTACCGCCTGATAATATACGCCGTTATAGGGTTGTTTTTCCAACGTACCCGTACCGTCGTAGAAGAACATCTGCTTTGTACAGTACCCCAAAAGGAATTCTTTCAGCTCTTCCGTAACCGCCACTACGCCGTCCGAATTGGCGTACGCTTGATAGCCCTCGTGCCCTATCAACTCCGTCGGGCATTTCCGACATTCTCTGTCGCAGTTTCCGCAGGTCGGGGGGCAAGCCCAATTCGCCGTGCCTTGGCTGGCGTCGTGGCAAGGGCACACGTTCGAACAGTAATAACTGCCGCCGTTGATATTGCCGTAGGTCGCAAGGAAGGTATAGCCTTCAAAGAAGTGCTTGTAATTTAAGCCGTTGACCGTCAAAGCAGAGTTGATCGTTTCGCCGTTGCTATTGTATTCAATCTGCGTAAACGCGCGGTCCAAGAAACGGTTTGCCGACGTTACGTTTGCATACAAGATAGGACCGTAACCATCCGTTTCCGGATACAAGTCTTTATCGTATACGTGGTAGAACCCGTCGCCGCCCTTGTCCGTCTCCCAAAGCTTAAAGCGTTTTTCGTCAAAGATATAGGTATTCGCCGAGCCCTCGTACTTATATTCGGGATATTTTTTCGTGTACCCCGCGCCGTATTCGTGGTCGGCTACGTTATACGTAGAAAAATCGTATTTGGGAATCGCCATACCCTTGCCGATGCTGTTATTCGGTCCATAGTTCAATTCGAAATCGCCGTCCCGCTTTACCGCAAAAGTAACGGTAATGGGGTATCTGTTGTTTTTCGAATCGGCTTTTACCGCAAAAGTATAAACCGCTTGCCCGCCCGAACTGATATTTTCGTCCGCGATTTGTACGGTATGGATAAAGTTGATGGTATAGCTGCCTATCGACCCGCCGCCGTCCGTCGTGGTGATATAGTATTTATATTGCGAATGTCCTCCGTATACCTCGATGTACGGATTGATATTGTCCGCTGTGGTATCCGCCCAGCTTTCAATGGTGTACGTACCGCTTCTATCGGGCGCGTACTGGAAGAAAATCGCTTCTTCCGAATTGTTTAATACCGCACAATACACACCCGTCTTTTTAAAATGGTAACAATCGTACGGACCCGTGCCGCCGCCCGAAAGACGGTTGAGCGTATACAAATTTAAGACGATGTTTCTGTTATCGTTGGTAGCAAGACTCGAATTAGGGTCGTAGGTATATTCGTTGGGAACGGCGGAAAGGGTTACGCGATAATCGCCGTCCAAGCCGTCGATTTTTGCTACGCCGTCCTTATTAAACGGCGAAGTGTGCACGCTGAACCCGTCGCTCCAACGCGCGTACATTTGCATTCGGGGCGCATAAGGCTGTCCGTCCGCGTGCAGCGTTACGGTAAAGTCGTCGGTAGGGTCGTCGTTCATCGCCGGCGGTTCTACCGGTTCGATAAATTCGCCGCTCGACGTATCGCCAATCGCTTCGTTATACACGCCCTCGCAAGCCGCCGTGGAGAAAAGCATAACGACGACGAATAAAATTGTTAGTATTTTTCTCGTAAATCTCATACTTTTCCTCCTTTACGCCTTTTTCTTGGGTTTCTTTTTCCCGAACGCAAATTTTCTTACCAAAATATCCAAAACGAACACGGCGATTGCCGAAATCAGTAAAGGAATTTGATAACTTACTTGATAGGTGGATATTTCGTTTTCGTCGTTTTCAAGGTTGGGAATTTCCCCCTCGGAAATACTGCCCATACCGCGCATAAACTCGTATATCGTAGCGGTATCGCAGCCGACGAATTCGTTATATTCTGCCAAATACGCAATATCAAAAGTCTCGTTTTCTACAAACTTCTCCTCCTCGTACTCGTACGTGATTTGAATTTTATAGGTGCCGACCATACCCGTTTCCAAGGTATAGAAGAATTTCCTCGAATCGAACGCAAGCTCTCTCGTAATCGTTCTGCCGTTCGGCGAAGTAATTTTTAAGGTAGTCTTTGCGTCAGGGTCGAGTGTACTAGGCAGAATTTCGATATACGCCTCTCTGTCCGTATGCTCGATATTGACGGTGAAGGGCGCATCGTGTCTTACCTTCGGCGTACTGCTCGTCAGGATATTGCCGATAAAGAGTTCTTTATCCTCTGCCGTCCAATATTTCGTCCAAGTCCCCGAAAGATTACTGGTAAAGCTGCCGACCTTGCCGTTACCGTGCGAACGGTACGCGTACAGCGGCATACTCTCGATGTATCCGCCCGCCTTTACGTGGCTGACGGTCAAAGGTACGACCGCGTCGTATTTTTCCATCGAGATAATATACCCCGAAACGGACGGCATCTCGGTAAAGCCGCGCACGACCGCGTCGTTGTATTTTACGATATTCGCTTTCGCGTCCTTTTCCACGATAACGTCGCCGATTTCGTCCGCAATCGTACCGAACACCGCGCCCGCAACGTCCTCGGGTCTGCTAATCGAATAATAATTGCCGCCCTTGCCCGCGTTGACGATGTTTCTCATCGCCGTTCTGCCCGCTTCTCCGTCGGACGGAATATACGTATTGATTGCCGAAACGGTCGCGCCCGCCGCGTAAAGATCTTTGGAGATTTCTACGGCGTCTCGCGTACTGTCGAAGCTAAAACCGTCGGAAATCAGCATAACGTGATTTTCTTCCAGCTTTAAAGCGCGGACGGCTTTTAACGCTTCTTCCAAGCCCAAGCCGATATCGGTACCGTGTCCGGTCGTCAACGAATCGATATATTCGAGAAGTTCTTTTCTGCAAACGGATACTTTTTTGGCGCTTTGCACTTTAATCTCGCCGGAGAAGGTTACGAGACAAACGTAATCGTCCTCCCCAAGTACGGACAGCAAATTGATTGCCGCTTGTTTGGCAGTCGTAAATTTGCTTGCCATAAACATACTGTGCGAAACGTCGAGCACGATGGTATACAAACGCCCTTCCCGTCTTACGTTGCCGTAATCGACGGGCAAAAGCTCTTGGAATTTGTTTAAAATTCTATCCGACGAGTCCGTCTGCAAACGCAAATCCCCAAACGTAATAAGGCTCTTGCCGTATTGAGAAATTGCCATATCGAG
Organism: Clostridiales bacterium; assembly: GCA_015069295.1. GTDB lineage: Bacteria > Bacillota > Clostridia > Christensenellales > Borkfalkiaceae > Scatosoma. The sequence continues at coordinate 5,871 of SVIW01000015.1, forward strand.
CGAATCGATAAACGCATTTGCGTTGCGGATATCGCGTACGTCTACGTTGGAAACCACGATTTCGTCGTATTCGATGATGTCTTCCAACGCAAACGGAACTCTGCTGCCTTCGCCTTGTACCACGTACGAATCGATTTCCGCCATATTGCCGTACATCAATTCAATAACGCTCTTATCCTCCGCCGCGCCGGTAACGAGCAAAATTTTCGTTTTACCTACGATTTCTTGGGCAAACGTACGGGTATTGTTGTAGTTGGAGAGATCCCCGTCCGCAACGACCTTTACCATATATTCGTACGTGCCCGATTTATTCGAAAGCAAATCCATTTCCACGGATTCTTCTTCCGCCGATAAAACGGTATATTCGATTTGCTCGTATTCTTTTTCCGCTTCCCCTTCCAAGGCTGCCTCTCTTGCGTACAGCTCGACCATAAAATTCGCTACGCCCGAGGATTGTACGTAAATTCTCGCCTTGTTCGAATGTCCCAGATAGGTGGATTTAGAATATTCTACGTCTAAAAGCTGTACTTCTTTATCCCCTTCCTTTAAATTATTATTCAGGAAGATAGCGTCTACCTTGATTCCGCTTTCCGTTAATCTGGAAACGGTTGCGGCAATCGTGCCGTTGCTTTCGCTAATCGTATCGTTCCCGTCGGTAATCAGGACGATACGCTTTAACGTGTCCTCTTTAAACAGAGTTTCGGTATAATTCAACGCGCCCACGATGTTCGTCGCGGTATCGTCTACGTTGGCTTCGGCTACGCTCTTTATATCTTTGCCCGCAGGCGTCAACAAAATTACGTTTTTCCCAAAGCACACGACGCCGAGTTTCGAATTTTCAGGAAGATTTTCCTCAATCTCCTTGATGTACCCGTCGATTTCGTCCAAGTTCCCGTCCGACGAATAGGAAACGTCCGCCACTACGTACACGGTGGTTTCCGTCAATACGCTCGTCGATTTCAAGCCCGCCGCCGCAAGCGTAACGAGGGTAATCACGACGATATGTAAGCCAATGGAAATCTTCCACGCCAAACTGCGGTTATCCTTGTTCCCGATGATGAAGAAGGGCACGAGAATCGCCAAAACAAGCGGAATGGCGATAAAGAGTAAATACGGATTATCGAAGCTGATATCTTTCATAACAATATACCCCCCAATCCGCAACAAACAGAACCGCCGCGATAATAAATAACATCATCGTCGCGTCAAATTCGCCGTCTATTTTTTTATTTCCCTTTTCACCCGCTACGATAAATTCTTCCTCTTGCACGGAAGGCGAACTCTCTACGGGATCCGCCCCTACGAACATCTTATAATTGTTTTCCACCCCAGCCAAGGTCATTTTAATCGTATACGTACCGATTTCTTCCAAAACGATGCTGGTGGTAGCCCCTTCCGTATTCACGAAAATTTCCTTTCCCGAGGGCGAAATCGCTTTGAGATGTTCGGCGTTGGGCAGAATATTGATAACGGCTTCTTCCCCTGCGATATAGTTGGTTTGATCGATTACGTCAGGGAAGGAATATTCCAACAGATTGCGCATCAACATAATAAAGTCTGTCGAAAGCGCAATATCCGATTCGTGTAAACTAAACCCAAAGACAACTTGACGATTGCCAAGCCCGTTCGTCCCTGCAAAAATCAAAGGACTCGAATCGCAGCTAAACAAGGTATGGAAATTGAGATACATACCGCTGTATTTTACGTATCTGGTGATATGAATACCGTTGCCGTCCACGCTCCTCAAAAGCTTACGGACCGCCGTCGCCGTGGATTTGGATTTTTCAATCGGCGTTGCCGAACCAAGGTCCACCTTGCCGCGCACGCCAAAGCCCGAATTTTCGATACTCTCGTCCGCGTTGATTAACCAAACCGCCCCGTCGGGCAAAACGTCGGGCTCGTACGAATCGAAAATATACAACCCGTATTTTTCCGTTACCTTCTCATACTGTTTGGGCGTTACCAGCGTTACCTCGGCGTCGAGCAGAGCGTCGATCACCGATTCGAGGAAGAACCCCGTTTCGCTGACGATAAGAGTATTGTACGTCTTATCGCTATTCATATTATAGGTAATTACGCTATTATCCAAAGCGTAATCGTCTTCCTGCACGATACGCACTTCAAACGAATTGAAGGACGCGACGTTGTGTTCAAAGCTAACCTCTTGGGGCACGTTTGCGTTTAACCGCGGCGATTTTTTATCCACCAGCTTCCCGTCCACGAGCAAGGCAACGTCTACGTTGCCCGCGCCTGCGTAGGACGTAACGGAAGCGGTAACGCTTAACTTGCCGCCTGCGTGCGAATAGGAAGGGTCGAACACCCCGTAATTTTTCTGACCTTCGCCGCCAACCTCAATCACTTCGACGTTTTTATAGTCGGCGTACGTTTTATCCGTAATCAAATAGATTTTAGCGGAAGGGTTTTTATCGAACGCCGTTTGCGCCGTACTCAGTACGTCCTCGTAGCTGGAAGCGGTATGTCCCACTTTGACCTCTTGCATAAGGTCGATCGCGGCGTCCTTTTTCTTCACGCCCTCGAATTGGATAATCGATTCGTGCGAAACGCAAATTAAGGTATACGAACTGCCGCTTTTCGAATCCTCGATAACGTCGATAATTTCCTCTTTCGCCAACTCAAAACGGGTTTCGTCTCCGTTTTGCATATTCATACTGCTCGAAACGTCCAATACGAAATAATAATCGTACGCCGCGTTGGGCAGCACAAAAATCGGACGGGAAATTGCAAACGCAATGACCGCCGCCGTTAAAATTTGCAAAATAAGACTGATAAGCCCCGTTAAACCGCTCAACGGATTTCTGCGCTTTAAGAACTTGTCGCTCAGTTTCCAAATATACGTCGAGGTAACCGTCTGTTCGTTGTACTTGTTTCTTAATATATATATAAGGATAATGACGGGGATAGCGATAAGTCCAAGCAACCCCAAAGGATAGGTAAAGCTCATTTCAATACCCCCTTATCCGCCAAATTCCCGAAGAACACCTCGAACAGCTTTGCGTGCGCGGGCACGAGTAAATATTCTCTGCCGCGGGATTCGCAATAGGTCTTTATCCGCTCGGTTACGAACTTCAACGCTTCTTTGTACGCGTTGATACGGTCCTTGTCGATTTTTTTGCGGAAGAAATTTTGCACGTTTTCCGTATCGAACAGGTGCATCTTCCCACGCACCTGCGGATTGAGCTCTTCACGGGAAAGAATCTGCACGCAAAGCAAATCGCGCTTGCGTTCGACAAACCGATCGATCGCGCGCTCGTACTCCTCTTCGTCCATCAAAAAGTCGGAAATGAGGACAGAATAACCGTCCCCCCTGCCGATTTTCTCTGCGGAGAGTATCGCCTTGCTTATCGAAACGTCGCCTGTAAATTCGATCTCGTTCAGCTTGTTGATATAATTTAAGTAGGAATCCTTCCCTACCATACCGGAGATAATTTCTTCTACCCGTTCGCCGTGAATCGCATAAATCGAAACTTTGTCCATCTCGTTGATGGAAAGATACGCAAACGCCGCCGCCATTTTAATCGCCTGTTCCGCCTTTTCCAGCGTACCGTGCTGCATCGAACGGCTTGCGTCTATGTATATCCTCGTATGCATCTGTCTTTCGTCCAGATACAGTTTTTGATAGAGTTTATCAAACCGCGCGTATACGTTCCAGTCGATTTTCGTAATATCGTCGCCGGGCACGTAATCGCGATAGTCTGCAAATTCGCAAGAGGAGCCAAAGTTTTTCGATTGATGGTTTCCGCCGAACATTCCGGCTACGTTGTTTTTGAGTAACGTCTGCAAAGCTTCCAGCTCTGACAAGAACGCCTCGTCAATTACCATCTTTCCCATTTATTTAGCGAACCTTCTTGGTCTCCTTAATAATCATCGAAATAACGTCGTCAATTGCAAGTTTGTCGTTAATCGCCGTGTAGTTAATCTTCATTCTGTGTCTTAAAATCGGATACGCAAGCTCGTTGATATCTTCGTAGGAAACGTTATACCGTCCGCTCATCAACGCGCGTACCTTTGCCGCCGTAATAAGGCCCTGCGCCGCACGGGGCGAAGCGCCGTATTTGACGTATTTCTTCGTCGAAGCGCAGCTATCCGGAAGTTCGGGGTGGGTGTTGGATACGAGGTTTACCGCGTACATCAACACTTCGTCGATAACGGGTACTTTAGATGCCAACGCGCGCATTGCGAGGATTTCCTCGCCCGTGATAACCGCTTCCGCCGTTTCCGCCATCGTAATCTGCGTCATCTTAACGATGTCCGCCAATTCGTCCACGGAAGGGAAATTGACGATAAGCTTGAACATAAAGCGGTCCATTTGCGCTTCGGGCAAAGGATAGGTACCGTCCTGTTCGATGGGGTTTTCCGTTGCCAAAACGAAGAAGGGCTCTTCGATTTTGTAGGTTTCGTTTGCAACCGTTACTTTATGTTCCTGCATAACCTCCAACATAGCCGATTGAGTCTTGGGGGTCGCACGGTTGATTTCGTCGGCAAGCACGAGGTTGGCAAAGATCGGACCGCGACGGAATTTCGTCTGCAATCTGCCGTTTTCGTCCTTTTCTACGATGTTCGTACCCGTTACGTCCGAAGGCATCAAGTCGGGCGTGAACTGGATACGGGAGAAAGGCAAGGACAAGACTTTCCCAAGCGAACGAACAAGTCTCGTTTTCCCGACGCCGGGCACACCCTCCAAAAGTACGTTACCGCCTGCTACGATTGCAATAATAACGTTGTCGATAATACCGCTTTGCCCTACGACGTCCTTTGCAAGCTCTTCTCTTACCTTGGTGATTTTTTCACTGAACATTTTCACCTGTTCGATTTCCATTTCGTTGTTTTCCGTCTTACTCATTTTACTTTTCTCCTTCCTTTTTAGATTCACCGTATAAAATTTCAAAATATTTTTGCATCGCTTCTTTTTCTTCCTCGGAATAATCACCGTCTTGCACTTTTCCGAACATCAAAGAATAATACTTATCCAAAATCGTACCGTATTCCACGTACGTATTCGTCATCGGGTCGAGCACCAACTCGTTACTGCCGTATACCGGCGTACCGGGAGTTACCGGTTTCGTGGGAGAGCCGTCTTCTCCGCCCGTCGAGGAATCGTCCCCGGACGTCTCGTAGAAATTCGGACGTTCGAATTTTGGCAACGCGCAGCCGAACAGTTCTTTCAGCTTCGTCATCGCGTATTCGCCCGTGCCCGTGTTTGCCGCGTGTTGCTCTAAACCGCGGAACAATTCCGCCGTAATGCCCGCAAAGGTCGCGTCCAATTCCTTTTGCAAGGTTTGGTAGCCTATAATTTCCGCTATCTGCGATAAAGGGGTAAACCCGTACAAATGTCCGCCCTCTTTATAGCTTTCCTGCGCTTGTGCAAAACGCAGCAGCTGCTCGTATACGCCGTCCTCGCTCGATACGCCCGCGCGGGTAAGCGCGTTCGTAATATGAAATTCCATACCGCCGAGCAACTCTCCCGTTTCTGAAGCCATCTTCGCCTCGTCGGGGTTTTCGGTAACCGTGTCCGCGTGGATAAAGCTCGAACGGAACTTCGTCATCTCCTCCGAAAAGGAAGCCCATTCGTCCGCTTTCGTCCAATCGTAATAATTGAGCGCTTCCGCCAAGCGTTTTACGCTGCTTGATTCGACCGCGCCCATCCAAAGCGCGTCCATCAATTCCACCGCCGTGGACGAATCGTCCGTTTGCTCGTAAATTTCGTCGATGGCTTTCTCCAGAGCAACGTCTCTTTCCTCCATCGTCGTCGCAAGCCTCAGCTCGGCAAGCAAATCCTGCAAAGAGGTTGCCACGTTTTCCTTATACGGCGACTGCATTGCAGAATTTTGCACGTACAAAATCAGCTCTTCCATCGCCGCCGCTTGAATGTCCGTCAACTCAAACGCAGTCGGCGGGGGCGGCGGGGGCGGCGTTTCCTCTTTCGGTTTGATTAAGAACCCCGAAACCAAAGCCCCTGCGCCGATACAAGCGCAAACGATATAAATCCACAAACGCTTCCATTTTAAACGCTTTTTTGAAACGGAAGCAACCGCCGCGTTGGCGTCCTCGCGCTGCAGACGGTACATCGTACCCTCTTCCGACTTGTACGCCAACATCGTTTGCACCTTTTCTTGCAACGCAAATTCTTCGTCCAAACGTCTCGCCAATTTTTTGTCGGAACTTCGGAGCAGGAAATATCCCCCCGTCCCCGCCGACAACGCGCCGCCTAAGCCAATCAGCAAGGATGCTATCGGTTTTAACTGCAAAATTTCAAAATTGGAAAGCAGCAACAGCCCGCCTGCAAGCAGCGCGCCGACCGCCAATCCCAGCAGTACCGATTTTACCAAGCATATCGTTAAGGCTTTTCTTTTAAACCTGACAAAATTCTTGCCCATAAAATCTTCCTCATATTTTGCCTTTTTTGTCGAAAAAAACAATAAGGCAGTATACTATCAATATAGCATTTTATCATTTTTTCTTAAAAATGTCAATGCAAAACCCCTATAAAACCGAATTTTTATATAACGATAACTTATGCCACATATATATACGTCTTATAGTTTTTTAAAACCGTCCGTACCGCGAGGCAAGTTTCCAAAAAAAACGAAAAACAGACGAGGAAACACTTCGTCTGTCTTTCGTTCTTATCGAAAAAAAGTTTTTTATAAAATATCGTTTGCATACACGGGGAATTGTAAGCAAAGCGCTTTTACCTCCGCCGTTACTTCGTCAAAGCAAGCCTCTTTTTCCTTGATGACCCGCGCCACCAATCTTGCCACCTTACGACACTCCTCTTCCTTAAACCCGCGCGAGGTTACGGCGGGCGTACCTATACGCAAACCGCTGGTGATAAAGGGCGACGTCGTTTCGAAAGGAATGGTGTTTTTGTTCGCCGTGATATGCACTTCGTCCAGCATACGTTCTAATTCCTTGCCCGTAACCCCCGTTTCGCGCAAATCGAGCAGCATCAAATGATTGTCCGTACCGCCCGAAACCAAACGGATTCCGTTCTTTTTAAACTCGTCCGCCATCGCCGCCGCGTTGCGGATAATCTGCGCTTGGTATTCTTTAAACTCGGGAGAAAGCGCCTCTTTAAACGCCACCGCTTTCGCCGCGATAATATGCATCAAAGGTCCGCCCTGCGTGCCGGGGAATACCGCTTTGTCGATCTGTTTTGCGTACGCTTCCTTGCACATAATTACGCCGCCGCGAGGTCCGCGCAAGGTCTTGTGCGTCGTAGTCGTAACGAAGTCCGCGTAGGGAACGGGCGAGGGATGCTGTCCCGCAACGACAAGCCCTGCAATATGCGCGATGTCTACCATCATATACGCCCCTACCTTGTCGCAAATCTCGCGAATACGCTTGAAATCGAGAGTACGGGGATACGCGCTTGCGCCCGATACGATCATCTTGGGCTTGCATTCCAACGCCATTTTTTCCATTTCGTCGTAATCGAGCGCTTCCGTTTCCTTGGAAACGCTATACGAAACGAAGTTAAAATAGCTGCCCGATACGTTGACGGGCGAGCCGTGCGTAAGATGTCCGCCGTGGGAAAGGTCCATACCCATTACCGTATCGCCCGGCTTTAACATCGCAAAATATACCGCAAAGTTCGCCTGCGCGCCGCTGTGCGGCTGTACGTTACAATGCTCGCAGCCAAAAAGCTGTTTTAATCTATCTCTCGCCAAATTCTCCGCTACGTCTACGTACTGGCAGCCGCCGTAGTAGCGTTTGGAAGGCAACCCCTCCGCGTATTTGTTGGTTAAATGCGACCCTGCCGCCGCCATTACCGCGGGAGAGACGATATTTTCGCTGGCAATCAACTCGATATTTTCACGCTGACGGGAAAGCTCCGCCGCCATCGCCTCGTAAATTTCGGGATCCGCCGTTTTTAACAAAGACATATCAACCATATTCTCTTTCTCCTTTTTGTGAAAAGATTTTTTACTGTAGAGGTATTATAACACACCGAAAAGCTCGCTGTCAATTAAAATACGAAACTATCCCCCTTTCGTTTACAACTCTTTTTTTACTGATGACGACAATGCGCGTGATGGTGCGAACAAGCCGAGCTCTTTCTCTCCTCCCCAACCCTGCACTCTTCTTCCAAACACCTGTTTTCCGCCGTTTCCGTCTGCAACGTTATATGCGAAACGCCCAGCGCTTGCAATTTCTCCTGCACCGCCGCTTGCAACGACGGATCGTATTGCGCGCAAACGATATGCAGCGTAGCGTAAACGCTTTCCCCGTCCATCGTCCAAAGGTGGATATGGTGTACGCCCATCACGCCGTCAATTTCTAAAACTGACTCTCGCAAGCTTTTCAAATCGATATGGTTGGGCTTTTTCATTAAAAATATATCCAGCCCTTCTTTTAAATTTTTAAAGGCGTTAAACAGAATGAAAAACGCGACGGCAAGCGACAAAACGGAGTCTATCCAATAGAAATCGGTGAACCGCATTATCCACGCGCCAACCCACACGATTGCCCAGCCTAATACGTCTTCCAGCATATGCAAATTGACCGCTCTTTGATTGACCGAACGCCCTCCGTGCGTAAAATACGCCGCCAAAGCATTGACGACCAGCCCCGCCGACGCCAAAATCAGCATACCGTCGTAATTTACGGGCACGGGGTTGAAAAACCTACAAACTGCGCCATAAATTACGATTCCCGACCCAATTAACAGCAGCAAAGTCGTCAAGACCCCGCCCAAAACCGAAAACCGTCCGTACCCGTACGTATAGACTCCGTCGGGGGCTTTTTTACTCTTTTTTTCAAAAAGATAGGACGTTCCTATCCCCGTTGCGTCCCCCAAATCGTGGACAGAGTCCGAAAGGATTGCAATACTCCCCGTAAGAATACCGCCGATAAATTCCGCGACGGAAAACAGCAAATTCAACAAAAACGCAATAAAAATTTTCTTTTCCGCTTTCATACCTTCTCCTTTGACTTTTCTTTTATTTTGTCGTATAATAAGTTTGTTATTGAACGACTTGTTCGATAATATTCTATCATATCGGCAAAGGAAAAAGGGAATATATCCTTTTAAAAAAGTTCTTTACGGAACAAAACGATTAAAATGTATGGAGAAAATAATGGACAGAAGGCAGAGGAAAACGAGAGAATCGATTTTTAAGGCGTTTATCGCCTTGTTATCAAAAAAGCATTTTAACCATATTACCGTGGGAGAAATTATCGAGCTTGCCGACGTAGGGCGGGCAACCTTTTACGCGCACTTTGAAACCAAGGATTTTTTGTTAAAGGATTTATGCGGCGAACTTTTCGACCATCTTTTCGACCCGAACGCCGAAAAATCGGGCGCAGGGATTTTTCACTGCAACACCCGCGATTTCGTTTTCTTGCATTTGTTTAAGCATATCCAAAACAACGACAACAACCTCGCCAAACTGCTGTCCTGCAAAAACAACGATTTGTTTTTAGAATATTTTAAAAGCGGAGTTACCAATTTGGTAGTTTCTCATATCGGCGATTTTGAAAAGAAAAAGCCGTCTATTCTTCCGCACGATTTTTGGATTCGGCATATAACGGCGACCTTTATCGAAACCTTAAAATGGTGGTTGGAAAACGGAATGTCGCAATCCCCCGAAACCATCACCGAATACTTTTTACAGTCCGTATAATATTCTCGTCTTATTCCTTCATTACTCGGTAATTGACAAAAAAACGCCTCGAAAGGCGTTTTTTGTATACTTTTTTCCGTTTATCGCGGCGCAGAAAGGAGACTTTTTTATTCCGTTTTGCTAGTTTGCTTGTGCACAACAACGAACTCCTTCCCGTCCTTGGAAAGAGTAATTAACGTACCGCCGAGTTTTTCCGTCTCGTGATAATCGTATTTCCCCGTTTTAAGTCCCCAAGTCCAACGGATTCCGTCCTCGAAAACGCTGGCGTTGTTAACGTGCGAGTGCCCGAAAAACGCTCCGTCCACGCGCAGCTCTTTAAAGGTCGGCAATACTGAAATCGGCTCTTCGCCCGCGTTAAAGGTTTCGTGGATATCCCCAAAATCCTGCCCGCCGTCCCCGATGTCGTATTTTTCAAAGTTCTTGGAGTTATAATACCCCTTTCTTTCCATAAGCTCTAAATGGTCCAAAACTTCGATATGGAAAGCGACGAAACAAGGGACTTCCTTTTCGTATTCTTTACAGATTTCCGCATACGAGCTGCGCATCCACTCCAACTGTTGCGGCACAACGCCGACCGCCCGTCTTACTCCGTCCTTTAACGAGGCTTCCGAAGCGTTATAGCAGCCGTTGGTATCCAGCATATACACGAGGCGTACCAGTTCGCCCTCGGCGTTTTTGATGCCGACAATATAATTGCAGCAGCCGACCGTGTTTCCTTTTTCAAACAAACAATACTTTGCGGCGATCAGTTGTTTGCATTGCCAATCGACCCCCAAAACCGTTTCGTTGTCGTGATTTCCCCATACCGGCGCCCAAGGGATTTGATAGCTTTCCATCTTCTCGATAAACGCCTTTAACGAAGTGCCTTTATCGTCAAACTCGCCGTAGACGATATCTCCCGTAACCAAAATGAGGTCGGGACGGTTTTCCGCCACGAGCTTGTCCATATCGTCAAAGAGTTCGGTTTGCATATTTTCAGGCTGCCATCTTTCGATTTCCTCCGCCCGCAAACGACCCGCATAGCGCGCCTGCGTCGCGTCGATAATCTGGGTATCCGTCAACTGTAAAATTTTGAACTCTTTTTCCTTTTGCGTAACAATAAAATCAGGCATTTTTCTTCTCCGCTATGGTTTTTTATTTAGTTTAGCATATTCGATGAAATATTGCAAGCAATATGAAATAATTTAAAAATTATGAAATTTATGCCAACATATACGAAGTATATTTCATATCCGCAGATATTTCATAATCTTATTATTTCACTTATGCTGACAGGCATAAATTTCATTGGAAAGAGCTGTGATTTTGATGCAAAATCACAGCTCTTTCCTGTGTATGATAACCAATTTTGATACAATTCCAAATGGGTTCATTTTAGAACCAAATGGGTTCAAACGACCTAAAAAATGGGTTCAATACTTTTAAGATTTTAATTTTTCATTATATCTTTATCTAAAACATCGGCAACAATGTCCAACCGAGTTTTTTCTTGTTTCTTTGCATATACTTCAAAAATTTCTTTAACTGCTAAATATACTAATATCCCATACTCGTTAAACTGACAAAAAGAAACAAACCCATTGTTTCCTATCAACCCTAAGGAAAACATTTGAGCAACTATTATACAAATGAGATAAAAAATATTTATCAAAAGTTTAATCGGTAAATGCGCAACAATAAAATTACTAGACATAAAAGTAAATCCATTTTTAAATGCCGTTGTTTTATTTGTAATGCTTATTTCACGATTTTGATAAAAAGTTTTAGCAAAAAAATCAGCCGCATTAATCGCCATCAAAATCGTATAAATTATAACACAAATATATTTCCCAAGTTTGCTTTGAGACAAATAATTCCCTGCGTATACAATCGCAAATAATAGTGCTCCTATGATTATTAAAACAACAATCGTATACATAATTAGGAAAACTTTTTTACGACTTCTTTTAAATAAAATATATTCCAATAATTTATGTATGCCAAAAATAAAAGGAATTATAAAAGAAGATACAACTATAAAAAATATGCATTCTATTGCCTTATTCATCTTTTCCTCACAGAATAATACTCACTATAAATACCTTCCAATACTGCCTCACTTCTCATCTTTCGTTTTTCGTATTCATAATAGTTCCCTTATAATCATTCAATTTTAATTTTGGGATAATAATGCTAAAATGGCTACTACCATTTCTGTAGGTGTTTTGGCTTGGTCAATCGCTTGCTTAATCAACTCTTTTTGAAAATCGCTTAATGGACGATTACTCTTCTCAACCACTATCTTACACAAAGTTTTAATTTGCTCTTCCGTCATTTTTTTATTATATCTCCTTTAATATATTTATTAACCCCAAATTTCAATTTCGCCGTTTGAATTATAACGCCAATAATTCCCTGAACCTGTGGGTATTTCTTCTCGATACCAATATACAGGAAAACGATCCCCCATATATCTCAAAGAGTCCCAATATAATCCCCATCCACTCGGTTCATTTTCCGTTTCACAATAAATAGTCAAACTATCGCAATAAAGAAACGCCTCATTACCAATACTTACTACGCTTATTGGAATTATAATCTCTTTCAACCCGCCGCATGAAGCAAATGCTGAAGCTCCAATACTTCTTAACCCATTTGAAAGGGTCACTCTTATCAAATTCACACAATGTCCAAATGCATTCTTCCCAATACTCGTTACACTCTCAGGAATAGTCACGCTTGTCAAATTTTTACACATATAAAACGCTTCATCTTGAATATTAGTGACACCATTTGGAACTGTAAACGAACTTGTTTTCTTCCCAATTGCATACTGTATTAATGTTTTTCCATCTTTATTATATAAATCCCCATTTATTGATTGATATGCCATATTATTTGAAGAAACATTAATTTCTATTAAACTTGTACAATTAGAGAATGTATGAGTCCCTATATCTTTTACATTATCACCAATCTCCACACGTATCAAGTCGCAATAAGCAAATGCAGATGCACCAATATTGGTTACACTATTTGGAATAGTTATGTGCGTCAAACCACAAATTGTAAATGCCGATGCCCCAATGCTTGTTAAACTGTTTGGAAGTGTAACATTTGTTAATTTTTCGCAGCCATGGAATGCATCATTCGCAATTATCGTTGTTCCTGATTTTATTGTATATATACCTGAGAGCGATTTTTTCGCTTTAATTAAGTAATTTCCAATATACAATACCCCATTTTCCCAATTCCGTGCATTATCATAATAACTTGTGCCATAGAAAGCCTCAGAACCAATATTTGTTACACCATTTGATATTGTTATATTTGTTAATGCTTCACAGTTATAAAAAGCATTATATCCAATATTTTTTACGCTATCTGGAATAGCCACTCTCTTTAATTTTGTACATCTTTGGAACGCACCATATCCAATACTAGTTACACTGTTCGGAATTGTCACGCTTGTTAAACCTGTACATCCTTCGAATGCTTTACTCCCTATATTTGTTACACTATCTGGAATTGTTACAGTGGTTAATTTTGTATAACCCTGAAATGCTTCATCCCCAATATTTGTCACACATCTTGGAATTACAAGAGAATCAATAGCATCTGGATTTGCCAAGCCCGTTACCGTACAAGTCGTAGCCGTAGAAGTAAATGTAAAGCGAATTAGCTCTGTACGAATTTGCCATTGCGCATTTATTGTTATATCTTGTGTAATAGGTGTAGAAAAATCAAAATCCCAACCTACAAAAGTATATCCGCCTTTGGTTGGATCATCAGGTCTAACAACCAACTCTCCCTCCTTTATCAATTGACTATCTCCCCACTCTCCATTATCAAGATAAAAACTTACTATATAAGTTTTTGACGAGCTGTTATGATTATCATCGCACGCAGCAAAGCCGAACGCAAGCGTAACGCACACAAAAAACATTGCCAAAAATTTCATCCATTTCTTTTTCATCTCAACACCTCGACTATAAAAAAGTGCGCCCATAGAGAGCGCACGAAAAACGCACCTCTCAATGTTGCTACACATTTTTCCTAAAACCAGGCGAGAGCATACGTTTTTACCAACAGTATGCCCTGATTTTAGGCTATCAAAAATGTGTAGCATAATCAGTATATCACTTTCTTAAATAAAACACAAGCATTTTTTGTGTTTTGCACAATTTTAACGATTACCCCCATACTTTTAACGATTTAGATATCTTTTTAACGATAACAAATATTTTTAACGATTTGGTTGCGTAAAAAAAGTAGGCGCAACCAAAAAGCAGGGTTTTGACGATATTTTTCCGTTCAAAACCCTGCTTATGTTTTATTTATTTTCCTTTGCGGTATTTATTGACGCAATTAAAAGCCGTCTAACCGTTCCGCAAGAATTGTATATATCCTTGATTTCCTCTTGTGTTGTTAAATTTGCTTTAATGAATAATTCCAACCAATATTCCGTTTCAAAACACTCTTTCAACGCAATTTGTAATTTTGCAATAAAATCAGCTTTTCCGTGCGCGTAATTCGCTTCCCGAATATTCGCCCCGATAGAAGTTGCGCTACGTTCTAATTGATTAACAAGGGAATAATGTCCTTTTATTCTTTCGCAAAATTGAATAACGTTTACAGCCAAATCCATTGATAAATCTATTAATTTATTCTCTTTCATTTGTATACCTCTTCATTTAGTTTAGCATATTCAATGAAATATTGCAAGCAATATGAAATAATTAAAAAATTATGAAATTTTTGCCTTGCAAAAATGATATAAAATTTATGCCGCCATATACGAAGTATATTTCACATCCGCAGGATATTTCATAATCCTATTATTTCACTTTTGCCTTTAGGCATAAATTTCATTGGAAAGGGCTGTGATTTTGTATCAAAATCACAGCCCTTTCCTGTGAAGGGGCGATAAAAAAGATATTTTACCTTTTTAATCGATGGATTTGAACCCGTGTGCGTTTTTACATTGTCTGCGTGACGGGGGCTTGTGATTCGTCCTCGGAAAGCGTTTCCGTTTCGTCCTGTTCCTGACTCTGTTCCTCGGTGAGCTTCTGTTCATAGGCTGCGAGGACTTTCTTGTTGAGTTCCTCTCTCGCTTCACTTGATACGGGGTGGAACACCTCTCGGTAATTCTCGCCGTCTTTCCTTGACGGCATCGATACGAACAATCCCTTTTCCGAGTCCATGATTCGGAGTCCGTGGATGGCAAACGCGC
>SVIW01000008.1 GCA_015069295.1 Clostridiales bacterium
AAAACGCTCGAAAAAAATCTGGCGTTAATTAACGCCAGACCGAAAAAGATATTAAATTTCCAAAAACCACAAGATTTATTTGAACTTTTTCTTAAAAAGTGTTGCACTTAGTTTGACAAATCACCCTCGTTTGCAAATTAGGACAAAGTTTCCTTTAACGAGCGTACGTATTCGGTCGGGGTCATATGCGTAATTTTTTTAAACAACGCCGTTAGATAATGCACCGAGGACATTTGCATTAAATCCGCGATTTGCGTCAAAGTATGATTGCCCTCGCGCAGTAGGAGTTTGGTACGAGCGATACGCAGGTCGTTTAAATACTCGACAATCGTTTTTTGAAAGGCGTGTTTAAAGCCAACCGAAAGGGACGTTTTGTTGGTGTTAAACAAAAAGCAAAGCTCTTCCAAATGGATTTTTTGACAAAAATTTTCGTCCAAATACCGTTTGACCTCGTAAATTTGCGAGCTTTCCGCAAGGGGCTGGGGAAGGGAAACGGCGGAAGGGGCAGAATGGAGTAGGCGCAGGCACTTGATTAAAAAGATTTGCAGATAATTTTTAATCAGTTGATCCGCGCCAAAGGTAAAATTCTTTTGTTTTTTCATATTTTTAAGGTTGGGCACGTTGTAGGGCGGAAGATAGACTGCGCGCGCTTCCTTGATGATCTCGGACAGCATTTTCTTCAGCTCGTCCGTCAAGGTCAAGGGGGAATGGGTCAACTCGTCTAACTCCGCAGTATAACATTCGAACCCGATAATGATAATGTTCGGGGCTTCCTGTTCGTCGCAGTCCAGCGAATGGTTTTGATTTGCGCCGTGCACAATCATCTGCCCTTGCGACAGCCTTCCCGTATAATGGTCGGAAGAAATGTTAATATTCCCTTTGTCCACGTAAACAAGCTCGCAAAACTCGTGCGAGTCGTTGCTCGTATGGTAATTGGGGGTAAATTCGAAATAGTGGATATTGGCAAGTTTCGTGATTTTTAAATCGATTTTAAAGGATTTTAAAACGAAATCCATTTTTGGTACTCCAAAATAAAAATATTTACGATAGTATACCAAAAAAATACGATTTTGTAAAGACAAAAAAGGGGGGCTGTGATACAATAAAAGAAAAAATATAAAACGCAAGGAGAAAATAGGTATGGCAAGAGTCTGTATTCCCGATTACGAATATCAGGAAAGAGTGCAAAGAGCGGCGAAAATGCTGCAAGAAAGAGGCTTGGACGTAATGGTTGTGGCTTCGACGGAAAGCGATTACGCAAACGCGCGGTATTTTTCGGGCTTTTGGCCCGTATTTGAAAGAGCGGGCGTAGCGATTTCGGCAAAGGGGGACGCGGCACTTCTGGTAGGTCCCGAATCGGAAGTGTTCGGCGCGGATTTTGGGAAGCTCGAAAAGGTGTTCGTGCTTAGAGAATTTAGAGAATCGGCAGACCCTTCCTATCCCGAATTGACCCCCTCGACCTTCAACGACGTATTCAAGGCAATCGGCGTTACGGGCGAAAATATCAAGATTGGTTTGGGTAGCTACGTAGAATGTACCCTTCCCATTTACGAGGGCTTGAAAAACAGCTATCCCAAGGCAGAAATCGTAAAATGCAACGATATTATGGTCGATCTTCGTAAGATTAAGAGCGAAAACGAAATCGCTTGTCTTAGAGAAGGTTTCCGTATCATTGAAATTGCAACGGACGAAGTGATTAAAGCGTTGAAACCGGGCGTAACCGAATTGCAAATGGTCGGTATCGCGCAAAAGGTTATCTACGAACACGGGGCAGAATACGAAGGACTTCCTATGTACGTATTCTCCGAGGCAAGTACCCGCCACGCAATCTCCCGTTCGAGATACAGAGAAATCGGTAAAAACGATATCGTGCAGCTCAATTTGTCGGCAAAAATTGACGGGTATTCGCCCTCTATCGGTTTGCCCGTATGTATGGGGAAATTGGAAGGGGAAAGAAGAGACCTTATCGAGTTCTGCAAAAAGATGCACGAATGGACGGAAAAGCAGCTGAAAGCGGGCGTTTATGCGGACGACGTTGCAAAACGTTTCTTGCAGATGTACAAAGATGCGGGCTATGAAAAGAACTACGTGTACGGACCTTGCCACGGTACGGGTATGATTGAGGTAGAAGCGCCCTGGATGGAAACCTCCACCCACTATCCTTTGGAAAAGAATATGACCTTCCAAATCGATACCTTCATCTCCGGCCCCACCTTTGGCTGCCGTTGGGAAAAGGGTATTGCAATCCGCGAGGACGGCTGCGAAAGCTATACCGATTATTTGAAGAAAGGCATTATCGAGTTGGGGTTCTAATATGAGCGTAGTAGGAAAGAAAAATTGGATTATTCCCGATTGCGAGCTCCCTCCCGAAGGGGAGGGGGTGCTTAAAGGGCACGAAAGCGTGATTATCGTCAACGATACCAAGAAAAAGGCGGTAATCAAGGTAAAATTGTACTTTGCGGACAAGGAAGCCTACGAGGGGATCGTTTGGACGGTTGACCCCCAAAAGGTGCGTTGTTTTAGAATGAACAATTTGGACGATATGTGCGGGTTTAAAGTGCCTTTGGAAACGCAATACGCGATGAAGATTGAAAGCTCGCAGCCTGTCGTTATTCAGTACGGGCGTTTGGATAATAGACAAACGAACTTGGCGTACTATACGACGATGGCGTATTAAAACCGCGTATAAGGCTCCCTCTCAGAGGGAACTGTCAGCACGGTTTTGTGCCGTTAGTTTTAAAAATAGAGGTAAAATATGATTTTAGACCATTCCTTTCCGCGTGAAACGGATTACGTAAAAGAAAAGAATATCCCTCTCGTTATCGTCGGGGGGACGGTGGAATACCACGGCCCGCACTGTTCGTACGGCTGCGATACCCTGATTGCAGAGGGCTTGGTAAAAAAATTGGCGGAAGAAAAAGAAATGATGCTCGCCCCGACCATTTCGTACAGCCCCGCAAGCTATGCGGTGGGCGGTAGAAAAAGCGGCACGGTGCACGTTCCCGAACGCGCTTTTGAAGACTACGTGTATTACGTATTTAAGAGTATGCTTTATTCGGGGTTTAGAAATATTTACGTCGTTATCCATCACCAGTTCGAACAGGAAAGCGAAATGCCTATGACCCTTTGTTATCGTACGGCGGCAAAGCGTGCGACGATGGAGTATTTGGAAGAGACCTTGGGCGAAGGTTGGTGGGGGAGCGAAAACTATGCAAACTATTACGAGGAATTAGAGGGGGCAAACAACCCGTTCTCTTGGATCAAGGTAATCCCGACGATGAGCACGGCGGTACAAAACGCGACGGGCTACGATCATGCGGGCAAATACGAAAGTTCGATTTTGATGGCGTTGTACCCCGACTGTATTCAGCTCGATCGTATCGACGATATTAAGCATTGGTTTACCGACAGCGCGCGGGAAGCGAATAAAGAGCTCGGCGATAAAATGGTGGAAAAATCCTTGGAATATTTAAAAGAAGCGATTAAATAAGGAAATAAAAATGAAGCGTTTACATTTGATATGCAACGCGCACATCGATCCGCTTTGGCAATGGACCTGGGACGAGGGGATTGCGGCGGCGATTGCAACCTTTAAAAGCGCGGCGGATCTCGCGGAAGAATTCGACTATATTTTCTGCCACGGAGAAAGTCTTTTGTACGAGGCGATAGAAGAGCACGCCCCCGATTTATTTGCGCGCATTGTCCGCCTAGTCAAAGAGGGGAAATGGAAAATTACGGGCGGTTGGTATTTACAGCCCGACTGTTTAATGCCCTGCGGCGAAGCGCTCGTCCGCCAAATTTCCGTTGGGAAAAAGTATTTTCAGGAAAAGTTCGGCGTAGAGCCTACCGTGGCGACCAATTACGACTCGTTCGGGCATAGCGTCGGCTTGGTGCAAATTCTCGTCAAAAACGGGTACGAGGGGTATATGGTTTGCCGTCCCAATCAATGGCAATTTTCCTACCCGTCCAAATTCTTCTATTGGAAATCTCCCGACGGCAGCAAGATTGCCACTACGCAAAGCTTGTCGTATAGCTGCGCGCTTGGCAAGGCGGTCGAAAAGATTGAAAGCGAGGTCTACGGCGGCGCGGTGGGTATGCTCGGCTCGGCAAAAGAGGATACGAAAATCGCGCTGGAAGACGTCGACTACGTTCTTTGGGGCGTGGGCAATCACGGCGGCGGTCCGTCGAGAAAGGATTTAAGGGATATTAAGAATTTGCAAATTGCGGGCGTGGAGCATTTCCACAGCACGCACGAAAAATTGTTTGCGGACGGGATAAAGATTTGCGGGGAGATAGAAAAATCCCTCGTTACCTGTATGCCCGGCTGTTATTCGTCGATGGCGCGGGTAAAACAAGCCTACCGTACGACGGAAAATCTCTTTTTCGGGACGGAAAAAATGCTAGCGCTTTCCAGTCTTTCGGGGATGCCGATAAAGACGGAGGAATGGGAAAAGGCGGAAAAACGCATTTTGTTGGCGCAGTTCCACGATATCTTGCCCGGCAGCGGGATAGAGGAATGTGAACAAGAGGGCATCGAATTGTTGGCGGCAAGCGCAAAAGAGCTAAAAGACTACCGTACGCGCGCCTTTTTGCGGTTCGTAATGGACGAGCCGAGTGCGGGCGAGGGCGAGTTTCCGATTTTCGTGTTTAACTATATGCCTTACGAGGTGCAAACGCTCGTCGAGGTGGAATTTATCCTGCCCGACCAAAATTGGAGCAAAGAGGTTTTCAAAAAAGCGCGTATCTACGACGAAACGGGGAAGGAATTGCTTTGTCAGCAAATCAAAGAAAGTTCGACCTTGGCGCTTGATTGGAGAAAACGGCTTGTGTTCGAGGGCTTATTAAAGCCGATGGGAATTACTCGTTTTACCGTTAAGACGGAGGACGTAAAAACGAAAGCCAAGGCAAGAAAAGCAGGTGATTTGGAGACTTTGTTACAAGGCACGCCCCTGCAAAAGCCCGTCGGGTTTTTCCTCTACGACGATACTGCCGACCCTTGGGGTATGAGTCAAGAAGAATTGAAGGGGATGGGGAAAAATCCCGTTGCTTTCCGTGAAATGCAAGAGGAAGAGAGCAAGGCGTTCTGCAAGGTAACAGAGGGGCTTTCGCCCGTGCATATCATCGAGGACGGCGACGTGGTAACGGTAGCGGAAACGCTGTCTACCGCGGGGCATACGAACGCCGTAGCGCAATATAAGGTATATAAAAATCACCCGTTCGTCGATTTGAAGCTGACGGTGGAGTTTGCCGATAAAAACAAAATGGCTCGCGTGCGGATTCCCTTGCCCGACGATATGGCAGGCGGGAAAGCGGTTGGCGACGGTCCGTTCGTTTACGAGGAAAAGCCTTGCTTTGGTGAGCTGTCCTTTCAAAAATGGCTGGGCGTAGAGAAAAACGGCGAAGTGTTTGCCGTACTCAACGACGGCGTGTACGCAGGGACGGTGGAAGAGGATTGTTTGTGCTTGACTTTGCTGCGCGGCGCGGGGTATTGTTTCCATCCCATTACGCCCGATCGGGATTTGTATCCGCAGGATCGGTATTTGCCCCGCATTGAAAACGGCCGCTATACGTACAATTTGCGTATCGTCAGAGGGGACGTTTGCAGCGTCTACAAGCAAGCGGAGCTGTTCAACCAGTTGCCCTATGCCGTCAACGTATTCCCGACCGGGGGAGCGAAAAAAGAATTGGCTTGCCTGCGTTTGGACGGCGACGTAGTTTTAACTACAATGAAAGTGGGGGAAAAGGGCGGGTATATTTTCCGCGTCTTTAACCCTGCGAAAGAGGAAAAGCCTTTCGTTCTCTCCGTAAGCGGCAAACAAGCGGACGGCGTAGCGCGCGCAGGCGAGGTGGTAACCCTTTCGTATAAGGACGGCGTTTGGAAAGTTTTCCACGACGAAATGCCCGTATAAAAACGGGAAAGGAGGAGTATGTTACCCGTTATAAAACCCGTATTAAAAAGAAAAGAGGTATTTCCGCGGAGCTGGCAGAGCGTAATTTTTGAAAATTACGGTCTTGTTTCCGTGGATAAAATTGCCAAAACCTTGCAAACGGACGAAAAAACGATTGCGATGGAAGCGGAAAGATTGGGACTTTCCGCGGTGAAATACAATCCGCTTTGGGAAGAAAAAGGGTTTATTACGATTATTCGAAACAGTTGGTATCTTTTGCCCTATTCGCAAATCATGACCCTGCTTGGATATGAGGAAAAGCGATTAGAATTCGTCTTGCAAAACGAAGACTTTTTGCAGGATAAGCTGGGGCTTTTCAAACCCGAATGCGAAGAAGTTTTGTATTCGCCTTTAACCGAAGAGGAGCAAAGGCAAACGGAAACATTGGCGAAAAAAATCGCCGAGCTGTTGCCCAAGAACGCCCGTCCGTTCGTGTTCTTTGATAAAACGCAAGGGGCAGGTACGCGTTCAACGCAAAACGGCGAGGGGCTTCGTATCCTTCACGGGTATTTGACGCCCTGCGGCGACGCCTTTTTAGAGGACGATGAAAACTATTTGCCTGACAGTCTTTTACAGCAATATCAGCAAAACGGGGTCAACGGGCTTTGGGTGCACGGACTTTTGTCCGCGCTTTCGCCCTATCCCTTTGACGAAAACGCAAGTAAGCAGTACCCCGTCCGCAGAAAAAATCTGCAAAAGCTTGTGGATAGAGCGGCAAAGTACGGCATTAAAATTTATTTGTATATCAACGAACCGCGCGGAATCGCGGAAGAAAAGCTGGGCAAATACGCGCATTTGAAAGGAACGGTTCGCGGCGGCGTGGCGCACCTTTGTTTTGAACGAAAAGAGGTGCGCGAATACCTTTACAACGCCTTAAAAGACTTGTTTGAAAACGTGCACGGATTAGGCGGGATCATCACGATTACGATGAGCGAAAATCCCACCCATTGTCATTCGCATACTTCGGCAAATTGCAACTGCCCGATTTGCAAGGATATTCCCCCCGAAAAGACGGCTTCGGCGGTAGTAAACGTGATTGCGAAAGCCTTGAAAGATAGCGGCAGCGGCGCAAAGACGCTCGCGTATCTTTGGGGTTGGTCCGACCATATGGGTTGGACGGAAGAACAGACGTTGCGCGGAATTTCCTATCTGGATAAAGACGTTATCGCACTTTGTCCAAGCGAGTACGATTTGGAAATAGAAAAGGGCGGCGTGAAAAGCCACGTGGTCGATTATTCGATTTCAAACCCCGGACCGAGCGAAGTTACGAAAAAAGCCTTTTTGGCGGCGCAGGAAAGGGGCTTGGGCGTATGCGCGAAAATCCAAACGAACGACAGTTGGGAATGTTCCGCCGTGCCCTATCTCCCCGTATTCGACCTCTTAGTAAAGCATCTTGAAAACTTGCGCGCGGCGGGCGTAAACGATTATATGCTGACCTGGACGTTGGGGGGATATCCCTCGCCGATGCTCGACCTTGTAGGCGATTACGCCCGTTGCAAGGAAAACTTTTCCTTGTCGGTGTGGTACGAAAAGGAATTTGGACAAAACGCAAAAGCGGTGGAAGAGGCTTCGAAAGCCTTTTGTAAAGGGTTTCAAGAGTATCCTTTCAGCGTGCAGGCGTTATACCTTTCCCCCAAAACCTTGGGGGTTGCCAACCGTTGGGAATGGGAGCGGGAAGAAAAACGCTCCACAATGGTCTGCTTTGCCTTTGACGATTACGAAAGCTGGATTTATCCCTACCCGTACGAAGTGTATATTTCGCAGTTTGAAAAATTGCTTTTTTCGTGGGAAGAGGGACTTCGGATTTTAGAAAACGCGACGGACGATAACGGACTGCGCTTGTTAAAGGACTGCGCGGAAGGGGCGTACGTGCATTTTAAATCCGATTATCTGCATACGAAATTCTCCTATTATAAGCGGGATATTGCAAGCTATAAAGACGAATTGCTGTCGGTGTTTAAAGAGGAAAAGGAAATAGCGAAACGCTTGCTTGACTTGACGGAAAGAGAGCCTACGATTGGGTACGAGGCGGCAAACCATTATTTTTATAACGATAGAAATATTATTGAAAAGATATTGCAGGTAGACGAGCTTGAAAAAGAACTGGAAAAAAAGATTTGACGAAAGTCAAATCTTTTTTTTATAAGCCTTGAAAACGCGGAAAAAATGTGCTATAATATCTCTACTAGCGTAAAAATACGCGCAGAGGTGGGGTATGGCAAAGGATTTCGGGTATAAAACGGGCGCGGCGAGCGTTGCTTTAAAACTGGACGGATATTACGTATGGGATTGTTCGGTGATAAAATTGGGCGGGAAGTACCATATGTTTTCCTCGCGCTGGAAAAAGGAGTACGGCTTTGGCTGGAATTGGCTTTTCAACAGCGAAATTATCCATTCCGTTTCCGATACGCCCGAAGGACCGTATCAATTCCAAAACGTCGTGTTGCCCCGTCGCGGAAGAAAATATTTCGACGGTATGAATACGCACAATACCTGTATTAAAGAGTATAACGGTAAGTTCTATTTGTATTATATGGGTACGACTTACGGCGGGGATATCCCGACGGGAGAGAAGGAAATTCCCGCAGGCTATGAAATGGAAACCTGGAACAGAAAGCGTATCGGCTTGGCGGTGGCGGAGGATATCGACGGCGAGTTCGTGCGCAGGGATACGCCGCTGTTAAACCCGCGCGATTGTCGGTTTTGGGATTGTACGATTACCACGAACCCGTCGGTGGCGATTCTGCCGAGCGGGAAAACGTATATGATTTACAAATCCCGCAGCGGGATAGGGAAACCTTTACAGCTTGGGATTGCCGTTGCGGATAGACCGGACGGGGAATTTCGACGGTTGTCCGACGCTCCGATTTTGGGGTTTAAGGACGAGGATATGCATGTGGAAGACCCCTTCCTTTGGTACGACGAGAAAAAGAAAAAATTCTGCCTTATCGCCAAGGACGACGTGAAAAACGGCGGCTACGGCATTACGGGCGAATGGGGCAGCGGGTTTTACGCGGAAAGCGACGATTGCATCGATTTTCGTATTGGAAAAGACCCGAAAGTCTATTCGAAAACGGTGCGCTGGGCGGACGGAACGGAAAGCGTGCAGGGGAATATGGAACGCCCTTCGCTACTCTTTGACGAAGCGGGAAATCCCACGCATATTTTCTGCGCCAGCGGCGCGGGAAAAAATCCGTACGATTTTAAAGAAGAAACCTTTATCGTTTGCGTGAAATTGGAGAAGAAATAAGCTTTTATCAAGGGCAGGTATGCGTTGAATATGAAAATACAGACGGAAAAAAGGAAAAGCCCGCGGCAAAACGCGGCGAATAAAAAGGGCGTTGAAAGGGTGGAGAGAGTCAACGGCGCGCCCGTATACACCGCCGTTTACAAGGTGAATAGAAGCGACGAGCTGTTAGAATTTTTATTGCGGAAATGCAATACTTCGCGCAACAACGTCAAATCGCTGCTCGTGCGAAAGCAAGTGCTCGTTAACGGCAGGGTAGTAACGCAGTATAATTATATTCTTGCCAAGGACGACGAGGTAAAGCTGGCGAAAAAGCCCGTCAAAGACGGCGTAGTGGCAACGCAGCAAAAAACGGCGGGACAACGGGTACAAAAACCCCGCGTGGCGTTGAAAATTATTTATGAGGACGAGGATTTTTTGGCGGTGGACAAGCCTGCGGGACTGCTGTCGGTGGAAAGCGACAAGGAAACGGAATGTGCCTATTCGTACGCCGTGGATTATTTGCAGAGTAAGGATAAAACGGCAAGACCGTTTATTTTGCACCGTATCGACAAAGAAACTTCGGGGGTTTTGATGTTTGCGAAAAACGTAAAAATCCATTCGATACTTCGGCTGCATTGGAACGAGCAGGTACAAACGCGCGAATATTACGCCGTCGTTGAGGGGATATTGACGGAAAAGACGGGAACGCTCGTTTCCTATTTGAAAGAAAACGTCAACAATCTCGTGTACGCAACGTCCGACCCGTCGGGGCAAAAGGCGATTACCCATTACGAGGTTTTAAAAGAAAACGAAAAATATTCGTTATTGCGGGTAAAAATCGATACGGGGCGGAAAAACCAAATCCGCGTGCAGATGAAAGAAATCGGACACCCCGTTGTCGGCGACGACAAATACGGCGATGCGAAAGGCCCGTTGGGGAGGCTTGGACTGCACGCAAGCAAATTGGAGTTTATCCATCCGCAAACGAAAGAGCTGATTGCGATAACTTCGCCCGTGCCCGCCGCGTTTAGAGCGTTATTTCACGGATAAGGAGCGCGTATGAAAAAAATAGCAAGTTTTACGGTCAATCACGATATATTAGAAAAGGGTATGTATCTTTCCCGTATCGACGGCGAAGTGGTTACTTACGACGTGCGTATGAAAAAGCCCAACGGCGGCGATTATTTTTCGATGAGCGCGGCGCATACCTTAGAACATCTTTTCGCGACCTTTGCTCGCAGCAGCGCGGTGGGGGATAAAATCGTGTACGTGGGCCCTATGGGCTGTCGCACGGGCTTTTACCTGCTTACACAAGGCGGGCTTACGCACGGTGAAGCCATCAAGCTCGTACAAGAGAGTATGGCGTTTGCCCGCGATTTTGAAGGGGAAATTCCCGGTAATACGAAAAAGGAATGTGGAAACTATCTCGACCACGATTTGGCGGGCGCAAAAGCGCTTGCCGAAGATATGTGCGAGGTTTTGAAAAACTGGCAAGAAAGCGATTTACGATATAAAGAATAAGGAGAGAGGACGACAATGGAAGTAATGCAAGCGATTTTAACCCGCAAAAGCGTAAAAAAATACAAGGACGCGCCCGTGGAAAAAGAACTCATAGACAAAATTATCGAGGCGGGCTTGCACGCGCCGTCGGGGTTAAATAAACAAGCGCCGATTATTTTGGCGGTTACGAATAAAGAGCTTAGAGATAAGCTGTCCTTCCTCAACGCGGGGAAAGACCCCTTCCACCGCAACGATCCTTTCTACGGCGCGCCCGTCGTGCTCGTGGTTTTGGCGGACAAGAGCGTGCCGACCTATCTTTACGACGGCTCGCTCGTGATGGAGAATATGCTGCTTGCCGCGCACGCGTTGGGGCTGGGCGCTTGTTGGATCCACCGCGCAAGAGAAACGTTTGAGCTCGACGAGGGCAAGGAAATTTTGCGCTCTTTGGGGATAGAGGGCGAATACGAAGGGATTGGGAATTGCATCGTAGGGTATGCGGATATCGACCCTGAAAAGAAACCCAGAAAAGAAAACCGAGTCTATTACGCGGAGTAAATAATGCGGACAGGAATATCGACGGCGTCGCTATTTATGCGCAAATACAACGAAGAGGCGTTGCCTTTTTTGGAAAAAATCGGGGTAAAAGACGCCGAGGTTTTTCTCACCTCGTTTTCCGAATACGAGGAGGATTTCGCACGCCTGCTTGAAAAAAAGAAGGGGAGCGTTTCCGTCAATTCGGTGCATATTTTAAACGCGCAAATCGAACCGCAGGTGTTCAGCGCCTGCCCGCGTATCCAAAAGGACGTGTACGCATACTTGGAGAAAATAGCCAAAAGCGCGCAAATTTTGGGTGCGCCCTATTATACCTTTCACGGTACGGCGCGCTATAAAAAAGCCGCCCGCGAGGGGCAGGACGATTTTAAGCGCGTGGGCAACGCCTTACAAAAAGCCTTTGCGTTTTGCAAGGAAAAAGGAGTAACCTTATGCCTTGAAAACGTCGAATGGTCCACGTATAACCGCGTCGGCGTATTTTCTGCCTTGAAGGAGTATATCCCGAATTTGAAAGGGGTTTTGGATATCAAACAAGCGCGTATCGCAGGCGAGGGGTACGAGGCGTATTTACAGGAAATGGGCAACGATATCGCCTACGTGCATATCTCCGATTTGGACGAAAACGGAAAAATCCGACTCCCCGGACAGGGCGTTTTCGATTTCGATACCTTAATTAAACGCTTAAAAGACGTCGGTTTTGACGGAAAACTCTTTATCGAGGTGTATAAAGACGATTATCAAAACGAAGACGAATTAAAAACCTCTTGCGACTTTATCAACGAGCGCCTTTATAAATACGGCTGCCTGCATTAAAAATTTTTTAGGATTTTTTCAATTTTTTTTGGAAAAACTATTGACAAGAGTATTTTTCTTGTGTTATACTCTAAATAAGACTAAATCTCAATAAGGAGTAAAAATTATGAAAATTTATCAATGCGAAAAATGTAAAAAGACGGTAATTAGCAAGGACGAACTCTTGTTAGAGGGTTGGAAAGAGCTGAAAGGCGGCGAAATCGACGCGGCGCAGGAAAAACACGTGCCCGTGGTTACGAAAAAATGCAAGCAAGTAAAGGTAGACGTAGGCAGCGTAGCGCACCCGATGACGAGCGAACACCTTATCGAATGGGTAGCGATTGAAACGGCGCAAGGGTATCAGGTAAAATATCTTACTCCCGACAGCGCGCCCGTATGCACCTTCTCGCTTGCGGACGGCGATTCGCTTGTGGCGGTGTACGCATACTGCAACTTGCACGGACTTTGGAAAGCATAAATTAAAACGGAGAAATAAAAATGATTGAAAAAGAGGCGATGTATAAATTGACGTACGGGTTGTTCGTCTTGACGACGACGGACGGGGAAAAGCAAAACGGCTGTATCGTCAACACGGTTTCGATGATTACCGACAATCCTAAACGCATTACGGTGTTCGTCAACAAAGCGAACTATTCCGAGCAGCTTTTGAAAAAGACGGGGATTTGTAACGTTTCCGTATTGACGGAAAGCGCACCTTTTTCTATCTATCGTCAGTTCGGGTTCGCATCGGGACGAGATACGGACAAATTTGCAGAGGGCAGGTACGAGACGAGCGAAAACGGACTGTATTATTTGCCCGAATACACCAACGCCGTGCTTAGTGCAAAGGTGATTGATAGCTACGATTACGGCACGCATACTTTGTTCGTTGCCGAAGTAACCGAGGCGAAAAAGCTTTCGGACGAAAAATCCGTTTCCTACGAATACTATTTAAACAACGTCAAACCCAAACCCGAGGCGGCGCCAAAAACCGAGGAGAAAAAAGGGCGTTGGGTGTGCAAGATTTGCGGCTACGTCCACGAGGGCGAGGAGATGCCCGACGATTTTATTTGTCCTTGGTGCAAGCACCCGAAAGAGGATTTTGAAAAAATCGACTAAGGTTTTGGTTTTTCGGCAAAACCTGACAAATACCCCTTTTAGATTTTCCAAAAAAGGGTAAAAAGGTTGGAAAAAGCGTAAAAAAAGACTTGACAACCTCGCGCCGAATTGCTATAATTACGTAGTAAAAAATAAACGCATCGGCAAAGGAGGGTTGAAAAGTATGTCTACGGTTAGAGTTGGTGAAAACGAAAACGTTGAAAGCGCATTGCGCCGTTTCAAGAGAAAATGCTCTCGCGACGGTATCATCGGGGACCTCAGAAAGAAGGAATTCTATGAAAAGCCTTCCGTAAAAAAGAAGAAGAAGTCCGAAGCTGCAAGAAAGAGAAGCAGAAACTAACGAAAGAAAAGCTCACGCGATCCGTGAGCTTTTTTCTTTGTCGAAAAAGGGAAAAAAGGAGAAAATTATGTCGCAGGAATATCGGGGAAACAACGGGCGTACTCTCCGCGAAGAGGCGCGCCGCGCAAAGAATAGGATTAAAAGCGGGTTTTGGACGGAGTGCCGCGAGGATATGACCCGTCAAAAGGAAAAAGCAAGGGAGCAGGGCCTTAACGAAAGCAAGGCGGGGCGGTATTTTAAAACGCAGGTCGAGGCGAAAATCGAGGGCAAAAAGGAAGACGATTTTTACCTGCGCGTGAAAGAAATGCTGCTGTCCGAAGGGGAAGTCAGCGACGCCATTGGAAGACTGACGGACAAGGAATACTACGCCACGCTTACCTACGAGGAAAAGCAACGCTATACCTTATCGCTTAGCGAAAAATACCTGCGCGCCTTAGAGCGTTTTCGCGGCGAATGTGAATTCGATTCTCTAAACACCAACGCGTAGTAAAGCAAGCCTGCCTTAGCTTAGGATTGCTTGGCTAAAAAACCCGCTTTGCGGGTTCTTTTTTTTATCATTGCGCTCAGCTTGCTATGTGGCAAGTCCAAAAAGGCGCCCCTGTGCAAGGGGAGCTGCCCGTGTAACGGGCTGAGGGGTTGTCTATTTCTTGTAGGGGAGGATAGTATCCTCCCGCAACTTTCCACACTCCGTAAGTAACGCCGTAAGGCGACGGAAAGATAGATAAGACTGGATGCATCCCGCGTTGCGTCATTGCGAGGCGTTCGCCGCGGCAATCTCTTGCGAATAACTCTCTCCCTCAGTCGCTTTGCGACAGCTCCCTCGTCAGCGGGAGCCATATAAAGCCTTCCTCTGATGAGGAAGGTGGATTTTTGCGGAGCAAAAAGACGAAAGGAGAGAAAACGTTCCGTTGCTTTGTCTGTCATTGCGAGGCGTTAGCCGTGGCAATCTCCTGAGATTACTTCGCTTCGCTCGTAATGACGGGCGAGGTGGTAAAATTTTACAGTCGCTATTGACAAAGTGCCATTCCTATGCTATACTGTGCGTGAAAAAAGGGAAAAGGATAGTAATTTTATGAAACGGATTTTAAGGAATGTAGTATCGGTATTGCTTTTGCTTTGTCTTGCGTTTTCTATCGTCGGGTGCTTTAGAGAAAAAAGCGAAGAGGAAATTGCGAGAAGACTGATAGCGGCAAATTCAAAGGTGGAAGTGCCTACGAATTCGGAAATGGTATATTTAATTTCTGAGGAATCAAAAGGATTTGTTCACGGTGGAGATTTTCAATATGCTGTATTTGAATTTGAAAGCGAGCCTACCAATTGGCTAAATAGAAATTATTTTGAAGAAGATAACTATGGGGGCGAGGACTTTGAACGGTCTTTTTTAAGCGTATTGAGAGATAAACCTGAGGAACTTGAAGAGATCCCCCAAGAATTTTTGCCGAATTTTGAAGAAGAGTATTATTATTTAAAAACGGAAGATGTTTATTTTGTATATTTGCCACAAAATCTATTATTGATTACTATAATTCCAAGCGACTAATTTAACAATGCTAAGAGGTAAAGAAATATGAGGATACAAAAAAGAATTTTAAAAATGATATTGACGGGGATGTTGCTTTTCTGCACGGTGTTTTCTATCGCAGGGTGTGGTGAGGAAACGGGGAATAGCTCTACGCCCTATGAAGAGCCTGCCAATCAAATTTCTTATGAGCACGGAAAGATAGTAGGCAGAATTGATTGGGAAGAAAGGATTTCTGCAATTATTCGCAGTAAAGAAGAGTTGATAAACATATTTAACGGAATAGAAGTCGTCTGGACGGACGAAAAGATTTGGGAAATCTATGATGAAAGCTTTTTTGAAACGAAAGCTCTGGTGCTTGACGTAATGTGGGAGTATGTAGATGGTCGAAAAGAATTGTCTTACGTTTGTGTGGAAGATGATACGTTAATATTGCATAGAAACACCTATTTTACGGAAAGCACGGTAAGCTGTGTATCGTATTTACTGCCTTATTTAATAGAAGTGGATAAAACGGACGTTGAACACGTAGAAACGGTCGTAGTATTCGTAAACGGACAGCAAAGAACATGGTAAAACAAGTGCGAAGCGCCCCGCGGAAAA
The DNA here is from genome assembly GCA_015069295.1 of Clostridiales bacterium. GTDB lineage: Bacteria > Bacillota > Clostridia > Christensenellales > Borkfalkiaceae > Scatosoma. The sequence continues at coordinate 15,603 of SVIW01000008.1, forward strand.
TTTCGCGGGGCTTCCCATTTTAAAAGGCGAAAATTCGACCTGAAAGGGACTTGCAAAAAATCCGAAGATATGCTATAATATTTTCGTTATGATACAGACGAATGAAATTTTGGAAAAATTAAACGAAGAACAGATAAAACCCGTCCTGCAAACGGAGGGCGCGGTGCTCGTTTTGGCGGGCGCGGGGAGCGGGAAAACTCGTGTTTTGACTTCGCGTATCGCCTATCTTATCGAAGAAAAGGGCGTGCCCGCAAGCGCAATCCTTGCGATTACCTTTACTAACAAAGCCGCCAACGAAATGAAGGAGCGGCTTTCTAAAATCGTGGACGTTTCTTCCTCGTGGGTGTGCACGATCCACAGTATGTGCGTGCGCATTTTGCGAATGTACGCGGCAGAGGTGGGCATACAGCAGAATTTTTCCATTTACAGCGAAACCGAACGCAATAACATCATCAAAAAATCCTTTCAAGAATGCGATTTTGACGATGAAAAGCTGTTAAAACAGGTAAAATACCATATCGGGAATGCGAAAATGTTAGGCTTTTCGCCCGAGCGTTACGCCGAAGAATACGCCTTTGAAGAGGAGATTGACGAAATCGTCAAGGTATATACCCGCTATCAAAAGCATTTGCACGAAAACAATGCGCTCGATTTTGACGACTTGTTAAACGAAACGCGCAACCTTTTGCGCACAAGCGACGAGGCGAGGGAGTACCTTGGCGGGCGGTTCCGCTATATTCTCGTGGACGAGTTTCAAGACACCAACGCCGTGCAATACGAAATCGTGCGGTATCTTGCGTCCGTGCACGGGAACTTGTTTGCCGTGGGCGACGACGACCAGTCCATTTACGGCTGGCGGGGTGCGAAGATTGAGAATATTTTGCACTTTGAAAAGGATTTTAAAAATGCGAAAGTCTTTAAATTAGAGCGCAACTACCGCTCGACGAAGAATATTTTAAAGCTTGCGAACACCGTTATCAAAAACAACGGCAGGCGCAAGAAAAAGACTCTTTGGACGGAAAACGAAGAGGGTGCGCCCGCCAAGGTGCACGAGGCGGAAGAGGAAAGCGGCGAGGCGAGATTTATCGCGCACACGATTGCGGGGCTGATGCAGCACGGCTACAAATTTTCCGATTTTGCGATTTTGATGCGGCTGAACGCCTTGACCCGTTCTTTCGAACAAGAGTTTACTTCGGACGGGATTCCCTACAAAGTGTTCGGGGGCTTTAAGTTCTTCGAACGGAAGGAAATCAAGGACCTGCTTGCCTATTTGCGGCTGATTAACAACCCGTTCGACAGCGAGGCGGCGCTGAGGATTATCAATTTCCCCAAGCGGGGCATCGGGGCGAAAACGGTGGAAACTCTGCAAAATTACGCCTTTGAAAACGAGGTTTCCGTGTACGACGCGCTTCTCGATTTGGACGAAATCGGCTTTACGGGCGCAACGAAGGAAAAGCTGAGCAATTTCCGCAATCTTGTGAAAAACTGGATTCTCGACAGCCTCGATTTGCCCGTCAACGAGCTGGTGAAAAAGATTGTCGAAGATACCCGTATGCGCCAGGCGTACGCAGACGATTCGGACGAGAGTATCAACAAGCGCGCGAACATTGAAGAATTTATCAATTCCGTAGAAGAATATTGCCGGTTAAACCCCGGGGTTGGACTTACCGATTATCTCAATCAGGTAACCCTTTCTTCCGATACCGACGAGATGGACGACAGCAATTACGTTACCCTCGCAACCGTACATTCGGTCAAGGGGCTGGAATTTAAGTGCGTGTTCGTTTGCGGCTTGGAAGAGAACATTCTTCCCGTTTCCCGCGCCGTCGGCGACGAAGAGGATATGGAAGAGGAAAGAAGATTGATGTACGTAGCCATTACCCGCGCGAAAGAGAGATTGTACCTTACCCGCTCGAAGAGCCGTTATTTGTACGGCAAGCGCGAACCGACGATGCGTTCGAGGTTTTTAAAAGAACTCTCTTCCGAACTGGATATGCCGCAGGAAACCCGCCGTCCCACGTTTTCCTATCGGGACGATTATGACGAGGACGAGGGGGGCAGGTACGAGACGAACGACGATTACGGCGACAGAAGGAATAGCTATGGTGGGGGCTCGTATGGCTCGTATGGTTCGTATGGTTCGCACAATTCTTATAATTCGTACGGGGCGCGTTCGTCCTATTCGTCTTATTCTTCGCAAAGTTCCTATTCCCGTTCTTCGAACAATTCGTACGGGGGAACTGGCGGGTACGGCGGGTATGGGAGTTCGTCCTACGGCTCGTACGGCACGCAGAAGAAAAACGAGGGGGTTGCGTACGGCGGCGCAAGCAAGCTGAAAAAGACCTTATCGCCGACGGCGGCAAAAGATTTGTCCGCTTTCCAAATCGGCAAAAAAGTGCGCCATCCGAAGTTCGGCGACGGTATGATTGTCGGCGTGCGCGGCACGGGCAGTAATATGATTCTCGATATCGCCTTCGAGGGGTTGGGGATAAAGCAATTATCCGCCTCCCTCGCCCCTTTGACGGTTGGCAACGTATAGTACGGCATCTTATCCGCAAAAACGGAACCTGCCCTTGCTCGTTTACGACCAGTAAACTCCCATCGGGCAGAACCGCGTGTTTTGCGGCAATCTGCCGCACTCTCCGTTGCCAAGTGTAACCGAGAGAAACGGCTTATATACTTCGCATTTCGGCGTCAGGCTTGCGTTTTCCCTTGCTCGTTTACGCCCAGTAAACTCCCGTCGGGAAATCCGCGCCTTCCTTGAACTGCTCGCATCTAACCCGTTTCGTGTAGCTACTCGGTCGTTAAATCTTCGATGTAACATCGCAGAACCACGGAAGGATAGACAAGACTGGATGCATCCCGCGTTGCCTGCAAGCTCAGCTTGCCGCATTTAAAAATAGAGGTAATCAAAATGGACAGAAAAAGAGAGCTCGTCGATATTCTCAATAAGTGGGCGCACGAATATTACGTGCTGGACAAGCCCACCGTTTCGGATAAAGAATACGATACTTTGTACGACGAATTGAAAAAACTGGAAGAGGCAAGCGGCGAGGTATACCCCGACAGCCCGACGCGTCGGGTCGGCGGCGAGCCTATCAAAGGCTTTGAAAAGCATACCCATATCGCCCGTTTGTTCAGTCTTGACAAGTCGGTAACAAAAGAGGAGCTCCGCGCCTTTTTAACTCGCGTACAAAAAGCCGCGGAGCGGGAAGTTGAGTACACCGTCGAATACAAGTTTGACGGTCTAACTGTTTGTTTGACCTATGAAAAAGGGGAATTCGTCCGCGCAACGACCCGCGGGAACGGCGTGGTAGGCGAGGACGTTACGGCGCAGGTATTGACGATAAAATCTTTCCCGTTGCGGATTTCCTATCAAGGAACGCTGGAAGTGCGCGGGGAAGCGGTTATCCGTCTTTCCGTATTGGACGAATACAATAAAACCGCCGACGAGCCTTTGAAAAACGCGCGCAACGCGGCGGCGGGCGCAATCCGTAATTTAGACCCGAAAATCACCCGTCAACGCCGCCCCGATATCTATTTTTACGACGTCAATTACACCTCGGACTCCCTGCCTATGTCCCAAACGGAAGCGCATACCTTCTTGAAAAACGAGGGCTTTAAGGTGTACCCGTATTTTGCGGTTTGCAAGACGGAAGACGAGGTGCTTGCCGCGATAAAAACGGTGGAAACCGAGCGCAAGCAAATCGACGTGTTGACGGACGGCGCGGTGATTAAAGTAAACGATTGGGCTTTGCGGGAAGAAATGGGCTTTACCGATAAATTCCCCCGTTGGGCGATGGCGTACAAGTTTGAGGCGGAAGAGGTTACCACGCTATTAAACGAAGTGATTTGGCAGGTGGGCAGAACGGGGAAATTAACCCCGCTTGCGTTGTTGCAGCCCGTCGAACTCGGCGGAGCGACCGTTTCCCGTGCCACCTTAAACAATTACGGGGATATTCTGCGCAAAGACGTAAAAATCGGTTCGCGCGTGCTGGTGCGCCGTTCGAACGAGGTTATCCCTGAAATTTTAGGCGCGACGGAGCATTACGAACACAGTAAAGAGATTGAAAAACCCGTCCGCTGCCCTGCCTGCGGCTCTTCTTTGCAAGAGACGGGCGCGCATCTGTTTTGCCCCAACCGACTTTGCGTGCCTCGTATCGTAGCGGCGCTCGACCATTACGCGGGGAAAAACGCGATGAACATCGACGGGTTCTCCGAAAGCACGGCGTTGCAACTCGTAGAAAAGCAAGGTGTTGTCAAAGTTTCCGATTTGTACAATTTAACGGCGGAAGATTTGGCGAAATTAGAGGGCTTTAAAGCGAAGAAAATCAACAATCTTTTAAGCGAAATTGAAAAGAGCAAGACCCCGAAATTGGACGCGTTTATTTACGCAATCGGCATCGACGGGGTAGGCAGGGTTGCGGCGAAGGACCTTGCGAGCCGTTTTGGCAGTATGGAAACTTTGCAAAACGCAACGGTAGAAGAATTGCTTGCGCTTGAAAACGTAGGCGAAATTACCGCAAACGCCATCGTGCAATATTTTCAGGACGAAGACAATCTTTCCACTCTTCGCGCTTTAGTAGAAGCGGGGGTTAGCCCCGTTTGGTCGGACGAGAAAAAAGAGGGGGTATTTTCAGGGCACTCGGTCGTTTTGACGGGTACGCTTTCCTCGTTAAAACGCAGCGAGGCGCAAAAGCTGATTGAAGAAAAGGGCGGGGTGTGCCAGTCGTCGGTAACGGCGAAAACGACCCTCGTCGTGGCGGGCGAAGAGGCGGGCAGCAAGCTTGCCAAGGCGCAAAAATTGGGAATACCCGTCTTGGACGAACCCGCGTTTTTAGAAATGTTGGAAAAATAAATCCGCAAAAGAGCCGAAAAAAATCGGCTCTTTTATAATTTATTATAAAAAATGGGAAAAAAGTGGCACTGGGGGCTTGAAATTTTTCAAAACATCTGCTATAATGATAGAACCCGTAAGACGGGCAATTGGACAAAAAGAGGAAAAACCTATGTTGAGTATGACGGGTTACGGAAAAGGCGAATACGTAGAGGGCGGGTTAGAGCTGACCTGCGAAATTAAAACGGTGAACAACCGTTATTTGGACGTTTCTATCAAAGCGCCGAGGGTTTTTGCGTGCTTGGAAGACGTGATTCGTAACACCGTGAGAAAGAAACTCACGCGCGGTCATGCGGACGTTTTCATTTCGCTGAAAGATAAACGCGAACGCCCGACGGCGCTTGCGCTGGATATGGCGCTTGCAGGCTCGTACGTGGCGGCGGCAAAAGCAATGAAGGAAGCCTTTCCCGATTTGACGGACGATATCACCCTTTCTTCCGTTTTGCGGTATCCCGACGTAATGAAACAAGAGGATTCGCAAAGCTTGGACGAGGAAATGACCAAGGCACTCGACGTCGCTTTGGAAGCCGCTCTTTGCAAATTAAACGAAATGCGTGCAATCGAAGGGGAAAAGCTTAGAGAGGATATGCTTGCCCGCGTAGCGACGATTGAAACTTTGGTGGAAGAAATTTCTCTGCGCGCGCCCGAGATTGCAAACGAATACCGCGAAAAACTGACCGCCCGCGTCAAGGAATATTTAAACGGGGCGAATATCGACGAGAACCGTATTTTGACCGAGGTTGCCGTCTTTACCGATAAGAGCAACATCGACGAGGAGTTGACCCGTTTGCGCAGCCATATCGAGCAGTTCCGCTCTATTTGCCAAGAGGGGATCGTGGGCAGAAAGCTGGATTTCCTCGTGCAGGAATTTAACCGCGAAGCGAACACGACTTGTTCAAAGAGTAACGACGTGGCAATCACTCGCGCGGGGCTGGTGCTCAAAAACGAAATTGAAAAAATCAGAGAACAGGTACAAAACCTCGAATAAGGGGAATAGATGAAAAACGTATTGTTGGTAATTTCCGGCCCGTCGGGCGTAGGCAAAGGCACGCTTGTCAAGGCGTTAAAAGCGCGAAGAGAAGACGTCGTGGAGTCGGTGTCTTGCACCACTCGTTTGCCGCGCGAAGGGGAAACGCACGGAAAAGAGTATTATTTTTTAAGCAAGGAAGAATTTTTGCGCCGCATTGACGAGCAGGATTTTTTAGAATACGACGAGCATTTTGGGAACTATTACGGTACGCCGAAAAGTTTCGTCAAAGAAAAGCTGCAAACCCATTCGGTTATTTTGGAAATTGACGTCGTAGGCGGGTTGAACGCGAAAAAAGCCTTTCCCGATTGCTTGTTGATTATGATCGTACCCCCTTCGGTGGAAGAGTTAAAACGCCGCTTAAAGGGCAGGGGTACGGAAAGCGACGAGGCGATTGCGGGGCGGTTGTCCCGTTTGGAATACGAGCTTTCCAAACAAGACGAATACGATTGCGTTATCGTAAACGACGATTTTGACAGGGCTTTAAACGAGCTGGAATCCGTTTTGGATACAGCCCGTTGCAAATAAAGAAAAACACGGTAAAGGAGTGTAAAGAATATGATTAACGAACCTTCTGTAGACGTTATGATCAGAAAACTTGGGTCGGAAGAAGACCCTATCAGCCGCTATGCGTTGTGCACGATTGCAGCAAAGCGCGCGCGCCAGATTATCGAGGCGGAACGCAATCTCGGCGTACACGATTCGACGGGCAAAGACAAAGAGCTGTTGTCTGCTTGCAAGGATATCGCGGACGGGAAAGTTGTGATTGCAAAAGAATAACTTTTGAAAATTGCCTCGGTTTTCGAGGCAATTACGCGTTTTGAAAGGGGCGTTCTATGATAGCGGAAGTCATCGTCGATATCGCGACGAGTGAAACGGACAGAATATTCGATTATCTCTGCGACGATAACGTAATCGTTGGCAGCCGCGTCCGCGCGCCCTTTGGCGGGAAGATTTTGCCCGGGTTTGTAATGCGCTTAAAAGAAAGCTCGTTTTTCCCTATGGAAAGGTTAAAAAGGGTTTTGCCTTGTGAAGACGAGTTGCCCGCGTTAAACTCCGAATGTTTGGCGCTTGCCGAAGCTTTGGCGAACCGTTACCGCGTGCCCAAGGCTTTGACGTTGCGGCTGTTTTTGCCGACGGAGATGCGGACGGGCAAGGTGCGCGAACGTACGAGAAATTATGCCGCGCTTTTGCTGCCGATAGAAGAAATGCAATTTTCAAAAACGGCAAAAAATCAGCGCGGAGTCGCTGAGTATTTGCAAGCGCACGGAAAAACCGACTGCGCTTTGTTAAACGCTTCCTTCCCCGGCGGGGTGGCGGCGTTAGAAAAAAAGGGCTACGTTACAATCACGAAAGAACAGGTACTGCGAAACCCCTATCAAGAGGTGGATTCCGTTTGTCCTACGCGTACGCTGACGGAAGACCAAGCGCGGGCGGTGGAAATTATCAATACGGACAATCGCAGAGTGCAATTATTGCACGGGGTAACGGGCAGCGGGAAAACGGAAATTTACTTGACTTTGATTGCGCAAAGTTTAAAAGAGGGCAAGAGCGCGATTTTCCTCGTGCCGGAAATTTCGCTGACTCCGCAGATGCTGTCGCAGCTTCGTGCGCGGTTTGGGAAAAACGCGGCGATACTGCACAGCGGACTTTCTGCAGGCGAGCGGTTTGACGAATGGTGGAGACTTCGTACGGGCGAGGCGAAAATCGCCATCGGCGCAAGAAGCGCGGTGTTTGCGCCCTTGGAAAATATCGGCGTGATTATCTTGGACGAGGAACACGATTCGAGCTATTCCAGCGAATCCGCGCCCCGTTACAATACTTTTGACGTGGCGGATTTGCGGGCAAAATACAACGGCTGCAAGCTGGTTTTAGGCAGCGCGACGCCGTCCGTAGAGACCTATAAACAGGCGAAAGAGGGCGCGTTTTCCTTAATCCGTTTGGAAAAGCGCATCAACAAGCGTCCTCTGCCCGAGGTGATAATTGCCGATATGCGACGGGAAGTGCGAAGAGGGAACAACTCGGCGTTTTCTGCTGCTTTGAAAGAGGAGCTGGACAAGTGTTTGTCCGCAGACAAGCAAGCTATTCTCTTTTTAAATCGGCGCGGGTATTCGCAAACGGTGATTTGTAAAGAATGCGGATACGTGGCAAAGTGCGAGGCTTGCGATGTTTCGTTGACCTATCATAAGGAAGAAAACTGTCTAAAATGCCACTATTGCGGTTTAAAATACAATATGCTGTCCGCTTGTCCCGATTGTGGGGGGAGGAAACTGACCTATGCGGGCACGGGCACGCAAAGAATCGTTAGCGAATTGCAAAAACTATATCCCGCGGCGCGGATTTTGCGTATGGACAACGATACGACTAGCGGGAAAGAGGGGCATTATAAAATTTTAAAGACCTTTGCTGAAAAGCAAGCGGATATTTTAGTCGGTACGCAGATGATTGCAAAAGGCCACGATTTCCCCGCCGTAACGCTCGTGGGGATTTTGGACGCGGATATGAGTTTGCATTTTTCCGATTATCGAAGCGGGGAGAGGACTTTTCAGCTTTTGACCCAAGTTGCGGGCAGAAGCGGCCGCGCAGAGGAAAAGGGTAAGGTGGTTTTACAGACCTTCGACCCTGAAAACGAGGTGCTGGGCTTTGCCGCTTCCTACGATTATGCGGGATTTTACAAAAACGAAATTTCCTTGCGCGAGGCGATGGCGTTCCCGCCCTTTTCCAAAATCGTCAGAGTATTGATAAGCGGCGAGGACGATAAAAAGACGTTGGAAGCGTTGCGAGGGGTGTTTTTCGGTTTGAAAGAGTTGTATGATAAAAACGAGGAAAAGTTCTTGTTTTTCGACAAAATGCGCTCGCCGATAAAGCGAATCCAAAACAAGTATCGATATCAAGTGTTAATGCGGTTAAACGACTCGTCGTTGCTGCCGCAAATCTATGAAATATGCGCGGCGGAGCGGACGCGGGACGTGTTGATTTCCGTGGAAGAAAACCCCGCCAATTTAAGTTGAGAGATTGAGAAAAAGGAGAAAGGAAAAATGGCTATCCGTAGTATCGTACAGGTCGGCGACGACGTGTTAAGACAAAAATGTTTTCCCGTCGAGGCGTTTGACGAGAAGTTGCACGCTTTGCTGGAAGATATGAAAGAGACGGTAAAAAAAGAAGAAGGCGCAGGGCTTGCCGCGCCGCAGGTAGGGATTTTACGCCGCGTGGTGGTCGTGGACGTGGATAACGGGTATTTCGAATTTATCAACCCCGTACTCCTCGATTATAAAGGCGAACAAACGGGCTGGGAAGGCTGCTTGTCCGTTCGTGGGAAAAGCGGGATTGTTTCCCGTCCTATGAAGGTAACTCTGTCCTATCAAGACCGTTTCGGCGAAAAGCACCTGTTAAAAGCGAAAGGCTTTTTCGCCCGCGCTATCTGCCACGAGCTTGACCATTTAGACGGAGTGTTGTATATAGATAAAGCGACCCACATCGAGCGCAATTAAAGAAACTGCGTGTAAGGGCGCATCTTGAAACAAAAACGGAACCTGCCCTTGCTCGTTTACGACTTGTAAACTCCCGTCGGGGTACTCGTTTCTTCTCGTCTTGCTCGTATCTAATCCGTTTCGTGTAACCGTGTGGTGGTTTAGTTGAAAAACACAACCTGCCAAATAGTCGGTTACATTAAAATTTTCGAAAAGATAGAAAAGACTGGATGCAACGGAACGTTGCCTGCAACCCTTCTCCACAGTTTCGTGTAACTATTCGGTAACACCGCAGAACGACGGAGCGATAGAAAAGACTAGATGCAACGGAACGTTGCCTGCAAGCTCAGCTTGCCGAATTTTATTTAGGTGTTTTATGAAAATAGTATTTGCCGGCACACCCGATTTCGCGGTTGCGCCTTTACAAAAAATAATAGACGGCGGTTTTGAAGTGGTAGGGGTTATCACCCAGCCCGACAAACCGCAGGGCAGAAAAGGAATCCTGACCCCGCCGCCCGTAAAGACGTTGGCGATCTCGCGGGGGATTCCCGTTTTACAGCCCGAAAAAATCCGCGACGAGCTTCCCGCTTTATCGGCGCTTGGCGGGGATATTATGATAACCTGCGCATACGGGCAAATTTTAACCCAATCCGTTTTAGACCTTTTCCCGCAAGGCGTATGGAATATCCACGCGGGGCTTTTGCCCGCCTATCGCGGCGCTTCTCCCATTCAAAGCTGTATCTTAGCGGGCGAAGCGAAAACGGGCGTTTCGATAATGAAAACCGAGCTCGGTCTGGATAGCGGCGACGTTTTATGCGTAGAAGAAACGGAAATCGGCGAAACGGAGACCTGCGGCGAGCTTTCCTCCCGTTTATCCCAAATCGGCGCGGATTTGATTTTGACTGCCTTGCGCTTATTGGAAAGCGGAGAATTTACCTTAACGCCGCAAGGGGAAACGGGCGTGAACGTCGTTAGAAAAATCAATAAAGAAAACGCAAAACTTGACTTTTCCAAGCCCTGTCAAGAACTCGTTAATCTCGTCCGCGCAATGAATCCTGCGCCCGTGGCGTACGCGGTTTTGGACGGGAATAAAATCAACGTTTACCGCGCGGAAAGGGCGGTGTTAAACGGGGAAGAACAAGCCTATTTTCCTATCGCAAGCTGTGGCGAGGTGTTGTCCGATTCGCCCAAGCGCGGCTTGCTTGTCAAATGCGCGGACGGCGCGTTGAAACTGACGGAAGTGCAGGCGGCGGGCGGGAAACGTATGTTAGGTAGCGATTTTATCAACGGTAGAAAAGCGAAAAAAGGGCAGGTGTTCGAATGTTAAGCAATCCCGTGTACGACCCCTTTTTGATTTTGACCAAAGTCTATTCGGACGGGGCGCACGTAAAACAAGCGATTGCGGATACGTATATCGAGGAACAGTTCCGTGCTCGGACGGTGAAAATCGTATACGGGGTGTTGGAAAACGATTGCTATTTTGATTTTGCAATTCGGCACTATGCACCCAAAGCCCCCAAACTTGCCGTGCGGACGATTTTAAAAATCTCGCTGTATATGCTTTTGTTTATGGACAAAAAGCGGTATATGGTAACCGATTGCGCCGTTGACCTTTGCAAAAAATTGGGTAAAAGCGGGGTAAGCGGGTTTGTCAACGCGTTTTTGCGGCGGTTTGACAGGACGGCGGTGGATAAGACTATCCCGCAAAATGTAGAGGGCGAAGCGATTGCGCTTTCCTATCCCGTTTTTGCCTATGCTATGTTAAAAAAAGAATACGGCGAACGCGCAAAATCGATTGCGCAGGCAGCATCGGCGGGGGTGTCCGTGCGTTTTGAACGGAACGCGGAAGAGTATTTGGACAAAACGCATTTAAAAACGCCGTTTGAAGACAATTATATCTTTCCCTCGTTCGTGCGCGACGAGGGGTTTGACGAGGGTAAATACACCTTTCAATCGGTGGGCAGTATCGCCATTTGCGATTGTGTTGCGCCCTGCGAAAGCTTGCTCGATGCTTGCGCCGCTCCCGGAGGGAAATCGGTGCTTTTGTCGAAAAAATGTGAACGGGTTACCGCTTTCGAGCTGCACGCCCACCGCGTAGAATTGATACGTCAATATAAAACCCGTATGGGCGTTCATAACCTTACCGAATACCAAAAAGATAGCGCGCTGTTCGACCCCGAATACGAAGAAAAATTTGACGCCGTGCTTTGCGACGCGCCCTGTTCGGGCTACGGTACGGTATCGGAAAACCCCGATATCAAGCTTTTTAGAAAGCAAGAGGATTTTGCGGCGCTTGCAAAGGCGCAAGCCGCTATTTTGTCGAACGTGGCAAGATACGTGAAAAAGGGCGGGGCGTTGTATTATTCGACTTGTTCGTTGTTTGAATGTGAAAACGATAAAACGGTAGAGGGATTTTTAAAATCTCGCTCCGATTTCGTTTTAGAAGAGTTATCAAGTCCGCTTGCGCACGATAAGAAAAAATACGGATTGCAGTTTTTGCCGGATACGGCGTATGGCGCAGGCTTTTACGTTTGTAAATTGAAACGCGTATAGCCCGCCGTTTATATAATGAAATTTATGCCAAAGGCCTAAGTGAAATAATAAGGATTGTGAAATATCCTGCGGATATGAAATATACTTCGTAATGCTGCCAAAGGAGGAGTTATGAAAAAAATTCTACAAGATTTATCGTATGCAGAAATAGAAGAACTCGTCCTTGCGTTAGGCGAGAAAAAATTCCGCGCCAAGCAGCTGTACGAGGGCTTGACGCAGGGGAAGACGATAGGGGGTATCACTTCGCTGTCCAAAGCCTTTAAAGAAAAGCTTTTGGAGGAATACGAGGACGAGCCCGTGAAGATTAAGGAAAAATACCTTTCGGCGGACGGAACGGAAAAATTCCTTTTCGAATACGCGGACGGAAACCTTGTCGAGGGGGTATTGATGAAATACAAATACGGCTATACCCAATGCGTTTCCACGCAAGTAGGGTGTCGTATGGGCTGTAAGTTTTGCGCCTCTACCCTCGGCGGGTTGATCCGCAATTTAACGGCGGGGGAAATCCTTTGTCAGATTCTTGTCGTCAACGCTTTGCATAAAGAGGATGCGGCGGGGCAGGGCAAAGAGGCGCGCGCCGTTACCAACGTCGTTTTAATGGGCAGCGGCGAGCCGCTGGACAATTACGACGAGGTATTGAGGTTTTTAAGAAACGTAACGGCGGAAGAGGGGCTTTGCATCAGTGCGCGGAACATTTCCCTTTCCACCTGCGGAATCGTACCGAAAATGTACCGCTTAGCGGACGAGGGCTTACCGCTGAATTTGACCGTTTCTCTGCACGCGACCGACGACGAAACGCGCGCGCGGACGATGCCCGTTGCCAAGGCGTACAAAATAGCCGAGATTTTAAAAGCCTGCGACTATTATTTCCAAAAAACGGGCAGGCGGTATTATTTTGAATATACCCTCATCGAGGGGGAAAACTGCGACGAACAGCACGCTTTGGCGCTGGTGAAGCTCTTAAAAGGCAAGCCTTGCCACGTGAACTTAATCCGTTTAAACGAAGTCAAAGAACGGGATTTAAAAGCCCTCGACGATAAATCCGCTTACCGCTTTTTAGGTAAATTGGAAAAGGGCGGGTTGTCGGCTACTTTGCGCCGTCAAATTGGCGTGGATATAGGCGGGGCGTGCGGACAGCTCCGCGCGCAGTATATCGAACGCGTATAGTTGGTGGGCAGAAAAAAAGAGATTGCCGCGGCTAACGCCTCGCAATGACGGCTTTGTTGAAATACGAGATTTGATAAATAATTAGTTGTATTAAAATCTTCGGAAAGATAGACAAGACTGGATGCAACGGCACGTTGCCGTCTTATCCGCAAAAACAGAACCTGCCCTCAGTTGCGTACTACTTGTACGCGCCTATCGGGCAGAACCGTGTGTTTTGCGGCAATACGACGCACTCTCCGCGTTCGAGTGGAGCAAATTTAAGTCGCGTATAGTCCGATATCTTATCCGCAAAAACAGATACGAAAACACGCAAAAATAAGGAGAAAAACTTATGAAAAATATTAAAATTGCGCCGTCTATTTTGTCGGCAAACTTTGCGAAAATGGGCGAAGAAGTACAATCGTTAGAGGCGAGCGGCGCAGACGTCGTGCATTGCGACGTGATGGACGGCGTGTTCGTCAATAATATTACCTTTGGGATTAAAATGGTAGAGGATATCCGCAAAATGACCACTCTGCCCCTCGATTGCCATTTGATGATCGTGCATCCCGAAAAATACGTCGAACGCTTCGCTAAGGCGGGCGCGGATATCATTACCGTACACTACGAAGCTTGTCAGGACAACTTGAAAGAGGTGTTAGAGCTTATCAAATCAACGGGCGTAAAATGCGGTGCGGTTATCAATCCCGACACTCCCGTAGAAAAAATAAAAGAGATAATTCCCCTTTGTGATATGGTGCTTGTGATGAGCGTATTCCCCGGCTTTGGCGGACAGAAGTTTATTCCGTCGGCGCTCGATAAACTGAAAGAAATTCGCGCGATTATCAGCGAGCTTGGAAAAGAGATCGATTTGGAAATCGACGGCGGCGTAACGGCGGAAAACGTCGAGGAAATCAAGGCGGCGGGCGCAAACGTCATCGTCGCCGGCAGCGCGGTGTTTAAGGCACCCGATAGGGCGGCTATGATTGCGGCTTTGAAGGCGTAAACGGTTTATATACGTCGCATTTCGGCGTTGCGGCTTGGTTTTTGGCGGTTTCGTTGTAACACCGCGGGGCGACAGAAGGATAGAAAAGACTGGATGCAACGGAGCGTTGCCCGTTTCGTTAAGCTACTCGGTAGTTTAGTTGAAAAATGCAACCTGCCAAACGGTAGGTTGCATTAAAATTTTCGGAAGGATAGAAAAGACTAGCTGCAAGATTATCTTGCAACGCAAAAAGCCGACTGCATTACACAGTCGGCTTTTAAAGCACGTTGAAAAAAAGCGAAAATTATTCTGCGTCCGCTTTTTTAAGGGTTCTGATGCATCTTGCGCAAACGTAGCCGTTTACTTCCTTACCGTCTTCTACGTAGGAAATCTTCTGAACGTTTACCTTGAAAGTTCTTCTCGTCTTACGGTTCGAGTGGCTGACGTTGTTGCCCGATGCCTGACCTTTACCGCAAATATTGCATACTCTCGACATATTAAACACCTCCGTTTGGGTTGATTTTACCGTTGTTTATCTTATTTTTACTACGTTTTGCGCGCAAAAAAAGTCTGCTTTGCAAAACAAGCATAAATAATATAGCATTTTTGTTTGGAAAAAGCAATTAAAAATACCCCGAAAAAAGGAAAAAATAAAAAAAATAAGAAAAAATTAAAAAAGTACTTGCCAAAGAGGTGAAAATAGTGTACAATAAATAAGAACTTGGAGGATGGTATGTCTGTTAATACGAACAATGCTTACGGAAAAATTTCCATCTCCGACCTTGCAATCGCCAAGGTCGCGTCCCATACCGCTATGGAATCGTACGGGATCGTCGAGATGGTCTCCCGCCGTTTTACCGACAGTCTTTCTGTTTTGTTTAAGAAAGAAAGCGGTGGCAAAGGGATTAAAATTACTACCTCCGGAAACCGTATCTACGTGGACGTGTACGTTATTATGAAATACGGCATTTCGATTGGCGCGGTTGCCGAATCCTTGAAGGAATCCATCAAATACAAGGTGGAGGCCTTTACGGGTATGATCGTCGACACCGTCAACGTCAACGTAATCGGGGTAAAACTCTAAATTTCCTAAAGGCGCAAGCGTGTTTTCCCGCTTGCCCCTTTTCGTGCGACGGAGTTCCTTCATTTATACTTACGCGCGTACGCGCGTACTCCTTACCCGTCGGGCTTATAAACCGCCTTGAAAAAGCAGGGCGAATAAAAAGAAAAACAAGGAGCATTAAAAATGCATAAAACGATAAACAGTACCGAGTTTCGTAAAATGATTCTCGTCGGCGCGAAACAGTTGGAAATCAACCGCGCAAAGGTAGACGCGTTAAACGTCTTCCCCGTACCTGACGGCGACACCGGTACGAATATGTCTTTGACCATGCAATCTTGCGTGAGAGAGCTTTCGGCTTGTCAATCCAACGCCTTCGTCGAGGTTTGCGACAGCGTTTCCAAAGGCGCGTTGAAAGGCGCGAGAGGGAATTCCGGCGTTATTTTATCCCAAATTTTAAAGGGTATCTGCACCGTTATCCGCAAAGAGGAAAAAGAGGTGGATACCAAATTGTTCGCAAAAGCGTTAGAATCGGGCACGAAGGTTGCCTACGGTGCGGTTTCCGTACCCAAAGAAGGTACGATTTTGACCGTTATCCGTATGATGAGCGAATACGCGGCAAAAATCGCGGCGAAAAAGAAGAATTTTGAAGAGTTCTTCCAAGACGTTATCAAGGAAGGGGAGCGCGCGCTTGCCTTGACCCCCGAACTGCTTCCCGTATTGAAAAAAGCGGGCGTAGTCGATTCGGGCGGGGTTGGCTTGATGACGATTATCAAAGGCTTTAATATGGCTTTGACCGGTGAAGAGGTCGGGGAAATTGACGAGGAAGCGGAAGTTCCCGCTTCGGAAGCGGATTTTGAGGATAATTCGTCGATTATCGGTTTGGATATCGGGGAAATTCAGTACGCATACTGTACCGAATTCTTCATTATCAATTTGAAAAAGAGCACTACGCTTTCTGCGATTGACAAATTGCGCGAAAAGCTGATGACGCTTGGCGACAGCGTTATTTGTATCGGCGATTTGGAGCTTGTAAAAGTACACGTGCATACCAACCAGCCCGGCAAAGCGCTTTCGTACGCGCTCGAACTTGGCGAATTGGAAAGACCGAAAATTGAAAATATGTTAGAGCAAAACCGTCAGCTTCGCGCGAAATTAGAGGCGGAAAAGAAAGAAATGGGTATGCTTTCCATTTGTACGGGCGCGGGGCTTGCGGAAATTTTCAAGGATTTGTACGTAGACCGCATCATCGAAGGCGGACAAACGATGAACCCGTCGGCAAGCGATATCGCAAGCGCGGCGCAGAAAATCAACGCGGAGCATATTTTCGTCTTCCCCAACAACAAAAATATTACGCTTGCGGCAGAACAGGCAAAGAGCCTCGTAGAAAACAAGACGTTGCACGTTATTCCGACGAAAAACGTACCCCAAGGCTTTGCGGCGGCGCTCGAATTTAATCCCGAAGTCAGTGCGGAAGAAAACAAAATCAATATGATTCACGCGCTTGACAACGTAAAGGTCGGGCAGGTAACGTACGCGGTACGGAATACTTCCTTGAACGGGTTCTCGATTAAGGAAGGGGATATTATCGGTATGGACGACAAGAAAATTCTTGCCAAGTCGCATACGACGGAAGAAACGGTATTAAAGCTGATTGCAAGATTGAAAGAGGATTTCCATCAGGTTATTACCTTGTACTACGGCGAGGACGTGAAAGAATCGGAGGCGGCGGCGCTGTGCGAAACGATTGCGGAAAAATATCCCGATTGCGACGTAGATTTCCATAACGGCGGACAATCCGTTTATTATTACATTCTGTCGTTAGAATAAGTATAATATACAAAAATCGCGTATATTTATACAAAAATATAGACATAATAGACGGGAAAGGCAACGGCTTTTCCCGTTTTGCGTTTTTTTTAAAAAAGGGGCGTTTTATGAGACTTTCTGCGTTGCGCGCGATTGGTGAAAAGCGCGAAAAGGATTTTCATAAATTAGGGATTGCGACCGTCGAGGAGCTCGTACGGTTTTATCCGCGCGCCTATTTGGATTTGACCGAGCGTTCTTCGCTGAAAACCGCCTATCACAACGATATGGTTTTGGTGGCTTGCGAGGTAACGAGGGTTACGCCCGTCAATTACGGCAATAGGCGGAAAATGGTCAAGGCGTTTTGCTCGCAAGACGGATTTCCCTTTACCGCCGTTTGGTTTAATCAGCCCTACGTTGCGCAGAAATTAAAGGCGGGCGAATATCTTTTCTACGGCAGAGTACAAAACAAATTCGGGCAAATTTCCTTGGTAAATCCCACCTTCGAGCCGTTGGATAAAAACTATCGTTTGAAGGGCATCGTGCCCGTCTATTCCTTAAAGGGGAGCTTGACTCAAAAAGTGGTGCGCGCCGCGGTATTGGAAGGCTTGCAAAAGGTGGATTTGGAGAGCGTTATTCCTTGGCAGATTGTCAAAAAATACGATTTGCCCGATTTAAATAGGGCGTATTATGAAATCCACAACCCTACTTCGCAGCAAAATAAGGACGTTGCGGCAGAGCGGATTGCTTTGGAAGAATATTTTATTTTAATTTCCGCTTTCAAAATTATCAAGGGCGGCAAGGAAGAAGTTCGGTTGCATAATTATACGGTAACGGCAAGCGAAGTGAAGGAGTTTGCGGGGCGGTTTGGGTTCGAGTTTACCGACGGACAAAAAATAGCGGTCAACGAAACGTTTGAGAACCTGCGCGCGCCGACGCGAATGAACAGATTGCTGCAAGGGGACGTTGGCAGCGGGAAAACGGCGGTGGCGCTTTGCGGTATCTTTATGGCGGTAAAAAGCGGGTTTAAGGCGGCGTATCTTTCCCCGACCGAAGTGCTTGCCGCGCAAAATTACGAAATTTTAAAACGGTATTTCCCCGATTATAAGGTAGGGTATCTTGCCGGCGGTATGACGGCGAAGGAGAAACGGGAATTAAAGGCTCGGTTAAAAGACGGGGAAATCGATATTCTTTGCGGTACGCACGCGATTTTGCAAGGGGACGTGGAGATTCCGAATTTGTCGTTAATCGTCTGCGACGAACAACACCGCTTCGGCGTGGCGCAGCGCAACGCTTTGGCGGAAAAGGGCGTGGGGACGGATATGCTGGTTATGAGCGCGACGCCCATTCCGCGTACGCTGTCTTTAATCTTTTACGGGGATTTGGACGTTACGACGATTGCGGACAAGCCCAAGGCAAGGCAGGAGATTTCGACGAGTATTATTCCCGAATCGAAATACGACGATATGTTAGAATACATCCGCAAGGAAGCGGCGGCGGGCAAACAAGCCTATTTCGTCTGTGCGAAAATCGAGGACGACGAAGAGGGGACGATTATCAGCGTCAACGAATTGTTTGAAGAATTGAAAGGCCGTCTGCCGACCGTGCGGTTTGGACTTTTGCACGGGAAGATGAAGGACAAGGAAAAAACGGAGATAATGACCGCGTTTAAAAACGGGGAGTTCGATTGTCTCGTTTCCACGACGGTTATCGAGGTCGGCGTGGACGTGCCCAACGCCACGACGATGATTATTTACAACGCCGAGCGGTTTGGACTTTCGCAGCTGCACCAGCTTCGCGGTCGGGTCGGCAGAGGCGCGGAAAAGAGTTATTGTTTCCTGCTGATGGGCTCGGAGAGCGATACGGCAAGAGAGCGGTTGCTGACCTTAAAGAACAACGCGGACGGGTTTAAAATTGCCGAAAAGGATTTGGAAATGCGCGGCAGCGGGGATTTCTTCGGGACTCGCCAATCGGGGAAGATGCTGACGGATATCAAAAATTTACGGTATTCGACGCAGGTGATTTTCGTAGCGAAGAAGCTTTCCGACGACGCGTTTGCAGGGCGGTATGACGACGAACGGTTGCGGGCGGCGGCGATACAAAAGTACGAAAGTTTAAAAGACGTAGTGTTAAATTAAGGGCAAAAACGAGCGTTTTTACTTTGATTTTACGGTATTTGTGCAAAAAAGAGGGAAAAAGCGGGAAAAAATTTTCTTTTCGGTATTGACGAGGGGAGATTTTTGTAGTATAATAAACTGGAAGGATGCCATAGGGAGGTATAGCCATGGACGTGAAAGACGTATTCGATTACAGCAAAATTCAGTATACAGCGG
This sequence comes from Clostridiales bacterium, assembly GCA_015069295.1. Lineage (GTDB taxonomy): Bacteria > Bacillota > Clostridia > Christensenellales > Borkfalkiaceae > Scatosoma. The sequence goes on from SVIW01000008.1 coordinate 34,880, forward strand.
ACGGGACGGTTCCCGTCGTCGTACAAAATTACGAAAGCGGTGAGGTGCTTGCCTTGGCGGCGATGAACGCAGAAGCGGTAGAAAAAACTTTTTCGACGGGCTATGCGCATTTTTACGAGGGTGGCGAAGTCGTTCGCAACGCAAACACGCAGAAAGTAAAGACGGCGTATTTGAACAACGACGGTACGCAGCTTTTGATTAAGGTATCGCAAAAGGGGAAACTGAACGCGGAGAAAAACGCGTTTAGTAATTTTGCGCGCCAAATCAAAGGGGAATATAACGAAATCGGCGGGGAAATGTTCGGGAGATTGCAGCGTATCGTTGCCGAATACAGACAAAACCCCGAGGACGGAGCGTACACCAGCTTTTTGTTTGCGCGCGGCGTAGACCGTATCGGCAAAAAAGTGGGCGAAGAAGCGGTCGAGCTTGTTATCGCAGCGAAGAACGAAGAAAAAATCGGCGTTGTCAACGAGGCGGCGGATTTACTCTATCACGTGATGGTATTGCTGAACGTACGCGACGTGAAAATTTCCGAGGTTTGCGCGGAGCTTTGCAAACGCAACAGATAAGTACATAACGAAATAAAATAAAAACGCGGAGGGCTTGGCTCTCCGCGTTTTTGTCTGTGAAAGAAGAAAGCTTTTCTACAAAAATCGACTTTGCCGAAAGGGAAAAGACAAATTTCGTAAAAGCGGTTATGGTATGCTATCCTACGGAAAAATCGGCAAGGAGCAGGATATGGCAAGGAAAATCGTCGTAACAAGCGGAAAAGGGGGCGTGGGAAAGACTACGCTTGCCGTTTGGCTGGGCGCGCAGCTTGCCCAAAAAGGACAGCGGGTCGTGGTGTTTGACGCCGACTTTGGAATGAACGACGTCGATTTGGCGGCGGGGGTGGAACAGCTCGCTATCTACGATATCGTGGACGTAATCGAAGGGAAGTGCCGAGCAAAGCAGGCGCTTGTCAAGCACCCGCAGCGAGGGAATTTACATATCCTTACCAGCGCTCGCTCCGCCCCTGAACGGTACGTGTCGCCGCAAGCGGTCAAGGTGGTTTTGGACGGGCTTTCGCCCTCCTTTGATTTTATCCTTATCGATTGCCCTGCGGGCTTGGGGGAAGAATTTCACCGCGCGGTGGCGATTGCGGACGAGGCGATCGTCGTTACTATGCCGACGGTAAGCGCTTTGCGCGCGGCGGACAAGGCGGTTAGTCTATTAAAAAGCTATCATCTCGTCGAGTTGTACCTCGTCGTAAACCGCGTGCGGGGGGATTTGCTTTTAGAGGGGCAGGGGATTTCCCCGGGGGAGATTGCCGAGCTGTTAAAATTGCCTCTGCTTGGGATATTGCCCGAAACGGACGATATTGCTTTTGCCGCTTTGGATACGATACACCCCTCTATCCGTATGATTGCCGCCTGTCTTTTGTCGGGGAAAAGGAAATTATTCGACGTTACCAAGCGGTATGCGGGGCTTTGGGGGAATTTGCGGCGAATAGCCAAAAAACACGTATAAAAAGGAGAAAAAATGAGAGTATCGTCCGACGAATATACTCGTATCCACAATTTATTGCAGGCAGATAAATCGGTGATGAGCGAGTCTTGCAAGGCTCTGGTTTTGCAGGATTTTGCGGAAAAACTAAACGAATATTTTGACCTTATCGGGTTGCCGCGTATGGAAATCCTTTGTAAAAACGGGCAGTATACCGTTCATATGTCCTTTCAAGCGGAACGGATTAAACGCTTTCACGTGCTAAAATAAAACGCCCCGCAAAGGGGGCGTAAAAGGCGTTATGCTTTTTCTAAGGAGTGGACGGTAAGTAGGTCGTTTTCCACCGTAAATTTGATTTCAAATTCTCCAAAGCGCATACCGTATACCCTTGCGGGGTCTTCTTGATAGGAAGGGCGGGGGTCGTTTTGCAGACATTCGATAAGTCCCTGCCGTTTTTCCTGCGGGATTTTTTCCAGTAAGGCTTCGGGGCAGTATACTTCAACCCCGTCGTTTACGTGTTCGTCCGCATAGCCGCCTTTGGCGGTGGGAATACTGTCGGCAAAGGGGAGATAGGGCTTGATATCAAAAATCGGCGTGCCGTCCAAAAGGTCTGCGCCCGAAACGATCAATACCCAGTCGTTTGCGCTCCCTTTTTCTATCCGTTCGAGTTTTACGCAGGAAAGCCCGATGGGGTTGGGACGGAAAGGGGAACGGCTGGCGAATACTCCCACCCGCGTGTTGCCGCCCAAACGGGGAGGACGGACGGTTGCCGACCAGCCCTCTTTGTGCGCTTTTGAAAAATTGAATAACAGCCAAAGATGGGAAAATTCCTCGATGCCGCGCAGGGCGTCGGGGTTTTTGTATTCGGGCAGAAAAACGATTTTCGAAAGTAGGGAAGGCGCTCTGCCGCTTTGACGGGGGATTCCGAATTTTTCTTTAAAATCGTTTTTAATAACCGCAATCGGTTTTATCACAAGTTCTTTTTCCATACGGATAGTATATCCCTTTTTTCTTCCCTTGTCAAGTCGTTAAAATTACACAAAAAATCATTTTTTTACGCGCGCGCGTGTGTAAACGCTTGAAATCCTTTTAAATTTGTACTATAATAGACGGGTCGGTTTTTGTTTTTGTTTATGCAAAAATCGAGAAATATTCACGGTTTTATGCAATTATACTAAATATACAAAAAATATCCAGAAATAGTTGAATTTATTTAAAATTAAGTTATAAAAAGGTTTGACAAAGGATATTTTCGGTTGTATAATAAGTGCATAAATTGAATATAAATGCAACGAACGTTGTATAAGGAGAAAAAATATGGAAAAGAAAGACATCAAAAAAGTAGTGCTTGCCTATTCGGGCGGTTTGGATACCTCGATTATTATTCCTTGGTTGAAGGAAAACTATAACGGTTGCGAAGTTATCGCAGTCAGCGCGAACGTAGGGCAGGCGGACGAATTGGACGGTTTGGAAGAAAAGGCGTTGAAGACGGGCGCGTCCAAACTCTATATTGAGGATTTGACGGATGAATTCGTAGACGAATACGTTATCCCCACGATGCAAGCGGGCGCAAAATACGAGGAATATCTTTTGGGTACTTCTTTTGCTCGTCCCGTTATCGCAAAGCGTATCGTAGAAATTGCAAAGAAAGAAGGGGCAGACGCGATTTGCCACGGCTGTACGGGGAAGGGGAACGATCAGGTTCGTTTCGAATTGACGATTAAAGCGTTTGCGCCCGATATGCCGATTATCGCGCCTTGGAGAGAATGGTCGATTAAATCGCGCGAAGAGGAAATCGAGTATGCAGAGGCGCACAACGTGCCTTTGAAGATTAACCGTGAAACCAACTATTCGAAGGATAAAAACCTTTGGCATCTTAGCCACGAGGGGTTGGATTTGGAAGACGCGGGCAACGAGCCGCAGTACGAAAAAGAGGGCTTTTTGGAAATGGGCGTTTCGCCCTTGCAAGCGCCCGACAAGCCTACCTATATCGAACTTGAATTCGAAAAGGGAAAACCCGTTGCGTATAACGGCAAGAAAATGAGCGCGAAAGAAATTATTCTCGCCCTCAACGAAGTAGGCGGGGCGAACGGTATCGGGCTGTTGGATATCGTAGAAAACCGACTGGTTGGTATGAAGTGCCGCGGCGTATACGAAACCCCCGGCGGGGAGATTTTGTACAAGGCGCATAGCTACTTGGAAACCCTTTGCTTGGATAAATACGTAGCGCACAAGAAACAAGAATTGTCCGTATGCTTTGCAGACCTTGTTTACAACGGACAATGGTTCACCCCTCTTCGCGAAGCGTTGACGGCGTTCGTAGATAAGACGCAGGAAAACGTAACGGGGAAGGTGCGTTTGAAGCTGTACAAGGGAAATATCATCAAAGCGGGTGCGTGGAGCGATTATTCGTTGTACTCGGAAGAGATTGCAACCTTTGGGGAAGACCACGTATACAACCAAGCGGATGCAACCGGATTTATCAACCTGTTCGGCTTGCCGATTAAGGTGCAGGCGCAGGTCAACGAGGCGAATAAAAAATAACGCCGAAAATTTAACACGGAGAAAAACTTTTTGCCTGCCGCAGCGATGCGGTAGGCAAACTGCGTATTAAAAGTATGGAAAAAATGTGGGCGGGGCGGTTTGAAAAAGCCCTCGACAAGAAAGCGGACGATTTTAATTCTTCCTTACGCTTCGATTGCAGAATGTACGCGCAGGATATTCGCGGCTCGATTGCGCACGCCAAAATGCTGGAAAGCGTTGGGGTTTTGTCTAAGGAGGACAAAGACCTGATCATCGACGGGTTGACGGGTATTAAAGCGGATTTGGACAGCGGCGCGCTTGCCTTTGATACGGGCGCGGAAGATATCCATATGTTCGTGGAAGCGGAGCTGACCAAGCGGATCGGGGACGCGGGGAAGCGTTTACATACCTCCCGCAGCCGTAACGATCAGGTGGCGGTGGATATCCGTTTGTATTTGCGGGACGAATGTAAAACAATTCGCGCTCTGTTGAAAGAAGCGATCGGCGTTTTGGTGAAAAAAGCGGAAGAGGGTGTAGACGTCATTGCGCCGGGGTATACCCATTTACAACGCGCACAGCCCATTTCCTTTGGGCATCAGTTGTTGGCGTACGCGATGATGCTGAAAAGAGATTACGCCCGTCTTTTGGACGCGGTAAAGCGTATGGACGAGGAATGTCCGCTCGGCTCTTGTGCGTTGGCGGGTACGACTTACGGAATCGATAGAGAATTTACGGCGCAGGCGCTGGGATTTTCGGGAGTTTCGGAAAACAGTATCGACGGGGTGTCCGACAGGGATTTTTGTTTGGAGATTATGTCCGCGCTTTCGATTGTGATGACCCATCTTTCCCGACTTTCGGAAGAGATTATTCTTTGGTCGAGTTGGGAGTTTAAATTTATCGATTTGGACGATTCGTATACGACGGGCTCGTCGATTATGCCCCAGAAGAAGAATCCCGATATGGCGGAATTGATTCGCGGGAAGACCGGTCGGGTATACGGAAATCTGATGGCGCTTTTGACGACCTTAAAGGGCTTGCCCTTGGCGTATAACAAGGATATGCAAGAGGACAAAGAGGGGATTTTCGATTCGATTGACACCGTTAAGATTTGTTTGGAGGTGCTTGCGCCGATGTTGGCGACGGCAAAACTTAACAAAGAAAACACTTACCGCGCGGCGCAAAAGGGCTTTATCAACGCTACCGACCTTGCCGATTATTTGGTGAAAAAGGGTATGCCTTTCCGTGCGGCGTATAAAATCGTCGGTACGATCGTAGGGGAGTGTATTCGCAAAGATTGCGTGCTGGATAACTATCCTTTGGACGAATATAAAAAACACAGCGAGTTGTTTGCGGAAGATTTGTATAACGAAATTTCGCTGGAAACTTGCGTAGGAAAGCGCAATAGCCGCGGCGGGGCTTCGCCTACGTCCGTGCGGGCGCAAATTGAAAAACTCCGCGCCTTTTTGTTGGCGGCAGAGCTTGGAGAATAAGTGAGAATGAAAAAAGTGTTTATAGACGGCAGCGTGGGAACGACGGGGCTTCGGATTTTCGAACGGTTGTCTGCCCGTGAAGATTTGGAGATTTTGACGCTGCCCGAAGAAAAAAGAAAAGACCCTGCGGCAAGAAAGGAAATGTTAAACGCCGTAGACGTTGCGTTTTTGTGCTTGCCCGACGATGCGGCGAGAGAGGCGGCGGCGATGATAGAAAATCCGTCCGTAATCCTTATCGACGCGTCCACCGCACACCGTACTTTGCCTGATTGGGCGTACGGGTTTCCCGAACTTTCGAAAGCGCACGAGGAAAAATTGCTGTCCTCGAAACGGATTGCGGTGCCTGGTTGCCACGCCAGCGGATTTATCGCGCTTGTGTATCCGTTGATCGAGGCGGGCTTGTTGGAGAAAGACGCGCTTTTGACCTGTCATTCGATTACGGGATATTCGGGCGGCGGCAAGAAAATGATTGCCCAATACGAAGCGGAAAACCGCGGAGAGCTGTTGGACGCGCCCCGTCAGTACGCTTTAGGACAGACTCATAAGCATTTGAAGGAAATGGGCGCGATTACCGGGCTTTCGAATATGCCGATTTTCTGTCCGATCGTTTCTGATTTTTACAGCGGAATGCTCGTAACGGTGCCTTTGTTTAAGAGTCAGTTAAAAGGCTCGGTAGAGGATATCAAACGGGTATACGAAAGCAAATACACGGGCGAAATCGTACGCTACGTAGACGGAATAGAAGAAGAGGGGTTCCTTTCGGGCGCGGCGCTGTCGAGAAAGGACGGTATGGCTATTACGGTGAAAGGCAACGAGGAGAGAGTTTTGCTGATGGCGGCATACGATAACCTCGGCAAGGGCGCTAGCGGTGCGGCGATCCAGTGTATGAATATGGTGCTGGGAATCGAAAAGACGAAGGGCTTGGAATTATAAAAAGGAAGAAAATATGTTAAAACAGATACAAGGCGGCGTATGTGCCGCAAGCGGGTTTACCGCAAACGGGATTCATTGCGGGATCCGTAAAAATAAAACGAAACGGGATTTGGCGTTGATTTACAGCCAGTTTCCTGCAACGGCGGCGGCGGTGTATACGCAAAACCTCGTCAAGGGCGCGCCGTTGACGGTAACGAAAAATAATATCGAAGACGGCAAAGCGCAAGCGGTGATTTGCAACAGCGGCAACGCCAATACCTGCAATGCAAACGGGATTGAAATCGCCGAACAAACCTGCGCGCTATTGGCGGAAAAATTGGGGATTTCCCCCAAAGACGTCGTAGTGGCATCGACCGGCGTTATCGGTCAGCCTTTGGATATCACGCCGATTGCAAACGGGATTCCCGCGCTCGTAGACGGGCTTGGCGCGCATAGCGATTATGCCTGCGAAGGGATTATGACGACGGACACTCGCAGCAAGGAAATTGCTTTCGAATTTACGGTGGGCGGTAAGGTTTGCCGTATCGGCGGTATCGCAAAGGGCAGCGGTATGATCCATCCGAATATGGCGACGATGCTCGTGTTCGTAACAACCGACTGCGCGATTTCGGCGAAAATGCTGCAAAAGGCGCTCTCCGAGGACGTCAAAGATTCGTTTAATATGATTAGCATTGACGGCGACACTTCGACCAACGATATGCTTTCCGTGCTTGCCAACGGCGCGGCTGGGAATAGCGAAATCGTGGAAGAAAACGAGGACTATTTTGCGTTTAAAAAGGCGCTTAGCGCGGTAACGACGGATTTGTGTCGCAAGATAGCGGGCGACGGCGAGGGCGCGACGAAGCTGCTCGAATGTAAAGTAACGGGCGCGAAGACGGAAGCGGCGGCAAAGACGGTGGCAAAATCGGTAATTTGCTCCTCTCTTTTCAAAGCGGCGATGTTCGGCGCGGACGCAAACTGGGGGCGGGTGCTTTGTGCTATTGGGTACAGCGGCGCGGACGTGGACGTGCAAAAGGTCGGCGTAGAATTCCGCTCGAACAAAGGAACGATTAGCGTTTGTCAACAGGGCGCGGGCGTGCCTTTCTCGGAGGAAAAAGCCAAAGAAATCCTGTTGGAAAAGGAAATAGAAGTTTTGATTTCGCTCGGCGACGGCGAGGGAAAAGCGGTTGCTTGGGGCTGCGATTTGACGTATGATTATGTGAAGATTAACGGCGATTATCGCACGTAAGAAACGGCTTATATACGTCGCAATACATTGTCAAACTTTACGTTTTGCCTCGTTACGTACGCCAATGTACGCGCCTCGGCAAAGCCGCAGTTTTCCTCGTCTTGCTCGTATCTAACCCGTTTCGTGTGGCTGCTCGGTAATTGGTTAAAATACGCAACCTGCCGAATAGTTGGTTACATTAAAATTTTCGAAAAGATAGATAAGACTAGCCGCAAGATTATCTTGCTGCAACGGCACGTTGCTCGCAGTACGGCGGAAGGATAGAAAAGACTAGTTGCAAGATTATCTTGCTGCAACGGCACGTTGCCCGTTTCGTGTAACCGAGAGATTAAAAATCAACAAAGGACAATCAATTATGGAATACCAAAAACCTACTATGGAACAGCGCGCGGAGATTATTACCCAAGCGCTTCCGTACATTCAAAAATACTATAATAAAATCGTCGTCGTAAAATACGGCGGCAACGCGATGATCAACGACGAATTGAAAGAAGCGGTAATGGGCGATATCGTATTGCTGTCCCTGATCGGCGTAAAAGTCGTTCTCGTGCACGGCGGCGGCCCTGAAATCAACGAAATGCTCGGCAAAATCGGCAAAAAATCCGAATTTATCAGCGGGCTTAGAGTAACCGACAAAGAAACGATGGAAATCGTGCAGATGGTTCTTGCGGGTAAAGTCAATAAAAACCTCGTCAATCTTTTGCAGGGCAAAGGCGGTAAAGCCGTCGGGCTTTGCGGCGTGGACGGGCATATGATTAAAGCCAAAGCAGTGGACGAGCGTTTGGGGTATGCGGGCGAAATTACCGACGTCAACGTTGCGCCCATTCACGATTTGTTGGAAAAGGGGTATATCCCCGTTATCTCCACAATCGGTTGCGACGCGGACGGACATACCTACAACATCAACGCCGACACGGCGGCGTCCCGTATTGCTGGCGAATTAAAAGCGGAAAGCCTCGTTTCGATGACGGATATCGTCGGACTTTGCCGTGATAAGGACGACCCCTCGACTTTGATTACGAAAGTACACGTTTCCGACGCGCCTAAACTCATTTTGGACGGCATTATCAGCGGCGGTATGATTCCCAAAGTAAACTGCTGTATCGAGGCAATCCGTCGCGGCGTGCATAAAGTTTTTGTTATCGACGGCAGAATCCCGCACGCAATTTTGATAGAGGTATTGACTGATGCGGGGATAGGGACGATGTTCGTCTCTTAAAAGAAACGGTTTATATACGTCGCATTTCGGCGAAGAAACGGTGTATAAGGGCGCACCTTCGGGTAAAAACGGTATTCGCCTCGCTCGTTTACGCGCAGTAAAGTCGCATCGGCGAAGCTTCCGTGTTTTACCCAAATCTGCAACCCTTCTCCACAGTTTCGTGTAACCGAGCGGTTACGTACGCCCAGTACGCGCCTGTCGGGCAGAACCGCGTATTTTTTTCCAATTTGCAACCCTTCTCCACAGTTTCGTGTAACCGAGCGGTTACGTACGCCCAGTACGCGCCTGTCGGGCAGAACCGCGTATTTTTTTCCAATTTGCAACCCTTCTCCACAGTTTCGTGTAACCGAGCGGTAGTTTTGTTGAAAAGCGAAACTTGCCAAATGGTTGGTTGTATTAAAATTTTCGGAACGATAGACAAAACTCGATGCAACGGCACGTTGCAATTCCGAATTAAATAAGGTAATTCCTATGAACATTATAGAAAAAGATAAACAATATATTGCCAATACGTACGCTCGTTTCCCGCTGCAACTCGCCAAGGGCAAAGGCTCGCTCGTATACGACGAGACGGGCAAAGAATATATCGACCTTGGTACGGGCATTGCCGTCAACACCTTCGGGGTGGCGGACGAGGCTTGGAAAGCGGCGGTTTTGTCGCAGCTGGATAAAATCCAGCACACCTCCAACCTCTATTACAGCGCGCCTTGTGCCGAGCTTGCAGAAGCGCTTTGTAACCGTACGGGGATGAAAAAGGTCTTCTTTTCCAACTCCGGCGCAGAGGCAAACGAAACGGCGATCAAGGTGGCGAGAAAGTACGGGGAAAAGACTAAGGGCGCAGAGTATAACGTCCTCATAACCTTGAAAAACAGCTTTCACGGCAGAACGATAACCACTCTTTCCGCAACCGGGCAAGAGGTTTTCCACGAGCATTTTACGCCGATGACCGAAGGGTTCGTACACGCGACGGCGAACGATTTGGACGATTTAAAAACCCTTATCGGCGCGCACAAATGCTGCGGGATTATGCTTGAACTCGTCCAAGGCGAGGGCGGCGTTACGGCGCTTGATAAAGACTACGTACAAGCGGCGTATCGGCTTGCAAGAGAAAACGACTTGCTGTTTATCGTGGACGAGGTGCAGACGGGCAACGGCAGGACGGGCGCGTTGTACGCGTATATGGCGTACGGAATAACCCCCGACGTCGTAACGACGGCAAAGGGCTTGGGCGGCGGTTTGCCTATCGGCGCAACCCTGCTTGGCGAGCGGGTGCAGGATATTTTTACTCCCGGTTTGAACGGTTCGACGTTTGGCGGTAACCCCGTAGCTTGCGCGGGCGCGCTTAGTATTTTGCATCGGCTTGACGAGGATTTGCTTGCTTCCGTGCGGGAAAAGAGCGAGTATATTTTTCAAACCCTTACGGGCGCGAAAGGCGTCAAAGGGGTAAGCGGTATGGGCTTGATGATTGGTATCGAGTGCGAAAAAGACGCGGGCGAAGTGATTGCAAAATGTATAGAAAAGGGCGTCCTCGTAATTAAAGCGAAACATAAAATTCGGTTATTGCCCGCTTTAAATATAGGCTGGGACGAGTTGAAAAAAGCAATAGAAATCGTAAAGGAAGTAATAGCACAATGAAGCATTTGTTGAAATTGATGGATTTGTCCGCAAAGGAAATCAGCGGAATTTTAAACCTTGCGGACCAGTTGAAATTTGAAAAGAAGAACGGGATTGAACATCATCATTTAAAGGGCAAAACGCTGGGTATGATTTTTGAAAAATCCTCTACCCGTACCCGCGTATCTTTCGAGGTGGGTATGTACGACCTTGGCGGCAGCGCGCTGTTTTTAAGCTCTCGCGATTTGCAGATTGGCAGAGGGGAGCCCGTAGAAGACACCGCGCGCGTACTTTCCCGTTATTTGGACGGGATTATGATTCGTACCTTTGCGCAAAAAGAGGTAGAAGACCTCGCAAAATACGGTTCGATTCCCGTTATCAACGGTTTGACCGATTATTGTCATCCCTGCCAAGTCCTTGCCGACCTTATGACCATTCGCGAATATAAGGGGGCTGCGGCAGGCAACAAGCTTTGCTATATCGGCGACGGAAACAATATGACGAACTCGTTGATTGTAGGCGGGATTAAGCTTGGGATGGAAGTCTCCGTGGCTTGTCCCGAAGGCTATCGTCCCGACGCGGAAATTATGGCTTGGGCGCGTGAAAACGGGAAGTTTACCTGCACGGACGACGTGATGAAAGCGGCGGAAGGCGCGGACGTTTTGTATACCGACGTTTGGGCTTCGATGGGGCAGGAAGCGGAAGCGGAAAAACGCAAAAAGATTTTCAAAAATTATCAGATCAATTCGGAAGTAATGCGTGCGGCGAACGACAAAGCGATGGTAATGCATTGCTTGCCCGCGCATCGTGAAGAAGAGATTACCGCTGAGGTTTTCGAGGCGCACGCAAACGAAATCTTCGACGAGGCGGAAAACAGACTGCACGCGCAAAAAGCCGTGCTGGTTAAGTGCCTTGGGCAATAAGGAAGAGAAAAAAAAGTATTCGTCAATACCAAAGAAGAACTTCTTCTTTGGTATTGACATTTTTTTTGCTCCGTGCTATAATGTGTGTATGAACGGGATAAAAATAGGAAAATACCGCCATTTTAAAGGCGGCGAATATGAAGTGTTGGCTTTGGCGAAACATTCGGAAACGGGCGAGGAACTCGTCGTGTACCGCGCGTTATACGGCGACGGACAAGTGTGGGTACGCCCTGCCGCTATGTGGCGGGAAGAGGTAGAAAGAGAGGGAAAAACCTTTCCTCGTTTTACTTATATAGGAGAGTAGTATGGAGATTATTTTTCAGTCGTTGCGCTTTCTCGTTACGGACGGGAGAGTGCTTTTAACCAAATGCGGCGAAGTGGAAAATCCCGCAGGCGGGCGTTTTGTCGAGGTGCAAATTTTAGGCGAAAATAAAGATACCCATCTGGGGGTAAAAATGTGCCGCTCTTCCGAGGGGGACAGGCTTTCCTATCTTTCGCACGAGCAGACGGAAAACACGCTGTCTATTTTGCAGCGCTCGCCTTTGGTAGAGGTGAAGACGGTGTTTACGGCGTATGAGAATACCAACGCCGTGCGTGTGTATACCGAAGTGAAAAACATAGCGGAAACGGAAATTATTTTAGAGGAAGTTTCTTCGTTTATGCTCTTAGGCTTGGGGCAAAAAGGACTGGACAGCGCGGAGGATTTGTATTTTACCCGCTTTGTTCAAAGCCACCACGCCGAATGTCAACCCCGCCGCGCTTCCTTTTCGCAGTTGGGGCTTTTCCGCGGGAATTTAGAAAGCCAAAAGCGTATCGCCTTTGCGAACGTGGGCAGCTGGTCTACCAAAGAGGAACTGCCGCAAGGGATTATCGAGGATAGCGAGATAGGGGCGTTTACGATGTTCCAAATCGAAAGCAACGCTTCGTGGTATTATGAAATTGCCGACTATATCGAAAAGTATTATCTGTACTTAGGCGGGCCGAACGCAAGCTTTGGAGATTGGAGTAAAGGGTTAAAAGCAGGGGAGAGCTATCGCAGCGTTTGCGTAGCGCTTGCGTTTGGGAACAGCTTAGAAGAAGCGGTGGGAGAAATGACCAAATACCGCCGTCATATTGCGGGGAAAAACGAACTCGACAAATACCTGCCTGCCATCTTTAACGAATATATGCACTTGTCGTGGGACAGCCCTACGGAAGAAAATACCCGCAAATACGCGCCCGTAGTGGCGAAAACGGGGGTCAAATATTACGTCATCGATTGCGGCTGGCACAACGAAGAACCGTTGGTATACCCGTACGTTGGGCAGTGGAAAGAAAGCAAGATACGATTCCCTAGCGGGGTGCGCGCAACGACCGATTATCTGCGCTCTTTGGGTATGAAAGCGGGGCTTTGGATTGAGCCGGAAATCGTCGGGATTCATTGTCAAGAAATGCTGGATTATTACGACGACAGTTGTTTCTTGCAAAGAAAGGGGAAACGGATTGCGGTGATGAACCGTTATTTCCTCGACTACCGCGCGGAAAAGGTGCGCGCGTATATGAGCGAGACGATTCGCCGTATGGTCGAAGACTACGGCGCGGATTATATCAAATTCGACTATAATCAAGACTGCGGCGTGGGAAGCGATTATTTATCCCTTTGCGCAGGCGAGGGGTTAGAAGCTTGCGCAAACGCTTTTCTGGACTGGGTGAAAGAGATGATTGCCCGTTTCCCGCAGGTGATTTTCGAGGGCTGCGCTTCGGGCGGTATGCGTATGGATTACAAGAGCTTGGGGGTATTTTCTCTCGTCTCTACCTCCGATCAGACGGAGTATTTGCGCTATCCGTACGTAGCGGGGAATATTCTTGCCGCAGCGATTCCCGAACAAGCGGCGGTATGGAGTTATCCCACGGGCAGCGATATTACGCCCGAAGAGGTTTCTCCAGAACGGATTGCCGTCAATATGATCAATAGCTTTTTGGGGCGTATGCATTTGGCGGGGAATATGGTCGGTATGACCAACGAACAGCTCGACCTCATCAAAGAGGGGGTGCGCTATTACGAAACTTTGACGGAAGCGAAGAAAAAATCGGTGCCCTATTTCCCGCTTGGGTTCACGGGCTTTGGCGAGGATTGCGTAGCGGCGGGCTTTAAAACGGAGGATAAAATTTATCTTGCCGTTTGGTGCTTGCAGGGTGCAAAGCGTTTGTCTGTGCCCATTGACGAGGGAATCCGCGACGTCTGGCTTTCCTATCCAAGCTCGTCCGATACGACGTATACCTGCGATAGAAAGGAGCTTTGTATCGAGTTCGCCAAGGATAAAAACGCGGCGTTTTTCGAAATTGATTATTAAAAAGAGGCGGGCAGGTACGCGGTGAAACAAAAAACGCATCAATCGATGCGTTTTTTTCGTTATAGTTTGTTTTTGGGGCATACGCGGATGCAAATACCGCAAACGCTGCCTCTTCCCACGTCTTGGAAATGTTCTTTCATATACCTCGAACATTTTTCAGGGTCGATATTTCTTTCGCCCGTGAGGGTCGGTTTTTCCCCGAAAATCGCGCCCGCAGGGCAGGCGTTTTTGCAAAGATTGCAATCCCCGCACCCGTTTTCGACGACGGGCAATTCGTTTTGACAAGGCATATCGGTAAGGATCGTGGCAAGGCGCACTTTACTGCCGTATTCGTTAGAGAGAAAGAGCCCGCTTTTGCCGACGAAGCCTAACCCTGAAAGGGCGGCGGCAGTCTTATGCGGGAAGACGCCGCGATAGGGATTGTTTTTGCCAAGACTTTGGCTGGCGGCGATGGGGAACGCGGAAAAGCCTGCCTCCTCGATTTTTCTCGCCAAACGGAAAGCAATCGAGTCCAGCAGGGCGTTTGCCGTGCGGTAATGCTGAAAGTACATATACGAGGGACCCGTTTTCACCGTCTTTAACACGGAATCCGAAAGCTTAACGCCGATGGAGAGGGCGTAAGTAAGCTGCGGGGCAAGCGGGGAAGGGTTCGCAAGCTTGCAAAATCCGATGAGGTCGGCGCCGAGCGATAAAGCAAATTCTTTTAATTTTGGCTGTATATCCGTCATAGCGATAAATCCTTTCGTTCGTTTAGGTGTATTATCCCAAAAAAGGGCGGGAATGTCAAGAAAAAAGAGCGCAAAGCGGGAAGATATGATAGAAGGGTGAAAAAATTTTTTTATCTTTGATAAAAAGTTGACAAAGCCGTTTGACTTGTAATATAATTGTGTTACAATTTATTTTAGTCTATTTTTTAAAGCGTATCTTACGGGTATGCGGTAACGATTACGTACGAAAGGAGAAAACGTACTATGGAGGCAAAAGGAAAAACTATCAACGGCGAACTGTTTAAAAGATTGCTTTTTAGCGGCGCGTCCAATTTGCAGTCGAATATGAAAGAGGTCAACGACCTCAACGTATTTCCGATTCCCGACGGGGACACGGGGGAGAATATGTATCTTACCTTGAAAGGCGGCGTAGACGAATTGCGCGGCACGGAAAAGACTTCGATTGGCGAAGAAGCGCACGCTTTGGCGCAAGGTATGCTGTTAAACGCGAGAGGGAACTCGGGCGTTATTTTATCCCAGCTTTTCTTCGGGCTTGCAGAGGGCTTAGAGGGTATGGAGACGGCGGAATTGACTGAATTTGCGCACGCGCTCCGCCGCGGGGTAAAATGCGCGTACGGCGCGGTGGCGCAGCCCGTTGAAGGTACGATTTTGACCGTCGCAAGAGAAGCGGTGGACAACGCGATTACGACGATTAAGGAAGATATGACGTTGGAAAGATTTTTCAACATCTATCTTGAAGAAATGAAAAAATCCTTGGAAAGAACCCCCGATTTATTGGAAGCTTTACGCGAGGCGGGGGTTATCGACAGCGGCGGCGCTGGGCTCGTGTATATCATCGAAGGCTTTTGCAAAGCGATTGCGGGCGAGGACGTCGTTTCCGAGATTGCCGCGGCGGACTCGGCAAAAAAGGCGTTGGACTTTTCTAAATTTAACGAAAACAGCGTAATGGAGTTTGGGTATTGTACCGAATTTTTGTTGCAGTTACAGCACAGTAAAACGGATATTTCCAAATTTTCCATTCCCGATTTGATTGCTTTTTTGGAAACGGTCGGCGATTCGATCGTAGCTTTCCAAACGGGCACCGTCGTTAAGGTACACGTGCATACGATGACGCCTTGGAAGGTGTTGGCGCATTGTCAAGAATTTGGGGAATTTTTGACGATAAAAATTGAAAATATGACCTTGCAGCATAACGAAACGGAACGGGCGGAAAAGAAAGACTTGCTGGCGGATATGAAAAAGAAAATCAAGCGGGCAAGAAGAAAATACGCCGTCGTTACCGTGGCAGCTGGGCAAGGCTTGATTGATACCTTTAAAGAGCTGGGCGCAGATTACGTCATTTGCGGCGGTCAGACGAATAATCCCTCGTCCGAAGCGTTCATCGAGGCGTTTGACGAAGTCAACGCAGATCACGTGTTCGTGTTGCCCAACAACGGCAATATTTTACTGGCGGCAAAGCAAGCGGCGAGCTTGTATAAAGACTCGGATATCCGCGTGGTTGCCAGCAAGAGTATCGGTGCGGGGTATTCGGCGCTTTCTATGCTTGATTTCGGGATAGACGACCCCGACGAGATTGAAAAGGTATTGACCGAAGCGATGGCAAACGTCGTAACGGGTATGGTCAGCCGTGCAATCCGTACGGCAACGGTCAACGGCGTGCATATCGAAAAGGACGATTATATCGGCGCGGCAGAGCATCAAATGCTCGTTTCTACGCCCGACAAAATAGGTTCGGCGGCGGCGTTGACGGACAAGATTGTTCCCGGCAAAGAATTCTTAATCGTTGCGTACGGTAAGGATACGACCGAAGAGGAAAGGGCAGCGTACGCGGCGTACGTTGCGGAAAACCACGCAGGGCTTGAATTTTACGAGATTGCAGGCGAGCAGGAAGTATACGATTTTCTGTTGATTGTGGAGTAAGCTATGCGGAAAATTATCGTAGATACTTGCGGCGGCGATAATCCTGTTGCGGTGATAAAAGGGCTTTCTAAAACCTTGAAAGCGGTGGAAGACGTTATCCTTGTCGCCGTGGGAGACAAGGCGCAAATCGAAGAGGTTTTGGCGGGGGAAGAATTTGATAGAACCCGTTTGGAAATCGTAGCTTCGACGGAGGTTATAACCAACAACGACCATCCCGCCGACGCGATTATGAGAAAACGCGGCTCGTCTATGGTGCGCGGGTATATGCGTTTAAAGACGGACGAGGACTGCGTGGCGATGATTTCCGCCGGCAATACGGGCGCGTTGATTATCGGCGGCGTCGTGCTTTTGGGTAGACAAGAGGGGATAGAACGCCCTGCCCTTGCGACGGTGTATCCGACGGCAACGCAAAAGTGGACTTGTCTGCTCGATTGCGGCGCAAACGTCGATTGTAAGGCGCATCATTTGCTCTCTTTTGCCAAGCAGGGCGCGGCGTATATGTCCGCTACGTATAAAATAGAAAACCCGAAAATCGGCTTGCTGTCCGTGGGGACGGAGGACGAAAAGGGTACGGCGCTGACCAAGGAAACGTTTGCGTTATTGAAAGAAAGCGGTTTGAATTTCGTGGGCAATATCGAGGGTAAGACCCTGCTTTCGGGTGAATGCGACGTCATCGTATCGGACGGGTATCCTGGTAACGTGGCGTTAAAATCGATTGAAGGAATTTCTCACGCTATCGTAAAGATTTTTTACGGGTTATTAAAAAAGAACGCGGGCGAGACGAGCGATTTTCAGTTTGTAAACCGCGCGCTTGGCGAGTTTATGTCGACGTACGATCTTAATTCTCTTGGCGGAGCGGTGTTGCTCGGCGTGAAAAAACAGGTGGTAAAGGCGCACGGCTCGGCAAATGAAAACACGGTAGTAAACGTCGTAAAACAGATTTTACGTACGTTGTCATAAAAACATAGGAGAAAAATTAATGAAAAAATTTATTATCGTAACCGATTCTAGCTGTAATTTGGAAGAAAGTTTTAGAAAACAGTTCGATATCGAATACCTTTCCTTGCTGTACGTATTGGACGGCAAAACCTACGAAGCCGATTTGGACTGGAAGACGATTTCGGCGAAAGAGTATTACGAATTGATTCGGCAGGGCAACGTTATCAAAACGGCGCAGATTACGCAGGTAACGTACAAGCAGGCGTTTGAAAATTGGATAAAACAAGGCTACGACGTATTGTACGTGGGCTGTTCGTCCTCGATTTCCGCTTCGATTAAATCGAGCTACGTAGTTCGCGACGAATTGAAAAAGGAATATCCCGAAGCAAAGGTTATCTGCGTGGACAGCTTGCGCGCTTGTTACGCGCTCGGTTTGTTGGTCATTCGCGCGGCGGAATTGCGCGCGGAGGGCAAGACGATTGAAGAGGTAGCCGCTTGGCTTGAAGAAAACAAACTGACCGCTAATATGGAAGGCTCGGTCGATAAATTGGTGTATCTCAAACGCGCGGGCAGAGTCAGCGCGGCAAGCGCGTTTTTCGGCGGGCTTTTGAATATCAAACCGATTATTATGGCGGACGCAAGAGGGGCGAACTTTGCGGTGGAAAAGGTGAAGGGCAGAAGGGCTTCTTTGGAAAGAGTGGCAGAGCGCGTTGCCGCCACGATAGAGGACGTGCCTTATCAAAGAGTGATTATTTCCCACGCTGATTGTTTGGAAGACGCACAGCTTTTAAAGCAGCTCGTTTGTGAAAAGGCAGGGAAAGAATTAGACGTGCATTTCGGTTGGGTAGAACCCGCGGTCGGCGCGTCCGTAGGCCCCGGTATGTTGGGTATTTATTATTTTGGGAAAAAGGTTACGGTAAACGCAATCGAAGAATAAAAAATATTGAGGTGAGCTATGAAAAAATTCGTGATTATTTCCGACTCTTGTTGCGACCTTAGCAAAGAATTGAGAGAACAATTCGACGTTCAATATCTGCCGATGCATTTTTATTTGGACGGTAAAGAATACGACGCCGACCTTGATTGGCAGAAAATCAGCGTAAAAGAATTTTACGACGAGCTTCGTAAGGGCGCAAAATATAAGACGGCGCAAATTACCAAACAGCAATACGAGGAAGCGTTTGAAAAGGCAATCCAAGACGGGTACGACGTACTGTCGATTTCCTGCTCGTCCGCGCTTTCGGCGTCCGTTAAGGTCAGCTATCTCGTGCGCGACGAGTTGCAGGCAAAATACCCCGACGCGAAAATTTTCTGTATCGACAGCCTGATGGCGTGCTACGGCTTGGGCGCGATTTGTATCGCGGCGTCCAAGATGCGCGCGGAGGGCAAGACGATTGACGAGGTTGCGGCTTGGGTAGAGGCAAACAAATTAAAAATGAACCAAGAATGTACGGTTGATAAGCTGTCGTGGTTGAAAGCGGCGGGCAGAGTCAGCGCGGCAAGCGCGTTCTTCGGTGGAATTTTGAGCATTAAGCCGATTATCATTTCCGACGCAAAAGGACAAAACTTTGCGTTGGAAAAGGTCAAGGGCAGAGAAACTTCGATTAACCGTTTGGTAGAACGTATTGAGGAAGATTACGAGGAGTTCCCTTACCAAGACGTAACCGTGGTGCACGCGGACTGCTTGGAAGCGGCGGAGCAGTTGAAGGCAAAAATCGAAGAAAGATTAAAGGACAAAAACGTAAAAGTTTCTATGGGGTATTTAGGCCCTATCGTCGGCGGGACTTGCGGTCCCGGTACGCTTGCGGCGTATTGTTTTGGAAAAGAAGTAACGGTAAATAAGGAATAATAAAATATATGGCAAAAAAGAAAGAATTTAAAGCCCCTTCGCGCAGACAGCCATGTTATAAATTTTTAAAAATTTTTATGCGGATGCTGTTTAAGCGCCCCGAGATTTTAAATCTCAACGACGAGCCGTTGGCTGAAAAGAGCATCGTTTTGGCAAACCATTCGGCAAAGAGCGGACCTCCCAGTTTGGATTTGTATTATCCTATGCCCTCGGTGAAATGGGGCGCGCATCAAATGGTCGGGAAGTTTAAAGAACGCAAGGCGTATTTGCGCGACGTGTTGTATATCCAAAAGATGGGTATGAAACCCGGGTTTAGGACTTCGTTTAAAGCGACGATGTTGGCGCTGTTGGCCCCCTTTCCCTACAAGGGAATGCACGTTTTGGGGACGTACACGGACGGACGTTTTACCAATACGTTGAGAAAGAGCGTAGTTTGCTTGGACGCAAACTACTCGGTAATGCTCTATCCTGAAAACTCCAACGAGGGGTATAAGGACGTATTGACCGAGTTTTTCCCCGGTTTCATTATGCTAGCGGAAAAATATTACCGTTTGCGCGGTGAGGATTTGCCCGTCTATCCCGTGTATCTTTCGATAAAGAAACGGTTTATGGTCATCGGCAAGCCTATGTACGTGCAAGACTTTGTCAAGCAGGGAAAAAACAGAGAAGAGATTGCCCAAATGTATTGCGATGCGGTAAATCAACTCTATTACGATTACGTGGAAAAACGTCCGGACGTAAAGTAAAGGGGATAAAAACGGAATATATGACACAAAATCCACCCTTTTGGGTGGATTTTTTGCGCCTTTTAAGAGGAAGGCTTCCCGTCTGTCATTACGAGCGAAGCGAAGTAATCTCTTGAGATTGCCACGCTACGCTCGCAATGACGGTTTCGTTAAAATACGCAACCTGATAAATAGTTGGTTTCATTGAAATTTTCGGAAAGATAGACAAGGCTGCCTGCAAGCTCAGCTTGCCACGGCTAACGCCTCGCAATGACGGTTTCGTTAAAATACGCAACCTGATAAATAGTTGGTTTCATTGAAATTTTCGGAAAGATAGACAAGGCTGCCTGCAAGCTCAGCTTGCCACGGCTAACTCCTCGCAATGACAGCAAGACAATGGCACGTTGCCTTCCTTATTATATATATTTATACATATATATTATATAAGGGAAAAAGGAAAAAGAAAGGCGAACAAGCTCTATTTGTATTAAAAAATCAAAAAAGTATAACATTTAAGCGGCTAAACAAACCCATAAAACAAGGTTTTTTAGCTTTTTTTCAGAAAGGTATTGACAAAATTATAAACTATGTTATAATACGTTTGTATTAAAGCACAAGAAATATAACATTTAACAATACAAATATATCGGACAAATATAGGCGAGAAAGGGGGCGTAGGAAAACCTCGTTTTTTTTCTATAGCTTGCGCAAATGGAATATCAATAAAAAGAAAACAAACCGTTTTTTTGTCAAAAATTATCTTAAATTTTGTCAAAATTTTGTCAAAACTATTGACAAATCCAAATATCTATGCTAAAATATAGTCAATAAGTTATGAAACTGAGTTTCAAAACAAAAAGGAAAGGTTAGCACGACAAAGAAGGATAAAAAATCACCCCTAGGGGTTGTTTGCTGTTTCACAGCAAACAAAAACAATTAGTAGAAAAGGAGGAAAGGATGAAAAAACGAAGAGGTTTGCTATGTGTTCTATGTCTGCTTTTTACAATGTTACTGTGTGTTGCTTGTGGCGGGGACGTGCAAGAGACGGACACGGGAACGGGGTCTTCCACGGTGCAGGGGGGCGAATCGAGTAACCCGCCAAAAGAGGAGCCGTTTGAGGGGGACGAACCTTCTAATAGCGGCGGCGTAGAATTCCCCGAAGTGCCTTTGCCGTAATGGGGTTGACAGAAAAAAAGAAGAAAGGAGTCGAATTTATGAAAGCTTATAAGGATTGCGAAATAGAAATTTTGTATTTTGAAGAAGAAATCGTGCGGACGAGTCCGATTGGACTTCCCGAGGACGAATTCGGCGATGAAATTGGTGGATTTTAAGAGGAAAGGAGGGAAAAAACAATGAAAAAGACTATCAATAAACTATTGACGGCAATTATCGGTTTGGCAATGTCCCTTTGCGTGGCATTTGGCGTCCTTTGTATGGAAAGCAAAATGCAAACGCCCGCGCTTGCAGAAACGGTTACCAGCTCCACTTGGGGAGATTATTGGGGACAGGGTTTGACGGCAACGGACGACACGGAAACGAACTATACCTACTTTACCCATAATGCTTATGGTCAGAGAATGTATTATAAAGAAAAGGTCGCTTTGGATGGGTTGACGGTTACGATTGGTTCTACCGATATGGTGGCGCAATCGCTTTTCGGGTTCGGGCTTGCAGCGGACGCGGGCAACTACACCCCGGAAAGCGGACCGTTTAACGTAACGGTCGTGCCTTCGCTGTATTCTGGACAGGACTGCGTATTTTTCAATACCACGCACGACTATAACACGAACGGCGGCACGGTCGTGTATGTAATAAATTCGGCAGGTGAATTGGAAAAGGGTGTTTGTTTTGTGGACGCCCTGGAAAACCGTTTTATTAGCGCGCCCAGCAGCGAAACGAGATACAGCATTTCGTTTGCGTACGGCGGGGAACTTTCGGCGGGCGTTGGGTATTGGTCGGCGACCATTACTTTGGATAAGGGCGCGACTTTCCGTTCGCATTTGACGAGCGCAACGGTGTACTTTTACGATTCGCAGTTGAACGGCATTTTGGACAGCGACGGGAAATGTTATATTTCCACTTGGGCTATGTCCAATGCAGGCGAATATTATATCGGTGTGAAAACTGCGGAAGAAAAGGCGGCGTTGTCGGCGGCAGATACGGCGTTGGCAGCGTATGAAACGGCAAGAAAGGCAGGCGGAACGATTGCGAGTGAGCGTGCGGCAGCCGTAGAAGCGGTTGCAAACGTACCTGCAAAATACCAAACTTCCTATCAAGCAAAATTGGATGCAATCGATGCAATCGACAGCGATTGGGCGGTGGCTTCCGGAAATTGTAGCGCTAGCTATGATACGGAAACAGGCTATACGGTATTAAATCCTAATGAATATGGAGAAAGACTCTATCGCAAGGAAAAGGTGAAATTAGACGGCTTGACGGTTACGATCGGCGCAAAGAATACCGATATGGCAGCGCAATCAAGATTCGGCTTCGGGTTTGTCAGCACGGATACCAGCTACTCGCCTGAGTTTAAAGGGTTTAATCTGCTGCTTGTGCCTGAGTATCGATATAATAAGAATTGCGTATTCTTCAATAATACACACGATGATAATGATGCGGATGGCGCTACGGTTGTATATACAGCGGATACCTTTGAGGCAGGCGTTTATAACGTGCCGGGTCTAGGGGTAGAGCCTTGCTTCTATAGCGAACCTGCTGATACGGGAAATACCGTGTACAGCATTACCTTTAAATATATGGGGCTCTTTGAACCTGTGCCTTCCTACGGTAATTATTGGTTGGCAACGATTGAGGTTATAGAAGGCAGTACGTATTTGGCAAATTTTGGATTGTCTCTTCCTTCCAGTGTAACGGTAGCCTTTTTGGAATCGTCCTTAAACGGGGCGCTTGACGGCAACGGAGAATGTTACATTTCCACCTTTGGTATGTCGGGTATCGGCGAATTCTATATGGGCGTAGAAGAGGCGGAAGATTCCGTTGCTTTGTCCGCGGCGGAAAGCGCGATGAAGGCGTACGAAGAAGCCGTTAGATCGGGAGAAGATACCGAGGCGAAAAAGGCAGAGGCGCTTTCGGCGATTGAAAATCTGAACGCAAACGAATATATAGCGTACGTAAACAAAGTAGAAACTTTGGGAGTATTGGAAGATTCTACTTCCTCGCTTAGCCAAAGCGTAAGCTTGACGGTAACGGACGGCTTGGAACTGAATTATAAAATTGCGGTCCCCGAAGCGTTTGGCGAAGCGGAAACGGTTGCGTTGACGATGGTCTATCGCGACGAAGAATTTTCGTATGGGGATATCCAGTTGGACGATATCGGCAGATACGTCTTCAAAATGAACGAAATTACGCCGCAGTATATGTCCGAGCCGATTTCCTTTACGTTTGAGGCAAACGACGCGTCGGGCGACTTGGTTGTTCGCCGCAAAACGGAAAGCTACAGCGTAAAGGCGTATTGCGAAAGCTTGCTTGCCGCAAGCGAAGACGCATATCTTCGTAAGGCGATTGTGGATATGCTCAATTACGGTGCGGCGGCACAGGCGTACGTAAACAATGCCAACACGCCTGCCAACGCGGGGATTGATTCGTATCAAAAGTATGCAACTTCCGTAGATCCTGCTACCGCTACCAACGTTTTGGCTGCGAACCAAAGCGACGTCGTTACCTTTACTTCGGCGACTCTCGTATTGGAAGATAAAATCAGCGTTGGCGTGCGTTTTAAGACGAAAGAGGCGTACGGGGTTGCAAGAATTACCGCAACGGCGCAAATCGGCGGCAATGCGGCGAAGAGCGTAGAGGTCTTTGACGGTGGCGACGGAACGTATTACGTTTTGTGCGACGAAATTATACCTACGCAATATGACGAAAATATTATTTTCAGAGTTTCCGTAGACGGCACGGAATACGGTAGCTGCCGTTACAGCGTAAACAGCTACGTTGCGAGAAATTATAACAACGCGAAGAGTGGCGCGCTTGTAAAAGCTCTGTACGCGTACGGCGTGGGTATGGACGCGTACGTTAAAATGACGGAGAACGTGAATACGAGCGAAAGCGGCAATCTGTTGGGGGATACGCTTTTTGGCAACGGCGTTAAGGTCTTCGGTACCACTTCTGCTAATCAAGCTACCGATTATACGGTATATAATACTCTCATCGAGGGCGCAACACCCAATTGGCAGGTAGCGCAGTGGGATTCGCGCTACGATTTCCAAGACGTTTCCAACCCCAGTTTCTCCAACGGCGTGTACACCTTTACGGACAACAATGCAAAGACGTTGAAATTGAATGCAAACACGGGCGGGATTTATATGGAAATCTTGGGTGAAAAGGAATACCCTACCCAGGATAGACAGAATTCCACCGACCTTTGGCCGCACCTTTTGATGCAGCAAGAGTGGTTTGGAAGCGAGTTGGTTCAGCTTTCTTCGCTTTCTTCAATGAAGATGAAGATGACGTATACCGTCAACAGGTTCGAGAACAAGATGCACGGTAGCGTGAACGAAGGTTTGCACCGCGCGCAGTTCGTATGGTACATTACTTTGCAGAACCGTACCGAGGACAGCGCGGATTACGGCGAATATATGTGGTTCGGGCTGACCCTTTTCGATAACGCGGACGTTGGGGAGTCGACGACTACCTTCTATAGAGGCGACGACGATACCGAACACAATACGGGTATGTTGATTTGCTTGGCGGGCGCGCAGAGCTGGTCGCCTACGAGGAAAATTCCCGGCGTAGGGGAAACGGTTTCCGTAAACTACGATATTCTTACGGAGGCGAAAGCGGCGTTTGATTACGCGAAGGGTAAGGGCTGGTTCTCTAGCAGCAGTTGGTCGGATATCTATATCGGTTCGACGAACTTCGGGTTCGAGATTCCCGGTACGTATAATATCGGCGTACAGATCGACGAAGTCGGGCTGTATTACGCGAAATAAGGCAAAAGATAAAAAAATCCACCCTGCGGGGTGGATTTTTTTGCGCCTTGTCAGAGGGGGCTTTTCCGTCATTGCGAGGAGCAAGAGGCGATTGAGCAATCTTTGTGATACGTAAAGAGATTGCCGCACCCCTACGGGGTTCGCAATGAGGAAAAACGGGTAAAAAAAATTAAAGACGTACTTAAAATGAAAACTATTACCTACGGCGGTGGATTTTTCGTGCGTATTCCTTGCGCTTTTTGCTTTTTTGTGTTACAATAAAGACAATCTTTCTGCGGAGGGAAGAATATGAAATTAAGCGAATTGTTAAAAAGTGAAAAACCGAGCCTCTCTTTCGAGGTATTTCCCCCGAAAACGGACGGCGTTTTCGAATCGGTAAAAGAGGCGGCGGAAGAAATTGCCGCTTTAAAACCCGCGTTTATGAGCGTTACCTACGGCGCGGGCGGGGGAACGAGTAAGTATACGCTGGATATCGCGAAAGGTATCAAGCGGCGTTACGGCGTGCCGACGTTGGCGCACTTGACCTGCGTTTCCTCTTCCAAAGAGACGATACGGGAAAAAATCGCGCAGATTAAAGACGCGGGGATTGAAAACGTAATGGCGCTTCGAGGGGATATTCCCGCAGATTTGGTGGGCGCAGACAGAAAGAATTGGGCGTATCATCACGCGGTCGAGCTCGTGCAGGAATTAAAAGCGGCGGGGGATTTTTGCGTCGGCGGGGCTTGCTATCCCGAGGTGCATCCTGAAAGCGTAAACCAAAAGGAAGATATCCGCTTTTTAAAAGAAAAGGTGGACGCGGGCTGCGATTTTTTGACTACGCAAATGTTTTTTGACAATAACCTTTTATACAATTTCCTTTATAAAATCCGCGAAGCGGGGATTACCGTGCCCGTAATTCCCGGTATTATGCCGATTACGAACGCAAAACAGGTAGAGCGCGCGATTGCGCTGTCGGGCTCCTTTATGCCCCAGCGGTTTAAGAGCCTCGTAGACAAGTTCGGAGACGACCCTGCGGCGATGAAACAAGCGGGGATTGCGTACGCGACCGACCAAATTATCGATTTGTACGCCAACGGTATTACCAACGTGCACGTGTATTCGATGAACAAGCCCGACGTGGCGGAAAAAATCCAAGCCAATTTATCGGCGATTTTGGGATTGTCGTGAGTGCGGCTGCGTTTGTCAAAACTTACGATTTGCCCCCGTATAACGAAAGGGAGATTTTGCGCTATGCAGGGGTAAAAGGCGCGGGAAAAGAGGTGGACGGGCTTTTAAAGGAATGTCTGCAAGAGGCGGACGGGCGGTTTGTCGGCAAGGTATGCTATCAAGAATTTTCCTTGCAGGAAAGCCCCTTTTCGTCGCTGCCAAAGGCGCGTTTAAAAGGCTGCGTTGGATACGTCGTATTTGCGGCGACGGTCGGGCTGGGCATAGATAGGCTAATTGCAAAATACGAGGCGATATCGCCCGTAAAAGCCCTCTTAATGCAAGCGATAGGCACGGAGCGGGTAGAGAGCCTTTGCGAGGCGTTTTGCGCGGAATTGGCGGCAAAGAAGGCTTGTGAGGGCTTGTCCGTGCGAAAGCGTTTCAGCCCCGGGTACGGGGATTTTGCAATCGAGGCGCAAGAAGAGATTTTCCGCGTTTTACAGCCGCAAAAGCATATCGGGCTGGCGATCGGAAAAAGTCTTTTGATGTCGCCGTCAAAATCGGTAACGGCAATCGTCGGGATTGGGAAAGAAGGACGGAAAGAAGACTATGGTTGCGAGGTCTGTACAAAGGCTTGCGCGTATAGGAAAGAGAAATGAAAATAACCGAATATATAAAAGAAAACAGAATTTATCTTGACGGGGGCTTGGGTACGCTGTTGCAGGCGCAAGGATTGCCCGTCGGCGAATTGCCCGAACGCTGGAATTTGTCGCAGCCTGAAAAAATCGTTGCGGCGGACAAAGCGTATTTTGACGCGGGCAGCAACGTGGTTTGCGCCAATACGTTCGGGGCAAACCCGTTTAAATTTTCCGACGAAGAGTTGGAGGAAATTATTTGCGCGGCTTTGCAAAACGCAAAGCAGGCGAGAGCGCAAAGCGAAGGGAAACAAGAAAAATGGATTGCGTTGGATATCGGACCGACGGGGCGGATGCTTGCGCCCTACGGCGATTTGGATTTTGAAGAGGCGGTTGCGGCGTTTGCGCAAACGATAAAGCTGGGGGTAAAATACGGGGCGGAGCTCATTTTCATCGAGACGATGGGAGATAGCTATGAAACCAAAGCCGCTTTGCTTGCCGCCAAGGAAAGTTGCGATTTGCCCGTATTCGTGTCCAACGCTTACGGCGAGGACGGAAAATTGATGACGGGCGCAACGCCTGCGGCGATGGTTGCCTTATTAGAGGGTATGGGCGCGGACGCTATCGGCGTCAACTGCTCGTTCGGGCCGAAAATGCTGGCGGGCGTGGTGGAAGAATACCTGAAACTTTCGTCTGTGCCCGTGCTTTGTAAACCGAATGCGGGATTGCCGAAAATCGAAAACGGGGCTACCGTGTACGGGTTGAACGCGGAAGAATTTGCCGAAGAGGTTGCGCCGCTTGCGCAAAAGGGCGTACGGATTTTGGGCGGCTGCTGCGGCACTTCGCCAAGCTATATCAAGGCGCTTGTCAAAGAAACGGAAGCTTTGCCCGT
Source organism: Clostridiales bacterium (assembly GCA_015069295.1). Lineage (GTDB taxonomy): Bacteria > Bacillota > Clostridia > Christensenellales > Borkfalkiaceae > Scatosoma. Next base: position 62,411 of record SVIW01000008.1, read on the forward strand.
TTTGCCGATAGAGAAAAAGATAAGAACCTGCGTTTCTTCGTATACGCACGCGGTAGAGTTCGGAAACGCCCCCGTACTGATTGGCGAGAGAATAAACCCCACGGGCAAAAAAGCCTTTAAAGAGGCGTTGCGCGCGGGGGATATCGAATACATTTTGAAAGAGGGAATTGCGCAACAGGAAAAGGGAGTGCATATCCTCGACGTCAACGTTGGCTTGCCCGAAATCGACGAAAAGGAAACTTTGGTCAATGCCGTTTGCCGCTTGCAAGAGGTCGTTGATTTGCCCTTACAGATAGATACTTCTAATATTGAGGCGATGGAAGCGGCGTTGCGCAGATACAACGGAAAGGCGATGGTCAATTCCGTCAACGGCAAACAAGAGAGTATGGCTACGGTTTTCCCGCTCGTAAAAAAATACGGCGGCGTGGTCGTAGCGTTGACCTTAGACGAAAACGGGATTCCCGAAAATGCCGAGGGCAGGGTCGAGATTGCGAAAAAAATTCTTGCCAAGGCGCGAGAATACGGGATAGAAAAAAAGGATATCGTGTTTGACCCGCTCGCTTTGACGGTCAGCGCGGATTCCAGCGCAGGGAAAGAAACGCTTGCCGCCGTGCGGGAGATAAAATGCGGTTTGGGTTGCCATACTTCGTTGGGCGTATCGAACGTGTCGTTTGGCTTGCCGAAACGGGATATCGTCAACGCGGCGTTTTTCACTTTGGCGCTTGGACAAGGCTTGTCGGCGGCGATTATGAACCCGTATTCGGTAGAGATGATGAAAACCTATTACGCCTACCGCGCGTTGACGGGCTTAGACGAAAATTGCGGCGAGTACGTGGCGTTTGCGCAGAGGGTTGCGCTGGAGACGAATATTGCTCCCGTTCAAACGGCAGAAAACGACGTAAATACTTTGGGCGGCGCGATTGCGAAAGGCTTGAAAGAAAAAGCGGGCGTTTTGACAAGAGAGCTGATAAAGAATAAAGCGGCTTTGCAAATCGTGCAGGAAGAAATCGTGCCTGCGTTGGATTTGGTGGGGGCGGGCTTTGAGAGAAAAACGGTGTATTTGCCCCAGCTATTGATGAGCGCGGAGGCGGCGAAGGCGGCGTTTGAGGTAATCAAAGAAAATACTCCTTGCGGCGGCGCGACGAAATGCGCTTTCGTGTTGGCGACGGTAAAAGGAGATATCCACGACATTGGGAAAAACATCGTCAAGCTGTTGCTTGAAAATTACGGGTTTGCGGTATGCGATTTGGGCAAAGACGTACCCAAAGAGCGTATCGTGGAGAAAACGGTGGAATTACACGCGCCGCTCGTTGGGCTTAGCGCCTTGATGACGACGACGGTGCCGGCGATGGAAGAGACGATTCGGGCTTTGCGTAAACAAGCGCCTTGGTGCAAGGTAGTCGTGGGCGGCGCGGTATTAACGCAAGAATACGCCGACAAAATCGGCGCGGATAAATACGCGAAAGACGCTATGGAAACGGTGCGCTTTGCGGAAGAAATTAACGAAAGACTATAAAAAAACGCGGCGGTTTTTAACCGCCGCGTACCTTTTAAAAGAGCAACAAATATTCGATTCCCGTTAGTAAAATTAGGAAAGCGAAGTTAAAGGCAGAGAACAGCAGAATATAGCTCCCCGCCTTTTTAGGGTTGTACTTTGTATATTGTCGAAAGGTAATCAGGCTTGCCAAAGAGGAAATCAAAGTACCCACGCCGCCGACGTTTACCCCGACGAGCAACGCCTGCCAATCGCTCGTAAACTGGGAAAGTAAGATAGCCGAGGGGACGTTGCTGATGGCTTGGCAGGAAAGCGCGGAAACAAGCAAGGGATTCGCGTTCATCAAAGAGGAAAAAAGTCTTTGCACGGCGTCGATTCTCGCCATATTCCCTGCAAAGATAAAGAATGCAACGAAGGTAAACAGCAACCCGTAATCGACGTCTTTTAAGGCTTTTCTATCTAAAAACAAGAGGCAAAGCGGGATAACGATTAACCCGACCCAAAAGGGGAGGAGGTTAAAAACGAGGATAATCGACAGCGCAAATAATACTCCGTATACCGCGGTACGCGCTTTGGGTAAGGCGGTTTTTTCTTCCGTTTCCAGCTGTAACGGTTCTTTCTTTACGAACAGACAGCAAAGGGTAATCAACGCGACGGCAATGCAAAAGGGCGGGAGCATGGTCGTGATGAAATCGCCCGTGGGGATAGAAAAACGGTTAAATAAGTACAAATTTTGCGGGTTACCAAAGGGCGTCAGCATACCGCCGAGGTTGGCGGCGATGTTTTGCATAATAAAGGTAAACGCCATATATTTTTGCTTTCCCGTCGAGGTGAGCACGTAATAGCCGAGGGGTAAAAAGGTCAACAGCGCCATATCGTTGGCAATCAGCATCGAACCTAAAAAAGTGATGTAGACGAGAGCGAGAATCGCGCTTCTCGTGGTTTTAAAAAGCCGTACGATTTTCGCCGCCAAGACGGAGAAAAAACGGATATTGCGAAGAGCGCAAATCACCGCCAGCGTACAAAATAGGCAAGTCAGCGTTTTATAATCGAGATATCCCAAATATTCTTTGTCGGGCGGGACGATAATCGAGGTAATAAGCGCGGCGAGCAGCGCAATCGTCAAGACCGCGTTCGTCTTTATGAAATTGCCGATTTTCCCCAAAACCCACGATAAGTGTATAGGGTGGGCGTGGGGGCGTTTTACTCCTTGCATACTAAGCTCCTTTTTTTGACCGAGGGATATTATAGCACGATTTTATAAAAAAATCTATTTTTTCACAGCCCATTCCAAAAAAAATCGGACGAGTTTTTTGCTCGTCCGATAGGTTTTTAGTTGAAGGCGACCGAATCAAAGGTGATTTCGGCGGAATATTTTTCTTCCCCGAGCGCGTTTAACGCGCTGTCAATCGCTTCTTTTATGCCGCTTTCTCGTCCAGCCATATCTTCGGGCAGGGGAACGTCAAAGAAGACTTTCGTAAACCCGTCGCAGGGAATCGAGCGGAAATCGTGCAAAGAAAGGCGCGGGTCGTTGCTTGTAAGAACGGATAAAACGAGTTCTTTTAACCGATTCAACTTAGGACTGTCGGTAACGACGGGGTCGTAATGTACGGTAAGGTTCGTGCCTTTGGCAAGGAACTCCCGTTCGAATTTATCAATCAATTCGTGTACGTACAAGGGGTCGTGGTTTTTATCGATTTCAAAATGAATGGAGCAAAAGGAAATGCCGGGGCCGTAATCGTGAATCATCAAATCGTGGTACCCGATGACGATGGGGTATTCTTTGATTTTTTCCAAAATTTCCGCTTTTAAGCTCTCGTTGTTTTTCTTGCCAAGGATAGGGGAAACCGTTTCGAGAGTCAATTTGATGCCGCTGAAAATGATGAACAACGCGACCGCAAGCCCCATAAATCCGTCGATTTTCCAGCCGGTAAACCGTTCGATAAGTACGGCGATTAGTACGCTCGTCGTTACGATAACGTCGTTCCTGCAATCGATAGAGGTCGCTTTTAAGGTTTCAGAATTTATCTTTTTTGCCGCTCTGCCGTTGTAGAGGAAGAGTAAAAACTTGGCGATAATCGACGCGCCGAGTATGGCGACGGCGAGATAAGAAAATTCGATTGCCTGCGGGGCGATGATTTTTTCAATCGAGCTTTTAATCAGCTCAAAGCCCACGAAGAGGACCATAATCGCGACGATGAGGCTGGCGACGTATTCGAAACGGGCGTGGCCGTAAGGGTGGTCGGAGTCGGCGGGTTTTTGCGCCAACTTAAAACCGACGGTGGTAACGACGGCGCTCAGTCCGTCCGAAAAATTGTTCAGGGCGTCGGCGATAATCGAGGTTGCGCCTGCCAAAATTCCCGCAACGAGTTTCCCGCTGGCAAGCAATAAATTGGCGATAATGCCGATAAGCCCCGCTTTCTTGCCTTGATTGTTTCTTGATTTGTTCTGTTCCATATGAATATTATAACGCTTGAAAAGAAAAAAATCTATTGCTTTTATGGCGTTTTTTGGAAAAAAAGAGCGCCGAGCGAAAGATTTCGCTCGGCGTAAGATTACTCGTCCTTGATGTTGCCTTTTTCAACGTTCTTTTCAATCAACTTTTGCGTGTATTGCCAAATTTTTTCCGCGCCCAGTTTCGTCTTTTCCTGCCGTTTATAGACTTTGGTTTTCGTAACGGCGTGTTTTTTCCAGTCCAGCCCGTCGTTGCAATCGTTTAACAGCAGGGGCTGGAAATTATCCATCGCGTGCGCGAAACGCGCCTCGGGGGTTTCGTTTGCCTCAAACTCGTTAAAAAGCGCGTGCAGCGTTTGGGCTTGGTCGGGCGGGAGCAGTCCGAAAATCCGCTTTGCCGCCGCTTGTTCGCGCAGGGCTTGCGTGGCGAGGGCGGTTTCGTCGTAGGCGTAGGTGTCGCCCGCGTCGATTTCCACGACGTCGTGGATAAGCGCCATCATCATCGTCTTGGCAAGGTCGATTTTTTCATTGGAGTATTCTTGTAAAAGAAAAATCATCAGCGCCATATGCCAAGCGTGTTCGGCGTCGTTTTCTTGACGGATTTTGCCAGAAAGGTGAGTCTGGCGGAGAATGGTTTTCTCCTTGTCCGCCTCTAAAATAAAGGCGATTTGTTGTTGTAACCGTTTTTCGTCCATATTGCCTGCCTTGTTGAAAGGGGATAGAAACAGTATAGCATACTTTTCAAAATTTTTCAATTTTTTTGGGGTAAAAAAGAAAAAAGACGGTGGATGTTTTCGTTGGGGAGGCTATCAGCCTCCTGTGTTTGTTTTCTTGGTTTGGGAAATGGCGGGAGGATACTATCCTCCCCTACGGTTTTAATATTGAAATATTTTTACGGGAAGATTTGTGGCGGAGGGAGATTGGCTTTCGCCAAAGCGTCGTCGCTCGTTAACCGTAAAGAAAGGTCAACCGTCGTGTTTCTCGCTCCTCGCGCGAACCCCCGATAATTCGGGCGCAGGCGGAGGGAGATTGGCTATCGCCAAAGCGTCGTCGCTCGCCAACCGTAGAGAAAAACAGAACCGTCGTATTTCTCGCTCCTCGCACGAACCCCCGATAATTCGGGGTTTCGAGCGACCCTCGTTTTCACCATAAACCAAAAGACAGACCGTCGGTCTGCCTTTTGGTTTATGGCGCAGGCGGAGGGATTCGAACCCCCGTGGGCTTTCACCCAAACGGTTTTCAAGACCGCCTCGTTATGACCGCTTCGATACGCCTGCGTATTTTCAATGACAGAGTTTATTATACTCCGTCATTGAGAAATTGTCAACTTTTTTATCGCTTAAATATCAAGTTCGGGCGGAACGTCGATTTCGTCTGATACGTATTTGCCGTTTTTCTTGCGCTGACGGACGCATTCGGACAGCAGGTATTCGATTTGTCCGTTTACCGACCGAAAATCGTCCTCTGCCCACGCCGCAATCGCGTTATATAGCTTTGCGGAGAGGCGCAAAGGGATTTGTTTTTTCTCTTTTTCGTTCATAATCTCGTACCTGCCTGCCGTATTTTTCTAAAAATTAGTAAAGGCTGCCCGTATTGACGATGGGCTGCGCGTCGTGGTTGCCGCAAAGTACCACCAACAAATTGGAGACCATTGCCGCTTTTCTTTCTTCGTCCAATTCGACCAAACCGTTATTGTTAAGCCGTTCAAGCGCCATTTCTACCATACCCACCGCACCGTCAACAATCATTTTCCGCGCGTCGATAATTGCCGAAGCCTGCTGTCTTTGCAACATTACCGCCGCAATTTCAGGTGCGTACGCAAGGTAAGTGATGCGCGCTTCGACAATCTCTAATCCTGCGTCTTGTACGCGCGTTTGGATTTCGTCGCGAATACGGCAAGCAACTACTTCGCTTGACCCGCGCAAGCTACCGTCGTCTTCTACGCCGTCGCCCGTCGTGTCTACGCCCGGCGCTACGTCGTAAGGATAGATTCTTACGATATTTCTCAGCGCGCTGTCGCATTGCAACGAAAGATATTCTTTATAATTGTCTACGTTAAACACCGCTTTTGCCGTATCCACAACCCGCCAAGTAACCGCAATGCCGATTTCTACGGGGTTGCCGAGGCAATCGTTGATTTTTTGACGGTTGTTGTTCAAGGTCATCACCTTCAACGAGAGTTTCTTGTTAAGCAGCTCGTTGGCTTTGGACGACGAAGAGGAAAGGGGCGCGTGCCCCACGTCGCCGCTTTGATTTAATTTGGTTTTTGCCGCAGGATTGATGGCTACGCAGAAGGGGTTAATGGCGTAAAAACCCTCGCCCTTAATCGTGCCGACGTATTTCCCAAACAAGGTAAGCACCAGCGCTTCGTTGGGTTTTAATACCCGCAAGCCCATAAGCGGAATCGCCGCAAGACAAATCACGAGCAAACCGCCGACAAACAAAGCTATGCCCAAAGTTTCTTCGCCCGCTTCCATTTGCGCAATGCCGTAAATAAACGCAGCCCACGCGGCAAGCTCGACAAGAATGCAAAGCAACAAAGTCCGCATACCGTGTTTTTTGTTCTTTAATAAAATTTCTTCCATACTACTGAAACCCTCCTATATGGATTTGATATCAAAATCATATCACATTTCAAATAGGTTGTCAAGTGGTTTTAAGAAAAAATTTTATTTCGTGCGGGATATTATAATAAAGTTTCGTATTCGGAATAGAGCGAATCGAGGAGATTTTTTATTTCTTCCAAACGGTTGCATTTTTGCGTTAAGAGGGGGAAATTTGCCGTAACGGCAGGGTCGGAGAGGGAGGCGTTTATTTCTTCGTCCTCGATTTCAAGGGCGGAAATTTCTTCCTCTATTTGTTTTATACGCGTGCGGCGTTTGGCGTCGGCGGCGCGTTCTTCCTTACTGCGGTAGCCCTCTTTTTTCCGTTCGTTTTTGTTTTCGACGGGGACAGGTACGCGTTGAGGTTCTGTTTTTTCCTTTAAAGCTTGTTTTTGAACGGTATACTCGTCGTACGAGCCGTTAAATTCGTGCAATTCTCCGTTTTCCAGTTCGAAAATCTTTCCCGCCAAGGCGCGGATAAAATACCGATCGTGCGAAACGAATAAAAGGGTGCCGTCAAATTCCTTTAAGGCGCTTTCAAGACTTTCGCGCGCTGCCAAATCGAGGTGATTCGTCGGCTCGTCCAAAATCAAGAAGTTTCCGTTTTCACATTCGAACACGGCAAGGGCGAGTTTTGCCCGTTCGCCGCCCGAAAGCATACGCACTTGTTTGTCCATATCTTCCGCAAACAGTCCCGCTTGCGCGAGGATATTTCTAACCCTCGTTTGCTCCCAGCCAATATGTCTGCCCCACAGCTCGCCAAGGACGGTTTCGCCTTGGTCAAGGTTGGCGTTTTCCTGGTCATAGCAGGCGATTTTGACAAACCGTCCAAAGCGCAGGGCGGGGTTTTTGCCTTTCACGATTTCTTTAATGAGAGTGGATTTCCCCGTGCCGTTGTCGCCGATGACGGCGCATTTCTCTCCGCGCAGTATAGAAAAGGAAGCGTTATGCAGCAAAACCTTTTCGCCTGCGACAAGGCGCAAGGCGGTGGCTTCCAACACCCGTTCGTACGGCTTGTCCGTATAGGAGAAGACGAAACGGGGCGGGGGAGGGGGCAAAGCGGGCTTTTCCACAAGCTCCATTTTCTCTAAAGCAAGACGGCGGGATTGCGCCATTTTCGTCGTGGACGCGCGTACGAGATTGCGGTTGACGTAATCCTGCATATGCGCGCGCTCTTCTTGCTGCTTTTCGTATTCTTTTAAAAGGTGCGCCGTTTTTTCCGCTTTTAAAAGCTTGTATTTGGTATAGTTGCCCTTAAAGACGGACAGGCGTTTGTTTTCCAGCTCGAAAATCTGCGTAACCAGTCGATCGAGGAAATACCGATCGTGCGAAACGGTGAGGATAGCCCCTTTGTACGCGGCAAGATAGTCTTCCAGCCAAAACAAAGTCTTCATATCGAGGTGATTCGTCGGCTCGTCCAAAATCAGCAGTTCGGGGTTTTCCAACAACAAACGGCAAAGCTGCAAACGGGTCTTTTCCCCGCCCGACATCGTGCAGATGGGTTGGTCGTACACCTTTTCAAAGCCCATACCGCCAAGGACGGTACGGATACGCACTTCGTATTGATAACTGTCGCGCGCGGCGATTTGTTTGTTTAAGCTTTCGTATTTTTGGGAAAGGAGTTTATATTGCGCGGAGTTTTCCTCGGCGTTTGCAATTTCCTTTTCGATTTCTCTAAGCGCCGCAATCGCGCGGATATCCTCGGCAAAAATCGAGCGCATTTCTTCAAACACGGTATTGGACGAATCGTACCCGCCGTTTTGCGCTAAATAACCGATTTTGATTCCGTTTTTGACAAACAGCGTGCCGCTTTCTTTGTCGAGCTGGGATAAAATCAAGCGTAAAAGGGTGGTTTTCCCCTCGCCGTTACCGCCAATGAGTCCGACCCTGTCCCCCTCGTTTATGGTAAAGCACAGTTTTTCAAGCAAGGTTTCGCCGTTGAAACCGAACGTTAAATTGTCTACGGAAATCAGCATAGAAAAACCTCGCGGTATAATTTATTTTGCCCTGCGGCAAAGTAATGGTATGAAAAAAAGTCAAAAGAAACTGTTAAAACGAATCCGAAAAATAGAGGCGGAAATCGTCGGCGCCGACCCGTCGACGGCGGCGAAGTGGACGCAAAAACTCGTCAAATGGAAAGCGGATTTGTTTGATTAAGGGGCTAAAAATCCCATTGCGGAATATACTTTTCCCCGCTGGAATCCCGTTGCTGCAAGAAAAGCTTTTCAATGCCCAAGTCAAACGCTTCGTCCTTGACGGCGGCGTATTCGCGCGCGGTGATTTTTCGGGAAAGCTCGGGCATACCCTCAATATTCCCAAAGGGGGTATACTGGCTCATAAGACTTAAATAGGTATCTTTCGGCAAAGTATCTGCAAACCAATGCAAAAGCTTTTTCGAGTCGGCGGTGCAAAGGGGCATAACGAGATGGCGTACGATACAGCCCGACAGCATTTTTCCCTCGTCCGTCATTTGTAAGGGCTTGGCGTTTGCCATAAACGAAATTGCGTTCGAGGCAACGTCAAAATAATCTTCCTTGCCCAAATACCGCTTGGAAAGGGCGGGGGAATAAAATTTCATATCGGGCAGATAGATATCCACGAACGGGTCGATTCGTTGCAAAGTCTCAATTTTCTCGTAGCTTCCCGTGTTGTAAACGACGGGGATTTTCGGTTGATAAATCTCAAACGCCGCTACCAGGTACGCGGTGAGATGGGAAGGGGTAACGAGCGAAATATTTTCCGCGCCCTTGTCTTCCAGCTCTTTAAAGATATCCGCGAGCTGGGCGGGGGTGATCGCTTTGCCGCGTTTTGCGCGGGAAACCTCGTAATTTTGGCAGAACGCGCAGCGAAGATTGCAGCCTGCAAAAAAGATAGTCCCGCTCCCTTTTTGGAAAGAGATACAGGGCTCTTCAAAGGGGTGCAAATAATATTTGGCAATCCTGAGTCCGTCCACGCCGCACGCGCCGACGCCGAGTAGGCGGTTTGCGCCGCATTCCACGGGGCAGAGCTTGCAATTTTCAAGAAGGTTCGTTTCGCTTTGCATATCTTGTATTATAGCACGAATAAATTTTTTTTGCAATCATAATAACTTGACAAAGCAAGGAAAAAGGATTATAATAAGTGGCGAAAAAAAGAAAAGACAAACGAGGAAGTACAAGTGAAAAAGTTTTTTACGAGCGAAAGCGTTACCGAAGGGCATCCCGACAAGGTTTGCGATAATATTTCCGACGGTATTTTAGACGCGATTTTGGCAGTCGACCCGCAGGCGCGGGCGGCGATCGAGTGTGCGGCAGCGTTCGATACCTTGCTTATTATGGGAGAAGTAACGACTACTGCCGACATCGATTATGAAGAAAAGGCAAGAGAAATTATCAAAGAAATCGGTTACGATTTCGGTACGTTCGCGTACGATAAATGCAAAATCGTTACGGCAATCCACCAGCAATCGCCCGATATCGCGATGGGCGTCAACGCGTCTTTAGAAAAGAAGACGGAGGGCGGCGACGAAGCCGACCAGCTCGGCGCGGGGGATCAGGGTATGATGTTTGGGTACGCTTGCCGCGAAACCAAAGAATTGATGCCTTTGACCTTATCTCTTTCTCATAGATTGGCAAAACGCCTTACCGACGTTAGAAAGAGCGGGCTTTTGTCCTATCTTCGTCCCGACGGCAAAACGCAGGTTACCGTCGAATACGTAGACGGCGTAGCAAAGCGTGTGGACACGGTCGTCGTTTCCACGCAGCACGACGATAAAGTTTCCCAAGAACAAATCCGCGCGGATATGAAAAAATACGTCATTGACGAAATCGTACCCGCTTCGCTGATGGACGAAAATACGAGAATTTACGTCAATCCCACGGGCAGATTCGAAATCGGCGGACCTGAGGGCGACAGCGGTTTGACGGGCAGAAAAATCATCGTCGATACCTACGGCGGCAGATGCGCGCACGGCGGCGGCGCGTTCTCGGGCAAAGACCCGACGAAGGTGGATAGAAGCGCGGCGTATTTCTGTCGTTACGTGGCGAAAAACCTCGTAGCGGCGGGGCTTGCGGACGAAGTAGAGATTCAGGTTGCGTACGCAATCGGCGTGGCGAATCCCGTTTCCGTATTCGTAGACAGCCACGGCACGGGCAAGGTGGACGACGAACGCTTGGTGGAAATCGTCAAGAAAGAATTCGACCTTCGCCCTTACGCGATTATCAAGACCCTCGATTTGAGAAAACCCGTCTTTAAAAAGACGGCGGCGTACGGACACTTTGGCTATAAGGGCTTTTCGTGGGAACAGCTTGACCGCGTGGACGATTTGAAAAAATACTTATAAAACGAGCGTACCGTGTACGCAGCGAATAAAAAAACGGAGCGTTTTTCACGCTCCGTTTTCCTTTTGGTTGGTTACAGTAAAACGATTCCGTTTTCTTTGGCGATTTTCTGCGTTTCCTCGTCCCAGAGAGAAACTTGCACTTCGCCGATATGCGCTTTGCCAAGCAACAACATCGAAAGCCGCGATTGTCCGATACCGCCGCCGATGGTTAAGGGCAGTTCGCCCGAAAGCAGGGCTTTGTGGAAGGGCAGAGCTCGTCTATCGTCCGCCCCCGCTTTTTTCAGTTGCTCGTCTAACGCTTTTTCGTCTACGCGGATGCCCATAGAGGAAATTTCCATAGCGCAACCCAAAACGTCGCACCAAAACAGGATATCCCCGTTTAAACTCCAATCGTCATAGTCGGGTGCGCGGTTGCCGTGCGGTTTGCCCGATTGCAGCTTATCGCCAATCTGCATAATGAACGCCGTCTTGTGTTCTTTTACGAAAGCGTGTTCTCTCTCCTCGGGCGAAAGCTTAGGATAGAGGTTTTCCAGTTCTTGCGCGGTGATAAAGGAAACGGTGCGGCAAAGGGTAACGTCGAGCTGCGGATAACGGCATTTTAAAAAGTCCAACGTATCGCAGATTGCGCCGACGATGCCCTGTACTACCTTTTTTAAATAATCCGCCGTCCGCGTTTCGCGGGTAATAATTTTTTCCCAGTCCCATTGGTCGGTATAAACGGAGTGCAGATTATCCAGCTCTTCGTCGCGGCGGATTGCGTTCATATCCGTATACAAGCCTTCGCCTGCGGAAAATCCGTAGGCTTTCAGTGCCATACGCTTCCATTTCGCCAGCGAGTGTACGACCACGGCGTCCTTGCCCGTTTCTTTCAAATCGAAACGGACGGGGCGTTCGACCCCGCTCAAATCGTCGTTTAACCCCGTCGTCGGGTCAACGAATAAGGGCGCGGAAACCCGTTTTAAATGTAAGGCAAGGCAGAGTTTTTCTTCAAAAGTACGCTTTAACAATCCGATAGCCGTCTGCGTTTCGTACATTGTCAAAACGGATTTATAGCCTTTGGGCACGGTGATTTTACTCATTGTTTTTCTCCACGGGAAAAAATTTATATTAGTATAGCATATTCCAAGGCGGGTTGTCAACGATATTGTTTGTAAGGGCTAAGATTGTATCAAGGAAATAAAAACACCTCTCTCATTTTTTTGGGAAGGGTGTTATTTACTAGGATTATCGATATCAGAGAAAAACTCGTCGTAAGAAAGTCCAAAGGCTTCAACTAAGCCCATAATATAGCTCAATTTCGGTTCGTTGATTCCCAACTCCCAATAATCGACGGCTTTTTGACTTGCGCCAATCTTTTTTGCAAGCGCCGATTGGGAAAGTCCTTTTTCTATGCGTAATTCTTTTATTTTATCGCTAAATTTCATAACAATATTATAGAAGGAAACTTCTTAAAAAGTATTGACAAAGAAGAAAACTTCTTATATAATTTAGTGTGTGCGGTTAATGGGAAAGTTTTTTTCTTGCAAAAAAATTAAAAAGGAGAAAAGAAATGGGGGCTTGTGCGTTTTTTGGTCATCGGATTGGAATGTATCAAAAATATCAAAAGTATATGGAATCCTTGCTAATCAATTTGATTGAACGGGAAGGGATAACGCAATTTTATATGGGGGGACGGGGCGATTTTGACTATTTTTGTGCGGATATCGTTGCAAAATTGCGTGTGCGCTATCCTAACATTAAAAATACATTAGTACTTTCTTATATACCAAAGGGTGGAGAAGATTATACGCTTAGTTCCCGTTACGACGATAGCGTATACTTATTGGAGGAACGCGTTTTGCCTAAATTTGCGATTATCAAAACGAATGAAGCATTGGTTAAAAAGGTGGACGTTGTTGTGGTTGCGGTGCGTTTTCAGTCGGGAGGAGCGTGGCGAGCAACGGAGTATGCGCGGCGACAGGGTAAAAAAATAATCAATATTTATGACGAATGTATAGACGAGTAAATGTGTGTCGTTGCGTATTTACGAAAAAATAAAAAGTTTTTAGGAATGGCATTTGCGGTGCTATTCTTTTTATTTTTTGTCTTAACGGGCAAAAAAACGGGTATACATATAGCGTAGTATAATAAAATTTACAAGGAAAGGGGATTTTCCCTTTTTTTTATAAAAAAAGGGCTTGAAAACGCTTTGATTTTTTATAGAAATATTGTACAATATAAAATGACGATAAAATGCCGATTTGCGGGCATTTCAAAATAAGAAGAAAAATAAATCTATCGGAGTTTTCTAATGGGATTGATTAAGTTTTTGATGAGTGGCGACGGCAGAAGAAGCTTGAGAAAGCTGAACAAAATGGCGGATCAGGTGGAAGCGCTTGAACCCAAGTATCAAGCGATGGACGACGCGACTTTAAAGGCGCAGACGCAGGTATTAAAAGACCGCTTGGCGGCGGGCGAAACGCTCGACGATATCTTGTTCGACGCGTTTGCCGCGCTTCGTGAAGCGGCAAAGCGGGTTTTGGGTATGCGACATTTCCGCGTACAGATTATCGGCGGTATCTGTTTGCACCAAGGCCGTATTGCCGAAATGCGTACGGGCGAAGGGAAAACCCTCGTTTCGACTCTGCCTGCGTATCTTAACGCATTGTCGGGCAAGAGCGTGCATATCGTAACGGTAAACGATTATTTGGCAAAGCGCGACGCGGAATGGATGGGCAAGGTACACAAATTTATGGGCTTGACCGTCGGCGTGGTCGTGCCCGGTATGGACGACGATCAAAAACGCGCGGCGTACCAATGCGATATCGTATACGGCACGAACAACGAATTCGGGTTCGATTATCTGCGCGATAATTTGAAAACGGACATCAAGAAGATGGTACAGCGCGATTTGACGTTTGCCATCGTGGACGAAGTCGACTCCATTCTCATCGACGAAGCGAGAACTCCGTTGATTATTTCGGGTAAAGGGGAAAAATCCTCTGATTTGTACGTGCAGGTAGACCGTTTGGTGCGCACGTTCACGGGCGGTTTTGACGACGAGCTGAAAGAAGCGGAAGAAACGCTTGGCGTGAAAAAGAATAAGAAGAAGAAAAAAATCGTTTTGGACGACGAGGAAGAAGAGTACGTCGATTATACCAAGATGACCTTGGAAGAACAGGCGAACTACGAAGCGGAATTGGAAGAAAAGCGGGCGGCGGCGTTGGCGGCGGCTCCCGAGGGCAAGCGTTCGTTGGCGGCGGCGAGAGAATGGGACTATATCATTACTCGTAAAGACAAGACGGTCGAGCTGACGGAAAGCGGCGCGAGAAAAGCGGAAAGATTTTTCCGTATCGACAACATTGCCGAAATCGAACACGCGGCATTAAACCACCATATCCAGCAGGCGTTGAAAGCGCATAAGATTTTCCATCTCGACGAGGATTATATCGTTGCGGACGGCGAAGTCGTTATCGTTGACGAATTTACCGGCCGTCTTATGAACGGGCGTAGATATTCGGACGGCTTGCATCAGGCAATCGAAGCCAAGGAAGGGGTAGAGGTACGCAGCGAAAACAAGACTTATGCAACCGTTACCTTCCAAAACTATTTCCGTTTGTATTCGAAGCTGTCGGGTATGACGGGTACGGCAAAGACGGAAGAAGCGGAATTTAGAACGATTTATTCGTTGGACGTTGTAGAAATCCCGACTAACCGTCCCGTAAAGCGTGTAGATATGCCCGACAAAGTATATAAGACCTTTGACGGCAAAAAGCGTGCTATCGTGGACGAAATTATGCGCCGCCACGAAAGCGGACAGCCAATCCTCGTGGGTACGTCTTCGGTAGATAAATCGGAAGAAATTTCCCGTTTGCTTAAACGCAACGGCGTAAAACACAATATCCTCAACGCAAAGAACCACGAACGCGAAGCGGAAATCGTAGCGCAGGCGGGTAGATTGAACGCCGTAACCATTTCTACCAATATGGCGGGTCGTGGTACGGACATTTTGCTGGGCGGTAACCCCGAATATTTGGCAAAGAAACGCCTTCGTGAGGAAGGGGCTTCGCACGAGGATATCGAGCTGGCAACCAGTATGTATATCACCGAAATCAGCGAAGAAATCGCGCAGCTTAGAGAAAGATATAAGAAAGTTTACGACTATTACAAGGCGCAAACGGACGAAGAAAAAGAAAAAGTTATCGCGGCGGGCGGGCTTTGTATCATTGGTACCGAGCGCCACGAATCCCGTCGTATCGACAACCAGCTCCGCGGCCGTGCGGGTCGTCAAGGGGATATCGGTATGTCGGTATTCTTCCTCTCCTTGGAGGACGAACTCGTGCTCCGTTTTGGTGGGGAAAGAATGAAAGCGATGTACAATTTCTTCCATATCGACGAAGATACCTGTCTTGAATCGAGAATGCTTTCCCACGGTATCGAAAACGCGCAAAAGAACATCGAGGGCAGAAACTTCGGTATCCGTAAAAACGTACTCCAATACGACGACGTTATGAACAAACAGCGTTTGGTTATGTACGGCGAACGTATGAACGTTTTGAAAGGCGCGGACGTACACGAACAGGTGTTGAAATATATTCCCGATTACGTTGCGGAAGTGCTTTCTGCGGCGGTCAACGTGGACGCGATGCCCGAGCTTTGGAACGAAGCGGAACTCAACGCGGCGCTCGAAGAAAAGGTATTGCCCGAGGGCACGA
Organism: Clostridiales bacterium; assembly: GCA_015069295.1. Taxonomy (GTDB): domain Bacteria; phylum Bacillota; class Clostridia; order Christensenellales; family Borkfalkiaceae; genus Scatosoma. The sequence goes on from SVIW01000008.1 coordinate 77,978, forward strand.
ACTACGTTACCCGCGAACGCTTGACGAAGTGGGACTATGAAACGGCGCTGAGAAAGATTTCGAAGAAAGTCGAAAAAGAATACGAAAAGAAGATTGCCGAGTATAAAGAAATGGGCTTGGATTTCGGCGCGGCAGAACGCAGAGTGCTGCTTATGACCGTAGACAGAAACTGGATTGACCATATCGACGCGATGGATCAGCTCCGCAAAGGGATTTCCCTTCGAGCATACGGGCACGTAGACCCCGTTATTTCGTACAAGAAAGAGGGGTACGATATGTTCGAAGAAATGATTCAGCGTATTCAGCGTACCGTTATCAGCGTATTGTTGAAGGTCAAGGTCGAAGCCCGTCCTATGCCTGCGCAAAACGCAGCGCCCGCGGCGCAATCGCAGCCTACGGGCGCGGCAAGACCGTTTAGACGGCAGATGCCCTCGCCTTTGTCGAGTATGTCTTCCTTTAAAGAAAGACAGGCGCAGGCGGAAAAACAAAACGGCGAAGAAAACAAATAAGACGAGAGAAAGGTATGTTTAAAGCGGACGATTACAGATTGAAAATTCAAGCTATGGGCGCGACGTTAAAAGAGGCGGAATACGCTTTGGATATCGTGCATTTGCGCCCCCGCCTTGCGGAATTGGAGAAAGAGCAGGAAAATCCCGACGTTTGGCAGGATTTGGAAAAATCGACCAAGATCGGGAAGGAAATTTCCTCGCTCCGCAACAAAATTAACGCCTACGAGGCGGGCGCGACCGCGCTTTCCGACGCGTCGGACGTGGTAGACCTTATCGAGGAAACGGAAGACGAAAGTCTGATTCCCGAATTGGACGAGATGCTGGCGGCGGCGGAAAAGGATATCGAGGATATGCGTATCCGCGCGATTTTGAAAGGCCCGTACGACAACCACAACGCTATGCTTGCTTTGCACGCGGGCGCGGGCGGTACGGAGGCTTGCGACTGGTGTCAAATGCTCTACCGTATGTATTGCAGATATTGCGAAAAGAAAGGCTTTAAGGTATACGAACTTGACCGCGAAGCGGGGGACGGCGCAGGCTTGAAGAGCGTCGATTTCCGTGTGGAAGGGGAAAACGCGTACGGGTATTTGAAAGCGGAAATGGGGGTGCACCGTTTGGTGCGTATCTCGCCGTTCGACGCGAACAAACGCCGTCAAACCTCCTTCTCTTCGCTGGAAGTTATGCCGGAGGTTGAGGACGACAACGAAGTGGAAATCAACGACGACGATATCCGTATCGATATCTACCATTCGGGCGGCGCAGGCGGACAAAACGTAAACAAGGTTGCTTCCGCCGTGCGTATTACGCACTTCCCGACGGGGATTGTCGTGCAGTGCCAAAACGAGCGTTCGCAGCTGCAAAACAAGGCGATGTGTTTCCAGATGCTCCGCTCTAAGCTCTTGGAAAAGAAGATTGAACAGCGCCAAGCGGAAGCGGCGGCGATGAAAGGGGACGTGAAAAAAATCGAATGGGGCGCGCAAATTCGCTCCTACGTATTCTGTCCCTATACGATGGTGAAGGACCACCGCACGGGCTATGAAAAGGGCGACGTGCAGGCGGTTATGGACGGCGAATTGGAAGGCTTTATTATCGATTATTTGAAGAAGGCGTAAGAAAACCTAAGGGGCAGGTATGCAATGACCGCCCCTTTTTCGCAGGAGTGGAGTGATATGTACGATCCATTTGCAGTAACGGATAGAAAAAAAGAAGAGCCGATTATTTTGGGAATTGAGTCTTCGTGCGATGAAACGGCGGCGGCGGTGATTAAGGGGAGAAAGATTCTTTCGGATGAGATTGCATCGTCGGCGACGGTGCAGGCGCAGTTTGGCGGGGTCGTGCCCGAAATTGCTTCCCGCGCGCATACGGACGAGATTGCCAGCGTGGTAGAACGCGCGGTAAAAAACGCGGGGATTTCTTACGAGGAAATTGATGCGGTGGCGGTAACGTACGGGGCAGGGCTTTTAGGGGCTCTGCTCGTCGGCGTGTCCTTTGCCAAGGCGTTGGCGTATGCTTTAAACAAGCCGCTTATCGCCGTCAATCATATCCGCGGGCATTTGGCGGCGGCGTATCTCGATTCGCCGACTTTAAAGCCCCCGTTCGTAACGTTATTAGCAAGCGGCGGGCATACGGCGATACTGCACGCAAAGTCGGAGACGGAATTTGAAATCCTCGGCGCGACCTTGGACGACGCGGCGGGCGAGGCGTTTGATAAGGTGGCAAGGGTGTTGGGGTTGCGTTATCCAGGTGGACCGAATATAGAACGATGCGCCAAAGAGGGCAAGGCGAGCGTGCCGATGCCGAAGATGCTCAAAGGCGGCGGCGGGTATAATTTTTCGTACAGCGGGTTAAAGACCGCCGTCATCAATTATTGCCACACGAAAGAACAAAAGGGCGAGGAATACGAAAAAGCGGACGTAGCGGCGTCCTTCCAATGCGCAGCGGTGGACGTTTTGGTGGAAAAAACGGTGGAAGCGGCAAAGGAAAAAGGCGTAGCGACCGTTACGGCGGGTGGCGGCGTCGTCGCCAATACCTACCTTCGCGAAAGCTTGGCTGCCGCTTGTAAAAAGGCGGGCTTGCAGCTTGTTTTACCTCAAAAGCGATACTGTACCGATAACGCGGCAATGATTGCAGCCGAGGGCTTAGTGCAGTATCGCCTTAGGAATTTTGCGGATATGACTTTGACGGCGAAAGCCTCTATTCCATTGGCGGCAACCTTAGAAACGGTACAAAGTCGCCGTGCAAAGGGTGAATAAAATGTGGGAAGTAATCGAGCATTTTTTTGAGCACACCGTATGGCACGCCTTTCAAGACGTTTGGCTGTCCTTGCCTGTTATCTTTTTTCTGTACGTCCTCATCGAGCTTTTGGAAAGCAAAGCGGACGTAAAAAAGATAACCCGTTTTGGCGGTACTTGGGGGCCGGTCGTGGGGGCGGCAACGGGCTTAGTTCCTCAATGCGGCTTTTCGGTTATGGCGGCGAAGTTTTTTGAAAGAAAGCATTTGACCGTGGGGACGTTGCTGGCTATTTTCTTTGCGACCAGCGACGAGGCATTTTTCGTGCTGTTGTCCGATTCGACGGGGGCAGGTGCGCGTTGGATATTGCCAATTCTGCTAATCAAAGTGGTGTTAGGGGTAGCCGTTGGGTACGGCGTAGACGGTTTTTTGCGGTTGATTGGAAAAAAACAAAACTGTATGGAGTTGCCGCAAATGATAAACGGCAGACCGACTACAACCCACGAAATTTTTATGCAGAGGTATTTGGACGAGCGCGAGATGTCTACCGAATGTTCGTGCGGACGGAGCCATAGCGGCGAAAGCCCGTGGAAACAGTATTTTTTCTATCCTCTTTTACACGCGTTGAAGGTGTGGGCGTTCGTATTCCTCGTTACCGTCGTGATGACGGCGATTATGCACAGCGAGGCGGTAGAAAATAAATTTACGTCGGCGATGAACGCCAACGTATTGTTGCAGCCTTTGATAACCTGTGCGATCGGATTGATTCCCAACTGCGCCTCTTCCGTCGTCATTACGCAGGCGTTTTTAAGCGGCGGCATTACCTTTGGGGCGTGCGTAGCGGGGCTTTGCGTTAATGCGGGAATGGGGTTCGTCGTTCTGTTCCGTAATTTCAAAAAATGGAAGCGAAATCTTATCCTCGTGGCGTTTTGTTACGCGTTGTCCGTGGCGATTGGGGTTTTGTTAAATTTGTATCCTTTGACCGTTTAAAAGGGAAAGGATTTGCGTTATAAATAAGTAGGCGTAAGCCTAAAAGGAGAAAAGTTTATGCAAGAAGTATCGATACAGGGGTTGGAAAACGGAGGGTTGCAAATTGCGCTTACGGGCGAAATCGATTTGGGCAACGCCGAGGCTTTTTATACCGAGGTCATTACGGCGTACAAGCAGTCCCCCGCCGATTTGTATTTCGATTGCGAAGGGTTGGAGTTTATCGACAGCACGACTTTGGGGACGTTTGTGAAATTGTTAAAGGCAATCAAGACGGACGGGCATAAAATGGTGCTTTCCAATCTGCAAACAAAGATTAAAAAGCTGTTTGTTATCTGCTCGCTGGATAGCATTATCGAGTTGCGTTAAGGGGTAGTTATGGAAAAATTCTTGGTAACCTTGCCCTTGACGGGCGAATATTTAACGACGGTGCGTTTGACGACGGGCGGGCTTTGTTCGCTGGTCGGGTTCGACGTAGATACGGCGGAAGATTTTAAAGTCTGCGTAACGGAAAGCCTGCTGATTTTAAAACGCAACGGGTTTTTAACGGCAGATATCGAGTTTTCGATAGGCGAAGAATTGGGCTGCCTGGTCGTGGGAAAAACGGCGGGCGGCGAAGTCGCCGAATCGTTCGAGGACGAAATTTCCCGCGCGTTGTTGACGGCGCTTTTGGGGGACGTAGAGATTGTAAAAGAGGGCGACAAAGTAACGAGGATTGCGTTTAAAGGCTGATTGAGATGTCGGAAGAGAGAGTAAACGAATTGTTCAAACGCTATAAAGATACGGGCGACGTTGCTTTGCGGAACGAGATTGCCGAAAAGTATCTGTATATAGCGGATATACTCGCGAAGAAATTCGTGGGGAGAGGCGTAGAATACGACGACCTTAGACAGGTCGCCGCGTTTGCGCTTTTGCGCGGGATAGACAGGTTTGATCCCGAGCTTGGTATGCAGTTTACTACCTTTATTACTCCGACGATTACGGGAGAAATTAAAAACTATTTCCGCGATAAATCCCGCTCGATAAAAGTCCCTAGACGGCTGGGGGAAATTTCCTTGGCGGTAAAAAAATATTCCGCCGAATACGAGACGGAAAACGGCGTAAAGCCCAGCGTTCGAAAAATTGCGCAGGCGCTTGCTTTGGCGGAAGAAGATATCGTAAAGGCGCTCGAAATCGGCGGCACGGTTTCTTTGGACGGGATTGCGGCTACAAACGAGGAGGAAGGAGAGCTTTCCTTGCACGGCTTGCTTGCGGACGGCGAGGATAAATACGACGATTTTGAGACGAAAGAAACGCTGCGCGTGGCAATGCAGGATTTTTCCGAGGACGAAAAAGCGTTGATAAAATACCGTTTTGTGGACGAGTTATCGCAAAGCGAAACGGCAAACCGCTTGGGGAAATCACAAATGTTCGTTTCCCGTATGGAAAGAAAGCTACTGTTAAGGCTGAAAGAGAATTTACGGGATTCGTTTTAAGGAGGGAGTATGGTTTTTAAAATTGAAAGCTATGACGCCCTGCGCGCTTCCGTAGAAGATTTTTGCGGGTATTTGACTGTGCGAAAAGTGCCGCAAGGGAGTATTTTCGATTGCAAGCTGGTGCTATACGAATTGCTTGGCAACGTATTAAAGCACGGCAACGGCAAGGCGGAAGTGCGTTGCGTTATCGAAGGGAATTTTGTGGAAATGCAAATTTCTTCCGAGGGTACGTTGGCGTTGCCCCGTCATACGCCGTGCGCGGACGTGTACGCGGAAAACGGCAGGGGACTGTTCCTCGTCGAAAGCGTTTGCTTTGAACGGACGGTAACGGCAGACGGCGGGATTTTGGTGCGTATCAAAGTGTAATAATAAACCTCGCCGCGGAAATTTTTCCTCGGCGAGGGTTTTGTTTTTTACAAAAGTAGGGATGGTGATTTGTCAAACTAAGTGCAACACTTTTTAAGAAAAAGTTCAAATAAATCTTGTGGTTTTTGGAAATTTAATATCTTTTTCGGTCTGGCGTTAATTAACGCCAGATTTTTTTCGAGCGTTTT